>NZ_BTPM01000002.1:0-1200000 GCF_036245475.1 Vibrio sp. 10N | reverse complement strand
AATTGGAAAAGAAGCTGGGTACCACCGCGTTACTGTCTACGCCAGAACAAGTCGATCTGGGCCATGATGAAAATGGCTGCTTGCTGTGCGTATTATCTGGCGATCTTAACGCGCACTTTGGCAGTAAGAATCAGCTGATAGCGGATGTTTCGATCTTATTTCGTGGTACGGTGCGAGAGAAGCATCTATTTCTTGGTGCGATATACGCTAACGAAGTCTTCGCCTATCAAATTCAATATGAAGACGACAGTTTTGTGCGAATTTCGCTTAATCTAAATAAGTAGCGACTTGTACGCATGGCCTAAAAGGTGATGATATTTGGCCAATCGATGTTGGCTAAAGATAGGTTGAGCCCAAACATAGAGATATTTGGGCTGGCTTAACGTTATGCCGTTAATCTTCGAGTGGTACAACAAGCACATCTACAGGTGAACTGTTGATGACTTGGCGAGACGCTGACACCAATTTGCTCCAAAAATCGTGGTGATGGCCACAGATGAGAAGATCAAAGTCGTTCTCGGCGATGGCGATTTTCACTTTATCACCCAGATCCCCGGTTCCAACCATAAAATGCTTCAATGTGCATTGTGCATATTCGGCGAACTCATCAAGTTGATCCATGGACTCTAAGGTCAACGGCCTCTGCTCGGGATCGGCGACTAAGTCGACCAGCTCATGATAAATTTCACCATGACTACCATCGATATGAATGAAGGATACGTCAGCGTCCAACAGTTTTGCTAGAAAAACGGCCCTATCAATAAGCACCTTACTTTCAAAGGAAAGTTCTAGTGCGACAAGGATATGTTTGTATTTCATAACCACGCTCTCTTGCTGCGAAACCTACTAAAAGCATAGCGGTTCATGGCGGTTTTTTTTGTCGATGAGATCGCGGTTCGGCGATAAATTCGCCGAAATCGAAGTGAAACAAATGAGATAGGCAGATTATGGGTATTATTGTCCATAATGTCTGGATCATTTTTCTATTTTTCTCGCGACGCTTTCACTTTAATCTAGCGCCATCAGCCAATAGTGGCACTGGGTGAGACAGCGACGACGATTAAAAATCGAATTTCGGATGCCCCAAGTTATAAGTGAACATAGAGTGGAGAGTGCACAGTGACTCATCAAATTATCAAAGATCTAAATACCCGTTATACAGCAAAAAAATACGACGCGACTAAGCGCATTTCTGCTGAGGATATGATGGTCATCAAAGAAGCGATCCGCTTATCTGCGTCCTCTATCAACTCTCAGCCGTGGAAGTTTATTGTGATCGAAAGTGATGAAGCGAAACAGCGCTTCCACGATACGTTTGCCAATATGCATCAGTTTAATCAACCGCACGCTAAAGAGGCATCACACACGATTTTGTTCGCTCACAACCCTCACTTTACCAAGGATGATTACCGTAGAGTTGTTGACGCTGAGGTCACATCTGGTCACTTGCCAGCGGACAAATACGATCAAATGCTAAATGGCGCGTTTGGATTTGCAGAGCTAAATACCGACGACCAAGGTTTCAACGGTCAGTGGACTAAGGCTCAAACCTACATTGCACTGGGTAATGTACTGCACACGCTTGCGCGTATGGGCATTGCGTCTACTCCAATGGAAGGTGTGGATCCAGAGATGATTGGTGAGATATTTGAAGACGAACTCGGTGGTTACGTGTGTGATTTCGCGCTAGCGCTTGGCTACCACAAAGAAGGTGAAGATTATAACTACGGCTTACCGAAATCACGCTTGGCTCAAGAAGACATCATTACGGTGCTTTAAACGTATATCAAATCGATAAAAAACGGCCACTAGCATAGTGGCCGTTTTTTATGCCTGAAGCAGTAATCCACTTAATCCCAGAGCAATAAACAATAACCCTGTAAGTCGATTAATAGTCACGACATATCGTTTCAAGAACCGTGCGACCTTTTCTGTTGCAAGAGACAGCAACAGATGGATAGACAGGGTAATCACCACCAATTCAAGCGTCAGTAGCGCGGCCTGCAATGCAAAATACTGCTCACTTTTCACGAACAGTGGGAATAGTGCACCGAAAAAGACGATCGTTTTCGGATTCAGCAACGAGATCAACACACCACTTTTGTACCCATAGGAACGCGCTTCAATCATCGCTTGGCTCCTCGAGTAGTAAAGCGCTCGACAACCTAAATAGATAATGTAACTGCTGCATAATCCCGTCATGACTTGGTAGGCGAGGGCATTAGTGTGAACTAAGGTCAGCAACCAAGAGTTAGAGAGTATTGAAGCGAGCAGAAGCCCCGTAGAAATGCCGAGGATGACCGGAATCGTCCGCTGCATATTCTGGTTCAAGCTGTTACTCAATACCGCCAGCATCCCCGGCCCTGGGGATGCGGCTGAGGCTATACAAATCGTAATGAAGGCTAATTGACTGTCCATAGTGAAATTAACTATTAGGGGAATTCTGTTGGTATTATTGTTTGTCAATTTAATACGATTTGAGCGAGGTTATCGTGTAAAAAATTGTTGTTGGTAGGTCGTTGGGTTGATCCCCATAGCGCTAACGAAGGTTTTATGGAAGTGACTCTGATCATGGAATCCACACGCTGTGGCCACATCGACAGGTTTGTCGCCCGCTTTTAACAGGGATTTGGAATAGCAGATTCTTTGTTGAACTTGGAATTGATGAGGCGTGACGCCTAAGTGGCGCTTAAATTCATGAATTAAGTGATATTTGCTTACGCCAGTTAGTTGCGCCAATTGGTCAAGCGCGACTTTCTTGGTGCAGTTATCGGCAAGATAATCCCGGGCGGTGATGATATTGGATTTGGCATCTACCCCGTCACTATTAGTTAGTCGAGATGAACCGTATTGTAAGATCATTTTCACTAACAGCAGTTCCAAATGACTCTCTATTTCGAGCTGTTCACCGCCACTATGAATGGTTGAGAGTAGCAAATGCATTTGTCTTTTGAGCCTGTCATCAGAGATGATGCTATCACGAAAAGTTGGCAGTCCGTCCTTCGAATACATCTCTTTATAGATATCGCGAACTTGTTGCTCACTTGGATAGATACCCCGATATCGCCACCCTTGTTCACAACCTTTGCTGCCAGTATGGATCTCGTCTGGGCTAATGATGCAAATATCACCGGAGATAGCATTGTGAGTGGCACCTTTGTGAAAGAATTGCTGAACACCTGCGTCAACAAGTGTAATCACAAACTCTCCATGTGCGTGTTTGCCAAACGTGGTATCGACAAACTGTGCATTGATGACATCCATTCCATCGAATGCCTCAAAGCTTGCCAGGTGACAGAATTCTTCTTTAGACATTTAAATCAACGTTCCTTGTATCACTCCTTGTAATAAATTGCGGTGTGCGAATAGGCAACACCACAATTTTTGCGGAGCTTATCACATAACCTAAGGCGCTTTGCTTTAGGTCGAGCTCTCTTGTGCACTTTGTTGCAATGCCAGTATTACTTTATTTGGGCTGTTTTGCGAGAACTTCATCAATATCCTCGGCACTGTGGCGTTCGGCTAAAGTCTCCCATTCCTCTCCCCATACTCGGTTTACAATGCGCCCGCGTTGCACGGCTGGGCGCTGCGCGATCTCTTTGGCCCAGCGGATCAGATTAGGGTAGCTTTCAACATCTAGAAATTCAGCGGCCTCGTACTGGTTGTTGATAACCAGATTTCCATACCATGGCCAGGTGGCGATATCTGCAATAGTGTATTCATCACCCGCAAGGAATTGATTGTCAGCCAATCGAGCGTCTAGGAGGTGCAGCTGGCGCTTTGTTTCCATTGTGAAGCGGTTGATTGGGTATTCGAACTTTTCTGGTGCATAAGCATAGAAGTGACCGAATCCTCCTCCCAAATAAGGAGCAGAACCTTGCAGCCAGAACAGCCAGTTCATCGCTTCTACGCGCTTCTCAGCCTTCTTAGGCAATAAAGCGTCAAACTTTTCAGCCAGATAAAGCAGAATATTACCCGATTCAAAGACACGGACAGGCTCACTGCCAGAGCGGTCAAGTAAAGCGGGGATTTTCGAGTTGGGGTTAATGGCGACAAATTCTGACCCAAACTGGTCGCCGTCACCGATTTTGATGGTGTAAGCATCGTATTCAGCGCTTGTCTTGCCCAGAGCTAGCAGCTCTTCGAGCATGATGGTTACTTTTTGCCCGTTTGGCGTTGCAAGTGAATAAAGTTGAAGATCGTGTTGGCCAGACGGGAGGGCCTGATCGTGTCTTGCGCCTGAATCTGGTCGATTGATACTGGCCCACTGACCACCACTTTCGGCATCGTGGGTCCAAACTTGCGGCGGGATATATTGAGTCGTCATGCTTTTGCTCTCCATGATATTGTTGCAAAACACGCCATCGTGTTGATTCAAAATCGTAGCTGGATTGCTGCAAGTCTTCAATATTATTGAGTAAAGCTTAAATTATAACTTATGCCTATGCTCTCTCATGTGCTGAACGTACCGGTTATGTTTCGGCGGTCTCTGAACTGAAGTGGCTTGCTTGGATCACCTAGTCCAAATAAAAAAAGCGGGCATCATTGCCCGCCAAACGTTATTCAATAAATTAAATTCCGTAATACAATCCGAAGAGGAATCTCTCCTTCAAAGGGTTAATCGCACCAAAAGAGAGAACACTTGAATAGACTGTGACGGTCATAACCAAGTCATGCTATCGATGCGGCCTGTTTATTATGACCAACTGGCTATATTTTGCTATAACTGAAAAATTCAGTCATTTGTAGCGGTATAGTGTCCAAAAGTGTCAAAAACATGGCTATTTCACACTATTGGTGTAACAAAATATTATTGTTTATATTGACGTTTGCTGGCTGTTATATTGAGTACATCATTCAATTCTGTGGAGCAGGCATGTTATGAATCCGCTACCCAGTGATGGATACATTTGTTATTTGGTGACGGAACACCTCAAGAAGATCCTGTCGGAATCGACCAACACTAAACTGTCGCTGTTCAATTTTTTTGTCCTTCAATATGTCGACAAATGTTCAGAGCAAGATTCGACGGAATGCACTCAATATATGATAAGCCAAGCTTTTCTTGCTGATACCTCGAAAGTGAACAAAGCGGTACGTGAATTAGAGTCTGCGGAACTTCTGACAGCCACCAAGATCAAACAGAGTGGTCGCATCAAAAAGATACTTGCTGTCACCCCGCCGGGTAAAAAGTTGATAGAGATACATCGGGCGAAAACCGATGCGATTGCCGAGCAGTATCTGACTGCGGTTCATGGGCGCGTCAATGCCGATGAGTTGTTTGAAGCTCACAACACCACCATGGCGGCGTTTTATGATGCGCTAAAGCTCTACAAGAATGCTTGTTGAGTAGTGAAATAAAAAAGCAAGTACCAATACAGGCACTTGCTTTTTAAACAGTTTAATTTGACTTCTCAGTCGCTAACTTAGCCGCTGAATGTATAAGTCATTCAGGCCAGTGTTTTACGAAACTATTGCTTTTTAAGAAACAATTGCTTCAGCGTTTTCTTGGTGTGAAGTGGTATTGCTTGTTTCAAACATCTCAGCGCAAACTAACACTACACCATTCTCAGTGACGGTGTAACGCCTTTGGTCTTCTGCGAGATCATAGCCGATCACAGTGCCATCGGGGACGACACACCCTTCTGCAACAATCACTTTCTTTAGTTTACAGCTACTGCCAACAACAGCGCGCGGTAATAGGACGCTGTCCTTCACTTCCGCAAAGTCTTCGACGCGAACATCAGAGGAAACTAGGCTATGTTCAACCTGGCCACCAGAAATGATAGCGCCTGCGCAAAGGACTGAATCCACAGCGAAACCACGGCGTTGTGGGTCATTAAATAAGAACTTCACCCCAGGTCGTTGAACTTGGTTGGTCATGATAGGCCAGCTGGTATCGTAAAGATCAAGCTCTGGTGTTGGTGCCAACAAGTCCATTGTCGCCGCGTAGTACTCGTCTACATGACCGACATCACGCCAATATCCGTTCGCTCCAGGGTGCCCGCGCTCGGTGAACACGTAGCCTTTGATCTTCTTGCGACCAATAAGGCTAGGGATGATGTTGTGTCCAAAGTCGTGTTTATAGTTTGGATCATCTAACGCTTGTCTCAGTTCGGCATCTAACACGTCTACATTAAAGATATAGATACCCATTGAGATGAGCGCCTTATCCTTATTGTTCGGCATTGGAGTTGGGTTGGCAGGCTTTTCTACAAAGTTGATGATGTCACCATCTTCATTGAGACCCATTACGCCGAACTCAGAGGCTTCCTCAATCGGTTTTTGAATACAAGCAACGGTCACATCGGCGCCACTTTCAACATGGAAGTTGATCATGCGCGAGTAGTCCATTTTGTATATGTGGTCGCCACCCAAAATCAACACGCGCTCGGTGTGGTCGACGCGCTTAATAAGATCGAGGTTTTGATATAGGGCATCCGCAGTGCCTCGATACCAGTTCTCACCAACCCGCTGCTGAGCGGGAATGATATAAACCCCTTCACCTAAAGCAGAGTAGGACGACTGCCAGCCAGATTGGATATGGCTGATCAGATCGTGCGCCATATATTGGGTAAGTACGCCAACTCGACGAATGCCGGAGTTGATGCAGTTGGAGAGCGTAAAGTCGATGATTTTGAACTTACCACCAAAGGATACCGCAGGTTTTGCGATATTTGAGGTAAGCTCTTTTAGTCTGGTGCCTTTCCCACCTGCGAGAATCATCGCAGTTGTATTACGCAAACGCGCGTTACTAGAAATGTGGGAATATTGGTTTTCCTTCGGCATTGTATAACTCCTTATATAACAAGCTCAAAAGACGTTTTTGGGGGAGTGTGATGTGTTGCTAACCTTCTATGGATAAGCTTTGTAAGACCAATACACTCAAAGACGTCATAAAATTTCTACTATCAGAACAGAACTTGACTATGCAATCTAGCCCATAAAATCTAAAGTTTTATCAAATTGAGGCAATCTTGATGCTCAATCACATTCCATGGGTAATCAGATGTAATTGAGCGATAAGCCAATTGGATAAAGTGGGCAAATTCAAACGTCAGAGCTGTGTAACATTGAACAAACTTACTAGCAAAACTATACAAACTATGTGACATCGCGGTGACAAGCCGAACGTCAATGCGACTTCACTTCAAACACTGTTACGCAGCGCATCATAGAGGCTTATGCATGGCTATGCATCCTGGTTTATTGTTGGGTGAGAATCACCAGCATCAAAGTAAACATCAGTTCGAAGGTTTGTGGTGATCGAAGAAAAAGTTGAGTTATGGGCATAAATACATAAACTTATCGAGATTCAGGGCGTAGCGACAACTCGTGCGCCCTTTTTATGTTTGAGTTAGAGAGTGAGTGAGGTTTTAGCATGTCGAAAAGAGATTATTACAGCGTGCTAGGTGTCTCGAAAGGAGCCTCAGAAAAGGACATCAAAAAGGCCTATAAGCGCCTAGCGATGAAGTACCATCCTGATAAAAATCCCGGAGATACCGCAGCAGAAGCAAGCTTTAAAGAAGTGAAAGAAGCTTATGAGGTGTTAACCGATAGCAGTAAACGTCGTCAGTATGACCAGTTTGGACATGCTGCGTTTGAAGGTGGTGGTTTTGGCGGTCACGGTGGCCATGGCGGTGGCGGTTTTGATGATATCTTCGGTGATGCATTTAGGCAGCGTGGAGGCGGCTTCGGCGGTGGTGGCTTTGGCGGCGGCTTTGGTGGTTTTGAAGACATTTTCTCTCAAGCACGTGGTGGACGTGGACGCCCGAGAGCCGAAAAGGGACAGGATCAAGAATACACATTGACGGTTGATTTTGTTGATGCGATTCAAGGTGCCGAAAAGGTGGTTGAACTGCCGATAAATGGTGAAAGCAAAAAGATCAACGTAAAGATTCCAGCCGGAATTAAAGACGGTGAGAAGATCCGCTTTTCTGGCAAAGGTGGCCCAGGTGTTCATGGTGGTCCAGCGGGTGACTTGTTACTCACTATCGCTACTCGCTCGCACGCTTACTTGGAGCGTGATGGCAATGATCTTATCTGCCTGACTAAAGTGTCTATGGTGACTGCGGCTTTAGGCGGTGAAGCCGAAGTGAATGTGCTAGATAGCCGCTTCAAACTAAAAATTCCAGCGGGCACTCAATCTGGTCGTAAGTTTAAAATGACCGGAAAAGGGGTGACGAGCCGTAAAGGAGAGACAGGAGACTTGTTGGTTAAAATTCAAGTGGAAACACCGACTAACCTGACTGAGAAACAGCGCGATATTTTAGAGCAGTTCAAAGCGACTCTGGCCTAATAGCGATCTTCTTTCCTATTCAAACAGCCACAATAGTGTGGCTGTTTGCTTATTTGTTGGCTGGAAATAGCAGCAATCGCAATAGCTGGCTTTCTTTCTATGAACTATTCTTAACTTTACCCGTAAGAAAAGTTCGCGATAAGGAGGTGGCAATGAGCATGGTTTTTAAAGCACTGATACTCGGATTGTTGTTTGGGCTTTTTGCTAAAGAGGCACTTGCTAGCAACTGTCCAGCTCTACTTGACTCCACTCAGCGTAAGCTCAATTCGACCGATTCCGTCAGCCTCTGTGATGAATATCAGGGCAAAGTTTTGCTGGTCGTGAATACCGCAAGCCAATGTGGTTTTACGGGGCAGTTCGAGCAGCTCGAAACCCTTCATAATCAATTCAAAGACCAAGGTTTCAGTGTAGTAGGTTTTCCTTCCAACGACTTCAATCAGGACAGAGGCAGCGAAGAGAATACGGCCAAAGTGTGCTATTTAGATTATGGTGTGACCTTTCCGATGATGGCGCGTAGCTCGGTGAAAGGATCGGATATGAATCCCGTCTTCTCAGAGATTGCCAAGCAAAGTGGCGTGACCCCAAAATGGAACTTCTATAAATATTTAGTCGGACGGGATGGCAACGTTGTCGGTGTGTTTTCGACGGGTACATCACCAACGGATGACAAAATCACGACGATGATCAAACAGAATTTATGACAGGATACCTGTAAAAAAGCGGCAGCCAATATGGCTGCCGCTTTTTTTGTTTTCACTGTTTAGTGGTCAAGATAAAGGTAGTTTTGCCAGCTCTTCATGCGGATTAAGACTTTACGCATGATCGATACATGGGTGAAGCTGTCAGAGTACACTGCAATCTCCACATTGGAGCCCGTAGGAAGGACGTATTCACTCATATCATCGTCAATCACTAATTTAACCATGGCTCGGCCAGTGGTGTTTAGAGTTCGTGTTGTTCGTAGTGTGCCGCTGGCTTGGATTTGGCCTTCAGGAATAGTGGGTAACACTTCAACAACTTTGCCTTTAAAGACTTTACCGGGTAACGCTCTAAACAGAAATTCGGCCTCAAATCCGGCTTTGAGACGCTGTAAGGAGTTCTGTCTAAAGGCACCCACATAGAAATCTTGTTCGGTATGAACAAAGGTCATAAGCGGTGCCAATGGTAACGGCACGGCCATCATGCCAGGTCTTAGGGCAAGCTGAGTGACGTAGCCATCAGTTGGCGCCAGTACGACGGTTTCTCGCAAGTTAAACTCAGCTTGAATCAATTGAGCTTTAAGCTGCGCAACCATGGTGTTTTCACCAAAAATTTGTGACTCAAAAGCAAGGCGGGCGCTTTCCTCTTGCGCTTGTGCAGCCTCCAGTGCGGCTTGGTTGGCTTTAAAGGTTTGTAAGCGCGTATCCACTTGTTGCGCAGTGAAGGCACCTTTTTTAAAGCCTTGCTGGTATCGATTGTACTCTCGCTCCGCCTTGTCTCGCTCTGCAAGTGCCTTGATAGTGTCAGATTGTGCGGCTTTGTAAACACTCTCTAATTGCAATACATCCTGCTCGGCATCCGCCAAGGCTGCTTTGGCGCGAATGACTTCGGCCTCAAACGGAATAGGATCGATGCGAAATAGTACGTCACCTTTATTCAGCTTTTGATTGGCCTCGACGTCAACCGACACGACCTTGCCTCGTACGCTAGAGACAATTGGCGTGGTGGTATAGAACTGACCACCTATCTGGCTAAATGGATGGTTGTAGTTCATGAGTAAGATGAGGGTGCCAACCAGCACCACACCGCCGAGTACCGCGGTTGGGACGGTCCACTTGTTGAGTGGGATCTTAAAAATCTTAAAAATGGCAATACAAAGCGCGGCATAGGTTAATACCAATAACAAATCCATAGGTTACTTCTCCTCTGCCTGCTCTTGACTAGCATTTGCTTTTTGTTGAGTTTGCTTCCCCTTGAGGTAGCCAACTTCTTGCTCTAGTGCACCAACTTGGTCAATGAGCTTTTCTAGGCGGTGGTGTAGATCGTGTTGCTCTTCTTCCAATTTATGGAAACCCCAGCCGCGTTCATTGCGCCACAGCGTCGCCCAGATCCATAAAAATGGCCATATTGCGTGTAAAGTAAATAAGCTTACCCATCCAGCAACATGTATGGCATCCTGATGTGGATGGTCACGCTCTTTGGCGATTTCGTAAGGAATGTCGTGAATGACGATGATTCCGTAAAACAGAACCAGGGCAACAAAAACCAGTAGCCCTAAAGCAAAATAATCCAAAAACATAATGCATCCTTGATCGAGAGTATTGAATCGCGTAGTTGATTGACGCTGGTTAAGTATTTGTTGTAATTATGTATTATGCAATAGCAAACTGATAAATATTCGAGGGTTTAGTGGAATTTCTTGGTGAGTTTGCCGCGATTGGGGCAGCGATTGTGTGGGCAATCGCCACATGGATATACAGTCAATTCAGTCATCATTTTTCTGCGATGCAGCTAAATATCATTAAGGGTATTTTGGCATCGGTGATGATGCTGTTGGTGATGCCGTTCGTACCGATGCCAGATGTGCAATTAGAGGCGAGCTATGTGTGGATACTAGGCGTGTCAGGCATCATAGGCATCGCTATTGGTGATAGTGCGTATTTTGCGTCGCTCAAACGTATCGGCGCGAGCAAAACCTTGTTATTGGAATCGCTAGCTCCGCCTCTTTCAGGAGTATTGGCGTTGGTGGCGCTTGGCACGGCGCTGGGGTTTCAGAGTTGGTTAGGGGTTATTATCACAACCATTGCGGTGACCGCCGTCGTGTTTCAACCTGCCGATGAGCATAATCAAAAAGCGAGTGTGTCAGGTATTGGATTTGGATTGCTTGCCAGCGTGTGTCAGGCAAGTGGTGTTGTGATTTCCCATTTTGCGTTGGTGCAAGGAGACTTACCGCCGCTATTAGGGGCTTTGATTCGTCTCACTATCGGTGTCGCAGCGGTGGCACTGTTGATTGGTTTTGTGGAGAAAAAACCGTTTCAACAGATGGTTGAGCAGAGTAAAGGCATGAGTCAGGCAAACTGGTGCTGGTTACTGGCAGCGATTTTTGTGGGTACGTTTCTTGCCCTTTGGTTGCAACAGGTCGCGCTTAAGCATGCTAACCCGGCGATTGCGCAAACTTTAATTGCGACCAGCCCCTTATTCATTCTTATTATTTACGCCGTTCGTGGAGAGCCCATTTCACGTCGCAGTGTTATTGGCACCCTGTGTGCACTGCTCGGCATCTCATTGTTCTTTTTGTGACAATGTTTTGCCTACTCAAGCAAACAGCGTAAGGTCATAGGTGCATCGGTCACGCCCAGACGCTGGGCGGCCGTTTGTCCCTGTTTGTCTTGATAACATAAGTTGTGCCAAGCACGGAAAATATCCAGTAATGGATGAATGCCCGCCGGTCTGAGCTTTCGTCTTGGTTCATTGACAAAACTTTCGAACAGCAAGTGGAAACGGTCTTGATAAAAGGTGACTTGCTTGGTCGATGCCGTTTGCAACCAGTAGGAAACATTCGGGTTATTCCCCGCCAGATAACAGACGCCTTTACTGGCTCCTGATGGTTGATGGGTAACTGCCCAACGGTCGCGCCACCACCCCATCAACACCACATCAATCAGTTCTGATGATTGTGTGTCTTGCCACTTTTCGTCTTGCTCAACATACATTAACTCCACATTGCCACTCTGGATCTCGCCAAGAAAGACACTCAGTGCAGCGGAGCGAAGCACCGGATCTTGCGGCATATACACGGTGACACGCTTACCGTTTTCATCGGACTTACTGCTAAGCGCTTCTAGAATGGATAGGTAGTGGGCATAAGAGGTATACGGCGCTCTTATTAAAGACCCTACCGCTGGGTAATGGAATTGAGCGTAGTTGCCGAGTGGATCTTCTACGTTGCTGCGAGCGAGGATGTTTTGGTAAGTAATATCAATCTGCCCTTTCAAATCGGTCGCAGTCGTATTGATTTCATGATTGGTCTCTGCGCTGTAGCTTTTTGGTAGAACCTGACAACCAGCAGCGTAGGCATCATGATCCTCTACAGGGCTTTGTGCATCAGTGGCGCTGTAGTTGGTATGCTGGCAAAGCACATAGCCAGATTCGGCATCACAAGTCGCAAACCAAAATACCCCATTATGACTGAGTGGCTGTAATGGTCGGTAATGTGATGCTAGATGGAAACTGTCGGTATGTTTTATCCAACGGCCATCAATATCCGCTAGCTTGCGACGGCAGCGACTGGCAATTTGATCGATATGATCATAGAAGGTCTTCGGATTGATTTTCAGCTTTCGACAGATCTCGCGTACTGAGTATCCGGTAAATAAAAGCCCAAGTAACGATTCTTGGAAGCCAAGTTTCTTATTACTACCAGACCATTTATCGACAAAGGTACCTTGGCAAGATTTACAGCGATAGCGTTGGCGATCGCCACTGAATCCGAAAGAGTGGTAAAGTTCTTTGTGGGTGTGTACCGACAGACCAAAGTGTTCGCATTGCGGATCTTTACACGAAGGGAGCCCTTCGTGATGATGCTGTTTCAATCGAGTCAGTTCATTGAGCACTTCTCGATTGTTAAGTAGGGGGGGAAACGCGCCACACTCGCGGCATACCATCGCTGGCCGTTTGGGGTTACGGTGCTGCAGGATATAGAGGTTTGCATCACTTTGTCCAAAATTGTCACACGCCAATGTTTTACAAAAATTGAGCTGTAACCCGTCCGCGGCCATCGGCAGTTTGCCTTCTGACACGTTCACCCCCTATGGTTTGGTGACATCAAGCCATTATTCTTATATGGCGGCTCGATGATGTTGCATATATGAGTTAGAAAAAAGCCAGCTCACTTCAGGCATAGAGCTGGCTTGATTCTTTATAGGTTGATGGCAGTTTCTAGTGCGACAACCATCATGTCGTTAAATGATTTTTGACGATCTTCTGAGCTTAGTTTCTCACCACGGATGATGTGGTCAGATACAGTCAGTACCGTTAGAGCTTTCGCGCCAAGGTCTGCAGCAACACCGTAGATGCCCGCCGCTTCCATATCGACACCTAGAATGCCAAGGTGCTTCATTTTGTCGAAGATATCTGCTTCTGGAGTGTAAAACAGGTCTGCCGAGAAGATATTACCTACTTTAACCGGTACTTCTTTAATGCGTGCTTGCTTCACCGCTTCTTCTAGAAGACCGAAGTCAGCAATCGCAGCAAAATCGTGGTCATTGAATCGAATACGGTTCACTTTAGAGTCTGTTGACGCACCCATACCGATCACAACATCCATTAGGTTTACGTCGTCACGTACCGCACCACAGCTACCTACGCGAATCACGTTTTTTACGCCGTAATCTTTGATAAGTTCGTGAACGTAGATACAGCAAGACGGGATACCCATACCGTGACCCATCACTGATACTCGCTTGCCTTTATAGGTACCTGTGTAGCCAAACATGTTGCGAACGTCACACACTTTCTCGACGTCTTCTAGGAAGGTTTCTGCGATGTATTGTGCGCGAAGTGGATCGCCTGGCATTAGGACTGTCTCTGCGAAATCACCTGGTTTTGCGTTGATATGAGGGGTTGCCATGGGGGTCACTCCTAAAGTTTTAACTAATTATGTTGAACGTTATGTTCGTTGTTGATGAGGATTCTAACCTGCACTGCAAGGGCTCTATGAGAGTTTAGTCACAAATTTGTCGGTAGTGCACAGAGAAATACATGATGATAACCAAATATGTTGAAAGTGGTTGAGCAATCGATTTTTTCGCTGATTAACCGAATCATAAAATATTCGTCCTGTGAGTGAACCATTTGAGAACGACGACCATATAATTGTACAAAACAAATTTTTGTATCACTTCAGGAAGCGGTTGAATGCTTGTGTGGCTTCGTAGCTTACCGGGGTGACCTGATATCAGATAAGAGGGATGAGACGATGAGCGAGAAAATTACAGTGGGTATCAGTTCCTGTTTGTTAGGTGAGAAAGTGCGATTTGATTCTGGTCACAAGCAGAGCACTTACGTCAACAAAGAACTCAGAGACTATTTTGATTTTGTGTCTGTCTGCCCGGAAGTCGGGATGGGGTTACCTGTTCCTAGACCTACTATTCGTTTGATGAGTAATGAAGAGCGCATTGCACTGGTGGACACTAAAGATGCAGAGAAAGACCACACCGATGGCATGATGCGTTTTACAACTCAAAAAGTTGCCGAGCTTGAAGACACAGAGATGTGTGGTTATATCGTGTGTGCCAAGTCGCCTAGCTGTGGCATGGAGCGCGTTAAAGTGTACACACGCGGCCATGCTCGCACCGATGGGGTGGGGCTGTACACCGAGCACTTGATGAAAAAGATGCCTTGGTTGCCAGTGGAAGAAGACGGGCGTCTCAATGATCCTATTTTGAAAGAAAACTTTATCTCTCGAGTGTATTGTTTGAAAGACTTCTACGATTCCATGGGCGGCGAGCCGACGCCGGGGAAAATCGTCGCATTTCATTCGCGCTACAAGCTGACGCTGATGGCACATGACCCTAAGTCTTATAAGAGCTTAGGACGCCTAGTGGCAAACCAATCGACATACAAACCGGACGACTTTTATCAGGCATATCGTCTTGGACTCATGGACGGTTTGAAAAATCGCGCCAGCCGCAAGAACGTGACAAACGTACTGATGCACATCCAAGGCTACTTTAAGCGCTCGTTGAATAAATCAGAAAAAGCAGAGCTGGCGACGGTCATTGATGACTATCGCAATGGGCTGCTACCTGTACTCGCGCCTTTAACTCTACTTAAGCATTACCTCAACACCTATCCAGACGACTACTTGGCACACCAGCAGTTTTTACAGCCTCACCCAGAAGAGATGCGATTACGATATGGTTTGTAGTAATACCTTGTACGCGATTCGTGAAGTAGCGGATATCACTGGCGTCAAGCCAGTGACTCTGCGAGCTTGGCAGCGACGTTATAACTTGATCCAACCGCAACGCTCAGACAAAGGTCATCGCCTATATACGGCGCAAGATGTTGAGCGCATAAACACAATACAGAGCTGGCTGAGCAAAGGCGTGTCTATAGGTAAGGTGAAAGCGCTGATTGATTCCAAAACTCTAACCCAAGCCGACATGGAAACTGAGCAACTGGAAGAAGTTACGGTGCTGCTCGATGCCCTCGGCACTGTGAACAGTAAGAAAGTGGATGCCATAATAGACACGGTGTTGAAAGAGTACCCACTGGATGTCGTTGAAGGAAAGTTTGTCATTCCCGTGCTAAATGCGACCGAATTTTTGAAGCTTAGCCCCAAAGCAATTCAGCAGTCGCTCTTCAAAACTGCGATGATTCAAAAACTTGCCATCATGGCTAACCTAGAGCGCAAACGAAAGCGTTCTGCGCCAACGCTGCTCGTGAGTATGGACGTAAGCGGTAATCTTTTTGCTTGGCTATGGTATGCCAGACTGTCCGAGCAAGGAGCAAGTGTTACCTTTATTGATGGTGTGGAGGATGTGTCAGCGTTGTTGGGGGAACCGATGGAGTTCGACTTGGTACATCTGTTTGCTGAGAAATCCCTATCTGAAAAACAGCTAGAAGCAATTCGCCTCCAGCGGGATAGAGCCGATCCGGCCTGGTCACTCTCTCCTGTGATTGAACATCTACTCGATAACAAAGTGAGCAAAACACTATGAAGTTGGTGCTGTTTAACCGTGATCTGCGAACCATCGATAATACGGCGCTTAATGCTGCAATTGATGGTCAAACGCCTGTTGTCGGTTGTTTTATTGTCACTCCACAGCAGTGGGCGCAGCACGACTTAGCGCCGATACAAGCTGATTTGATATTCAGGCGTCTAAAAGAGATCGAAAGCGAACTTCGAGAGCTCAATGTGCCTTTGCTGTTTGCCTATGCCACTGACTTTGATTCTGCAAATCAGTGGTTGATTGATTTCTGTCGTCAACATGACGTGACCGATATCTATCTTAATAAAGATTACGAGCTCAACGAGCGCCGCCGTGCAGAGCAACTTGGACAGCTTGGTATTAGCTTTGGGGTCACAGTGCATCTTTTCGACGATAAATGCATGTTGCCTCCCGGGAGTGTGCTCAATAAACAAGGTGGCTATTTCAAAGTTTTCACCCCATTTCGCAAAGCGTGGCAACTGCAGTTTTCACGAGTGGAGGTGATCAAACCTACTGTTTCCGTACCTTGTCATATAGAGTTGCCTTCGGCCCCTAGTTTGGAAGAGTGTTTCACCTACCCAAGGCAGGATAGCGGCGAATATTTTATATCAACGGAAGATATTCTAACTAGGCTCAGACATTTTTCTGACCAGTCGGTTGGCCACTATCACAGTGAACGCGACATTCCGGCCATAGACGGAACCAGTCAGTTGAGTCCCTATTTGGCGATTGGCGCACTGTCGGTGCGTCAGTGTATTGCCCGCCTTTACTATGATGCTGGCAGTGAGCCTTTATCAGAGGGAGCACAAGTTTGGTTGAGTGAGTTAATCTGGCGAGAGTTTTATCAGCATCTGGTCTACTTTGAGCCGAAGTTATGTAAACGCATAGGCTATTTAGAGTGGGAGACATTGCTGCGCTGGCCGGGGGAGGACGCTTGGTTTGAGCGTTGGTGTCAAGGCAAAACCGGTTACCCAATAGTCGATGCGGCAATGCAGCAGCTCAATCAAACAGGCTGGATGCACAATAGGTTAAGGATGATAGTGGCGAGCTTTTTAACCAAAGATCTCAATATTGATTGGCGACGAGGTGAGCGCTACTTTTTGAGTCGACTCATAGATGGGGATTTCGCAGCCAACAATGGCGGCTGGCAGTGGTGTGCATCGACGGGGTGTGATGGGCAACCTTATTTTCGTATCTTTAATCCAATCACTCAGGGAGAGCGTTTTGACGCCCAAGGTGAGTTTGTTCGTACTTGGCTTCCTGCGCTTCGTGATGTTCCAAACAAATTCATTCACAAACCTTGGACGTGGCCAGACTTCCATCATGTCGCTTATCCGGAGCCAATAGTTGATCACAAGACACAAAGAGAGATAACCTTAGCTTTATATAAAGAAGCTAAGGATCAATTTTGATGTTACGTAAGACCTTTCTGGCAGCTTGCTTAGGATTTTCGCAGTGGTTGAGTGCTGCAACTTTTGACCTTCCGACAGATGGAAGCAATATGGTTGGTACGCTGCAATACCACAGTGTCGAAGCGGGGCAGACGATGTCTGACATCGCTAAGCAGTATGATGTGGGCTTTTTGTCACTTATGGCCGCCAATAAAGGCGTTGACCCGTTTTTGCCGCCGGAAGGTTATGTACTGACGATTCCAAGCCAAGCCATTTTGCCTGAAGTCGATTATGAGGGCATAGTGATCAATTTGGCGGAACTGCGCCTCTATTACTTTGAACCAGACAAGAACTTAGTACACATCTTTCCCGTGGGGATTGGACGTATTGGACAAGACACGCCAGAAATGACGACGACTATTAGCCAGTTGCGTGAAAACCCAACATGGACGCCTCCGGCTTCTATTCGTAAAGATTATCTCGCCAAGGGCGTTGAACTGCCAGATGTTGTTCCAGCTGGGCCAGAAAACCCACTCGGTGATTACGCGATGCGTCTCGCCTATGGTACGGGCAGTTATTTGATTCATGGAACAAACAAGGACTTTGGTATTGGGCTTCGAGTAAGCGCGGGCTGTATTCGTATGGATCCAAAAGATATTGATTGGCTGTTCTATCAGGTGAAGCTTGGTACCAAAGTGAGAGTGATTGATGAGCCGATTAAAATCGCGTTAGAGCCAGACCGCAGTGTGTTTATCGAAGCTCACGAGCCACTTACGCGCAGTGATGGCACTAAAAAGACGATGGAAATCCCAGAACAGCTGACTTGGTGGCTCGAGGAGTACGGTATTCGCGACAAAATCGCACGTGCGGCGGTTTTGGCTCAAAATGGTGTGCCTATCGAGGTCGTGCCTGCAATGGACGATCTTGAGTGAACGAGTAATGAGCGACGAACGAATGTCGTCGCTCATTAAATCGAAGACATAAAAAACGCCCACGATATCGTGGGCGTTTTTGATTGTCTGGCTAGCGTCTTACTTAGTGTAAGATTGAGCGATGTTATCGATACGCTCGTTTGCACGTGCAGCTTCTTCTTGAGCTGCCATTGCGTTTTTGTTGCCTGCTTGTACTTCACTCTTAAGTGCTTGAACGTCTGCACTTAGCTGGCTAACTTGGTTGCTTAGGTCATCCATTTTTGCTGTTGTTGCTTCATCTGGACCAGACGCACAACCTGCAAGTAGTAAAACTGACGATGCTGCAGCTGCAATTAAAACTTTCTTCATTATAAGCTCCTTCAGGATTAGTATTTAGAACAGCCCTGCAACGTGAATGTTCGCATAAAGGCTATTTCTGAGTTTAGTGCCTAATTTTAAGAACGCAAATTATTTAAAAGTCAGAAAAACCAAAAAATTACGCCATTTTGGGGTTAATCTTCCTTTGTCTTAAATATGAGATTAACCTCAGCAGGATTAATGTGACTTGTGTCACGTAGATGGAAACGTCCCATGATAAGTCTCTGTAACCGCTGATTTTATTTTTTCTAGTTTAATAAATGGGCAGTTTCAGTTCGGACTTCTCCTACAATGTGTTTAGACACCTTGTTTTTCACCCTGATTGTTCGCTGGTGGCAAGGAGAATTATCGGGTATCATGCGCGCTCATTTTTAGCCTGCAACCGTCTGAGGAGAACTTGCATTGCAATTTAAAGAACTTGGCCTAGATAACCGACTATTGAAGAACTTAAGTCACTACGACTTTAAAAAAGCGACCGATATCCAGAAGCAAGCTATTCCGGTAGCTATTGCTGGTAAGGATTTGCTGGCATCTTCAAAAACGGGTTCTGGCAAGACTTTGGCATTTGTATTGCCGATGCTGCATAAATCTCTTAAGAACAAAGCATTTTCTGCAAAAGATCCACGTGGTGTGATTCTGGCACCAACACGTGAACTGGCAAAGCAGGTATACGGTGAGCTTAAATCTATGCTAGGTGGTTTGTCTTACGAGGCAACGCTTATCTTAGGTGGTGAAAACTTTAACGACCAAGTGAAAGCGCTACGTCGTTTTCCAAAGTTCATTGTTGCGACGCCAGGACGTTTGGCTGACCACTTAGAGCACCGTTCACTGTTTTTAGACGGTTTGGAGACTTTGGTTCTTGATGAAGCTGACCGTATGTTGGATCTCGGTTTTGCTCCAGAGCTTCGCCGTATCCACAACGCTGCAAAACACCGCCGCCGTCAAACGCTGATGTTTTCTGCCACGCTTGATCACGCTGAAGTGAACGACATTGCTGCAGAGATGCTTGATGCGCCAAAACGTATCTCGATTGGTGTATCGAATGAAGAACATAAAGACATCACTCAGAAATTCTACCTTTGTGATCACTTAGATCATAAAGAAGCACTTCTAGAGCGCATTCTAGAAGAAGCCGAGTACAAGCAAGTGATCATCTTTACTGCTACTCGTGTTGATACTGATCGTTTGACTAAATGGCTCAATGAAAAGCAGCTCAAGGCTATCGCGCTTAGCGGCAACCTAAACCAGACTCAGCGTAACACCATCATGAGTCAGTTTGAACGTCACGTATTTAAGATCCTGGTGACTACCGATGTCGCGTCTCGAGGTCTGGATATCGCAACGGTGACTCACGTGATTAACTTCGATATGCCAAAACACACCGAAGAGTATGTGCACCGCGTAGGCCGCACTGGCCGCGCTGGTAACAAAGGTGATGCAATCTCTTTGGTTGGTCCAAAAGACTGGGATAGCTTCAAACGTGTTGAGGCTTTCCTTCAGCAAGATATTAGCTTCTCGGTATTAGAGGGCCTGAAAGGTAAGTTTAAAGGCTTCCGTCCTAAGAAACCGGCCTTTAAGAAGAAAGCACAAGCTGCTAAAGGTAAAGCACAGCAGAAGAAAGCGGCGCCTAAGAAACCAGCGAATCGCGATAAAACCTTCTACAAAAATGTGGCAGTGGGTGATTCGGTATTCATTCCGAAGAAAAAACCTAAGCAACAAGATAGCGAATAACCGCAAAAAGGCCTCATTGAGGCCTTTTTTGATCGTGTGTAGCGCTCAAACTTTCCCCAAACAAACCACTTTATGACAAATATGACAGTACAATTTTTGACTGTTATATTTGGGTTTGTACTCAACTCTTCATGATAAACCACTGAATTTGGGTGATCTTCTCCCATAAACCTCCATCTTCAAAATTCTCATTTGTCATAGACCTTTCAACTAACTGAAACACAACTGTCATATTCGCCCACTAATCTTGTCAGCGTTCAAACGAAACAAGGCAATCAAGCCATCAAAGGAAATTGTGATGAAAAAGACAGTTATCGGTGCAATCGCTCTACTAGGCGCACTAACAGTGACATCAGCTTCAGCAAAAGAAACTATCTCTGTAGTAGGTTCTAATAGTGCTTCTCCACTGGTTGAAGTTTTTGCAGAAACTTACATGAACAAAGGCGAACCAGTGTTTATCGAAATCCAAGCACCAGGTTCTTCAGCAGGTATTCGTGCAGCGAAGGATGGCAGCGCAGACCTAGGTATCTCTTCTCGTGACCTAAAGCCAGAAGAAAAATCCGCAGACCTTAAAGAGCTCGTTATTGCTCGTGACGGTATCGCAGTTGTTGTTAACCCGAACAACAGTGTTAAAGAGCTAACGTCAGAGCAAATCACTCGCATCTACAAAGGCGAAATCAATAACTGGAGCCAAGTTGGCGGTGAAAACAAGCCAATCGTTGCTATCACTCGTGATACGGCTTCAGGTACTCGTGGTGCATTCGAAGACATCATGAAACTAAAAATGAAGATCAGCGGTAAGAAAGTATCGGCTATCTCTCAACGTGCTCAAGTTGCTAACGGTAACGGTGCACTGAAAGTATCTGTAGCAAGTAACCCATACGCTATCGGCTACATCTCTCTAGGTACAGTAGACAACACAGTTCAGCCTCTAAAAATTGACGGCGCTGCAGCAACAGTAGACAACGTGAAAAACGGTTCTTACAAAGTTGCTCGTCCATTCCTTGTTCTTTACAAAGATGGCGCACCTTCAGCTGAAACTCAACAGTTCCTAGACTGGATGGTTGCTGACGAAGCTCAAGCACTATCTGCTAAGAAAGGTTACATCACTGTAAACTAAGTCACCCAGTAAAATATTTAAGTTGCTCAGCCCGCCTTTTAGGGCTGAGCCTTTTGCGCGTCTATCGAAGTAATACAAACATAGAAGCAGAATTATGACCATCGCAACAAATAGTGAGAAGCTTATGAACAATGAAGCGACTCAGTCTGTCACTCGCGGCCTAAAAACCCAAAAACGAGTGGATTGGAAAGAGAGAATCTTCCACGGACTTTTCCTAACCAGTGCAGTAGTCGGCATCCTTTCCCTTGCTGTTATTGCTTACTTCATCGTTAAAGAAAGTATTCCTGCATTCCAAGAAGCGGGTGTTTCTGGAATCGTACTTGGTCAGCACTGGCTACCACCAGCGCTTTATGGTGTTGCCACCATGATTGTCGCATCGGTTGTGTCAACGCTTGGTGCGGTAGTGGTTGGTGTACCCATTGGTGTTCTAACGGCTATCTTCATCGCGGAGATTGCGCCAAAACGTCTAGCTGACATTATCCGTCCAGCGGTTGAGCTGCTTGCGGGTATCCCGTCGGTCGTTTACGGCTTCTTCGGTCTGATTATTATCGTACCGCTTATTCAGCAAATCTTTAATGTTCCTGCAGGTAACACGATTCTTGCCGGTATCATTGTACTCGGCGTGATGATCCTGCCGACGGTCATTACGGTATCTGAAACGTCGATTCGCGCGGTGCCTCGCACGTACAAAGAGGGCTCATTGGCTCTTGGTGCGTCAAAGATTTACACCATTTTCAAACTTCTCGTTCCGGCGGCTCGTTCAGGCATTATGACTGGCGTCATTCTGGGTATCGGTCGTGCGCTAGGTGAAACCATGGCCATCATTATGGTAATGGGTAACGCGCCAGCGATGCCAGGTAGCATTTTGGAGTCAGCACGTACTCTTACCGCGAACATCGCGATCGAAATGTCTTACGCAAGTGGCGTTCACGCAAACGCGCTCTACGCGACTGGTGTTGTGCTTCTGGTGTTTATCATGATGCTCAACTCAGCTCTACTTTACTTGAACCGTGAGAAAGCGAAGTAATTATTATGGATACAGTAAAACTAAAGAAAGCGCGTGACCAAAAAGACGCGATTCTAAATGCCTTTGTGTGGGCAGCAGCAGTGCTGACCGTTGGCTTTTTGTTCTGGATTATTTGGTACATCCTTTCTAACGGTCTTCAGCACGTGGATTGGAACTTTATTACTGACAACTACACAGCAACAGGCAAAGAGAAGGGCATCTTCCCGATGATCATCTCAACCATTTACATGGTTTTCGCGTCGATTGCAGTAGCCGCGCCACTGGGCATTATGACGGCTATTTACTTGACCGAGTATGCGAAAGTAGGCAGCAAGTTGGTTAAGGTTATTCGTTTCTGTACTGAGTCGTTGGCAGGTATTCCGTCAATCATCTTCGGTCTGTTCGGTATGACGTTCTTCGTGGTTATCTTGGGCTTTGGCTTCTCGATTCTATCGGGTGCACTTACGCTGAGTATCCTGATTCTGCCGGTTATTATTCGTACCACAGAAGAAGCGTTGATGGCGGTACCGCAAACTTACCGTGAAGGTTCTTACGGTTTGGGCGCATCGAAAATCTACACCATTTGGCGTCTTATCTTGCCAAGTGCAACTCCAGGTATTCTTACTTCGGTCATTCTAAGTATTGGTCGTGTAATCGGTGAATCTGCACCGGTATTCCTAACAGCAGGTATGGTGGCACGTGTCCCAGACTCACTGTTAGATTCAGGTCGTACCCTAACGGTTCACCTGTACAAACTCACAACGGAACTGTTTACGATTGACGAGTGGAACCAAGCATACGGCACAGCGACCGTACTGATTGTGGTCGTCCTACTTATCAACACGCTAACGAAGTTTATCGCTAGCCGCTTTAACACAGCAACGTACTAATTGAGAACAATTCGGTGGATGGTGAGGCCAGAACATAAAGAGCTAAGCCATCAATGAAAACTCGAATTTACACGACAAAGAATTTAGAGAATAAAGACATGAACAAGTTTAACATTGAAAATCTAGACCTTTTCTACGGTGACAACCAAGCACTGAAATCGATCAACCTACCGATCCCGACTCGCCAAGTGACGGCACTAATCGGTCCATCAGGTTGTGGTAAATCGACGCTGCTACGCTGTTTGAACCGCATGAACGACCTTATTGAAGGCGTTAAGATCACAGGCCTTCTAGAAATGGATGGTACTGACATCTACGGCAACATCGATGTTGCTGACCTACGTATCAAAGTAGGTATGGTATTCCAAAAGCCAAACCCATTCCCAATGAGCATCTATGAGAACGTGGCTTATGGTCTGCGTGCACAAGGCATCAAAGACAAGAAGCACATTGACGAAGTGGTTGAAAGCTCGCTTCGCGGTGCAGCGCTTTGGGACGAAGTAAAAGACCGTCTTAAGTCGCATGCGTTTGGTCTGTCTGGTGGTCAGCAGCAGCGTCTATGTATCGCTCGTACGATTGCCATGCAGCCTGACGTTATCCTGATGGATGAGCCAACGTCGGCACTTGATCCAATCGCGACACACAAAATTGAAGAGTTGATGGAAGAGCTTAAAAAAGACTACACCATCGTTATCGTTACTCACTCAATGCAGCAAGCGCGTCGTATTTCAGACCGCACTGCGTTCTTCCTAATGGGTGAACTGGTTGAGCACAACGAAACTCAGGTTATTTTCTCTAATCCAAGTGATGACCGCACTCAAGGTTACGTAAACGGTGACTTTGGTTAATGGCAGCGTAACGCTTGTAATCGTTTGAACACAATTTCCATGTTTCGCACGATTCGTTTTGAATCACAGCATTAGCAAATGACAGAATTTACTGGCATATCACTATAACTATAAGCGATGGTACTATTGCCCTTCCATGTGAAGGGCTTTTTTTCGTCTGTACAAAGTGAGCTTGTTGATCGCTGCGCTGCTGAAAAAAACAAACAAAAACGTCAAACCTCGTTTAAGGTTTGACGTTAGTCGTAGACGTGTTGTTTGCAGTCGCGAATTAGTTTTGGAATAGAAACACGCAACTGGTGAGGTAATCCAGCATCTCTTGATGAGATACAGCCTGATCGGCGCGATAGCCAGTAATCAATCCGTAAACAATGGCGTAGTTCTTGTCGTTGTGCGCGACATGTTCCTGGGCAAAGAAGTCAGAAATTACCTTACTCAGCTCAAAGATATCACTGCGGTCTAGCGCCTCTGCGCCTGCATTTGCTGCGGGGGAAAGGTCACCAAGTTTATTCGTTAGCCATTTGACGAGTTGCGAGTCTTCTACGGGACTTTGTTGATCAATTTCCACAATGTAATTCCAAGTATGAGTGAATGCTCTAATCCTAGGAAACTTTTCCTTCTCTTACCATAGGAGAAAAGTCGCAACTATTGAAGTTAGCGATTGAAGTCACACTGACCTTTTAAAAATAGAAAAAAGCCAACGAATAAACGTTGGCTTAGCGAGATTAGGTTGCGGTAACTAGGCGGTTGCCGTTGCAGTTGGGCGCAGCGGCTTATCATTGATTGGCAAATGAATCAGCGCGGCTGCAAAAGCCAGAACAACCGTTGACCACCAGATAGGCTCGTAAGAGCCGTAGTAATCGTAGATCCTACCGCCAGCCCAAGCACCAAGGAAACTGCCTACTTGGTGAGTGAAGAACACCAACCCGTACAAGGTTGATAGGTAACGCGCGCCGAAGATCTGACGAACGAGGCCAGAGGTTAGCGGTACTGTACCTAACCAACAAAAACCGATGGCACCACCAAATAGCGCGGCAGTGTGCTCTGTGACTGGCATCGTCACAAACGCAGCAATTACAACCGTTCTAAATAAGTACAGCATCGACATCACATGGCGTTTACTGAACTTATCGCCCATCAAACCCCAGAAGTACGAACCAAAGATATTGAAGATACCCACGTAAGCAAGCGCCAGTGCTGCACTACTAGCAGGAAGATCTTTATCGGCTAAGTAGCTTGGTAAGTGCGTCGCGATAAACATCACGTGGAAGCCACAAACGAAGAAACCAGCATGGATAAGCCAGTAACCTTTATGATTGAAAGCTTCTTTAAGGGCTTGCTTCAGTGTTAGCTCGTTTTGCTCAGCTGTACCATTGGCACTATTACTTGGGCGTGCTGATTTCATAAATAGTGAAAAAGCAATCATCATGGTACAAAGCACAGCAAAACCTTGCAGTGCGCCTTGCCAGCCCATATCTTGTAGCATCAATTGGGCGCCAGGGATCATCGCGAACATACCGAACGAGCCAGCAGCGGTAGTTAGGCCAAATGCTTTAGCAGCGTGTTCCGCAGGTACTACTTTAGCAACAGCACCGAGAACAATCACATAACTCGTTGCGCTAAGACCCAAGCCAACTAATGCGCCGAGTGAGAAATAAAGCACAGAGGCTTCTGTAGTAACAGAGGTCAAATACAAGCCCACAGCATAGGCGATAGAGCCCATCAAAATGATGCGTTTTGAGCCCCATTTATCCGCAGCCATTCCAACAAAGGGTTGGAACATACCAAACAGTAAGTTTTGCAGCGCAATGGCGAAGCTAAAGAATTCACGTCCTGTCTGGAAATGATCGGAAATTGGCATCATAAAAATGCCAAATGACTGGCGAATGCCCAAGCTGACGATCAGGATGCCAATACCCAGCCAAACTAGGGCTGGAAAGCGGAAAATACTCATTGTAATAACACTCTAGTGATGATGGTGGTGTGAGTGATCCATAGGATCAGATGGGTTTTGTTGGTGACACCCACTGTTAATGGCTTGCTTGGCCAAAAGGTCGAGCAAGGTGGGTGAGTGGTGCACCGCCATCAATGCCACGGCAAGAAGCAGCAACATTCGTATTAGCTGAGCAAAAATGGATTGTGAGGACATAAACTCAATTCGCGTTGATGCGCAAAAGTGGCGTTAAAAAAGAGCGCGCAGTGTAATGATCTACCGGGTATGACTCAAATGACATTTAGTGAAGTAATGTATGCATGAAATGCATATTTAAAAATCAACGTTCCCTCTGAGTACCTATTCGCCATTTGAGGGGGTATAATTCCGCGGTTCATCACTAGGGATACAATAATAATGAAGTACGATTGGGTTCTATTTGACGCGGACGAGACGCTGTTCCACTTTGATTCATTTGGTGGCATGAGGCTGATGTTTGAGCGTTTTGGCGTTAATTTCACGCGAGAAGACTATGACGCGTATCAATTGGTCAATAAGCCGTTATGGGTGGACTATCAAGATGGAAAAATCACCGCTGATGATCTTAAGACCATTCGTTTTGAAGGCTGGGCTGCGAAACTTGGCATCACACCTTTTGAGCTAAATTCTGCGTTTCTAGAAGCGATGGCGGATATTTGTACTCTGTTGCCGGGTGCAAAAGAGCTGCTCGATGCACTTTCAGGCCATGCAAAACTGGGTATCATTACCAATGGCTTTACTGAACTGCAAGCGATTCGTCTTGAGCGCACTGGGCTTAGTGACTACTTTGAACACGTGGTTATCTCTGAGGAAGTGGGGGTAGCAAAACCTGATCTCGGGATTTTTGACCATGCTCATCAATTGATGGGGCTACCG
Source organism: Vibrio sp. 10N (assembly GCF_036245475.1). Lineage (NCBI taxonomy): Bacteria > Pseudomonadati > Pseudomonadota > Gammaproteobacteria > Vibrionales > Vibrionaceae > Vibrio > Vibrio sp. 10N. The sequence goes on along the minus strand of NZ_BTPM01000002.1, from coordinate 1,172,887 downwards.
TGTAAAACTAGAATTCTTATGGTTGGCGATAATCCACACTCTGACGTTCTCGGTGGGATGAACTTCGGTATTGAAACTTGCTGGCTGAACACTCAAGGTGCGCCAGTACCAGAGGGTATCCAACCTCATTATGAAGTGAATTCTCTTGAACAATTAAGGACAACACTGTTCGCATAAGCCTCGGATAAACCGAAGAGTAGGCGCTATTGGGGTGAAATGTAATAGGTTGTAAACTCAACTTTGCACTTTACCCCTATTGAGTAACTGACAATCTTCACATTCAAACGTCTGTTCGGTATAAATCCTCATCTGCATTTAGTACGATATGCTGAAACTTCGGTCAAGGGAACTTTGGCCTAGCCGAACGAATGAGTAGTTCTGAGTTTCTGTATCATGTCTTTAAAAACCCTCCCAACGCTTCAGCAATTTATTGATGCACTTGATGATCATATATGGGTCAAAGATGCCAATGGACGTTATGTTGCTGTTAACGAAGCCAGCGAAGCCGCTTGGCACCATACTCGCGCGCATATTTATGGCAAGACCGATGAACAATTGTTCAGTGTTGAGCGTGCCGAATACTTCAAACACATCGATGAAAAAGTCATCGCCAAGGGTGGCCAGCAAACTGTGGAAGAGTGTGCGGCGCTGGACAAATATGGCAATGAAGTTTGGTTGGAAACAGTCAAGTCACCGATAAAAGATGAGGCTGGTGGGGTAGTGGGCATTATCGGTATGACCCGCAATGCTACACGAAGAAAACAAATGGAAGCGAGGCTCTCGCTCACTTCCGAGATCTTCAATAATTTTCAAGAAGGCATGATGATCACCGATCATAAAGCCAATATTATGGATGTAAACCACGCGTTTACCTCCGTAACTGGATACGATGAAGCGGAAGTCATTGGGCGCAACCCAAGTTTTTTGCAATCCGGACAACACGATGCGGACTTCTATGCAGAGCTTTGGCGACAATTGCAGACGCATGGACAGTGGAAAGGAGAGTTCATTAACCGTAAGAAGAACGGTAGTGTTTATCCTCAATTAGCCACTATAAGCGCGATTACTGATGACTGTGGTGTGTTGCTGCACTACATCTGTGTCTTTGAAGATATCTCGCTTCGCAAAGCTCATGAAGAAAAGCTGCGTCGTATGGCGTTTTTTGATCCCCTGACCAACTTACCAAATCGCGTTCACCTTACTCACTTGCTAGAGCAGAGTATCGCGCTTGGCGAAAAGGGCAACAAGCCCTTTGCTACGCTGTTTCTCGATCTTGACCACTTTAAGCACATCAATGACAGTAAGGGACACTTATTTGGAGACAAGTTACTGGCCCAAGTAGCAGAGCGGTTGCTGGCGATCCAAGCGGGCAACGCGAACATAGGTCGAATTGGAGGCGATGAGTTCGTCATTATTTTAAGTGACTACAGCGGTGAAGCGGCATTATTGGATATTATCGACCAGACATTAGGCGTATTTAATACGCCTTTTAAGTTTGAGCACGATGAGCACTTACGCGTGTCTGGCAGTATCGGTGTCGCTCGTTTCCCACATGACGGCAGTGACAGCGAAACGTTACTAAAAAATGCGGATACGGCAATGTACCTTGCTAAAAAGAACGGTCGGAGCGGCTATGCGTTTTACTCTCCCCACCTAACAGACCGCTCGGTACAGCATGTTCGTATTCAGTCTGCTCTCCATGATGCCGTCGATAAAGAGCAACTGTCATTGGCCTATCAGCCACAATATCGATTAGAGGATAACGCGCTGGTAGGGGTTGAGGCGTTACTGCGCTGGGAACATCCAGAATTGGGCTTTATACCGCCAAGCTTGTTTATTCCTATCGCTGAGAAAACAGGGCTAATTCAACGTATTGGTCATTGGGTATTGAAGGCCGCATGTCAGCAAGGTAAACAGTGGTTAGATCAGGGGATTGAGTTTGGCAAATTGGCGGTTAATGTGTCGGCGCTGCAATTACAAAGAGCGGAGTTTGTAGCGCAGTTGGCCGATATCACCCAGCAAACCGGTTTTCCTTTGCAGCAGCTTGAGATTGAAATAACAGAGAGCTTTCTGCTTCATAACCAAAAGCATGCAATTAACACGCTGAATCAATTACGTGAGCTTGGGGTTGATGTTTCACTCGATGACTTTGGTACTGGGTACTCTTCTCTCTCTTATCTGAAAGGATTGCCGATCAATAAACTTAAAATTGATCGCTCATTTGTAAACGATGTACCAGAGCAAAGTGATAGCAATGCGCTGGTATTGGCGATTATCGCTATGGGTAAAGCACTGGACTTGCGGGTGGTCGCCGAGGGGATTGAGACCGAGCAGCAAGTAGACTTTCTTACTCTGCATGGCTGTCAATTTGGTCAAGGTTTTGCTTTTGCTAAGCCTTTGACAGCAAGCGATTTTGCTTTGCGTTTCACTCACTCGACATGTCTCTAGTTGAACCTCACTGAGCCAAAAAGCATAGCTAGCTAGCGCTCACCTCCAATGAATGATGCCTTTGTTTGCACTATTGTTACGGTTGACTCGTAACTACATGAGTCAGGGCAAAGGCGTTATCTTATCTCAACACTTTCGTCCACATTTTCTCGCCTTTGATTTTTGACTGACGACTTGGGCAATAACTATGCTTTGTAATCAAGTCACTTTTATCTAGTACGGTAAACGTTACGTCAGTAAGCATGCAGTCCTGACTTTCGCAAAACAAGGAAGCGCATCATGGGTAAATTTACCTCCCGAGTTAGTCTGGTCCTCGTTACTGGAACTCTCTTCTTTTCCATCACTACACATGCCGATGAACGATTTCAAATCGGTATGGAAAAAGCCAAAATCTGCGCCACCTGTCATGGTGACAATGGCATCTCTAGCATCGAGTCCTACCCAAACTTGCAAGGTCAAAAGATGGGTTATCTAATGACGGCCCTTCGCAGTTATCAAACCAGAGAGCGCAGTGGAGGGTTGGCGGTGTTAATGCAGCAGCAAGCCGATGCGCTCAGCGATCAAGATATCGCGGATATCGCCTATTACTATTCCAAACTAGGCTCTGATGCCAACAAGCAGTGAGGGAGCCATCATGGACATCACGGCGAACCATTACGACACAAAAGTCGTCAGATACTTCATACTAGCGTCGCTGATTTGGGCCATTGCCGGCATGGTGATTGGCGTCATTCTAGCGGCACAGCTTTATTGGCCTGTACTTAATTTTGATTCCCAGTATTTCCAGTTTGGACGATTGCGGCCACTCCACACATCAGGGGTGATATACGGGTTTGTGGTTAACATACTCATGGGGACTTCTTTATACATAGTGCAGCGCACCTGCCAGTGCGCCTTGTTCAACAAAAGCCTGTCATGGATGGTGTTTTGGGGTTGGCAATTGGTTCTGTTGCTGGCCTTAATTTCCCTGCCACTTGGTTACACGACATCGAAAGAGTACGCCGAATTGGAGTGGCCGATCGACATATTAATCGTGTTGGTTTGGGTCCTGTATGGCGTGCTGTTTTTTGGCACGATAGCGAAGCGCAAAGTCGCGCACATTTTTGTGGCGAACTGGTTCTTTGCCGCCTTTATCATCGTGATAGCGATGATTTTTGTTATTAATAATCTGGCCATGCCCGCCTCCTTGATGAAGTCCTACTCTGTGTATGCGGGAGCACAAGACGCCATCGTTCAGTGGTGGTGGGGCCATAATGCTGTAGGCTTTTTGCTCACCGCAGGGGTGATTGGTATGAACTACTACTTCATACCGAAAGTCGCAGAACGCCCCATTTACTCTTATAGGCTTTCTATCATTCACTTTTGGGGGCTTGTCGGTTTTTATACCTGGGCAGGGACTCACCATCTCATTTACAGCTCGGTTCCGATGTGGGTACAAAATATTGGTATCGTGATGTCGCTGATCCTCTGGCTGCCTTCTTGGGCAGGGGCGTTCAACAGTGCCATGACCCTATTGCAAAACAAGCAGAAGCTGAAAACGGACTATATTATGCTGTTTTTCTTCTCTGCCATTCTCTACTACTGTCTCGCCACCTTTGAAGGTCCATTGCTTGCGATTCGCTGGTTCAACATGATTGCGCACAACAGTGAGTGGGTGATTGGTCATGTCCACTCTGGCGCTTTGGGCTGGGTCGGCATGTCCGGTATCGCTGTGTTTTATTACTTTATTCCAAAGTTGTGGGGAAGAGGCGAGCTGTGGTCGCCACGATTACTGAAGTGGCACTTCTGGCTTGCGCACGCGGGCGTCGCTTTGTATGCCATTGCATTGTGGGTTGCTGGGATTGGTGAAGGCGTCATGTGGTTAGCACAGGGTGACAACGGCGAGTTGCAGTACAGCTTTGTGGAAGCCATGAACTTTAAAGCACCTTGGTTATTCTTGCGATTCTTCGGAGGGGCGTTGTTTGTCGTGGGTTTATTGCTGATGGCGGTCAATCTCTACCAGACTGTGCGTATGCCGCTCACCCGTCGAGTAAGTCGTGAGGGGGGCGTAGCATGAATGCTGATTTTACGAAGTCTCTAGTGATATTGATTGTGTCGACCGCGGTGGTGGCGTCTTTTTCCATCTTGGTGTGGGTACTGCCAAACTTACTGCGTACCCCTGAGCTGGCGCAGCAAAGCCGAGCTAAACCTTTGACGGCAATCGAAGTGGCCGGCAGAGATATCTACATTAGCGAAGGTTGCCATGTATGTCATACGCAGATGGTTCGCCCGCTTGAACCTGAAGTAAAACGAAATGGTCGAGCCAACCAAGAATCCGATGATATCTATGAGTTTCCAAACTTATGGGGCTCGAAGCGTACTGGTCCCGACCTCACTAACCTAGGGCGGAAATATTCCGATCAATGGCATACCATCCACCTTATTGACCCCCGCCGCGTGGTCCCAACCTCTATTATGCCCGCTTATCCTTGGTTGTTTGAGCAAGTCCTGTCTGGAGATTCGATTGCTGGAAAAATGCAGACGCTGCGAACGCTTGGTGTACCTTATTCTGATGACCAGATTGCGAATGCCAGACTCGAAGTAAGAGGCAAAACGAAAGGTGAAGCGCTGATCCGCTATTTGCAAAGTCTTGGTGTGGATACGGCTGAGGAGAACGTGCAATGAGTAGTTTCTGGACTCTATGGGCCGCCATAGGCACCGTTGTTTTCTTTGTATTAATGGTGGCTGTGATCATCAAATACTGGCGCACTAACCATCAGGCCGATAAGGATGCAGTGCTAGATACCTTTGATGGTATAGAAGAAAAAGACGCACCGCCGCCGACGATTTTGTTTGTCGCTTACTTTGCCGCGTTTGTTATCTCAATCGGTTATCTGATTTTGTATCCGGGCCTCAGTGGCTGGGCAGGGTTGCTCAATTACGATCAAGCCGATGACAAACTCAGTGCGCCGACCACGACACTCGATGCGCAGTTGCAACAGGCACAAGATCAATCCCTTATTGCGCTGGCAGGCAATAAAGAAATAGTCTCGTCTGGACGAATGTTGTTCCAAACGCACTGCGCCGCCTGCCATCGCGACAACGCTCAAGGGGCGAAACATTTCCCAAACCTTATCGATAACGAATGGCTATACGGTGGATCGGATGAGGCGATTATTCACTCCATTGAATTAGGGCGTAACGGGGCTATGCCTGGGTGGGTCGACGTGTTGCGGCCAGATGAAATCTCGAAGATCTCATACTACCTCGCGTCATTGAATCAAAGGCATACTGATGTACCGGATGTCAAAGTAGAGCTTGGGAAAGCGTTATTTGTAGAGACCTGTTCATCGTGTCATGGGGATGGCCGTTTGGTGAACACCGAAACGGGCGTACCGGATCTTTCGGATAATATTTGGCTCCATGGCGGGAGTATTGATGAAATCCAGCACACCATTCGTAGGGGGCTCAACAATGTGATGCCAGCGTTTGGAGAGCAGCTCTCCCAAAATGAGATCTTGGCGATTGGCGCGTACATCACTGCCGCTCGGGTCCAAAATGATGATCGACTTGCTGCGCTGGATGAGCAAGCGGTACAACGCGGTGAATACCTAGCGCACGCGGGGGACTGTGTCGCTTGTCACAGCGCTGAAGGCGGAGAGCCATTTGCTGGCGGCTTGCCATTTGTGACTCCGTTCGGAACCATTTTCTCTACTAACATCACGCCTCATGTTACCGAGGGCATCGGTAGCTATGATTACGAGGATTTTAGAGCCGCGTTGGTGGATGGCAAAGGCAGACATGGCTATCTCTATCCAGCCATGCCCTTCACTTCCTATCAGCATGTTACCGAGCAAGATTTACAAGATATGTGGGCGTACATGCAGTCCATCGCGGCGGTACCGCGACGCAATGACGCCAACCAGATGATGTTCCCATCCAATATTCGTTTGGGGTTGCTGGCATGGGACATTGTGTTTGCTGACCGCAAGCCAATGGATTACGAACTACCTGCTGAGCTTCAAGGTATAGTAGAGGACGTCGACAAATGGCAGCGCGGTAAGTATTGGGTGGCTGGGCTTGGGCATTGCTCTGAGTGCCACACACCACGAAATATTGCTCAAGCTTTGGATAACAAGCGGATTTTCCAAGGAAACCTCATTGATGGCTGGCACGCGCCTGATATCACCGCAGATGAATTGTTCATCGACGGCTGGGACCTTACTTCACTGACGGACTTTTTACACACCGGGCATTCTGACAAAGGCAGTGCCTTTGCGGGTATGGCTGATGTGATTAAAAACAGCTTAAGCCTGATGACGAGAGAAGATATCGAGTCAATGTCTTATTATCTACTCGCGGGGGATACGCACAATCTGATCAGCGAAACTGCGGTTAGGCTAGAGCCTAAAGGGTTCGATGAAGCCTCGTATGAACAAGACATATACGCGGTATACAATCAAACCTGTGGAGCCTGCCATGGTGCGGATGGTAAAGGCCGAGATCCTATTGCGCCGACTTTACTAAACAATGGCATCATTATGCACAGTGACCCCTTCAACACTATTGCTGTGACGATTCGTGGGCTTCAGCCTACTTACTTAGATAAAGATCGTAACTTTATGCCAATGGCCAGTTTTGAGGACGTGTTATCCGATAAGAAATTGGCTGAGCTCATCAGTTTTGTTCGACTCAATCTGGGGGCTCGTGAGGCACCAGTAACGGAAGAGGATGTCAGGCAAGTTAGGGAAATGCTAGAGAAAGCCGGCTATTCCGGCGGGCTACACGTCACGCCTGAAATGTATGATCAGCGTGATGGTAGCATCAATGTCAACTGACTACAGAGTTAGCTGAACACAATTAAAAAGCTCGTTACAGCTTCAGTAACGAGCTTTTTTAAATCAGCTTTCCGCTTCGGTCAACTCTACTTGCTCTTTAGGTTGATGTGCATCGGCGGCCGCTAGCATCTTGCGAATCGCTATCGAAGAGAGCAGCGCAACCAGTACCATCACCACGGCCAACATGGTGAGTAGTCCAAAGTAGTCACCGTACACCGTTTGTACAAACTCTTGGGTGATCTCTTGGCCTTTCTCGGCAGCAATGGAAGTCGAGAATACCGCACCAACAATTCCAGACAGTGCAATAGCGACAGAGAATAAACTTACCGAGAAGTTTTCAATATGTTTGGGCGCTACAGATAGGATAAACGCTACCACCAGTGAACCTACGATGACTTCTGCAAAGGCTTGGAAGAAGTGGATTACCAAGAATACTTCTGGGCGGATAATGACATCTTCTCCAACGTTTTTCACAGCAAACGCCAAGATACCAAAGGCAATCGCAGTCATGATGAATGAAAAGCCAATCTTAGTCGCCGTGGTGAAGTGAATATTGCGCTTTTCTAGACCTGAGAAGGTTGCGGCAATCACAGGGCCTGCCACGATACACCACAGTGGGTTCATTGACATTGACGCTTCAGGGGCGATTGGAATGATGCCAAACAGGTCGCCACGCATAGTATTGATGGTCACCATGGTCATTGATGTCATCATTTGTCCGTAATAAACAAAGAATGCCGTGGTAAGAATTGTCACGATGATAATGGTGCCCATACGCAGTGCATCGGCTTTTTCTGCTTTGAACATGAGAGAGATGAAATAGCCGATCGCTGCAAGACCAATGGCATAAACGATGTTCTTACCAATATCCATGTTGGAGAACATGAAGAATACCATGCCGATCATCGCCACAGAGGTGATTGCAAATTTGATCCAGTTCGCGCTCGAAACTGGCGCTTTGTCGATGTCAGCACCGATACCCTGTAACTGTTTTCTGAACGTAAACAGCATAAATAGAGCGGCAAAGGCCAAAATGCCAGACAGAGCAAAGCTGCCATAGAAACCAATCACCAGAACAAACATTGGGAATAGGTATTGGCCAAGCAGTGCACCAACATTATTGACGGAGTAATTCACCGGGTAGCCATTCTCAAAATCTTCTTGGCTTTTGAACGTGCGCTTATAAAGGCTTGGATAAGAAGGGGACATTAAGCCACGAGCGTAACTTGCAAGAGCAATACCGGCCAAACTCATTGGAATGTTCACGGTCGATGCTCCTAATACAAGTAGAGCATAACCGCAGGTAAACCCAAGGTAAGCGATAGTTAGCGAGCGACACGCACCTAAAAACTTATCGGCGATGAAGCCACCTGCTATCGCGAACAGTGGGCCAATGGATGAAAACGCGCCGACCACCATCATAGTGTCTGCTTCACTATAGTCGAGGTTCTCAAGAAAGAATCGAGTGAGTATTACCATAACGCCATAAAATGACAGCCCAAACATCATTTGGCAGAACATCATGGATTTGTTTAACTTGTTCCACATAACTTTATCCTTAATAATTCATATTAAGTGGTTTAAATATCCAGCTGTATGGTAACAGACAAAATTTGTTACATGTTTTGTCATTGGATAAGAATGTGGGGCATGAGCACGAGTTTTTCTAATCAACAGGGTGAGTATTACTAATGTGGAGCGGCTTCATTTAGGCAAAGCTCGGTCTAGAATCGTCGCTGAATATGGACTTGATGTGGTTGTGAATCGAAGCTGGCGGGCGCAGGTGCTGAGGCTTTGTTTTACAAAGAGTTGTGTACAAGAACAGTACCTCAAGGCCCCTCTTCTCGTGTGAAGAGGGGTCAATTAGTATGACAAAGCCGCACGACTTGTTGCATTTTCTGCGTGCTTATCACGGCTTAACTGGTTTGCTTATTCGTTGCGATGGATGGGTGTTGAGTCGATTTCTTCACCATCAAGCGATACATCACAGGCACAAAATAGAACGACAGTAACGTCGTTAGCACGGTTCCGCCAGCGATGGCGACGGCAAATGGAGGCCAAAAGCCACCACCTGCGATAATCAGTGGCATAAAACCGCCGACGGTGGTGATTGTGGTAGAGGTGATATGACGGGTACAAGACATCACTGCATCAACCGATGCTTCAATATCCCCACTGGCCGCCTTTGCATCCATTCTCAGCTCCGCAAGTATGACGATTGCCGCGTTGATGGCGAGCCCCATGATGCCAAGCATTGCGATAATCACGGTGAAGCCAAATGGGTAGTTAAACACCCAGACCGATAGCAATCCCAAGCCCCCTGCGAGTCCGGCAACCATAAAAATGATAGAGCTTAGTCTAAATGAGTTGAACGACATAACCACGACTAGGACCATCAGCACCACGACCACCGAAATGTTGGATATCAGTAGGGCCACTGAACGATCACGCTCTGCCGACTCTCCACCAAAATCGATACGATAACCAGCAGGTAAAGGATAAGACTCCAGTCGTTGTTGAAACTCGTTTAGAACCGTCTGTGGTAATACACCAGCTTGGATGTAGCCTTCAATCGTGTTGACACGTTCGCCGTTACGACGAGTGATCGCGCCGCGGCTGGTGGTCAGTTCAAGATCGGCTAGGGTGGAAACATTGACCCCAGTGGTGTAAGCCTCAGAGGCGATGGGCAGTCTCAAATTGCCAAGGTGTGATAAATTTTCGCGCTCTTCATTGGCGACGCGGACACGTATCGGTATGGATTCACTTCCTTCGGTGACCGAGCCTGTTTCGCGGCCAACCAATGTTGCTTGCAGCATATTGGCAAACTGATTGAGCGAAATACCATTGAGTTTCGCAGTGTCTTCATCCACTTTGAGCCATACTTTGGGCGTGCCAGGCTGAAGGGTTTCTCGAGTATGAGTGACATGAGGAGTATTGGCCAGAATAAGACGAATGTCTTCACCTATTGCTTTGAGCTGATTGAGGTTTTCGCCATAAACGCGAAGTTCAATAGGGGCCCTAAATGGAGGGCCTTGTTCAAGCTTACGAACCAAGATCTGAGCCGCAGGAAGTTCTCGATTGAGCCTTGCTTGTAGCTCAGGAATAAGAATATTTGCTTGCTGGAAGTTGTCCATTTTCACCATGGCTTGCGAGAAATAAGGTGCGTTATTTTGCGTGGCTTGCAAGTTGTAATAAAACGAAGGGAAGTTAGCACCCACTAGCCAATCAACTCGCTCAACACCAGAGTAGGAGCGGATAATCTTATCTACATCGTCTGTCGTTGCTTTGGTTGCGTATAGACTCGCTTGCGGGGGCAAATACACTTGTACTTCAAACATATCTCGATCCGATGGCGGGAAGAATTGTTCGGTTAATTGAGACATACTCCAATAGCCAGTGATCGGCACAGCAAGCACGGCGACAAGGGAAATGGCGGGATGTTTGATCGCTAACCTGACCGATTGGCTAAATCCTTTGGTCAAGGCTGGGATTCGCAACCCAGTGTTATACCAATGATCACCAGAGGCGTGGCTAGGTAACAGCATAGTGGCAAAGCCCGCGATGACGGTGTGCGACAAAATGTAGGAGCCGACTAAAGAAAACGATACAGTAATCGCGATGGCACCCACAAACTCCCCCGTGGCTCCCGGCATAAGAAAGATGGGGGCGAACGCTAATATGGTCGTCAGTGTTGAGCCGAGTAGCGGAACCCACAAGTGGGAGATAGCATTGATGGTGGCTTCGAGCCTAGCTTGACCTTTCAGGCGATAGCTTTGAATGGTGTCGACCATCACCACGGCATTGTCGACCATGATCCCAAGGGCTACTATCAGTCCCGTTACTGACATTTGGTTAATGGGGATGGCGGTCATTTTCATTAATGACAAGGTGATCATGCAGGTTAGCGGGAGTGCAACCGCTACCAATATCGCCGCGCGCACTCCAAGGGTAACGAACAACACAATAAGAATGAGCGAAAAACCGATAAGCAAACTTTGGCCAAGGTCGACCAATCGAGTAGTGGTGTAGCTTTGCTGATCAAACAACAGAGTGACTTTAATATTGCTTGGTAATTCGCGCTCAAACTGATCAATGACGGTTTTGGCTCGCATTGTCCATTGATCCACTCTCAGCTGCGGCTCCATGCGCGCTGCAACTATGACGCCGGGGTGACTGTCGATAATCGCGACTTCCTTTTCGGGTGTTTTCTGACTTCGAGAGACGGTCGCGATATCTTCAACGCGAATAATGTGACCGTTTTTGGCGACCAGCAGCGGCACTTGTTTGATGCGTTCAATCGAGTCTAGCTCGGATTCAATTTCTAAACCAAAACGTGAGTACTGACTCACTAATTGACCCGCAGAGTTTTTCGCATCGGCTCCGCGTAGACTGTCACCGATTTGAATACTGGATGAGCCAAAAGCTGCGGCGTCAGCGGTTCGCAGGTTAACTTGGATTTCTTCTTCCGGCATCGCATATTCGTCAACAAATTCGGTGCCGGACAAGGTACGCAGGCGTTTAGCTAGCTCTTTGGCATAGCGTCCTAGAGTTAATATATCCGCATCTCCAGCCCCATCCCAAGTCAGTGAAGTGATAACGGTAAACGCATAGGTATGATCGCTGTCGAGATCCGGGGGCGCTGTCCCTAAGGGCAGTAGAGGTTCAACGTCAGAAAGCTTGTCTCTTGCTTTCGACCAGACTGGCTCTGGTTTAACAACTTCGTCTTTAAGTTCAATCGTGACGATGGAAACGCCGGGACGAGAGCTCGATGTGAGGAGTTTAACTTCGCTTAGCTCACGCAGCTTATTTTCTACTACCTCGGTCACTAAAGTTTCGACGCGCTCGGCACTGGCACCTGGGAAGCTGGTCGTGACATTGGCAAATCGGTTGCTGATTATCGGATCTTCAGCGCGCGGAAGTGAGGTAAAGGCAGCAAGACCACTTACAATGAGCAGGGCGGTGATTAGGAGCAATAAACGAGTATTGGTAATCGCATCAATAAGCTTCATAGTGTTCCCTACTGTTTTGCGATTTCAACCGGCTGTCCTGGCACGACGCGGTGCAAGCCACTGGCAATGATCGCTTCACCATCGGTAATGGCACCGGAGACAAAGGCTCGCTCGCTATCGGCATACAGTACATTCACACTGCGCCTTTCTACTTGGTTATTATCGCCAACGACATAGACATTCCATACGCCTCTAAGACCATCAATCAGCGCTGTTAGCGGTACCCAATACCCTTTGTCTGGTACTGTTTCATCAAACGAAAGATAGGCCAGTTGTCCTTCAAGCACATCTGAGCCTTCTGGAAGTTGATATCTCAGTCCAACACTTCTCGATAGGGTATCGACCATGGCTCCTGGGTTGAGCAGCGCTACGGAATATTCATTGTTACCGACACGCACTGTTGGGGCGCTAAGCGCTGTTACGCGTTTGAGCTGCTGAGCAGGGATACCGATAAAAGCCTCTTTGCCTTCTGTTGCAAGCAGCACAAGAGTTGGTGTGCCGACATTGACCACATCACCCAATGAGACGTGACGCTCGGCGACACGTCCATCGTAGGGGGCAAGAATGGTGGATTTGTCTATTCTGAGTTTGTTGGCGTTGATTGCCGCCTGAAGTCGCACTAGATTCGCTTGTAATACGCCTTTTTCACTGGTCAATGCATCGATTTCTGCATCGGCACTAAAGCCTTTTGTTTTAAGTGATTGTTGACGCTTTAGGTTGGCATTGACGAGGTTGAGTTGAGCGCGTACTTCTCTGTCTTGCGCATTTAGCTGGCCAAGCTCGGTCTGCAAAAGGTCGGTGTTGAGCTGGATCAGCGGAGCACCTTTTGTCACGGTATCGCCGACATCGACTAAGATAGCCTCAACCTTTCCAGCGAGCTCAAACCCAAGATTGGCTTGTTGACCTGCCTTGATAGTCCCTACGTATTCGCGTTTTACCTGATATGAAGGTTTCAGCTCTACATGGGTTGTTGACACTGTCAACGGCTCGACAGCGGTCATCTCTGTGTCACTTTGTTCGCTACAGCCGATGAGTAGAGCCATAGCGCTTAATATCGATGCTTTTATTAATGTTTTTTGGGGGCGCATCATTAATTTCCTATACAACTAACTGCAATATATAGGGTAATCAATGAATTTCGTTACTGTCTACCTTGGTTATATTAATGAATGGTAAAACACCAAGAAGATGGTAAGGGTGTGACGTTGATCCGGAAATAACCAGTTGCTTTTGCTAGTTGTTTTTGAAAGGTCACGCAATCTAAAGCTCAATCACGATGCTGTTTACTGCGTTCAAACACATCAGACAAAGATTGGGTAAACCAGTTCATCATTTCACTATTGGCATGTCGAGAATGGAAATAACCATTGGCAGTGTAGTGGGCCTCAGGAACATCCATTTCAGGGTCGAGCATGACTAAATCGGGATAGTCTTGGATAGGAAAACAATCGTTAATACCCATAAACATATTGGAGTGACGTAACACATCAATAAGCACGACCGGGAATTCAGAGGCAAACCCGACCTCTAAGTCAAAGCCCAAACGCTTGAAAGTATCAACCGTCGGGCTGCTGTGCTTGCTATAGTCACTCACCAACAGTCGTGCCAGAGGGTAGGAGACAAGGCTTTCTGGAGTTATGGGACTGCCGATCACCGGATGTTCGCGCCTGACGATCAATTTTGCAGTCAGTTCAGTCAACTCTTGTTCGACCAAGAAAGGAAACTGCTCGGTGATGGGAGCGTTCACACCCAACAGGATTTCACCTTTTTCGATATCCTGAATAGTGTGCTCGTTCCATGAGGTGATGTTCACGCTTAGTTTCGGGGCTTGCTGCTTGAAATGGCGGTAGAGTTGCCCAGACACCGAGAACACAAACTGCGATGACAGAGCGATGGTGATTTCCCCTTCAAGATCGGCGGGATCAAATTCGCTACTGGCGTTGATAACGCTTTCCAATTGATGCAGTAGCGGTAAAAGCTCCTGTGCAAGTTGTTCGGAATACGTGGTCGGGGCAAGCCCTGTTTTGACTTTAACAAATAACAAGTCGTCAAAATGATGTCTGAGTTTTTGCAAAGACTGGCTGACCGCGGGTTGAGATACAAACAAGCGCTCTGCGGCCTTGCGCATATTCTTTTCTTCTAATAGGACTTTGAATACACGAAGTAAATTTAGGTCGAGATTGCTAAATCGATTTTTGGCCAAGCTGGTTACTCTTGTTTGTGGCATCACCGAGGACCCTAACACGTTGTGGCTGTGAAATGTCAAAGAGCCAACAATTCGATTGGTGGCTCTGGTAGTAAATAGTTACAAGCTGTAAAGGCGTTAGAAGCGATAGCCAACCGTAAACGAGAGAGAGTCAGTATCAAGCACATCATAACTGCTCATATCATAATGTCTCAATCCCTGTTGAGTGAGCGGCATTGTAGAAACAAGCAGTTATCGGGACTAATCATCTTTGTTTACTAGCCTCATTAGCGATACTTATCAGAAAGCTTGGCACTATGATCAACCTTCATTTGATGGGGTGCATCTTGAAAAATCCTCACTGTAAATCTCCACTCAGCTTGGTAGGTTGAAGTCATGGAAAACCAAAGGATTGGGGTCTGTTATGGAGTTTTGGATAAAGCTGGAATATTTGGCACTGCAAATCTGGGCGATATTTGTGATAAAAGCGCTGCTGTTCGGTTGAATTGAGGTAACAATGTGAGTGGTAACGACACAATGCACTTATAGTCCTTGAAACCTTGTTAGGTAATTCGCAACATAGTGAACTAAGGAAGAAAACATCCATAGAGACAAGAAGAAACATGGCTGATAAGTTATCAATTGAAACCAGCAGGATGCTATTACGTGTGACCGAGCCTTCCGACATTGATCTCTATGTAAAATTGCTCACCAATCCAGACGTCGTTCGATTTCTACCAACCGGCAAGCCGTTTGGTCACGAGTATATTTGTTCATACTTGGAGCAAAAACTAGCGCATTGGGAAAAGGGCTTTGGCACGTTCACCGTGGCACTTAGAGACCAGCCCCATATCGTGATTGGTTATGCAGGTGTTGAACAATTACCAGATTCACCGTATCACGATATTCGCTACGGTCTATTGCCAGAGTTTCAAGGCTTCGGGTACGCATTAGAGGCAGCGAAAGCGGCAATGACGTTTGCGCTGGACAATCACGACCTAGATGAAGTGTTTGGTGTTGCAGTAAAAGCGAATCTGGCGTCGCTGCGGATCCTCAAAAAGTTAGGGATGTCGCCATCATCACAAACACTATACGACAGTGATGACCTCGTGACATTAAGCTTGAAGAAGTCGTTATAACCCAAGGACAACAGATGGTACAACTCGACAATGGGTTGGATGAGCAGGGCCACATACGCAACATCTACTCACCTTCACATATTCAAACGGACTTTAACAGCGTAGTGGGCGCTGCAATTGGCGAGCTGACGGCAACACTGCCTGATCAAATCGATGGAATTTATCTGTACGGCAGTATTGGTCGCGGCAACGCGGTGATCGGCCAGTCGGATCTCGATCTTTCTATTGTTCTTAAACATCCTCAGAGTGAGGCCCAGCGCCAGACTTTTAAAGAAATAGCGCGCGATTTTCCAAGGCGTCACCCGCAGATAAGTAAAATCGACTTAGATATCGGTCATGTCGATGAGGTTTTGCAAGCCGGTGAGTATTACCGCTGGCAGTTTTGGCTTAAGCATTGTTGCTGTTGTGTCTGGGGCAATGATTTGTCGACACGATTTGAATGGCACAAGCCCAGCCACAATATTGCATTGGCGATCAATGGCGACCTAATTGAGTTCACCGAACAAATGCTCCCCAAACTGTTAACAGGCTCAGAGTATGGCATTGAAAAAGTGATTGGAAAAAAGTTACTACGAACTGCTTATTACTTTGTCGCGGAACGTGACCCTAGTTGGTACACAAATTTGGAACAATGTTTTGAGGCCTGCATCCGACATTATCCGAATCATATTGAAGAGCTTGAAAAAATCTATCAGGTGGCGACTGGAGATCTAATAGCACCTAAAGATGCACTTTATCTTTTTGAGGGGTTTAGTCAGTTTTTAAACCACAAATGGATAATATGATTCACACAAGTTTTAATGCCGCTTTATGGCCGACCAAAGGATCTCATATGACAAAAAACCAGCTCCTCAGCCAGTTATTTCTACGAGAGTCACACACTAAAAAGCTGGCATTACCAACTCAAGAGAGTCTTGATACCGTGGATCCAATAATGTTTCAGGAATGGCAAAACAGCAAACGAGAGTTTGTTCCTATCGATGTAGCCAACACTCATTGGATCAAAACGTGCACAGAGGGATATATCACCGAAGTGGTGTTTCATGCCGATGGCACGTTAAATGAGTACCGATTGTTTGATCGTTTTGAAACTCAGGGGACGTGGTTATTGGCTGACGGCATCTTACATGTGGAAATCATCAAAGGGGATAATCGCTATTCCTTTGGCGTAGTGGGCAATGCAGACGTGAACATTCATTCTGCGATTGAGCATAAGAACGATGAGCTGCACTCTTATCTTAAACTGGCGCAGATTAAGCCTAATTGATCAAAGTTGAATGATGTCGAGCTGGAAGTGCGATAGCCAGTAGGACGGCTACCGCAACTCTTACATATTCTCGGCTACACCATGATTTGGCTTTCAAAACCAAGTAGGTGCTGCTTGATCTCTTTGGACGCAAAAGATTTAGATACGCTGCTTAGGTAGATGCTTCTATAGTCCTCTTTAGTGAGTTTAAATGTTTCCCACACCTTCTCCACTTCTTTGGTCATCGTGGTGTTAGACACAGTACGGTTGTCAGTGTTGATGGTGACGACCACATCGTCTTTATGGAACTCACTCACAGGGTGGTCAGCAAACTTTGCGACACATTTGGTTTGCACATTGCTTGTTGGGCATAGCTCAAGCGCAATCGCCTTGTCTTTTACAATAGAGTAGGCCTGCTCGTGATCTTTCATGTGCACGCCGTGACCAATACGCTCGGCATCAATGACAGATTTGATGTCATCGATTGGCATGCCACGTAGCACAGACAAGATGTAGTTGCCGTGGATATCGTAGAGTGCTTCTGCTCGTTTCATTCCTTTCGCGACACTGTCTATGATTTCGGTAAGTTCTAAGCCTTTTTGTTGATGGAGCAAAGGCCCAAATCTTACCTCTAGGTATTTGACGTTTTCTTTTGCCGCGTCTTCAAACAGCTCAAACGAAATGCGCTCTAACGCCCCTTTATTCTGCATTATTTGTAGAGGCAGAGCGAAACAATCTAAGTATTCGTCGAGGTTCTTACATTCTTCTGGCATAGGTACCTTAATACCGATCCGAGCCACGTTTGGATGCGCAAACTGATTGTGAATTGGTGTGGCCATCAACCAAGTGAAGTTGAGAGTGGCTAAAACTTGGAAAGATCTAGAGCAGTTGAACGACTGTTGGGATAAGACCCCAGTAGACACTAGCGCGTGTCTACCGAGTTGAATCCAAAAAATGAGTGAAGGTTTAGCGGATCATCTGACGGAGCTTTGCAGATAAAATGTCGGTAGCAAATACCAATCCAAGAATTACGAGCACACAGGCCGCCGTGTCGCCGTACTCAAACATCTTCATCGATGTCATTAGCTCAAAACCGATGCCACCAGCACCAATCATGCCGAGTACAGCCGAGATACGAATATTGGCCTCCAGACGATAGAGGATCACGCTGATCCAGTTTGGAAAGACTTGTGGTAACACTGCAAATAAAATGATTTGCGCTTTTGAGCAGCCCGACGCTTTCATTGCTTCAACGGGACCTTGATCCATTTCTTCAATGGCTTCAGCAAAGAACTTTCCTACCATACCCGCGCCGTGAAGCGATAGCGCTAAAACGCCTGCAAAAGGGCCAAGGCCAACCGCAGCAACGAAAATAAGCGCTAAGATCAGTTCATTAATACCGCGAAGTACATTTAATACTTGGCGAGAGATATGGTATAGCGGCTTACTTGGGGTGATATTTTTTGCAGCCAGCAGGCTCATAGGGAGCGCTAATAACACCGCAAGAACTGTACCCCATAACGCGATCTGCAATGTTTGAATCGCAGGACCGATGAGGCTTTCGGTAATGTAGCCTATATTCGGTGGCAGCATACGAGATAGAAAATCCCAAATCCATGGCAGGCCGTTAGCAAGTGCTGAGATATCCATGCGAGCACCAATGGCCGACCAGTGCAACACAGCGTAAAGCGCAATAAGAATAGGTAATGCGATCCACCAGCCGTGCTTTGGTGGATTGGCGATGAACTGTAATTGACGAGTTTTCATTCTACGCTACCTTCTCTTGTTGAATGCGTTGTTGACGTCTTTGCTCTGCCATGCGCAGTACCAATTGACTGATGCTGTCATCTTCTAAACCTGAATAAATTTGGTTGACGACTTCTGGTGTGAGATCTTCAGGTAAGCCATCAAAGATCACTTTGCCATTGGATAGTCCAACAATGCGCTCGCCAAATTCCATCGCATAGTCAATTTGATGGAGATTACAAAGCACTGCGATATTTCGTTGCTTACAGCTATTTTGTATGTATGTCAGCACCTTACGGGAAGACTTTGGGTCTAAGCTCGCGACTGGCTCATCGGCGAGCATCAGTTGTGGGTTTTGTGCCAGTGCACGGGCAATGCCTACGCGTTGCTGCTGACCGCCGCTGAGGCTATCGGCACGAGCATCGATTTTGTCGGCGAGTCCAACTTGCTCTAGGCACATTTTTGCAACCTCAACATCTTGTTTTGGAAACAGTTGTAGTGCGCAGCTCCAAAACGGAAGTGAGGCCATGCGGCCGACCAATACATTCTTAATGACCGAAAGACGTTTGGTGAGGTTGTGATGCTGGAAAATCATCCCCACAGCTTGGCGAATTTGGGTAAGCGCTTTGCCCTGAACGTGAGCGATGTTGTGTCCGTTTAGCTCAATATCGCCGCTGGTGGCCTCAGTTAAGCGGTTAATACAACGTAAGAGTGTCGATTTTCCTGCCCCTGATGGGCCAAGGATTACCACAAATTCTCCCTCGTTAATGGTTAGGTCAATACCACGTAGTACGTGGTTATCACCATAAGATTTGTGGAGATTGTTTACTTTAAGCATGAGTTACCTCTTTGTGGTTTGGCGCTCACAGGCAGCACCAAACCTTGAATTGGGTTATTTAAATTTCGCCGCTTCACGAACTGGGTTGTAGGCTGCATCGTTGGTCTCGATATAGCGGTTCACGACACCTTGGTCACCAAACTGAACCGACTCCATGGATAGGAACGCTTGCTTGATCTTTGCCTTGTCGTGAGCAGGAATGTCGTTGCGCCAAACCATTGGAGACTCAGGGATCGATTCTGATCTCCAAATTACTTTGTATTCATCTTTACCGATGATGCCTTTGTCTACAGCAGAAGTGAGGATGCGATCGGCAACGGTTGCTGCGTCCACTCGACCATGTTTGACCGCGAGGATGTTGGCATCGTGTGCCCCGGTATAAACCACGTTCTTAAAGTACTCACGTGGCTCAATGCCTTCATTTTTGAGTCCAACGTAAGGGAAAACATAGCCAGATGTGGACGTTGGAGAGACGAAAGCGAAGTTCTTGTTTTTAAGATCTTTGAGGGTATTGATGTCGGTTGCACTCGCTGGAGCAATGATTTGGCTGTGGTAAGCCACATCACCCGCTTCCGCTGTTTCGGCTACTACGAAGGCTTCAACATCGGCAATTTCTGCAGCCTTAACATAAGAGAATGGACCAAGGTAAGCGATATCAACGTGTCCTGCGCGCAACGCTTCAATCACACCGTTGTAGTCTGTGGCAACAAACCCTTCGACCTTAACGCCTAATTGGTCACTGAGTCCTTTGATCAGGGCTTCACTTTGCTTGATCATGGCGCGTGAATCTTCTGATGGGATCAGAGCGATTTTTAAATCATCCAGTGCCGATGCGCTAAATGATGTCAGCGATGATGCTGCCGCTAGAGATAGAGTAAGCAGTGTCTGCTTCATGTTCATGGAGTCGTTCCTTTAAATAAATTGATTCAGTAATTGTTGAGAGCAGCCTGGAAAGTTTTTGCCACGTTCTCCGTCTAGTGCGTCGGTGACAATTTGCTGCCATTTTTCTTTGCTGTAGCCGTAATGCTCTGGGCTGGTATGTACATCGAGCTTGTGTATCCAGCTCTCTAGCTCTTTTGCAGCACCGTTGAGATCGTCTCCAAATAGCTGACGCAAGCGCTGCGCCGTTGGGCAGTCACTAAATGCAAATGAGCAGAGCACGGCAGGCAGAGTGAATGAGCAGGCGATGCCATGCGGCAAGCCGGTTTCTAGTGTCACCGCGTAAGACATGTTGTGCGCGATGGATGTTTTAGTATTGGAAAATGCCAGCCCGGCGAGCAGCGAGCCTTTCATCATCTTCTCTCGAAGGCCGAGGTTGCCTGGCTCGTTGACCAGCTTTGGTAATGTTGTTCGAATTAGAGCAATGGCCTCCGTCGCGTAAACCAAAGAAATCGGGTTCGCGTTGCGATTCCAAATACTCTCCATGGCGTGGGAGAGGGCATCTAGGCCGGTTTGAATGGTGAGTGACACCGGAAGGTTCAGTGTTAAAGCGGGATCGCAAATCGCTGTTTCTGGAAATAGTGCGGAGTCATTGAGTGAATACTTACAGCCGCTGTTTTTGTCCCAAATAGTCGCCCATGACGTGACTTCACTTCCTGTGCCAGTTGTCGTTGGAATGACAACCATTGGCAGCGGGTTTTCGACAGGTGCGTTTTGCTTGAGGACGTTCGCCACGATGCGGCTTTCACCTTTCGCAACCGCAAGCGCTTTGGTGGTATCGATGACAGAACCGCCGCCTAGTGCGACTAATACTTCAATCTCATCTTGATGAGGCTCAAAGGCAGCGCAGATGGCCTCAAGGTCGGCGAGATCTGGATTCTCTGCGACTTGATTGAGCACAGTCACGCAGCCCGGACATTGCGCTTTAATTTCTGTAGCAACTGCAGCGAAGTGAGCGTTGTCGTAGGTCACTAGTGCGTAGCGTCGGTTGTTGAGCTGTTGCCTTAACGCCGACAGTGAACCTTCACCAAATAGGATGTTGACTGGGTTATTAAATTTCCACATCGATTTATCTCTAATTTGTTTTGATGTGATGAATTTAATTTATAAAAGTGACACTTTTATTTAATGAAAATACTATTTAATGGAGCGCAACATAGAAAAAAACGATGTAGAAATGGATTGCTAACTCACTGAGTTCTTGAGTTATTAGTCAGAACTTAGGTGTAGTGATGGGAACCTCATTATGAAGCACACACAGTTACGCTCATTTCATACAGTCGCCAAGTTGGGTAGTTTTTCAGAGGCGGCGAAGGCCCTCAACGTATCACAGCCAACCATAACGGCGCAGGTAAAAGAGCTAGAGCAGCGTTACAACGTGGCGCTGTTTTTTCGTCAGCGGAGCAATAACCGACTCACCGATGTGGGTCGTCAATTGTTTGAACAGACTACGTTAATGTTCTCGATTCAAGAGCGCGCAAAAAAACTGCTTGAAGCCAACGGAGCTTTGAAAGTCGGTCAATTCAAAATGGGCGCGGTAAGCCCAGCAGCCGCATTGCCATTAGTCGAGCGATTTAAACGTCATTACCCGCAAGTGGAAATCACTATGTCGACTGGAGGCTCTGCGCAAATCCGCAACGCGGTGTTATCTGGAGAGCTTGAGGCCGCGATGCTGGCGTATCGAGATCCTAATCCTAAGCTCGTCTCGCAGAAAATTGCAGAGCAGCCTGTGGTGTTGGTTGTACCCAAATCCCATCCTTTGTCATCTCGTACTGAAATCGATTTAGAAGAGTTAGAAAACACCAAGATCATTCATCGAGAGCATGGCTCCACGACTCGGAAAATATTAGAAGACGAATTGCTAAAACGCGGTATCAATATTCAAAACGATCTCGAAATCGACAGCAGAGAAGGGGTACGAGAAGCTAGTATTTATGGTCTGGGTATTAGCTATGTCGGGCTACACGAGTTTCAGCCGCACCCTGATATCACTATGCTCAGCATCCGTAACTTGGAAACCAAGTCTAAGTCCTATTTGATTTATTTAAAGGAGCTAGAGGCGCTGCCTATCATTAAGATATTGAAACGGTTTTTGAGTGAGGGGGAGATGCTCACATGAGCTCAGGATCCTGTTAGTTATAGAAAAATTGTAGTCACTAGGCTAGTTAAAATAGCGAACAATGACAGATTGATTAGTGCATTATCAGATGTCTTTTCGAGTACTTTAATGCCAACCTTTACGCCAATAAAAGAACTTAAAACAACGAGTAGCCCGATCGCGACGTTGCTTTGGCTGCCACTACTATAACGAACGGCCGTTACCCCAGATAGGATGACGGCGATGACGATAGAGCTACCCACAGCTTGCTTGACTGTTGTGCCGAGAACATTTTTTAGCGCAGGTAGCAGTATTACGCCACCACCTATACCCGTTGTGCCAAGCACTGAGCCGCTTAATGCACCGACGCTGAGAGCTGCGGACATGCTTGTTTGTTGATGACAAGATGCCGTTTTTGACTTACGCCCTAGGTACAAAGCAACGAATGCACCAGCCATAGTGATAACAACGCAGCCTTGCACAAAACTCTCGGTAACGGACTGAAGTGAGGGGGTAGCGGCAGATCTTACGATGATCTCAGTGGCAATGATGAGCGTAGGCACAGCGCTGATAAGGATGATCCTGACATGGCTCCAGTTTACATTTTTGCAGCGAATATGATTCAACGCGGCGTTTATCTTGATTAAGGTGGCGATAATACTTGCGGTGCCAACAGCAGTCACAATCGGCATAGCAAAACTAAGTTGTAACGCTGGAATAATGATCACTCCGCCACCGACACCTGTCATGGTCATAAGGCCTCCAACAACGATACCAATGATAATTGCGTACGTGATGTGATGAAGGGGAAGAGTGAGAATGTCCGCTAACATGATGAGCTCCAAAGGCCTATATTTCAGTGACCTCTTAACCCATGATTGGAAAAGAGGTCTATGAGGTTACCTGATGGTTACTTAATCCAGATTGGGCTTGTCCAACCGATATTGTGATCTTTTTGGAATACGCGAAGGTAAATGTAAGCTGCTTCTTCCTCTAATGAGAATTCATCCAAGGTGATGTCAAATTTGTGGCCACCGACGGACCACTTCTCAAAAACTTCCCCGTTAACAACAAGCTCGACTTTAGTCATTGGATTCGGTGTAATCGCTTCAATATGCAATTGATAGGCATCTGCGCGGTTAGCGTCGTTGCCAATGAGTACGTTGTCTACCTTGAGGTCTAGGAACATACGTGGATGGGTGGTGGCAATGGTTCTACGCGCTTTCATGGCATCAAAAATATCCGCACGGGTTTGTGAGCCCGCAATAACACCAGTAATGCCGCCATAGCCTGGGTTGCCGTCATGACCGTCACTGTTGGAAACGAAACCAAACTTTTTACCACGATTTAAGAAATCTACGACCGTGTTGTCTTTGACGTTATTGCGAGCTTTATGAACCATAGGATTCTTCGCGTACTCAAATCTACCCCACTGAGCGGAATAGACTTCAATCATGGTTTCATCGGTACTGCTAGGCTCCCAATTGGCAAGATCAAACCCTTTTTCGAACTTGGCGTCTTGGTTGTCGACGTGTTTGGGGTTACGGCCGTTACAGAATCTATGCAGGTGAGGAATGGTAATGAACTCACGCCCTTTGTAGATATCCCAAATATCATGGATTATGGTGACTTCACGATCTGGGTACTTTTCTTCTAAAAGTGAGTTCTTGAACAGCACTACTGTATCGCCACGTTTGCCATGGAGTTCAAAGCCGCAGAAGGTGACGAATGTTCCTTCTTGATTGAATTTGTCACATTGTTCACCAATTTCTTGCCACGTCGCTTTATCGATATTAAGGCTGCGGTCTTCGTTAAAGGTGAAGGTTTGTTCAGATAGCGCCACAAAATCGAGGCGAGCAACATCTTTAGCATAGGTGTAAGCATTGCGAGGGTAGGCACCACAATCATTGTCACGAATGTTGGCTGTTAGGTTGGAGTGCGTGTGAGTATCACCCCAATATATTTTTTCCTGCACTGTTTCTGCAACTTTGATGGCGGCAGGAGCAATGTGCAGTTCGGTATTTTCTACGGTTGCAAGGTAACGACCGGCAGGGAGCCGTGCTTCTACATCACCATATGGAACATTGTGGAACTGGAGTCTTTCACCACTATCAAGGTTAGTGAAAACAACCGTTAATGCGTCACATTGATAATGTTTGAGCGGATTTTCAAATCTGTCCATTGCGAGCATGGTGAGTTTGAATGGCTCGTCTTGTGCAACCAGGGTTGGTGCGACGAGTGAGAGCTCTGTGGCGGTTCCAGGCTTAAGTGTTATGTCGGGAAAGACGGGTAGGCGTCGAGTGACATCACTGTCGCCTAAGGTAATATCAAATGTTTTCTCAATGCGACATACGTCGTCGTTGAATGCACGAATACCGACTCGGGTTGGCGCCGCGTCACCTTTCAAAAATAGCCTGTCTACACCGCCAAATTGAATAAAAAACGACTGTCCGGTTTGAAACTCGTCAATTAGAGTGATATGAGCTTGTCTAGAAGAGTCCTTCCAACGGTTAATATGACTAAAGTTTGTGTCGACTTTTTTGATGGCGACATCAATTTCTAGACTTTCTTCATCAGCTAATGCGTAAATGTAGCTCGGTTTCCAGTAGTCGTAGCATTGTAAATACTCTTCAGATAGTTGATGTTGATATGGTTGAACTGTAATGACAAACTTGGTGCCTGATGGCAATGTGCATTTTGGCTCAACTTCTAGCCGCCATTCGTACTCACCATTCACTTCTATTTCTGCTTGTTGTGTTACACGAAAAGCCGCAACGTCATCTAAATAAGTATATACATTCATAATCTCTAATTCTCTACGTCTGTTCTCGAATAAAACTTATTCTTCTTAATGTGTGGCTAGTTTAATATTGGTGCGTATGCTTCATTCTGATTGGATTATTTAATGTTACATAATTGCCATATTGATTAATAAACTAGCGTATATCTAAATAAAATAGGTGCACATCAATATGGGGGATATGAGCACCCTGGTAAGTCGTTGTTTTTAATATATAGGTTCATCGAGAAGATACAGTATGACTGTCGTCATACCGGATTATGGATTTTTACAATTAGTTGAAAAAAGAAGCCACAGCTCACACATTGATAAAGTTATCATCGTGCTATGATCATCATCATATCTGCGTAATAAAAAACCTAATAACGTTTAATTACGAAAAGGACGCATAGCTCGGGGCTATGAATTGGGTTGTTATTATAAATAATATAATTTAAGCAGAATGCTTGGAGGCACGTGTGAAACAATTACTGTCATCGATATTAAATCAATTACAGAGGGTAGGCGGTGCTTTAATGCTGCCTATTGCTGTATTACCAGTGGCGGCCTTGCTACTTCGTTTTGGGTCTGCAGACTTGCTTGATTTACCATTTGTGAAAGCATCTGGGGGAGCGATATTTGGCGGGTTACCGTTACTGTTTGCTGTCGGTATCGCCGTCGGGTTAGCCAAAGACCACAATGGTACTGCTGGCGTTGCTGGCGTTATCGCACATTTGATCATTCTCGAAGGTGCAAAAACCATTACACCTGACCTTAAGATGGGTGTCTTATCTGGCATTATTGCCGGTATTATGGCGGGCTATCTTTACAACAACTTCAAAGACACTAAGTTGCCAGATTGGCTTGGTTTCTTTGGAGGGAAGCGTTTTGTACCTGTCGTGACGGCATTGTGTTCTATCTTTATGGCTTTCATTGTTGGACATGGTTTCCCTGCTATTGGTGCTGCAATCAACGACATTGGCATGTGGATGATACAAAGTGGCGAACCAGGTCTATTTGTTTATGGTGCAATGAACCGTCTTCTCATTCCATTTGGTTTGCATCATATCCTTAACAGTATTGTGCGCTTTATGTTCGGTTCATACACAGATGAAAGTGGCGCCGAAATCATTGGTGACCAGCTACGTTTCTTTGCCGGTGACCCTGAAGCCGGTGCATTCATGACGGGTTGCTATGTCGTGATGATGTTTGGTCTACCTGCGGTCTGCTTGGCGTTTTATGTAACGGCGAAAAAAGAACGTCGTCCAGCCTTAGTGGGAATGTTGGTTTCTATAGCACTAACAAGCTTCCTGACGGGGATCACAGAACCTGTTGAGTTCTTGTTTATGTTCACTGCGCCAATTCTATTCGCTCTACACGCTATCTTTATGGGAGCATCTTACGTAATCAGTGATTGGCTAAATATTAAACATGGCTTTGGTTTCTCGGGAGGTTTCATTGATTACGTGTTGAACTGGGGACTCGCAACGAACCCGATTCGAATCATCCCTCTAGGTCTTGCTTATTTTGCTATGTACTTTGTTACCTTTACTGCCGCAATTAAGTACTTCAACCTTAAGACTCCTGGGCGCGATGATGAGGAAGAAGAAGTCGTTGCCTCAACGACAGATACGAGTGGTTTAGCCGCTGCTTACTATGATGCTGTTGGAGGCTACGACAATATCACCAATATTAACTGTTGTATGACGCGTCTTCGCCTTACTGTCAGCGATAGCTCCGCTATTGAAGATTCGGCTTGTAAGAAGTTGGGAGCGGCAGGTGTGATTCGACCAACTCCGACAACGATTCAGATTATTGTTGGCACTTCTGCTGAAGCCATCGCCGGAGATATGAACGCTATCCACAAAGAGAAGGCGTTACAGGAACAAAAGCAGTTTGAAAGCGCTAAAGCGTAATTGGGTTGTGTGAGTCTTCAAGCCGAACTTAGTCGATGCTAAGTTCGGCTTTTTTCTTGTTTTTTGCTATCGGAGAATGTGGTGTCGGTTCATATAATTGATATTATCGTTCTTAGTTAGATATCCAGCCTAGAAAGCCCAACCTTTATGCTGGTATCGTCGGTGAGTAAGAGACTAAGACGCATTCCGGAGGGAAAATGGATCACTACCGATTAGCGGCATGCGATATAAAAACGGTTGTTTTGCCAAAGGGAAAGTTTCTCTATGATCAACATGATGAGCCAGACTGTTTCTATTTTATCGTATCTGGTTTGGTATCGCTGCAACGCTTATTGCTAAATGGAAAAGAGGTGATGAGTCGCGTTTATAAAACCAATCAATATTTTGGCTATCGAACGCTTTTGTCCGGACAGAATTACCACGTAGGTGCCAAAGCTTTGACTGATCTCACTCTTGAGCGGGTAGTGGTAAGAGATTTTGATCAGTTCTTTCAAGAGAACCCAAGATTTGTTCGTTATCTATTCTCTGAAATGGCAACAGAGCTCCGCCACGCTGAAATCCGTTTGTCCAAAATGTCTACGCACAGCGTCGAGTTAAGGGTCATTGATAGCGTGATTGATTTAGTTACCGCTGATGCAGATTATAAGTGGACATATAGGGAAATTGCGGCTTATTCGGGATGTTCAACAGAAACGGTTATTCGTGTCAGTAAAAAGCTCAAGAATAGTGCTTTAATGCATGGAGAAAACACCAACAAATCTTTTGAACTAGTGAAACTGCAGCAAGTTAGAACACAACTAGCGTTAGGAGAGAAGCTGTAAGAATGACCCAAATCTATTTCGTCTGTGGCTTTATTGGTTCCGGTAAGACAACGTATTCTAAAGCGTTGGCCGCTAAACATGGTGCGTTTCGGTTTTCTATTGATGAATGGATGATCCCTCTCTATGGCGAGCATATGGGGCGGGAGGTATTTGATCTTCGTCTAGCAACGCTTCAAGGGTTATTTAAGGACTCTGCCTTACAGCTTTTTTCTCTCGGCGTGCCGGTAATATTTGATTTTGGGTTTTGGACTAAAGCGGATCGGCTTGCTGTTACTGAATGGGCATCGAGTGTCGGTGCGAGCAGTGAAATTCACTATTTGGATGTGGGGTTTGATGTTTGTAAGCAGAGAGCATTCGCCCGTAACTCAGAGCTTAACGGCCAATCTTATGAAATGACAACAGAGATGCTGGCGTTGTTTTGGTCTTGGTTTGAGACACCGAAATCAGATGAGAGTGTGGTGTGGATCCAGTCAGCGGGCTAACTATCGCTACCCTCATTATCGAAGCAACCAAAAGGAGGAAAGGTATCGCACCTTTCCTCCTTTGTAATGCTAAAGCCTACTAAACACCTAGAATGCCTTTTATTGCCATCGTTGCGTAGCTGCCAGTTGGCAATGTGAACTGCAACTCACAGCTGTCAGAGTCGAGCGATTTGGACTTAAAGTGGCAATAAATAAAACAGTCTCTGGTTGCGGAAAGTTGCTTAATTTCACCATCGATTGCGCGCCACTTGTCTATGGCTAATTTGTTCGGAAGCTGATGCGCGGCGAACTCATCTTGGTTTGGAGCAAAATAACGGTTGTCTGCGATGCGGATAGAGGCGGTAGCGGAGCCTTGTGCTTGTATTAGCTCACTGAGCTTCTTATTCCACATGTGCGAGCCATGAGAGCAAAGCCAAAACGCTCGTTCACGCATAGGTATCACAGAGTCTACGTTGTCTAGTGTTACCTCTCTATTGGCAAGCACGCCCGATTCTCGAGCGAACTCTAGGCATTTGTCGAGATTGCCTTCAAGGTAGTGCTGTCCTATCAGATGTGTCAGCGCAGGCTGATTGGGTAAGCCGAAGCGTTGGCTGTCATAGTAATTCGGAACTCTAAGCTGAGTTTCATTAATGTTTGATAGTGCATTTTGAGCTTCTTTATTAAGCCCTCGCAACACAATTTTAAACGCATTACCAAGGTTAGAACCAACAGTGATTTTATTATTGGAGTAGCCAATTTGGTATAACTCCAGCCAAAAATCGCTGGATTTATCCTCAAATTTTTCAGGGAGTATACTGCTTTCAATGGTGAGGTATTGCTGGGTAATTCCTTCTTCATCTTTTAATCCAGCTACGCCAACTTGACCTTCTTCTAAGTTAAATTCTTGGCTTATTATATCTATCGCATTAAACGTTGAGATCCCACTCTTCACTAGACAAAAAAGGCGGTAGTCTGTAGGGCCGTCTGCAATATCTAAATTAATGATTTCGCATACCCTAAAGTCTTCGTTTTTTTCCTTCAATCTATAGTTCATCCACTTCTCCTTGCGGTAACGATTTATTTCTCACATGCAATAACTTATTTGTCACATGCCATAACGAAATGGCTTACCCGCACTGACCATGTCTCTATGCACTGGGGCTAGAGCATTGGCGTAGGCGGCCAATAATTGGATCGTGTATTGGCTGCGCGCATGCTGACTTTCGCTTGTACATTGATGGTCTGCGGTGAGAATTTGTTCGCAGTTTCTGAATATCAGATGATCAGGCAAAAAACAGACATGGTTGTTTTTATTGCCTGTCATACGCAGTTCACTTATTGGGTAGACACCGTTGATACTGGAAGACACACTCACCAGCAATGCCGCTTTGTGCGCCAGTTCATCGTCGGTAGTCAGCATTAGAAAATTCTTCAGGGAGGGTGTCGCCATGCCGTGCCACTCGGGAGTGGTAAAAATAAACGCGTCAGACTGTTCGAGTTGTTGCTTGATCGCTTGCCATGGAGCCCATTCCTCACTTCCCTGCCATACGCCTTCATTCCAAAGGGGTAAGTCTAATTGATGTAAATCGAGGACGTGAATCTGCTCAAAATGATCGCTGGCGAGCGATGAAAGATAATGGGCGACATTGACGCTTTGAGAATTCTTTCGCTGGCTGCCTGCTACGATAGTGAGTTTCATGCTTGAACCTTATTTATGAGCCTAGGTTAATATTGTTATGAGTTTTCTCTGACCGAAGAGGTATCGTCAACATTATTAAGCCCAAAATGGCGAGTGCGCCGAATAGTTGCAATAAAGTTGCTGAGTCGTTAATGCAAAGTGGTGAGAAGACGAGCTTGTTGTCTGGTGTTTTAAACTTCGAGGAGCAGTAAATCTGGCTATAGCATTTATTTCAGCACTTCAAAATAGTGTGATCCTTAGTCCATAAATTGTGGTGATTAATTTTAAGTTTAATATTTATATGAGATCTATTTAGTACGCGTTGGATTATATCTGTATATCGAACAAAGGCGCGTATTTTTTAAGCTTCGATCTATTAGAACTCGAATAAAACTATGACGAATATATTGTTTGGCAAAGATGCGACAGCACAGGGTGTTGCAAAACAACGTTTAATAGAAACACTTGCAGCGCCCAATAAACGGATCATCAATGATTTGTTTGCAGAGCGATTCGTATTGGGTGCAAGTGTCATTAAGTTAATGGGTCATAAAGCATCGTTATGGCTAACAGATAAGTTCGCACCTGGGTTTCATGAGCACCTAATCGCTCGCACTCGCTATGTTGACGACTTTGTTCGCCAAAGTGTTGCAAATGGGGCAGAGCAGTACGTCATTCTGGGCGCAGGTTATGACTCGAGAGCGCATCGACTCGAATTGCCACCTGAGTTGAAGGTTTTCGAAGTTGACCAAGCTGATGTTCAAACTAAAAAGCGCGAAAAACTGTCACATGGGCTATCAGGATCAAATACCGTGACCTATGTGAGCGCAGACTTTAATCAACAGTCTCTAGTCGAGCAGCTACTGGCAGCGGGCTTTGATCAGAGTAAGCCAACGGTTTTCACCTTAGAGGGCGTATCCCAATATATTAGCAAGCAGGCGCTCAGTACCACCATTGAAGCCTTGGCTGCACTCACATACCGAACGCGATCGACTTTGTTTATCTCTTATGTCGATCAACGACTAAAAGACGACCCTAAAGCTTGCTTTGGCGAAGGCTATCCACAGGCAATAAAGCGAGCGAATACGATTTGTCGTTTATCAGAAAAAGTCGGTGAGCCTTGGGTATCTTTCTACAATGCCGATGAAATCGAATGGTTGTTGTCTCTGCGTGGCTTCGCTATTCAGGAAAATAAAACGCTGGAAGATCTTAACGCTGCGTATTTCACGCCTATTGGTAGAGCGATTCCTGAACAGAATATATTGAAGCTAGAACACTTTGTTATTGCGGCGGGTTGATTGTTTTTGAAATCGCGAGCATTGCCAATTTCTACTCACGGTTTAAATGTTAAAAGCTCACGGCATGACCGTGAGCTTTTTATATAGTTAAGGAAGCCCTACGGGCGTTCACCCGCCAAAATACGTTTTTCAATATCGGCAATCACACCAGGAAGATCGGCAATCGTATCTACTAAATAGTGAGGTGAAGCTTTGCCAAGCTTGACTCGAGCACGTTCGCGAGCAGCGTCAAGAGTCGCTTCATCAGCGGCTAGGTATTGCTCAAATGTCAGACCGGCTTCGTTGCCAGATAGCAGTAGACCTACCGTCCACATCCCAGCATTGTGGCCCTCTTCGATACCGGGTGCCGCATCATCGACTTTTACACAGGCACCAACGCTGTTTGCGCCAAGCTCAATGGCATTTTTCAGTGCCATGAACGGTGCTGGACGACCGCCTTGTGGTAGATCATCAGTAGCGACGACATAATCTGGTTTGTAGCCGTAATCTGCAGCCACTGGAATCAGTACATCCATTACTTGACGTGGGTAGCCAGAGCAAGAGCCGATCTTAATGCCTTTTTGTTTAAGATCGTTCACCACTTCAACCGCGTTAAGGATTGGCGCTGCGTGATCGGCGACTTTGGCTTTTTGCAAAGGCATGAATGCGGCGTAAATCGCGTCAACATCACTGTCTTGCATTTCTTGACCAAACTGAGCGGTCCAGCGAGCTTTGACTGCTGGAATTTGACCTACGGCTTTGATGTGATCCCATTTACCAATACCCATTGGCTCGCGGGCTTCATCTAGAGAAATCTCGAAGTCAAAGCCTTGTTTAAACGCTTCGACAAAAATGCTGGTTGGGGCGAACGAACCAAAGTCAACAATGGTGCCAGCCCAGTCAAAAATGACGGCTTGAAGAGGTGATGTGTGAGACATAATGTCATTCCTTAGAGGTTAATTTCTTGAGTTTGAAACGTGAGCAATGGCCTGCTCAAAAATGTCGAGCGCTTGAGTTAACTCGTCACGCGTAATGATCAAAGGAGGGCTGAGCTGAATGACGTTGCCTTGCGACACTTTAAAGCTCAAACCTTGATTTAAGCACTGGTAGAGGACCTGTTCGGCCTCGTCATAGGCTCGCTCTTTGGTGATGTGGTTTGTTACCAGTTCCACACCCCACAACAAGCCGATACCGCGTACATCGCCGATGACTGGGTATTGCGCTTTCATTTGCATGAGACGAGCACGAACAAATTCGCTGTCAGCACGCGTTTTCTCTAGCAGCTGCTCTTGCTCAATCGCTTCCATGGTGGCAAGCGCTGCTGCGCAGCCAAGGGCGCTTTTCTCATGCGTGTAGTGGCCTAGAGAGATTTCAGCAGCTGTGTTGTATTTATCTTTGGTTACCATTGCAGCTATTGGGACTAAACCGCCACCCAAGCCTTTACCGATACAAAGAATATCTGGTTCAATGTCGAACGCTTGGTAGGTAAACCATTCGCCGCTGCGACCCATACCATTGGGAATATCGTCAATAATCAGTAACACATTGTGTTTGTCGCAAATCTCTCGAATGCGTTTCCAGTACGCTTTGCTTGGTACTTGCACATCGGTGTTACGAACGCCTTCTGCGATAAACGCGCCAATGCCGCCTTCTTTTTCAATCACGTATTCTAGATAGTCAGCGTAGTGAACATCGCTCCCGTCTTGTGAAGGGAAGGCGCCGCGATAAGACACTGCTGGTGGGATACGTTCAACGCCAGCCATGAGTGGCCCCATGCCTTCACGGAAACAGGCTTCCCCACCGACAGAAATCGCATCAAGTGACGCGCCGTGAAATGAGTCCCACAGTGACACGACTTTGTAGTTGCCAGTGATATAACGAGCCAGTTTGAGCGCCATTCCTACCACTGAAGTCCCGCCCGGTGCGAATAACACACGGTTAAGCTCTCCGCCGCAGATATCGGCGAGTTTTTCAGCGCACTTAACCGCCGTTTCGTTAGTAAAGCGGCGCGGCGAGAAGGGCAGGGAGTGCATTTGCTCCGTCACACGTTTGATGACATGTGGATGGGCATAACCAAGTTGGTGAACGTTATTGCCGTGAAAATCCATATAGCGCTTGCCGCGAGTATCTTGGATGTAGATCCCTTCAGCGGCTTCTAACGAATCTAAACACGGTGTCGACATGGACTGATGCAAGAATACATCGGCATCGCGTTTGAGTAGCGCTTGCGTACGCTCATCTTGGATCTGCTGGTTCCACTCTTGGCGAGCGGGGGTGTTGTTGACATCCCCTTCGCTGCGCAGGTGGGTTGCCTGATCTGCCATTATGTTAGCTCCCAGTACATCGCGTTTTTCACCGCACCAATTAAGCGTTCGATGTCTGATGGGTGCACATCGCCAATATTGCCGATACGGAAGCAGTCTGCATTAGAGACTTTTCCAGGATAGATAACAAAGCCTTGCTCTTTCAAACGTTCGTAATAAGCTTTGAACTGATAGTCACTGTGCTCAGGTGAGTAGAACGACGTAATGATCGGTGAATGAAGCTCATCATTAAGTAGGGTACGGAAACCCAATGAACGCATACCGGTAACCAGAGTTTTCTGGTTAGTCTGATAGCGTTGGAATCGCGCTTCAATGCCGCCTTCTTGCTCCAATTCAGTAAGCGCCTGATAAAAAGCGCGCACGGTGTGGGTCGGTGAGGTGAAGCGCCACTTACCATGATTGACTTCCATGCAGTGCCATTGGTCATAGAGATCAAGGCTTAACGAGCGTGCTTGGCCCTTGCATTTCTCTAGCTCAGACTGTTTCGCGACAACAAAGCCAAACCCTGGGACCCCTTGAATACACTTGTTGGCAGAGCTGATCATAAAGTCGATGCCAAGCTCACCAATATCCATTGGGATACCACCAAAACTCGACATCGCATCTAAGATCACGGTTTTGTCATATTGCTTTGCTAGTTTGACCACGGCTTCGATTGGGTTAAGCATGCCAGTTGTAGTTTCGCAGTGAACAATGGCAACGTGAGTGATGGCACTGTCTTGTTCTAAGAGGCGGGTAACCTCATCAAGGTTCGGTTGGCTGACTTCGCCCGGTGCGACAATTTGAGTGTCGATGTTTAGATAGTCGGCAATTTGCGCGATTCGTGCACCATACGCACCATTGTCTATGACCAGTAGTTTGCCTTGCTGTGAGATTGCGCTGCCAATCGTAGCTTCGACAGACGCAGTACCACTGCCTTGCATTAGGACACTGGTGTAGCCTGTTTGTTTTGTGGCGAGTTGAGTGAGCTTAGCTCGAATGACTTCAACAATGTCTTTGTTGTAATCGTCATCCCATGTACACCAGTCTTTTAACATCGCTTCGCGCACGGATTCAGACGTCGATAGCGGGCCCGGAGTTAATAGCAAGTATTCGTTTTTCATCTCGTTTCTCGTTTTGGACTATACCAATAAGTTGTAATTACTCTAGCAATCGAAAATGCACGCCGTAAAGCGCCAAAACCAACTTTCATAAAAGTTTCATAGACCAACAAAGGCGCTATAACCGAGCGTCAAAGCGAACTCTTTTTCGTAAAACTGCCACTTTTTGTTCATTTAATCGTCATAAAACAAAATTAAGGTGAATGACATCAACTGGTACAGACCAAATCTAAATGGAGACGAAGATGAAAAACCGTTTGATGAAGGGAACACTGGCTACACTGGTTTCTCTATTAGCCACTAACGCACTAGCAGCAACAGAAGTCACTGTGTATACCGCTTTCGAAACGGACATTCTTGCTAAATATAAGAATGCATTTGAGAAAGAGAATCCGGATGTGAAAATCAAATGGGTTCGTGATTCGACGGGTATCATGACGGCGAAACTGCTGGCGGAAAAAAACAACTCGCATGCAGAGGTTGTGTGGGGTTTGGCTGGTTCATCTATGGCACTACTTAAAGAAGAGGGTGTTCTAAAACCATACACACCAAAAGGGCTTGATGATTTAAAGGTGAATCTCAACGATCCTCAGTCCAACCAAGCTTGGTTTGGTAATGACGCTTTCTTTAATGCTATCTGCTTCAATGAAGCTGTGGCTAAACAGCTAAACTTACCAAAACCTCAGTCATGGGAAGATCTGACTAAGCCGGTTTATCAAGGCCATATTGCCATGCCAACCCCGGCGTCTTCAGGTACCGGTTATATGCAAGTTTCGGCTTGGTTGCAGAATATGGGTGAAGACCAAGCTTGGAACTACATGAAAAAGCTTGATAAAAACATTGCTCATTACACGCACTCCGGTTCTAAGCCGTGTGTTCAAGCGGGAATGGGTGAAGTTGCTATCGGTATTTCTATGGCAGTTCGCGGCGCTAAGCTGATTAACCAGGGCGCGCCTCTCGCAGTGATCACACCAAAAGGGATTGGCTGGGAATCAGAAGCCGTCGGTTTGGTAAAAGAATCTGAAGCGGCTAAGCGAGTGGTGGATTGGTCTGTTTCGAAAGCAGCAAACGAGCTGTATGTCGAATCCTATCCAGTGGTGGCGCACAAAGCGGTGACTGGGAACGTGAACAATTACCCAGAAGTTCAAGGTGCAATGGCTGAGATGGACTTTGCAAAAATGGGGGCAGATCGGGCAGCTGTTCTGAAAACATGGTCTCAGAAGTTCGATTCAAAATCTGAGCCGAAATCTTAATCGTATCGGCACAATAACTTGAGCTAAAAGGGCGATCCTACGATCGCCCTTTTGTTGTTTGGACTCAGGGTAAGCGCGTTCGAGCGGCAAAAATAGCCATTGCAATCTACCTGATACAAAACTGTCATGCTGATGAAATAAACCAGATTTAAATTTGGTATATACCATTGGAGAGGCGATGATGACAGTATCCAACCCTTATCTAAATATCAAAAATGTGGTGAAACAGTTCGGTCAGTTCACGGCATTGAAGCAAATTTCACTGGCAATCAACAAAGGCGAGTTTGTCTGCTTTCTTGGTCCGTCGGGCTGCGGAAAAACTACCTTGTTGCGAGCCATTGCCGGGTTGGATCTGCCAACTTCGGGTCAAATCTATCAGGACAACCAAGAGACGACGTTTCTACCACCAGAAAAGCGCGACTTTGGCATTGTGTTTCAGTCCTATGCACTTTTCCCTAATCTGACGGTGCAGGAAAACATCGCCGTTGGGCTAAAAAATCAGGGAATGTCGAATAAGGAAGCGCTGGAAAAAGTCGACCATTGGTTAGAGATGATTGGGCTGCCAACGTCTGGTAACAAGTACCCAAACCAACTATCAGGTGGCCAACAACAACGTGTAGCCTTAGCACGTGCCTTGGCGTTGTCACCGGGCCTGCTTTTACTCGATGAACCTTTATCTGCGCTGGACGCTAAGGTGCGAACTCACCTTCGTGAAGAGATTTGACAGATGCAGCGCAAGCTCGGTATTACCACCATTATGGTGACTCACGATCAAGAAGAAGCGCTGTCGATGGCTGATCGCATCGTGGTGATGAACCATGGCGTCATTGAGCAAGTAGGCACACCGCAAGAGGTCTATGAAAAGCCAGCAACCCGTTTTGTGGCGGATTTCGTCGGTAGCATGAACTTTATCGAATCGTCGGTAGCATCGACGACCAGTCTACGTATCGCCGAGAGCATGCTGCCATTACCAGCTTTGGAGAATATGACGCTCAAACAAGGGGATATTTTCGACTTAGCGGTGCGACCAGAAGGACTGCGGTTTGTTGATAGAGCGTCGAATGCGATTCCAGTTAAAGTGTTGGCAAAAGAGTTTCAAGGTGCGTTTTATCGTGTGGAAGTTCAGATGCAACATGCGGCTACGTCTGCACCGATATACATTGATGTACCGATTAAGCGCGTTAACGAACTCGATCTGCGTCGTAACGACATTCGTTATATTGAATTTGCAGCTGATGGCTTACTGGGCTATCGCAGCGGTAAGCCTTCGTTGGACGCAGCAGCGTAGAGGTCAGCCATGCAGATAACTTCAACAATCAATGCGGGTGAATCTATGAAACAACGCGTCGCCACATTCTCGGCACAACATGTTAGTGCCAAGTTGAGTCGGGATAATATGGTGCTCTTCGGACTGCTGACAGTTTTGTTCGTTGCTATGGCACTGTTTATTTTGATGCCTCTTTGGGCGATGATGAAAAAGAGTGTCCAAAACAGTGATGGAGAGTTTGTCGGCCTGGCGAATTTTGCTAATTATTTTGCTACCGACAGTTTGTGGTTTTCCTTAACCAATACAATGACGCTGGGGCTAATCGTTACAGTCTCCGTAGGTGTATTAGCCTTTGGTTACGCGTTTGCTTTGACACGCTCTTGTATGCCATTCAAAGGTGTATTCCATTTGATGGGCACAGCGCCTATTCTGGCTCCATCGTTATTACCCGCAATCAGCTTGATCTTTTTGTTTGGTAATCAGGGCATAGCGAAAGAGCTACTACAAGGTCATTCAGTTTACGGTTTGATTGGCATTTCTCTTGGTTTGATCTTCTGGACATTTCCTCATGCGTTGATGATCTTAACCACATCACTGCGTACCTCGGACGCGCGTTTGTATGAAGCGGCACGTGCTCTTAAAACTTCGCCTTTAAAGACCTTTTTTATGGTGACCTTGCCAGCGGCGAAATATGGCGTCATCAGTACCCTAATCGTCGTCTTTACCCTAGTGGTGTGTGATTTTGGTGTGCCGAAAGTTATTGGCGGAAGTTACAGTGTATTGGCGACGGACATTTTCAAACAGGTTGTCGGTCAGCAAAACTTTTCGATGGGCGCAGTGACCAGTATTTTGCTGCTGTTGCCAGCGGTGCTGGCGTTTGCAGTGGATCGCTGGGTTCAGAGAAAGCAGAAAAGCATGCTCGATACTCGCTCAGTACCTTATCAGCCTGAACCAAATAAGCTCCGTGATTCTCTGTGTTTTGTGTATTGCTCGCTGGTCTCACTGGCCGTGCTCGCGGTATTGGGGATGGCGGTGTATGGCTCGTTAGTCACTTTCTGGCCTTGGAACAAGGCGTTAACGCTGAACAACTATAACTTTGCAGAGATGAGTACCTATGGTTGGAGTCCCTATTTCAACTCATTAAAGTTAGCGACCTGGACGGCGATTATCGGCTCGGTAGTGATTTTTGTTGGGGCATACTGCATTGAAAAAGGGCGTGCGTTTGCCCCGATCCGTCAAGCGATGCAGATGATGAGCGTGATCCCTATGGCGGTACCTGGATTGGTACTGGGTTTGGGGTATATCTTCTATTTCAATGATGCCAATAATCCACTTGGCGTGCTGTACGGAACGATGGCGTTTTTGGTGATCAATACCGTGGTGCATTATTACACCGTCGGCCACATGACTGCGCTAACGGCACTGAAGCAACTGCCTTCTGAAATTGAGGCGACCGCTGCATCAGTCAAGTTGCCGCAGTATAAGCTATTTTTTAAAGTGTCCTTGCCGTGCTGTCTACCGGCGGTACTCGACATTGCCATATATCTATTTATCAACGCTTTAACAACGACCTCTGCGGTAGTATTCTTGTATTCAACCAATACTATTCCGGCGTCAGTCGCGGTGCTGAACATGGATGACGCTGGCCAAACGGGCAGTGCTGCGGCGATGGCTGTGATGATCATGCTCTCTGCGGCTATCGCAAAATTGCTGCACATGCTTGTCGGCACGTTGTTTGAAGCAAAGACTCAAGCTTGGCGTAAGCGCTAAAATTGAAATGAAGAATCGTAACTAATGACGATTGATGTAAGGATGCCAAGTGCAATACGTAAAAATAAAAGATGCCATCGTTGAGCAAATCGAGTCGGGAATGCTAGCTCCGAGACAAAAGCTACCCGCAGAGCGCAAACTGGCTGAGTCATTTGACACCACACGTGTAACTTTGCGCGAAGCCTTGTCACTGTTAGAAGCAGAAGGGCGCATTTATCGAGAGGATCGCCGTGGCTGGTTTATCTCACCAGAACCACTGCGCTATGATCCTACGCAAACGCTCAACTTTACCAATATGGCGATCGCTCAAAATAGGCAGCCGCGCACGGAGTTACTGTCTGCAAAAGGTATCCTGACGACGAAGCGAGCGGCACAGCTTCTTGAACTGCCACCTTTCTCGGATATCTATCGAGTTGATAGGGTACGCTATCTTGAAGAGCGTCCGGTCGTTTATGTCACGAACTTCATCAGAACAGAGAAGTTCCCGGATCTTCTCGACCTCGATGTGGCGGGCGCATCACTGACGGACATTTACCGTGAAAAGTATGGCGTGGTTTATGCCAAGGTAAAGTATCGAGTGACAACCACGTCACTACTTGGTGAAGTTGCACAAGCGCTAAGGGCTACCTCAGGTACACCAGCGATGATGGTGGAACGCATCAACTATAACCAGCATGGTGAGTTGATTGACTGTGACATCGAATATTGGCGTCATGATGCCATCAGTATTGAGTCTATTGCTCAACTCGAAAGACAGTAATTTGATAGACCTCGATTGAGGTGCCCCCCTCTACCAAGCAGCATGTTCACATGCTGCTTGGCCTTTCTACGTGGATTTTGTTGTGACACTTTATGCTGCACTTTTGGTGATTTTTTCGGCATTACTTCATGCTGGTTGGAACATTCTTGGCAAATCAAATAGTGGCTCAGGTTACTCCTTCACCCTTGGGGCTTCGCTCTCTCAATGTTTACTGCTGGCTCCATTTATCATTTGGTGCTTTTGGCAAATAGGGTTCAGCAATGTCAGCCCTTACTTTTGGGGACTGCTTGCGCTTAGTGCCGTGGGTCAGGTGATCTACTTGGTGGGACTTCTCAGAGCCTATCAACATGGTGACATTGGTGTGATCTACCCTATAGCTCGTGCATTGCCTGTATTAATGGTTGGGGTAGGGGCTTGGTTCTTCGGTCAATCGCTGCATATAAGTGCATGGGCCGGATTTGCAATCCTAACCTTAGGTTGCTTGTTGGTTCCGGTAAGGGCATTTAGGCAGCTGACAGTTAGTGCATACGCCAATCTTGGTGTTTTATGGGCGTTTGTCGCAGCAGTTGGTACCACGATTTACTCGATCATTGATAAAGAGGGCATCAATT
The DNA here is from genome assembly GCF_036245475.1 of Vibrio sp. 10N. Lineage (NCBI taxonomy): Bacteria > Pseudomonadati > Pseudomonadota > Gammaproteobacteria > Vibrionales > Vibrionaceae > Vibrio > Vibrio sp. 10N. The sequence goes on along the minus strand of NZ_BTPM01000002.1, from coordinate 1,132,405 downwards.
GGTTGATGTCGGAAACCTCGTCGCTGTCTCCTCTTCACATCGCGATTTTGTATCTTGGGTTACAAACAGCGGGTATTGCTTTGCTAATTTTGGTTTGGCTGCTGCTCACCAAACAAGTTGGAGAGCTCTCGCTTGCATGGAAGTACAAACGTCAGTCGGCGACTGCGGGCGTTATGATGGGATTAACGTATGGTATTGTTCTGTTTGCGATGACCATGGTTGAGAATGTCAGTTACGTGGTCGCGCTGCGTCAGGTGAGTATCATATTTGGCGTGTTTATGGGGATGTGGTTTTTGAAAGAACCCTGGCTCAATACACGCATTCTAGGGGTGATTTTGGTCAGTGCTGGCCTGGTTATCGCTCTTGCGATCTAATGAACTGAAAGAGTGACATTGATCCAATCCATGTAATAGGGATAAGAACTAGTGTACACTCTGGCAGTAACTCTATGATTAAAATGGAATTGAGTAATACATGCGATTGGAACACGTTATTGAGATCATTGAACACACCGACTCAGACCTTTTTTCAGACGCGATTGAGCAGTTTAATGCTCAAGGCATAGTGACCGATGGCCTGCTGCCTTTTTTGGATATTGTGTATCAATCGGCGCCCGAAGCACTTTGTCAAAGGCTCGCGTCGGCAGGTTTTAAAGGACGACCTCAAGTGACAAGCGGCATCTTGTTCAACGGTTTTGTCATCTTTAACGCGGAATTGTTCGATGAAGAACGCGCGTTGCATTTAGCCGCTGAAGAAATTAAATAGTATTTCGACCTTATAAAAAAAGGTTCATCGCGGCTTTCCGGGGAAGGCCGCTTTAATCTTTAGAAAGAAGTAGTCCGTGTCTCGGTAACCATAACCCATTCGCTTGATGAGTTTTATCTTGTTATTGATACCTTCCAAGGTGCAAGTATTCAGATGGTATGAAGCTGATGCCACTATTCCGTGAAGGTAAGGTTTGAGCTTTCTAGCAAAATTAATAAGAGGTTGTATGCCACTTTCATTCACCTGCTGCCACCATACTTCCCATAAACCTTTAGCGTGCTCCTCTGAGTCACAATACCAAAGTTCCTTGAGTTGAGCTCCAAGCAGATGAGTGATCATGAGGTCTCGGTTGATTGAGAGTATTTCATCAAGATAACTCTGTTGTTTTACGTTCAAGTTCTCTCGGTTTTTCAGAAGCACCCAACGGGAACGTTTTATCCAACGACGTGCTTTCTTGTCCGTTTTTAATTGATTTGCTTGGTCTACACGAACCCTATCCATGACCTCTCGACCGAACTTGGCTACAACATGAAACATGTCATAGACAATACGAGCATTTGGGCAATGCGCCTGCACTTCAAGGTCAAAAGCTGTGTTCATATCCATTGCCACAACTTCAATGTTGACGGCATTGTCGCCGAGCTCTTCAAAGAATGGGCGAATGTCCTTTCGGCTTCGGCCTATGCCAATCCAAAGCACTTGGTGTGTTTGAGCATCAGCAATGACCGTCGCATATCTGTGCCCCTTGAAGATGGCGAACTCGTCCATAACAAGTTGACGCAAATCACTCCAAGGCACCGTTGGCACAACTCGCTTAAGACGTTGTTTATCAATTTCTTTAATCGTATGCCAATGCACTCCGGTCAGCTCGGAGATATGCTTGATAGGCAATAGGGGCAGTAACTTTTCAATATAGCCCTTCAAGCGATTTGTGATTCGAGCATATGGTGCAACCCATGGTATAGCTTCCGTTTTTACGCCACAGTCAGGACAGTTTATCCGTCGAGTTTGTACCAAAAGCTCAACAGGAATATCGAACATCATTGTTTCTTTTAGCACTCGCCATTGGTAGTCATGAATAGAGTCGGATGAGCGACCGCATTGGCAGTGAGCGGTAGAGTCAGGCTTCAAGGTGATTGTAATTAAGGAGTCAGTTTTGTGGGACTTTATGATTTCAAAGCCTTCCCAGAAGGAAGATAGGAAAGTATTATTCGACATGAAAACGGTAGTTTTTGGCAGGTTGTGTTTGGCGATGTAACCATACCATTAACTACCGTTTTTGTTTTCAGCTCCCGCTAATCCGCGATGAACCAAAAAAAAGCCCTTGTATCTGCATACAAGGGCTTTCTATTTCAAATGTATCTTATTGAGGCTAGTACTTTTTCAGAATCTCAATAATCTCAGCTTTGCTTTGCGCAGCGATGATGGCGTCAACGTCATCTTCGTTTTGGAACAGTTCAGCCAGTGCCATAATGGTTTGGATATGGCTGTCTGAGTCCATCGCCGCTAGAGTAACTGAGAAGTAAACGTCACCGTTATCTTCTGACTCTAAGTCGACACCGTTTTTGAACACAGTCACTTGAAGTGCTGCTTCGTTCACTCCATCTTCTGGACGAGCGTGAGGCATTGCAATCTTAGGAGCGAGTACATAGTAAGCACCGATTTCTTTGTGCTTTGCCTTGATAGCTTCAAGGTAGCTCACTTCCACTTTGCCTTGTTCCAGTAACTTTGAACAAGTGATTTCTAGCGCTGCATCGACCGACAGGTTTTCTTCGGTGCAGATAACGATGCCGTTATCACCAACTAGATTAAAAATACTCATTGAACCAACCAACCTAGAAGTAGACCAACAACACCGAAGTCAAAGTCAGCAAACGTTGTTGCTTCAAGACCAAGACCGCCTAGAACTGGTAGCAGTAGCATTGGTAGGAACGAGATACATAGACCTTGTGTAAAGGCACCAAGAATCGCACCGCGTAGACCACCTGTTGCGTTACCGTAAACACCCGCTGCACCACCTACGAAGAAGTGAGGAACAACACCTGCTACGATAATCGTCCAGTCAAATGCACCTTGGATACCCATAGCGACAAGACCAGCTGCGAACGATGATAGGAAACCAATCAATACCGCGTTAGGTGCTACAGGGAATACCATTGGACAATCAAGTGCTGGTTTAGCGCCCGGTACTAGTTTGTCTGAAATGCCTTTAAATGCTGGAACGATTTCCGCAATCAACATCTTCACGCCCTGAAGAACAATGTATACACCACCAGCAAACGTTAGTGATTGCATAAAGGTGAACACTACCCAGTTTTGACCGCCAGATACGCTTTCTACAAATTCGCCACCTGCAAAGATAGAAGCAAACATGAAGAAGATAGCCATAGTCGTTGCAACCGCTACAGGCGTATCACGCAAGAACATTAGGCTCTTAGGTACGTTGATGTGTTCCGTCGTTTTAGATGCGTCACCAAACTTGCTGCCAATAAAGCCTGCAATGATGTATGAGAACGTTGAGAAGTGGCCCATTGCTAGTTGATCAGTGCCCATTACTTTTACAGTATACTTCTGTGCTAGAGCAGGCATGACAACCATTAGCGAACCAACAATAATAGAACCCATTGCTACTAGCGTTGCACCTTGAATTCCAGCTGTAGACAGGATTACCGCAACCAGCATAGACATAAACATGGTGTGGTGACCTGTTAGGAAAATAAACTTTAGCGGAGTGAAACGCGCCAAAAGAATATTAACTAGGAACGCAAAGAACATAATAAGAGCCATTTCATAACCGAAAGCTTCTTGTGCTAGAGCAACAATTGCTTCGTTATTTGGAATAACACCACTTACGCCAAATGCTTCAGTAAATACCGTTGAAAAGTTATTTAGTGCGCCAACAAGAGCGCCAGCACCAAAACCTAAAATTAGGAAGCCCATTACAGTTTTAATGGTGCCTTTTAGAATGGTTGAAACATCAGCTTTTTGTGCAATAAGGCCAACAAAAGCAATTAAACCAACCATGATTGCGGGCTCTTTTAATAAGCCCAGCATAAATTCGAAGAAATTTTGCATTACAACTAGCCCTTACATGAATTTTTTCAATTGTTCTTCGATTGAAGCTTTATCAAAAATATTTGCAAGACTTACAATGTTTTCTTTACCCGCGTCTGCTAGCTGACTTGCTACGTCCGTCGCAGCTACCCAAATATCAGCGTTACTTGACGCTGCAGATGATAGATCTTCATGATCAACTTCTGCATCCAGACCAATTTTACCTGCTACTTCCTTAACTGCCATTTCCATCATTAGTGAAGTACCAAGACCATTTCCGCATACAACCATAATCTTTTTCATATCATCATTCTCTATTTGAGTTTATAGGGGGAGAGTGTCATCACCCTCGCTATTGGATGGGGAAATCATAGCCAAATTGACCAAAACAACAATAGACCTCTGTCACAAAACCAAATTGCCCTTGTGATGGAGATCGCATTAATTTAAGGAATGTAGCAATTAGGGGTGGCCTTAACACTTAAGTATTAAAGCCAATAGAAAGTATAGTTTATGTGTATGGTTTTAGTGCTTGCAAATGAGTGATGGGGTATTTATTTGTGAAGGTGATGAATAACTTTAGAAAAGGACTGATTATTTACCGTAGTCCGTAAGCATTTTCTTGAGAAGGCTATTAACGTCTTTAGTTTTCTTATTTCTTTTCGTTAAGGCAGATAATGAAGTAGGTAGTTGAGATTCTTGGTCTTCCAATTCTGTGTCATCAATTCTTTCACGAAGTTTTTGAACAGCTGGGCGTAGTAAACGAACTTCGTCACCTTGCTCATTTTCGAGGACAACAATATTTTCAGACTCAACTCGTATAATGGTTAGCGTACCATGCTTAGGAGATTCAATTATTTCTCCAACCATCGTTGACTGGATAGGAACGGAGCGGTCCGTAATTTGGCCGCTGCGAAGTTTAGAAGCCGTAGTTGAACGAACATTACCGGTATTTTCAAACGCAACAATCACAGTGTGGGTATTGTAATACTCAATGACCGTCACATAACCGTGTGTTTTCGTCTCAAACCGAGCACCGATTTGCATATCCAGTGGCGCTTCCATTTTTTTGAACTGCATGTAGATCCCAAAGTACAGCGATACAAGTAAATTAATTTAAGTATACACCTTCCGTTATTTTATAGAAGAGTGCAGTGTGTCTTGATGGTTAATTTGTCTGCGTCGAAACGCCGCTGGTGATAGTTGAGTCACTTTCTTGAAGGTGCGACCAAAGTTACTGACATCCTGATAACCAAGTTCATAGGCGACTTTTTCAACAGTCATCTCCGAAGAACAAAGCAACGTGCGAGCATGCTCGATTTTGGCTTGAACAATGTATTCGCGTGGTGATATTTCTAGCACCGAAACAAACTTACGGTGTAGTGAACGCTCACTGATTTTGCAGTGTTCAGCGATGTCTTTTACGCTACTTTTCGGATTTTCGGTGCAATATCGCTGTGCTTTCAAAACCATTGCGTCACCGTGACTAGTATCGGGTACAAAACGTTCATAATAGGCTTGTAACCGGCCATTGATATCGAGTAGAGCAAAGTCAGCAACGCGTTTTGCGAGTTCGAAGCCCTCGTACTGGGCGATAAGGTGGAGAACCAAATCTTGGTAGGCGAATAGTCCTGCCGCTGTCGTTATTCCTCTATCAACGACGAGTATATCGCGCTTCTCCACGTGGTTAATTTGAGGATATTCTCGGTTTAGGCGTTCACACAGGTTCCAGTGTGTAGTGACATTTTTGCCGTTGAGTAATCCAGCTTCAGCGAGCCAAAATACTCCAGCACAGGAAGCAGCAATGTCGACGTTGTGGTTGGCCAAGTACGTCAAGTAGGACGTCATATTTAAACATTTGAAATCAGGCAAAGGGTGAGCGCCAGAAGGAGGGACGATCACTATATCCGGCAATTTGTTAATTACTGTGTCGTCAAAGTCCAATTCGTGTTGGACTTCAAATTTATCGCTTTGGGATAGGCGATTGGCGATAGTAAACAGGTCCATAATCCCATAAATAGCCGAGCGCATTGCATCTTCGTAATGGAGAATCGAAACTTTTATCACGTTGTTTCCTTGTCTGAATATGACCAGTTTAAGTGATTGTAAGCCATTAAAAAGTCATAGTTATGATTTTAATCTAAGTGGTGTCGATTATTTGAACAGGGAGCACAATATGACAAATCACCACACAGCATTGTTGCTGATTGATATCCAGAACGACTATTTTGAAGGCGGTCAACTGCCACTTAACAACCCAAAGACTGCAGCAGACAACGCCTCGGCAATATTGAATGCGTTTCGCCAGCAAAACTGGCCCGTTATACATATTCAGCACGAAAACCTCGATGCATCTAAACCATTTTTGCTCAAAGATAGCGCAGGGCAACAGTTGCACGAGAGCGTCACACCTCTCCATAGTGAAGTAGTTATCAGCAAACACTTTCCAAACGCCTTTTGGAAGACGGCGCTGGAGTCAGTGTTACAGAGCATGCAGGTCAATCATTTAGTGGTTGTCGGTATGATGACGCATATGTGCGTGAGTACGACTTCTCGAGCGGCAATGGAGCGCGGCTTCAAGGTCTTTGTTGTTGATGACGCATGCGCCACTCGATCCCTTCAATATAATGGTAAGGAAATTGATGCAACCACGGTGCACAACACCGCTTTGGCCGAGTTGCAGATGATTGCGGATGTTCACAGAACGGATTCGATTCTGCGCTACGTTGTCTAGTTGGAGTCAGCGCCTACATGGGGGCATCATGTCACAGAAATCCTTTCTGACAGCGATGCCACCATAAGCTCCTTAAACCAGCGGTGGGCAGGACTACTGACTGTTTTTCGATGTTCTATCAGATACAGGCCGACACAATATTGTGGTTCATTAAAGGACTTGATCACCTGAAGCTCTGGCCGATGAGCTAAGTCTTCAACCAGCGCATGGCTGGAGATCATTAAACGATCGGTGCGAGAAAGCGAATCCATGAGCGTCGTCAGTTGTCCGGATTTGAGGGCAATTTTACGTTGTAAGCCTTGCTCAGCCAGTTCTAGATCTATTGGGTTGAGGTAATGTTGGCTGGAGCGAACGTCCAATGACAAATCGACAAACTGATAGTGCAGGCAGTCAGCAAGTGTCATCGTTGCCGTGCTTGCCAGTGGGTGGGTCGTTGATCAATAAATCACGAAGTCTGGCTAAAGTGCGACTCATTGCTGGCTGCGACAAATAGAGCTTTTGTGCCGCACGAGACACGTTACGTTCTTTGATCAGTACGCTCAGCGACACCAGAAGGTTAAGGTCAATTCGAGACAGTTCTTGCTCAAGGGTCTTCATCTCATATTCCTACGCCATCTATTCCGAAGGCACGGTGCGATTAGCTGCACAGTATTACACCAGAGCATATCACCTTATGAGTAAAGTGCACTGTACAAATATCATAGCTTGGGGGGAACTTACGCCAAACCCTACACTAGACCCGAGATATTTGGTTAGCTAAGCCTTAGGTTAAACCCTCACAAAGCGATTTTTAACAATACAGTCGGCATACCTTTCTGCCGACTGATGCTTGAACTTCAGTGGTTTATCAAGATCACCAAAAAGCGGGATACCGCCACCAAGCAAGACAGGAATCGTGGTAATAATCAGCTCATCGATCAGATCTTCCTTAAGGAAGCTTTGGATCGTCTTACCGCCATCAATGTAGAGATCCTTGTATCCTTTGGAAGCGAGCTCGTTAATGATGTCTTTAAGCTCGCCCTTCACTAAATACACCTTTCCTTCAAGGCCTTCTGGCACTTCAGTTAAGGTGTTACTCAATACAAACACAGGTTTGGAATACGGCCAGTCGCAGTCGAAGCTCAATACAATGTCTAGAGTATTGCGGCCCATAACCAATGCGTCGATTCGGTTCATAAACTCGGCGAAACCAAAGTCGGAACCCTCTGGGTTGGGAATATCATGCAGCCACTCCACGCCGTTGTTCTTGTCGGCGATATAACCATCAAGGCTGGTGGCAATGTAGACGATGTTGGCCATTTGGGGGCTCCTATTTCGATGAGATAATGGTGTGCAATTAGCGGACTTTTTGCTAAAATTCTACAGTGTAGAAATTAAGTGGAGTTTAACTAGGATCTCTTATGACTGTCAATGCCAAAAAACGCGGTCGCCCAGAGAAGGGCAGTGATGGATTGAGTCAATCGCGCATTGTTGAGATGGCGAAACAAATGATGCAATCCAACGGAAAAATCCCAAGCATCAGAGGTTTAGCTACCGAACTCAATGTCGATGCGATGGCGATTTATCACTATTTCAAAAATAAAGATAGCCTATTGGAAGCCGTTGCTGTGTCTCTAGTGGAAGGGATTTATCAGCCAAACCATCAAGCCACATGGCAGCATGAACTAACTGAGTTGGGCTGGAGTTATCTTGGGCTTCTCAGAGAGTATTCAGGACTGCTGGAAACGTTATTCAAAATGCAGAGCAGTGGGCCGGCCGAAGTATTTATCGCCCGTTTTAATGATGTAGTCGCCCCCTTAACTCTAAGCAATGACGACAAAATGAACGCTGTGAATCTTTTAGCCGACTATCTACATGGTTTTGCATTTTCTATGCAGTTTGCAGAGGTCACGCAGCAAGAGCAGCGTCGTATTTACGAGGGCTCGATATCACTTTATTTGAAAGCAGTGACTCCCGTCCTTCCTCGCTAGAAAAACACAAGGTATGGTTAAGGCAATTAGCTCGTTTCACAAGGATAAGTGATGACAGAACTCCATGATTATATTGTGATTGGTGGGGGCATCGTTGGCGTGTCCACCGCGTGGCAACTGCTGCAAAGACACCCGCAAGCGTCGATCATGCTGGTGGAAAAAGAATCGGACTTTGCTCATCACCAAACTGGCCACAATAGCGGCGTTATTCACGCGGGTGTTTACTATCAACCGGGCAGCCTTAAAGCGGACTTTTGTAAACGCGGGGCGGAAGCGACCAAGCACTTTTGTGCCGAACATGGTATTCCGGTGGAAAACTGCGGCAAGCTTTTGGTTGCAACCAACGCTCTAGAAAAGCAAAGAATGGAGGCGCTTTATCAACGCTGCCTTGAAAATGGTATCGAGGTTTCATTGCTCAACCAACAGCAATTGGAGCAACTTGAACCCAATATTACAGGCTTGGGCGCTATTAAGGTCGAATCCACTAGCATTGTGGATTATCGAAAGGTAACCAAAACGATGGCCGAGCAGTTCCAGTCGCTCGGAGGAGTCGTGTCTTTATCGAGCGTAGTTACCGCCCTGAATGAGCAACATGATGTGGTGAATATTGAGTGTCTGGTCAATGGTGTGCCAACCCAATTGCAAGCTCGACAACTTGTGGTATGTGGTGGACTGATGGCGGACAGACTGGCCGCTATGATTGGCATTGATGTCGATTTCCAAATCATTCCCTATCGTGGTGAATACTACCAATTGAATGCCAAACACAACGATGTCATCCGCCACCTTATCTATCCGATTCCCGATCCAGAGCTTCCGTTTTTAGGGGTACACTTAACACGAATGATCGACGGTTCTGTGACCGTTGGCCCCAATGCCGTTCAGGGTTTTAAGCGTGAAGGTTATGGCAAGATCAATTTTAGTCTTGAAGATACACTGGCGATGCTAACCTTTTCAGGGTTTTGGCGCGTATCGTACTCCCATTGGAAGGCCGGTTTGAACGAGTTGAAGAACTCTCTGTGGCGACCCGGGTACCTTCAATTAGTGCGCAAGTACTGTCCTATGATTGAGGTTTTAGATCTTGAACCGTACCCTGCTGGCATTCGAGCTCAAGCGGTGATGTCTGATGGCCGCTTGGTACATGATTTCTTATTTGCCGAAACTTCCCGCAGTTTGCACGTCTGCAATGCTCCATCCCCAGCGGCCACATCGGCCATTCCAATCGGTGAATACATTTGCAATAAAGTCGAAGCTAGACTGGAACTTCTAGAAAATAATGGATGATTTCTCTTTAAGCTCATAAATTCCAGCTACTATTGAAGGCGTGCCTCCAAAGTGGGGCAGAAGATTTTGAGCAAGGTAGGAAACGGAATCACCTTCATGATCAGAGAATACACTCCACAAGATACAGATAGTGTCTTGAAGATTTGGCTGGCGGCATCTGTGGAATCACACGACTTTTTAGAGCCTAGGTTTTGGTATGACAAGCTGGATGATATGCGCAATGTGTATCTCCCAAATGCCGAAGTTTATGTGTACGAGCTTGCTGGACGAGTTGTTGGATTTTACGCGCTAGTGGATAATGAGTTGGCTGCGCTGTTTGTCGAGCCGCAAGCGCAAGGCAGCGGTATTGGGATGCGGCTACTTATGGACGCCCGTAAAAAGCGCGATACGCTTTCTTTCTCCGTCTACAAACACAACTGTCGTGCTATCGGCTTTTATCACCGCTGTGGATTTTGTATTGTCGATGAATCAACAGACCCACACACCGGACACTTGCAATTGACCATGTCTAGCCACTAGCCCTATTGAAATCAACAGTTTAAACTGGCTCAATTGTTATTGAAATCGTGATACTAAAATCGCGTTATCGAATGAGCGTGATTTAGATAGGGATAGGCTGTGTTTGACTTTGATGAAATTGTAGAGCGTAGAGGTACTCATTCCGCAAAGTGGGATGAGATGGAGGCAAGTTTTGGTGTATCGACGGATGATGGCCTGCCGATGTGGGTGGCGGACATGGACTTTAAAGCACCACCAGCCGTCAACCAAGCATTGGCCGATGCCGCTGAAAATGGCGTGAATGGTTACTACGGTGATGATTCACGCTACAAAGCATCAGTTGTGAACTGGATGAGCAAAAGACATCACTGGCAAGTATCTCCTGAATGGATTGTCACGTGTGCAGGGCTCGTTCAGGGGACGGCGTTGTGTGTTCAAGCCTACACTCAGCCTGGCGATGGCGTCATTCTTTTCACACCCGTATACCATGCGTTTTCAAAAGTCATTAAAGCGAACCAGCGTGTCGTAGTGGAAAGCCCGCTAGTGGAAAAACAAGGTCGATATGAAATGGATCTTGCCGCTCTAGAGGCAAGCCTAGATGGCTCAGAAAAGCTCGTTGTTATGTGCTCACCCCATAATCCTGGCGGGCGCGTATGGAGCAAAGATGAGATCCGAGCGCTCGCCGAACTTTGTGCTCGTCGTAATCTTGTATTGGTCGTAGATGAGATTCACCACGACTTGGTTTTTCCTCCCCATCAACATACCGTCGCCACTCTTGCCGCACCAGAGCACGAGCAAAACATGGTGATTTTGGCGGCAACGACGAAGACCTTTAATATTGCCTCCGCGTTAACCGGAGCGGCTATCATCCCCAATCCTGAGCTAAGAGATAAGTTCAAGTACGTTCTCAATGCCGCTGGCATCGGTCCAAATCGAATGGGAATGCTAATGGCGACAGCGGCATACGAGCATGGTGAAGCTTGGTTAGAGGCCTTGGTGAAATACCTTGATGAGAATCGACGCATATTTGACGAGGGCATCAATGCCATTAAAGGGCTTAAATCGATGCCACTGCAAGCGACGTATCTGTCTTGGGTCGACTTTTCACAGACAGGGTTAGCACCGCAAGAGGTTATCGAGAAAGTACAAAGCGAAGCGAAGATCGCAGCCAACCATGGTTCAACGTTTGGCCTGGGAGGCGAGAGGTACCTTCGCTTCAACTTAGCGACCCCTCGTACTAGGGTCATCGAAGCTGTGGCGAGGCTACAGCAGGTATTTTCAGGTGACTAGTTAACCTAGGGAGGCAAGTGCCTCCCTTTTTATTGGTTGCGGAGTCAGAGTTGACCATGGCTTCTGTCGCTTTGAAGGCGATTTGCCAATAGACGTCTTAATTCAACTGCATCATGCTATGGGAAACAGACACTGGGAGAATATTATGTTCATTGCTTTAATGAAGAGCAAAGACATTGACGGTAAATGGAGGTGTCATGCACGCTTGGAACATTGAGGTACAAACAGCCTTACAGCCACTCGCCAACAGCGATAACGCCGCATCTATGAAAGCTTATATGCGTGACCAGTATGAGTTCTATGGAATTCAATCATGGCCGCGCCGTAAAGCACTTCACACCCTGTTTTCAAAACAGAAGATGCCAAACATGAATGAGCTGGCAAAAGTTGTCGACGAACTATGGGCCTTGCCTCAAAGAGAATATCAACTCGTCGCCGTGGATCTTCTAATCAAACAGAAGAAGGTGTTGCAAGAGAGCTTTCTTGAGGATGTTGAACGGTGGATCACGACGAAGTCCTGGTGGGATACGGTCGATATGTTGGCGACTCATATCGTCGCGAGTTTGTTTCAGCGCTTTCCCGATCAAACTGCGTGTTTTATTCTCAAGTGGCGACAGAGTGACAATATTTGGCTTAGGCGAACCGCGATCCTTTATCAACTCAAATTCAAACAAGACACCAATGAGTCTCTGCTGTTTGAGATCATTTCCGAAAACCAACCCAACAAAGAGTTCTTTATCCAAAAAGCGATCGGCTGGAGCTTAAGGGAATACTCAAAGACCCATTCAGACGCTGTCATCCAGTTTATTGATGCTCAGCATATCGAAGGACTCGCTAAACGAGAAGGACTTAAGTGGCTCAAGGCTCAAGGGAGGGTGTCGCTTATGTAGCGACACTTTGGCTGACAACCAAGCGTCCAACCAACACATCACGAACAAAGTCACTTCTTAACCAATTTCCGCTATAAAACCCCTCTAAAGGGCACTAAAAACTGAGAGTTTTTGTCCTACACTGCTATAAATTGCTTTATTAATAATAGGGATATTATGGAAGCGTTCGGGCGATGGTTTGATGATATATCAATAAAGCGAAAAGTATTAATGAGCTTTTCAATTCCAGTATTGTTAATGCTTTTGGTGTCGCTTTCGGTACACAAAAATACGCAATCAATGGTTGAGGATGCAAGCTGGGTTGAACACACTCATAAAGCGATCGCGAGGGCACAAGAGTTGCTTACCATGGTAGTTGATATGGAAGCAGGTAAGCGTGGCTTTCTTATCACCGGCGACGAAGTGTTTTTAGAACCTTTCACTTGGTCTACGCCGGTTTGGAACGAAAAAATCAACACGCTGGCAGAACAAGTCAGTGATAACCCGCCACAGGTTGAAATACTGTGGGAAGTTGATGCGTTACATAAACTTTGGTTACAAGAGGCCGCAACAGAAGAGATCGAACAAAGACGAGCAGTGACAGAGGGGCGAGCCAGTATGAGCTCCATCATTGAGCTGGTACAAAAACAAACCGGTAAATCCATCAATGATGAAATAAGACTGAAAATGGCCACTTTTATCGAAGTGGAAGAACAACTGATTCATGTTAGAACCGTTGAATCCGCGGAGTCTGCGCGGCAAACAAGCCTAGTGCTGATATTAGGGACAGTCGTGTCAGCGGTTATTTCTGTGCTGGTGGCTTTTTGGAGCTCTGCTCGCGTTAAGCGTCGGCTAGATACGCTGCTAAAGGCGACGCACGATGTGGGTATCGGCAAGTTGAACCTTGGATTGGAAAAGCTCAGTGAAAGCAGGCACCTTCATGGTCGAGATGAGTTCTCCAAATTAACGTTGAGCTTCAAAGAAATGACGTCCAGTCTTATTGAAAATAATAAACAAATGCGTCACTACAACGAAAAGCTCAAGCAAGAATCCTTGCGTTCAGAAGCCGCAGCCAAGGCAAAAGGCGACTTCTTATCCACTATGAGCCATGAAATCCGCACTCCAATGAATGGGGTAATTGGGATGGCTAACTTGCTGCTCGATACTAGGTTAAATGAACAGCAACGCAAGATGGCAGAGACCACCAAGAACAGTGCAGAGTCGCTACTGTCCATCATCAACGACATACTGGATTTTTCGAAAATTGAAGCGGGTAAGATCGATCTGGAGCTGATCGACTTCGACTTAGGGGAAGTCATCGAAGAAGTAGGGGCTATGTTGTACTTTGCAGCAGAGCAAAAAGGCATTCAGCTCATTTGCCCGGCAACACCTGTGATGGACCTTTGTTATAAGGGTGATCCTGGGCGCATTCGTCAAATTTTGAACAACCTCATAAGCAACGCGATAAAGTTTACGGCGCAAGGTGAAGTGGCGGTTTATGTTTCAGTGGTAGAAAAGAGATTGACCGACAGTGTTATCAAGTTTGAGGTCAAAGACACTGGAATTGGAATCAACGATGAACAACAGAAGAAGTTGTTTTCGCGCTTCTCTCAAGCAGACAGTTCGACGACACGGAAGTACGGCGGGACAGGGCTGGGTTTGTCGATTAGTAAGCGCTTATCTGAAATTATGGGGGGAAGTATTGGCGTATCGAGTGTAGAGGGAGAAGGCTCAAATTTTTGGTTTACCATTAAGCTCGAAAACTCTAAGCAACAATCCATCGTTTATTTACCTACCGGCGATTTGAAGCGTCAACGCGTGCTGGTTGTTGACGATATTAAAACGAATCGAAACCTGATGACGCAAATTCTCGGGCGTTGGGAGTTAGACCATGAAGTTGTTGAAAGTGGTGAGCAAGCTTTGCACGCCCTGATTCGAGCCAATAAAGAAGGCAAACCGTTTACGATCGCCATCATCGACTATCAAATGCCAAATATGGATGGGGTCCAATTGGCGGAACAAATCCAAAAAGACGCATCGATCAAAGAGACGAAACTGGTCATGTTCTCCTCCGTTGTGCAAAGGGGAGACGCTAAACTGATGCAGCAAGCTGGATTTACGGGTTATCTAACCAAACCGATGCAACAATCAGATCTTCTCGGAGTTCTTGAAAAAGTATCTGGGCTTAACTCCGAAAGTCCTAAAGATAGCTTTGTAACACGACACACACAGGCGAAGAAAACGCAGTATCAAGCGCGCACGTTAATTGTGGATGATGTGACGACGAATCAAGTGGTACTTCAATCGTTACTTGCCAAGTACGGCATTAAAGTCGATAAGGCGAAAAATGGATTAGAAGCGTTAGCCGCATTAAGAGCTCATTCTGGTTATGATCTCGTGTTCATGGATTGTCAGATGCCAGAAATGGATGGCTATGAAGCGACGAGAGAAATTCGAAACACCAATAATGCCAATATTAATCATTCGATTCCAGTGATTGCTATGACCGCAAACGCGATACAAGGCGATAAAGAAAAGTGTCTTCAAGCAGGGATGGATGACTATATTTCTAAGCCCATCAACGCAAAAGCTTTGGGTGATGCACTGGCAAAATGGTTACCACACAAAGTCGTTCAAGAGCCTCCAGTAGATGGTGAAGAGAAATCTCGTGCTTAACGGTTATTGCTGCTGACTTATGTTTGATAACTATCGTTGCAGGCAAGCTGAGGGCAAACGTGTTTCACTTTATCTAGTAATATTTGGAAGTGATGATTTGGAAATGATTGTTAGGAAGAGGTAGAGATAGAGATAGAGAAATCACGCCCTTGACCGCTAAATCTCTACAACGTACTCCCCTGATAGTGATAAAATCCTCACATCAGAATTATCGAGATACTCTATGTTTATCCATCATGTTAACGGCATCGACTGGCTGGTGATTACCGCCTTTGAAGAACTGAAACCCATGTTTATTGAAGATGCTGGTGCCATCCCCTCATGCTTTTCTATCGCCAGCGAACTGAGCCTGATTGACCAAGCCAAGCGCACTTACGGATATTTGCCTAAGCTCAGCGGTGTTATCACCGATACCGGTACGTTCCAGCGCCGAGATAACGAAGAAGATTTGAACCCACAGCTCGCCTGTATCGTTGAAGGCCGTGGTCGGGTGTTTATCTATCACGGTGGCTTTGTGGCTTTTGTGGATGACGAGCAAACCTTTATTACTCGATTGGACTGACATTATTCAGCTACTTGAAACCTGCGAACTGAATGGGACTGCGTGAGGCCCCGTTTGTAAGAGAGAGGGTTATGAGTCTGACTCAAATGGTGTCAGGTCTATACCCTCGATATCACAAACCGCTTTGATGGTTGGGTTCAAACAAAGGCACTTCAAGTACGCTGCTAGGTGCTCGAACTCGAGTGGTGATTTCTTAACTGGCAACGACCATTCTGCAAGCATAAACAAGAAATAGTCACATGCAGTTAAGGTATCACCCAGCAAGTATTCGTGATGTTCTAGCTGGTCGTTGATAATCGACAATGCATCAGCAATTCTATCGTCCTGTGCCGCAACGACATTTGGAATGGTCGCTTCATCATTAGTGTGACGATGAGGGTAATAACGGACCATGAGTTCAGCTTGTAGCGTGTTATTGAGAAACGCGAGCCATTGATAAAACAAAGGTCGTTTTGGCTCACCTATCGATGGCATTAAATCGGATTCAGGGTGTAATTCACAGATGTGGATACAGATAGCAGGACTTTCGAAAATTGGCTGGTTATTAACGACTAAGGTCGGTATGCGTCCTGATGGATTGAGTTTAAGATAGTCTGCAGATTTTTGACAGTTCGATTTTCTATCAACTAACAACAGTTCATAGTCTGCGTTTAAATGATGTAGCAAAAAATGAGGAGCTAGGCTCGCATTGTTTGGGTAGTAGTAAAGTTTGAACAAATTAAATTCCTTTTCATTCAAGTTGTGGATACGCATCATTTTGATTAGTCGTTGATTTTACCGTACTTCGTAACTGATTTGCTTACTTACGTTCTTTAGTTGTACCCCAACGTTATTAAACGCCTTTTGAATCGTTGTTGAAACATGCTGCTGGCCTTCGCTTTGCAAAAAGTGTGTTCTATCTTGATTGGTTTCGAACACACAGATGATGTTCAAGCTTTGTGGGAAAGATGAAAACTTAACGGTATGTGTTACCCAAAGAAAGCCGTCGTAGCTTTTTAACGTACCTTCACACACATCGGTCAACACCTCTCTAATTAGATTATCGACCTTCTTATCTGATTTACGCATGAAGAAAACGTCCTATTTTTAGTGAAGGGGCAAATATGAATGCCTAGTTAGGCTCTCCAAATCTAATAAGTTCGTCCTTTGCACGCAAGTGAAGATCTCTCACAACGTAAGGGGCATTGAAAGATTTCCACTAAACCACGTAAAGCAAGCAGGCGATGCGCTGAACGAAACTCGTTTGAATGTAGATATTGTTTACTCTATCAGCGTGGTCCTTTTTCATATACTCTCGTAAAACAAAACATCGAGTTAACATGTTGAGAGGACACAAGTAAACCCAATGGACTCCCTTACCCAAGCTGCGCTCGGAGCGACAGTTGCCGGCGCGATTGCTGGTAGACAATGTAACGCTAAGGTGCTTCTAACCGGTGCTGCGATTGGTACTTTGCCAGACTTAGACGTGGTGATTGATTATGGTGATGCGGTGAGCAATACCATTAAACACCGCGGGTTCACGCATTCTCTGTTGCTTATTCCGCTGTTTTCACTCGTGGTCAGCTGGCTATATTGCCGTTTTAGACCCGATGCGTTTTGGTCTTTTACTCGCGTCTTTGCTCTTGTGCTTAGCGTGCTTGTTACTCATGTTGCCATCGATGCGATGACCACTTACGGCACTCAATTGTTATGGCCAATACCCGGTTACTTTGAAGTGGGTAATGTATTCATCATTGATCCCTTGTACACACTGCCGTTGCTGCTAGGCATTGGTGTTGCACTGTTCTCCCGTCATAGGGGAGGGCGCTGGTGCCAGGGTGTGGTATTGGTATCGAGCTTTTATCTGGTTTGGGGCTATGTTGCCCAGCAGGTGATTGCTGATAGAGTGGAAGACAACTTGGCGCTACAAAACATCAGTAATGAGCAAGTGCTAATAACGCCTTCTCCGTTTAACACTCTGTTGTGGCGCGTTGTGGTTGTCGAAGGGGATCAATACTTTGAAGGGCTAGCGTCACTGCTTGATAAAGAGCCTCATATCGACTTTATCGCGCGTTCTCGCGGTCAGTGGCCGCTGGAGGAGAAACCATCAACGCTAGTTGGATTGGAGGCGTTTTCGCATGGCTTTTTGGGATATCGCCAACAAGGCGATCAACTCATTGTGTCGGATTTAAGATTGGGTATGGCGGATAGTTTGGCCTTTGAATTTGTGTTCGCAAACACGACATCATCGCCGCAGTGGACCTTGTTAGACGCCCCTACAAGACTCGAAAGTGAGCGAAGCTTCGAGCAAATCTCGGTACTTTGGCAACGAATGTTGGGTGATCAAGCGATTGATGCGAACTTACAGAAGGTCGCGTACAACCAGGCCTTGGATGATGTGGACTAACGCGCAGTAATAACGTAAGCGTAGAGACGGCAAATCGAGTTTTTGCAGACTCGATTTTTTATCGTCACGACAAAAATCACTATTTGACGAAGCGATTCATGTGAGTTCACTATTCCCGTCCTAAAATTGTCACGACAGACAGTGACTTGCTCATCTATTTACTCGCTTAAGATACTCAAATTTATCTTTAGATTTTTCCTACTGAGGACAACGATATGACACTTGCCGCACTGGCGATTCTGGTTGGTTTTATCTTATTGGTTTGGAGTGCAGACCGATTTGTTGATGGCGCGGCGGCAACTGCGAGTCACGCGGGCATGCCGCCTTTGCTTATCGGTATGGTGATTGTTGGTTTTGGTACCTCGGCACCAGAAATGGTGGTATCTGCGATGGCAGCAGCAGAGGGTAATCCGGAGCTTGCTTTGGGTAATGCTCTAGGCTCTAACATTGTAAACACCGGACTTATTTTGGGTGTTACCGCAATCATTGCGCCAATCATGGTGCAATCGGTCATTGTGAAAAAAGAACTGCCGTTGCTGTTCGCTATTAGCTTATTGTTAGGTGCTTTGCTGTGGAACGGAGTGTTAGGACGCGGTGAGGCGGCGATTCTCTTGGTGGGATTTTTCAGTCTTATCAGTTGGAGTATTTATTCGGGCATCAAAGGGAAAGGTGACCCACTAGAGACCGAAACAGAACAAGAACTTCAAGAGAAAACCATGTCTTTAGGCAAAGCGATTTTCTGGTTGGTGTTAGGCCTAGTTCTGCTGGTGGTGAGTTCACGTATCCTTGTGTGGGGTGCCGTAACCATCGCTCAATCTCTTGGTATTAGTGACTTGGTCATTGGTTTGACGATTGTTGCACTCGGTACGTCGTTGCCAGAGCTAGCGGCTTCTATCGCCGCAGCTCGCAAAGGCGAGCATGACATTGCGATCGGTAACGTTGTCGGCTCCAACATGTTCAACATTCTGGCTGTTGTTGGTATTGCTGGCATGATCTCGCCAATCGCGAATGTGCCAGAGGCTGTGTTGTCTCGCGACTGGTTGGTGATGATGGCGATGACGGTTGCGCTGTTCTTTATGGCTTACGGTTTTGGTCGCCAAGGGCGCATCAATCGATTTGAAGGGGCATTGCTACTTGCAGGGTACGCTGCTTACAACATCTGGCTTGTTGTCTCTGTTACAGCCTAACTGCGTAACTGTTTTTTGAAATGAGCCCGTGATTCAATCACTGTATTGAGTCACGGGCTTTTTAGCATCGAATGGTTAAGAATTACAATTTGTCTTTTCGTTTGCTCTGCTGGCGGATGTAATCGCCAAACTCATACTTTCTTTCTTGATGTCCTACCTGATAAAGCTCGCTTTCCGTGCGCTGCTGCGAGTAATTTGACGCTTTCATAGAGCCTTTTCCGACTCTCAACATGTTATCGACAACGCGTTTAAAGAATGAATCAATGCGTCGACCGTACATTTGAAGAACGCCTAGCATGCTGCAAAAGCTCATCGCTAAAGCGACAGTCCAGTGTATTTCTATCATGCCAATCCTCCACAGAGTGAAGAAAGTGTTGTTAAAGTGCGGGTGGGAAAGGGTTGGCGAGCAAGGAAAAGAGTAGGCTCTTTCATAGAGGTTCGAGAAAATAAAGCAGCTTGGATAGGAGGCGCTGCAGGTTGTGGGCGCGTTGAGCTGCGCAGTTGGTTTGGATCGCTTGTAGATGCGAAACGGGCCAAAGTGATCATTGAGTTTTATACCTTTATTATTTGAGCTGACTTTGCAAAAACTGAGCATGTTTTTGCTGAAAGTGAATATAAGGTATGCGGCTTTGTAACATCAATGTGGCTGAAATTAGTTGATACAAACGGTCACAGAGCTAAATGCTAATTAACGGACCGTCGATGTTTGACACGGCTAATTAATCTAATTTGTGCTTGCATACAAAACGATGGGTGACAACCGACAAATCGGCATTTCCCCCGCTTTATAAGACGTGCTTCATCGTAATAAATTGAGTACTGTCAGAAGGTTGCAGGCTATTAACATACGACGCTTGTTCCGAGACGACCAATACTTGGCCATCGGTAAAGTAGTCGTGTCGGTCATTTTGGGTTGTCACACTCGCAAGCTGAAGGTTTTCGGCATTCCATCGGTCATTGAGTCGAAACACATCGGTTTTCAGTTGGTCGCGCTCAGCATCCACATTGGGTGATACCGAGTGGAGCAGCGTGACGATTCCCCCGTAGGGTGTGAACGTTAATCCATCATCATAGCTGAGCGCACCGACCCAAACCGTTTGTTGGGTTTGTGAATCAACCCCCGCTTGCCACCAACGAATATGTGACCGATGAGTGAGCGTGCCGGGCAGCTGAAACGCTAGGTGTTGTGGCTGACCTTGCCAGAGTAAGTCAGAGACAGGTGGCGTGCGTTGTTGCAACAAGTCCACATAATCGGCAAGTTCGATATCACTGCGCGAGAATGTTTTGTTTTGAGTCCAACCCAGTTCGTTCATTAAATGTGTCGGTGTCTCGCCTAAGTAAACAACATTCACGGCTTGCGCAGAATAGAGAGCCGATTGGCCAGCATATACTTTATATTCCAGCTCCGTTAAGCGCACCTCGACAGGCTTTGTTTCGGCCAGTGGTACCACGCTGTTGTCGCTCCACCAGAAAAAGTGCGAATAGTTGAGTGCGACCATTCCGACCAAAAACAAGCTGGATGCCTTTAGCCATGAGTAACGCCATTGCTTTTTGATGCCGAAGTAGAGCAGTGCTAATGACACAAGCGATAGCCCTAATGTGTATTTGTGCTCGGCAATAAAGGTGGCGGTTTCACCGAGTATCGGCACATTGTCGACGCCCGCAGCGAGTAAATATCCCCAGGTAACAAATTGCCCAACACCGAGAATAAGGCCGACCGTCGCATAGAGGGAGAACCTCCCCCAGCGGATATGGTTAGCGCCAGCCATAAAAGGCACCACCCAAGCAATTGGGCCAAGCAGGCGGGCAAAGGCGATAACCCAAAACGCATTGCGATTGATTAGCAAACGGCAGCGAGCCAAAGGGCGACGAATTTTTGGTTGCCAGCGCATCAAAGACTTTTGGGCGCTAAAACCATAGTGTCGTCCAATAAGGAAACTGAGTTGGTCACCAATCAGGCCGCCGAGCAGAACGGCAATGACCGCCCAGTACGTTCCTGAATAGAGCTGATATCCCGCCGCGATCATGAATGGTTCACCCGGCACTACTAGGTTTGGCCCAATCAATGCGTCCAGAAGTGATCCCAAAAACAGTCCCAATGTTTCAAACATATCTCATCCTTACCTAATCTTTATGCACTCTCTCTTGTTGGCTGTTTTATTGTTTCTGGTAGTGACCGAACTGATATTCCATCTCGTTGTTACGCATCTCGCCAAATAGGAAGCGGCGAACATTCGCTTTTAGGTAAGTGACCCCCATCTTAAAGAAGCCATCTTGCTCAAGACGGCGTGGATCGAACTGAAAGCTCATCGGCAAAAATCGAAAACGCCAAGTCTTTGAGGCCTTTTTAACGTAGTGGCAGTCTTCGCAAAGGACGATCTCTTCATCAAATCCACCAATCTCCTGATGAGCTCGTTTGGTTGAAAAAATGCATGCGCCGACCGCGGTTGGGAAGAAGAATTGAGTAGCAAATAACCCTGCATTAAACAGGCTGTAACCCAGCTTATAGGCGGGTGCAAGATTACGTGACCC
Organism: Vibrio sp. 10N; assembly: GCF_036245475.1. NCBI lineage: Bacteria > Pseudomonadati > Pseudomonadota > Gammaproteobacteria > Vibrionales > Vibrionaceae > Vibrio > Vibrio sp. 10N. Next base: position 1,110,598 of record NZ_BTPM01000002.1, on the reverse strand, counting down.
CATATAAACACCCGCGACTTCGAGCTTTTCTTGTTCGAGTTTGTCGATCGCCTGTTGTAGGAAGTGTTTGTCGAGACGAACATCCGCATCGAGAAACAGTAAGCGCTCATTGTTCGCCAGTTCAGCGCCTTTATTTCGGCCAAGGCTAACGCCACGCTCAGACATTTTGTGTACCGTTAAGCTCGGCAATGAGGCTTGATATTTGCTCGCTACGTCACAGGTAAGGTCATCGCTGTTCGAGTCGACCACAATGACTTCAAAATCCTGATAAGTCTGGCAGCTTAGATCGCTCAGCAGGCGAGCAATACGTTTCTCTTCGTTTAGGGTGATAACAACTACGCTAAGTGATTTCATCATTCTTTTCCTTTGGTTCAATTTGTCCATCTTTTGGGGCACAGAAGCCGCGTGTTGGGTGGAGTCGCGGTTAATCGATGGAGACAGTATTGAGCAACTGCACTGAATGAAGAATGAGTGGAGAGTTCAGAATCGGTTCATGTAGATGAACGAGGAGGCTTTGCCACCGAGAGTTCGAGGCAAAGCGCTGATGAATCAAAAAGTTAATTGCTATGATGAGTGTGCAAACTGGGCAACTTCTTCAAGAATGTGTGGGTTGGCGATGGCGCCTTTGTTTTTCACTTCCTTACCGTGGAGTACTTGTTTAACCGCCAGTTCCACCAGTTTTCCTGATTTGGTTTTTGGGATCTCACTGATGGTATAGATCTCTGAGGGCACATGGCGAGGGGAGCAATGCGTTTTAAGTTGTTGCTTGATGGCTTGTTTAAGTGCTTCGTCCAGTACCGCTGCGGGCGTAAGCTGCACGAAAAGCACAATTTTCTCGTCGCCATGGCGGGTTCTTCCTACCGCTATCGAGTCAACAATGTCATCCAACTGGTTGACCTGCTGATAGATCTCAGCCGTTCCGATACGTACCCCGCCTGGGTTCAAAATCGCGTCACTGCGGCCAAAAAATCGCATTCCGCCGTGTTCGGTCATCACTACATCATCGCCATGACTCCAGCATTGATCAAAGTCGGCCCAATACGCGTTGTGGTATCGCTCTCCGTCATCGTTCCAAAAGCCGACGGGCTGGTTAGGAAAACTGTTAAGGCAAACCAACTCTCCGCGCTCTTCGGTCACCGCTTGCCCGTCTGAGTTAAATACTTGAACATCCAGCCCCAAACCTGGCGCTTGGCACTCGCCTCGGTAGACGGGAGAAATTGGATTCCCAAGCACAAAACAGCCACAGATGTCCGTGCCACCAGAGATAGAAGCAAGATGAATATCCGACTTGATTGCACGATATACATAGTCAAATTGCTCGGGATATAACACTGAGCCAGTAGAGCAAAGGGTTCGCAAGTGGGTGAGTGCAAACTTTTCGCTTGGGTTAAAGCCACTTTTCTCTATTGCTTCTAGATACTTAGCCGCTGTGCCAAACAAGCTCACGGACGTTCTTTGCGCTAACTCCCAAAGCACATTCTCCGAGGGATAGACGGGGTTGCCATCATAGATGACCAGACTCGCACCGCTGGCCAGTGCCGATACGTGCCAATTCCACATCATCCAACCACAGGTAGTGTAATAGAATACGCGGTCGTCGGCGCGAACATCACAGTGAAGTTGATGCTCTTTAAGATGATTGAGGGTAATGCCGCCCACTGAGTGAACAATGCACTTAGGTTTGCCTGTTGTTCCTGACGAATAGAGGATGAACAGAGGTGAGTTAAACGGTACACGATGAAAGTGAACGGGTTCGCTTTGAAAGTCTTTCAGCACCGAATCCCAGTCAACACGAAGGATATTGCTTGCGTTCGATTCGACGGTGACGTTTTGTGGTGGCTCGCTCTGGCCAAGGTGTTGATAGGCGATCGTACATACGTGCGTGATGGCGTCGATGGCATGACAGATGGCATCGTTTTTATCTTTCATAGAAAACGCTTTGCCACCAAACTGGTAACCATCCACGCAAAACAGCACTTTTGGCTTCACCTGACCAAAACGTTCGATCACACTTTCTGAGCCAAAGTCGGGTGAAGTGGAGGTCCAAATTGCGCCTAAGCTTGTCGCGGCGAGCATAGCGATAACAGCATAAGGTGAATGGGGAAGGTAGCCAGCGACAACGTCGCCTTCTCCCACGTCTGCTCCCCGAAGCCACTGCTGCATGATTGAGACATGCTGGTGCAGTTTTCCCCACGTGTATTGTTCGACATGACCTGTCTCGTTTTGAAACAAGATGGCAATGTTTTCTGGGTTTTTCTCGCCATAAGTCAGCAAGTTCTCTGCATAGTTTAAACGTGATTCAGGAAACCAAAGGGTGTCTCTTGTCGGAACCGTGCTTTGCCAAACAGGGTCTCCAAGGGCTGATACTGGACCTTGTCGTGAACCAACAACGCCACAAAAGTCCCACACGCGTTGCCAAAAGTGCTCTGGGTTTTCCAGCGTCCATTGGTGCAACTGCTGATAATCGGTTATCGCTTGCGGCAGAGGATCAAGCGCCTCGATGAATTGTTGCATGCGACTGCTGGATACCGTGTTTGGTTTAGGGATCCACATGGGATGGCGTGAATTAGGGGGTGTTAACATTTTATCTACACTCAAGGCTGAAGTTGTCCTGACTGTAAGTTTTGGTTGAATGTGTGATGAAGTCAAACTTGCTGGAAAATTTCAATTAACTGAATTTAAAGCTAAAAATATACAATTGTAAAATTTATGTTACACGTAGTTCACAAGGCTGGTTTGGCTCAGTTATTGTCAGCGGATACCCGAACACATAGTCTTAATGTAAAGAGCTTGTTAAAGGAAATGGCATGACTCAGTATGTATCTAACCCTGTGAATGAACAGGGGTTAATTGATTGGAGCGAAGAAGAAAATCGTATTTGGCACGACCTTGTCGAGCGCCAACTGGATCTCGTTCAGGATCGAGCGTGTAAAGAGTATTTACGCGGGTTGGAACTGCTTGATCTACCTTTAGATAGAGCGCCGCAACTTACCGAGATCAACCAGGTATTGCAGCGTGAAACGGGCTGGCAAGTCGAGCCGGTGCCGGCACTCATCGACTTTGATCGTTTCTTCGCATTGTTAGCGTCACGCAAGTTCCCCGTCGCCACGTTTCTGCGGTCACGCGAGGAATTTGACTATCTGCAAGAGCCCGACTTTTTCCACGAGATATTTGGCCATTGTGCCATGCTTACCAACCCAGACTTTGCGGATTTTACGCAGCACTATGGTCAGTTGGGGTATCAGGCGAGCAGTAAACAAAGAGTCTATTTGGCTAGGCTGTATTGGTTTACGGTCGAGTTTGGATTGGTCGAGCAAAACGGTGATTTGAAGATTTATGGAGGGGGTATTTTGTCATCACCGGGTGAAACGCTGTATGCGCTGGATGACGAAAGGCCGCTTCGCCAAGCGTTCAACATCGACAATGTGCTCAGAACGCCTTACCGAATAGATATCATGCAGCCGACCTATTTTGTGCTAGATGATATCCGCCAGCTATACGAACTGAAACAGCAAGATCTCAGTCTCGATGTGGCACACGCCATGGAATCTGGCTTGCTTCCACCACTTTTTGAACCAAAGGACATAACTCATGCTTAACGAACTACGCTGCGAAGCATGCAGCAGTGACGCGATTGCACTAGGTAAAGATGAACAACAGCAGTTACTTACAGAACTAAATGACTGGCAAATTGTGGTACGTGATGGCATCCCACAACTAGAGAAACAGTATAAGTTCAAAAACTTCAAACTCGCTTGGGCGTTCTCAAATCAGGTGGCAGAGCTGGCCGAAGATGAATTTCATCATCCTTCGATTGTTCTGGAGTGGGGCAAGGTAACAGTGACTTGGTGGAGCCACTCGATTAAAGGTTTGCATCAGAATGATTTTATCTGTGCTGCCAAATGCGATGGCTTTATTGCCCAGTAGAGTTGTAATGAGTGATGACAATCCCCGCGAAAGCGGGGATTTTGCTTTCTAGGGACAACGTAATTGAAATGTCACAGTTTGCAGTAACAAGAAGTCGATGTGGGTCAAAAAAGATGATGAAACGTTACAGTTTCTGCCGGCTAATATGCGTACAATAACTACAGGCTAGAGAACAAAAAAGGGAAACTATGTTCAAGCGCAGTATTAAATGGATACTCCCCTTCGCTATTTTAGGTGTGGCCGCTGGTGGCTATTTCTGGGTGCAATCAACCGCCCCGGAGATAGATACGCAAAAAGTACTCGACACGACGCCGCGCGTTAAAACACAAATCTTGCAAGCACAGACTCATCAAGTGCAGATTTCAAGCTTTGGAGAAGTCGTCCCGTTAGAGCGTACAGCACTCTCCACTCAAGTCTCTGGAGAGGTGACCAGTTGGCATCCTAATTTTGTTTCAGGCGGGGTGGTCAAACGTGGTGAAGTGCTATTTACCATTGAGAAAGACGACTATCAAGCCGCCGTTCTGCAAGCTCAAGCCGAGCTCGCACAGGCTCAAGCGACTCTCATCGAAGAGCGCGCAAAAGCCAAAGTGGCAGAGCGCCAAGCCAAGAAAATCAAAGACACACAAGTTTCCGACCTTTATCTGCGCATTCCTCAAGTATTGAGTGCAGAGGCCCGCGTCAAATCAGCTCAGGCGGGGCTGCGTCGTGCCAATCGCGATCTGGAAAATACCGAAGTGGAAGCGCCTTACGATGCTTTGGTCGTATCGCGCAATATTGGTGTGGGCCAGTACATTACGGCGGGCTCTCAAGTGGCAGAAATCAATAATATTGAACATGCCGAGGTCATGGTACCTATTGCCGGATTTGATGCCCCGTTTCTGCCAAAAGACATTGAAGGCGTTAAGGCTAAGATCATTGCCAAGGGGCGAATTGAAGCCGTTCGAGAAGGCAAAATTGTACGTGATTTAGGGGTGGTCGATAGCGCTACTCGTATGGTCAATATGGTGATTCGTATTGAAGATCCTTATGGGCTGCAATCTGATGAAACACCACTGCCGTTTGGCTCTTATGTCGAAGTCCAGTTCAATGGTCGCCAAGTGCAGGCGCTGTTTAAAGTGCCACAAGAGTTGGTGATAGATGAACGCGTATGGGTGGTCGACCCGGACGATAAACTGATCCCGAAACCTGTGCATGTGCTGCGAGAAGAACAGGCCAACTTCTTTATTGATGCCGGTATTGAGAACGGTGATGAACTGGTACTAACTGTGCCTGAGTTCCCACAAATTGGCATGGCGATCATTCGAGTCAACGATAAGGCGGATGTATTAGTGCAGCAAGGAGAGGCCAGTGAGTAACTCTACCCAGCGCGGCATTATTGCCCTGTTCGCCAACAATTCGGTGGCGGCTAACTTGCTGATGGCGTTTGTACTCATCATGGGTACCGTGAGCTACTTTTTGATCCAGCGGCAAATGTTTCCCAACTTCGAAATCAACTACATTCGTGTAATGGCCTCTTACCCTGGTGTATCGGCGCAAGAAATCGAAGAAACGATCCTCATTAAAGTGGAGGAGTCGCTAAAAGACGTCACTGAAATCAAAAAGGCGGTAACGGATGCCTATCGTGGTGGTGGTCAGGTTACACTAGAGATTGATACCAAAGCTGATCTCCCCGAAGTGCTTGATCGAGTAAAACAACGTGTCGATGGTATTGCCAGCTTTCCAAGGGCGATGGAGCCGATAAAAGTCACTCAAATTGAGTTCAAGCAAGATGTGATTGGCATGGTGCTGTCCGGCAACACCTCACTGACCGAGCTCAAGACCATTTCCAAGCAAGTGGAGAAAGAGCTATTACAACTGAATGATGTGTCATTGGTTGAAGTGAGCTCTCCGCCGGATGAAATTGGCATCGAAATTCATCCGGACGAGCTGCGTACTTATGATCTGACACTCGACGATGTCGTGACGGCAATCCAAAAGTATTCCGCTAATTTTTCCGCAGGTCAGGTTCGAACCAACACAGGGTTGGTCTCGATTCGTATTGAGAACCAGTACTATGACGGTTATGAGTTCCGCCAAATCCCGGTCAAACTCGGTGCCAACGGTTCAAAAGTATTGCTTGGTGATATCGCGGTCATTAAAGACGAGTTTACCGAAGGTCAGCACTACTTTAAGTTCTCGGGTGAGAACGGCATTTATCTCACCGTAAAAGCCACTAAAACTCAAAACATGGTGCCGGTGGCAAAAACCGTGCAACGCTACATAGAGGCTCGCAACCAAACGCTGCCTCATGGGGTGAAGATCCATACCTTGATGGACATGACTTACTACCTCAATGCACGTCTCGATATGATGCTTAAGAACTTGATGCAAGGTGCGGTGTTGGTCGCGGTTTTGCTCAGTATCTTCTTGCGCTTTCGTTTAGCGATGTGGGTGATGGTGGGGCTGCCAGTGTGTTTTCTGGGCGCGGTCATGCTGATGCCATTGTTTGGGGTCAGTATCAATATTATTACCTTGTTTGCTTTTATCATGGTACTCGGGATCGTGGTCGACGATGCCATCGTGATAGGAGAGAGTGTTTATACCGAAGTCGAGCAGAATGGCGGTGGTGTCACTAACGTGGTTCGTGGCGCACAGCGAGTTGCTACGCCAGCAACCTTTGGTGTGTTAACCACCATTGCGGTGTTTGTCCCTTTCTTATTTTCAACCGGACCTGAAAAAGCCATTTTCTATGGACTGTCGATCGTGGTGATCTTCTGCCTGATATTCAGTCTGATTGAATCAAAGCTGATCTTGCCAGCGCACTTGGCGCACACCAAGTTTACGCCAGTGAAAGAGAACAGTTATCGCGCTCGATTTAATCGCGCCTTTTTTGAGTTTGTAAATGGTCCATATAAACGCTTGGTTAGCCAGTGCGTAGAATGGCGTTGGTCGGTGATGGCAGGTTTTATCGCCATATTGGTAGTGAGCGCCGCTATGGTGACCTCAGGACATGTCAGAATCATACCCAGCCCGAAAGTGCCTTCTGACTTCCCAATGATCAAAATCGAGATGAACAGTAATGCTTCAGATGAGCAAACCATCGATGCCTTGCTGACGCTAGAGAAAGTGGTTAAAGCGGTAGATAACGACATTCAAGATGAATTTGGTATGCCGGTCATTCGCGACATGATGACCATCAATACCAGCCGAACCGAGGGAATGTTGATTTTGCCTTTGGTGGATGAAGACGTTCGCCCAGTGGATGCCTTTGAACTGTCTCGCCGCTGGCGTGAAAAGTTGCCGACCATTGTAGGCCTCAAGTCTATCGTCATAAATGACAATGTGGCTGGTGGCGATGATGGTGACGAATTCGGTTACTTACTCTACGGCCCTGATATGGAAACGCTCAACGCTGCGGGCCGAGAGTTAGTGTCGAAGCTGCAATTGCAAACGGGTCTGTTTGATGTCAGTTCATCCATGGATACCGGTAGCCGAGAAGTGCAGCTTTCTCTTAAACCCGTGGCGTATGATCTGGGGCTGGATTTGGCCAGCGTGGCCGCGCAAGTTGGAGGCAGCTTTTATGGTGGCGAGGCGCAACGCGTGCTACGTAACACCGAAGAAGTTCGCGTAATGGTCCGCTACCCTAAATTGACACGCGAAGCGTTCTCATCACTACGTTATGCGTTGATTACCACGCCATCGGGCAAGAAAGTAATGCTTGGTGACGTGGTTGAAATAGAGAGCAAACCCGGTATCAACCAAATCCGCCGCGAGAATGGATTTAGAACTGTGTACATCTATGGATCGATTGATGAAACGGTGATTGAGCCAGACAAAGCGGTGAAAAACATTGAAGATAACGTCTTGCCTGAGCTGAAGGCGTTGTTCCCCGACGTCACCACCGAACTAGGTGGGACGATTGAGGAGCAACAAAAACAATCGGCAGAGCAAATAGTGTTCTTCGTGGCGGGCATGATAACGGTGTATATCCTGCTTGCGGTTCCATTAAAGAGCTATGCTCAGCCACTTATCATTATGTCAGTGATACCGTTTAGTTTAACCGGGGCGATTTGGGGCCATTATTTCTACGGCTTAGATATGTCAATGATGTCGACATTCGGGCTAATTGCAGCAGCGGGGGTGGTGATCAACGATTCACTGGTAATGACCGACTACGTCAACCAAATCAAAGCCCGTTGCGACTGCGCCAAAACCGCTGTGGTTGAGGCTGGCTGTGCCCGCTTTAGGGCCATCACATTAACCTCTATTACCACCTTCTTTGGGGTCATGCCGATCATGTTTGAAACCAGTCTACAAGCTGCGTTTGTCAAACCTATGGCCGTCGCCTTAGGGTTCGCGGTGATGTATGCCACTGTGGTTACCTTGATAGCGGTACCATGTCTGTATGTGATTTTGGAAGACATAGGCGGAGTGTTCCGCAAGGTCAAAAGACTCTATTTTCCTCTAAAACAACCCGCGGTTGAGCGCGGTTAACTCTTAGCTATGGTGGACTTGGTGAGCGATGGCTGCCGAGTCCACCAAATGCTTTAATCACCGATAACCTATCTGAAACCCTCAAGCTGCCCTTTCGCTAGATTACAAAAGTTGTTTATTTACAGTTGGTTAGAGCTTAAGGTTTGGTGATTTTATTTCCACCCATTCGAATAGTTGATAATAACCACTTTGAGTTAATTATCATCAATCCATAAAGTCAGCGCCAGAACACAGCGGATCCCCTTTCTTGGGGTATCTGGTTTTGCTTTATTACAGGTGACTGACAATGAAAAAAACACTACTCGCTGTCGCGTTGTGCACGCTGACAGCAGGCGCATTCGCGGCCAATTCGCCACCGACAGAAGCTGCGAGTGAGGATATTAACTACGGCGATCCGACGGCCTCTTTTTCTACCCTTGGTATTTCTCGGTCAGGTGATGCGACTCAGCTCAACGGTATGTTGGGGATGGGAAACAATATTTTCCAGCTAGACCTTGGTGTGGCGGATAAGAAAACCTATGACGACAAGATGGATTACAACTACCGTGCTCGCTATTTCCATGTCACCGACGGCCTCGGGGTTAGCGTAGACGTGCTGGGGGACCGAAACAGCACTACGGCTTTGGCGGGGCTCATCTATAAGTTCCAAGTGACGGACAATATCATGCTATTCCCAATGTTGTCGGTTGGTCGTACCTCTGCAGATTGGAAAGAGCTTGATGCTAATTGGCAGCCTGGTGGGCCAGATCTCTATATCAAATATCAAAAGTTTGACTCTAATGTGTATCAAGCTGGCCTCTATGGCATGTACGCTTTCGATGCAGGCCACTGGTTGTATGCCAACCCGAAATCGACTTATGTTCAGCAAACCAAAGAATGGATACCTCAAGTAGAAATCGGTGGTGGCTACATGGTTTCAGACGTCGTGTCAGTGGGTTTTAAAGTGGAACACACTGCGGAAACCAAGTTCCTGAAAAAAGACACTACAGGTTGGTTACAAGCTAACTATTACTTCTAATGAGGTGAGATTGTGGAAGACACACTAGATATCGTCTCGATGTGTGTCATGGATGATCGCAGCTTTATCATGGCTTATTTGATTGGAGCCGCTTCGATGGCGCTATGGGTCGAGTTTCGTCGATCTGGGACAAAGCCTAGGCGCAGTGATGATGAGCCTAAGCAAGAATCAGGTAAAACAACGGCTCCCTAGGAGCCGTTATTTATTCATCACAATAGTATTCATCACGTTAGTTGAGCCGAGTCATCGAGCGCTGAAACTGCTTGGGTGTTTGGCCAAACTCGTTTTTGAACAAACGAATAAAGTGGGAGATATTGTCATAACCGGTTTCATAGGCTGCATCGGTGACCGACATCGAGGATAAATGGCGCTTTGCTGCTTTCAAGCGCAATTGCGTTAAATACTGTTTCGGATTCTGTTCCGTCATTAGCTTAAACTTCTGTGAGAAGCTCGATAGCGATAAACCCACTTCCTCTGCAACCTGAGACAGCGATAGCTGCATACCCTCATGAGAGTTCATTAGCCTAATCGCGCGTTTGATAGGATGTGTTTGATTGCCATTGATGATGCTATGACAGGCGCTGTTGCGAAGAAGCTCAAACACGAGTTCTTGACCCGTAAGGTCAATTAAAAAATCCATACCGGCTTCTTGCTCGCGGAGGATCTCTTGCATTCTCCCATGTAGCGCATCAACTCGTTTCTCAATCGGGTTAACGATGAAACCTTGTAAATCGAACGACTGTGAGGTGTCGAACTCCAAATAGTCGGATACTCGTTGCGCGACCTTCTCGAGCAGTGGCTCAGTAAACTCATACACCAGCGCCTTAGTGTATTCCGGCATCTTCATATGAATAGTGGAGTTCGGAGGCAACAATACGAACTCATCGCTTTGATATTTAAATGCTTCTGATTGGTTCACTCGTACAGATTTTGCGCCCTCAAGAATAGTGCAAAGGCGAGGCGCTTCGTATGAGCGGTATTCGTCGTGAAAGTCTTTAGGGAGGTCATAATAGAGCAAATTGATCTGGCCTGCGCTCAGGGCATACTCTCGTTCTGCGATGCGACTAAAGTTGCTTAACGTGTGCATGAATGGTGCTTTGCTCCTATTACGGTGTTGAATTCCATAATAGACAGGAGAAAATAGCACAACATTGATCTGTGTTAGTTAATCCCTCGCCATTTATAAAACAAAACTGCAGGCAAACGTTTTACCTGCAGTTCTGAGAAGTGACTCGAAATTCGTGATCTAACTGCCTTATAGTGCAGCGCTTAAAATGCCAACAATTTCGTCATGCGTCGCTTGTTTCGGGTTAGTGAAGCCACATGCATCCTTTAGCGCGTTTTCGGCCAGAACGTCGAAGTCGTCACGCTTAACGCCAAGTTCTTCTAATCCTGCTGGAATGCTCACGTCTTTAGATAGCTGACGAATCGCATCCAAACCTGCGTTTGCCGCTTGCTCGTCGCTCATGCCAGTTGTATCTACGCCCATCGCACGCGCGACGTCCGCTAAGCGCGCTGGTGCAACTTGTGCATTGTACTGCTGAACATGTGGAAGCAGGACTGCGTTACATACGCCGTGTGGTAGGTCGTAGAAACCGCCTAGCTGGTGTGCGATAGCATGAACATAGCCAAGAGACGCATTGTTAAACGCCATACCCGCCATAAACTGTGCGTAGGCCATGTTGTCACGTGCTTCTAGGTTATCACCGTTCGCCACCGCTTCACGAAGGTTTGCTTGAATCATCTCAATCGCTTTGATAGCTGAGGCATCGGTTACCGGTGTCGCTGCGATAGACACATAAGCTTCGATGGCGTGAGTCAGTGCATCCATGCCGGTTGCAGCCGTAAGTGAAGCTGGCTTGGCGAGCATTAGCTCAGGATCGTTTACAGAGACAATTGGCGTGACGTTTTTGTCTACAATCGCCATCTTAATGTGGCGCGCTTCATCAGTGATGATGCAGAAGCGAGTCATCTCTGATGCTGTACCCGCTGTCGTATTGATCGCAATAAGAGGAAGCTGAGGTTTTTTAGAAACGTCCACACCTTCGTAGTCTTTGATTTCGCCGCCGTTCGTAGCCAGAAGCGCAATACCTTTGGCACAGTCGTGTGGTGAGCCACCACCAAAAGAGATAACACAATCACAGCCGTGTTCTTTAAGAAGGGCAAGACCGTCGTTGACGTTCTCGATGGTTGGATTTGGCTTAGTTTCGTCATAAACCACAGCTGCAACTTTTGCTTCGTCTAGGAGCGTTGTCAGCTTATTAACGGCACCAATTTTGTTTAGAACGCCGTCTGTCACAATTAGGGCTTTTTGAAAGCCATGGCTTTCAATCGTTTTGACTGCGTCAGCTAGGCAACCAGCACCCATTAGGTTCAAAGATGGAATATAGAATGCGTTAGACATGTTCTACCTCGTTTAACTTTCAAAAAATGAGTAATTTACGACCCTTAAATAGGTCTTAATTTATCTTCTGAATTCAGGTTAACAGTGGACGCAATGGGCAAACTAGCGCTGGTTTTATAGAAATAGTCGATTTTTTAGAAGGGTTTATTTTCGTGACAGGATGCGAGGTCGATCGGCTACAAAGTGGGCGGCAAAAGAAAAGCACAGAATCGGTGACTAGGCGATTCTGTGCTTTAGGGGGAGCGGTAAGGTGATACCGCGTTATCTGTTTAAGCGGAATACTTAAACCAGAATTCGGTTCGCTATTGTGCGAGCGCCACTTTCATTTGCTCTGCGACTCTATCTACTTTGCCAAGCCCGATGATGACTTGCAGTCCGTGTTTACCCACTGGGACAACGCCTGCAGCACCAAGTTGTTTTAGACGCTCAACGTTTGCAACTGACGAATCTTTAACTGAGAGACGTAGGCGGGTAATGCAGTTGTCGACCTCAGTGATATTCTCAGCGCCGCCAAGTGCTTCGATATAGTCTTGCGTAAGCGCAACCAAGCCCTCACTGCCAATAGTGGCCTCTTTCTCATCTGCGTTTTCCATGATTTCACCACGACCTGGTGTCTTCAAATCAAACTTGATGATTGCGAAGCGGAATACTGAGTAGTAAATGGCGAAGAACACAAGACCTTGAAGGATCAACATGTACCATTTCACCGCGAGTGGGTTTTGGCTCGATAGCACCAAGTCAACGAAACCTGCGGAGAAACCAAAGCCAGCCATCCACTGCATTGATGCCGCGATGTACATGGAGATACCAGTGAGTACAGCGTGAATCAGATACAGAACAGGGGCTAGGAACATGAAGCTGAATTCTAGCGGCTCGGTGATCCCTGTGAAGAAAGAAGCCATAGCAGCCGCTAACATAATTGAGAACACAGCCGCTTTGTTTTTCTTGTCTGCACAGTGGTAAATGGCCAGTGCCGCACCCGGTAGACCAAACATCATAATTGGGAAAAAGCCCGCTTGATACATGCCCGTTTGGCCGACGACAGCGGTGCCATTAGCGATAGATTGCGCGCCGCCTAGGAAGTTCGGGATATCATTGATGCCCACTACGTCGAACCAGAAGACAGGGTATAGAGCGTGGTGCATACCAACGGTGAGCATCAGACGGTTGAAGAAGCCAAACAGTCCGGCACCAATAGCGCCCATAGATTGTAGCTTAACCCCAAGAATGATCAGCGCGTCGTAAACCACTGGCCAGATGTAGAGTAGGACAAATGCGAGCACCATACCTGCGATAGAAGTCAGTATCGGTACTAGGCGTTTGCCACTAAAGAATGCCAGCGCTTTCGGCAACTCAACATGGGAGAATCGGTTGTAGATCTCGGCCGAAACGATTCCGACTAAAATGCCGACAAACTGGTTACTAATTTTACTGAAAGCCGCAGGGACTTCGTCTGCCGCTAATCCTTTGATTTGCTGAATTGTAGAAGGGTCTAGGAGAGTGGTCAGCACTAGGAAGCAGATAAAACCTGAAAGTGCTGCCGAGCCGTTTTTGTCTTTACTCAAACCAAAAGCGACACCAACCGCAAACAGTACGGCCATGTTGTCAATAATGGCGCTGCCGGATTTAATTAGAAAAGCGGCGAGAACACTGTCTGCACCCCAACCAGTAGGATCAAGCCAATATCCTACCCCCATAAGAATTGCGGCGGCGGGTAGCGTTGCTACCGGAACCATCAGCGCCTTACCGACTTTCTGCATGTAACCAAGTATATTCATTCAGACCTCGTTGTAATTTGAAACATTTGGATGTGAGATATGGGTCTATTTGAAACTTATTTAACGATGCAAACAAACTAGTAATGTCTTACTATGAATTAAATTTTTTGATTCATAGTATTGATATGGCGAACCAGCAAACTCTACTCAGAAATCTGCATACTTTTCATGTCGCAGCCAAAACGTTGAGCTTTACCTTAACGGCCAAAGAACTCAACTTAACGCAAGGGGCGGTGAGCTATCGGATGAAGGTGTTGGAGGAATCAATAGGATTCAATTTGTTTACGCGTGGCACACGAAAGCTATCCCTGACAGAGGAGGGACAGCGTTTTCATGCAACCTTAGCGAAATCACTGACTTCCATTTTTGGTGAAATAGAAGATATTCGCACCACAGAATTAGCGGGAGAAATTACCATAGCGGCAGCACCGCAGTTCGCAGCGAGTTGGTTAATGCCACGTCTTTCGGACTTTAAGGAGCGCCATCCTAAGTTCAATCTCAATATCTTGGTGTACGAAGAACAGGAAGCCTTTTTTAAAGAAGACATTGATGTGGCGATAGTTTATGGAGATGAGACTCCAAAGGATATGTATGTTCGCCCCCTATTTGGAGAGCGATACGTTCCGGTATGTACTCCTGAGTATGCGACTAAGTTTGAACTGTTTGATAAGGGCATCGATGCACTAGTTAACATCAATTTTCTTCATGCGTTGGGCTCTGACGTATGGCAGCGCTGGGTAAACTATCATGGTATCGACGTGGATATCTTTGAGCAGTTCTACTGTGTAGGCCATCGTGGGTTAGGAGTAACGGCCGCACTTAGTTCGGTTGGAGTGGCTATGGGGCGCTACCATTTTGTAAAGAAACACATTGAGAAAGGAGAGCTGGTTAGCCCACTACCCGCAATGCCTACAGACAAACATTACTATTTAGTTTGCCCAAATGGGCACGAAAAAAGGCCTAAAATACAGACCTTTATTCGTTGGTTAGATAACCAGATTATTTAGAAAGGATGATCAACCATGATCCAGAAGTTGGTGCTTTCTGGCGACTTAGCCAAATCTGCACGAACGACCAGACCTGCCATTAACGCCCGCACCGAGCCGCCTGCATCGTACTTTAAGTCCGTGAGCAGCTCGTTCGCTGTGTAGGCTGCACCAACACGGCCCACTTCAACAAAACCGACGAGCTGGATCCAGTCGACACGCAAGAAGTTGAGCCAAGAGACCTCTTTAAGTGGGTTATAGGCGAGGGTATAACGATACTCTGCGGCGCCGTACAACACCGCTTTATCGTGGAATCGGTTGTTGTCATAACCACGTAATCGGGTGAAGCCACCAAGCGTTGCTCCTTCATTGTATGGAGGATTGCCGTTGACGACGCGGTTACCTTGAGCGTCTGTATTGACCTCCCAGGTTGGTGAGACACCCGTCCAGAAGTTAAGCGCAATCACTCGTTGAGATGCCCAGTCCGATTTACCCAGTGAGAAGTATTTGCTCATATCGAGCTCGTGGAATGACCATTGCTGCTTGGACTCAAACCAGCCCCAATCATGTGAGGTGGCAATATACTGGCGGCTACCATAGGAAGGGTTGGGCGCAAAATCTGTATTGTCGTACAACAGCCCGAACTCCATCGCGTGGATCGCGCCATCGAGTGTGCCTTGGTTAAACTCAAAAGATTGATAGCGGTTGAATTGGCGAGTCACGAAGACAGTAGAACCACTTTCTAGCGGGTTCCACTCTTTGCCCCCGGAGGGCTCAGAGACCAACAAGCCATTACGTATTTTGTAGTCGACTCGGCCATCATCACGAGTTGCGCCAATTGGGAGCACATATTCCATTTTGATATCAAACCAATTAGATGCACCATCCGCTTGGAAATACTGCGTGTTCGAAGAGGCATTACTACCGGGAAGAGGAGACCCCGGCGGGTAGGTGTCTGGCCCTGTGGTGTAGGCCCTTTGCTGTGGATAGTAACCAAACATCCCATAAGCACTCAAAAATACCCGTTCTGTACCAGGGATCATGTAGTTCCAAACGCCGCCAGCAATCGCGTAGCTAGTGTCACCACCAAACACAGTTCCACCGATGGTCATTTGGTCTTGGTGTATGCCTTTAATCATTCCGCCGACACCCACGTTCAAACCCATGGTTTCGGTGCTGAATAGGTACGGTAGTACCATAGACTCACGAATTTGGTCGGGAGTTTCTTGGCGGTCAATACGTGATTTTACGGTCGTTGGTACGGCTGCTTGTGCCACAGTGGCATTGAGAGAGCATGTCAGCGCCGTAACGAGTCCTAATAGCCGACGATAAGTCATAGATGAGCGACTTCCTTGTAATTATGATTGTTATCTGCCGTTACATAGCCTAGCGTGATTTGTTGCGTGAGAGAATAAATAAACGAGACTTTGATGGTTTTTTGATGTGGGTTTTACAAAAGTGACGCAAGTGAAGCGGTTATTTAGAAAACCCAAGCGATGGGCTTGGGTTTTGAAATATCGGGTTACATCGATTTTTGTAGGAAATCGAGTGCGCCAACAATCGCAGCGACTTGAGCATCGTTACACTCTTGCTCCGTTACCTTTGGACTATCTGGGTAGACTTCGGTGGTGGTGGAGTATTCGCAGTCGGTCATGCCAGTACATAGGCTGAGCTTTTTCAATGGGTAATTGATAACGCCGTGCTGCACTACATCAGAGCCGATGATTTTACCGTTGTCGTCTGGTGGCGCAATGTGCGTTACTTTTTCAACAAAGCCAATCACATGTTTTTGAAACGCCTCAGCTGGCTTTTCGGTGTTACCTACAAGATAGAAGCCGTCTGGTACATTGTCTTCAATGTATTCAAGGCCATCACGTGCGGCAAGAGCAGGGCGGAACTCGCTCTCATCCGTATCCGTGGTTTCATGCAGATCAATGTGAGCCCAAATATCGGTGCTAAGTGACGCCACCAACGCCATGAGATTTGCCGACTCTTCCGCTGGAGAACCTTGATAGAACGAGCGGTTTGGATCCACTGCGTTTGGATTCCAACGGTTGATGGTTTCGTAACCCCAAGGACTAACACACGGCGCGATAACGATGTTGAAGCTAGCCTCGTAATCGTGGACGTTTTGCTGAGCAAACTGCAAAGCACCATGTACACCGGATGTTTCATAACCATGAACACCACCCGTCACTAGAATAGTCGGTTTGTTAGCATCCCAAGAACGAGTTTTAAGAGCAAACAGCGGGAAGCGGGTTTCATCATAGGAGAGGGCACCATACTGAACCACATCAAGGCGATCACGCAGGGATTCGATTTTAGGCAGCACATCTTCGCTATATAGGCGCTTTACCGATGTGGTTGCACGCCACTGTTGGACTTCACTATCGGTCCACTTTTCTCCAGGCGTACCGATTGGGTATTGAAAGCTATTTTGCATGGTTTCCATTCTCAACATCTAATGTGCGAGAAAGCATAGCGGCGAAGGGACCAACTGGCAATCGAAGAGAGGTGAAGATTATGACAAATCTATTATCAAAAAAGAGAAGTGCGGTCTTACCAACTTAGCCAACTAGTTCGAATAGGCCGTCTTATTTCCATGTTTTAACCTATCGAAGAAACGTGTTCTCTGTTAGAGTCACCGTCAACTACGCTATTGAATAAAGACACCCACAAATCGCATGTAATTGATGGATTTTTATTCACCCTTAGAACTCATTTTAGGAATCCCTAGTGACTAACAACGAAATTTTACGTCGTATCCAACACGCGTTAAACCTTAAAAACGCACAGATAATGAAAGCTTTCGGGCAGGCCGAAGTCACTGTGGCTCACGATAAAGTGGCAAACTGGTTAAAAGATGAAAGCGACAAATCTTGCGTTAAGATGAAGGACCAAGAGTTAGCGGTATTCTTAAATGGCTTTATTAACCTCAAGCGAGGCAAAAAAGACGGCGAGCAACCTAAGCCAGAAGTCGCATTGACCAACAACATGATTCTCATGAAGCTGCGCATTGCGCTAGACATGAAAGCAGAAGATGTGTTGGACGTATTAGAAGTAGTGGGTATTAGTCTAAGTAAATACGAAATTGGTGCGTATTTCCGCAAGCCAAACAATAAAAACTACAAACAGTGTGAAGACCAACTGCTGTGCGACTTCTTAAATGGTGTGCAGTTTACCAATCGTCCCGATTCTGAAGAGTTTACTGGGTAATTTTTATCTCGAATCGAACGTGGTAATTGATTAAAAAAGCGAGAACCATTCCATTTGGCTACTCGCTTTTATCATGTTAAAGACCGATATTAGAGCTTCACAATTACGTCTACTCTTTGTCTTTCTTCAGTCGATACCTATCAACCACGCTGAAATCTGGTCGGCTTTTAGAGTCAAGCCACACACCGCCTCCTATGACCCTACCAAGATAAACCCAAGCTAAAACCTTAAGCCAGTTAGGAGTCTCTATTCTGGTCAAGCTATTCCAGACATCTTGTAGTGATTTACTAAAACTGGCCACGTATATGGAGTTTTTTCATACTTTTGGTCATGCGAGCAGGGTCACGACTGACGCTATTGGTAACACGAATTTGCCCCATTCGGTGCTTCAAGCCATACCAAAAATCACCGTCATCCCCTTGAAAAAGGGGATCTCATTTAGCGCGTTGAAAAGTTGAATTACGTGACTTAATCGAATATTTTCAGTTGCCTACACGTGGTGGGAGATCCTCACTTTCGTGAGGATGACGGCTACGTGGGGCATGTTAAAAACGAGCGGACGTAGACAATTTCTGTCCAGAACCTGCATAAGTGACACCTCATAACTCAGAAGTACCACACTTAATGTTTGAAGCCATCTCCTTAATCACCGTCATCCCCTTGAAAAAGGGGATCTTTCACAGCGCGTCGCGAATCGGACTTACGTGACTTAGTCGAATATTTTCAGTCACCTACACGTGGTAGGAAATCCTCACTTTTGTGAGGATGACCTCTATGTGAGGTATGCTAAAAGCAAAGGAAAATTGATGGCATAGTGGGCACTAATTACTGGACGGTTAAATTTTGTCTATTAACTAGAAAGTCGAAAGAAAGTTCAGATAAACCTTTGCCATCGACTTGTGCATTCCATGCGCCGTGACCATATCCCTCTAACGTTTCAAGTCTGTTGTAAATGCCTAAATCATTATATATATCCTGCAATTCAACGGCTTCTGAATAAGGCGTTACTGGGTCGTTCTCGGTACCATGTGCCATGAATAATTCAGGGTCGTTACTGTCATATCGATTTAGGCCATATACATTTTCAAACAAGTCCAATTTTATGTTTGAACCCCAATAGTAAACCATGCTTCGTACAACATAACTCTGGTCTAAATGGGTAGTAGCTAGAGTAGGATCGTCGCTGATAGATATTTCGTCTCTAAAGTCCTCGTTGTCCGAAATTCCTAAAGCAATTGTCGTAATCGAGCCTGCCGAGGCACCGCCTACGGTAATGTAATCGGGATTTATGTTGTAAGTATCCGCATTAGCAACAATCCAGCGAAGTGCTGCTTTGGCATCTCTTTGTGCGGTGTACATCGCGGTACTGGTTTTTACTTGATCTGAAGATTCCGCTGTTTGCAGGGCATATTCGAGCCACTCTTGTGGAGCAATACCGTTATAGTAGGTTAATAGCTCTTCTGGGGTTTTACCTGTAATTGTTCCCAAGTCTTCAGCGGTACGATAATCGACAGATACAACCACCCAACCTCTCGATGCAAAGTAGTGAGCCAAATCGATGATTTCAGGTTTAGTCTTGGTGCCTGATTGAAAACCTCCGCCATGAATGAACATATAAACCGGCCTATTGGCGTGATCATTTGCTGGATAGTAAATATCGAGTGTTTGCGGCGCAGCAAAAGGGGATGTGCTTACATTGTCGTGAACAAGACCATCAGCGTATTCAATGTCGCTTTCAACTAATACCAAATAAGTTGACTCAGCACTCACCAATGGTGCTTCAGTGCTGAGATTGGGTTCGCCATTTCCTTGTTGGTTGCAACCAAAATTCATCGCGGTAAAGCAGGTAAGTAGCAACGTAGCTAAACGGTTATTCTTCATCGTTCGTGTTATTAACTTAGAGATAGCTTCGAGGTTGTTAAAAAATATAACATATATGCGTGGGGATACCTGATGTAGCCTGCTATTTTAAGATCTTCAACCCAAAACCAGAGCAGCTTTATGATGGCACACCGACGCTACCATGAGCGCAGGGACGACTCATGGTGCTAAACGTGCTGTTGACCAAATAACGCCTGACAGTAGTTCTAATAACGGTGCGCTTAGTTACTGTTTACTGCGCTCAAGTATTTCGCCATAAGGCGGATCTCTTCATCCGTGTAGTGTTCCATTGCGACCTCCATGGTCATGAACAAGCCGTTTTTACGCTTTTTCATCTTGTAATCTTTCATTTGGTTAAAGAGGTAAAGCTCGTTTTGTCCACCGATTTTCGGGTACATAGGCATTACGGGCTCATTTCCGGTTTCACCATGGCAAGTAGCACACCCTCCTTTTCCCGGAGCGATGTACAGTGCTTTGCCTTTATCAGCCTCAGTGTTGGCAAAAGTGGAGAAGCTGATGGAGGCAATAAGTAAAATAAGCATACTTTTCATGATTACAGTTCCTCTTTTAAGCAAGTTAGCCAGTCTTGCACCACTTCCGGTGAGTGCTTGATATACCCAGAATAACGAAATTTAGCTTCACCATTAATCACTACCAATGTGGCGGGTAGCCCTTGAAAACCGAGCGCTTGAATTGCCCCCATATTCGGCTCAATGGTTTTCGGTAAGTGATGAATACCCAGTTTAGAAAAACGCTCTTCGATCGCTGGGAGATTGTCCCCAATGTGTACGGTTTCAATATTAAAGTTTGTGTTAGTCGCTATGCTGTCGAGTGCTGGTAACTCCTTTAAACAAGGAGGGCACCAAACCGCCCATAGATTGACTAAGCTGACTGGCCCTTTTAGCTCGGTAAGCTGATAAGTCGCGTTTTCTGGTTTAAAACCTTCTGGTGTGGTGCATTCTTTTGCGGTTGTCGAGAAGCTCAAACATAAGGTGATGCTAGCCAGTGCGAATGAGGTCCACTTATTCATTGATATACCTCTTCAAGGCTTGGCCGATTTTTGCACCACCTTCGCCATAACCAAATACATCAATAAGCTCTCTGTCTGGTCCGTAAAGGTAGATGTAGGCAGAGTGGTACACTTCATATTGTTTTGGGAGAGGGGGGTAAATGGGCTTGCCTTCAAGAGAATAGCCATAGGTTGCCTTCATGCTCTTTGCTATGGCTTTGATCTGCTCTTGTGTTCCGGTTAATCCAACCATTTTGGGATCAAAGTACTTCACATACATGTCCAAGTTTTCAACGGTATCGCGGTTAGGGTCAACAGAAATGAAGATGGGCGTGACCTTATTTGACTCCTCGTTTAACGAATTCACTGCGGTCGCTAAATCGATGACCGTGGTAGGGCAAATATCGGGACAACTGGTGTAACCAACGCCCATAAGAAGGAACTTACCTTGCCAATTTTTCTCGGTCACCGTTCCTAGGGTATTCTCTTGCAGCTCAAACTTTAAAGGTTTAGCCACGGCGTGAAAACTCAGCAAGCATGCCGCTAGAAAAGCGTAGAGAGTATAGGAAGTTTGTTGTCTCATTGTGCGTTCCTTTAGTGACATACGGTGTTTGTAATGCCCATTGCTAGCAGGTGGGGCTTGGCTAGCTTAGTGTCGATCTCTTTCAACACTTTGTTGGTGCGGATGTCGTAGACGAAAAGTTTTGAAGAGCCTTCTTGCGTTGCAAACAGCGTTTTTGAGTCTGAAACCACAACAACTTCTCGCAAGTCATTACTTAACGAGACTGATTGAACGGGTGTATTGGTCGAAAGCTCAAAAATGTCTAGAGCTCCCTTAGATTCAATTATGCCCATTGTCTCTATCCAACCCGTGCGAATAGACTTTGGAGCCCCGGTAAGCTTGAGCTCTTTGACAACTTCACCTCCCCAAGATTCGATAACTTGCGCTTGACCATTTTCACTGGCAAGCACGATATATTCAGAATCGGAACTTACGTAAGGACGCCAAGGTTGTGAGTCGAAATGGAAGGTATTGAATTCCATCTCCATAGAGAGATCCCAAACGACAACGGAATTGTCTTTATATTGGGAAGCCAGTGCTAAGCGCGCATCGGGTGACAAAGTCAGCTCAGAGACGTTGCCTTCGCCGACATTGATATAGCTTCTTTGACCATCGTGATTACGATAAATAAGCGTTTTACCTGACTTGCTTTCTGAAACATACAAGTTGTAGCCACCGTTATCAAAGTTCATGCTAAACGGCGATTTGATATCGGTAATCGTGGCGACATATTCACGTTTTAGCGGTTTAATAATGTCAATACGATCTTTCATTGCTACTGCCAGTTGGGCTTCATCAGCATGAAAGGTAATTTCTGTTGGAATTCCTTCCATCGCCATTTGCCAGTGGGTCTTTTTAACTAAGTCGTAGACGTAGACGGTTGGCGTTTTTCCGTCGATGTAGACGAGAACATCTTGTACGTCTGAGACTTCAAGGTGAATCGGTTTTGCCTTGAGTTCGATCTGGTCTGTGTAGGAAAACGCAAAAGTGTCAATAACGGCGACGTTGTTAGAGTCATCATCAGAAATGAATGCCCAACGAGCGCCGTCGTCATATCGACCTTCGATATCGGCGTGCGCAGTAAAGGTAAGCAAAGAGGTAAGTAGGAGAATCAAAATCTTGTTCATAGTAACCTCGAACAATAGAAAACATCATCGCAATCGAGCCACAAGTGAGTTTTTGGGGCGACATTGTTGGTGTGGAAGTAAAGAAGCCCTCAAGAGGGCTTCATTGAACAACTAAGGATTGCGAACACAGCGAGTGTAGAACTCGGAGTCTTTTGACATACCGAAACCTTGCCCAGTTAGGTATCCATGTGCCCAACCTTCGTTATCACCCGTGAATCTCAAATCCAACTGCTCAGGAGTTTGGTTTTTCTTACGAGCCGATAGTGGTCTTACGTGAAGCGTAGGGCCGGCAACATCAGAAGTGCTGGTCCAGAAGAATGACTTCACTGGTGTGTTCGGGAAAAACTCTTCATCAATAGCTGGAGAAACTTTGTTGTAGTTAACAATGGAGTTCATCTCTTTGATATCTGGAGTGCGCCAGTCATCATAGCCAGCATATTCTAAGTCTTGGCAGTACTTCAGAGAGTCATCGAACTTGCGCTTCACATAATCAATGTTTTGCTGCCACATTCGATTGGTCACTTTTTCTGTGACAGTGCCATCACCGTTATCGACGTATTGCATGTTGTGATATGCCGCGTCGTTGTCTGCGCGAACACAGCGAACCAACTTGGTTGAAGCGGTGTGTTGTCCCATGATATGAGCATCAGGGAAGCCCACGTGCCAAACGTGATCGTGACGGTCAGAAACAGGGAACGTCCAAATACCAGAGTTTTGACGAGGCATGTTCAAGAACACATCGGTATTAATAGCCGGACGGAACTCGCCCATGTCAGCTATGGAGAATAGCTCTTTCATTAGCGGGAAACGCCAATCTGTGTAACCATCGATTTCTAGGTTTGCGCAGTATGCTTTACCTTCGACCGCCGTCATCCAGATTCGGGAGGAGTCTCGTTCCCACATCAACTGGGTATTGTTGTCGAAAACGACTTTCCCTGATTCAGAGATAGTGTAGCTAGGCTCGTTACCTTGGTAGTCAGAGTCTTCGCCAAAGGTATCGGTAAAGTTCTGAATTTGACCTGTGTCTGGCAATTTGAAACCTTCAGGCGCTGGCATGCCAATGCCGGTAATAAACTCTTCCTTTTCAATCGGCTTGACGCGTTGACCGGAAACATACGCCGCGACATCGCGGTAGTCTTGCTCTGACAACATCTTAGCGTAAGGCATCATGATGCCGGCCAATGCACCGTTAGTACGTTTGCCGTCGCGGTAGGCAATCATCTGTTCGTAGATGTATGTCGGCATTTGGCCTTTCAATGGCGGGAAGTTTTTCTGTGTTGATG
Organism: Vibrio sp. 10N; assembly: GCF_036245475.1. Lineage (NCBI taxonomy): Bacteria > Pseudomonadati > Pseudomonadota > Gammaproteobacteria > Vibrionales > Vibrionaceae > Vibrio > Vibrio sp. 10N. The sequence goes on along the minus strand of NZ_BTPM01000002.1, from coordinate 1,086,934 downwards.
CGCCTTGTTCGCCATGGCAGGCTTTACAGGTACTGTCGTAAGTCTCTTTTCCGCGTTTGAACTCTTCACTTTCTAGTACATCCGGCATTGGGTTGTACTTCATTTTTTGTGCACCAAGCAGGATCGCAGTCGATGCCATATCACGAGGCGGGTTAGCGTAAACGATCTCTTTCATTTGAGAGGAGATACCAGCGTGACGCTCATTATCCATAGCGAACCATTGGTCTAAGAACCATTGCGGATCAAAACCTTCAAGCTTAGGGCTTAGCGTTTCAGGCACTTCCTCTTTCGCTGGTCGGTGACAACCGAGGTAACAACCAAATACGATACGTTTTGCTGCTTTTAAGTCCTTGGGTGATTTCTTTAAATCTTCAAAAGTTCGATTAATGGTGTAATCACCGTATCCATTATCGATGTCTTCTGCTGCAACAGCGCTACCAGCCAATGCTAAGCTGATGGCAAGTGATAATGCGATTGAATGTTTCATTTATAAGCCCTCAGTTGCCGCCAAATTACGAATTCGTTCTTCCTCACGTAAACGCATCTCACGCTTTAAATTAGGGTGGGCGATATCGTAGTGGCAGCTCGAACACTTCCAAGATGGATCGTTATCTTTGTTGTTAAATGCAAGGTTGTGAGAGAAGTCCGATGCGGGTGAGTTTTCGTCTGCACCTTGAGCACGCTCTTCCAAACCACGGTGGCAATTGATACAGCCTGAGTCATAAACATACTCACCACGTTTAGGGTGAAGTTCATCATAATCAAGCGAATCCATACCCAGCACGAACTCTCCCCATAGATGTCGCGTACCGGATGTTCCTTTTACCCAAAGCTCTTCGACAATATTCGATTTTGGCAGGTGACAATCGATACAATCTGCAACAAAACCATGTTGGTTATTACCGCCATGTATCGATTGAGAAAACGTTTCAGCCATCGGCTCCATCGTATGGCAGGACGCACAAAATTCATTGGTACTGAATACATGCAAAACTTCTGTTGCAGGGAGAGCTGAGATCAAACCAATACCGATGCCGACCGCGACAATGGCAAGTTTAACCGAGCGTTTAACTTGTTTAATTTGCTCAATAATTTTCATTATCTCACCTACATTTTATGCTTCGGGGGAAAGTCAGAAGATTTAAGAACGCTTGCTTCACACTGCTGGTCTGAAAGGTAGGTCAGCCATAAGTTGACCGAGTACTTTTCACCAGCGAGTGGGCGCTTCTTAAGGTCCATTAACATAAAGTGCGTCCCACCGCGCTCTAGTTTGGTTACCGCATTCTTTTTAAGAAACAGCTTCGGAAAGCGCTGCATGGTCATCACGCCATCTTTCATAATGGTGTTATGCATCTGAACCTCATTGGTAAGCTCTGGTATTTCCGCGCCTAGAATGGCTTCTGGCGAAGGAAGTCTCAGTGCTTTGACCTCGTCGTCTTCAGTAAAGGTCGCATTGAAGAACAGTCCGGTTTTGTTGACGCCTGGCGCGGGTTCAACGATGACGCAGTCGGTAATAGAGACACCTGCATAGGCTTGAGCTGCGCAGAGTAAGCTCAACGTTGTGAATAGCTTTTTCATCTGTTAGGTCCTTAGCACAAGGCGTTAAAACTTGAAGTGGAGGCCGATGTTGATGTTGTCATTTCGGTTCTCGCCGTTGTTGTTCGCAGGGTCATTGGTTGCTGCATCGTCAGCGTACTCTGCGACTTCTAAATAGGTAGAGAGCTGTTCACTAAAGGCATAGTTAAGGCTCGCTAGATAAAGCGTTTGGCTATCTTTTTGGGAATCGTCGAAAGCTTTGTGCTGAGCCCCGAGTTTGAATGTCAGCTTATCTAGAGAGTATTTGCCTGAGATACCATATACAGTACTGTCGCCTTGGGGATCGTCGTGATTGAGCTCAACAAGGCCACCGAGGTAGAAGTTCTCCCAAGTGTAAGAAGACGACAGAGCGTAACGCACGTAGTCATCGGTTTGGTTCCCAGGTAACTGTTTCTTATCGACTTGGGAACGATTCAGCACCAGATCAAAGTTATCGGTCACATACAGTAAGCGCAGACCAAAAATATCGATGTCTTCGCCATTGCTATTGTCAGGGCTGATGACCGCGACTTTTGCGTACAGACCGTTCCATTTGGGTGTCATATAGGCGAGCTGATTGTTGCCAGATTTTGCCTGACGAAATAGAGCCGCATTGCTTGAACGGTGCATATTGTTACTGTCAAAAATGTCTACGCGAGAGTAGAGATCTTTATAGGTGCCTGTGGTACCGTTTCCGAAGTAGATACCGCCGAAGTCCTTAGTTACTAGCACCAAGTTTGCTTCGCTAACACGCATATCGAAGCCTTGCTCCTCCTTAACCTTTTGTGTTAAATCTTCAGAATATTCAGCCTCTAGGTTGTAAAGAACACGCAATAGGCCAGCGTCGTGTTTGCCTTTTATGCCCGCACTCGCGCGATGAATTTCTGACTGATAATCTTGTCCTGCTTCCCAGCGTACTTGCCCTAAAATGTCGCCATAAAAGTTGGGTGCTTCAAAGGTTGTTGCCGCGACAGGCGTTGTACAAAAAGCGATTGTGGACAATAGCAAAGAATGTTTTAACTGCATGAATAGACCTACTCTAAAGTGGTAGTTATGAAAAGTTGTGTCGAATTATATCGAGTTGTTTTTTTGGCAATACGCGAGTAGGAAATCGCAGTAATTCAGAAACTGAATAGCAGAGGTGAGATCAAATAAAGCGTTGATATTTTTTTAGTTACAGTGATGAAGGAAGAAAATTTACATTTTAGTGAGTAATATCGTAGAGAGACGACTAGGAGCTAAGCATGGATATCGAAGCGGTTAAAATGTTCTCTGTTTTGGCGAAAAAGCTGAACTACACCGAAACAGCAAAAGCACTCGATGTAAGCCAACCGACACTAAGCAGAAAAATTAAAGCATTAGAAGAAAGCCTAAATGTTACTTTGGTTCATAGGAGAGGAAGTAGCATTAGTCTTACGCCACAAGGTGAAGTGTTTTTCGAGTCCGCTGGCCAAATTCTCGATCTTATCGACCACACTGTAGAAAAGCTTCATGTCGAACGCAAAGGTATTAACGGCCTACTGCGTATAGGCTGTTTACACCCGATGGCGAGGTTTTTAACCAAGAGCTTCTTACCGGATTTCCATGAAAAGTATCCAAACATCCACATTCACTTTCATACATTGACGCCAAACACCTTGAGCTTATTTGAAGATGTAGATCTGATGATTGCCCCGTTTTTACCGAACGATGAGTCCGTTGTCTGCCGAAAAGCCTCTCGATTTACACGATGTTGCTATGCCTCGCCAAAGTACATTCAAAAACGTGGTGAACCCAAATATGTTCATGATTTAGAGCTACACCAATGTATTACTCATACCAATACGCCAGGCTCAGAACGATATTGGAACCTAACGAATAAACATGGTGATAAACGACAGATTGAAGTCACAGGAGACATGACGACGAACTCAATCGATATCGCAATTAACTTGGCGCAAGAGGGGTTCGGTATCGGCTTAATTCCTGATAATCAAGTGCGTGAACAAGTGCGTTGTGGGGAGCTTATAAAGCTGTTCAATGGCGAATGGTTTGAAGAGGGCATACTCTATGTTTTATACAAACAGAGCTTACACACACCGAAACGCTACAAGGTGTTTATTGAAGAGTTTGAAGAATTCCATAAGAAATGGCATTTACAAAATTGAATCTAAGAGGGGCAAGGTACATTTAAGATTTTGCCTAATCTAGCGTTTCAAGCCATCCTCCCAAATCACCGTCATTCCCTTGAAAAAGGGAATCCATTCAGCAAGTTGCAAAGCTAATTTACGTGATTCGTCTAAGTTTTTACTCTTCTCGATAGGCAATGTAATCGAAACTGTACTGGTGCACTCGGAAGTAATGGATAGTGTATTCAAATACTTGACCTTCAGTCAGTTCGCCAACGGAATCAACACGAATAACGGCTTCTCCACTCTTCATGTTTAACTCTTTAGCGATGGAACCCTGAACAATTTCAGGTTTCATTGATTGGCGTGACAGTTTGATCTTCAAGTTTTTGGTCTTTTCGATGTAATCATATTTTGAACTGCGCATTGCCTTAATGCTGAGATCTGGAAAAAGAGCAACTGGTAAATACGTATGCTCTAACACCTCGGGTTCATCATCTATCAATCTTAAGCGACGAATTGAGTATACCTCTTCACCGACTTCCAGATTTAACTTTTCTGCGACGGGCTGTGTGCAATCGAGCAGCTCAAAGGTAATGATCTTGGAGCTTGGCGTTTTTCCTTGCGCTGAAACCTCTTCGACAAAGCCAGTAAGTTGTAAAACGTTGTGTTGTGCTTTTGGCGCTTTGACATAAGTGCCACTGCCTCGCTGCCGATACAACAGATCATTCTCAACCAACAGTTGCATCGCTTTGCGAATAGTCACTCGACTTACATCGAACGTTGTTTGCAATTGACTTTCAGTAGGAAGAATCGAACCGACAGGCAGTTCACCGCTTTTTATCTGTTCACGCAGGGTATCAGCTATTTGTAAGTATCTCGGCTTGTTCATTTGCTCTCCTTATCAATAGCTGATAATAACCGATAGTGTGATCAATAGTACATTTAAAATACTTTAACGCCAGTTTTCTGTGATCTATTTAATCTTGATGCAATAAAGTATCTCAAAAGGATTGTTGAAAGTAATACTTTTAAGATACATTTGTCCCATCAAGTGACTTAGTAGGACATTAAAAGTGAAAAGACAGAACTTAACCGTTGTTGGCGCGGGTAGTACTTATACTCTGGGTATGATGAACAGCTTAATTGCTGAAAAAGAGACGTTCCCGCTGAAACGAGTGGTGTTTTATGACATTGATGCCAAACGCCAAGAGTCCAATGCGAAAGCGACAGAAATTCTATTCCGTGAGCACTATCCAGAAGTGGAAGAGTTTATCTATACCACTGATAAAGAGGTGGCTTTCTCAAATTCAGATTTCTTCTTTATTCAGATCCGTACTGGTGGTCTAGAGGCGAGAGAGCGTGATGAACAAATCCCATTAGCACACGGTTGTGTGGGGCAAGAGACATGTGGTGCTGGTGGTATGGCTTATGGTTTGCGCTCAATCGGTGACATGATTGCGCTAATCAATGAAATACGTGCATATTCTAAAGATGCTTGGATTCTAAACTACACCAACCCGGCGGCCATTGTGGCAGAAGCGCTGAATCGTGAATTTGCAGACGACAAGCGCATTTTAAATATCTGTGATATGCCAGCTGCCATCATGGTTAGCTATGCGAATTTACTCGGTTGTGAGTTTTGGGATTTGGTACCAGAGTATTTCGGTCTAAATCACTATGGCTGGTTCACCAAAATTAAAAACAAGCAAGGCCAAGATTTAACTGATGAGATTAAAAACATAATCTTAAACAAAGGGATAAGTGCAATTGACCCGGAAATTGCGGATGACCCATCTTGGCAGGCAACGTTTAAAAATATGCAAACCATGCTTCAAGATAACCCAGAGTTCTTGCCAAATACTTATCTTCAATACTACCTATATCCGGAAAAAATGGTGGCAAAAGAAGATGTGAATAATACTCGTGCTCGTCAGGTGATCAACGGACGTGAAAAGCGTGTATTTGAGCTCAATGAGAGAATTATTGCGGCAAACACAACTCAGAATGAAACGCTACATGCGGATATCCATGGTCGTTATATGGTTCGAGTTGCCGCTTCATTGGCTTACAACATGGGCGACACCTACTTAGTCATCGTTCCAAACAACGGTACGATTGCGAACTTGCAAGATGATGCGATGGTTGAAGTTCCTTGTGCGCTGACTAGCGATGGTCCAAAAGCGTTCTCTGTTGGTCATATTCCTACTTTCCAAAAAGCGATGATTGAAAGCCAGTTAGGTTATGAAAAACTGGTTGTTGATGCTTGGTATGAGGGGAATAAACAAAAACTCATCAATGCATTAACCCTTAACCGTACTGTAATCAATATTCCTAAAGCTAAAGCAATCGTTGAAGAGCTGCTCGCTGAAAATAAGAACTACCTACCACAATTTTTCCAATAATTTAAACATGAGTTGAGCAGACAATGAGTGCTGCTCACCCTTTTTTGAGGTTACTATGAAAGATATGATACAGAGGTTTGGGGCAGCGATGTTTGTCCCCGTACTCCTTTTCCCTGCTGCTGGTATGCTGCTTGGTTTTACCGTGATGCTATTAAACCAAGATCTCTTTCCGTGGGCAGTACCGGGCTCTACTTGGCACAGTGTTTCTACCATCTTGTTGCAAGCATCGTTAGCCGTATTTAAGAATATGTCGCTGATTTTTGCGGTTGGTTTGCCTATCGCTCTGGCGAAAACAGCTTCAGGCCGAGCTGTATTAGCAACGCTGGTTTCCTACATCACCTTTAACTATGTCATTGGTGGGATTCTTCAGTTCTGGGGTGCGGATCTCGGTGTTAACTATGTTGCTGGTGAGCGTGGTCTGACAGAAATAGGTGGCATTCTAACCCTAGATACAAACCTTCTTGGTGCGATTGTGATTGCAAGTGTGTCGGTATGGGTTCACAACAAATACTTTGACCGCAAATTACCTGATTGGGCGTCAGTATTTAATGGCTCGCCACTGGTGGTGATCATTAGTTTCCCACTTATGGTTGCGCTAGCGATTGTCACTTGTTTTGTTTGGCCTTCGATTCAAGAAGGGATTAACGGCCTACAAACGTTCTTAGTTAATGCGGGTTCATTCGGTGTATGGGTATTTACTCTTCTTGAACGTTTATTGATCCCAACAGGTTTGCACCACTTTGTTTATGGTCCAGTTTTTTATGGCCCAGTTGCTGTTGATGGCGGTACGGTTGCTTACTGGATTCAACATATTCAAGAGTTTGCCGCAAGTAGCGCACCACTGACTGAGCAGTTCCCACAAGGCGGCTTAATGCTAACCGGTATGGGTAAAGTGTTTGGTTGTACGGGTATCGCATTGGCACTTTATTCAACAGCGAAACCAGAAAAGAAAAAGATGGTATTGGGTTTGGTGTTAGGTGCTGCGATTACCGCGATACTAACGGGTATTACTGAGCCGATTGAATTTACATTCTTATTTATTGCTCCAGCTCTGTTTGCACTGCACGCCGTGTTATCAGCAACCATGGCGACGATCGCTTACATGCTTGGCGTATCAGGTAACTTCCAGACTGGCCTTATCGACTTTGTATTCCAGAACTGGTTGCCATTAGGTTCAAACCATATGGGTACTTACTTGTTGCAAATTGCTTTAGGCCTTACATTTACTGCAATTTACTTCTTTAGCTTCCGAGCGATCATTCTAAAGTACAACATTATGACTCCAGGACGCGATGATGCTGAAGTGAAATTGGTTTCAAAGAATGAGTACCGTGCATCGAAAAAAGGCTCAGCAACTCAAGATGCTCAAGCCAGTGCTTTCATTGAAGGGCTAGGTGGTAAGGAGAACATTGAATTACTGACTAACTGTGCGACTCGATTGAGAGTTAAAGTTAAGAATTCCGATTTGGTTCAGCCAACGTCATTCTTCCAACAGCAAGGTGCAGTGAACGTAGTTCGCAATAAGGAAAGTTTCCAGATTATTGTTGGTCTTACTGTTCCTCAAGTAAGAGAAGAGATGAGCCAGATGATTCAGGTCTAGTCTCACTCGTTAAAGGTAGCGCATTAAATGTGCTACCTTTTCAGTTTGTTACAAGTTTATTGAGCGCACTGTAACTCGAACAAGATTGGTAGAAGCGCTATTGATCGCTTGAAAGTGACGCCTACGGTCAAACAATATTGTTTGACCGTAGACGTCGTTTTGTATTGACGGTTAACCAGCAGAGCCATTTCGTGTCTGCTCAATCGCGGTCATCAATTTCTCAGAAATCACGGCTTTTTTGTTGGTGTTAAAATCAAACATCACAATGGTTGCGGTGCCGGTTGTGGTGACCTTGCCAAGTTTGTGACTGACAATTTGGTACTCCATTGTGAACCTGTCTTCTTTGAGGTCAGTGATACGAGAGCCGACGAGTAGCGTATCGGGGTAAGTCACCGGTAGCTTATAGCGGCAATAGGTATCTCCAAGTACAGGGCCGATGTTTGTGACCGCCATATCTTCCATCAGGCTAATGTGGCGAAAGTAATCCAGACGAGCGGTTTCAAAGTAGCGAAAATAAACGGCGTTATTGACATGATTTAATGCGTCCATTTCTCCCCAAGCAACGGGGATTTCGGTAATGACCGGGAAGCCTTCCAACAATGATTCCATGTTCTAATTATCCTTTTTGAATGGGGCTTTTACTCTATTGGGTATTTAACAAGTTTGCAACAACCCCGATGTGGTACATCACTCAAGATGACGAACCCGGCTGAGTATTAGGCAAGCCGAAGCGAAGATTTGCAACGCGAAGCACAGTAGGAATACGAATTGGCTCCCCCATGCCGCCACTAGATAACCCGATGCAGCGAGTCCGAATGGCATCAGTAGTTTAAACAGTGAGCCAGTAATTCCCGCAACGCGTCCTAAATATTGTTCGCAGAATGCTTCTTGTCGATAGCTCCAAATACAGATGCTGCTATAGAGCCCCACAGCGGAAACCCAAAGGAAAGCTGCGGCCAGTGTCCATACATTGGGAGCAATCATTGGGATAACAAACCCCAGTGATTCTAAGGCAATAGAAGCAATGAGCAGCCAGCCCAGCCCAATTTTTTTGCGTACTTTATCCGCACTGAATGCGCCGATCAAGCCCCCTAAACCTGAGGCTGCGACGAGATAACTCACTTCGACAGAGTTGAGTTCTAGCTCCGCTTTGGCGTAGTAAATAGCTTGTATCCAGAACACCGCCCCCGTGGTGTTGATCACCATGACAGCAAGCGTTATCAGGACCATATTGCGATCGGCCACAAACGCACACCAGCCTTGCTTTAGCGCACTCAACGTGTTGGTTTTGGGTGGGACCTGAGTGGGATTGAGTGTCAGTTGATTGAGCTGCCAATAGGCGACGAGTAACATCAAAGCCACCCCCAGAAATACGCTATGGACGGCAGAAAGCAGTAGCAGAGCACCAGATAAGATGGGACCGACGGTTTCCATCACACTATTGAGGACGCTCATTCTCGCGGTTGCGGTGTTTTGTGCTTCAGGTGGTAGCGCGTTTTTGAGCATAGTGATCCGTGCTAAATGGTAACCGTAGTTGAAAGCCATCATCAAAAACGCACATGGGAACAGCACCCACAATGGGTTGCTCATCATTTCAACGGCGGTGTAAGAACAAAGTACCACCATCACTTGACCGATCAGCATGGTCTGCGACCAACGTTTTTTGTCGATGCGGTCTACCCAGACACCCAAAAACAGAGCCAAAAGCAAATTGGGCAAAAATTCCACGCCTCGGATCACCCCCATGACCTGTGAGGATTGCGTTAAATCATAGACAAGCAAAGGCAAGGCCAGATTATAAATTTGGCCACTAAGTGCAACAAAAAAAGCGCTGGAAAACAGAATAACAAATGGCCGATTTTTCCATATCGATGCTTGAGGCTCAATGAGTGTCGTCATGCCTAATTCCTTATAATTTATAGATAAAATGGTGGGTTGAGTTTGTTGTCTTCTCGCTCTATTATCGAAATTAAAAGGCGAACAAAAATAGAAAAGTGAAAAGGAGATTTCACCTTTATGCGGTATTGGAATGCGCTAGTGTTTTGTCGTGACAGGCTGGTGTTGGGGGAGTGGCAAACTATTTCGCTCGATGACGTGAGCCAGCATTTAGAGTGTACTCGACGTAATGCACAGCTATTGATCAAGCGTTTGGTCAAAGAACAAGTCATTGAGTGGCAATCTGGCGTTGGCCGAGGCAATTTACCTAAAGCCAAGCTGCTTTGCTCACTCAGTGAGCGGTTAAAAGGTTACGCGCACCGACTATTGGAGCAGGAGCAAGTAGAGGCGGCGGTATCCTTGGTTCCGGAGTCCGAGCGAGAGCTGTTCTTAAAAACGTACCTTTCACGCTACCAATCTACTCAGCAAGCAAAAGACATACTGCAAGTCCCGTTCTATCGAGCAACACATGCACTAGATCCTATTACGATCAATAGGCGTACCGAGCTTCATATAGCGTCGTACCTGTATGCGTCGCTACTCAAATATGATGCCAGTTCAGGCGAGTTTATTGGCGATTTAGCCCATCACTGGCAAAGGGACGATGATGGGGTAACCGTCATACTTCGCAAAGGGCTCACATTTCATGATGGTAGCGCACTTACCGCAGCGAGCATCAAGGCCCATTTTGAGCGCCTAATCCACAAGGCAACGAATCACCGAGCTATGTTTCAGTTTATTGACGAGGTGAAAGTCGAAACGCCACTCAAACTGAAGTTCGTCAGCCATCGTTTGCCGCACTTAGTGCCTAAATTATTAGCCCACAGTGCGATGGGGGTGACTAAGTTTGACCAAGGTCGAGTGATTGGCAGTGGTGCGTTTGTTCTTGCTGAGCAAACGCAGTGGCGCACCTTATTGCTGGTCAACACAGACTACCATGGTCATCGCCCGTGGATCGACGGGGTCGAAATTTGGAACCTTGGCGAAAACGCGAAAGAAATAGCGCTTAATTGCGATTTTGTGCATAGCCGTCACATGGCAGAGAAAGCCAATACGCCATTGGAGTCGCATCAACAATGGGAAAGAGGCTGTGTGCATGCAATGTTGAACCCAGCTCGTCATCCTTGGATGAAACGTAAGCGTCATCGTCGAGTGCTCCAACAGTTGTTGCTGGCGATGGGGCAGCCAAAAAGTGCGCAAGTAGAGACGCTGGCCCGTGCCAGCGGCATGATGTCGCAGCCTGAGTGCATTCAAGAAAGCGATTTGACCTCACTAAAGTCCGCTTTGGCTTCTTTGCCTGAGCCGGGGGACGAGCTAAGGATTGTGACCTATCAACTTTTTACCCACGTAAATACCGTCAGGCTCATTGAAATGTCGCTAAAGCGCTTGGGGATCCCTTGTCGGACGACGGTGTTGGAGTTTCCAGTTTTTAACAGTGTCGAAACGCTTCGTGAGGCCGACATTATTGTGACTGGTGAGGTGTTTACCGAAGACATCGAAATGTCGTGGTTAGGCTGGTTACTTGGCACTGCATCCAATGAGGCGTGCTTTAGTGATGAGCGTAAAGCGTGGTTGTTGGAGCAAACGGTCAAGACCATGAATAGGCCCGATCTCAAGCGTAAACTTCAGGGGTTTGAAGCAATTGAGAGTAAGCTCATCAAGGAAGGGATTTACCAGCCGCTCTACCATGTGGAGCAAGAGATGAATGTCTCGAAGAAGGTCAGTGCACCGGAGCTACTGGCCAATGGCTGGATCGATTTCAATCGGGTAGTGTTGAATGTGTAATACAGCGCTATTTAAGTGGCAACTTGCTTAAACACTTACGACACAAACAGGTTGCCGACTTTTCCAAACTTGAGGTATCTCGCTTTTCTATCTCGAAGCACCAGCAAGATGATTTTCCAGCGGAAATGTCGCAATAGGCAGGCTCGCCACACTGTTGGCATTGGTGCGTGGACTGCTCGCCGGAGAGTTGTTCGACTTTGTCCTGACGTTGTTCGTTATCCATAAAGCGCCATTCGGACAATTCGTCCATGGTGCGATGGCATCCGCTACAGATCCCACCTTCATTTTTACAGGCAGCGCGGCAGGGAGTGACGATAACGACTTCTTGGGACATGAGGAGCAATCTCGTTTTGACTTAGTAAAAAATAAGGCTCCCATTATTCATTAGGGAGCCTTACATATCCAGTATTAGTCAGCGCTAACGGCTTACTTTACTTTCCAGTTAACAGTTTCGCCGCCGCGGATTGGCACAACAATGTCGCTACCAAATGGCATGGTTTCTGGCACGTTCCACTCGTCTTTCTCAAGGGTGATGGTGTCCGTGTTGCGAGGTAGGCCGTAGAAGTCTGGACCGTTGTGGCTTGCAAAACCTTCTAGGTTCTCAAGCTTGCCTTCTTGCTCGAATACTTCAGCATAAAGCTCTACTGCAGCGTGTGCTGTGTATGAACCCGCACAGCCACAAGCGGCTTCTTTTTTGCCTTTTGCGTGTGGCGCAGAGTCAGTACCAAGGAAGAATTTCTTGCTGCCACTGGTTGCCGCTTCGATAAGCGCTTGCTGGTGGGTACCACGCTTAAGGATTGGTAGGCAGTAGAAGTGTGGCTTGATGCCGCCAACCAGCATGTGGTTGCGGTTGTAAAGAAGGTGGTGAGCCGTGATAGTCGCTGCAACGTTGTCGTTAGCGTTTTTCACAAAGTTTGCAGCATCTGCTGTCGTGATGTGCTCTAGAACAATCTTAAGGTTCGGGAAATCATTCACGATAGGAGCTAGAACAGTGTCTAGGAACTCTTTCTCACGGTCGAAGATGTCAACTTCGTGAGTGGTTACTTCACCGTGAACAAGCAGTAGCATGCCCACTTCTTCCATCGCTTCTAGTACGTGGTAGATGTTCTTTGCCGACGTTACGCCAGAATCTGAGTTTGTGGTTGCACCTGCTGGGTACAGTTTTGCTGCTACAACTGCGCCAGACTCTTTCGCTTTGCGGATTTCATCTGGTGTGGTGTTGTCTGTTAGGTACAGTGCCATTAGCGGCTCAAACTGCTCAGAAGGCTGCTCAGCCATAATGCGCGCTTTGTAGGCCAGCGCCATTTCTGTGTCTGTGACAGGTGGGATAGTGTTTGGCATGATCAGTGCACGACCGTTGTAGCGGCTGATATCGCGAACAGTATCTTTAAGAACGTCGCCGTCACGAAGGTGTACGTGCCAGTCGTCAGGACGAGTAATAGTCAATGTAGTCATTTGGGCTCCCACCAAGTTAGATTCTTCTTGAAACGGAGCCTAAACGGTGGCGAAAAATGTGAATGCAATCGCTTACGTTTAGGCGACAGGATGATAGAGGAAAACGAGTAAGATTTCACTATGTTTCTGGGACTAAGGGAAAAAAGACGTTACCATTGAGCACAAAATAAGGAAGACAACAATAAAAGGGCTCAGTCGTGTCAAAATCTCCTCTGCTTTCCCAAATCAATATCTACCCCGTTAAATCCGTTGGTGGCATTTCTCTTTCTTCTTCTTGGGTCGAAAAACAAGGCTTGTGCTTTGACCGCCGATTCATGGTCGCGCTTTCTGATGGTGCTATGGTGACAGCACGCAAATACCCAAATATGGTGAAGGTGTCATCAAGCCTGCTGCCGACAGGGATCATTTTTACTTATCCAGGTATGGCGCCATTAAAACTTGAATACAGCAGTTTCAAGTTACAAGAGACACCAGCAACGGTTTGGAAAGACAACTTTGCCGCTTACACCACAACGGATGAAGCGGATGATTGGTTTAGTCAGGTGCTGGATCAGCGCGTAGAGTTATTGTTTACCGGTGAGCAGTCGAATCGTGTGCGCGAAAAGCTGGGTCACAATGTGAGTTTTGCCGATGGTTATCCGCTGCTGATCATCAGTCAGGGCTCTTTGGATGAGCTTAATCGTCGCAGTAGTGAAGTCCACTCGATGGAACAGTTTCGAACTAACCTAGTCGTTGGTTCGGATGAGCCATTTATCGAGGACTCGTGGAAGCGTATTAAAATTGGTGAAGTCGAGTTTGAAGCGGTAAAACCTTGTGAGCGCTGCATTTTGACGACGGTTGATGTGGAAAAAGGAGCGTTCCGTGAAAGCAAAGAGCCGCTAAAGACCTTTTCCCGTTTTCGTGCCAATGAAAGGGGCGGGGTATTCTTCGGTCAAAACTTGGTGGCCAAGAACGAAGGTATGATCCGTGCTGGCGATGAAATTGAAGTGCTGGAGTATAAGGAAAAAGAGTTCTACCAAGATCTTGATGCTCAAAAGCAAGCGTTCGTCTGCGTAGAGCGTGAACAAGTGGCGCGCAACTTTGAAACCTTTTGGCTAGAGCCGCAAAAAGGCGCAATGCCAGAGTATAAAGCCGGGCAGCACCTTCCTATTGACCTGGATATCGAAGGTCAGGTCATCAAGCGTTTATACACTTTGTCCTCCAGCCCATCTCGTCCAGGGCGACTGGCTATTTCGGTCAAACGTATTGATGGCGGTAGCGTATCGAATTGGTTATTTGAACACTTCCAAGTGGGGGATACCTTAATCGCCGACCTGCCAAATGGTAGCTTCCACATGGCGAACAAAGAACATGAACCTCTGCTGTTACTCTCGGCAGGCAGTGGTGTGACGCCAATGATGTCAATGCTTCGTGATCTCTCAGATAGAGGAGAAGTGAATGACGTGGTGTTTTTCCACCAGTGTTCAACTTTGGACGATATCCCGTTTAAGCAGGAGTTACAGTCTCTTGAAGCAAAGCATGACAATTTGACGGTCATGATTTCATTGACGCAACCAAGTGACGAATGGGATGGTTTAAAAGGGCGCTTTAGTTTGTCGCACCTAAAACAAATTTCAGCTCTAACGGCAAGACAAGTGTTCGTGTGTGGCCCAGATGGCTTTATGCAAAAGGCGAAAAACCTGATGCTGAAAAAAGGACTGGCGGAAGATCATTATCACCAAGAGGCGTTTGGTGTTGCCACCTCGACGGAAGATAGCGTCAAGACAGTGCAAATCAGTATTGATGGCAATGTGTTTGAGGGTAATAACCAGAAAACCTTATTGGATCAAGCGGAAGATGCAGGACAGTCGATAGCGCATAGCTGCCGTGCGGGTTTTTGCGGTGCATGTAAGGTGACGGTTGAATCGGGTTTGGTTCATCAGCCTGATGTGCCAGCGATTCAGGAGTCGGAGATTGCGGAAGGTAAGGTGTTGGCTTGCTGCGCGGTACCAAGAACCGATGTGGAAATCGTAAGTTAATGATGATTATGGGTGCCAGTGTCCAACTGGCACCGGCTTTGATTTACATGCTTATTTTGAAGCACTCACTATACGTTGATGCAACGAGTCTTTTAAAACGGCTCTATCATGTTTTAGCTGATGCATCTCGGTATCTTCGATGGGTGAACCGTTGAGTTCTAACACACGAATTTCTTTATCCAGAGCATTGTAGTTTTTAGTGTCTGTCGCAAAGCCTTGATCGCTTCGCGTGAGCGCTAAAATGGTATCTTGATGTTCTGGAAATTCCTTAAGAAGAGAGTGATCTTCGCCTAACATAGCAACCCCTTTTTATTCGATGAACAATAGTTTTAGCTTGGGCATGTGCACAAGTGGATTGATGCGCGCGAAGGCGTGTTATCACCTGTGCACTTATAACAATGGCACAAGTTGAAGGTGATTAAAAGTTGACCGCTGGCAAGATTTGAATTCAGCGAAGTAAATCACAAGCTAGAAAAAAGCCAGCAAATTTTTTGCTGGCTTTTGGCATTTATGAGAAGCGGATTAATCGTAAATGGTCGGGATTGCTTCACGCTTGTGTTGGGTTGCTTTGTAGATAGCAACCAGCTTGTCTGATACGTCTTGAGAGACAGGCTTGCCTTCTAGGAAGTCATCGATCTGATCGTACGTCAGGTTTAGCGCATCTTCGTCGGCTTTCTGTGGGTCTAGTTCTTCTAGATCAGCGGTAGGTGTTTTCTTCACTAGTAACGCTGGCGCGCCAAGTGTTGCTGCCACTTCACGAACTTGACGTTTGCTAAGACCAAATAACGGCGCTAAATCACACGCACCGTCACCAAACTTGGTGTAGAAACCTGTGATGTTTTCTGCCGAGTGGTCAGTACCAAGCACTAGACCACCAACGTACCCTGCGATCTCGTACTGAGCCACCATACGTGCACGCGCTTTAACGTTACCTTTAACAAAATCGACTTTCGCCGCGTCTGTCGGTAGCAGGCCAGTGCCTTCAAGTGCAACGTGTGATGCGGCATGAAGACCATCCACGCCAGCTTTGATATTCACCGATACTGAGTGAGTCGGCTCAATGAAAGAGAGCGCAAGCTGCGCTTCGTCTTCATCTTTTTGTTCACCGTAAGGTAGACGTACCGCGATGAATTGGTATTCGTTGCTGTCACTCGCTTGGTTAAGCTCGTTAACCGCCAATTGTGCCAAACGGCCACAAGTTGTTGAGTCCACACCCCCACTGATACCGAGAACGATGGATTTGCATCCAGATTGCTGCAATTTACTCTTAATAAATGCAACACGGCGTTCAATTTCAAATTGTGGGTCGATAGACGGAAGCACGCGCATCTCGTCTCGAATAAGTTGTTCCATGTGGGATCCCTTTTCCTGCAAGCAAAAATGATTTCTTGTATGATACCTACGAACATCGCTGAAAAAAAGTTACAGTGGTGGTCAATCTATGCATAGATACGATTTATTGAGATACATATGACAAAAATAGCGATATTTGGCAGCGCCTTTAATCCGCCAAGCTTAGGCCATAAGAGCGTCATTCAATCACTCAGCCATTTTGATAAGGTGCTATTGGTCCCGAGTATCTCTCATGCCTGGGGCAAAAGCATGCTGGATTACAGTATTCGTTGCCAGTTGGTCGATATGTTTATTGACGATATTGCCCAAGATAATGTCGAACGTTCGGATATTGAAGAGCACCTATTTGAGCCCAATAGCTCCGTCACCACGTTTGCGGTACTAGAAGCACTGGAGCAGCGTTATCCCGATGCAGAGCTTACCTTTGTTCTTGGCCCTGATAACCTGTTCAGCTTCGAGAAATTTTATAACGCCCAACAAATTGTGGAACGTTGGTCGTTGCTGGCTTGTCCAGAGAAAGTGAAAGTACGTTCAACGACTATTCGTTACAGTTTGTCGCAAGGTTTGAATGTAGATCACTTAACCACAGTTAGTGTTGCTAAACATTTGGTCGCACATAAGCTATATTGACCATATAAGCAAAATGGATAATTTATAAAAAATGAAAGCAACATGGACTTGTATTGCTTTAGCAGTGGCCGTTAGTAGCCCTCTCGCGTATGCATTTTGTGAGAGTAAAACGAATAAGTCTGTCGTGATAAAAGCGACGGAGGAAGAGTCGTTTTGTTCGCTAATCACTAAGCCTTTCACTTATCTCGGTAACCAAGTTGTGACACTTGGGGGTCTTATCGAGCAAGATGCTCCGATGAATACATTGCAAGATTCTTACTGGGATCAGTGGCTATTAACTCAAGAGTCAGAGCCTGTATTGACGGGCAGTATCGACAACAGTTTTGTTGGTATCGGACTTTGGGCACCTGATGAAATCGCTCGACGCAAAGATGAAATGTCGATGCAAGAATGGCTAATGGCGCAAGGACTGCACTTCGGTGTCGGTTTCGGCGAGAAAGGCAAAGAGCCAAGATTACGTCTCGATTATCGCTGGCATCAGGATTATCAAGGCGACATGATGATGCAAGTCGAAGTACCGTTCTAGAATTCAACAAGCATATAAAAATACAGCGAGCTCAGGCTCGCTGTATTTTTATATGCTTGTAGGCGTGCATTTTACAGCTCAGCCCCCAGTAAGCTTTGTGTCAGCTGCTGGAACTGCTCGTGGTTGCCCGCAAATAACTGCTCACATATGGCATCGGCTTTTTTACCCGAAAGCTTGAGCTTGCGCGCTTCACGCACCAGTAACACTAATGACAGCTCACCAGAAACTGAGTTGGAACCCGGTGTCCAGCGTGAAATCTTTTCACTCATGGTATCAAGGGTCAACGCAGGTGCCATGCATGCCACTTCATGGCGCATGACTTGTAGTAGATCTTTGTTAACTTCCTGGTCGGACGTCAGAGAGATCTTATCCAAAAGCGCAGTCATAAGCGGTGTAGCTGAGACTCGGCCAGCTTGGGTTGGGAAACTATCACGTAGCCTGACTGAAAACTTTATGGTGCTCAGCTTGGTGTGTGGGAGAATGGTTAGACTCGTCAGGCAATCAAATGGTAACCAGAATAGATCGCCAGCTTGGTAGAGGTAGTCGTTCTTACCTAGCTTGACGAGCACCTGTCCGTCTTCAACACGAAATAGCTGGTTATGCAGCATTTTCTTGCGCGCGGTAATGGTAACAAAGTCGTAACTGGTTGATTGAAAGTCGATTGCGTGATTCATGATGGTCTTAATCTGTGGATCTGCGCGTAGGTTACCCCTTGAAGGCTGGAATGCCAACTAAAGATCACACTTTTATGTAGGCGACAGTGAACAAGATGGTAAAACTGTGGTCTGACCTTAACAAAAATAGACGTAATAGGGCTGCGGTCTTTGGTCGCAGGGCGTAGAATATGGCAGCTTTTAATTTGATGTAACAAACATGACAACACAGACAGATCCTTATATTGATATTCGTCCTTACAATGATGACGAGATTCCCGCCGCGATTGATCGATTGATTAACGACGCCGAATTTATTGATGCTATTTTGCAGCATCGTTTTTCTAATCATGCGCCTTGGTTCAAAGCGCTGATGAGCCCATTGGTAAAAGTGTACCTAAAATTTAAGTGGGCCAAGCTGGATAGCGTGGAAGCGATTCAGCTAGAAGTGAAAAAATACCTAGAACAAACGTTGAACGCGACAACACAAGGTGTGACTTATGAAGGCCTTGATAAGCTAGATAAAAATACGTCTTACCTGTTTGTTTCTAACCATCGCGATATCGCAATGGATCCGGCTCTAGTGAACTACGGCCTACACCAAAACAACCACAGAACCGTTCGCATCGCGATTGGTGATAACCTGCTGAAAAAGCCGTGTGCGACGGAGCTAATGCGCCTGAACAAAAGCTTTATCGTTAAGCGCTCGCTGAAAGGCCCGCGTGAGATGATGAGAGCTTTGGGTACCTTGTCTTCGTACATCAAGCACTCACTGGATACTGGCAACTCAATCTGGATCGCTCAGAAAGAAGGCCGCGCAAAAGATGGTAACGACTTCACCGATCCTGCCATTCTTAAGATGTTCCATGTTGAAGGTCGCAAGCAAAAAGTGGCGTTTGCAGAATACATTCGCTCGCTAAAAATCGTACCTGTATCGGTTTCTTATGAGAATGACCCTTGTGATATTGCTAAAGCAAAAGAGCTTTATGAAAAAGCGACGCATGGCAACTATCAAAAAGGTGAGTTCGAAGATATCGAGAGCATCGTGCAAGGCATTGTAGGCCGCAAAGACCGCGTAAACGTGGTGTTTGGTGATGTGATTGACCAAGACTTCGAAACACCAGAAGCATTGGCGCAAGAGATCGACCGCCAAATCCATGCCAACTACACCTTGTTCCCAATCAACAAGTTGGCTGCTGGTCTGGAAGATGACACCATTACCGAAGCAACACGCACAACGCTACAAGAGAAGCTTGATGTACTACCAGAAGGTGCACATCAATACTTGCTAGATAGCTATGCCAACCCAGTTAAGAACATTTTGCTAGATAAAGCAGACATGCCAGAAGTTGCAGAAGCATAAAGGCGTTTCGAACACTATCTAGAACAATGAAAACACCACCCTTGGTTTGTCCAATGGTGGTGTTTTTTTATGCATGATGTCACTCGCTTCAGTACCTACTCACGTTAATCACTCACAGCGGTGTACCAAGTTTAGCTTTCGCCAGGTTTGTCTTTTTGCACTGCTTTAGCGATGTCTGATACCGCCTCCACCAAGTTAACAGGCAGTGGGAATACAATGGTGGACGTCTTATCACTGGTTATTTCCGTGAGTGTTTGCATGTATCTAAGCTGCAGAGCATTCGGAGCTTGATTTAAGATATCTGCCGCTTCTTTTAGCTTGTTCGATGCTTCGAGCTCGCCGGTTGCATGGATGATCTTCGCACGGCGATTACGCTCTGCTTCGGCTTGCCTTGCTAACGCTCTGACCATGCTCTCGTTTAAATCGACATGTTTCACCTCAACGGTGGCAATCTTAATTCCCCAATCATCGGTTTGCTGATCGAGTATTGCTTGCAGATCTTTGTTAAGCCGTTCGCGCTCAGACAGCAGTTCGTCTAATTCGTGCTGCCCCAAAACAGAGCGCAGTGTGGTTTGTGACAGTTGGCTGGTCGCATCGCTGTAGCTTTCGATGTTATTGATGGCCATTTGGGGGTCAACAACGCGAAAATAGACCACGGCATTGACGCGCACCGACACGTTGTCGCGGGTGATCAAATCTTGTGTGGGCACATCAAGAACCACAGTCCTGAGATCGACACGAACCATTTGTTGAATAAACGGGATCAAGATGATGAGGCCAGGCCCTTTCACTTCTTGAAATCGACCAAGGAAGAACACCACACCACGTTCATATTCGCGAAGAACTCGGAAGATTTGCGTCGCGAGCGCGATCAGTAAAACGGCGATGACTCCAAATGTATAACTTAACATACGCGCCTCCTAGTATTTTGGGCGGTTATTGGATGTAACTTTAAGTACCAGACCTTGGATGCTAACGACCGTGACCTCGTCGCCTTGTTGCGGAGCATGGGCGTCGTCTGTTATCGCACTCCACAGCGCACCGTTAAGCTGAACGCGTCCTTGTCCGTCGATAAAGTCGTCGCTCACTACCGCTGCTCGCCCTGGAAGGGTTTCAGTCCCAGTGGTGACGTCTTTACGACGCACACGCAGCAGAAGACCCACAACGAGCAGAATCAACGCAAGCGAGAAAATAGCGATACCAAAGATCAGTGGCAGCGCCACCTGAAAGTTAGGGAGTTCGCTGTCCATAAGAAAAATGGAGCCGAGGACAAAGGCAATCAGCCCTCCTAGACCTAAGATCCCAAAACTCGGGCTAAAGGCTTCGGCCACCATCAAAGCAATACCGAGTAGTAGTAGAGCTAACCCAGCGTAGTTAACTGGCATCATTTGCAGCGCGTACATCGCCAGCAATAGGCAAATACCGCCGAGAACACCGGGAAGCCCGATACCAGGGTTGTAGAACTCTAAAAGTAAGCCGTAGATGCCAATCAGCATTAAGATGTAGGCGACGTTCGGGTTGGTAATGACAGCAAGCATTTCTGCTCGCCAGTCAGGTTTGCGTTCGACAAATACAGGTGTATCTAGTGACAGCGTCACCTCTATATTTGCAACCTTAATGACTTTACCATTGACGGTTGTGACCAGTTCCTGCGGCGAATTTACCAAATAATCAATGACATTCATTGCCAGAGCATCAGTGGCATCAAGGCTTGCCGCTTCGGAGACGGCTTTTTGCGCCCATTCTGCGTTTCGGTCGTGCAGTCGTGCGAGTCCTTTAATATAGGCTTTGGCATCATTGATGACTTTCTTCTCAGAAGCGGTAGTGGCCGGCACTTGCTCTGAGTTGTCGCTCGCGGGCTCGTTGTTATCTTCTTCTGTGGCTGGGGCTTTGGGTGATGGGGCGCCACCTAAGGCGACGGGGGTCGCTGCGCCAAGGTTGGTTCCTTCAGCCATCGCGGCGATATGACTTGCGAGTAAGATATAGGTGCCTGCACTCGCAGCACGAGAACCAGCGGGGCCAACCCAGGTGGCAATAGGGACGTTTGATGCTGTGATGGCGTGGATGATGTCGCGCATGGCGCTGTCCAAACCGCCGGGGGTGTCCATCTCAAGGATAATGAGGTTCACACCTTGTGTTTGTGCCAGTTGGATTTCGCGCGCTAGATAATCACTGTTAGCAGGGCCAATAGCCCCCTTTACAGGTAGGATCCACACGACGCTCGCTAGCGCTTGGCCAGTTAATAAAGTCAGTGTGATGAGTAATAGCCACAAACGTTTCATACCATCCTCCTAATCTAAGGATTTAAAGCGCTTGTTATCTGTTAAGTATATACCTAAGTGCTCACTGAACCAGAATCGAGCAATACCAAGGCTATCGCTGAATTTGTCGTGACGATGGCTACAAGGCAATAGTCGGACTAGACTCAAGCATGATGCGAAGAGAAATCATCAAAATCAGAGACTTTCATGCACAGGAGCGACTATGATCTACCCAGAACCACTGCCACATGGCGAACTGCATCACATCATCGACGACATCTACATGGTAACCGGCTCAGTGGCAATGAAAGCGCCTCATCCTAAGTTTGGACCGTTTAAATTAACCATCAGTCGCAATATGCTGGTGATCAACCAAGGTGGTGAGCTGATTTTGGTTAACTCCGTGCGATTGAATGAGAAAGGGATCGCTCAGTTGGATCAGCTCGGTGATGTCAAACATGTGGTGCGTTTAGCTGCGTTTCATGGCTTTGATGATCCCTTTTATAAAGAAACGTTTGGTGCCACGCTTTGGTCAGTGGACGCGCCGTATGTTCGTGGTTTTACTAAGTCGACGAGGGAAGAGTATTACCGAGCTGACCGAGTCCTAAAGCCCGGAACCGAACTGCCGATAAATGGCGCTGCTTACCACGAGTTTACGACAAGTCACCCCAAAGAAGGGTTGATACTGCTTGAGCGGGAGGGGGGCATACTACTGGCTGGGGATAGTATGCAAAACTGGCCTAAACCGGATAAATACTTTAACTGGTTCGCCAAGATCATGATGAAGCGAATGGGTTTTATTGAGCCAAGTAACTTTGGACCAGGTTGGTTGGATCTTGCCAAGCCAGATAAGGCTGAGCTGATGGAGAAAGCCATGCTTGACTACAGTGTGTTACTGCCAGCCCATGGCAACCCGATCATGGCCAATGCGCAGCAAGGCTTTATTAAGGCGGCGCAGCAAGCTTATTCTTAGCTGGATGGCTTTGATTAGCCAGCTTGCTACGAACCCAGTGGTTACAAGGGCTCCGCTGAATTTGATAAGTAAAACTAATCCGAACTCAGCAGAAAATTCGTAACTAACTTACTGAAAATATTTGACCTTGTTCACAAAATGAGTAGAATTCGTGCTGTCTTTTGAAATGTTATTACACAAGGGTGAGAACAATGAACTCAGCACTTCTATCAACATTGGACACTGAAAAATCAGAAAAAGTAGAGAGCGCATCTAAGTCGTCTACCTCTACTGCGGCTGAAATTGCGACAATCGTTGCAATGTTCCTAGCGACTTCAGCTGTGATTTTGTTACTGAGCCTAACTTGGGTTATGTAACCAGCCTTTCAAGGATTTGAAATCAGCGATACTCTCTAAAGCAGCACATGCGAGTATCGCCTAAACCTCTTCTTCCTCTACGGTTCAACGACAACATATTTTCCGTTGCCAATCGACAAGAACCAGTTTCCTCTAGAGACAAAATACTGCTGTCCACGTTTATTTACCGCTGTAGCGCCTTCTGGTAGGTGTCTGACGACTTTTCCTGGACGATAGCGACGTTTCGGTGGCTTCTCGACAAACACATACTTTTCTTTCTTTTGCTCGTAATAGTGTCCATCGATTAAGGCATAGGTCACTCCTGCAATGGCTAGGAGGATGGCATCTTTTGGTAAGCGATGTCTGGGATAGTGGTGGACGACATGCACTTCTTTTTTCTTATGTTTGTGCTTATGTTCTTTCCAAGGCTTATCGATAAACTTGTGCCAAGGGTCGGCTAAAGCGGAAGTGCTACCAAGTACAGTACAGATAATGAGTGCAGATAAAAGAGGTTTGTATGACATAAATGGCTCAATCGAAAACTTTGAGCCATTGTTTCGTGTTGTGAGTGAAGCTTGGTTAGCAATCTGTCATGAACAGGTCGTGATTTGATGGGGGCTAAATGAATGCTGGTCTACCTATTTGTCTGGCTGATTGTTTGGTTTGCTGTTGTGTTGGTAAAACTCAAACAAGGCACTGATATCCGGGCTACAGATCACGCCCATGGCTTCTTTTAGTGTTTCTATGGGCCAGTCCCACCATTTCATTTGCAAAAGCTTATTAATATCTTGCTCTGCAAAACGCATCTTGATCACGGTGTTATGACCTACGACAACAGAATAGGGTGCGACATTTTTGGTGATCACCGAACGGGCGCCAATCACTGCGCCATCACCAATAGTGACACCGGGCATGATCATGGCCTCACTGCCTATCCATACGTCATTACCAACGATCGTATCTCCAGAGGGAAGAAAGCCATCTTTTACTTCTTCGCCAAAGGTTTCACTTGGAAAAGGAAAAGTAGATATCCAGTCCATTCGGTGCCCTTGATTGCCTGCCATCATGAATGTTGCACCAGAAGCGATAGAGCAATATTTGCCAATGTAGAGCTTATCAACGTTTGGATAGGCACCACTTTCCCATACTTCTCGAGTTGGTGGATCGCCAAGCAAGTAGCGCACGGCGCACTCTTCAAAGTTCTTTCCGTGATAAAAACCGGAGTAGTAGGAGTGATCGCCGACAGTAATATTCGGGTTAGTAATGGTGTCTTTGATGACCTGGCCTCGCAGCCAATTTGGGAATGGATTCATGTTGCGGTTTCTTTTTGGTGATGACTCACAAAAATTAGCACGATAACTCGGTAAGCCAAAATCTAATCTTGTTTATCCGTGGTAAGGACACTAGTTTACTAGCAAACCTCGTCGGAAAAAGGGAAGTGTATGAAAGGATTTCGTATTAGAACCATGACCTTAGATGAAGTCTCAGTGGCAGTTGAGTGGGCTGCCCAAGAAGGATGGAATCCGGGCGTTAACGACGCTAAACATTACTATGCGGCCGATCCGAACGGCTTTTTAGTTGGCGAGTTAGACGGAGAGCATATCGGCTGTATTTCGGTAATCAAGTATGACTCGACGTTTGGCTTTCTCGGGTTTTACATCGTCAAACCTGAGTATCGTGGCCAAGGCTATGGGATTCAGATATGGAACCAAGGCATGGCCTATTTAGATGGCTGTAATGTCGCTTTGGATGGTGTGGTGGATCAGCAAGAAAACTACAAACGTTCCGGATTTGTGTTGTCTCACCGAAATATCCGTTATGAGGGGCGCACGGCCCAGCTTGCCTTTGATAGCAAAGCGATAGTGAAAGCAACCAGTGTCGACTTTTATCAGGTTGAAGATTATCTAAATGGTTTCTTCCCCGTTGAAAGAAGGGTATTTAACCATGCTTGGTTTAGTCAAATGCAGTGTACGTCTCTGGTCTATGTGAAAGAGGGTAAGGTGCTTGGGGCTGGGGTGATCAGGGATTGCCAAACGGGCTATAAAATCGCACCACTGTTTGCAGATAGTGAACATATTGCCAATGAGTTGTATACAGCCTTAGTCTCAAGCGTAGATGCTGGAAAACCTGTCTTTTTGGATGTACCAGAAGTGAACAAACCTGCCGTTGCATTGGCAAGCTCGCACGATATGACGCCTTGTTTTGAAACCGCGCGAATGTACACCAAACAGCCACCCGCACTTTCCTTAGATAGAACTTACGGTGTTACGTCATTTGAAATTGGCTAGCCACGTCGGCCTAACATTGCGCTCGGCTAGGCTGCCGAGCGCTCTGTGTTTTCTGTTAAATTGTTCACCCATTTATCACTGTAGACTCGCCATGCCGCTGGCAGCACCTTGATAATTTCTTCTGATGTCATCAAAAGCAGTACAGTCGTAAAAGGCAGTTCAAACACGATAGCACCTATTGCAGTCACAGGAACTGCCCACATCCACTGGCAAACAAAGTCCATGTTCATGCAAAACTTACTGTCTCCACCACTTCTCAGTACACCAACGATTAAAGTGATGTTGATGGTTCGCAACATGATACTGAGCGCCATAACGGGGAAGCTCATAATCATGAGCTCTGTGACGTCATCAGATAACGCGCCATAGAGAGATAAAATAGCACTTTGCGCGACTAATAAAATGCCACCAAGTAACGCGCCCACAATAAAGGCTGATTGAAGCGCCCACCTGGAATATTGTGTACTGTGCTTAAATTGATTCGCGCCTAAGCTGTTGCCAATAATGATGCCGGTGGCATTAGATAGGCCGAGACCTAAGGCAAGGCCAACGGACTCAAGTGGCGTGATCACCGCCATTGTTGCGAGTTCAGTTTGTCCCATGCGACCAAGAATGATGTTGAATGTGAAGATCCCTGCGCACCAAATCACTGTACCGACCATGATTGGGTACGTGATAGTGACAAACTTACTCACCATGCTGCGTTCACAAGCCTCGACTATGTTTTGCCAACGCAATGCCAATACTGGAAAGCAGCGATAGATGATAACTAGCACCACGATTAGGCGTATTGAACGTGCAATAACGCTGCCGATCCCTGCTCCAATAAGACCCATTGCGGGCAAACCTAAGTGGCCGAAGATAAGAATGTAATTCAAAGCCACATTGAGGGCGACTTCTAATATCGACACATATAGGTTTATGCGGGTCTGTCCTATTGAGCGCAGCGCCGTGTCAGCGGCGATACCAAGTCCAGATAGACACATGGCAATGCCAAGAAGTTGAACATAGTCACTGGCGAGTGCCAGTACAGTTTCGCTTGGGTTGAACAAACTCGGCAATAAGGTCGGCATGAAAAAGCAAAGCACGAAGCAAAAAAAGGCGAGTCCTTGAGTGACGCCTGTACCCAGCGCAAGGTAGCGTTTTAGGCCTTGTTCGTCGTTTGCCCCCCAATACTGAGCCAACAAAATTCCCATACCTGATCCCAGTCCCCAAACCAAGACGATGGATACCCAAAATATTCGAGCGCCAATGCCCGCCGCTGCGACTTCTTCTGTACCTAATTGACTGATCATTAAACTGTCGACAAAACCTAAACTGCTCATCAACAAGCTTTGCAGTGCAATTGGAATTCCTAGTAGTAGGACGTTTTTAATAAAGTAGCGATACGACGGTGGCTCCATAGTGTTCTCCCTGGTTGCTTGATTTTCAAGCTACTGACTTTGATCACGATATGCAACGAATTACTCCTTTTGTAGTGAGAGTTACCTCGCAAAACACTCTGCATCTTGCGTTTATGAGAATGCCAAGTTATTAACTTGATTGCATTAAATTGGTGCTTATGCGAGTGATTTCTCTAATTTGGTGAAATGTAGACTGTAATTGCACCAAGATGCAGCGCACCAAATTGAACTAACAGCATCTAAGTTGTGCAATAAAAATAAAATTACATTATTTTCAGTATGTTATGTCGTTACTAACAATGTTGTCTAAATTGGCACTCTTCTTGAAGTATTAGTTTTGAATAACTATTCACAATAAGGAGATATCCAACATGAACATGACGTTCAAATTAAAGCTTGCAGCGATGGGCGCGTCACTGGCTTTTGCATCTGGCATGGCAATGGCTGAAGAAGACACGATCAAAGTCGGCGTTCTACACTCACTGTCAGGTACGATGGCAATCAGTGAAACCACACTGAAAGACACCATTTTGATGTTGGTGGAAGAGCAAAATAAGAAAGGCGGCCTATTGGGCAAAAAGCTTGAAGCCGTTGTGGTAGACCCAGCATCAAACTGGCCTCTCTTTGCCGAGAAAGCACGTGAGCTGATTGAGAAAGAGAAGGTTGACGTAGTATTCGGTGGTTGGACGTCGGTATCTCGCAAATCGATGCTTCCTGTGTTTGAAGAGTTAAACAGTATTCTTTTCTATCCAGTGCAGTATGAGGGTGAAGAGTCATCGAAAAACGTGTTTTACACCGGTGCTGCGCCAAACCAACAAGCCGTTCCTGCGGTTGATTACCTAATGGATGAATTGGAAGTAGAGCGTTGGGTATTAGCTGGTACGGATTACGTTTATCCACGCACGACCAACAAGATCCTAGAATCTTACCTGAAGTCAAAAGGGGTGAGCGAGTCAGACATCATGATTAGCTATACGCCGTTTGGTCATTCTGACTGGCAGTCGATTGTTTCTGACATCAAGAAGTTTGGCTCAGAAGGTAAGAAAACCGCCGTTGTTTCAACCATCAACGGTGACGCAAACGTGCCATTTTACAAAGAATTGGGCGCGCAAGGTGTCTCATCTGAAGACATCCCGGTTGTGGCATTTTCAGTTGGTGAAGAAGAGCTCTCAGGGATGGATACGTCCGCGTTGGTGGGTCACTTAGCTGCATGGAACTACTTCATGAGCGTGGATACCGATGCCAATGAAGAATTCGTTGAAACCTGGCAGAAGTTCATTGCTAGCGAAAAACGTGTCACCAACGATCCGATGGAAGCACACTACATTGGCTTCAATATGTGGACACAAGCGGTGACCAACGCTGGTACGACAGATGCTGAAGAAGTACAAGATGCACTGATCGGTGTGTCGGTACCAAACCTATCAGGTGGCTACTCAACCATGCTACCAAACCACCACATTACAAAGCCGGTTCTGATTGGCGAAATCCAAGACGACGGTCAGTTTGACGTTGTTTGGGAGACCACGGGTCTAGTCGCGGGTGATGCTTGGTCTAACTACCTACCTGAATCGGCCAAGCTTTACTCAAGCTGGGCGAAGCCATTCTCATGTGGCGCATTCAACGTAGAGACAGGCAAATGCTCAGGTAGCGCACAATAAATCCTCGTTATTCGGTGCCTCTCCCGTTCCTTCCTCAAAGGGCTGAGGCGCCTTTTTATTTCTGCCGGAGTTCACGTCAGGCTCTGGCAGCCAAAAGGACGCATTTCATGAGAACCATAATTCAGATATTGAAAGTCGTGGTGTTCTTTGTTTTGAGTACGCACTTCGCGTTGGCTAGCGTAAGTGACAGGGAGACGTTTGCCCAAGCACTCATAGGAAAAAACAACCCTCTAAAAGAGTCTGCGATGGCTTGGATTGTTGAGAATGAATCTTCAACAGTCGCAAAATCGGTATTAACCGCTTGGCTTGAAGGTGACCTCTATTATGTCAAAGACAAAAAGAGTGAGCAGTTTCAGGCTTTGTACATTTCAGACAACATCAAAAAGTCTCCCACTGCAAAAAGTGCTTGGGATGATACGACGTTTGTTATCGAATCCTCTCGTCAGTTTAAGAAGGTTCGAGTAAACAACAAATTACGCGGCATGATTCGCCTAGAAATCGCATCGCTTGGTTTGTCGAATTCTGAACCTTCAATTCGTCTAAGTGCGGTAACCGCCTTTTTGGGCAAGACGGATGATGCCGTTATGGCGAAACTGCAGCAAAGAAAAGAGATTGAGCAAGATGCCGATGTGCTCAACATTCTGAACTTGGCACTGGCGATTGACCAATCGCTAACAGGGGACACGAACGCAGACAAAGTTACCGCGATAGAGACCTTATCGGGTTACAAGCAATCTGTTGTTTTGCAGACCTTAAATCAAGTCATCGACAAAGAAAAAGATGAGCGAGTCGTTGCTGCTGCCGAGCGAGCGCTTGACAGTTATCAGCAGAGTCAGAAATTTTACTCGGGTGTCGAAACTGTCTTTTTTGGTTTGAGTCTAGGTTCTGTACTCGTTCTAGCAGGCATCGGCCTTGCCATTACCTTTGGTGTGATGGGCGTTATCAACATGGCTCATGGCGAGCTTATTATGATTGGCGCGTACACCACTTATGTGATGCAGCAGCTTATGCCAAACAATATCGGTATGGCACTCATCCTATCGATTCCGATGGCGTTTATTGTCTCTGGTTTGGTAGGCATCGCCATTGAGCGCAGTGTCATCCGTCATCTTTATGGTCGTCCTCTAGAAACCTTGCTGGCAACATTTGGTATCAGCTTGATCTTGCAACAAGCGGTTCGCTCTATTTTCTCTCCTCTTAACCGCTCAGTGAGTACGCCGGACTGGATGTCAGGTGCTTTGAATATCAACCCTATGCTGTCACTGACCTATAACCGCTTATACATCATTCTATTCTGCATCATGGTGTTTGTTGGTTTGGTGATGGTGCTAAAGAAAACACCGCTCGGTCTTCAGGTTCGCGCTGTGTCTCAAAACAGAGCGATGGCGAGAGCCATGGGTATTCGTTCTGAGCGTGTCGATGCCATGACGTTTGGACTGGGTTCGGGTGTCGCCGGTGTCGCAGGTGTGGCGTTATCTCAACTGACCAATGTGGGCCCTAACATGGGACAAGCCTACATTATCGATTCCTTTATGGTGGTTGTGTTTGGCGGTGTAGGGAACCTATGGGGAACCTTGGTCGCGGGACTGAGCCTCGGTCTATTTAACAAGATCCTTGAACCATGGGCAGGCGCCGTTCTTGCCAAGATTTTGGTCTTAGTGTTCATCATTTTGTTCATTCAAAAACGCCCTCGTGGACTCTTCCCACAACGCGGTCGTGCGGCGGAAGGTTAAGGAAAACGTATGCAATCAACAATTCAATCTTCTGGCCATCCGGCAGGTGCTGCATCTAAGTCGTTTGTCCTCGCAGCAATGCGCGGTGATAAAGGTGGACAGCTTACAATCCTAGCTATCTTAGCCGCCGTTATTTTGATTCCGCTAGCGAACACACTATTGCCAGCGGGTCACCCGCTTCATGTTGAGACATTTACTATTTCACTGATGGGCAAATATCTGAGCTATGCCATGCTTGCCTTGGCCGTGGATCTAGTATGGGGCTACCTCGGGATCCTCAGTTTAGGACATGGCGCGTTCTTCGCGCTTGGTGGCTATGCCATGGGTATGTATCTGATGCGCCAAATTGGCGATAGGGGTGTGTATGGCAACCCGATCCTGCCTGACTTCATGGTGTTCCTAAACTGGCAGGAACTGCCTTGGTTTTGGCACGGCTTTGACCAGTTTTGGTTTGCTTGTCTGATGGTTGTGCTTGTGCCTGGGGCATTGGCGTATGTGTTCGGTTATCTGGCGTTTCGCTCCCGTGTTTCTGGTGTTTATCTCTCCATTATGACTCAGGCTTTGACCTATGCTTTGATGCTGGCGTTTTTCCGCAATGAAATGGGTTTTGGTGGCAACAATGGCCTGACTGATTTTAAAGATATCCTTGGCTATAGCCTGCAGCAAGATTCCACCAAAATTGCTCTGTTTGTGGTAACGGGGATAGCACTCGTCGTTAGTTATATTGTTTGTCGAACCGTTATTAGTAGTCGCCTTGGACGCGTTTCTATGGCAATCCGCGATACGGAATCAAGAACACGCTTCATGGGCTATGACGTTGATGGCATCAAGCTATGGATATTCGTCTTATCAGCAGTGATAGCAGGTATTGCGGGTGCGCTTTATGTTCCTCAGGTTGGCATCATCAACCCCGGAGAATTTGCTCCGCTTAACTCGATTGAGATCGTCGTGTGGGTTGCGCTTGGCGGTCGAGCTACTTTGTTTGGTGCGATTGTCGGTGCGTTGGTTATCAACTACGCCAAGAGTTGGTTTACGGTTGAGTTTCCTGAAGTGTGGCTATTTGCGCTCGGTGGTCTTTTTGTTTTGTCGACCATGTACTTCCCGAAAGGTCTGATCGGTTTTATTGCAGACAAAATGGCAGTAATGAAGAAGCGAACCACGCCCGCTCAAGAGTCTGACAAGGAGGTAGCGGTATGACAACGTTACATAGAGCACAGCAGATCAAAAACTCAGTACAAGAGATCACCAAACGCGATGAGGTGTTCTCGTTTCTAAAGCCTGATCAACATCCTCTTGTCGACACTCGCCATAACATTCTTCTGTATGTAGAGGGCGTCAATAAGAGCTTTGATGGTTTTAAAGCCATCAATGACTTAAACCTCTATATCAAAGAAGGGGAGCTGCGCTGCATCATCGGGCCTAATGGCGCAGGCAAAACTACCATGATGGACATCATTACTGGCAAAACCAAACCCGACACGGGCGAGGTTTGGCTCGGCTCAAACATCAACTTGCTCAAAATGAATGAATCTGAAATTGCCAACGCAGGGGTTGGCCGCAAGTTCCAAAAACCGACTGTGATTGAATGTCTGACGGTTTGGCAGAACTTAGAGCTTGCCATGTCGGGCGTTCGTGGTGTGTGGGGAACTTACACCGCGTCTTTGTCTGGTGAGCAGCAAGACAAGTTGGAATCGGTACTTGAGCTTATCCACCTAAAAGACAATGCGGCTCTAAATGCGGGGAACCTTTCTCACGGTCAAAAGCAGTGGCTGGAGATCGGCATGCTGCTGATGCAAAACCCTAAGCTGCTATTGGTCGATGAGCCAGTGGCAGGAATGACGCACCAAGAAATGGACAGAACCTCAGAGCTACTTAACTCGCTCGCCGGCAAACATTCCGTGGTGGTGGTTGAGCACGATATGGACTTTGTTCGCTCCATCGCAAGCCATGTGACGGTGCTCCACCAAGGTCATGTACTGGCTGAGGGAACCATGGACCAGGTTCAGTCGCATCCAGAGGTTAAACAAGTTTATCTAGGGGAATAGCATGTTACAGATTCAATCACTTAATCAGTTTTATGGTGAAAGCCACACCTTGTGGGATCTCGATATGTCGATTCCCGAGGGTAAATGTACCGTGCTCATGGGGCGCAATGGCGTGGGCAAAACCACGCTTTTGCAGTGCATTATGGGACTAGTCAAAGTCAAGAGCGGTGACATACAACTTAATGGTGAATCACTACTCAAACACGATGCGGAATCTCGGCCAAGAATGGGCATCGGCTATGTGCCTCAAGGTAGGCAAATCTTTCCAATGCTGACGGTGCAAGAGAATCTAGAAGTGGGTCTTCCGATTCGTGATAAAGGCGACCGTAAGATCCCTGAGTTCATTTTCGACTTGTTCCCAGTGCTAAAAGAGATGCTTCATCGCCGTGGCGGTGATTTATCTGGGGGGCAGCAACAGCAATTGGCGATTGGTCGTGCGCTGGTGGTGAATCCGAAATTGTTAATCCTAGATGAGCCAACCGAGGGCATTCAGCCAAACATTGTTCAGGAAATCGGAGACATCATTCGAATGCTCAACGAAAAGCTGGGACTTACGGTGTTATTGGTTGAGCAGAAACTGCCATTCGCGCGAAAAGTAGGTGATCAATTTTGTATTATCGACCGAGGTCGTCAAGTAGCAGAAGGCGAGATGAGTGCACTAAACGATGGCTTAATTAAGGAGTATTTGACGGTATGACAACGGCTTTGCAACTACAAGAACACGTTGGTTCCGGTCTGGGTCAGATCATCGATGCACAAACTGAGTTTGGCTGGAAAGCCAAACTGAACTTGGGTTTTGTGAATCGAGGGGATAAAACGGTGCTAAAACACCGCTCACAAAAAGGCCCTCTTGCTATACAGCGGCCACTCTATCCTGAAGGCAACCCATGCCACACCTATTTACTTCACCCTCCAGGTGGTGTGGTAGGGGGAGACACGTTGCAAATTACAGCCACGGCCGAACGCGGTGCGAACGTGTTGATCACCACCCCAGGCGCAACCAAGTTTTATCGCTCTGAGACAAAGTACGCAAAACAGCGCCAAGTATTAACGGTAGAAAGCGGCTCTCGGCTTGAGTGGCTACCTCAAGAAAATATCTTTTTCCCGGATGCCCATGTGCGTATGGATACCGAGGTGCACTTAGAACAAGGTGCACAATTTTTGGGCTGGGAGATGCACTGTTTTGGTCGGCCTGCACTAAATGAGGGATTTAACTCTGGGCATTTAGTTGGAAAAACAGAGGTTTACCTCGATGGTAAGCGCCTTCTTACCGAGGGGTTAAATGTGAGGGGTGATGATAACCTTCTGAAAAATAAGGGGCTTCTTGGCTATCAAATGATGGGGACATTGTATATTTCAATTGATGACGAAGATTTTAGCCAGTTGGTACAGAGCTTGCTCTCTAACATGCAGCAAGACAACAAAAAAGGTGCAGTGATTATCGCTGCGAGCCAGTTAGAAAATTTGCTTGTAATACGTGCGCTTGGTAACTGGAGTGAAGTGATCTTAGATTGCTTTCAACAAGTTTGGCAGGCGGCGAGAGAGCATTGGACGGGCGAATGTCCTTATCCACCTAGGATTTGGGCCACCTGAACCAAGAAATAGAATCGACAATAAGGCTTATCAATGGAATTGACCCCAAGAGAGAAGGACAAACTTCTGATCTTTTGCGCTGGCATGCTCGCTAAGCAGCGTAAAGACAAAGGCTTAAAACTCAATTACCCAGAATCCGTTGCTTTGATCTCTAGCGCCATTTTGGAAGGCGCTAGAGAAGGCAAAACTGTTTCGGAACTCATGGATTTTGGCCGCACATTGCTTACCACCGAAGATGTCATGGAGGGCGTGCCCTCTATGATCCCCGATGTTCAAGTTGAAGCCACCTTTCCAGACGGCACCAAATTGGTGACTGTCCATGAACCTATTGTTTAAAAGCTGGTGCTTAACAAACTCACTTAACGGAATTAGGAGGTGACATGGCAGGTTCATCAAAACAATACACAGGCTTCGTGCCAGGGCAGGTTGAAACCGCCAAAGGCGACATTGAACTCAACGTTGGCAGAGAAACGGTGTCTGTGAAGGTAGAAAATCTCGGTGATCGCCCAGTGCAAATCGGGTCGCATTACCACTTCTTCGAGGTCAATAACGCCTTGAGCTTTGAACGAGAACTCACTCGTGGATTTCGTTTGAACATTCCTGCTGGTACCGCAACACGTTTTGAGCCAGGCCAGTCCCGTACGGTGGAACTGGTGGCATTTGCTGGTAAACGGGAAGTCTACGGCTTCCAAGGCAAAGTGATGGGAACGCTTTAACGTCTGAAAAAGACATTAGACAAGCATCGCGATAGTTAATGTCGCTTTGCAAACAAAACGCCAAACTAAAAACAACAAGGAAGAAAAAATGGCGAAGATATCCAGACAGGCATACGCCGAGATGTTTGGTCCCACGGTAGGGGATCGAGTTCGCTTAGCTGACACAGAACTTTGGTTAGAAGTTGAAAAAGATCTCACCGTCTATGGTGACGAAGTTAAATTTGGTGGTGGTAAGGTTATTCGTGATGGGATGGGACAGAGTCAGCGCCCTAGCACAGAAACGCCCGATCTTGTTATTACCAACGCATTGATTCTTGATTACTGGGGCATCATCAAAGCTGACGTTGCAGTAAAAAATGGCCGTATTCAAGCGCTAGGCAAGGCGGGAAACCCGGATATCCAGCCTGGTGTTGATATTGTTGTGGGTCCCGGTACGGAAGTGCTTGCTGGTGAGGGCTCAATACTGACCGCTGGTGGTATTGACTCCCACATTCACTTTATTTGCCCACAACAGATTGAAGAAGCACTGGCTTCCGGTGTCACGACGATGATTGGCGGCGGCACTGGGCCTAATACAGGTACCAACGCGACAACGTGTACACCGGGTCCATGGAACATGCACCGTATGCTGGAGTCATTGGATCAGTTTCCAATGAACTTTGGTTTGCTTGGGAAAGGAAACGCGAGTCAGCCGGATGCGCTGCGTGAGCAGGTGGCGGCAGGTGCTGTGGGTCTTAAATTGCATGAAGACTGGGGAACGACTCCCGCCTCTATTGATACCTGTTTGACGGTGGCTGACGAGATGGATGTTCAGGTAGCGATCCATACCGATACGCTGAATGAATCTGGCTTTGTCGAATCGACATTAGGTGCGATTGGTGACCGTGTTATTCATACCTACCACACGGAAGGTGCGGGCGGTGGTCATGCGCCAGATATCATCAAAGCCGCGGGTGAGTCTAACGTTTTGCCATCATCAACCAATCCGACACGTCCATACACTGTCAATACCGTCGATGAGCATTTGGACATGTTGATGGTTTGCCATCACCTCTCTCCATCGATTGCTGAAGATGTTGCTTTTGCAGAGTCACGTATTCGCCGTGAAACCATCGCGGCCGAAGATATTCTGCATGATTTAGGGGCATTTTCTATGATTGCCTCGGACTCTCAGGCGATGGGGCGCGTAGGGGAGGTCATTACTCGTACCTGGCAAACTGCGCATAAGATGAAAGTTCAGCGTGGCAGCCTCAAAGAGGACTCCAGCTACAGCGATAATTTCCGTCTCAAGCGCTATGTTGCCAAATACACCATCAACCCTGCTATTACGCACGGCATGGCGCACGAAATAGGCTCAATAGAGGTGGGCAAGCTTGCCGACCTTGTGCTTTGGAAGCCTGCTTTCTTTGGCGTGAAACCAAGCGTAGTACTTAAAGGTGGCATGATCGCAATGGCACCAATGGGTGATCCAAACGCGTCGATACCAACGCCGCAGCCCGTTCATTATCGTTCCATGTTTGGTAGTTACGGTAAGGCATCGCAGAACACTTCAATGCTGTTTGTTTCGCAAGCTGCGGCCGATGCTGACATTGCTTCTCAGCTGGGCTTAGGGAGCTTAATTGGTGTTGCTAAACAGTGCCGAACCATCAGCAAAGCGGATATGAAGTTGAATGATTGGCAACCCAATATTGAAGTGGACTCTCAAACATACCAAGTGCGCGCTGATGGTGAGTTACTGGTGTGTGAGCCTGCTGACGTGTTGCCAATGGCGCAGCGCTATTTCTTATTTTAACCCCGGCTATTGAGAGCTTTTGAGGACACCACAGTGATTGAACTAATAGAAATAACCAAAGAGCTGACAGCACAGCCTCACGCTTTTTTAAGTCTGCCAATCGACAGCCGCATTAAAAGCCGTTTAAAAGTCATGCTTGACGATGGTCGCGATGCAGGACTGTTTCTACCGAGAGGCCATATTCTGCGTGGAGGAGAACAGCTAAAAAGTAAATGTGGCCTGGTGATTGAAGTTAAAGCCGCACCAGAGCAAGTCTCGTCCGTCTATTGCAGCGACTTGCATTTGCTGACTCGCGTTGCCTATCACCTTGGCAATCGACATGTACCATTGCAAATAGAGTTTGGTTGGGTGCGTTATCAGCATGATCATGTGTTAGATGAGATGGTGGAAGGTCTAGGGGCCGAAGTGACCTCCGAGCTGGCACCTTTTGAGCCAGAAGGGGGCGCTTACGGTGGTAAAAGTGGCGGCCATCACCACCATCACTAATTCAGCCCCAAAAATTTAAGTCAGTATCAACTTATTCAAAACTAAAACAACAAGATGAAAAGGAAATTTCAATGAAAACAACATTCCTCAAACTGAGCACGCTGAGCGCTCTTTTCTTGGCGCCAACGTTGGCATTCGCACACCCTGATCATGAGTCCACGGCGTTTTCTAGCGGCCTTCTTCACCCTGTGACAGGCGTTGACCATCTCATTATGTTGCTGGCATTCGGGCTACTAGTTGGCTGTTTAAGTGCAACAAAAATGCAAAAGGTTGGGTTAATCATTGGTGCACTGGTCATGCTGATAGTGGGGCTGCTTGTTGGCAGTAGCTTTGGTTTAGCCACGGGTGTTGAAACGGCAATCATTGCCTCACTTTTTGTGGTCAGTGCCGCTATTTGGCACGCGTTTAGTGCATCGCAAAAGATGGGTAAGCTGGCAGTCGGTCTGTGTATTGGCATGATGTTTTTCCACGGTTACGCTCACGGAGTTGAAGCTGAGGGCACGCTTGGTCAGTTTTCAATGGGAATGGCAATCGGTGCATCGGCGCTAATGATGCTGGGTGCCCAAGTTGGTAGCCGTGTGGCGTCACGCTGGATGTCGGTCGGCGTCGCGGCAGTAAGTTCATTGTTTTTGATGGCAGCGTAATATGGGCGCTCATGCCAACGTTGCCTTGGATACGGTCTCAAAACCTAAGTCCAATAACGATGTTTCTAGCTACCGCTTATTTCAACTGATTAGCCCCTCACTTCCGATTGGTGGCTTTACCTACTCGCAAGGTCTGGAGTGGGCGGTAGAGGCGGGCTGGGTGAAGAATCGCACGTCGATGGAGCAGTGGTTAGCGAACATGCTGTTTAGCAGTGTGGCAACGCTAGAGCTGCCAATCATCGATAGGCTTTATCAAGCGATTCAAGCTCAAGATAGCGCGCTAATACACGACTTGTCGGAACGGCTAGTGAGTAGCAGGGAAACCAAAGAATTACGTGCAGAAGAAAAACAACGTGGACTCGCTCTCAACACATTGTTGAGTAGGCTAGAGATTAGTGTTGATGGTGTCGTGCTGGATAATTTTTCACCTAACCAGCTTCTGGGTTTATGTGTTGCAGCGGTGCACTGGAATATTAATGTTGATGAGCTAAAGAAGGGCTATTTGTGGAGCTGGGCGGAGAACTTGGTGATGGCTGGTGTAAAGCTGGTGCCACTTGGGCAAACCGATGGCCAGCTCGCTCTGATCAATCTCTCTGATCAGTTTTCCAAGGCACTCGAGATAGAGAAGCAGACAGAAGATTGGATGATTGGCAGTTTTACCCCTTCGGTATCCATTGCCAGTAGCCTTCACGAGACACAATACACGCGATTATTTCGCTCTTAGCTTAGTCTGGCGTTAGTGGCATTCGACGAGCAAAGAGTGACAAAAAGGAAGAGATACAACTATGACAAATACAACGGACAGTTATAAACAGCCACTGCGAATTGGTATTGGTGGCCCAGTAGGCTCAGGTAAAACCGCACTGCTTGAGGTGTTGTGTAAAGCGATTCGAGATAAGCTCCATATCGCGGTTGTGACGAACGATATTTACACTCAAGAAGATGCAAAAATTCTCACCAGAGCGGAGGCCCTAGAGCCGGATCGTATCATTGGTGTAGAGACAGGCGGTTGTCCACATACGGCAATCCGTGAGGATGCGTCAATGAACTTAGCGGCAGTCGAAGAGCTTGCCAAGCGTCATAAAAACCTTGATGTGGTGTTTGTTGAAAGTGGTGGTGACAACCTCAGCGCGACTTTCAGTCCTGAGCTTGCTGACCTCACTATTTACGTGATTGATGTGGCGGAGGGAGAGAAGATCCCACGTAAAGGTGGCCCGGGTATTACTCGCTCCGATTTGCTTGTGATCAACAAAATAGATCTTGCTCCTTATGTTGGGGCATCCCTTGAGGTAATGGAGCAAGATACGCAGCGTATGCGCCCAACCAAGCCGTTTGTGTTTACTAATTTGAAAGAGAGCAAAGGGCTGGATACGATCATCGATTTTATCCTGACCGAAGGTATGTTGGAGTTTCATAGTTAAGAATTTAAGACTTCGCTTCTATTTAAACGGTCAAAATTACCCATAAGTGACGGTTCTGACTTACACTTTTGCTATTACACGTGAGATGCAGGACCTTTATGTTTCAAGCAAAACTGATGGTTTGGATAACAGCATTGGTGTTTTTCGGTTACGGCGTGCTGTTTTCCCTTTCGCCCAGCGCCTTATTTGAAAGGGTCACAGACAGTGCGCTGTTTTCCTATTCTGCCGCCATTGATGTGAGAGCAACCTACGGTGGAATGATGACCGCGGTGGGCATCATTTTGGTATTGTTGGTGCTTAAGCAGGAAACCTTAAAGCTTTCTGTGGTCTCTGCGACCTTGTTAGCGGGATGTATGGCCGTCACGCGTGCTATGGGGATAGTTGCTGAAACACAGCCAAATGACACGATGCAGATTTAT
Source organism: Vibrio sp. 10N (assembly GCF_036245475.1). NCBI lineage: Bacteria > Pseudomonadati > Pseudomonadota > Gammaproteobacteria > Vibrionales > Vibrionaceae > Vibrio > Vibrio sp. 10N. The sequence goes on along the minus strand of NZ_BTPM01000002.1, from coordinate 1,047,758 downwards.
CTTATCACCGAGCTGTTTTTTACCCTTTGGGGCTTGTTCATTTTATGGCGACTGCCGAAACGGCGACTGTATTTTAGATAATTCACGGTCTGTGAAGACAATATCGATATCAAACAATGACGTCCGCTTTTGCAGTTCGAAGCGGACGTTTTTCTACCTGTAAACTGACCTACGCCAATCTAAAATAAGTGAGCTGCTGTTTTAGCTCTTCGGCCGCGACAGCCATTTCTTGTGTTTGTGAAGCGAGCTGGTTGCTTGCCTGATTGATTTCACGTGCTGACAAGTGGATGGTAGTCACATTTTCACTCATCTCATTGGATACCATGCTTTGCTGCTCCGCAGCGGCGGCAATTTGCGCCACCATATCATTAGCACCATTAAGATCATCGACCATAGACTCGAGTGTGGTTTTGGTATCGCTCGCCGCAGAGACACTGGCGCTGATACTGGCGTTGTTTTGCTCCATCACACTGACCACCTCGCTGGTTTTCTCCAATAGCTCGTTGATGGTGGTTTGAACTTGATTGGTCGATTGCTGAGTTCGACTGGCGAGACTTCGCACTTCGTCAGCGACGACCGCAAAGCCTCTGCCTTGCTCTCCTGCTCGCGCTGCTTCAATTGCCGCGTTGAGCGCAAGAAGGTTGGTTTGTTCCGAGACTTCTTGAATCACCTCAACCACATCACCAATATTATCCACGCCAATTTTAAGAGCGGTCATTAAATGGGTGCTCAATTCAATGGCGATTGAAATGGCGGAGACTTCCTCCAGTGTCGAGTCCATACTGGCGCTGCTTGTTTTGGCGTGTAGCGTCGCTCCGCTGGTTTTTTCTGCGCTTTGTTCCGCGTTGTTAGCGACATCATTAATGGTCGCTGACATCTCATTCATGGCGGTTGAGAGCTGTTCAAGTTGTGCATTCTGTGAGTCGAGGCTTTGTGCCGTTTCTTCACTGGTCGAAGCGATGCTTTCTGAGAGGCGACTGGCAGTGCTTGCGGTGAGCGTTGCTGCACTTAGTGTATCTCGAATGGTGTCTTGCATATCACTTAGACCATGACTGAGTTGGCCAATTTCGTCTTTGCGAGGTTGAGACAGGTTGGCGGTCAAGTCACCACTTGCCATTTGCTTGAGATCGGTGAGCAAGCGCTCAATCGGGTTAACGATATTATTGCCAATTACAAAGCTTGCCATCAGTAATACAAAAACGCAGCCAAGGGTAAACGTCACTTGCTTGGTAACCTGCGCGATAAAGTCTTCTTTGATATCGGAAACAAACAGACCTGAGCCAAGGATCCAATCCCATTCAGGAATATGCACTACGTAAGAGATTTTATCTTTCAGTTCTCCTTGCGGAGACAACCAGGTGTAGTCGAGGAAACCGGCAGTTTGGGTACTGGCAATCGTGGACATTTCACGCCAGTGATGCTTCCCAGCACCATCAACGGTGTTGCTCATATCATCACCAATGGAATCGGGCCTTAGAGGGTGCAGCACCAGTCGGTTTTGGCTGTTGGTCACCCAAAAGTAGTTGTTGCCGTCATAACGCATCGCATTAAGGGCTTGAGTGGCAGCATGTTGTGCTTGCTCTTTTGTCAGCGTTGGTTGAGTTTGATAGTAATTGATCAGTGAGACCGCGGTATCAATTTGGCCCTTGAGTTTGTTTTCACGCTCAGCAAGCTGCTGATTTTGCTGAAGGTAGACATTAAAAATACCCAGTAAGAGCATTAAAAGGGCAGAGAGAATGACAAGAAATTGGAGTTTGGTTTTTATGCTTATATTGTTGAGCTTCATAACTAGCCTCTATGACATGATGTTCATAACCTTATAATGCTATCGAATCACAGAGGGGTGTATAGGGGCAGTAGAGCAAAAACACAGTTCTGGTGTCTTTGAATGTAAAAAATGCAGAGGCGATCGAGTTATGAAGAGAAAAATGCGAGAAAGCAGCGGTTTTACCAAGTAAAAGGTGAGACACATCAAACTGAAGTTTTGATGTGTCTCGTAAAGGGCTATTTAAAAATGCAGTGCTTGGCGTAGTCGCTGGCTTCGTTAGCGGTCCAGTCGCCTTTCGGTTTTTCTTGCATGTCTTGGCACCATGCTTCACTGCCAACCTCTGTGCATGCGCTCAACGCCATGACACCGAGCACAACGAGTACCCACCTGCTGAGTAATGCAACCATTTTCCTTTCCTCTAGATATATTTCCTATGACCCAAAGACTATGCCAACGGGACTCCGCAAAAGCAACCCTTGGAATGAATGGTCTGGGTCGATCTCATATTTGTGCTGTCACTATAGGGCCTTAATGGATGGGTACTGAACACTAACAGTAGTCTGTAAGTTACTTTTCGCTTAAATATTACCCAAGCGCGCATACGGTAATTAATATCTTTTCGAACAAAGTCGCCCAATTAGAAAGCTAGTGGGATCATTTAGGCCAAAAATATATAGAATGGCATATTTATTAATAGTAAATAAATTCATCCATACGGTAAAGTATTTAGTTTTGTAAATAGCTTTGTCTTATATTTCGATCTGTTTAGTATTAAAAGTATTAATATAATTATTTTGTTTGCCACGTTGTATTTTAGGGAATGGAATGTTGTTCAATTTTAGAAAAAAAGCCACCGACTCTCATCAGTTAGTGAATAAGGAAGTGGTGAAAGTCATCAACCTTGATGTGGCAGCACTGTCGTCATTAGATACGGCTGATATGTTGTTTAACGGTGTTAAGCCCATATTAGGGATAGGATTTGTGCCACATGGTCACGATCTAAGTCAAATTCATCGATTGCTTAACAAGGTTGTCGACGGTCCGCTCATTCTTACATCTACCGCGGGTGAGCTTTCTTCTAGCCATGAGGATCTGTACTTAGCGACGGGTCAAACTCAAACCATGGTGCTGCAGCTGTTCTCATCACAATTGATAAGTGATGTCGATACCCATACCGTGCCGTTACCCTGCGATGATATTCAACGTGGAGTGAGTCATGTTCAGCCTTCTGTACGGGTTCAAGAGATTGAAAAGCAGCTGGAAAACATACGCTTATCCTTTACTTTAGATCCGACTGATTGTTTTTCGATGACTTTGGTCAATGGCCTTACCAACAGCGAAAACTGGCTGATGGAAGCGGTATACCAGTCGGGTAAGTTTCCGGTTCCCTTTGTGGGTGGCACCTCAGCAGGTAGCTTGAATTTTGATAGCGCTCCTTTCCACGATGGCACATCGGTTCGTCATCAACATGCTCTGCTGTGTTTTATTAAGCTCAATCCAGCCTATCAATTTCAACTATTCAAAACACAAAACTTCGAACCGGCAGGGCGCTCATGGCTAATTGGCGATGCGAATCCATCGTTGCGTTATGTGAAAGGGGTATTGTCGCCGTCCACGATGGAGATCAACAGTTTTCTAAATGAATTGGCGAGTCATTTTCGTTGCCGTCTAGAGCAAGTTGAGCAGCGTTTATCAGAATATACGTTTGCCGTAAAAGTCAAAGGAGAATACTTTGTTCGTTCGGTGGCGAGTATTAATATCTCTGAAGGAAAAGTGCATTTTTATTGTGATACGCCACTCGGAACTGAGCTGCATTTAATGCGAAAAACGCCTTTTGTTGAACAAACGGATAGAGACTTTGTAAGGCAATTAGCCAATGAAGATAAGTTGGTTGGCGGTATATTATTTGACTGTATTCTGAGGCGGTTAAATAATAGTCAAGAACTGAACAAAGTAAGTAATTTTTCTGAGCTTCCTGTGGCGGGCTTCTCTACTTTTGGGGAGCTTTTTGGGGTTAACATCAATGAGACGCTAAGTGCCATTTTCTTTAGTCGTCGTGGAGAGGGACTGGAACAAGCTCATGGTCAGTTTGTCGCCGATTACGCTTCTTATACTAACTACTTTTCGCAACTTAAACTGCGCTCAAATGAGTTGATGATGCGTATTCAAGACCGGTCATTGACTGACTCTATAGAAGCGATGAGTGTGGCGCACAAATCCAGCGAACTGACGCAAAACTCCATCAGCTATATCGACCATATCGGTAACAATTCATCGGCATTGTCATCCGACACGAATCAATTTAGTGGCACGGTTCGCTCATTGGAAAGTGAGGTTTGTGCTCTTCAACAGAACATCAGTTCCGTGGAAAAAGAGGCGGAGAGCTTGCGCAGCGTGCTGTCGATAATCGATAAAATTGCTGAGCAGACAAACTTGTTGGCATTGAATGCCAGTATAGAAGCCGCGAGGGCCGGTGAGTATGGGCGTGGTTTTGCCGTAGTCGCTGATGAAGTACGAAATTTGGCGAAAAGTACTCAGCAGTCTTTGGACAACTCTCGAACGAGCGTCAATGCTTTGTTCCAGCAGATGGATACCATCGCCGATGTCGTTAAAACGGTCGGTGAGCATATGCATGATGCAACTGCTCGAACCGAATCAATTGCTACCGCTATTCAAGATATCGACAATTTGGCACGTGATACCAATCGACTGTTAGAAAATAGTCACAGTATCGCCACCGAACTTCAGAGTATGGAAGCGAAAGCGCAGCAGCATCAACAAGACGTTGAAACCATTCGTAGTCAGGTAAGTTAATTTCTACTCACGTAAGCTAGTGGGTGATGGTATCCGCTAGCTTGTGCGTACGATGCAAAGACCGTTTGAAAAAGAAACTAGACGACTGGTCTAATTGTGTGTCATGATGCCTGCCATGAATGCAAAGACCAATGAAACCCGCCAACACATTTTGGATGTCGGGTACGAACTGATTTTATCAAAAGGCTTTACGGCGGTTGGGCTGTCTGAACTTCTCAAGACGGCGGATGTGCCTAAAGGCTCGTTTTACCACTACTTCAAATCCAAAGAGCATTTTGGTGAAGTATTGATAGCCAATTACTTTGAAGGTTACTTAGAGCGATTAAACGACTTTTTGTCTGATAGTCAGCTTAGTGGCTATGAGCGTTTAATGGGCTATTTTGCACGCTGGCTGGATGTAGAAAATGGTCGCTGCAATGCTCACAAGTGTTTGGTAGTGAAGCTTGGTGCTGAGGTTTCAGACTTGTCAGAGCCAATGCGTGCAGCACTGCACCGTGGGGCGCAGCAGATCGTAAGCAGTATTGCTGACTGCATTGAGCAAGGTATTGCTGATGGTTCTATTGCCAAGCAAGATAGCCTAAGCACCGCGAGCATTGTTTATCAGCAATGGCTCGGGGCGAGCTTGGTAAGCAAGCTCAGTCAAAATACGCAACAACTCGAATTAGCTCTGGCAGCGACACAGTCACTGCTTAAGCGATAAACAAAAACACCTGCTTAAATTCTGGCTATGCTAAAGCAACAGGAAAGCAGGTTTTTTTAGAAACGAACACTAGACGACTGGTCTAATACTATAAAAGGGAATCCCTATGTTACAGAACAACAGAAGAATTGTTTTAGCCTCTCGCCCTGTTGGCGCACCGACGCAAGACAACTTTCGCCTAGAGCAAGTTGACATTCCACAGCCTCAGGAAGGGGAAATGCTACTCAAGGCCATCTATCTTTCATTGGATCCATACATGCGTGGTCGAATGAGTGATAGTAAGTCGTACGCAGAACCCGTAGCGATTGATGAAGTCATGGTGGGTGCAACCGTATGTCGTGTAGAGCAATCTAACCATGCTCAATTTGAAGAAGGTGAATGGGTACTCGCTTACACGGGTTGGCAAGACTACGGGATCTCAAATGGTGAAGGCCTAGTAAAACTGGGTAAAACGCCAATGAACGCGTCATACGCATTGGGCATCATGGGTATGCCTGGCTTTACCGCATACATGGGACTTTTAGATATTGGCGCACCAAAAGCGGGTGATACCGTTGTAGTAGCGGCAGCAACGGGGCCTGTGGGCGCAACCGTGGGTCAAATCGCGAAACTTAAAGGTTGTAAAGTTGTGGGCGTTGCTGGCGGTGAAGAAAAATGTCGTCACGCAGTAGAGGTTTTGGGTTTTGATGTTTGTCTTGACCATAAAGCGGATGACTTTGCTGCTCAACTTGCCACTGCGTGTGACCAAGGCATCGATGTTTACTTTGAAAATGTCGGCGGCAAAGTGTTCGATGCAGTAATGCCACTTCTTAATACGGGCGCGCGTATTCCAGTTTGTGGACTTATCTCTCAATACAATGCGACCAGCTTACCTGAAGGCCCGGATCGCATGTCGGCGTTGGTGGCCACTTTGCTTATCAAACGCATTAAGATGCAAGGCTTCATTATCTTTGACGACTACGCCCATCGCTACGATGAGTTCGCGGCGCAAATGAGCCAGTGGTTAATGGAAGGCAAGATGCAATACAAAGAGCACCTAGTGAAAGGAATGGATCAGACAGTGGATTCGTTTATTGGCCTGCTAGAAGGCAAAAACTTCGGCAAGCTGGTGATTCAGCTGAATGATGTGGAATAGATTTTTGTCGGTTTAATTGTGAAGCGCTCAACTAGGTTGAGCGCTTTTTTATAGGTTCCACAGGTGGCTCATACTAACGAGTCCAACACGTTAAGGATTGAGAAGAGCCTCGGCTAGTTTGTTGTTTACACCCGCAATCCAGCCTCCATCAACTCGAATGTCGGTACCGGTAATGTATTGGCTCGCATCGCTTGCTAGAAAGTGATAGGTCCCCAGAAGTTGCTTAACATCAGCGGGTTTACCAAGGGCGGTGAGTGCTCTACATAGATTAGCTTCGGCTCCATCGTCTGGCTCCATATCGGTGACAACGGTACCGGGTGACACCGAATTGACCCTGATGCCACGCTTCGCCCACTGCATGGCTACGTTTTTGGTGAGTTGAACCAACGCCGATTTGCTTATGCTATAGCTGGTGTAGTCTTCTACGGTAAGATGGGCTGCCAGAGAGGCGGTGTTGATGACTGATGCACCCTCATTTAGCATTGGGTACGCCGCCTTCAAACAGCGGGTTACGCCCAGTACATTGGTATTGAAATTCTGCTCCAGCTCCTTAGAGGTGATTTTATCAATCGGGGCTTGCTGACCACTTATACCAGCATTGTTGATGAGTACGTCTATCTGAATGTCCGCTTGTGACAGCTCTTCAAATGCGTCGACAACGGAATCATCGCTTGCAATATCCATCTGCAAAAAGCGAATAGGAAGGGCTTGCAGCTCAGCGCTATGAGTTCGAGCAGCCGCCGTAACCTTCGCTCCTTGTTTGATGAAATGTTCGACCAGCGCTAATCCTATTCCGCGACTGGCGCCGATGATCACGATGTGTTTCCCGGATAACTGAAACATAGTATCTCCTTGTTTTAGGCTATGAATCATTTTGACTAAGTTAAGTTATTTACCATATACCCTGATAAGGTGAGTGAACCTTCAATGGAAGCACACCACAAACTGCTATCGTGATCTTGAGCTATCTACTGTTGTGCCAGTAAACTGCAACGTAAGTTTTACTAGGAACAAGATAATGCACATTGTCGCCTCTAACAGCGTTCGATACCGTTCACTGCTGCTTAAAGCACTATTGAAAAAATCAAAACCAGGAGCCTTGTCGCAATCATCAGTGAATGTGACTTTGTTCAATCCCTCATTCTCAATAAATGCCGATGCTCATCGTTGTTATTGCACGCATTTTGGTTTTGATGAATCGAGCGTACCGGCGACGTATTTGTTCGTTGCAACGCAGAGTGAATTGCTACAACTTTTTGTTCACCCAGATACGCCAATACGTCCATTGGGGCTGGTTCATACGTTTGTTGAGTTTGAACTGACTGAAAAGCTAGAAGTAGGGGAGAACTATCAATTTACAGTAACGCTTGAAATGAAAGAGAGAACAGAGAGAGGTCAAAGGTTTGAGACGCTTGGAGAATTCTCTTTAGATGGAAAAACGTTAGCGCGTTATCGCAGCGGATATTTGATGCCAATTAAAAGCGGGAAGTCTAAGCAAAGCCGTTCTGTTTTGGCCGAAGATATGACGGCCTACCAGTATCAAACCAACATACAGACATCAAAAATCAGCACCAGAGCGTACGCCAGCGTGACGGGGGACTATAACCCGATTCATTTAAGTGGCTTCATAGCGAAGCTTTTTGGTTTTAAGGCGCCCATTGTTCATGGCATGGATATGGCTGGGAGGTTATTGAGTGTCGCCGGTAACCGAGGCGATGCGAATCAGAATTTGACGCGGTGTCATTTCGGCTTCAAACGCCCAATATTTGTCTCGCAAACGCTGGACGTTATGAATGATGATAATCAGCTATTGCTCGTAAATGAAGACGGTAAAACGTGCGTGACTATGGCCGCTGGAAAGTGGATTAGTTAGGCTTTGATTGCAGTTTCTGGTTTAGCCATGTAGCACTGCTCGTCGATTGCCCATCACAGACTACTTGATACGCTCTACCGGTAAACCAGCTTTTAGACGCCACTTCATCAATAAACACTTGAGTGGAAGTGACATCGTCTTTGGCGTAATCCCACTTTCTGCGAAGGTGGGCTGCTGCCTCTTGACCATTGTGTTCGTCGCCATTGCGAATAAAGGTGCAAGGGGAGCCATTCATTTGCTCGATAAGGTAGAGCACATCGCTTTCAGTGCTTGCCAACACACTTTGGCTGGCAAGACTTAGAACTAAAGCGGTGATTGACAGTGTTCTCATTGCTGCCACCATTTGGTGACGGGCATAGGGTCAGCAATCTCGAGGCGCTGGCCGATTTCTGGTGAAACCATCGTTACACCGCGTTCTTCGCTGATTTCTAGTGCCCTATTCATAGGCTCATACCAATCGTGCAAAGCAAGATCGAAGGTACTGTTGTGGATTGGCATCATGACTTTACCTTTTACATCGATGTGTGCTTGTACGCTTTGCTCCGGGAACATGTGGATCTGTGACCAGAGTTCATTGTATGCACCGGTTTCGATCATCGTAAAGTCAAATGGGCCATATTTTTCGCCAATCTCTGCAAAACCTCCAAAGTAGCCAGAGTCACCGCTAAAGAATACTTTTGACTCTTTACTATCAACGATCCAGCTGCCCCACAGTGTTGAATCTCGATCGGTCAGGCCACGACCAGAGAAGTGCTGTGTTGGCGCTAGCGTATACTCAATACCATTCACATTGTGTGATTCCCACCAAGCAAGTTCGGTTACTTTTTCTGAAGGCACACCCCATTTGATCAGGTAATCACCCACTTTAAGTGGCACGATGAAATGATTCACCTTATTCGCGAGCACTTTTACTGACGCTTTATCTAGATGATCGTAGTGATCATGACTGATGATCACCACATCAATATTCGGTAGTGCTTCTAAAGTAATCGGCGTTTGGTGAAAACGCTTTGGTCCAGCCCACTGTACAGGTGATGCTCGGTCACTAAACACCGGATCGGCCATGACCAATTGGCCATCGAGTTTCATGATGATGCTTGAGTGTCCAAGACGATATACCACGTCACTTTGCTCATTTACTAGCTGCTCGGCTGTAATTGCGTGCACTGGCAACTCAAAAGTGGGTGTTGGCTCTGCGCGTTCGGTTGTGAAATAGGATTTCATCACATCAACGATGTCACCAAAGCTCGATTTGTATTCCATTTCAGTGTTGACGTACTTGTCTGGATAACGCTTAGAATCTTTTTCGGTGTTAGTGCAAGCAGCAAGTGAGGCAATACTCATAGATAGAACTCCCAATGTCGCGAATAGTGACTTTTTCATAGTGATGAACTCATTTCGTGGGCTAGTGCCCATCTCTCAATTAAAGTAAACTAACCAGTGCAGTTTACTTTCTTGTGGTGAAAAGTAAACTGATTAGTGTAAAATAATCGAAGAAATTTTCGTCCCTCTGGTTAACGTAATGATTGAAAAGAAAAAAACACGAAGCGAGCTAAAGCGAGAAGCAATCATTAATGCTGCTAAAGAAGCGTTTAATGAATTTGGTGTGCAAAATACCAGTATGGACAAGTTGGCAGCAATGGCAGGTGTGTCTAAGCGGACTGTCTACAATCACTTTGAATCAAAAGAAGAGTTAGTGATATTACTGCTATCTGAGCTTTGGAAGCAGTCTATGGCTGATGTGGATTTGAGCCCTCTTAAATCGAAAACTGTCGAGCTGCAATTGCAGTATTTGCTTGAGCACGAGATCCGAATTTTAAACCAAGCGTCCTACATCGATTTAGCCAAAGTGGCGTTCGGCCATTACTTCTATCGACCGGAAGAGCTTCAACAGCAAGCCGCGCAAATGTCCAAGCAAGAAACGGCACTGTACAAATGGCTTGAACAACAACATGCTAATAAAGTGATGGTTATTGATGATATCGAGACGGCTAGCATTCAGTTACACAGCCTTATTAAAGGTAGCTGCTTTTGGCCGCAACTGATGGGGCTGAGTCATGCTCTTAGTGATGATGGTATCACTCAATTGGCTCAATCCACGGCGGATCTATTCTTGGCTCGTTATTTAGCGCGTTAATATCAAACTCTCTTTCGTTCTTTGGGCAGTATGTTGTCAGTCCATACTGCCTTTCAATGCGACTTTGCTTAACCATGGCACGTTGCCATAACCTTCCTAGATTTTTCAGCGTTGTTACCAATAAACACCCTCTCTCCAGTACTCGTGCTTCCAAGTTGCTGTTTTTGTGCCAAATATGATTTGAGTGCATCGTTTATGATTCTTATTTGTCAAAATTGATATTGCGAATGGCTGCTTGTTGAGCTATTATTCGTGCGAATTAATCGTTTTTGATTGTAAACGGACATCTAAAGACTCATTTGTAAGGCGGAAGGTCAGGGCGAGCTCATGGTCAATCGAATTATCACTATTGTTTTATCTTTAGTTTCATTTTTGAGTTTTTACGTTGAGGCATACATGCTGACTTCTGCTGATATCGGTCGAGCAAATCGCACATTTTGCTCACAACTATCTGGTTCTCATATCGACCAATTTACGGTTGTTCGAACGGCATGTTTCGTACTTCAAAATGACAGCTTGAGATTAGAGGTGATCGCAGATCTTTCTCTCCATTTATCAAACATTGTTGCCCGCTCTGATATGAGTCGAACTTCATTGACTGAAGGGCTACTTGCTAGGGCGGAAAACTTTTCCGCTAGAGTAATGATGTTGCCAATCATAGAAGCGCACAGTATTGGTGAAGAGTTACGTAGATTAGACAACGTAAGCACCTTCAGTGTGACGCTTGTTTACGTATTTGCTGACGGCGAAATAATCAGAGTAGAAACCAGTAAACGAATCGGTTGAAGAAAGTAGGGGACAGAGTGAGATAAAGCGGAGATCGTCGCTTATGGATGAGCAGTATTCCCAAAGGATCCTCGTGGGTACTTTGGGAATAACTAAGAGGCAGTACGATGAAAAAACTATTGGCACTCGCGCTATTGGTACCGACACTCGCACAGGCTCATAGCCAAACACCTCGCGAGATTAAAAGTACATAGCAACCGAGAGAGCGGATGTTGCATTGGACGTGACGAATCTAAATACCTACGTACAGAGTTACGAGGTGATTGTGGAAGGAAAGGTGTTGGGCAGTTTCACGCTTAGCCCTGACGAAACAAAGAAGATTCATTTGAACCTCAAAGTGGAGGGCTTTGATAAGTGGACAAATAAAATTGTCGCAACGCGCTCGATTCCAGACAAAGGCGACGCGGTACGAACTGAGGTTCAAAGCCTAATTCGACTTTACCGACCAACGATCAAGGGTTAGTGATGAAGTTTGCATTATTCGTATTGGCAGCCGTTGTGACATTCGATGCCGCCGCCGCTTACATGCCTAGCCCCACGATGGCGCAGGGCGATCGGATTCGCGTTCGGGGTGAGTCGGGTATCGAGATAGACGCCACTTACCAGCCAGACATGACGCTGCAAATGGGTGGCTCGCTTGGCAATGACTTGAATAAGGATAATTGGTATGACCATCACCACCGCCATCAGGACCGGTATCGAAATGAGAACTCAGTTTATATTCAGGCTGTGGTGCCGATTACGTTTGGAGAGCGCAAGAAGCCGGATCCTAAACGGTTGTACGACATAGAGTTAAGATCAAGGGAAGCGCAAATCCAAAAGCTAGAAGCTGAAGTTAGATTATTACGCGCTGCCACTGAGGCTGGCGCAACATCCACTAAAGAAGTCTTTGTAGAAGGTTAAACCATGAAAAAAATCCTCCTCGCGACAGCCATCGCCGCCATCTCAGGTTCCGTACTTGCGAGTTCTAACGGTGTTCGTTTTGAACGTGAGATTAAGCACGTCAACGGTATCACCATTGATAAAGAGTTAGCGCACATCTCAATGAAAGGTGAGCATGCCGGTGAACGCGGTGAGTTTACGATTGTGTCTAACCATCCATCAGGTCATGAAAGCGTGATGTTCGACATGCAAGAGTCTGCCGCAGTTCAACCAGGTGATGTCACCTACACGGTTGATGGCTCATTTTCGGTTCGTCACAAAGAAACGAGAGACATCCGAGCGGGCAAACATCATATAGGCGCTCACATGCATCATAAAACGTACGCTGACTTTAAAGCAGGCGATAAGATTGAGTCGATTGTCACTATTACACTGCTAGCACCAACCTCATAGCCGGAGGTGGGGAGTATGAAGAAAGTACTCATAATAGCGGCGGCATTTCTAGTTCTTGGTTTTGCGGCAGTCCATGTGATGACGGACCCAAGCAACTATGTTGAGAACCCTTGTCCGCACGCAGCTCAACAGAAAGCAGTGTTGAGATTGTGGGCTCGCCCAAAGTCGGCGTTATTCTCATCTATTAGAAAGGTCGCTGACGCGACCTTTTTTGCTACTCACAGAAATGTCCTAGCTCTTGTACCAAAAGCTGCGTTGCTTTGGAGTAGATGTGGCGCTCTTCCGCTCCTACTAACTGCACAAGCAGTACTTTATTCGAGGCTAAGCATTGGCGAAGCACGCGCAGCACCATATTGACGTCCAGTTTATGTTTCTCGCTGCTGGAGTTGTGTTTGGAGATAGAGGGCAGATCGACCGTCACGATGAGTTTATCAACATGGTTGATAAAGCGCGCGAGCTGCTCTTTTATCATGGTACGTCCACGGTAATTGACTTCCTCAGCAAGTAGCCAATTGCATCCCATATCTTCTGCGTACTCGAGCTGTTTCTTATCGCAATGGTGACGATCGATGCCCACATGAAATGCGCGGCATTCATTATAGCGGTTTAGTGCGAAATGGAGCATGGAGCCCATGTTCAAGTCTAAACACTGATCCATTAACAGGTGAGCATTGACGTTGACAATACCAACGTCCTCTTGGTCGATAAGTAGGCTTGGAAGTACATCAAGTAAGGTCTCATGGCAGTTAGTGATCACCAGTGGCATGGCACCCACTGTAATTTGTTCAACAAGAGTGCCCTTGAAATCATGACATGCCATCTGGTTTTCGAAGTAAGGAGGCTTGTTGTGATGTCCGCTTAGAATAGGGAAGTGGCCTACGTTTCTCATTGAATGAGAATTTTGCTGAGCACTAAGCCAGTCATAGGCGGTATCAAGCAAAGATTCAGCGTCTTCAAACTGGGCGTTATTCAGGGGTTTAATCACTTCACATACGGTTAATACCGACAGTTTGTTTTCCATGATTGGGTGATAACGACGTTTCCATAACTGTTTGAAGACGTTGAGCATGATGAATTACCTTTCTGGTGGCAGCGCTCTGGCTGCTTGTAATACATGTAGAATAAATCTGTCCTTGTTTGCCTCTACGCGGTGAGCAGGGGCCATGATGGAAACCGCACCGATAAGCTTGGTTCCTTTGGTAACCGGAGCACTGATGCCCGTTACGCCTGGATCAAACTCAGAGGTGCTGATAGCAAAACCTTGGCGGCGGATCTGCTCTAGCTCGCTTTGCCAGACATCGGCATTTTCTGCCTCACCAAAATGCCTTAGGATCTTTTCGCGGCGAGCTTCTGGCAAATAAGCCAACATAACTTTCGAAGAAGCACCTCGAAGCAAAGGCTGACTTTGACCGCGAACATAACTACAACGTAGTGCCTGTGCGCTTTCTTGTAGACTTACGCATAACGCGCGGTAGCCAACAGGCACCATGTAAGCCGCCATTTCACCGGTCTGCTTTTGTAAGCGGAACAAGATGCTTTCAATCGTCTCTAAGTTGTGTGGACTCGATTGATAGCTGTGCATAAGTAAAAGTGCCGCTGGGCCGACAATCAGTGTTTTATCGTGAGCACTCTCTTCAATAAGGTTCCATTCTTTGAGCAGTTTTATGTGTCGATACAAACTACTCAAAGGGACCCCCAGTTGTAGGCTTAATTCCTTAGCAGAGACGGGCTCATCCGATACGGCAACTTGCATGAGCAGTTGCAATGGCTTTTCGTTGACCTGAGTCGAAGGTTGCTGTGCGTTTCCCATAATTGGTTATCTATCATCAATAAGGACTAGGCAATTTATATTCCTGTCAGATAAGAAAGGGAACAAAATTCATCGATACCTTTCTCACCAGATGAAAAATACGCAAATTCTGACATCTTATGAATCTTGCGATGCATCAATGCAATTGGATGAGTATCCAACTACAGTGGTCGCAACATTGAGGGAGAGATGGAAAATGAAATTTGTTTGTGGGACGTGTCGCCAGTTTCAAAGAGATAAAGAGAATGATAGAGCTATCTGCAGTGCGTGGGGAAATCCGACGTCGATGAAGCGCGACGGTTGCCAATTTTGGATGCCAAAGAATGAGCGACTTTTCCCTGTAGAGAAATCCACGTTGCAGGAATGAAAAACGCCCAACGGCAGAGGAGACGTTGGGCGTTTATTTGATAAGCGCGAAGTTGATTAGAACTTGTAAGAAGCGCCTAGGTATAGAGAACCAACAGCAAACGTGTCAGTTGAACCACCCATGTCAACCTTGAACGCATCAGCTTCATACGCTACGCGCATAGCCAAGCCTTCCACCATTTGTGGAGCATACTCAAGACCTAGACCGTAACGGAAACCAGACGCTGAATCACTCTCTTTGTGGCTGCCGTCTTTAAGTTCCATGTTAACGTGAGATAGGCCTAGTGTAGCGAACGGGCGCAGACCATTGTCGAAGCTGTAACCAAGGTTTGCTGCTAGTGAGAAGGCACTCGGAGTTGCCTTTACGCCTTGCATTGCTTCGTGAGATAGGTCGCCGTAGTTAGTGTAACCACCTTCTAAAGAAACGATGCGGTTAAACTGGTAGCCACCGTAAACGCGCAGTGAGCGTGCACCGTCGATGGTTGGGAATTGAGACATGTCTTTGTTTTCTAGCTTACTTTCCGTAAGACCGAAACCACCACCAATGTAGAAACCTGGCTCTGTAGAGTTTGCCCATGCGCCAGTTGCCATTAATGCCGTAAGAGCAAATACTGCTGTCTTTTTCATTTTGCTACCTTAAAAGATTCTAGAGAGTGTTTTGTTGTTGCGGCGTAATGTAAGGGATCTTTGCAGGGAACTCTGTGCTAGAAGTGTCGTGAAATGTGGTGGAAGTGTCATAGAACTGTTTGCGACCTACATCAATAAATGACAATCAGATACGCAAACGTTTACTCGAATTATATTGAATTACATCACACTTTTTTCGAACGTCAGGGTGGTTTTGTAGTACGTTTATCAGTATAACTGCCAACAATTACGACGAGAGAGGTAACGATGAATTATAAACAACTGCCAAAAATCGACCTTCACTGCCACCTAGATGGAAGTGTGCGCCCAGAAACCATTATCGAGTTGGCGGAGCAACAGAACATCGATTTGCCTAGTAAGGACGTCAACGTTATTCGCGATATGATGATCGCCCCAGAAACCTGCCCAAACCTTATTGAATACCTAAAGCGTTTCGATTTGCCACTGTCTGTTATGCAGACTAAAGAGGCGCTAGAGCGTATCGCTTTCGAAGTGTATGAAGATGCGGCACTAGAGAACGTAACCTACATGGAAGTGCGCTTTGGCCCACTACTGCATCGTGAGAAACGCCTAAATATTGAGGACATCATCGGTTCAGTGGTTGCAGGAATGCAGCGTGCTGAAAAGGTACACGGTATTAAAGGCAATATCATTTTGTCGCTACTGCGTCATATGCCAACCGATGAAATTAACGATGTGATTGATGTTGGTTCGCAATATGTGGGTAAGGGTGTTGCCGCGTTTGACCTTGCTGGTGGTGAGGAGCTGGGATTCTGCGAAAAGTTCATCCCATTTGCTCAATATGCAAAAGAAAAAGGTCTCAATGTGACTATTCATGCCGGTGAGCAGGGTGAAGGTCAGAATGTGTATGATGCGATTACTATGCTGGGTGCCGAGCGAGTGGGGCATGGTATCCATATCGCGACTCACCAGGCCGCGTTCGATCTTGTTCACGATAAGCAGGTGGCACTAGAGACTTGCCCAAGCAGCAACGTTCAAACGAAAGCGGTAGAAAGTATGGATGTTCATCCAATTGAAGACTTTAGGCAGCGCGGCATCCCGGTCACGATTAACACGGACAACAGAACGGTTTCCAACACTACAATGACAAAAGAAGTACAGAAAGTGATGGAGCAGTTTAACTTGAGTCAAGACGATTATATGCATATCTATCGCAACAGTGTGAATGCTGCATTTACCGATGAAGCGACGAAATCACAGCTTCTAGCGAATTAGTAAACAGCAGAGTTAGTGTTACTCAAACCATAAAAAGAAGCCCCAGTTGTGATACAACTGGGGCTTTTCATATTAGGCATGAAAAGCCTTTTAAATGAAAAGCAGAAAGTCTATCTACTCCTCTTTATGGTTGCCTCATTGGTCTAGAAGTACACCCTAAAGCCAGCTCTTGCCTCGAGTTCTATGTCAAATTCATCAAGATAAATTGCTGGTGTAACATCGACATAAAACCCTACAGGTTTAACGCGAAACTCAGCACCGATCCCCGGTGTAACGGCAATATAGCGGCTGTTTCTATCGACATAGTGACCGCCGACAAAAAAGTAAATTGGAGTATCTTGAATACCAAATGTCTTGTTGACGCCAAAGCCCATACGGTCGTCGAGGCTAACATTAAAGCGAAGATCATTGTGCTTGAAGTCTAGCCCCCAATATGGGTCGCCAACAAATAGGCCAACCCCAGTATTTGCCTTGGCAACTGAGCTAAAGCCCAAGCACAGCGCCAATGACATCATTATTACGTTTTTCATGTTTGCTACCACTGCTATTTCGTAGGCGGTAACCATAAAAGTCCAATGCAAAAATAACGTTAGGCAGCTATTGGTTTGACGAATGTCTTACACGATTGGATAGTCTCTCTCCATTGCTGACAGTAGGGAAACCAAACAGAAACAACTGTTAACAGCTTATAAGCTTGTTTGAATGTTGCTCGCAGTATGGCTTAGCCCAATAAATACTTTGGTTAAGCGATAGATAAAAAAAGACCCTCACCAATGGTGAGGGTCTTTTATTAGAAGTCGACTTCGTAGCCTAGGCTAAAGGTTCTACCGCGACCCGAGAAGTAATAGGCACTATGGTGACGGATTTGGCTAAAGTAGTTGATGTACTGCTCATTAAACAGGTTCTCGATACCGACACTGATGCGGCCATACTGCTTCATGTTGTAGAACATCGAAAGATCCATCAGGCCATAGCCATCAAATTTCTGTGCACTGCCCGCACCGTTCTGCTCTTTTGAGCGTGAGAACATGTGGTTATATTGTACTCGGCCATTCCAATTATCAGAAAACTGGTGGTTCATTGCGACCAACAGGCGATCTGGCGATAGGTTTTTCAAATCCATATCGCTGTCTACACGACCGTCTTGGTTCGTATCTACTTGACCTTCGACATGCGAGTAGAGCGCTTGAAGCTGAGTGGTTGGCAAAATGTGGTAGGTGGAGCTTAACTCATAACCTTTGATGTCGGTTCTTTGACGGACAACATCATAGGTACCGCCTTTGTTTAAGCTCAGGTTAGCGCCATCTTTTGCAATAGACATGTAAGTGCTACCGCTAATGAAGAACTTATCGTTGCTGTAACTTAGTCCTACTTCGTAGTTGTCTGTTACGACCGGTTTAACCGCTGGCATCGTATTGAAATCGATAGGGTGTCCGCCAGATGGCGCATCAACCCCAGGCCCGCCGATCCAGTTGCCGCGAAGCACTCGGCCAATATCTGGCAAACCGAATCCTTGACTAAAGCCCACGAACGAAGACACGTTTGGTGTGAAATCATAGACGGCGCCCGCGTTAAATACAGCTTGGGAGAAGGTTTGTTCGCCACCGATGATGTTCACTTCACGATGACCGCCGTTACCGTAGCCCCAAAGTGTTTGACCATTCGCCACTTTCACACGTGTATTCTCAAAGCGTACACCACCAGATAGGCGCAATGAATCGGTGACCAGCATGTCACCTTGAATAAACGGTGCGATACTTTGGTACATCATATCTGGTGTCACATCGCGATTCGATTGGGTCAGTTTTTGCTTGGTAGAGTCTTCCAGACCATCAATGCCAATCACCCAGCTATCGTCAAGGCCAAGGAGATCCAGCTTCACATAACTGAGTTTGAAACCCTTTTTAGTGGAGACGATTGCCCCTTGGTCATACTGTTTGTCGGGTGTTGGCCACCAAGATGCTTGACCATACACTGCCTCGAAGTTTTGGTAGAACGCTTGGAATTTAAGCTCACCGCCTAAGAAGTCGTAATGGTCATAACCAAAATTATAAAGCTCAGCATAGTTAGAGGTTGGATCGCCACTTGGTGTGCCTTTCACAACGGTACCCGGAACGCCATTTTGCCAGTCGCCTTTGACCGCGACGTAGTTTTGGTTACTTTGAAGTTTGAAGCGGCTAGCACTAAAGCTGACACGTTGATTGCCACCATCAAAGTTGTAGCCACCTTTCGCTAGAAAGTTGGTGGCGTTGGAGTCTTGAGTTTCACCTTGGATCGAGTTCATGCCAATTGGGTTGCCATTACCATCGTAATACAGACCTTGCTGCTCCCACGCACCACCGATAAACAGATCATAATCTTCATCGTATTGGCTCAGGTTGTAGTATACCTTGCCGCCTGTACCGTCTTCTTTGAGATTGGATGTCAGCCGGGTACCGATCGTTTGCTTCCAGTGATCACCCGGTTTAGCACTCTTGGTTACGTAGTTAATGATACCGCCCGTCGCACCATTGCCTTGTACAGCACTCGCGCCTTGCACAACTTCGACACGCTCAAGCATTGAAGAGTCAACGGTATAGCCATTGCGATTACCATTTCGAAGGGGGTTATTTTGTGGAACACCATCCACCATGATAAGTGCCGTGCGTCCACGTAGGTTTTCACCTTGCGTTGATAACTTCTGGCGACTCGGGGTCATGCCAGGTACCAAGTTTGCGATAACGCTGGTTAGGTCGTCGGCAACCGCCGTTTGCTGTTTAAGCTCTTTTTCTGAAATCACATGGATAGAGCCAGGGATCTTGTCCGCGTCTTGGCTGTAGCGTGTTGCCGTTACCACCATGTTTTCATCAGCGTTATCTTGTTCTGTTTTTGTCGATGACGCTGTTGTTTCAGTTGCGTTGGCTTGAGCAATGGATAGTGCGAGTAGTGAAAGGGATAAAACTCGGTTCCCTGTTGATGATGCCATTAGATGTAATTACCACTGATTCTAAATTTCGCGGCAATGGTAGTGCTTATGATAATAATTATCAATACCATTTTTTCAATGTGTTGTACGTGATGTATAACACATTGAAATGATTAGCGAGCGACGCACATTGGCGTATTGGAAACTGGGTCTTCAATCACCATTGCATCTAGGTCGAACACTTGTTTGAGTAATGACTGGGTAAACACTTCTGAAGGAGCGCCCTCGGTCATTAATTGACCGTCTTTAAGAACAACCAAGTGGTCACAATAGCGGCAGGCTTGGTTGAGATCATGTAATACGACAACCACTGTTTTGCCTTGCTGATTCATGGCTTGCATGGTGTGCATTAACTCGACTTGATGAGAAAGATCAAGGTAAGTAGTGGGTTCATCTAGCATGACAATTTCGGTGTCTTGCGCGATGATCATCGCGATCCAAGCACGTTGACGCTGACCACCAGAGAGCGCATCGATGGGCAGTTCGGCCAAATCACTAATGCTGGTGGCTGCCATAGCACGTTCAACGATTTGGTTGTCCTGTTCGTTGAGTTTTCCCCAATGTGAGGTGTAGGGTGCACGTCCATACTCAACCAAGCGGCGTATAGAGATACCTTCTGGGCTAGTATGCGTTTGAGGTAACATCGAGAGCCTTTGTGCCAGCGCTTTAGTTGGGATCTTAGTTAGTGGCTTATCGTCAATAAACACCTTGCCAGACTTAGGCTGATTGATTCTTGCCAGTGTTTTCAAAAGAGTTGATTTGCCACAGCCGTTCGGTCCAATAAGAGCCGTAATTTTTCCTTTCGGGATCGACAGGTTGAGATCTTGGATAATGGTTTTATTACCATAAGCAACGTGTAGATTTTTAACAGACAGCATTACCAACCCTTGTGTCGTTTTAATAGAAAGATGAAGTAGGGTGCCCCAATGACGGAAGTCAGAACACCAGCAGGAAGCTCAATTGGCGGTGAGATGCCTCTAGCAATAGCGTCTGCGATGAGCACCAATAATGCACCAATCAATGCTGAGCCGATGGCGAGCGCTTTATGATTGTGTCCAAATAGCATGCGAGCTAAATGCGGTGCGAGTAATCCAACAAAACTGATGGTTCCCGCGATGGACACACTAAGGCTAGCGAGCATGACGGCGCTGAGTATTGCGGCTATCTGTACCTTTTCGAGTTGTACACCCAGAGCAATGGCGGATTCTTCACCAAGGCCGATGATATCCAGACGCCATGCGTACCATAGGGCAATTGGCAATAAAATGGCCAAGCCGAGCCAAATATAAGGGAGCTGCTCCCATCCTCTTCCCCATAAACTTCCTGTCAGCCAAATCATGGCGGTGTTGATCTCGATAGGATGGACGACTAAGAGAAAGTCGATGCCACTGGCTAAAAAGGCACTGATAGCAATACCTGTAAGCGCCATTCTCGCTGGTGGTAATTTTGCCGCTTGTGCGATGATAACCAAAGCAAGTCCTACACTGACGCCACCAAAGATGGCCGCCAAAGGCAGATACCAAACTGGCGCATCGGGATAGATGGTCAATAGCAATGTGGCAGCGAAACCAGCGCCGGCACTGACCCCAATCAAATCTGGAGAAGCAAGAGGGTTTCTGATCACGCCTTGTACAAGCGCACCAGAGACACCAAGTCCCGCACCGACACCAATGGCAAGCAATAGTCGCGGAAATCGATATTGATTAACGACAAAGTCATAGTCTCCACCCTGAAAAAGGGTATCGAGGACTTGTGCCAATGACAATTGCGTGACACCAACTAGCATGCTTAAGATGCCTACAGCAATCAGAACCACAACTAGAATTAACCAAGAAAGCTTCATGAGTTGATGCGGCCTTTTATGGAAATAAAGATGAAAAATGGCGTGCCAATCAGCGCTGTCACTACGCCCACTGGCGTCTCGCTTGGGAAGGCGATGGCACGAGCCAAGGTGTCAGACAGCATCAGCAACAATGCGCCAAGAAGCGCGCTTGCTGGTATTAAAAGGAAGAAGTTGTTCCCAACGAGCTTGCGTGCCATATGAGGAACCAATAGTCCTAAAAAGCCAATTGGGCCCGCAGTGGAGACACTGACACTAGTCAGCATAACAATGGATAGACAAGCAAGTAATCGAATAACAGTGGTGTTGACGCCAAGTCCAGTCGCGACATCGTTCCCAAGCACCAATAGGTTCAATTGATGAGCCAGTCCCCAACTGAGTAGCAGAGCAAGCAGACTGATCGGGGCGAGCAGATTGATAGAGTCCCAATCGAGATTGCTAACAGAGCCAATTAACCAAGATTGAATGCTATAGGCTTGATCGTCAGCAAGAATAATGGTGGCTCGAGTTAACCCTAACAGCAGAGCATTCACTGCAATACCAGCGAGAACAAGTTTAACCGGGTGAGGTCGATTTTCGAAAAAGCCACCAAGATAAATGACCAGCAGACCACTTAGCACACTCCCAAGAGCACCGGCTACAACAGTAGGCAACGGAAGGGTAAGCACTCCAAAACTGGTCAATACAATCATAAGTGCGGCACCTGAATTGATGGCGAGCACCGATGGTGAAGCAAGTGGGTTTCGAGTGAGGCCTTGCATGAGCACACCAGCAACGGCTAAGCTGGCACCAATCAGCGCACAGCCCAACACTCTTGGCATGCGAAGTGTATTGATTATTTGGTGCTCCATATTATTGGCATCGAAAGCAAACCAATAGTGACTCAGAGCAGAGATCGTTAAATCGAAACTAGACCAAGCGATCAATGAAATGTTCAGGGAAACAAACACCCCGAAAAAAAGCGCAAGCCAAAGCTTGCACTGTTGGAGTTGCAACATGGGGAAATCTACGGTTTTTGAATAATGTCAGTTAGGTTTTTAGCAATGCCTTCTGCTGCGATTATCCCTCGGTTTAGTGACCACAGTTGCGGCGACACTTTCACGGCTTGCTGTGACTTTGAAACGTTCAGCATGTTGAAAAGAGGGTTGTTTGCCCAGTCATCATAGACGGTGTGAGGCTTATAAGGACCCAGTAGTAACCAGTCAGGGTTGATTTTTAAAAGCTGCTCAAAGCTCACTTCAATATACGCTTTGTCTGTTTTCGGAACCGCTGGTCCTTTTAGTCCTAGTGCGGTGATAACACCACCAGCGTAGGAATCAGGTCCATGCAGCCACATGCCTTTGTCTGTTACAACGGCAAACTGAAAGTTGTCTGCTGATGATAGATTTTGGCGATACTGAGCCATGATTTGGTGGTGCTTTTCAATTCGAGCTTTCATCGCAGCTTCACGGTTTACCGCAATTCCTATTTTCAGTGCCGATTCCAGGTTCTCCTCGTAAGTCTCGCCTCGGCTTTTTAAAAGGATGGTCGGCGCAATGCTTGAAAGATCGTTGTATATGGTGGCGTGACGCTCAGCGTCCGCGATGATGAGATCGGGCTTGAGCTCCGCGATAGCTTCTAAGCTTGGCTGCGGGCGCACGCCAACAGATTGCCAAGGTTTAATCAGCTCACGAATTTCAGGAAGAATGCGTTCGATGTTCTTGTCATCGGCGACACCAACCGGGGAGATGCCTACCGCCGCGAGCGCATCTACAAAAGAGTACTCAAGAGCGACAACACGACTTGGGCTGCCTTGAATCGAAACTTGTCCTTGTTGGTCTTCGAAAACTCGGGTGTCGCTTGCAACAGCGGAAACACAGACAAAAGCGAGAAAATTGACGATAACAGCACGAAGTCCTTGTGCAAAAGAGATATTCATAGCGAGCTCAATGTAAAAAATAGGAGGAGCGCAATCCTAGCATTGATTGGGAATGGTTATCAATAGCATTAACGATAAGTTGTCAATATGAAGCAAAACAAACCATTACATTGAGTGAATGGTTTGTTTTCGTGGTCGTGGGCCTAAAGACAGAGGCTATTGAGGACGTTGAACCGTGATGGTTTTGTCTAGCGTGGCGTAATCATTACCACCCAAGCGAGATAACGGGTCAACTTTGAGAGCATCGATGATCAAGCGCTCGTTTTGCATCGTGACGACTTGATCATCGATGTAAACTTTTTCTATTTTTGCGATGAGCAAGTGCTGAGGCGTGTTACCTACCTCTAGAACCTCGTGAAGGGTACAACCAAAGGCGATCGGACATTGTTTCACTCTCGGTAGACGGAAACCGTCTAGATCGTCGAGTTCGACTTGGCTAGCGATGACTTCTGACTCACCGTGATTCAATGTTGCAGAGGTTTGAGTCATGGTTTCGGCGCTGTCAGTCGATGCAATGTGAATGACAAGCTCTTTATTGTTAATAGCGTTCACTGCCGTGTCTTTTAACGTACCATCCGGCTTTTTACCCACTGAGAGCATCAACAGTGGTGGGTTGCTCGATATTGGTGCGAAATACGAAAATGGGGCGAGATTATAGTTGCTGTCGGATGACTCTGTGAGCGCCCAAGCAATCGGGCGAGGGATAACGGTTTGCGTCATTAAATGATAGATAGCGTTGGGGGATAACTCATCGAGGCTGAGCTGCATACTGACTTCTCCGTGTCGTCATTTTTGGTATGTCAAAACAGTATCATATTCCCTTGAAAGTTTGGAGATCCCAAGTGTCCTAGACTACACCTATAGAGTCAGCATAGATGAGGAAAACCCCATGATGATTCGATTAGGTACACTGCTTGCGGCACTTGCAGTGACGATCTCGTCACAGGCGGAGTGGATGCTTGATAGCAGCAATTCGACACTCAAGTTTGTCTCCACTAAAAGTAACAGCGTGAGCGAAATACATCACTTTGAAGCGATGACAGGCACGATCAGTGATGATGGCAAAGCGACATTGGTTATCGATTTGGTCAGCGTAGAAACCAACATACCCATTCGAAATGAGAGAATGCAAACCATGCTATTTAATGTTGCTGATTATGCTAAAGCAACGATTACCACCGTGGTCGATATGAGCGAATTAGACAACGCCGATATTGGCGGCATCTATAGCATCATCAATGACGTCACTGTGGATTTGCATGGTAATCAAAAAACCTACTCCACTAAATTGACGGTGATGAAAATGAGTGAAGATAAGGTGGTGATAGTGGCAAGTGAACCAGTGATCGTGAATGCGGCTGACTTTGGCCTTGAAGCTGGGATAGAAAAGTTACGCGAAGTTGCGGGTTTGCCAGCGATTGCAACGTCGGTGCCGCTGTCCTTTGTGTTGGTCTATAACCAAAAATAAGCCAAAAAAACGCTCCATGGGCGTGGAGCGTTTTTTTTATGAACAGCAAGCTTACACTCTAAAGTATGCTAGTTTTTGTGTCAGTTCATCAGACGCTTGCGCCATTGATTGCGACTGTTGAGCTAGGCTTTGACTAGCTTGTCTGATTTCACCAATCGACATATGAACCACGCTAACATTCTCATTAACGTCATTGGCGACGCTGCCTTGCTGCTCAGCAGCTGCGGCAATTTGGGTCACCATATCGTAGGTATCGTTGAGCTTAGCGACAGCGGTATCCAATTTGTCTTGGGTCTGAGAGGCTAAATCGACACTTTCAGACACTTTGGTCTGGTTAGCGGCCATGACCGACAGAACGCTGTCGGTGCGCTCATTAAGCTGATCGATGGTCGCCTGCACTTGTGCAGTCGACTCTTGAGTGCGGCTGGCAAGATTACGAACTTCATCGGCAACGACGGCAAAGCCGCGTCCCTGTTCACCCGCTCGTGCTGCTTCAATAGCCGCGTTGAGGGCTAGAAGGTTAGTCTGCTCAGAGACTTCGTGAATCACATTCACGACTGAGCTGATATCACTGACACCTTGCTTGAGCGCTTCCATAAGCTGGTGAGTACTGGTGATGTCGTCAGAAATGCCAGCGATGTTTTCAAGCGTGTAGCCCATGCTACGACTGCCTTCGGCGGCAAAGCTCTTGCTTTCTTCCGTTGTCGCTGACGTGCGCTCCGAGTTACCGGCGATATCTTGAATGGTAGAGGACATTTCGCTCATGGCGGTCGCCAGTTGCTCTAGCTGCTGGCTTTGCGAGTCAATACTGGTAGAGGTCTCTTCACTCGCGGCGGCAATGTTGCTGGAAAGCTGTCCTGAATAGTCTGCTGAAGACTTCGCCGCGGTAATGGTGTCTTTAAGCGCCGACATCATGCGTGCTAGTTCATTGCTTAGGTAGCCAAGCTCATCTTGACGATCGCTCGACATATTAACGGTCAAATCTCCGTCCGCAACGCGATGAACACGTTGCACCAAATTTTCAATCGGTTTAACGATATTACGTGCAATGAATACGCTGATAACAATTAACGCGATAGCGGCAATCGCATTGACGATGAGATCTTTAATTAATTGGCTTTGGAAAGCTTTGTCGATATCTGCCGTTTGAACACCGGCGCCAATAACCCAGTCCCACTCTGGAATATAGCTAACGAACGAGATCTTTTGTGATTCAACACCATCGCTGCCAACCCAGTAATAGGTAACAAAACCGCTGCCTTGACTCGTCGCCACAGCACTCATTTCCTGCCAAAAGTAATGACCGCGGGCATCCGTTAAATTGCTGGCAATGGTACCATTTAGCTGTGGGTTGGTTGGGTGCATCACCACCTTTTCATCAGAAGTCGCAATGAAGAAGTAATTATTGCCATCGTAACGCAGAGCTTCAATTGCACGTACCGCTGCTTGTTTGGCTTGCTCTTCACCCATCGACGCACTGAGCTTTTGATAGTGACTCGCTAAAGTATAAGCCACCTCGACATTCGAGCGTACTCGGTCTTTTCGCTGTTCATAGCTTGAGTCTTTTTGGGTAATAAGATTGAAAGTACCCAGTGAGAATAAAATGAGTACGGCAACGCCAACAAGAGCTTGTAATTTCGCTCTAATCGACAAATTATTCAGTTTCACAAAAACATTCCTCTTTACCTTATAAGTGCGCAAGTTTCATTTTAAATGCCAATGACGATATTTAGTTGCCAAGCACTAACCAATAGTATCACTTATTACTGATAACATTGGTACTTATTGACCGGAATTATTTATTAACTGCCGTAATTTCAATCTATTTAATATAAATCGCTACCAGCTAGTTGTGAAATGGATAAAAATAGGCAATTAGATTATAACCATCAATTTTGATAGAGGTTTGTCTATATGTTTTTGTTATGATTTGGATGGCTTATGAGCGTGGCTATATCAAATGAGGTGTTTATTTTGTTGAGGTATATCGTACTCAGTTTTGTATTTTTAGTGATGGAAGTATTAAAAAGTGCTATTGATTAGCACTTTTCATCTACACAACATTCGTCTTGCAAGAAGTCAATTACGCCAGCAAGGTGCTCATATTGGGCAACACAAAATAGTGTTCGGCCTTCACGGCGCTGCTCTATTAAGTTTGCCGATGCTAAACTAGAAATATGATGCGACAAGGTAGAGCCTGGAATATTTAATCGCTCTTGTATTTCTCCCACTGGGATACCTTGTCGGCCCGCTTTTACCACTTGGCGATAGATGGCAAGGCGAGTGACGTGACCTAACTCTTTTAAGGCTTTTGCTGCAATTTCGATCTGCATGTATTTCTCCCCACGATGACTATTTCGATAGTAATGGAAATCTATGACTAGCGCTAGGGACAATCAAGAAAAGCACCAGAGCAAATGCTAGCGAAGCGAACAAGTCTTCTGGACGATGCATACCAAGCCAAAGTCGACTTGAAGCGACAGCCACTGCCCACAACATGACCAGACAAGCTAGTAGGTTATGCTGATGGCTAGCAAAGAGTCCGGCAAAAAACAGAACACAGACTGCAACGAAGATGGTGTGACCAGAGGGGAAAGAATAGTCGGTTTCTCCCAACCAATGTTTGGTGCGCCAATCACTGACTTCATCACTGGCAAGGATGATGATCTGATTTTGAACCTTGCTATCGAGAGTGTAAAACTGTTGAGGTGAGGAAATAAGCCCTTCTTCTGCCAATTCGTAAGTGTAAGGCCTAGGGCTTTCTGTCCATTGCTTTAAGACTGTTTTAGCCCCAAAACTCAGTATCAAAAGCAACGCCAGTTGAGCGATGAGGATCAGTCTATGTGGCGTGGATCGTGTCACCCAAAGAGTCGTGACACCAAGGATGGCAAGCGTAAACAAAAAGCCCTGGTGACCAGCGGAATAAGACAATACTTGCATCGTAACGCCGAGCTCGTTGCTGACTGGCGTCGTAAGTTCAAACGGATAAAGGAGTAGCGAAATAATGTAGAGAATGGTCGCAACGATGGCGAGGCAACCGATACCGAATAGCTTACTTTGAGTGAAAAAGCGCAATTGATTAAGACGTAGGCTTGGCATAGTGGGCATAAAATATTGGTGAAACAGAGGAGGGTAGGGTATTCGATAGATTGGCTGGATAATTCAAGGAAATGTCATAATTTTCTTTGAATGCGATTTTTCGAAACGCTTACACGTTTGTTTGTCAGTATTGAACGATATAAAGCTACTTTGCGAGCAACTTTGTTGCTCGCTTTGCTGTCGGTATTGTGCCTTAAAACCCTACAGGTCACGCATCAGCTGTTCGAAGTCTTCATTGGCGCGCTCAATAATCTTATTCAGCTCATCGGCATCTCTATTGTTTAGGGAAATTTGCCAAGATTTATGGTCGCTGATTTCCATTCCTTTTAACAATGTTGAATGCTGTGAGCGTTGGAACTTCAGAGCTGTGAATTCGGTATTGTGGTGCTCGTCCAACTCAACGATATCGACATCGACTTCGCCTACCGGGTTAACGTGTACGTGAGCGTGACGTTGTGGGCTGCCACTTAGCAGGAAATTGTGGTGTGTTTTTATCATAGCTCTCTCCTTTAGAAAGAATCGATCCCTTTGAGTCTATTAACGAGTTTAGGAGAGGATTTGGCTATCCTGTATGAAATTAAAGTGAAGCTTGATGCCAGTCAAATAAAGGTGCACAAAAGCGCCTGGTTTACATTAATTTGTTGAGAAGTGTTCTCTTAATGCAGAGCGTCGGTTTTGTGTTGGGTTATACCCGTCCATTGGTACAGTATCTTCGTAGCCTTCGAGAATAAAACGTTGTGGTGGCAGTGCCGGAGTTACGCGACGAAGTTGAGGTGAGCGAGGAGTGCCAACGCGTTCATAAACCCAGAGACCACTGCCAGTCTCTAAACGGATAATACGACCATCAAATTCGAATGAAGTGGTGATCAATCTATGGTTACGCAATGCGCCAGCATCAGAAAAACTTAGGATCTCGGTACTCTGCTTTGGAGCGCCGATTTCGATCCAATTACCATAGACCCGCTTAGGAGAGATATGGTTTTGGTGGCTATTGTAAAACGCGAAGCCAAGCAGCGCGGAGAGCACAATAAAACCCACCAGAATGACGGCCAGCATGTAGCTATCTCTGTTTGGGGTTGCTCTTGCTCTGATTCTTGTCATTAACTCGACCTTCCTTGTCGTTAAGTTGAAGATTAATGTCTTATTCGTCTTGTTGTTCGCATCTAGTTATCATATCGACCAATGGTCAGATAACTTTACATCATGTTGTCTAATCGATGATGTTTTCTTATTAGTCAACTTAGCGTGAGCGGCACACGGGAGACAGCTAACCTTTGTAATACTTTGTTATTTCTAGACTTCGGTCAACCTAAACGGCACGAATAGCTGGTTTACATCGACTTTGGCTTTGAGTCTAGCGGCCAGCAGATACAGACCGCCAATCTTACGATGCAAAAACAACGCATCCGCGGGTGGGGTATGCCAATAATCTTGCTCCATACTGATCACGGTGCCAGCTTCACTGATACGTTGTGCTAGGTTGCTACTGCCAAAGTCATATTTTCCTTGATGTTTGAGCGGCTCGCCTGCAAGTTTCACCAAATTTACAACCGCTTCTTTTTGAGCGGGAAGAATGTGCTGAGTGAAGAACCCAATTTGCTGCAGAGCTTGATAGAGTGCCTCATCGTCTTCGTCCAGAATGGCACTAAAAGCAAGACGATAGCCATCGCTGATTCGGTCGTCGTAGGCTCTGGTTGCGCCAAAATCGAGGAGCACGACTTTCTGCTGTTGTTCATCGAAAAGGAAGTTAGCGAAGTTAGGGTCCGTTTGTACTAATTTGAAATCGAAAATCTCTTTAAACAGTAATTCAAGCAATAAGGCGACGACGCGATCTCGTGTCTCTTGGCTACTGTTCACTAAAGACTCGATAGCGACACCGCTGACATAAGTCATAGCCAGCACGTTATCCGTTGTGAGTTCGTCACGAACGTCGGGCAAAACGAACTGCGGGTAATGTTCGAGGTAGTGGCGAAATTGGCGCAACAATTTCGCCTCCAGCAAATAATCGGCCTCAGCATGAAGCTGCTTTTTAGCTTCTTCCAGCAGTCCTTTGTAATCTACATCTTTGGGTATCAGGCCGACTACATTGAGCAGGGTACCCACATTGTCAACATCGCTATCGATGCTTTGTTTGATCCCCGGATATTGCACTTTAATTGCCAGTTTGGTGCCATCGTCGGCGTGGGCTTGATGAACCTGGCCTATAGAGGCGCTAGCGATAGGTTTAAAGTTGAATTCAATAAAGTTTTGTTTCCAGTTGCTGCCCAGTTCTTGTAAGAGCACGGATGATAGCTGACTGGCTGGCATTGGAGAGGCATCGGAACGCAATCGCGAGAGAATATCTGCAAGTTCTGGACTAATAAGATCCCCCGCGTCCATCGACATTAATTGCCCCACTTTCATGGCTGCGCCGCGAAGGTGTGCCAGTTGGTCTGCAACCCGTTTGACGTTGCTGGGGGTAAGAAGTAGCTCCCGAGCCTTGGGGCGCTTACCTTGAGCAAATTGCTTAGCGCCCTCTGTTACCATAGAGCCGGTCACCCGAGTCGCCAGAGAGGCGAGTTTTCCAAAGCGAGTAATGCGGTTTGTTGGGACTTTACTTTCCTGATTGGACATAGCTTGTCTCTAATTAATGGATTGTGAATATTTATACCATCGCAGACTAGCAAGTGATCAATGACTTGTTTTCGCTATCTTTGTGAGGTAAAACGATGTTTTGCCAAAAGTTAATTACAAGGAAGTTATTATGATTAAAGAAAACACTTATTTTGAAGGCAACGTTAAATCACTCGGCTTTACACAAGCGGATGGCGACAGCAGTGTTGGTGTGATGGCGCCGGGAGAGTATACCTTCGGAACGGCTGCACCGGAGAAGATGACCGTTGTTAAAGGCGCGCTAATCGTTCGCCTTGCCAACAGTGATCAGTGGACTACTTACAGAGCAGGTCAGGCGTTTGACGTTGAAGGGGACTCGAGCTTTGATTTGAAAGTGGAACAAGCGACCGCTTATCTGTGTGAATACTTGTAAATATTTACAATGTAAAGTTAAGGTATAGTAGGCCTTGCGACGCAAATAAAAGAACGCATCGACGGAGTTGGTCGATGCGTTACACTCAGGCAGTGGATTGGAGTGTCAAAATTAAAGCTTGCTGTTTAAGTACAAATCTCAGTAACGTTCAAATTCACCACGATTGTAGTCATCGATAGCTTGTTGGATCTCCTCGTTGCTATTCATTACAAACGGCCCGTAGTGCACAACGGGTTCATTAATAGGCTCGCCGACAAATATCAGTAACCCTGTGTCTTCTCTCGCATTAATCTCCATCGCCTCTCCTTTTGAGACTAGTGCAAGTTCACCTTTTCGCAACTTTTTCTCAGCCACTGAAACTTCACCTTGGTACACATACAACATGGCGTTGTGATGTTCTGGCGTAGCTACAGTGAGTAGCTCACCGTGTTGTGCGCGCCAATCTGCGACAGTGGCGACTGCGCTAGTTTGTGTAAGCGGCCCTGACAATGTTTGACCATCCACAGTGAATGATCCTGCTAATAGGCGAATGAGGCCGACTCCTGACTTTTGGTATTCGGTAATCGTTTCTGGCTGAAAATCATGGTATTGGGCTGGCTTCATTTTGTCTTTGGCCGGCTGATTGATCCAAATTTGAAAACCGTGCAGCTGCCCTTCATCCATTATTGGCATTTCACTGTGAATCACACCACGGCCTGCTGCCATCCACTGCGCGCCACCTGAGCGCAGCTCGCCCACGTTACCCATATGGTCGCGATGCTGGAAGTGGCCTTGCATCATATAGGTAAGGGTTTCAATTCCTCGATGTGGATGTGGAGGAAAGCCGCCCACGTAGTCTTTCTTGTCGTCGGACTCTAGCTCATCAATCATAAGAAATGGCGAAAACGCTTGGTTATCAAAGCCGTGTACGCGACGAATTTTTACCCCATCACCATCAGAGGTAGCGTGCGATGGAATGATCTGTTGAATGGTTCTTAATGAAGTCATTTGGGACCTCCTTGTTATCTGATAGTCAAACTATAGATCTCCGGAGATACAAAGAGCAGAGTGGAAATGTGAAAGAGACGTTCAAATAGTTTGAACTAAAAACTACATGCGTATATTTGTAAAACTATATAGTTTTGTGACTTGTTCGTAATTTTGAGGGTCTCGTCCTTTAGAACAGACCGAAAATTTGGTTTATTAGAATCAACCCAACGAGATGTTGATGGCCCCACGTTTAATGATTGGCGAACAAACAAATCAAGAGAGTAGAAGATGATAGTAGGATTAGATATCGGTGGCACAAAAATAGAGGGTGTGGGACTGGATGCCAACAGCTACGAGACCTTGGTTGTTCATCGTGAGCCAACGGCAAAAAACAGTTATTCAGAGTTCTTACAAGCTGTGATGTCGGTGATTGATACTGTAAGCCAACATGGGGATATCGAATCTATTGGCATAGGCTGCTGTGGTTCTGTCGGCAATGACGGCCTGATGCAGGGTGCAAACGTGTCGGTGTTGAATGGACAGGACTTTATTGGTGATATTCAAAAGCAGATCGACGTTCCGGTTGCTATTGCGAATGATGCAGATTGTCTTGCGCTCTCTGAATATAAAGATGGCGCCGCAAAGCACGCGACCAACTCCTGTGTCGCCGTCATCATTGGAACGGGTTGCGGCGCCGGCGTTGTGATCAACAATGGCTTAGTGACTGGCCTTAATAAACTCGGTGGCGAGCTAGGACACAATCCACTCCCTAACTTTAACCCAGAGATTGATGGTAATCCTCACCAGTGTTATTGCGGCTCGATGAACTGCGCAGAGTCTTTTGTTTCCGGTACGGGCTTTGCTCGTACATTCGCAGAAAAGTATGAACCTGCAAATTCTAGAGAAATTATGGATCTCTATGAAAGAGGTGATGACAGAGCGATTGAGCACTTCGATTTGTACTGTGATCAGCTCGCTCGAACTTTGGCTGCTATTGTGAACTTTGTCGACCCTGAAGTCATCGTGCTTGGTGGTGGGATGTCAAACGTAGACGAAGTGTACCCTTTGGTTCAGCAAAAGCTCTCGAAATACACCTTCACAAAATCGGTCACGACTCAGGTTGTCAAAAGCGTACATGGTGACTCGTCTGGTGTGCGGGGCGCAGCATTCTTGCACACGCTTTAGTTAGAGCTATTGACTCTTTCACAAACCTAACGAGTTGATGAAAACCACTATGACGCAAAAAGACGATTTGTTTCTAACTCTAGACTTTGGTGGCTCTTCGGTGAAAGGTGCCGTCATGTCGCGTGATGCTCAAATCCATGAGCGATTTTCGCTTGCTAGCCAAGCTGACACTTATGAGCAGTGGCTCGACACGTTTACCCCTTTGTTCGATGAGCTTGCCGCACGATTTGCACTAAAAGGAATCGCGATTAGCACTTGTGGAGCGGTCAATGTGGACTCTGGGGTGATAGAAGGGGCAAGTGCTCTACCGTATATCCACGACATCGATGTCAGATCTTTATACCAAACTCGGTTCAACCTGCCAGTTGAGCTAGAAAACGATGGCTGCTGCGCGGCACTTGCAGAAGACTGGCTCGGGGCTGGAAAAGAAGATGACGAGTTTTGCCTGCTAGTACTGGGCTCTGGGATAGGTGGCGCCATCGTGCGTGATGGTGCAGTCATCAAAGGGACGCACTTGCATGCCGGGGAATTTGGCTATTGCATACTCCGTTTTGAACAAGGGCAGCCGATTACCTATTCGAACGCCGCATCCACTCGAGCTCTTGTTGAAAACGTGGCACTGGCCAAGAATCAAAAAGTCGAAGATTTCGATGGTGTTAAAGTGTTTTCCCTTTACGAGCAGGGTGACAACGATGTACTGCCGTTGGTCGAACAATGGTATGGCGATCTGGCAACGATTCTCTTTAATGTTCAGTACTCTTTGGATCCGAAACGCATTCTGTTAGGAGGGGCGGTCAGCCGTAGCCCTCGATTAATTGACAATATCAATCGCAAGCTGGACGAGCTGCAAGCTTGGATCCCAATTGCTCGAATACGTCCAGTTCCCGCACTGACACAATTTGGTAACGACGCCAATCTGATTGGCGCTTTGAAACATTTTCTGAATAGACAAGGTTAGTAAGATGACGACATACACTTTTCCGCAAAATTTTTTGTGGGGCGCGGCTGCGTCTGGCATTCAAACAGAAGGCACCACAAATAAAGCCAATGATTCTATTTGGGATCTTTGGCACCAACAAAGCCCAGAACGTTTTTATCGTGGCATCAGCTCTCAAACGGTAACGGATACCTACCACCGTTACAAAGAAGATGTGCAGGACATGAAAAAGGTCGGCTTCAATTCATTCCGTACTTCTATTCAGTGGTCTCGACTGATAAAAGACTACGAAACTGGCGAGGTATGCCAGGACGCTGTCGAGTTCTACAACAACTACATTGATGAAATGATCGCTAATGGCATAGAGCCGATGATGAACCTCTACCACTTCGACATGCCGGCCGAACTTCAAGAAAAGTTCGGCGGTTTTGAGTCAAAGAAAGTGGTCGATCTTTTTGCAGACTACGCAGAGACGGCGTTTAAACTCTTCGGCAACAAAGTGAAGTACTGGATTACGTTTAACGAGCCAATCGTGCCAGTAGAAGGCGGTTACTTGTATGACTTCCATTACCCATGCAAGAAGGATGGTAAGCTCGCGGTTCAAGTGGCCTTCAACATCATGCTTGCTCACGCAAAAGCGGTACACCGTTTTAACGGGTTGCAGCTGGAAAACTCGCAAATTGGTATCGTGCTTAACCTAACTCCGTCATACACGCGAAACGACAGTGAGGAAGACAAAAAAGCGGCATGGTATGCAGACCTTTTGTTTAATCGCAGCTTTCTAGATCCAATGGTGAAAAACGAAATCCCTCAAGAGCTGTGTGATGTATTGGCTGAGCAAGGGTTAACGCCTGAAGCGACAGCGGAAGAGATTACCGCGATTACAACCGCGAAGGTCGAGTTCCTTGGCGTTAACTATTATGTTCCGCGCCGCGTGAAAGCGCGTGAAGCTGAGTACGACTTAGATTACTTTACGCCAGAGGTCTACTTTGAGAACTACGTAAACCCAGAAGGTCGATTCAACCCATATCGTGACAATAACGAAATCTTGCCGACGGCTATCTATGATATTGCGAAAAATGTCCAAGAGAACTATGGCAACATTCCTTGGTATCTTGCTGAAATTGGCATTGCAATGGATCTAGAATCAGAAGGAGAGCCAGGCGCCGACGGTCTGATTGACGATTCCTTCCGCACGGGCTTAATGAAAGAGCATCTAGTTCAGCTTCACAAAGCGATTGAAGAGGGCTCAAACTGCTTTGGTGTTCACCAGTGGACCTTTATCGATAACTGGTCTTGGCTGAACTCGTTCAAACGTCGTTATGGTTTCTTCCGCTTGGATCTAGAGACTGGCAACCGAATCCCTAAGAAACATGGGGTTTGGTTTAAAGAACTAGCGACGACGGGCTCGTTTGAAA
The DNA here is from genome assembly GCF_036245475.1 of Vibrio sp. 10N. Taxonomy (NCBI): domain Bacteria; kingdom Pseudomonadati; phylum Pseudomonadota; class Gammaproteobacteria; order Vibrionales; family Vibrionaceae; genus Vibrio; species Vibrio sp. 10N. Next base: position 1,012,326 of record NZ_BTPM01000002.1, on the reverse strand, counting down.
TCGAGTAAACCTGTCAGCACTTGGTGTGCATATGCCTTAAGCTGTTTTGGGCTTTATGGTGGACTGATACCTCTATCAATTGTGGCTTGAATTTGATAAAGTTTTTTCTGCTTCGTATAACCCCAATAATATGGTTTGGGGGTCTCTACCAGTTCCCGAAAAGTGCTGATTACGAAGAGTTAGGATGGCATTGCTGTCTTTACTCTTTGTATTGGCGTTAGAAATTTCCCTTCATCTGTTCCTATACTCAGAGTAAGTGCATCCGCAAGCCCCAAAAGCCGTTTCGGCTCTCATAAGCATAATAGGTGGTATATGAACGCATTTATTCAAGGTCTCCCAAAGGTCGAGCTACATCTTCACATCGAAGGCTCTCTTGAACCAGAGCTCCTCTTCAATTTGGCAAAACGTAATCAAATCGACATTCCTTACGACTCGCCAGAAGCGCTTCGCAAAGCGTATGAGTTCGATGATTTGCAATCCTTTCTCGATATTTACTATCAAGGTGCCAATGCTCTGCAAACTGAGCAAGATTTCTACGATTTGACGTGGGCGTATTTAGAGCGCTGTCAGCGTGATAATGTAATTCACTCCGAAATTTTCTTTGATCCGCAAACCCACACTGACAGAGGCATCGCTTTTGCGACTGTGATTAACGGTATAGACCGAGCACTTCAGGATGGTCAGGAAAAACTGAATATCAGCACTCAGCTCATCATGTGTTTTTTACGCCACTTATCTGAAGAGGCGGCGATTGAAACGCTTGAACGTGCTTTACCCTATAAAGATAAAATCATTGGCGTTGGTTTGGATTCTTCCGAGCAAGGTCATCCTCCAGAGAAGTTTGCCCGAGTGTTTGAGATGGCAAGAGAGCAGGGCTTTTTAACCGTCGCACATGCAGGAGAAGAGGGGCCTGCACAAAACATCGTTGATGCGATAAAAATGCTTGGTGTCAGTCGAGTTGATCATGGCGTGCGTTGTGTTGAAAGCGAGGCGCTGGTCGCTGAACTCATCGAATCTAAGATGCCGCTCACGGTCTGTCCTTTGTCAAACATAAAACTGCGCGTGTTCGAATCTATGCAGGATCATAATATTGTCGAGCTACTAAAAAAGGGCGTGGCTGTGACGATAAATTCCGATGATCCGGCCTACTTTGGGGGCTACATGACGGATAATTTTGCTGCTGTCAGTCAAGCTCACTTCTTGACGCATAGAGAGTTAGCACAATTTACACTCAATGCCATTGATGCCAGCTTTATTGATGAGGCGTTGAAGCAAGCGTATCGCCAGCAAGTGGAAGACTATTTGGTCTCGGCTATGTAATGAGCGAAATACAGCACTAAAAAAGTTAAGTCGTCACTCCCGAAAAAGGTGGCAGCCTCAAAAAAGGAATGACGACTTGAGTGGTAGACTCAGAGGTTGGTTAATCAACTGAGTGGTTTATTTGTAGCGTGTTCTGTAATTAGCTGCAATACAAGGCGTTATCAAACGCTCATTGTCGTGCAGTTTTGTGAAACATTTCACTTTCTGTAGCACCATATTGGTTCACAACGTATAGGTGTCGTTGTTGGGCAAGCCTAGGTTGGCAAGCTATTCTTAACTTAGCGTCTTCTCGGCATCTAAAGTGAGGGAAAGAGATGGGCAAGTTAGTTTGGTTACTGTCACTGGTTGTGTCCTTTAATGGCTATGCGTTGCAGCGTTCCTGGGATGAAGTCACGGTGCCAAGTGCCGGTGAATCGAACTCGATTGGTAGCTATGCTAATGGCTGTTTAGCCGGAGGCCAGCAGCTCTCGTTGAGTGGTGAGGGGTATCAGGTGATACGCTCACAACGCAATCGTTATTATGGCCATCGAGATATGATCGCTTATTTAACCGAGCTAGCACGTAAGGTGGATAACTTGGGTATCGGGCATTTGCTGGTGGCCGACATCTCAATGCCAAGAGGTGGGCGTTTTACTTCTGGTCATGCTAGCCATCAAACGGGGTTAGATGCTGATATCTGGCTCAGGCTGCCCAATGCGCCCCTCAACGCTATCGAAGCGGCCGATCCTAAACCTTATCCTGTCGTTGATATCGAGAAGTACCGATTTAAACAAGACAAGTGGACGACAAATCACGAACTTCTGCTTCAGGTAGCTGCCGTTGACGAGCGTGTTGCTCGCATTTTTGTTCATCCTTTGATCAAAAAGCAGCTTTGTGACGTCGCATGGAAAGATAGGACTTGGTTACGTAAAGTGCGCCCATGGTGGGGGCATTACTACCATTTTCACGTCCGGTTGCATTGCCCTGAAGGGGAAAATCAATGTATCGCTCAAAACCCTCCACCACCGGGAGACGGTTGTGGGCAAGAGCTGGCCTCTTGGAAGCCCTACATTCCAGCTAAGAAGAAGCCAGCAGACAAGGTCACGAAAAAAGAGCCTGCCAAAAAGCGTGTTTCAAAGCCGAAGTTTCAAGAGTGTGTTGCGTTACTGGCCGAGCCTTAGATTGCTCATTGGTTATTGCAGGCGATACTCAATCGTCACTTGATTGCCATCAACACGAATATTGGTGATGTCGCCATCTACCGTGAGCCGAGTATTAAAAATTCGATCGGTTTCGCCGCCAAAGTGACCACGCATTGAGGGAAGGTGGTGGCAAGGATCGATATGCAGTAGTCGGCAAAAACGGTCAACAAAATTTGCATCTAAAGGTTTGTTACCGTTAAGGCGGTTAGACAGCTCGATTTGGCTAACGTTTAGGCGCTTGGCCACTTCCATTTGCGTAATGTGCATTTTTGCTTTTTGTGACATCCAGACACGGTAAAGCGCTTCAGTATCTTGTTGTGTAAAGTTCATCAATATAACCCCTGCATTTATTGGAATTGTCCCATTCCCTTTTCTGCCGCGTATTTCAGCTTAGCTGGGACGCTGGGTTGTCAGGCGCATGCAAGTCAGGTAAAGCTACTGTCCGGTAGAGGACAAATGCGCGTCAAGATTTTGATGGAGTTTTTTATGCCACTGAAACGACTCTCATAGAGTGAGAATCCTATGGTCATTCACTGTCAAGCCTTAGATAAGTAGCTAGTCATGCTATGTCATTGAGAAAAATACATTAACGGCAACAATCTTGATTAAAGAGGCGGCAAATTCTAGGTATTGATAACAATGTTAGTGATGCACTTCTCAAAAAACACGCAATATTCCCCATTTGCTGTCTGGTTGTATAGCATTTGTTAATGAAGTTTTGGTTAATTGATTTGGACTGGAAATCAATACGGTTATTAAGCTAGGAGTTGGATGGATACGTTGACTGCGTTTTCTCTGGATATGAGAACGTTGAATTTTGTGATGATATTGTTCAGCATCATATACTGTATTGGCTTGTTGCTGTTTTCACAGACACAAGAAAAAACTCAAGGCTTGAAGCTATTTGCAGTGGCATTGTTGGTCATGGGCAGTGGTCCTTTACTGATCAGCTTACGTGGTGTTGCTCCGGACTGGGTTTCGATTGTTGCTGCTAATACTTTGGTTTCCATCTCTTTTCACATGATTCTAGTTGGGTTGTGTCAGTTCCGTGGAGTAGATATTCAGTTTGCGCGGCGCTTCAGTTGGGTCATTCCAGTTGTACTGCTATTCAATCTTTACTTCACCTATGAAGCGAACTCAATAAATCAACGCATTCTGGTAAGTGCGCTATCAATTGCTGTCGTTACTCTGGCGACCGCGTTTGTGGTGTTGGTGGGTAAACAACGAGACTATAAACCAGCGGTGCTCACCATGGCAGCGACATTTGGTTTTTACGGTTTGTTCATGTTGTTTCGAGCTTTTTATACTTGGGATAGCCCAGAAATTCTTCATTTTATGAGCGCTGATTTGGTTCATAAAATGACCTTTTTATTCAGCATCTTTCTGACGGTCGCATCGAGCTTTAGCATGTTGTGGTTAATAAATGCACGGCAAGTCGACGATATATACGCGCTGTCCTATTTTGATTCATTAACCAATTTACGTAATCGCCGGGCATTGGATAGTTATACGCTAGCGTTTACCGATAATGGCGATAAGCTAAAACACAAACAGAGCATTATTATGCTTGATATCGATAAGTTTAAATTGATTAATGATCGTTATGGCCATGTTATTGGCGACAAGGTTATTAAAGCGGTCGCAGAGCAAATAAAAGGTACTTCGAACGCGCCAAAATCTATATACCGATTTGGTGGCGACGAATTTATTATTGTGTTGAATCATCAAACAATCGACTTTGCGTTGTTCGTCGCTGAGTCGATGCGTAAACGCGTTGCCGACCACGTAAAGGTGAATGGGTTGCCCATTCAGGTTAGTTGCAGCTTTGGTGTTGCTGAGTCACTTCCTGATGAAAGCTGGGATGCGCTCGTTGCTCGCGCGGATGAAGCTTTGTATCGCGCTAAGCAAACAGGACGTAACTGCGTTCAATCTGCGTCGGATCAGGCTCAATTACTGGCTAATGTCTAAAACAACAGCATCGTTATCCGAACAGGAGTGGTGCGTGTGCCTTACCAATAGTAAAAATGGTCAGCCAAACACCGCACGTCACTAACATCACAATCAACCGCGTACGTTTTGCTAACGAAAATTGAAAAATCACCATAGTGCTCAGTGCATAGAGAATGAAGAGCCCAAGTTTTTCAGTCAGCCAAGGATTAGACAGTGGAAACTGACCAATAGTCATGCAGAGACCGGCTGCGCTAAGCAGCATAAAGGCGGTGAGAACTTGATGGATGACCAAGGCAAACTTGTTCTCTACCAATGCGGAATGGCTAAAACCCCACCAAGCTCGAATGATAAAGCTAATAAAGCTGAGCAGTGCCAATGTGACGTGCGTTTTCAAAAGAAGTGTGTACATATAGAGCATTTACATAGTGTTTACAATTATCTGTCGTCACGATAAGGAATAGTGGTGGAGGGATCTTTGATGTAAATCAAGTGTTACTTCATTGTTTCTTTTATCCCCCTAATCAGGTTTGTAGAACGTGATGCCTGCCGAACAATGTTCGTATTTCTACTCATTCATACGATTAGTTGATGGCTCAATAATAAGTTAGAAGAGATACTTTACCTATCAATATTTGTCATAATACAGGCCTAGTAGCCATATTGTTTTTAAATTGATAATAATTTACCAGGTTGTTTATTGATTGTTTCCAGGTGTATGTTGTTTTAACAATAAAAACAATGCAAATAGCATGACTATTTGTAAGACGGCATGAGCCGCCCTTTGTCCCCCGGAGAAACAACATGACTATTAGAACTCTGAATCCTTACACCAATCGCGTAGAACAAAGCTTCGACACGCTACAAGATACCCAAATTGTCGAACGCATCGATATGGCACAGGCAGCGTTCAAAACTTGGAAAGCGACAGCCCACCGAGAGCGAGCAGAGCTGCTATCTCGTGTCGCTACACTACTCGAAGAGCGCGCAGCAGATTATGCAGCATTAATGACCACGGAAATGGGTAAGTTGCATAGCCAAGGTGTTGCGTTAGAAATCCCTCTTTGTGCGCAAATTTGTCGTTATTACGCAGAGCATGGCGAGCGTTTCCTTGCTCCTGAGCCCATTGAAGAACTGGCTACGGGCCGTGCGGAAATTCAAAATCATCCGCTGGGTGTTATCTATGGCGTTATGCCGTGGAACTTCCCGTTTTATCAAGTGATCCGTTTTATCGCACCGAACTTGATGGTCGGCAATAGTGTGGTATTTAAACACGCCTCGAATGTTCCTCAGTGTGCAAAGGCGATTACTGAACTATTTGAAGAGGCAGGAGCACCCCAAGGGTTGGTTCAGCATCTGTTTATGGCTTCGAGCCAGTCTGAGCTGGTCATTGCTCACGAGCGAGTACAGGGTGTATCGCTAACCGGAAGTGAAAAAGCAGGATCGAGTGTTGCGGCATTGGCGGGTAAGCACTTGAAAAAAGTTGTCATGGAGCTAGGTGGCAACGATCCGTTTATTGTGCTTGCTGATGCGGACGTGAATAAAGCGGTGGAGCTTGCGGCTATCGCCAAAATGTTCAACTCAGGACAGGTTTGCATTAGTGCTAAACGATTTATTATTGCTGAAGAAATCTATGACGAGTTCATGGATAAATTTGTTGCGGCGTTGGCGAGCTTAAAAGCCGGCGACCCAATGGATCCGCAAACGGGTTATGCTCCGGTCGTCAGTGTTCAAGAACGTGACTACCTTCTCAATCAAGTTTCGCATGCGGTAGAGCAGGGCGCTACGTTGGTACTGGGTGGCGAGTCTGAAGATCTTCCGGGAGCATGGCTAAAACCGACCATCATCGCTGATGTCACTCCGGAAATGGATGTTTTTGATCAGGAGTTGTTTGGTCCTATTGCGGTGGTTTACCGTGTCAGCAGTGATGAAGACGCAATTGAACTGGCAAACCACAGCTCATATGGCTTGAGCTCTGCTGTGATTTCAGAATGTCTCGAACGCGCTCATGCGGTTGCTGGGGCGCTGGAGTGCGGTGCATCGTTCATTAATACGTTCTCAATGTCCGAAGCATGTTTGCCATTTGGTGGTATTAAAAATTCAGGTTTTGGACGTGAGTTAGGGCGACTAGGACTGGATGAATTTGTAAACAAGAAACTGGTCAGAATTGCCTAACGCGGATACTTAACGTTCGCTAAGTACCACTTTGTCAAAAGGATCGAGTATGCCCAGACCAAATTGGGCATACTCATTTTTCATTAAGGGAGCCTAGAAATCCCTCTCTACCCAGCAGCATGTCATAAAAGCGCTGCCGATCTTCGGCTTGGCTGCTTCGGTGGGTATGATAGGTGACGTGTTGGTCTGCTGTCGCTGCTGGCGCTAACTCTATGCTCCACAGGGCATTTAATTCGTTGGGTACAATAGAGTATCGAACGTCGATAATGCGTAGTTCATCGTTGCTGCTAAGCGCCACAAATCCGTCTGAAAACCAGTTGAAGCGCTGAATGTCTCTTGCTTGTTGTGAACTCGCATCTAACCACGGAAAACTGCTTTCAATATCCAGCTTTGCTACTTTCGTTCCTAGATAAACTTTAATGTCCTGACCTGCTCGTACCGCATCGATATAAAAATCACCACCGTCTTCATAGATCACCTTCCAAACTAAAATGTTTCCAAAACTTGGCTTGGCCTCGAGTTGAACAGGGCGGTGTTGACGCTCTTTGGCGATTTGCCAGCCAGTGTGCTCTGCGCGCTCTCTCTGTATCATTCCAATAGTGAGGTAGGTTATTGCCCACAGGAAGCCAATTCGAGCTATGGCTGGATGTCGTTTCCACGCTGCCAGAGTCAATATGGCGAGCAGCGGTATCGTGAAAAGTGGATCTATGACTGAAACGCTATTCCAAGCAAATCGCTCATTGCTTAGCGGCCAGAGCAACTGCGTGCCATAGGAAGTACAGGCATCTAATAAGCCGTGTGTCGCGTAGCCAAGGAAACAGTAGAACCAAGTCTGTTTGAATGAGAAACCGTGCCTTTTGGCAATCAGAGGATAAAACAGGCAAGCACAAATTAGGCTTCCTATCGGGATGAACAGCAATGAGTGAGTAAATTGGCGATGAAATTCTAAAAACAACAGTGGATCAGAAGGTGAGCGGATCAGTACATCCAAATCTGGAGCAAGCCCAGAAAGCAGCCCTAATACACCAGCGACGGCAAAACGTGCTCGCTTACTTGCTGACATCGACAACGATGCGCCTAATAGTCCTTGCGACAATGGATCCATAAATAACGCTTTGATCATCCGAGAATTAATGACACTGAATACAGTTAGCTATAGCAGTAAATTGACAGAAGTGACAAGGTAGTGAGCCAGTAAATGCTCTGGCAGGCGTGGTTTGCGTTACGGGTTGTGAGTGCACCAACTATGATGGCGCTCAAAGAAATGAAATTGAGCACCAATATATGCAACTTAGGTAGCATATTTGCGTGTTTCTTTTGGATGAAAATCACAAAATGTGCGCCGTTGCATTGTTAAGTTACGTTCCAAAATGAACTTGAGGAAAGAAAACAATGCATGCAGTACGAACCACTTTAATCACCAGTATCGCGATTTCACTTGGTGCATGTGGTGGCGGTGATGGAGGTGAAGGCGGAGGCGCAACGCCAGCTCCTCAGCTCTCATATCAAGGCAAAACAACCCCAGCAATCGTCACTATCGATAATATGGCGGAGGTAAGCCAAGCCTTGTCATTATTGTCGTCAAATCAAAGTCCTATCACCGATAGTATTTCAGTGTCGACGCAATCGGCGGTGTCGGTGCAGACGAACGTGGATGAAGATTTTGGTTGTGCATTTGGCTTTGGAAGGATAACGGGTAGTGTCGATCCAAGCACCTATACGGGTACCGTGACAGCCACATTTGAAGCATGTGATGTTGACGGTAGTGGACAGGCTGTCTTTGATGGTAGCTATACAGTGGATGTCGAAGCCGTAAATACCAACACACTTTCACTTGTCAACAGTACGATTACCTTTAATGATTTTAAAACCAGTTCCAACGATGGCAACTATGTTTCTCTTACCGGTCAGTTGATCGAGCGTGGTGCAAACACTTGCCAACACACGACGACGCAAAATTTGGTGAGTAATTCGAATCAGCCGAGTCTCAATCGCTATCTCAAAAATGTCAAAACGACTCGAAGCTGTGTTAGTGATGACAGTGTCGGCTCTAACTTGACGAAGTACAGCATTTCTGGGCGTTATTACCTTGCCGATTTGGGATATTTGGATTTGCGATCCGAGGATGTCATCATCGCCAATCAAGTTGTTTTTGAACAGGTAGATCTTGGGCTGACGGACGTCATAGCTCAAGGTACGCTTGAGCTTTTTAATGAGGCTAGCTCGCTTCGCTATGTTGGCAAAGCTGAGGCGATTGGTGGCACATTTAATCGTTATGATTATCGAACCAGAATAAGACTAGAAGAGGTGACAAGTAACACCGAAATTGTCGACGTTGATATCCCTTCTTGGATGGCCGTCACTCCAGAGTTACTGGACTTTAAAGACAGCGACGGCGACAAAATGTGGGATGGCTATGAGCGTTATTACGGACTAGAGCCGTATGTAAATGATGCTGATGAGGACTTTGATAGCGATGGGTTTAGCAACTACATTGAATGGCTCGTTGACTCCAACCCTAGCTCGAGCTCATTAATGCCGACTGGGTATGTTGGTATCAGTTACACTCCTTTTGATGTGTCGGGTGATGCCGGCACACCCTTGAAGGTAGACTTCACGATTTCAGGTGGATTCGATGCTCGATATGCGGCGGTTGTTGGAACATTTTCTGTGGTTGCTAACTTACCTGAAGGTGCTGGGGAGTGGCAATTGAAGAGTGATTTGGGATGTGTCATCAATAGCTCTAATCAAATATATTGTGGCAATCTCTCTGCCCAGGATTTTCCGATTGACGCCGACGGTCAGGCAATCGACAAACCTTTTCTCGAGTTAACTCTTTTCAGTGCGCAACCTAGCACAAGTTGTGTCAACTTTCAGGTTGTCACCAAGAACCCGATTGTGATTGATCTAACGGGAGTGTGTTATACGGTCTATTGATAAGGTGAGTTGCAGGTAAAAAGGGACGAGAGGTCGTCCCTTTTTAGTGTCAGTTTCTGTGCAGATATTATCGAACAACAGGCGATGCGACTTGGTCAACAAGGTAAAGAATTGATTGGTAGGGCACCCCACTATGGTGAGAGAGACCAATTTCACAGGTAATGCTGTTACTAAACCCTCGGGTGCACCCTTTCGGTACTTGTGTCTTGATGGGCTCGACCGCGGCTTCGTTGAGTTCGGGGGTCGTAAAGCCTTTATCACCTGCCCAGCCGCAGCATTGAATATGTTCAGGGATGATGACTTCGCGGGCGCACGCTTGTGCCAGTGATAGCATTGGCGCCTCTAAACCCATGCGTCTAGAACTGCAGGTCACATGAAGCATGACGGTCTCGTCCACCGGAGCTAGGCTCAACTCGCTGAGCAGGTAATCACTGACAAACTTCACAGGTTCAACGACCGTCATGGGCTTGGTGAAGTTTTCAATACTGCGTTTTGCACATGGGCTGGTGTCCATCAAAACAGGATATTTTCCGTGTTCAGAGGCTTCCCACAAAGCAAGCTCAAGTTGTTCACTCTTTTGTTTAGCAATGTCGGTCATCCCTTTGCTGTCATAAGGCATACCACAACACTGGTCACTGAGTGATTCAGGTGTCACGATTGAAAACCCAGCCTTTGTAATGAGTGACATTGTCACCTCTGTTAAAGGTCGTTTATCAAACGCATTGGCTTGAGTGCTCATATTGCGGCTGGCACAAGAGGGCAAGTACACGACTTTTTTATCACTTGACGCCGCATTGTCAGAGAGCTGGTCAGCATCGAACTTGGCGCCGTTTGGCGTTTCTGGTATCCAACTAGGGGTCGCATTGTTGGTAATTCTACGCATCCCCTCAGCGAGTTTAACCACACGCTCTTGGCCGAGGATATTGGTGGCGACAGCGCCGCTTTTTAGACCAAATCGAGCTATGGCAGTGGTCGCTGTAAAGTGATTTGCGGTCCATTTAGCGATTGGTCGGAACTTTTTGTACTTTGGCTCTCTTAACTTTTTGATAAGGTCCCCAGTGTTGATGCCCACAGGACATCGGTCGGCGCAAAGACCTGTCGCTGCACACGTATCGATACCTTGGTATTCGAATACCTGTTCGAGCTCTGTTGCTTCCACAGTCTCTCCCGCGGCTTTACGGCGTTGAAGCTCTCTAAATAGCACGATACGTTGACGAGGTGATAACGTTAGGGTACGTGAAGGACAAACAGGTTCACAGAAGCCACACTCGATACAGCGATTCACAATGTCATCGGCGGCTGGCATAGGTTTGAGATTTTCGATGTGTGAGTGGGGGTTGTCGTTAATGATCACTCCGGGATTGAGTAAGCCCTCGGGATCGAACAGCGCTTTGATTTGTTGCATCAGTGCGTAGCCTTCTTGTCCCCATTCGAGTTCCACATAAGGTGCCATATTGCGTCCGGTTCCATGTTCAGCTTTCAACGAACCTTGATATTTAACAGCAACAAGCTCGGCCACATCATCCATGAAACCACCGTAACGGTCGATCTCTTCCTGACTATCAAATCCTTGGGTAAATACAAAGTGCAGGTTGCCCTCTAGTGCATGCCCAAAAATGATGGCTTCATCATAGTGATATTTGTCGAAGAGCTGTTGCAAGTCACGTACGCCAGCAGCAAGATTTTCGACGGGGAAAGCGACGTCTTCAATGATGACCGTAGTGCCGACTTCGCGAACCGCACCAACCGCTGGGAACATACCTTTGCGGATGCCCCAAAGCGTCGCAACCGTCGCAGGATCCAGCGTGAATGGCACAGACTCAATGATGGTGTAATCGTTTAGTGCTGCCATTACAGTATCGGTGTGACTGTCTAATGTGTGTTTACAAGATGCATGAACTTCAACTAGGAGTGCGGTGGCTTCAAGGTCTAGCTGCTGGATAAACTCTGGCATTCCCGGTTTATCCGCGACCGAACGTAGAGCACGTCCATCCATCATTTCAACGGCTGCAACCGGTGTATTGGCGATGGTTGCTACCGCTTTGCTGGCAGTTTCAATATCGGAGAACACCAGCAAAGTTGAGGCTTTGTATTTGTGTTCCTTGACCGTGTTATAGGTAATGTCAGCAATGAAACCTAGGGTGCCCTCAGAGCCAATCATCAAATGCTCAAGGACTTCGATTGGGTCGCTGTAATCAACGAGCGCATTGAGTGCGTAGCCTGTGGTATTTTTTAGACGGTATTTGTGAGCAATTTTCTCAGCGAGCTCACCGTTAGCCTTGGTCGTCTCTGCAAGATACTTAAGCCCTTCAATAAACTCAGGCTTGTCCGCTTTAAAGCGCTCGATACTTGCCTTGTCTCCGGTATCTACCAAGGTGCCATCACTCAGAACTATCTTCATACTATCGACAGTTTTGTACGAGTTTTGCGCGGTGCCACAGCACATGCCGCTTGCGTTGTTCGCAGCAATACCGCCAATTTTACAGGTGTTGATAGAAGCTGGGTCTGGGCCAATTTTACGTTGGAATGGGAGCAAGTATTTGTTGGCATCGGCGCCGATGACACCCGGTTGAAGGCGGATTTTCGCGCCTTCATTGAGAATAGTGTGTCCGCGCCAGTCATCCGTAAGAGCAATCAATACCGAATCAGACACCGCTTGGCCTGACAAACTGGTACCAGCAGCGCGAAACGTGAAGGGAATACTGTGCTCACGGCAACACTGGATAGTAAATATCACCTCATCGAGATCTTTAAGGCGCAGCACGATCTGAGGGATCAGTCGATAGAAGCTAGCATCGGTACCATAAGCTAGACGCTCCGCTTCACCAGTGATGATACGCTGGGAATCGATTCTTGTAGCGAGTTGCTGCTTGAGCAGTTCATAGTCGCGTGTGTGATTCATCTTGGTGTCCTTTATACGTTCTTATTCGTCTTCCAATAACAGTACGATCAACTGACTCGGGCCATGGGCACCGTAGGCGAGCGTTTGTTGAATATCGGCGGTTTTTGATGGACCAGAAATTAAAAGTGCATTGGTCGGCATGTAATGATCCCAATTGTTTTCTTGCATCACTTGCAAAAAGTGTCCGTACAGCGCTGACTTTTTCACGATCGCTATATGGCTTGGTGGTACTAACGATAAGGTGCGAGGCTCGTGCTCATTTGGCCACAGGACCAATGCGCCTGTATCTGCAATGCCGCCGAGTGTATGGGTGATGCCGACATCAATGTCGTTAAAAAGCTCAGATTTCCAGTCTTCTATCTTCTGGTTGAATGGCTTTACTTGTTTGGCTTGAGCTGCATCTTCGAAATCACGGATGTACTCGCCTGCAGTGCCTATGGCAACGCGACTAAAACCGTAACTGTCCATTACATCACGCAAGGCTTGGGTAAGCTCAGAGCGTTGAATAGTTCGAACGTCGGCATGGTTGGCGCTCATCATGTCGACAAAGCGCTCGGCTTTATCATCCATAGTGATATCTGGATGGCTGCCCCAAGGGAAAAAAGCTAACTCCTCCGCCGATTTTGGGCTCCGCTTCGCTTGCTTGAGTCGGCCAAGAATGTTGTCTTTGGCAAGTCTGGTGTTCATCTTGGTCTCCTCGTTACTGCTTATCGCTATTGGCTTTACTTCGTTCTGCCATGATCTGGTGTAGGGTTTGCTTAGCGGGCTTTGGACTGGTTCGACATTGTGTCCAAGCGCCGAGTTTATTCGGGATAAGGTTTTGCAACTTGGTCGCCATGTACGTACCAGTGTGATACAAGCTCGGATTGCTAGCGGCGAATGCAAAGCCTTTCATTGCGGCGGTTTCAAGGCCACTGCTGGCGGCATTTTGCCCTTTTAGTGGTGGCGTCTCTTTTTCCGCTTTGTTTTTGGCTTCTTTACGTAGGCGAAGCAACATATCTGGGATCGGTATTCTTACAGGGCAGACTTCGCCACAGGCGCCGCAGAGACTGGAAGCGGTAACAAGATCTTTGGTTTTATCCATACCCAGCAAATGAGGGGAGATGATTTTGCCAATCGGACCCGGGTAAACCGTGCCGTAAGCATGACCGCCAATTTTGGTGTAGACCGGGCAGTGGTTCATGCACGCGCCGCAGCGAATACACTGTAGAGTCTTACGAAGCTCTTCATCGCGGTAGGCTTGACTGCGTCCGTTATCGAGCAGAATGAGATGTACTTCCTGCGGGCCGTCTTTTTCGCCGTTTTTACGAGGAGAGGTGATCATGTTGAAGTAAGTGGTGATGGCTTGCCCTGTCGCTGAGCGAGTTAGCGCACTGTATAGCGGAGGGACATCAGACAAAAACTCAACGACTTTCTCGATACCAGTGATGGCAATGTGCACGTTTGGCACCGTTGTTGACATGCGTCCGTTGCCTTCGTTTTCTACAAGACAAAGCGTGCCTGTTTCTGCAACGGCAAAGTTGACACCGGATAAACCAATATCAGCTTCAAAGAACTTTTGTCTTAGGCGAGTGCGACCTGTTTGAATCAGGCTGTCTACGTCTGTCGTTGGTTTGAATCCATCAAGGTGCTGCTCAAAGGTGTCGCTCACTTCCTGCTTGTTCTTGTGAATCGCTGGCATGATGATGTGAGAAGGTTTGTCGCCATCGAGTTGAACGATGTATTCGCCCATATCACTCTCTAAGCATTCAATACCGAGTTTCGCCATCTCGTGGTTCATCTCGATCTCTTCGCTCACCATGGATTTGCCTTTGATGATTTGCTTGGCATCGTGCTCATTCGCGATAGCAGCAATGATGGCATTCGCTTGTTCTGGGTTTTCTGCCCAATGAACTTGAATGCCATTTTTGTAGCAATTGAACTCTAATTGCTCTAGAAGTTCAGGAAGCTTACTAAGGCAGCGTTGGCGAATGGATTCGGCTAGATCTCTTATTTGCTTCTCTTCCTCTACGTCACTAAACGCTGCCTTACGCTTATCGCGCAGATAATCCATCGCACCACGAAAGTTGGCTCTTAGCTGTTTATCACCCAGTGCATTTTTGGCGAGCTGGTGGAACTGTTCAGGAGTTTGACTCATTGTGCATTCTCCTGTGTTCTCTCAAGAAGAAATGAAGCTAGGTGACGCCCTTTGATGGGTTTGCCTTGGTATTCAAACGCACCATTGATGTTGAGAAGGCATCCCCAGTCGGCGCTTACCAGTGTATCGGATTGGGTCGCTTCGATATGGTGAGTTTTGTCTTTCACCATGGCTTCGGAGATATTCGGGTGACGTACAGAGAAACTACCGCCAAAGCCACAACATTCGCTTTCATAGTCTTGCATACGAAGCTCGACATTGGAGAGTTGGCTTAGTAGCTCTGTAGCTGTGACGTGGACGTTCATTTCACGCCTTGCTGCGCAAGAGGTGTGCATAACAACGCTTGTCGGCTGGCCTTTGTCGTTGAGCTTGACGCGACAGACGTTGACGAGAAATTCGGTAAGTTCAAATACACGGTCACAGAACTTATCAACTTGAGCTTGATTGTTATCGCCTTTAAATAGGCGGCGATAATGGTGATGCATCATGCCACCACACGAACCGGACAATACAATAATCGGGTACTCTTCAGGAAACAGATCCATTTGGCTCTGCGCGACTTGTTTGGCTTCTGATTCATAGCCTGATGTGTAGGCAGGTTGTCCGCAACAGGTCTGTTTTTCAACAAACTCAACCTCGATGCCTTGCTGTTTTAAGAGGGTCATAGCATCTAAGCCTGCTTCAGGGTCAAATACGTCTACTAAGCAGGTGGCATAGAAGTAGACTTTGTTCGGTTTTGAGGGATAGATTCGCATTGTATTGCTCCAGCACTAGACCCGTTTTTATGGGTTCATATTTTTATATAGACTAGTTGTAAGGTTATGAAAAATAAGCGCACTTACCTTCTTGAAGTGTTTCACAACTTTGCCGACAGTCGGCAAGTGCGCCTTTGACTAAAACCTAATCAGTTCATGAGTGCATCGGTAACATGGAAACCGTACACCAGTGCAAGTCCCATAAGGCCAGTGACAACCAGGTAGTAGAATGTAGGAATAATGGTTTTTCTCAATGTCAGACCTTCACGGTCCAGTAAGCCAACGGTGGCAGAGGCCGCGACCACGTTGTGGATGGCAATCATGTTACCTGCAGCCGCACCAACGGCTTGTAAGGCGATCACGGCGGTCGTTGAGATTGTGAGCGTTTGCGCCACTTCAAACTGGAACTGACTAAACATCATGTTCGAAACGGTGTTCGAGCCAGCGATAAAGGCACCGAGTGCGCCAATAGTGGCACTCAAAGCAGGGAACGCTTCTCCGACTAAAGCAGAGGCAAAGTTGGCGGTGGTGACTGGCATACTTGCGAGATCAGCACCGTTTACACCCGAGTTAATGAAGATACGAACCATAGGAATGGTAAAGACAAGAACAAAGCCAGCACCAATCAGCGTTTTACTCGACTCACCAAACGCGGCCATTAGTGGTTTCGCAGAGCGTGATTGAATCATGACAGCCAGTAGAGCAACGAAGACTAAGATCCCGCCCGGTAGATACAGCGGTTGAATAGCCGTGCTAATACCCGTTTCACCAAGAATATTGCTAAACGACAAGCTCACACTGGTTAGGAAGCCCTTAAACTCGCTACTCACGCGGCTTGCAACAAGGATAACTGCTAGAAGAACGTACGGTAACCATGCCACCGCCATTGACATCGGTTTTCCAGCATTTTGTTTAAGATCCATTTTGAGTGAGCCAAGCCATTCTGTCGGCCACTTATCTTCGCTTTCAAAATCCCACTTGGATTTAGGAACTAGAAAGCCACGTTTGGCTGCACTGACGACGATCGCAAGGCCAACCAGACCACCAATTAGTGATGGGAACTCAGGACCTAGTAGAACGCCTGTTAATGCGTAAGGGACAGTAAACGCAACACCCGCAAAGAGCGCGAAAGGCAGGATATCTAGACCTTCAGTCCAACTGCGGTTTTTGCCAAAAAAGCGAGTTAGCATCATTGCCATCAGAACTGGCATCAGCGTACCCACACAGGCATGAATAATGGCAACGTTAGCGGTGATTTGCTGAAGGTAGAGATCCCATGACGCACCTTGGGAAACCAGTGACTCACTAATGTTATGCGTATCTAGTCCCTTATTCACACCAACGATGATTGGTGTGCCAACTGCCCCAAAAGAGACGGGAGTCGATTGAATCATCATACCCATTAACACTGCGGCAAGAGCAGGAAATCCAATTGCGACCAATAGAGGTGCTGCTATTGCAGCAGGCGTACCAAATCCAGATGCGCCTTCGATGAAGGACCCGAAACACCAAGCGATGATGATGGCCTGAACGCGGCGGTCAGGTGATATATCGGTAAAGCCATTACGAATCGTTGTAATAGCACCAGTGTGTTTCAGTGTGTTTAGCAAGAAGATGGCGCCAAACACAATCCAAAGCACGGCAACGGTGATGCCGAACCCTTGGAAAATGGATGCTAAAACACGTGTAACGGACATGTCCCACGTAAATAGGGCGATGACTACAGTTAGGCCAAACGCAACGGGCATGGCTTTTTTGGCTGGCCAGTTCAATCCCACCAGAAGTATGGCAGCAACCACAATGGGAGAAAAGGCAACAAGGGCAAGCAAAGTTTCAGACATTAGCGACTTCCTTTTGTCTTGGCCGACTCTTGGTATTGAATGAGTCAGCCGTGTCGTGCTTATTATTTTTGTAATAGGGTTGTTAAGGTGGGGTGAATTTATCCCTTTATTTTTTGATGATATAGAGAAATAATGAAAATGATTATTTCCAAAAATGACATAAAACTATGCGTGCAGACGATTTGATCCTGTTTTATCAGGTGGTTGAAATGGGGGCGTTTAGCCGAGTGGCTGAACAAAATAACCTTACAAATTCAGTAGTTAGTAAAAGGATAGCTAGGCTGGAGCAAGAGTTGGGCGTTCAATTATTATATCGAACAACGCGCAAATTGACTCTGACGGAGGCGGGTAAGGCGTTAGTCCATGGTGCCAAAAATGTGAAGCATGCCACCCAGGAGGCGATGGCGTCGGTATCGGGTTTTGGGGAAAACGTGACCGGCCATATCAAAATGTCGGTACCCACGATTTCCGGTGATCTTATTTTAGCCGATGCGGTGGCCGAGTTTTGTAATATGCACCCAGGACTCACCGTTGATATGTCTTTGGATAATCGTTTTGTTAATCTGGTCGATGGCGGTTATGACTTAGTAATCCGTACTGGCTATCTTGAGGATTCGAGTCTCATTGCTCGTCATATTTTAGATTCTCAATGGGTCGTCTGTGCATCGCCTTCCTATATCGCTAAGAACCGAAAACCCCTTGAGCCAGAAGATCTGACCGAGCATAACTGTCTACAGTACGCATATCAGACAACAGGGGCATCGGAGTGGGAGTTTATGGGACGTAAGGGGCACTACATTGTGCGCGTCTCAGGATCTTTTTCTACCGACAATGCTGGCGCACTGCGTAAAGCGGCACTGGGGGGACACGGAATTGCGTATGTGCCGAGATGCCTGGTGTACCACGATATTCGTGATGGTCAGCTGGTGGATATTTTTCCCGATCAAGTTGGTAAGCGACTCGGCATCTATGCGGTATACCCATTTTCACGCAAGCCACCAAACAAAGTACGATTGTTGATAGAGCATATCCGTGCTCGGTATTTAGCGATTTCCCATTACTTTTAAGCAAGTCGGGGAAACATGCTTCAAAGGTTAATGGAGCGTGTTTTTTGCTGTATCCAAAGCTTTGCGAAGTCACACCAACCGATGGAGTTAATGTCTACGCCGCCTATTCGGGTTGGAATGGTGAGTGTTAAGTCTTCGGATTTAATGATCGCCAGTACGTTGTCTTGATATAACCAAACGAGTAGGTCATCTAAGAGCCGCTCCCTCTCAATGCGGTTTATTGACTGGCGAGCAGATGCCAACGTGTGACGCAGTTTATCTTGTTGTTTCCAAGTTAGGTTCTTGTTCCAATAAGGATAGAGTTTAAAAAAGGCGAACAAGCTGGTCGCACGATCGCCTTCTAAGCGAATACCTCCAATAGATAGGTCTTGATTGGCAGCTGGATGTCCATAGATCACTTGGGTGCCGTGTCCTTTTGAGCCGCCAAGGGCGAGTCCCTGCATGAGCTTGTTAGCGAAGGTACGATTTTCGTTGTTGTTCTCAAAACTGAAGTTTACCGGCAGTGAGATAGCCAGTGATGAAGCGTGGTCGCTGGAAAACAGCGACTCTAGCTGACGTTTGATGGTTGGCTTTTGCAGTTCAGTGTGGTTCAACAATAAAAAGAAATAACCAATATCGGCCGTTGACACTTTGTAGGTTTCTTCTTCATCGTTAAGAAAGAAAAAGTTCTCAGCGCATTTTTTATCTTTTGCCCATTCTTCATGAATCCACAGTTCAATATGCTCTACAAGAGCACTGTTGCCTGAATATTGGCTATGTCTAGTAAGACGTAGTAGCTTGTCTGAATTGACCGTGACAGAGAATGGACCTGAGCCAATTGGCTTGTACGCGCTTTCTGCGCGATGCACTAGAGCTTTTGGCATGATTGCCGCTTCCGAGCGACAAAGTAGCGATAAAAAATGCGGATCAGGCTCGTTTAGCGTCATCGTGATTTGGTGCGGTGAATCGATATGAATGTCCGCAATGTGATCATAAAGACCTTTCCAGTAGGTCGATGCCGAAAGTGCTCGCAGGCTTTCCACAACGTCTAGGGCGGTGAGAGGTGTTTGGTCATGAAAAATGGCGCCGGTTCGTAAGTAAAATGTCCATTGGCGAAAGTGGTCGCAGTGAGCCCAGCTATGCGCCAGCTCGCCACAAATGTTTGCGTCTTTCGAGACCACCAACGTTTGGAATATTTCATGAATTAGATGGCGTTCGGTTCGCTCCATAGCGTGATGCGGATGTAACCAGGTCAGTTTTCTATGAAACGGGGCATGAATCGTATTTTCACTTTCGATGGTGGCCTGTGTCAGATATTGCTTGAGCGCACTGGCAACATTGCGGTTATTAAAGCCAATGAGTTTATGAGCCGTATCGTATTTGCCTTGATTCGTTGCCTGTTCAACTTCCTGGTAACAGGCTGCCAAAGGTTCCATTAAGCAGACAAGTGTCCCCTTCATACCCCGGCCGCGCGCTGGGGTCCATGTTAGCCATTTGCGCTCTGACATCTGCTTTAACAAAGTACGGGCGTGGCGTTCACTGCAGTTCATTGACTCCCCGATGGTGAGCACAGTAACAGTATGCTCACCAGGTCCCAATTGATTAAATAGATTTTCGTAAAGCTCAAGTTTTCGCTTGTTGATCATGCTATGCACTAAACAAAGTGTTCCGGTTATTTGATTTGGTTGTTGTTATCTTTGTTTGTCTCTAGACCCCAAAATGCCTCGGTGTTGAAGAGCTCATTGAGACGTTCAGCACGCTTCGCTGGAGACAGGTAAAACAGCTTACCTAGCAGTGTGTCTTTGGTTTCGTATTTATAGGTGGATTGGAAGTAGTTTGCAACATAGTTGAAAAAAGCCATGTTTGTCTCTCTGTTCGTTGTCGATGAACATAGACTACAGAGCGCGGGTAAAATAAAACCGGAACAGATTTTCTAACTGTTCCGGTTTTATCGTTGATGAAACGTTTACGACTTTATCTCAAGCGCTAACCAATTTAGGGAATTAGCGCGCGACAGCTCCGCCGAGTTTGAGGTTGTCAGGCCATTGTTTAATGGTGTTACCACCCAAATAGATATTCCCGTTTACGGTCATTGTTTTGGGGAATTGAGTGATTTTTGAGCCGCCAATATAAAGGTTGCCTTCGATAATGATGCCTTCGGGTAGGGTAGTCATAGGAGTACGTACCAGACTGAGATCACCGTTGACTATCATGCCGTTTGGCAGTTTTTCGATTGGTGTGTCACCAAGATTGATATATCCCCCGGGGATCACACCTTGCGGCCACGCTTTGAGTTGGCTGCCTAGAAAGTTCGCGTAACCTGTGATTTTGGTTCCTCTTGGCATGAATTCCACTAAACTATCCGAAGCATCTAAGCTACCTTTGATCTCAAGATTTTTTGGCATCATTTTAATCGGTGTTTTGGCAATATTTAGGTTGCCTTTCACCACCAAGCCATCAGGAAGCGTGGTATAAGGTTTGTTACGTAGATCCAAGTTGCCGTAGTTGTCTAGGTGGTTGAGGATCTTGTAGTAATCAAGTTCAATCGCAGTCGAGACTGGAACTATCAACAGCAGTGACAACAGGGTGAGGGTGGATCGAAACATAGTAATTGAGATTCGCTTTAGTTTGGAACACAGATATTTTGGAACGTTAGGTAGTTTGCAATGGAAAAACTAATTTCACAATGGAAATCAATACGTGTTGTGATACTCACCATTGTCGGTGGGTTGATGGCATCAACGCTATCGGCGAAGGTTATCACTACGCCTGGGGCGGACGTGGGAGCGGCGGTGCTGCTTTCTGACTCTAAGTTGGGCAAACGTGTTTGTTATTACAATGACAAAGCCTACTCCCTTGGGGCAGTCATCAACGTGGAAGGGGTGGTATTGCAGTGCGTCGCTGAGCAAGATTTCGAAATGAATGGTCAGCTTAAGTGGAAGGCACTAAAAAGCGAGCAGTGATGCTCGCTTTAATCAACTCCGGCGTTTAGCCGTTTGTGCATTAAGGCTTAGCGTGCTAGTGAGCGCGTTTTCAGTTCGAAAATGAGCTTTTCTGCACTCACTTCAAATTTGAATCGAGCGTTAAGCTCTTTGCTCTCTTCAGTAAGTTCAGAGACTTCAAATTCAACCTTCTCTGACACAGTCTTAGCCAAATCAATGTATTTTTGAATTTCTGCTTGCAGTTGAACTTGCGATTCGCCGAATAGTTGTACTTCTGCGACGTCATCGCCTTCCTTGATGATGAAACCCATTTCTCCAGAAACGCCACAAGCGTCGCATACGGTTGGTTCTTCATAGGTGTTTGACATAACGATACCTCTCATAAAATCTGTGGTTATTCTATAGCTGTAGAAATAAGGTATCCAGCAATAAATTCATTGCTTTTATGCTACGAGTTAGTGAATGATGCATACCACCGAACACGAATCTGGTCATATTAGGTTTCAAATTGATAAAAAGTGTGAATATCTATTTGTTTATCAATAGCTTTTGAGTATGCAAGCAGTATTGTCATGATGTGATTGAGTTCTCAAAAATGAGACTCTTGTACTAATGATATAGTACAGAATAGTACAAGCCATTGTGTGAAATGATAGACTTTATAAGTTACTAATCAATTACTTGATTATTTATATTATTTTAAATGGTATCTATACCAAGTATGTGTGTGGTGTATGGTTTGTTGTCAGATTGCCGTAATCTGTGTTTGAGCAAATTGATACATAAATGGATAGAAAATTACACCGAGCACTGCTTTAATTATGGTATAGCATACAGCGTACGCAGATAACGATTAGAGAAGCTTAAGAAATGCCAAAGCGTAGTAAAGAAGATACTGAAATTACGATCCAGAAAATCATGGAAGCGGTCGTTGATCAGATCATTCGTCTTGGGTATGACAAAATGTCGTATACCACATTAAGCCAACAGACAGGCATATCAAGAACTGGGATTAGTCACCACTTTCCAAAGAAAACGGACTTTACCGCCGCGCTCGATGGACGTATTTTCAAGATGTTTGTTGAACACTTAGAGTTTGAAAAAGGTATTGATGGGTTTACGGGAAGTTGGATTAACTCGCTGAAAAACCAGGAGTTTCTAGCAATCCTAAAGCTTCTGTTCCATCATGTTGTTACTTCCGAAAACTCACATGAGTTTGCTTCTAAGGGTATTGATCGTCTGTATAAGTTGGTAGAAACACAGTACGGTGAAGGCAGCGATAAAGAATTGGAATGGCTTATTGGTCGTTCATTGATTCAGTTGTCTAAGTAACTTATCGCTGTTTAAGGCAGTAAGATGAGAAACCGCTCTTTTTAGAGCGGTTTTTTTGTGTCTATGTTGTTTACAGGGCATAGACACAAACCAATTTTATTGCGGTAACACAATTGGAAAGTCGTGGGTTGGGTGTTTGGTTACCAAGGACTGATACCCGTAGACTTTGTTGATCAAGTCACTGGTGAGTGCTTTCCATGGAGCGCCGTCTGCGACAACCTTGCCTCTATCTAGCACTAGCAGCCGGTCTGAGTACTGTGATGCGAGGTTTAGATCATGTAGAACAACGACAACCGCAGCATTTTGCGTGTCCGCGAGCTGCCTTGCAATCGCTAAGGTATTGTGTTGATGAGACAAATCCAATGCAGAGGTGGGTTCATCTAACATTAGGATCTTTTGATCGCCAGATTGATGTAATTGCGTTAATACTCGGGCTAGGTGAACACGCTGTTTCTCACCTCCCGAGAGTGAAGGATAAAGGCGGCTAGCTAGGTGTTCTACATCCGCCGACTGCATATAACGTTTGGCAAGCGAGCGTGTCGCGTGATGACACATCTCTAAAGGGATAGCGCCCAACTCAACCACTTCAGAAGCGAGAAAAGGAAAGGACAAGGTGCTGTGTTGCGGAAGTAGCCCCAGATGTTTTGACAACCGCTGCGCAGGCCATTGTGCCCTTTGCTTGCCAAAGTAGCGAATATCAAAATCGGAAGGGGTCTCCCCACAAAGAAGTTTCAGTAAGGTACTTTTTCCTGCGCCATTAGGGCCAAGTAGAGTTGTGACCTGGCCTGAATACAGATCGATATCAATGTCATCGAGTATGACTCTGTCACCAAATTGCATGCGAATGCCGCGAGCTGAAATGGCGACATCATGGGGAACAGATTGATGAAAAGGGTTGGCAATGTCGATATCGCGCGCAAGGCTCATAGGATTTTTCCTTTTTGCTGAAATAGCAGATATAAGAAGAATGGCGCTCCCACTATGGCGGTAACAATACCAACGGGCAGCTCAGCTGGCGCAACAGCGACGCGTGCAACCATATCGGCAGCAGTCATTAGCAAGGCTCCAAGTAGCGCAGATAAAGGCAGCAAGGTACGGTGATCAGGGCCTGCGAGCATCCTGCCCAAATGGGGAATAACCAAGCCGATGAATCCAATAAGGCCGGAAACACTCACTGTCACTCCGACCCCCACGGCGGTTAGTAGTATTAATTGCCTTTTGAGTCGTTGTACCGGAATACCAAGATGCTTCGCTTCTGACTCGCCAAGTAATAGAGCGTTGAGCGCCATCGATTTTTTATGGAAGTAGCAAAACAGCACTAGGAATGTGATCGCAGATAATGCAATTTTTCCCCAACTGGCTCCTGCCAACGACCCCATTGACCATAGTGACAAATCTCTTAACATTTGGTCATCGGCGATGAAGTTTAAATAGCCTATTGCAGCCCCTGATAAAGCGCTAATCGCAACGCCGGCAAGCAGCATAATGGTAACAGAGGTGCCAAATTTACTGGTGCCTAATCGATAGACCAGAATCGTTGTCAGTGCGCCGCCGAAGAATGCGAAGACAGGTACCACCATTAATGCCATAAACTCGGGGAAAGTGATTCCCATCGCGGCAAACCCAACAATCGCTAGCGCTCCCCCTAGTGATGCACCTGCGGAAACACCGATGATTCCGGGTTCAGCCAACGGGTTACGAAAAAGCCCCTGCATCACTGCGCCGCATACAGCGAGAATTGCGCCCACCAACATACAAAGAAGCGTTCGTGGTAGGCGTATGTCGTGAATAACTAAATTGATATGTGGCGCGAGATCGTTTGTTTTCGTGGTCAATGAGGTGACGCTTTCCCAGAACGAAATATTCATGGGGCCGACGGTAATGGAGTACACCGAGGAGACCGCGAGCAATAGTGCAAATGCTGAAAATACGAGAGTGTTGGAAAAATTTCTTAGCATACTGTTCTTATAGCAAGCCCAGCAAAGCTGGGCGTTGATTTAGGTTGCAATCCGGAAGCGGGACAAAAGAGGCTCATTCTAAATGAGCCAATGAGCTGGTCGATTTATGGATAGAGCAGGGCGTTTATTCGCTTGGCTTCTTCTAGGCTTTTCAGGCCGAGGCCGCCAACTAATGCATGGCCATCGATCGTCAAAATGGCATTGTTAATTCCCGCTGGTGTGGCCGACAGCATAGGAAGTGCTTCGATAATTGCGGCACTACCACCAAGTTTGGCGTGACTGCGACCGCTAACGAGTACGACATCTGGTTGCATTTCAATGATGGATTCATTGGAGATGGGTTTGTAGGAGGTCAAAGAAGCAGCGGCAGGATTGATGCCACCCGCTAGAGTGATGATGGCATCTGGTGTGGTGTCACTGCCCGCGACATTTGCTGGACGTCCTTCATGAATAAGCAAAAAGAGGACTTTCTTCGCTTTGTTCTCGTTAGGTTGATTGGATTTTAGAGCTTTTACTTGTTCATCGATGGCCGCCT
The DNA here is from genome assembly GCF_036245475.1 of Vibrio sp. 10N. NCBI lineage: Bacteria > Pseudomonadati > Pseudomonadota > Gammaproteobacteria > Vibrionales > Vibrionaceae > Vibrio > Vibrio sp. 10N. Next base: position 987,318 of record NZ_BTPM01000002.1, on the reverse strand, counting down.
TAAGAGCGGGCACTTTTTCTTCGGAGTGAGTAAGCGCTGCGATTTGATCAATGCGCTTGTTTAATCCATCGATTGTAGGGGCGCTATCGACGACCTGTATCTCAACACCGACACGTTGCAATTGATCTAATGTCGGTTTTGGGCCCATTTCATCTGAGCCAATGATGATGGTCGGCTGAAGTGCAAGAAGACCTTCTGAAGACAATGCCCGGTGATACCCCACTTTAGGCAGTGCTGAGTCCTCGGGTGTAATGCTCGTTACGTCGACGCCGACAAGTTGTGATTGTGCGTCTAGCGCAAAGATTAATTCTGTGACCGACGCACCCGCACTGACGATTTTCTCCGCATTGTTAGCAAAAGCTAGACTAAAAGGAAAAGAGAGTGCAGTACCCACCAAAAGTATCTTTTTTAAAGGTTCATCGCGGCTTTCCGGGGAAGGCCGCTTTAATCTTTAGAAAGAAGTAGTCCGTGTCTCGGTAACCATAACCCATTCGCTTGATGAGTTTTATCTTGTTATTGATACCTTCCAAGGTGCAAGTATTCAGATGGTATGAAGCTGATGCCACTATTCCGTGAAGGTAAGGTTTGAGCTTTCTAGCAAAATTAATAAGAGGTTGTATGCCACTTTCATTCACCTGCTGCCACCATACTTCCCATAAACCTTTAGCGTGCTCCTCTGAGTCACAATACCAAAGTTCCTTGAGTTGAGCTCCAAGCAGATGAGTGATCATGAGGTCTCGGTTGATTGAGAGTATTTCATCAAGATAACTCTGTTGTTTTACGTTCAAGTTCTCTCGGTTTTTCAGAAGCACCCAACGGGAACGTTTTATCCAACGACGTGCTTTCTTGTCCGTTTTTAATTGATTTGCTTGGTCTACACGAACCCTATCCATGACCTCTCGACCGAACTTGGCTACAACATGAAACATGTCATAGACAATACGAGCATTTGGGCAATGCGCCTGCACTTCAAGGTCAAAAGCTGTGTTCATATCCATTGCCACAACTTCAATGTTGACGGCATTGTCGCCGAGCTCTTCAAAGAATGGGCGAATGTCCTTTCGGCTTCGGCCTATGCCAATCCAAAGCACTTGGTGTGTTTGAGCATCAGCAATGACCGTCGCATATCTGTGCCCCTTGAAGATGGCGAACTCGTCCATAACAAGTTGACGCAAATCACTCCAAGGCACCGTTGGCACAACTCGCTTAAGACGTTGTTTATCAATTTCTTTAATCGTATGCCAATGCACTCCGGTCAGCTCGGAGATATGCTTGATAGGCAATAGGGGCAGTAACTTTTCAATATAGCCCTTCAAGCGATTTGTGATTCGAGCATATGGTGCAACCCATGGTATAGCTTCCGTTTTTACGCCACAGTCAGGACAGTTTATCCGTCGAGTTTGTACCAAAAGCTCAACAGGAATATCGAACATCATTGTTTCTTTTAGCACTCGCCATTGGTAGTCATGAATAGAGTCGGATGAGCGACCGCATTGGCAGTGAGCGGTAGAGTCAGGCTTCAAGGTGATTGTAATTAAGGAGTCAGTTTTGTGGGACTTTATGATTTCAAAGCCTTCCCAGAAGGAAGATAGGAAAGTATTATTCGACATGAAAACGGTAGTTTTTGGCAGGTTGTGTTTGGCGATGTAACCATACCATTAACTACCGTTTTTGTTTTCAGCTCCCGCTAATCCGCGATGAACCTTTTTAAAGCGTGTTTCATTATGAGGATCCTAGGGAAGCCAGTGTTGTCCATTAAGTTATCTGGTGAGCTCACAGCATGTGTATAGCCCATAGTTTGATAAGAGTATGCATCGTAGTGAAAATAATATCAATTATCATTTGCATAATCATTTTCGTACGATTATGATCTTTTGCGTTTTAGATTAAGCCTTATACAACAAGGCATTGATACCAATCGTGAGCAGTTATGAAAATTGATTTAAGTCAACTCAATGAATCGCATTTTGGGGTGAATAGCCCCGATCCACTTCGATTTGCATTCGGTAGGAAAACATCGCCCCATGCAGGAGGTATGGGAAAACCGGTACCACAAGCACAGTATGACGGTCTGTTTCATCAACTAACTGCTCAGTCTACGTCCCGCAATAAAAAACGCTGTTTATACATTCATATTCCGTTTTGCCGTGTTCGCTGTACGTTTTGCAACTTTTTCCAGAATGCCTCGAGTCGTCGATTGATCGATGACTACTTTGAAGCGCTCATGAAAGAGATTGAAATCAAATCGCAACTGGAGTGGACGCAAAGTGGTTTGTTTCATGCGGTATACATAGGTGGCGGGACGCCTACGGACCTGTCTCCTGATCAGGTACGTCGACTAGGAAAAGCCATTTATGCTTCCTTTCCATTAGCTACAGATTGCGAAATTACGTTAGAGGGTCGTACTAATCGGTTTAGTGACGAAATGTTTGAGAGTGCGTTGGAAGGGGGATTCAACCGTTTCTCTTTTGGCATTCAGAGTTTCGATACTAAAGTGAGAAGGAGTGCTAAGCGACTTGATGACCGTGAGGTCGTGATGAAGCGAGTATCAGAACTTGCGGCCAGAGACGAGGCTCCAATCGTTATTGATCTTCTTTACGGGCTTCCTTACCAAACCTTAGATGTGTTTGAGCAAGACCTAAACGACTATCTGGCAACAGGTGCCCATGGTGTTGACCTGTATCAATTGGTGGTTGGAGGCTCGGCACCAATGATGGACTTGGTACAAAAAGGGCGTTCGCCTGCACCGGCATCTTCGGCAGAGAAAGCGGCAATGTATGAACTGGGTGTCAACTTCATGAACACGCATTTCATTAAGCAGTTAAGCGTTAACCACTGGGCTAGAGATAACCGAGAGCGCAGTCAGTATAACAGTGTCGCGAAAACATTTGCCGAAGTGTTACCGATTGGCGCGGGAGCGGGTGGAAACATTGGTGGCTATGGAATGATGCATCATCGAACGCTTGACGCTTATATGGCCGCGATGCGTGCGGGCGATACGACGATTGCGATGATGAGCAAGCAAAGCGATTACGAACCTGTATTGGCCAGTCTTAAAGCAGGTTTTGATAGCGGTATCGTGCGAAGAAGCATGCTCGTGAGCTTTGAAGGCCAAGACACGTTCGAACTGCTGACACCACTATTTGACGTTTGGCAACAGCATGGACTTGTCGAACGACACCGAGACTACCTCGAGCTGACTGTAGCGGGAGCGTTTTGGGCGGTGACGTTAGCCCAAGGAGCGATCGCCGCGATTAACACCATGATTAAAGATAAACCACAGATGCCAAGCGGCATAGGGCATCCGCATGCCACTACGGCGCAGAAGCAGAACAAAGCGAAAATGAACGCTGCATAGGAAATAGAATGACAATTGAATTGAAGCAAAATGTTGCACATATCTTAGAAACCGAACCGTCACTGCTGCCATCGGCTATCGCAGAAAAGCTGGGAGTCAGTGAACGTGATGTTGTATGTGCCATGCCAGAAAATATGGTCGCGTTCGAGAAGGGTGATGTAGCTCAACACATCTTAGAGTCCATCACGACTTGGGGCCCGGTGACGACGATTGTCCACTCGTTTGGTTCTATCTTTGAGGTCAAAGCGCCATTTCCAAAAGGCAAGGTCGCACGAGGCTACTATAACCTCATGGGTAAAGAAGGTGAGCTACATGGCCATTTGAAGCTTGATTTGATTAAAACCGTGGCGCTGGTAAGTAAACCTTTCATGGGCAACGAAAGCCATTACTTCGGTTTCTTTGATGAAGCGGGAAACAACGTATTCAAAATCTACCTAGGGAGAGATAAGAAACGTGTACTGTTCCCAGAGCAAGTAAATAGCTTCAAGGCACTACAGCAACAACTGCGTGGCTAGACAAACAGTTACAAAAGTATATCGCATTAAAAATTGATTATAATTATTAGAGAAAGTGAGGTTTCAACATGGATCAACAAGTTAAGCAAGAGCGCCTGCAAGGACGTTTAGGCCCGGAAATTAAAGAGTTTCGTCAAGAGCGCAAAACCATTCAATTAGCAACGGTTGACCAAGAAGGTCGCCCAAATGTCAGCTATGCGCCATTTGTACAAAATCAAGATGGCTACTTTGTTCTCATTTCTCAAATTGCACGTCATGCCCGTAACTTAGAGCAAAACCCAAATGTATCGTTAATGATGATTGAAGATGAAACGGAGAGTAAGCAGCTGTTTGCTAGAAAGCGTTTAACCTTTGATGCCGTTGCCACTGTTGTCACACGTGATACTGAGCAATGGCAGCGGGTCGTGAGCCAAATGAAGGAGCGCTTTGGTGAAATCATTGACGGATTAAGTCAGCTAGAAGATTTCGTTTTGTTTAACTTAAAAGCGGAACATGGTCTGTTTGTTAAGGGCTTTGGTCAAGCCTATCAAGTCTCAGGTGATGATTTAGTAGACTTTGTTCATCTTCAAGAAGGTCATCGCAAAGTGGCTGATTCAGAAGCTTAATTGATTCTTTGGTTGCACAGCCTTTACGCAAAAGCATAGTGTCACACAAAGCATAGTGTCACACAAAGCATAGTGTCATCCCCTTGAAAAAGGGGATCCTTCACAGTGAGTGACTCACATAAATCGAGCGCATTAGCTGCTAACAAAGATCCTCACACGCGTGAGGATGACGGCTATTTAATACTGCTCTACACGCTACCATGAACCAGATTTGGTCGAGAAGCTGTCCTTAGTTCATAAACTAATTGAGCGAGCAAAAGCACTCCAGTTGCGGCAAGGCCAACCAAAATACCTCCCCAGATCCCAGCCAGCTCGTAATGAGACATCAATAGCCAAGCGGCAGGAAGGCCAAAAATCCAATAACCAATCGCAGTCATGATGGTTGGCAAAGCGACGATTTTCATCCCCCGAAGAAGGTTAATAGCCAGCAGCTGCCAAGCATCAACGACGAAACATAGTGCCACGACCCATATTAATGAAGAAAGCATATTGGTAAGGGTGTGTTCGCCTTCGCCATCAAGTTGGAATAAGTTAGCAATCGCTTCTGGCCAAACGATGAAAACAACCGCTAATACTGCACTTAAAATAGTGACTAGGGCAAAGCTGCGTTTGGATACCGCTTTCACACCATCGAGATTATCACTACCGAACTCTTTACCCACTAAAATCGCTGCTGCTTGAGAGAAGCCGAAATTGATGTTCCAAGTAAAGCTTAGGCATTGCAGTAAGATCTGATGTAATGCAAGTGCGGTGACTCCGATAAAGCCAGCCATCAATGTCCCGCCATAAATGAGTCCCATTTCAAGTGCTGCCGCGATAGCAATAGGGATCCCCATAGACAGCAATGGTAACATTAAGCGCCACTCATACTCTTCCAGGTGGAGCCAGGGAGCAAATCGATAGTAAGTCGGTCGTCTAAACACCCAATAACCATAGCCAAACAGCACAAGAGTGGCAGCGAGCGTGGTTCCAAACCCGAGACCAGCAATGCCCCATCCCATATTGAACGCGAGCAGGTAACTGAACGGTACATTTAACGATACGGTGGCGAGCGACATGACCATAACGGATTTAGCGTCACCATAATTGCTGGTCAATCCTCGAAGGATTAACAGTAAAAGTGTTGGTAGCATTGCCCATTTGAGTGTATCGAGATAGGTCATCGCAACGACGATGATCTGTTCTGGTTGCTTGGCTAATCGTAAAAACTCGGGGGCGAAAATAAACGCCGACGTCAATACGGTAGTCAGAAGTAACGACAGCATTACCGCCCCTTTCACGGCGAGGCGAACTTGCTTTTTACCGTGCTCTGGTCTGGCGACACTTTGTCCGTATGCTATGGCGATTAAATTAGCAACGCAGCCAACGGTGCTGCCCGCAACAAGAAAAACAAAGGTATACACTGACGCACCAAGCCCACCGCCTGCAAGATCACTGACACTCAATTGTGCCATCATCCAGACGTCAGTAAGCACGAGCGCCATAGCGATGAGTTGTGAAATGATGAGTGGTGTCGCGAGAGACAAGATGCGCTTCATAAATAACCCCGGGTGATAGTGGGTGTATTTTATATGCATAGTTATGGCGTTCAATTAACATTTATGTCACTCTGGCATTCCTTCAGATTATGTGAGCAATTATGAATCCATATTCGAACATTCCGTATTCACACAATGCACTAAAAGTGTTTGAAGCTGTGGCAAGGCGCATGAGCTTTACGTCTGCAGCGCAAGAGCTACACGTGACGCAGAGTGCGGTGAGTCGACAAGTGAAGCAACTCGAGGATGAGTTGAATGCATCTTTGGTTATTCGTGGTCATCGCTCAATACAGTTAACGCTGAAAGGGCAAGCATTGTATGAAGTGTTGGGGCGAAACTACACCGCACTGCAGTCATTATTAGACTCTTGGAAAGAGCCCGATACCAACAAAATTGTCATACGAGCGGCGCTAAGCTTCGCGACCCGGGCGCTACTGCCGAAAATCCAACAGTTGAATGAACGATTTCCAAGTTACGAAATTGCGGTGATCCCAGTCATAGATGAAGAGGAAAGTTTAGGCAAAGGTGATTATGATTTATTTGTGTTCACTACTCGCAACAGCAAAGCTTACGAGGATGACCCAGAGATATTCTTTATACGAGAAGAATACATGGCGCCCGTGTGTACCCAGCAACTGATAGGGGACAGGCGTGATATTGAACACCTGCTGACTTTACCTAGACTACACCCAACCCTCGACCATCTTGATTGGCGCGCATGGCTTAAAAAGATAAATCATACAGACAAGGCTATAGCTCGCAATTCGACGTTTTTTACGTTAGATCTCACGCTTAGCGCCTGTTTATCTGGGCATGGTGTAGCTGTGACAGATTTACTGTTGGCACTGCCTGAACTGGAAAGGGAATATCTAGTATGCCCTGAGAATGCGCGGATACATTCAAGTGGCTGGCGATATTTCTGTCATCAGAAAACGACGTCGCCAATCGTTGAAGAGCTGGTGGATTGGTTAAAACAAGAGACAATAGAAGAGCTCAGAAAGCTCGAGTTGCTTTCTGAGCGTCATGGTTGGGGATCGATTAAGGGTTAACCTTGTGGCTCAGCTTGATGTTGCTTCACTATGGCTTCGAGCTGATCGTAAGGGATGAAGCCTGGGATGACTTGATCACCAATGAACATCGCTGGCGTACCTCTTAGCCCCAAAGCGGCGAATGTTTTGTAATTTTTAACAAGAGATTCGTTAATGGCCGTATCTCCCGCCAGAAATTGTTCTGTTCCAGTTTTTTTTGCTATGGCTTCAAGCGAAGCTTTGTCATGTATCCCTGGTTTGGCAACAAGTAGGCGGTTGACCTCTGGAAACTTCTCGGGTGCGTTTTGCCATACCTTGATAGCAAATGCTGCAGAGTTTGTCTCAAGCCCATCAATGACTTGTTGTTTGAGTGGCACATAGATGTTGATGACCTTTAGGTCTGGATTGTTGCCCGCCATTTTACTAAGTACCTGATCTAAACGCTTACAGTATGGGCAGTTGTAGTCGGTAAAGTTAATAATGACTGTATTGCCATCGGGGTTGCCCGTTATGCTATGTATGGTGGTGTCATTGAGCCAGCTATCACTTTGTTGCTTCACCTGTTGAAGCTGTTTCTGATTTTCGACATATTGTTCAAGGCTGGCATGCAGATCGGCAATGACTTCTGGATTTTCATTGAGCAGTTGATGGATCGCCTCTAATTGTTGCTGCTGCTCGCTAGTGAGCTTGGCAAAAGAGAGCGTTGGCAATAAAGCAGTTAGACTGATTGCCAGCGAGAGAATTGTTTTTTTCATTTTATGTCCTTGGCTCAGTGCACTACTGAGCTGATAGAAGTCTTAACCATAAACCCATAGGGGTGGTCACGCCGGTAGAGATATTCTCTATTTGACCATTGTTAATGATGGCGATGGTTGGGGTGACAGTAATATTCCACTGACGGCTGATTACGCCCGTCGTATCGTTGATAACAGGAAACTGATAGTCCTTAGCTTCCATATACTGCCTTACACGTTGATCGGGCCCTGAAGAAAGGGCAACGGATACCACCTGATAATGATTTGAGAACCAATCAATGGTCGGGCTCACAAATTTGCACGCTCCACACCATGTTGCCCAAAAGTAGAGAACGACCGGAGCCTCGTGACTTTGCTCGATGATGTCGATAGGGATGTTATCTATGCTCACCGCCTGAACCACCGGGGCCTCACCACTTGGCATATTGATGCTTCGATACCAATCGAGAGCAAGAGAAACCAGACTCAGCAGTATAAAAATGCTGACGAGTTCTTTGCTCCATTTGATTAGCGTACGTTTCCAAGAAGTGGATTTAGTCATTAGGCTTACCACCCGCTGTATTCAGAGCTTGGGTTACTACGTCAGAGGTCAATATGACTGGTAGCGGGATCCCGTTGGGGTGATCAGGGCCGTAGACAATGTTGAACGGCACACCAAACCGGCCATAACTCTGTAGGTATTCAGTGACGCTGTCACTTGGGGTGGTCCAGTCGCCACGCATAGTGACCACGTCGGTCTGCTGGAGCTGGCTATAAACCGGGTCTTGGAGTATGACGCCAATTTTGTTGGCTTTACACGTAATACACCAATCAGCGGTAACATCAACAAAGACCGTTTTTCCCTGCGCAACCAATGATGGTATCGACTTTGCGTCTAGTCGTTGCCAGTTGAGATCATCGACAATAGGCTTCGACCAGCTATCAGCAGTGACACTGCCAATAATAAGACTGCTCCCGAGCGCAAACACTGAAAAGCCAGACATTAATATGACCGCTTTCTTACCATAGGACTTCGCCATCAAGACAAACGTCGACAGCAAAACGATGCCGATGATTGCGTATGTTGCAGGAGTGCCGATAAACGTAGAGAGCAGAGACGTCAACCAAAGGCTTGTGATCAACATCATTGCACCAAATACCAGCTTGAGTTTGTTCATCCATGCACCAGGTTTAGGGAAAACTTTGACCAATGCTGGAAAAGCGGTGAAGAGCAGCCAAGGCAAGCTCATGCCAATACCTAACGCGATGAAAATAAGCCAAAGCTCGATGTAGCTTGCGCCTAAAGCATAGGCAACAGCCGTACCCAAAAACGGAGCACTACAAGGGGTAGCGAGCAAAGTTGCAAACATACCCTGAATGAAATGCCCGCTGTAACTATGATCACCCTTAGTTGCCAACCAAGTGTTCATTGAGCTTGGCAACTGAATATTGAAAAGCCCAAGAAGATTCGCAGAAAACAGCAAGGTAACCACTGCCATCACGACGATAAAGCCGCTGCTTTGAAATTGAATTCCCCAGCCGACCATGTGCCCAGCCATCTTTAAAGCACTCAACAGCGCGGCTAGAATCACAAACGAGGTGATGATGCCTGCGCTGGATGCTAAGAATGACAGACGGACTTGTTTTGCCGATTGGTTAGCGCCCATGATGATGGAGTTGAGTTTCATGCCAAGCACAGGTAAAACACAGGGCATCACGTTTAGGATGAGGCCGCCTAAAACCGCAAAGCCCAACATCCAAAGTAGGCTGCCTTGGTTTGGCAGCGCCATTGGGGCGGTTGAGACTGTGGTCGAGGTTTCGGTAAGTAATAGCTCATCTGACACCGTAACTTGGATGGTCTTATCAGCAATATTGGCTTCACCGAGCCAATTACTGACTTGGTAGGTCGCGTAGAGCGTCTTACCTTCGATCGTCAGCTTTGGCTGAGAGAAAAACTCATCCGCCACATCGTCACCATCTACTAGAACAAACGGTTTGCTCCACATGGTATCTGCGGTGAGCTTAAGGGTAAGCGTTTGGGCTTGTTGATCCCAATAGCTTTGCGCAATTTCAACTTGACTACTCTCTTTGGGGGTCAGGCTCATCCCTTGCCCAAAAAGGTAGGCTGCATCTGAATCGAGAGCCAGTGAGCTTGTGTCAATAGCCAGCTCAATAGGGTAGTCCGTAATAACGCAAATGTTGGTACAACTTGGCAACCGTAAGTTGGCTTTAAGCAATATCGGTTGTGATGGGTCGGTGATAGTGACGATGAGCGGGAAACTCACTTCGTGTTTATACCCAAGCGTCAGAACACCTAGCTGTTCATAATAAGCCGGTACTGGCCAGTGCCACTCAACGTTGTCGATGTTCGTTGAATCACTCCAGTCAAACTCGGGCGCAACGCCACCTTCACCAGGGTTTCGCCAGTAGGTTTTCCAGTCTCCATCGAGTTCGACATCTAATACCATTTCCATTTGACGAGTGTCAGGATTGATATGTCCGGTAGAAAGGGCTCTCACTCTAACCGGTGGATGCATTGGATCTTGTATCCATCCTGTGGATTGAGCCAAAGAACCCGCACTATAGAATGCAGCGAGGGTTGCTGTTAGTAGCATCAAAATCATGCTTGTTATCTGTCGCAGTGACGACATTAACGGATATGCCTTGCTCCAGGCACCTTTAATTTCAGTGTTTTTATTCGACACAGTATTCTCCAAAAAGTAATTAATAGACCTTGGTGAATACTTTTTTATTCCCGAAATGTGCAGAGCGTGAGGTGAAGTCTATTTTTGGGGGGAGTGCTATCCACGCGCTTGCTTGGTTTTTGCTGAGCACGCTGGGTGGAAAGGAGAGAGATGATCGCAATAAGAAACAGCAACGGAGTTAAGTCTTCGATCCCAGAGAGAGATTGAGTAAGCAGTTTCTTGGTCACGAAGCATGGTTCTTCAGCATTGGCACTACCATGAACGATAGTATTGATTGATTCACTATCAAACAGTGCCGCGTAACTAAGGTGACTCGTTGCTGTAGGCGATGGGGTTGGAATTTTGCTGTGGTACGCAACGTTCGTTTTCAGTGCACAGAGAAGCACAACCATAAGGGTCATGATCAGAAATAGAGCGCGAAAAGTAGTGTGCCTGAAGGTATGCAAAAAGTATTTCTCTATCGTTATTACAGCGATGACAAAACCCATCAAAATCGAACGACTAACTTAACGTGTTACTGAAAAACGTCAAGTAAAATTCATCGCTCCGTGAGTGAATGTCGGGTAGTTGAATTGGTCGCATGAATGAAATGAGAAGGTTTTTTGCACAAAAAAGAGCAGCCTAATTGCTGCTCCTATTGGGGTCTTTAGCCTAGCTTTTAGGCGGCTTTACTGACTAACCGCAAGATCGCTTTGTTGATACCAATGAGATCGTCTACTGAATTAGCACCTTTGATCGCATCGAGCAGTGATTCCTTACTGCAGTTGGGAATAACATCAATGTTTTTTACTTTTCCCATAAGTGTGTTCTTCATCAATTCAAATTGTTTTTGTTCGAACATGATATTGAGCCTGTGACGTTGTTTATTATTGCATTGCGCCGCTATCTTACCTTCTTATTGTGACAATTGTTTGGTTTTTATTGCAACAGTATGTGGTTTCAGGGGAATAGTCTTTCGACGGCCAGTTTATAATAAGGATTTGTGCTAGTGGATTCCAATGCAAACAAGCAATGAAATGGTAATAGTGATAGGTAGTGAGTATCTGAGTTGAGGGTAATGTCAGTAACTGGTTGAAACTTCAATAGTCTTGATAAAGAACTTTGTAACTTATTGTTAACTCGCGGCTTGGTGTTACATTATGTTCACATTGGAGATGTGATCTTGGTCGAAGCAGACGATAAAAAAAAGCCCCTAGAAAGGGGCTTAATTGATTGGCTAACTACTTACCCGATAACCAGAATACAGCGTCGTTCACTTTGTCGCTGCGAGGTGTGCCCTTGGCCAAAATCTGATATTGAGTGTCAGGTCGTAGGCCGACGAACTTGACGATTTCTTGAGTAGAGTTGCTTCTGTCTAGTAGCAGGTAGTCATACTCTGGGTCAACACCGTCCAAAATTGCTTGAGCACGCTCTAGGTCGACACGAGGTACTGACCATTCGTGATACAAGAAGAAAATCGATGTCATGGTTTCTGAGAAGCGAATGCTGGCGATGCGGTCGCGTTTTTCTTCCGGAACTTGTTCAACAAATGCAGCAAGATCAGGCTTCATATCTTTAGCAATATCGATTGCCGGGAACAGATAGGTGAATGCGCTCGAGAAAAACAGAGCAGTCATAATTGCCATTTTGCTCCACTGCGGCCAAGCCTTTCGCTCGACGACGATCATTAAAGCAACCGCCGCGAGAGGGATCAATGCGACTAAGTGCCAACTGCTTAACCATTCCATCAGTGCTGGTGGGATTTTGTGCTCTGGAAGTAAGCCTGACCATAGCGGCACGGCTGCGAAGGCGATCAACACAAATGACATTAGCGCTAGCCATCCGCGGCGATACCAGTCAAACCACTTACCGGCCAAAGTCGTAAGTGCATCAGCAATCATTAGTGCAAACAGCGGCATCAATGGTGCTAAGTACATAGAGCGTTTAGTAACAGAGTAGGACAACACAAAAATCGCTAGGGCAAACCAGAAAGCGAGCAGTCCATCGGTCCAAGAGAGCTGTTTAGGTTGACGCAGTTTATAGACAAAGTGACCTAGCCATAGAAGCAGCAGAGGCGTCCATGGCGCGCTGTATTCAAGTACACCTTTTACGTAGTAGAAAGGTTTACCAGCGTGGTTGTGACCCAATGTATTGGTTGCCGAACCAGTCAGACGGCCAACTTGGTTATCCCAGAACCACGCTTTCCAAAGCTCTGGCGAGGCGGTTTTGTAGAATGGGTAAATCCAGCTAGCCGCGACCAAACACATAGTGGCGATGCCTATTACATGCATGGCAATGAACTGTCCCATTGGAGCGGCTTGTTCGGGAAATTTCTTGCGCAGGTGCAGCGCTCGTAGCACTAGAGGCACCCAAGACAAACCAATACATAGCACAATGGCGACAGGACCTTTGCTCAAGAAGGCAAGTCCTGTAAACGCGCCTGCTATAACTAAGTAGCCAAGTTTTTGGCGTAGGTAAGCCTCGGTGAACGCCCACGTTGCTGCGATGGTGGTGAACATCAGCGCGGCATCAACACGAAGCCAGTGGAAGTTAAGTACAAAGCCTTCTAGCGTGCCCAGTACCGCAAGTGCCATCCAAGCAAAGTTTTCGCCCTTAAATAGGTAAGCAATGCGATAGGTCGCAGCCAGTGAGCCTAGACAAAGTAGAGACAGTGCTAAACGGCCCGCCATGATGGCGTCGAGCCCAGTGGCATGCATCAAAAGGGTCGACATGACGAAGAAAACAGGAGGCTTTTCGACGAATGAGATGCCCGCAAATTGAGGAATGATATAGTCCCCAGTTAGGTACATGCTATGAATAATCGCAGCGACTCGAGGTTCGTCTGGCGTCCAGACATCGTGATCGAAAAGACCACTAAACACCACCGCGAGAATGGCGAGTACCAGAATAAACTTCCAGCTCTGGTTTTGATCACCGGTTTGCGTTGTTGACACTTTTTTTCTCCACTGTTGCTGCAAGTAAAATAGCTTGCGAGCGCCATGTTAAAACATTCATTAAGATAAAAGGGGTAAATTCTAGTTAGCTAGGATTGATGCATCAATAGTTTCTCTCTGAAATACAACTGTATTTCCACAAAAATTAACGTCGTGCTGACAGAAGGATACCTTCCTATACGTTAGCTTTATATGTTGTTTTTGTAACGATTAATAATTTTATACTTACAAGGGCATAGGTATAAAGCGATAAATTGTTATGGCGAATGGTTCTAGCGGTGCCTATTGCCATAAAGTGTGATTTAGATCTACTATTGCCACCAAGGTGATGGGGTTCCACCTACTTAACCGCCATTTGGCTGATGACTCCTACAGTTTCTGAAAACAGGTGTAACTTGTTCGTGTGATGACAATGTCACGCGGTAACTGTAGATCTAAGCCGATTCCTACACCTGTTTTCCCGTCATAGGAAAACACCATGCAATATTCTCATGAAATTCAATCTATGTGCCCGATACAGCAAGGGGCGCTCCATCCATCTGCACCCATTCCAGTTGAAGGACGTTGGGTCAATCCGAAAGATGTCATTGCCATTTCTGGCTTAAGCCACGGCGTAGGAGCTTGTGCACCTCAGCAAGGCGCAGCAAAACTTACCCTGAATGTAAAAGACGGCATAGTGGAAGAAGTGTTAATTGAAACCATCGGTTGCTCAGGTATGACACACTCCGCTGCAATGGCATCTGAAATCCTCACTGGAAAAACCATTTTAGAAGCCATGAACACCGACTTGGTTTGTGATGCGATTAACGTGGCGATGCGCGAGATCTTCCTGCAATTTGCTTACGGACGCACTCAGTCTGCGTTTTCTGAAGGTGGACTTGAAATTGGGGCGGCCCTCGAGGACCTAGGCAAAACCCAGCGAAGCCAAGTGGGAACAAGCTATGCCACGCGAGCTAAAGGGCCCAGATATATGGAGGTTGCAGAAGGGTATGTGACGCGTCTCGCCTTAGACAGTGATAATGAGATCATCGGCTACGAGTACCTCAATCTTGGAAAAATGATGACCGAAGTAAGCAAAGGAGTGCCTGCTGATGAAGCGATGAAGCTCGCTCAAGGTCGTTATGGTCGCTTCGATGAAGCAGTAACCATTGTTAACCCACGCCAAGATTAATTGAGGAACTCATTATGACTATTACCACACAATCGCTACTCAATGAAATGGGTGTTGACAACCTGGATCAAGCTTATCAATTTTGTCTCCAGCATGAGATTGACCCAAAACACCTAGTGCTCGAAACGCAACCCATCGCATTCGATGATGCCTGCGATGCTTACACTCTTGGTAGTGCTTTGGCGCTGCATCGCAAAGTCGCTAACGCACAGGACGCAGCACTGGCTATTGGTGAAGGGTTGCAAGCATTTTGTAAGCCGGGCAGTGTAGCTGAGCAAAGACAAGTGGGGCTGGGGCACGGCGCACTTGCGGCGAGACTGCTGAGTGAAGAAACACAGTGTTTTGCGTTTTTGGCAGGACATGAGTCATTTGCTGCCGCGGAAGGTGCCATTAAGATCGCGCAGAATGCCAATAAGTCTAGGCGGTCACCTCTGAGAGTGATTCTTAACGGATTGGGTAAAGATGCCGCCTACCTTATCTCACGTATCAATGGTTTTACCTATGTGAAAACGCAATTTGACTACCAAACGGGACAGTTGAATGAAGTTAGCCGCAAACGCTTCAGCCAAGGAGAGCGTGGTGAAATCCTCTGTTATGGTGCTGACGAAGTACGTGAAGGTGTTGCTATCATGCACGCTGCTAATGTGGATGTGAGCATTACCGGTAATTCAACTAACCCAACACGTTTTCAGCATCCTGTCGCAGGCATATACAAGTCGGAGCGCCTAGAACAAGGTAAACCATACTTCTCCGTGGCGTCGGGTGGCGGAACGGGTAGAACACTGCACCCAGATAATGTGGCAGCAGGTCCGGCAAGCTATGGCATGACAGATACTATGGGAAGAATGCATGCCGATGCGCAGTTCGCTGGCAGCTCATCGGTGCCTGCCCATGTTGCGATGATGGGCTTTATCGGGATGGGGAATAACCCAATGGTCGGAGCTTCTGTCGCGCTGGCTGTCGCGGTTGAGCACAGTTTAAACCGTTAGTTTCTAGACTGAGTTTTTGATTGGCATCCGAATGACATCGGATGCCAACATCAAAGTTTAAACTCTATGACGTTCGATTCACTTTCGTTAATCAGTCTTTTTACAAAATCATCGACCGGCATCGGCTTGTCAAAGTAGTAACCTTGTCCAACTTCACAACCAATTTTAGCGAGGTTATTGGCTTGTTCTTCTGTTTCAATACCTTCGGCTACAACTAATAAATCGAGGTTTTTGGCCATGGCGACCATGGCTTGTACCAATTGTTGATCTTTAGAGTCGGTGATGATGTCACGCACAAATGACTGGTCGATTTTGATTCCGTCCACGGTAAAGCGTCTTAAGTAACTTAGTGACGAATAACCCGTACCAAAATCATCAAGCCAGACCTCAATGCCGCTTGCGCGGATTGCTTTAAGCGTCCGTTCAGCCTCGTCTTCATCTTGAAGTAACAAACTCTCTGTGATTTCTATTCGAATAGTTCTCGCAGGAACATGGTACTTCTCCATGTAGAACGCGAACATTTCAACCAAATTTTGTCTGTAGAGCTGTTTGGATGAAATATTGATTGAGACATGAAAGTCGTGAGCGAAGTAGGGCATCCACTGTTGAATTTGGAAGCATAAGCGCTCAATTAGCCACTGGCCAAGCGGCAGAATCATCGCCGTTTCCTCGGCAATGGGGATGAAATCCGCGGGTGGGACTATACCCAGAACAGGATGACGCCAGCGAACTAATGATTCTGCCCCCATGATTCGACCGGTTTTCAGACAAACTAAAGGCTGGAACCAAAGCTCGAATTGCTGAAGATCTGATAGCGAGCGTCGCAGCTCACGCTCGATATTTGCTCGGTGCATGACAGACTTGAGCATTTTTGGGGTAAACACTTTGTGGGTGTTTTTGCCATCGGCTTTAGCTCTGTACATGGCAATGTCAGCATTTTTGATTAAATCTTCTGCGGTTTTACCATTTTGCGGATAGCGAGCAATCCCTATACTACCACCAACCACAAGCTCATCATTTTCCATCAAAATAGGAGAGCGTACGGCGAGGAAGATTCTTTTAACTAAATCATCTACGTTCAATGTGGATTTAATGTGAGGGATCAGCATCAAAAATTCATCGCCGCCAATCCGCGAGATCATAGTAAGAGGATGATCGTTGGTGATCTCTCTGGCACAGGTGGTGAGCTTTTCAGCAAGTCGCATGAGTAAGAAGTCACCACTGTTGTGGCCGTAGTTATCATTAATGACTTTAAATTCGTCAAGGTCGATAAACAACACACTGAATGACGTCGCGGGGTAAGACTTGATTGTCCCTTGCAAGTGTTGGATAAACCGTGTGCGATTGGGAAGATCGGTTAATGCGTCATGGTAAGCAAGATGCGAGATTTTTTGCGTGCGCTGTTCCAATTTCGAGGCCATTGACTGAACGGCTAGGGTCAAGTTGCCGATCTCGTCATGTCGTTTTTCTGCACTCATAGTTTGTGCCAATTGAAAATCGCCTCGCCCAATGGATTCAGCTTGTTCAGTGAGCTTAGTTAAAGGTCGACTCCAATGGCGAGAAATAATCGCTGCCATCAGTGCTGAAAACGACAGCAGCAGAATGGCTGCGGCCAAAACGCCAAGATAGAGAGCTTGTTGAGAGCGTTCGTTGGTCGACTCTATTAACGCGGCCATGTTAGCGATATCACGGTCGACTTTATCAAGCGAGAACTCGAGAAAGATACCACCAATAATTTCATCTGCGGCTTGAATTGGACGAATGATGATCAAATGGTTATCTGTGAACTCATGGACTCGTTGCCCTTGTTCGAGTACGGGAGCGACATCATTGGGAAACGGCAAGGTCTTACCGAGCATGACCAAAGAATTATCGCCATCGTGAAACACTGAGCTTTGGGCATCGAATACAACAAGTCTATTGAGTTCATCCATCTGCAACAATGGCTCAAGTAAGTAGCCTGCTTCTTCCAAGTTATACATATAGAGCGGGTCAAACATCGCCTTAGACAGATAGCTCGACATTTGTTCGGCGCGCTTACTTAGCTCGGCTCGGAATGTCTTACTGTTTTGTACAGTAAGTTCGTGGAGAAGTCTCTGTGAATGATTGGACGATAGCCATAGATGAACGGCGGCGCTGGTCAGAGTCATGACTACAGCCAGTGCAAATGTCACCAGCATGTACTGTCCTTGTAGTCGTAATTTCAGCTTCATTATCCGATTACCTAGTTAAACCACAGATGTTCAATTTGCATTCGATATCGATTGTAATCTTCAAAAGATTGCAATTGTGCTGGTGAGAACGCCTCAAACTTGGTGGTTTTCTGAAATTTGTACAGTGCGGCTTTTCCTTGTGCTGTTTGATGTGCATTGACGAGGCTTTCTGTAATAGCTTGACTAACTTGCACGGGTAGGTCACGACGCAACAATATCACGCTACGTGGGATGAACTCAGTGCGATGGATGATCTCCATTTCTGGTTTTATATGCGGTGGCATGTCTCCAGAATCATCCCAGTTGGTGTTGGCAAAGGCCCCTGCGTCCGCTTGGCCGTGCGCAACCCAAGTAGACAGTGAGATTTCATCGGCTCGGCGTAGGACATCTCCAGCTACAACGATATTGACATGACTCGAGTGAGTGTTATTGGTTGGTGAAGGTTGAGACGTCATAGGCAATTGTTGGTTAAGTAGCGTTTGAACTGGCATGTAAAAGCCCGACGTTGAGCTTCTGTCTTCGAGCACCAGAGTTTTACCAATGAGATCGTCCAGAGTGTGGATTCCGCTGTTTTTGCGCGCAAAAAATATGGTCTGGTAGTCTGCTTGTCCCTTCTTCCAGCGGCGCAACAGAATGTCAGCGTTGTGCTCTTGTTGCAGTTTTAGTGCTGAAAACAAGGTTTCTGAAACCATATCAATTTCACCATTGTCGAGCCATTGCCCTAGTTCGACAATGGAGTTGGTGACCTTAACGCGTCCTTGTGTGTAGCCGAACTGAGCAAGCGTTTGCCCTAAGTACTTTGCCAACGGCGAAGTAAAGCCGATGTGTTTACGAGCTTTGTTACTGAGAACACCGATCGTAAACGTTTTATTCGGCGTTACGTTTTTGGCTTGCGTAGTGTTATTGACGTTAATCGTATCTGAAGCAAAGCTGAGACCGCTAAAGCCAATAGCGCTGAGTCCAATTGCGGCGATGCCCAGCATTTTCACGGCTGCGCTTTTTGGGCATAGCGTACGGAGTGCCAACGGATTAAAGACAGGACGTATGCGCATTACAACAAGCCTTTTAAATAGTGGATAAAGATATATTAGGTGATAGCTGTCGACATTCGAACGAAATTAAAGGGTTCGGCAAAAAACTACTTTTACTTTAGGAATGAGTGCTTATTGCCTGAACGAATAAATCTCATTCACTCTTCAATTCGCTGCTTGGCAACTATTTCTTATAACTCAGAATGTTAACACAACCATTTGTGGTGTGAATGCTTGTGGCACAAAAATAGCCGGTGCTCGTTGTCTAGAGTTTGATATGCTGCCCAATAATTTATTAAACTTTGCGCCGGAAGTGCCGATATATAAGGCACTCTCAGCATAAAGTAGTAGGTAAGGTAACGGTGAAGAAAATATTGTTGGGACTTGGCGTTGTTGCAATGCTTTTAGGAGGTGGTGCTGGAGTGGCGTATTATCTTGGCTACTTCGACGATCCTCAACCGAATCAGACTCGCTCAACAGGTAACGAACGACTTCCACAGACTGCTGTGACACCTTCAACAATAGAAGAACCAACGCCTGAACCCAAGCCACTGCCTAGCCAGTATTACGTCTCTCGTGCTGTAGAGACGGTTTATCAGCAACCGGAAACAAGCGCAACACCAGACGGTATTGCCTATTATGGTGAGCAATTGAACGTCATGGAGCGCCGCGGTGATTGGATACGAATTGCTCCCATCTACCAGTTAGAAGAAGGGGCTGAAGAAGTATCGCAGTGGGTTGATAGCGCCAATCTGTCCGTAGAACCGGTAAAACTTTCAGGTAGCACCTGGTTGGATGTACTTGATGGATATATTGAAAACAGTGACCACTATATGAGCTTTCAAGAGGCTTTCATTAACGCCAGCACACAATTGATACAAGCTAAGCGCTGTCGATTAGCGGACTTTGAAGAGGTCGGCGGTTGGATTAAGTCAATCAATCACCAAGATAGCGTCTATTTCACCTACTGTGGTGGTATCGAGACCGAGCACAAAATCTATCTGAATGTGGCGAGTGGGAAGATTTTCTGACATCTTCCTCTGTCATGAGCCCCTGCACTTAACTGAACCAACCTTCTACCAAGGCGATTGGTCTCGCTCCCTTTCAGCTGTTCGAGCCATGTCCTTTACGCATTGCTTCAGCCGCTTTAGAGACGTGAGATCCCCATGTTCAACATGCTCGATAGGTGCGTAGCCATTAAACACGGTGGAGTTGTTGCGAACATTAATGAAGTTATTAATAAAGTGGGAGCTTTCAAATGCTGTGCGAAGTAGGCCATCTATTTCGACGATTAGGTGGACTCGTTCAAACGTGGAAGGCCCAATAGGTACCGTTGCGGGAGTGACTTTAAGGCGAGCGTGTTGCTCTTTAGAAAGCTCCAGGATTGCCTCTGTTTGCTGATTGGATGCTCCCCAGCCATCGAGTACACTTAATGCGTATTTGACCAGTGTAAGTCTTTCATTCTGAGACAGTTCCATTGTCCTATCCTTTTTCACCACTACAGGTTTGAATATAGTTGCTGAGCGGTATTACCTCAAGATGAAGCTGATGGCGTGATGGTTTAGCTTTTTTTATTTGTTTTCTAACTGTCTTAGGCACATAATGCCAACCAGTCAGTATTGAGGTTGTATTTTTGAGTCAGTTCAGTGTGTCATTTTTGCTTGCTTTTGTTGTCGCGTTTTTCGCGCCAATGGGGTTTGCTGCATCCGACACAAACGAGAATGAACAGACTCGTTCTCACAATACCAATAGCTGGACTCATTCTCAGAGTAATGAGTTTATTGCTACGCCTCGTCCGCTATCTAGCCGACTCGCTTCAACGCTCAATCAGCGCCCAACCCACCCACGCAAACCAAACCGCCCAACCTCCAATTCATTTGGTGAACACGATGCACAAGGCATTTTGTCGTCTTGGCGTTGGTTTAATAGTGGTCAGGAATCACGTGAGCAAGAAGCGCCAGATTACACCCAAATTACCGATCTCGGGGCGTCATGCTATGTCGAGCAGTGTGTTAACTCGTCGGCGACTAAGCTTTTAATACCTTTCTATTTTCGTTATGCCGCTTCTGAGCACCGTTTGAGTGGTTGGAAAGATGGCAACACGCTATACGTTTATTTGAACTCCCTCAACGCCTAGTTCTCTGTATCTATTTCTTTATTGCTAAAGCTTGCATTGCTTAATGTACAAGCTCACTAGTGCATTTTCATATTTATACATTTCAGCCTTTTGGCTGCGGAAAACTATGCGTACAAAAAAACAACCTAGAGCAGTGTTGAACCACTATTCCACCTGGAAATACCTTGTATTGGTGGTGACTTGCGTTATTTTGGCTCTCAGCGCGATGCCTTCTTGGTACGGTGAGAAGCCGGCCATTGAAATCAAATTAAGTCAGCAGAATACGTATTTAGATACACCATTTAAGATCAACTCATTGCTCACTGGTCACGGTGTTGAAACGACGTCGATCAGCGTCGAAAACCATGTGGCCCAATTGGTGTTTGACAATGAAGCAGAGCAAACCGATGCACGTAATGTGCTTGGTAAGTGGGTGAGCAAGGAAGACACTATGTCTTACTCCTATACCTCTGTTGCACCACAGTGGTTGCAGTCTATGGGCTTTACTCCCATAAAACTCGGGCTTGATTTGCGTGGGGGCGTGCAATTTCTGCTTAACGTCGATGTTGAACAAGCCGTATCCGAGCAGCGTGATGCAGTGATTGATGAAATCAAACAGCAGCTTCGTGAAGAGCGTGTATTTGGGGTATCGGTCAGACCGGATTCCCATACTGGTATCCGTGTAACGGCCAAGGATAAGCAAGGTGAGATTGCGGCTCGTAAGTTTGTAAACGCGTCTTACCCAGAGTGGCAAGCGAAAGGTGAAGGTGATGCGTTGACGATAACAATGAAAGCGCAACCGTACACCGAATTTGAAACGCTTACTATGCAACAAAATCTTAAGATCATGCGTCAACGTATTGAAGAGCTTGGTATCACAGAGGCTATGGTTCAGCGTCAGGGTAGTACTGGTATTCGTATTGAGTTACCAGGCGTTCAAGACCCTTCTTTGGCAAAGCGCGTGATTGGCGCCACAGCGAGCCTTGCTTTTCACGAAGTCAGTACTTCGTCTAACCCAGTATCGACACTGCGAATTAAAGACGAGCAAGGTAATCCTGTCACGCTAGTGAAAAAACCAGTGCTGACTGGTGAGCACATAGTCAACGCACGTGTTGGTTTTGACCAAATGAAGCGTCCGGAAGTTGACATCTCACTTGATCATGCAGGTGGCAAGAAGATGAGTGACTTTTCAGCGACCCACATTGGTAAGCCCATGGCGACGGTTTATCGAGAATATGGCGTGAATGCGCGCGGTGAAACGGAACGCAGCGAAAAGGTCATTAGTGTTGCTACCATTCAATCTCAGTTGGGTAGTCAATTTAGAATTACCGGGTCAGGCAACCTAGAAGAAGCGCAGCAACTGGCTCTATTGCTTCGTGCCGGCTCTTTGACTGCACCGGTGACTATTGTCGAAGAGCGTACCATCGGTGCGTCATTGGGTGCAGAAAACATTCAAAATGGTTTTGCTGCTCTGGCGTTAGGTATGGGATTAACACTGACGTTTATGGCGCTGTGGTATCGCCGTTTGGGTTGGGTGGCGAACGTAGCACTTATCCTAAATATGGCGTGTTTGTTGGGGTTGATTGCATTGGTTCCAGGGGCAGTGTTAACGCTTCCGGGCATTGCTGGTCTAGTGCTTACAGTAGGTATGGCGGTGGATACCAATGTACTTATCTTTGAGCGTATTCGAGACAAACTGTCAGAAGGTCGCAGCTTTGCGCAAGCGATTGATCAAGGTTTTAACTCTGCCGTGGCGACAATTTTGGATGCCAACATCACGACGATGATCACCGCAGTGATCTTATACGCCATTGGTAACGGTCCTATCCAAGGTTTTGCTTTAACACTTGGACTTGGTCTACTCACTAGTATGTTTACGGGAATTTTTGCCTCCCGCGCTATCATCAATCTTGTTTGGGGTCGCGACACTCGTCGTGAGGTAAGGGTTTAAGCATGAAACAGTTTTTTAAAGCGCACATTCGTAACATTCGTTATTTCACCAACATACTGTCGATTGCTTTAGTGGTGTTGTCTATCGCTGCGGTGGGAGTCCGTGGATTGAACCTTGGCCTAGATTTCACGGGAGGGGTGGTATCAGAAGTCCAGTTGGGCAGCGCAACGACACAAAGTGAACTGCGAGACACACTGACGCCAGTATTGGGCGAGGGGATCTCGGTGACTAAATCGGGTGAAGAAGGCCGCTGGACAATTCGCTACGCTGCGGACCAAGACGCTGCTAAACATCAGGCTTTCAAAGAAGTTTTAGTGAATGCTTACCCACATTCGAAAGTGGTAAGCGATAGCATAGTCGGTGCTCAGGTTGGTCAGGAGCTTTACGACCAAGGTGGTTTGGCTCTGTTGGTCTGTCTGCTGTGTATTCTCGGCTATTTGAGCTTTAGATTTGAGTGGCGTCTGGCAAGTGGTGCATTAGCTGCGCTGCTGCACGATGTGATTTTAGTGTTGGGTTTCTTCGCGCTAACACAAATGGAATTTAATCTAACAGTATTTGCTGCGGTACTGGCGGTATTGGGTTACTCGTTGAACGACTCTATCATCATCGCCGACCGAATTCGTGAAATCCTCAAACTGAAGCCGAGTGAGCAAACGGCGGACGTGAGTGACCAAGCCGTCATCGCCACATTCGCTCGAACCATGGTGACTTCTGGTACCACGTTAATTACCGTTGGTGCGCTTTGGCTGCTGGGTGGTGATGCGTTGCAAGGGTTTGCGACCGCGATGTTCATCGGTATTTTTTCTGGTACATGGTCGTCGATTTCGATGGGTACGGTTATCCCAGAATGGCTGCATCTCGAAGCGAAGCACTATCAACCCGTTGAAATTGACACGGCACCTTAATCAACGACTGATTTAAAGTTAGGGCACCTCGTGGTGCCCTTTTTTGATTTAGCCTGCTCTAACTGTCAGAGAGGTACTTACTCTCATCTACCGTATCAATTTGGCTTTGCTCTAAGAACTGGTTGGCGTAATCCATATACACCTTGCTGCGAACAAACAAACGAAAGACTTCGATATCCACATGGTTATCTAGCGCCATATTGTGAAGAATATCGAGTGATTGGCTAATGGTCTTGGCTTTTTTGTAAGGTCTATCTGAAGCAGTGAGTGCTTCAAAAATATCGGAAACTGCTAGAATTCGCTCGGGAATGGATAGCTCGTCTCCAGTTAATCGCCGTGGATAACCTGTCCCTTTCATTGTTTCATGGTGAGTGGTGGCAATGCGCTCGACGTTTTGTAAGTCCTCTGGAAATGGAATGCTACTTAGCATTTGGATACCAGTGATCATATGTTCGTTGATTTTAAAGCGCTCTTCGGCTGTTAGTGTACCTCGTGATATGGTGAGGTTGTGCAGCTCGCCTAGGTTATACAAATGCTCAGGGACATCCACTTTGATGCCAAGCTCGGGTGGATAAGAAATCTCGCTGTGGTGATGGATAACATGCTCGATTTTATCGCTTAGGAGCGATTCAGTGACAGGGAGCGAATCACTCTGCTTGGACATGCGTTCCTCTTCTACCGGCGATAGACCTAGTCGGTTATCAAAATACCGTTGCCACGGCTGTTTAGCTATCTTGATGAGTCGCTCTTTGTCTTGGTCATTTAAAAACTCCCCGCCAATATTGATGTTAGCGACAAACGCAAACTGCTCGCGAAGCATTTGTTGGCGGACTTGGAGCGCTTCGATGATTTGCTGTTTATTCTCTGGCGTGTCAATTTCAGACTTCAGTGCCTCTATTTCCGCATCACGCCATAACACTTCAAAGCGAGTTCTGACTTCGTTGATGCGATTGTAATTGGTTTCAAGCTTAGTCCCTTTATCTACAACGTATTCTGGTGTGGTTATTTTTCCACAATCATGCAGCCAAGCGGCTATTCTAAACTCACGGCGCTCCGCGTCATTTTTAAAATGGAAATTCTCAAACACAGGATCTTTTGCCTGTTCAGCCGCGTCAACCAACATCAGTGCAAGCTCTGGGACACGTAGACAGTGCCCGCCTGTATATGGCGATTTGCTATCAATGGTTTTCGCAATCAGTTGGATAATCGATTCTATGAACTCTTCTTGTGATTGCTGATATTGATTTAGGGATTGAGACATCTCAAAGATGGCGGTAGAAAGCTCATCGACTTCACGAACCGGGCTGCTGTGCTTTTCGACTTGGTCATATTGACGGCGTTTGACTTTATCAGTCTCTTTGACCAGTCGATATATTGGGTTGGAGAGTGGCGTACTGAAGTACCACACTATCGGCACCATGATCACTAGTGCCGCTAAAGTCCATGCAACATTGTACATGACGTACTTGTATACTTGCCCAAGCACTTTTTCCTCGGGTAACGAAACGATTAGGTATTCTGCTGGGACGGTATTGACTTGGTCTACGAAGACATAGCTTGATTTGTCATCGATATCAATTGCCGTGATTTTTCCAAAGCTATGAGAGTCGGAGATTCGTGATAGCAGAGTTTCGTTGTTAACGTGGCCGAAAGTTTGCTGTGGAGATCTGAGCCAGCGTTGATTGAGCTGCTCGATAACACCCTTGGTTTTTAAATACTGAAGTGCTTGGTTGATAATTTCAACATAAGGACGTAGCTCATCTCTGGTGACATAGGTAAACCCTTTGGGCAGAATCTCGGCGTGCTCAATACCTTGCAGTCTAAGTGTGTCTTTATTGGTGCGCTTAAGCTTATTAGTGAGCACAGCTCGGTTGTCGAGCACACCACTAATCCGTCGCTCATGAACATCTTTCAGCGCGTCGCTATATGACTCATATCGATATACCGTAATCTCTGGATAGGACTCGACAAGCTTCTCTATGACAGACCATCCACCAATCATACCTATGGTTTTACCCGACAAATCGGCGAGAGAACTGAAAGTTGCACTTTCAGTGTGACTGGCAACGGCATAATCAAGCTCGAAGAGTATGTTGCCTTCTATGTGGGAATCGGTTTTTGAGTTGCTAGCAGCAATAGATTGAAGAATATCTATATTTTTGCTCTGAAAGTCTTCAACAAGTTCGCTCCAAAGCAGTCCGTTGACAAACTGAAACTGGAGTCCAGTCGTGTCGGATATCAGCCTAAATAAATCGGGCGAATAACCAAAAGGTTGTCCGCCTACAGCAAAGTCGATAGGTTCCCAGTTGAGCTGGTTGGAAACCGTCAAAGTCGGAGCGTTGATGACAGTGGTAACTTGGTCATCGGTCAGTGGCATGGGTTCTACATAAGGAAGGTTGCTCTTCTTTGAATCAAAATGACTGCTACCAATAATACGACCATCAAATGTGCTTACATAGACTTCTGCACCCTTGAGCAGCTCAACTTCGCCGAGGGACTGCTCAAAGTGATTTCCAAGTTGTGCTAAGGAAATATCAACGCCAACAACAGCATTTCTCTGCGGTAGGCGCTTCGAGAAGGTTTGTCCGGAGATCCTGATATTGTGAAATAAGTAGGGTTGCGATTTACTCACGGAGTCGGGCGTGGCACGAGTGTACCAACCCCGCTTCGTCGGATAGTAGTTGCTGAGTGTAACGACCTCTCGGCTGAGCTCTAGGGTATCTAAAAAATATTGAGTGGTTTTTATGCGTGCTTCGCCACTGGTTAGATGCTCAACAACCATCCAAGCCTCGCCTTCGATTAGGTCGAGATGCTCAGAGATATAGTCTGCTTCGAGGTTAAACAACTGTACAAAGTGGTCATCGTCGAAACCAACATAGATACTGTGTAAAAAGTCATTGCCGACGAAAGCGGCACCAAATATCTCGATCAACTCAGCAGTGGATTTCTTCCCTTGTGTGGTTGAGAGTAAGTAAGCTAATTGATTGGTTGTTTGCTCACCGACATCGTCAAATTGCTCTAATCTATCCGATACGATGGAGGAGACAAGTCCTAGTGTGCTGAGCGCAGTGTCGACTTCTCGCTGTTTGGTTAGCGAATAAATCAAAGAGGCAGAAAGTATCGCTGTAGCTGAAATAACAACGATGAAGAGCAATGCGACTGCATGACGAATTGAGAGCTTTTTAACCCTACTGGACTGTTTAGACATGGACAAGCGAAACCTAGTTAAGGCCATGGTTATCCCTGTATGGTAAGACGGGAACCTGACTCTATTTATCTAATTTTATTGATTTATTTAAATATAGTAGACATTTTGGTTTGCGAATAAAAAAAGCCTCGCGAATGCGAGGCTTGATGATAGTTTGATCGTGTTTATATCTCTTTGTCTTTGCCA
This sequence comes from Vibrio sp. 10N, assembly GCF_036245475.1. Classification (NCBI taxonomy): domain Bacteria; kingdom Pseudomonadati; phylum Pseudomonadota; class Gammaproteobacteria; order Vibrionales; family Vibrionaceae; genus Vibrio; species Vibrio sp. 10N. The sequence continues at coordinate 960,132 of NZ_BTPM01000002.1, read as the reverse complement.
AGAGAGAGCAGCCAAAGTGATACCGCAGCAACCCCTACAAATCCAGACAAGATGATGACCGGCATTGCCGCGTAGCCAAGCACGTGCCAAATAACCGATTCTAATGTGCTCATTCAGTGCTCCTTTATTGCCAGCCTTCAACGCCTTCCATATCAGGTAGACGGTGTGCGATACCTTTGTGGCAATCTACACATGTCTTTTCGCCTGATGCTAGCGCCGTTGAGTGTTGTTGTACGCTTCGTGGACCTTGTTCAGAGAAGTCCATAAAATCGAACTCGTGACAGTTTCGACATTCTAAAGAATCGTTACCCTTCAGTCGTGCCCATTCACGTTCTGCAAGGTGACCACGTCGAGCTTTAAACTTCTCTTCCGTACCAATAGTGTCGAGTACGTAGTGAGCGAACAGCTCTTTCGATGCTTGAACTTTACGAATGATCTTATCTGTCCAGTTATGTGGAACGTGACAATCAGAACAGATAGCACGTACACCAGAACGGTTTGACCAGTGAATGGTTTCCTGGATTTCCGCTACGATAGGAGCATGACAGCCCGAGCAAAACTCCTCGGTGTTCGTCATTTCCATGCCCGTGTTAAACGCACCCCAAAACAAAAGTCCGCCCGAGAAGCCGAGGAACAGAACAATGCCTGCCGCGACTTTACTTGGTGACTTAAGACGTTTCCAAAACGCTTTTAAAAATTTCATATATAGCCTCTCTCTACTTCAATTGGCTATTCAGTACGCAATGAATCAACGCGCTCGAAGTCGTTGCCAACCAATGGTTGAGCGTCAACTTGAGGTACGTGGCACTGAAGACAGAAGTAGCGACGAGGAGACATATCAGCCAACACAGCATCTTCACGGTTCATGTAGTGAGTCACACTGATTTTGGTTGCACCTGCTTCTTTCGCATTTTTCCAGCTATGGCATGCCAAGCATTTGTTCGCGTTAAGCGATACTTCATAGTTACGAATTTGGTGAGGGATCAGTGGAGGCTGATACACATAGGAACTCTCTACCAGTTGGTCTTTAGGTGTGTGTTTGAAGTCATCCGCAGGACGAGTGTCTTCAAGGTTCGTACTACCACGAAGTGAATCTAGACCACCAGTTCCACCCGGGTTATTCAATTCTGCTTGTGCTACGCCGGCGATAAGTGCACCAACAGAGAGAATAGCAACAATCAATTTTTTCATTTTTGTTTCTCCGCCTTTAGGCTAATTCTTCGATGGCTACTCCTACTGGAGCAGCCGTTTTGCTCATTCGTTCTCTGTTAAGCCAATTTGGTGATCTTAACAGGGCACTTCTTGAAGTCTGTCTGTTTGGACAGAGGATCAGTCGCATCGAGAATCAACTTGTTGATTAGGATACGAGCATCGAAGAATGGTACGAATACCAAACCTTGAGGTGGACGGTTACGACCGCGTGTTTCTACACGTACGCGAACTTCACCGCGTTTGTTTGCCATGAGAATTTCTTCACCGCGACGTACACCGCGAGCCTTAGCATCTTCTGGATGCATGTAACATACCGCATCAGGGACAGCTTTATACAGCTCAGGAACACGACGTGTCATGGTACCTGTATGCCAGTGCTCAAGGACACGGCCTGTACATAGCCACAAGTCAAACTCTTCGTCTGGCACTTCTGGTGGCGCTTCGTACGGTGCTGAAATAATCAAAGCTTTGCCGTCTGGCTTACCGTAGAAGTCCCAACCTGAACCTGCTTTCGCATATGGATCTGAGCCTTCTTTGTAGCGCCACAGCGTCTCTTTGCCATCAACAACTGGCCAACGTAGACCACGCACTTGGTGGTAAACATCGTATGGTGCTAAGTCATGACCATGACCGCGACCAAACGCTGCGTACTCTTCGAAAAGACCTTTTTGAACGTAATAACCGAAGTGGTGTGCGTCATCGTTCAACTCACGAGCTTCTTCGATAGGGTACTTGTCGACTTGACCGTTCTTAAACAGCATGTCGTACATTGTTTTGCCACGGTATTCTGGTGCTTTCGCTAGAAGCTCTTCTGGCCAAACGTCTTCCATCTTGAAGCGCTTAGAGAACTCCATAACTTGCCATAAGTCAGACTTCGCTTCGCCCACGGTTTCAACTTGTTGATACCAAGCTTGAGTACGACGCTCAGCGTTGCCGTAAGCCCCTTCTTTTTCGATCCACATTGCGGTCGGAAGGACAAGGTCAGCGGCTTGTGCTGTTGCAGTTGGGTATGGGTCTGAAACGACGATAAAGTTCTCTGGGTTACGGTAGCCAGGTAGACGCTCTTCGTTTATGTTTGGACCAGCCTGCATGTTGTTATTACATTGTACCCAGTAGCAGTTTAGAACGCCGTCTTTCAACATGCGGTCTTGAAGTACTGCGTGGAAACCAGGTTTTGGTGGAATCGTACCTTCTGGCAGTTTCCATTCTTTCTCAGCAATCGCACGGTGTTTAGGGTTTGCAACCACCATGTCCGCAGGTAGACGGTGAGCAAAAGTACCTACCTCACGAGCAGTACCACATGCTGATGGTTGACCTGTCAATGAGAATGGGCTGTTACCAGGAGTTGCGATCTTACCGGTTAATAGGTGGATGTTATAAACCAAACCGTTCATCCATACACCACGAGTATGTTGGTTCATACCCATCGTCCAAAGTGACATCACTTTAGTGTTTGGATCAGCGTATTGTTTCGCAAGTTCAATCAATTTCTCTGGTTCAACACCTGAGATCTCTGACGCTTTCTCTACTGTGTATGGAGCAACAGACTTCTTGTACTCTTCGAATGAGATATCGCTCATGTTGCCAGAGTTAGGGTTAGCCGCAGCTTTTTGCAGTGGGTCGTCATCGCGCAGACCGTAACCGATATCGGTGTCAGCTTGCTTGAAGTTAGTGTGTTTGTTTACGAAGTCCCAGTTAACGGCATCGTTTTCAATGATGTAGTTAGCGATGAAGTTTGCGATCGCAAGGTCAGACTGAGGATTAAAGATGTAACCGTGATCAGCAAGCTCGAATGAACGGTGGTAGTACGTAGACAGTACGTTAACACGAACATGAGGATGGCTTAGACGACGGTCAGTAATACGAGTCCATAGTACTGGGTGCATCTCTGCCATGTTTGAACCCCAAAGCACGAATGCGTCAGCGTTCTCGAAATCATCGTAACAACCCATAGGCTCATCGATACCAAAGGCGCGCATGAAACCCACTACCGCAGATGCCATACAGTGACGAGCGTTCGGGTCGATGTTGTTGGAACGGAAACCTGCTTTCATCATTTTTGCAGCAGCGTAACCTTCCATAACGGTCCATTGACCAGAACCAAACATACCGATGCTGGTTGGTCCTTTGGCTTTAAGAGATGCTTTCCATTTCTCAGCCATGATGTCGAATGCTTCGTCCCAAGAAATAGGCGTGAACTCACCGTCTTTGTCGAACTTACCATCTTTCATACGAAGTAGAGGCTGAGTAAGACGATCATTACCGTACATCACTTTAGACAGGAAGTAGCCTTTGATACAGTTCAAACCCTTGTTAACTGGCGCTTCAGGGTCACCTTGGGTCGCAACAACTTTACCGTTTTGCGTCCCTACTAGTACAGAACAGCCTGTACCACAGAAACGACAAGGTGCTTTATCCCAGGTAATTTTTGTTTGGTCGGAGCTAGCAATCAGGTTGGTTGCTGACGCAGGAAGGGTAATACCTGCTACAGCCGCCGCTGATGCCGCTGCGTTCGCTTTCACGAACGCACGTCTTGTCATTTTCATACTTCACCCTCTAATTGGGAATGGTTACTTCCAGTGTTGTTTTGATCGTCATCTAGTCCTGTCTCGATTTGGTGAAACACCAAGGCGCAGGTTAGGACGTTAGGTAAGTTGTTGATAGCGTCGATAGTGTCAGTGACGAAACCTTGATTCTCAGTCTCAAGGACGACAACAATCTTGCCTTCCTCACTGTCTCCATAGATCTCCGCGTTATCAAATTTTTCGATTTCGCGTTTCACTTCTTCAAGGTGTTCTGCCCTGCAGTTAACTACCAAGCTTGAGATATGTACTTCGTTTAGTGACATTAAACGGTGTTCTCTTTGTTATTTTTAATTCTGTTTTTAAACATTGCTCACTGAGATAGAAGAGGTCGGGCACGGAGACACACAGGCTCCACATCCATTACAATCTGCTAACTCCAATTGAGGTAACGCGACACCACCTGCACGTAACTTAAACGTAATCGCCATTGTTTCGCAGCTATCACCACAGCTTCTGCACTCAACATTGTTATGTGCTAAGCATGTGTCGTTAATGACGGCTTTGGCGTTCCATGGTTGTGTCTCGATACCATTAAATATAGGCTCTGGGCAGATTTCTGCACACTTGTAGCAAAAGGTACATTCATCAACTGTGAAGTTGATAGCAGGATAGCCGCCGTCACCTTTATAGATAATTCCTGTTTCACAAACTTCCTCGCATTTTCCACAGCGGGTGCATATGTCTGTAAACTGTTCAAGATTGTTGACCCAAGGGAGTCTGATTTGGGTAGGATCGATGGCTTTGCGTCTAAACAAAAGTCGTTTTGCAATATCTACCATTCATGGCACCAATGAAATGTGTAATAACAAGAGTGTAGCAAATCCCATCTGTTAACAATCTTTAATTAATAGTCATATGAATTGTAGTTTTCGACACATTTGTATAAATACCTCCTAGGAGGTAATTGAGTGCTAAGCTTGTTTTGGATCAATAAATTACTGACAATAGATAGATAGTGTTGCCTTCAACTAAAGCCTATTGGATACGAAGGTGTTTACGGGCATTTGATAGTTTGATGAGATGAATGGATTATGAAAAAACCGACAAAATCCGTTACGGGAACCATAGCGAAAGCGATGATTTTGATTTTGCTGCTGTCGCTAATGACCACCAACTTCGCGATTTTGACTTTGGCTTCTAGCTTAAATGACGCTGAAGCGGTCAATGTGTCGGGCTCTATGCGTATGCAAAGCTATCGGCTTGCCAATGATATTCAAATCGATTCGCCTCAATATCAGAGTCACGTCGAGCAATTTGAGCGCTCGCTGTACTCATCCTCTATGAAGGCGCTGCAATCTTGGGATGTGCCAGAAGAAATTACTCAAGATTATTATCAAGTCATTGTACGTTGGCACGAACTGAAAAAGGTCTTAATGAGCGACGATCGTCAGCAGTATTTGTTACTCGTTGAGGACTTTGTGGATGGTATTGACCATTTTGTGTTGAAACTCCAAGAGCACTCAGAAAATAAGCTGATTCGCCTCGCATGGGCTGGTGGTATTGGATTGGGTGGCATTCTTATTGTCGCCATTTATGTGGTGTTGTTTGTGCGCAAGCAGATTGTTCGACCTTTAGGGCAGTTAATTTCTGCGAGTGAGCAAATTCAAAATCGTTACTTTGATGTCAAAGTCGATTTACGTTCTGATAATGAACTTGGTATTTTAGGCCGCGCTTTCAAAAATATGGCTGATGACTTGGGTAAGCTCTACCGAGGGTTAGAAGATGCGGTAAACGAGAAAACTCACAAGTTGCAGCATGCTCATCAATCGTTGCAAGTGCTTTATCAATCGTCACAAGAACTGACCGCCACTCGGATTTCTCATGAAAACTTTAGAGCGATTATCAGCTATATCTACAGTATTGAGGGCATTACCGCTGTAGAGTTACAGGTCACTGAAGTAGAAGGCACACCTTGGGTGGCCACTGAGGGTAAATTCAACGGAAATTCAGAGCGCATTAAAGCACTTAGACTTGACGGGGAAACGTTGGGTCAATTGCGATACCAGTTTGGCTTGCCTTGCCCCGATGAGCAGCTCGTAGACAACTTTGTACAAATCTTGGCGCGAGCGGTGTATTACAACAAATCACAACGCCAGACAGAGCAGCTCATTTTGATGGAAGAACGCGCAACGATCGCGCGTGAGCTTCACGATTCTTTAGCTCAGTCGCTGTCATATTTAAAGATACAGGTTACACTACTTAATCGCTCTATTACCAAGGAGTTAGGCAGCTTGGAGGGGAGTTACTCCTCGGCTGTGCTTAACGACATACGTGAGGGACTTGATAATGCTTATATACAGCTGCGCGAGTTGCTCACGACGTTTCGGCTGTCCATTAAAGAGGGCACTTTTGGTGAAGCGCTGACGGAAATGTTGAATCAACTTGATAGTCAAACGCCAGCAGATATCGAATTAGACAATCAGATGTCATCACTGGAGCTTGGCGCTAATGAGCAAGTTCATATTTTACAACTGATTCGTGAAGCCGTTCTGAATGCGATTAAACATGCCCAGGCTTCTAAAATTCAGGTCTCCTGTATTGAGGGAGACAGCGCAGTAGTAACTGTTAAAATTACCGACAACGGCGTAGGGTTCGACCAGGCAAAAGATAAACTGGATCACTACGGAATGAGTATAATGAAAGAGCGCGCCACGCGATTAAATGCTGATTTTTCGATACACTCTTCGAAAAATCAGGGGTGTGAAGTGCGATTTACGTTTCAACGAACATATACAGCATAGAGACTCTTTTGTGCTGTACAAGTGCAACAAAGCTAAGGAGCCACTCAGTGAGCGAATGTAAAGTCATGCTAGTCGATGACCATCCATTAATGAGACGAGGTATAGGTCAGCTGCTCAGCTTTGAAGATGATTTTCAAGTTGTCGCGGAAGCCAGCAATGGTTCAGATGCCGTAGCATTGGCCAAAGAGACAGAGCCTGATTTAGTGCTTCTCGATCTCAACATGAAGGGAATGTCGGGGCTAGATACGCTCAAAGCGCTGCGTGAAGATGACTTTCAAGGGTTTATCGTGATTCTAACGGTCTCAGATATCCCTGCAGATATAGACTCTTTAGTGAAAGCTGGTGCCGATGGCTATTTATTAAAAGACACCGAGCCAGATGAGATTGTTGAACTGCTTCGCGGCTTGAGCGACGGCTCTAAAGCATTCAGTGGGGCAATCAAGACTTACCTTAGTGAACGCGCTAATGTCAGTGATGTGTTTGCGACACTTACTGAAAGAGAGATGCAGATCCTCAAAGAGGTGGCGAAAGGGTTCAGAAACAAGCAAATTGCTGATCGGTTATTTATTTCTGAATCGACGGTTAAAGTGCATATGAAAAGTTTGCTGAGAAAGCTTCAAGTGCCTTCAAGAACTGCGGCAACGATATTGTATTTAGAGCGCTACGGTGAAGCGAAATAGAGATTGCGAAAGCGTAAGCATAAGCATAGGTAATCTAACTTAGCGTGCAGATAGCCGAAACCTTAAAAAGATAGCCGTGTTTTGATGAGTAAAATCCTGACCTAGTGTCGGGATTTTTTGCGTTGAAGGGCAATGTTTTACGCGAGGCACAAAAAAGCCCTCACCGAGAGGTGAGGGCTTGATAGACGTTAATGTCGGATTATAGCTTCTTAGATAGCACACCCGTTAGTGCGATGATGCCAAGGCCAACCAACATGATAGGGCCTTTACCACTATCGAAGCCGCTAGAGATACCAGCAAATGCTACGATTGCAACAGCTACAGGGATAACGAACTTAACTAGGTTGTACCACAGACCGAATAGTGGGAACTTAACTTCACCATCGTTAGTGATTTCTTTCTCTAGTTCTTCACGGCTTAGTCTCCAGCCAGCGAAGATACATACCAGCATACCGCCAACCGCTAGGAAGATCTTATCCGTCAGTAGGTCGAAGATATCGAATGCGCCAGTGTCAAACAGAGTTGGACCAACACCACCTAGTGATAGAGAAGCAAACACACATAGTACTGCCATTACTGCCGCTGCAGAAAGAACCGCTGTAGAACGCTTCAGGCCTTTCTCGTCGATTAGGTAAGACACAACAACTTCAAGTAGAGATACAGAAGATGTTAGAGCTGCAACCGTTAGACCCACGAAGAACAGTAGTGCGAAGATAAGACCAACGCCGCCCATTTCAGCAAATAGCTGAGGAACAACTACGAATACTAGACCAGGACCTGCTGCAGGCTCCATACCCAGCGCAAACATTGCTGGGAACATTGCGATACCCGCTAGGATAGCAACACCCGTGTCCATTGCCGTAACCATACCTGTAGTTTGAACTAGGTTCTCTTTCTTCTTCAGGTAGCTACCGTATGTGATCATACAACCCATACCAAGACTTAGAGAGAAGAAGGCTTGACCAAGTGCTGCTAGCACAACGCCGCTGTCTACTTTCGAGAAGTCTGGGCTGAATAGGAACTCAACACCAGCCATAGCGCCTGGTAGTGAAAGACCTTTAACAGATACTATGATTAGGATTAGGAATAGGATCGGCATCAGGATTTTACCTGCTTTCTCGATACCACCTGAGATACCACGGCTAACGATGATGATGTTCATTAGCAAGTAGATACCCATCCAAAGAAGTGGTTGCACAGGATCTGTGATGAAACCACCAAAGCTATCACCGATTGCTTCAGGTGTGCTCAACAGGCCTGTTGCGACTTTCTGAACATAAGCCAGCGCCCAGCCACCTACTACAGGGTAGAAACCCATGATAAGTAGACCACTTAGTACGCCAATTACCCCAACAAATGTCCAGCGACCGTCTGTCGATTTAAAAGCACCAACTGCACTGCGGCCAGTCTTACGACCTATAGCAAATTCAGTCAGCATTACGCTAAAACCAATGAAAATTACAAATGCAAGGTAGATAACGATGAATGCGCCACCGCCATTTTCACCTGCTGTGTATGGGAATTTCCAAATATTACCAAGACCTACAGCAGAACCTGCTGCGGCCATTACGAAGCCAAGCTTCGAACCCCAATTGTCGCGGGGTGCTGCGTTTGTGTTGCTCGTTGCCACGATAACTCCAATTAATCTGTTGTGTTTGTCCGTAACTTTGGCGCCGAAACGTTGTGTGTATTTTTTTATATACACCTTCTAAAAGTTGTAGAGGCGCGCTAACAGTGACAAGTAAACCAGTTTATGGTTGCAGTTGGAACCCTTAAAAGTGTTTTTTTCTGACTTTTGTAGGAAAAATGTTGTCAACTGCTGACTATTTAAACGTTGGGTGTATGTTTTTCTATAAGATCCTAGACAACTAGTACCAATTTCTGTTTTTTACTAGTCACCTCATTGCATATTATAGACAAAGATTCTGAGGTTTTTAAGATTTTTAGCATGACTACGTTTCAAGGTAGGTAGTTGCGAGGTGAATATATATTGCTAGCGTTAGACTAACTTTTCAGCGATTACACGTAGAAAATGTATGTTTACTCGCTGCTTTTGAGTGAGTTCAAAGAAGAAATCATGATATTTTGAATGTCAATGTTGGTGGTGGATTAAGATTTTGACTATTGTGTAAATTATCCTTTCCAAGTGTTTGATGTAATATTTCGATATCTAGTTACAAGGTAGTTAATAATTCTGGTTTTTTCCAATTGGTATGGAGAATTAATCTGAATGATGATTTTGGATGGTAGTAGTGGGGGATTAGGGGGAACTTTAATACTCAAAGAAAAGATAAGCCTCGCCCCCATTCGTCAAGTCGAATGGGGGCGATAAGTCATCAGACTTTAAAGCGGCTTAAAATCGCTTCTTGCTGGTGTACATTGTCAAATTGCTCTGTCATAGCAGAATTTGCACCGCTTGCTGCTTCGGAGACTTGCTCACTCAAATCTTTGATCTTAACGGTATTGGCATTAATCTCTTCCGCCACTAGACTCTGCTCTTCTGCCGCAGCTGCGATTTGCATGTTCATGTCAGATATTTGGGCAATGGACTGACGAATACGCTCCAACGCATCATTGGCTGATTGCGCACGATCAACAGCTAGTGTTGCACTGTCTTTACTTTGCGACATTGCTGCTGAGACAGAGTGTGCCCCGGCTTGAAGCTGTTCAATCATACTGCGAATTTCTGTCGTCGACTCCTGCGTACGCTGTGCTAGCGTTCTAACTTCATCGGCTACCACGGCAAAACCACGTCCAGATTCGCCGGCACGTGCTGCTTCAATCGCAGCGTTTAGCGCTAGCAGGTTGGTTTGATCGGCAATGTCGTTGATAACCTTCAGAATCGTTTCAATGTTGTCAGTGGCTGTTTCTAAGCCCTGAACTTCAATGACTGCTTCTTCGATACTATTCGATAGGTTAGTAATGGCGCTTGTGGTATCAAGTACGACTTCTGAACCTTCTTGAGTTGCACAGTCCGCTGCTTGCGCTGCACTTGCTGCACCTTGGGCGTTGTTAGCGACTTCTGAAGAAGTACTGGCCATTTCGTTCATCGCTGTAGCGAGCTGTTCTAACTCTTGAAGCTGGGTATTCATAGCAACTGCAGAGTGCTTTGCGCCCTCAGTCGTTTGCTGAGTCAATGCGAGGATTTTAGTAGAGATTTGCTTCGACTGAATAATTTGCTGCTGTAGATTCCCTGTAAAGGTATTGAAGCCTTTAGCAAGCTCGGCAAACTCCTCATCTGTATTGGTATCAAGACGATGAGTCAGGTCACCGTTACCATTAGCAACATCTTGAATTGCAGCATTAAGGTCATTGAGTGGACGCATTAGGAAGCGAATCAGTACGGTTAGCGCAATAACGCTGACGATCAGACCAAAGATAGTAAATAGAATCGATTGATTGCGCATGCTACGGATCGCTGAAAACGCGATGCTTTTATCAATGATCGCACCGACGTACCAGTTCTCTTCAGGCACTTGCACTAGATTAACTTGGTAATCTTGGCCATTGATAGAAAGCTGCTGAGCGCCTGATTTTAGCTGAATACCTGGCACGAACTTAGTCACTGGTTGGCCGTTGAAGCTGCTATCAGGGTGCGCAATGGTCATGCCTTTGCCGGTCACGACAAACAAATAACCTGCACCAAACAGGTCAGTTTGATTCACGAGATCAGCCAAGGTCGTTAAAGTCACATCAAAGACAACGCTGCCTATAAAGCGACCGGAGTCGTCGTTGAGAGCAGAGCCAAGTGAGATGATGACGTTTTTCGTTGATGAATCAACATAGGGGTCAGTAATAATTGTGCCATTGGTTTGTTTTGCTTCTTGATACCAAGGACGTGTTCGCGAGTCATAGGTGCTATCTGGTACCCATCCGTCGTTACTAATTAGAGAACCATCAGCATCATAACCGACACCAACGGCTTGAAAACTACTTTTCAGTGTAGGAGTGGTGATGACGTTGGTGATGAATTCGCGATTTTCAGGATTGATTTCTAGAGATTCAGTCACGGAAGTGGCGATATCACGCTTGGCATTTAAGTCATACGTGATGGTGTTCTTAATGCCCGTAGTCAGCTCATGGATGCTGCTATCAATGTGATCTTGAAGCTCGCTACGTACAGTAATCAACTGAGTGACACCCAAGGTTGAGACGGTAACGAGCAGTAATGCCGCTGAAGCGGATACGATTTTGTGGCTAAATTTCATACTATGTCCTAGATTCGCTAAAACTATTGATCTATTGGTTGGCTGACATTGAATGTATACAAGGTGCTATGAAATGAATTTATTATTAAGAACACTGTTTTGTATAGCTAGATAGTGTATCGGTACCAAAGAAGAATTCTTTAGCATTTTAAGTAAGTAATTTTACTGGTCTGATTACCGTTGAGACAAGGCTCAATAAGGGATTCGCTTGTTACTTGAACCCTAAGGTAACTGTAAGAATTTCCTTAACTAATTCGTTGATTATGACTTAGCCACTTGGTTATAGTCAGGCTCTAGGAAGACGATAAGGAATCAAAATGAAAACTATTGGCCTACTTGGTGGAATGAGCTGGGAGTCGACAGCGAACTACTACAAAGCGATTAATGAAGGGGTAAAAGCGGCGAAAGGGGGCTTTCACTCCGCCAAGATTGCGCTTTATAGCGTCGATTTTGCTGAAATAGAAGCAATGCAACGCAAAGGAGATTGGCAAGGCGCGGCGGAGCACTTAAGTCAGGCCGCTCAGTCAATCCAAAGCGCTGGTGCAGATGCTTTGTTGATTTGTACCAATACCATGCACAAGGTGGCGCCTGAGATAGAGGCAAAGCTGTCGATTCCTCTCATTCATATTGCCGATACAACCGCACAAGTTTTAGCAAAAGATGGAATCTCGAAAGTGGGCTTGCTTGGCACGGCCTTTACGATGGAACAAGACTTTTACAAAGGTCGGTTAGAGCAACAGTTTGGTATTGATGTACTCACCCCAATCCATAGTCAGCGCAAACTCATCCACGATGTCATTTACCAAGAGCTGGTAAAAGGCGAGATACGATCACCCTCTAAGCAAGAGTATTTGAGAATTGTTGATGATCTAGCCGCACGTGGCGCTCAAGCGATTATTTTAGGCTGTACAGAAATTGCGATGCTGATAAAGCAATCCGATACTCGAATTCCACTCTATGATACTACGCAAATTCACAGTGAGGCGGCAGTCAACTTTGCTCTTAGTTAAATATGGGAATTTATAGATCGATCCCTATGTTCCTGCTTTTTATAAGGAAGTGATGGGTGAGCTGGCTTTGTGCGATCTAGGTCGAGAAATTCAAAAATACGGAAGGCATGTCACACAATAAGCGGCTATAAATAATATTCTTATTAGGTAGTTGCGAGTGTGTAACATGTTGATTATGACCCGGTTTAATGTGCTCTGGTCATTAGCTTTGATACTGGTTTTGATCTGTCGTGTTGCCGTCGCGTCTGATGAAACTGACTCGCAAAATTTGAATGTTTACGACGTACGGTCCCAGGTCGATCTACCGTTTTCAGAAAATCGTCTAATTGTCACCAACTCAAAAGCTTGGAAACCTTATTCATTTATAGATGACACAGGTCAGCCAGCCGGGATCTTGGTGGATTTTTGGAAAGCTTATGGGCAAGTCAATAATGTCGAGATTGAATTTCAATTGGTAGACTGGAAAGAGTCGCTGGATCGAGTGAAACGCAATCAAGCGGATATACATGCTGGGTTACTTTGGTCCGAGGCGCGGTCAGGCTACTTAGCGTATGGTCGTACGCTGTTTCAGATAGATACTCAGCTTTACTTTCATCACTCTTTACAAACCTTCGATGCCAACGCCTTCTTACAGGGAAACCACAATCACAACGTTGGCGTAGTGAACGGTGGTTATGAAGCTGAATATATGCAAACGCATTATCCAAATGTCGCCCTGACATATTTTGCTAACAATGCCTTGATGATCGAGGCCGCGCTGGGTAATCGTATACGCGCGTTTGTTGCCGATCTTCAAGTTGCCAACTACTACCTCACGACCTCCCGAGCCAGTGGTCAATTTATAGATGTGAAGCACTTATACTCTGGAAACCTGTATTATGCGACTTCTATTCAGCGCGCTCAGGCATTAGGGAGTGTCATTGCTCGTTTCAACAAGGTCACTGCACAAGAGCGTGAACGGATACTCAATCGTTGGATGTACATTGCGACTGTCTATCCAGATTATTTGCCGAAACTGGCCGTTGGCATCATTGTGGCTCTGGTGGCGAGCTACTTACTCGTATTCAAATTCGCATTAAAGCTGCGCACAGCAGAGCTGGCGAGAAGCAATCAAAGACTAAAACATCTCTCAGAAACAGACGCGTTAACCGGACTTTGGAATCGTCGTTACTTTCTTGAAAAGCTGCAACGCTATGGTCAACTCAAGGGTAACCTGACAGTAATGATCGTTGACATCGATAATTTCAAGGCCATCAATGATACCTATGGGCACGTGAAAGGTGACTTGGTCATTAAGAGCGTGGCAGAAAAGCTGAGTAGCTTGACTGGCCAGTCTCAAACCATAGCCAGAATCGGAGGAGAGGAATTTGCTCTCGCTTTTGTCGACCAGATAACCTGCGCATCAGAGCAGCTTGCAAAGAACATTTGCGACGCAGTAAGAGAGATAGAGCTTGCGGAAATAGATTACCAGAGGGTAACAGTGAGCGTAGGTTGTGTGATTTATCAGAGCGCTGGCGACTTTGAGACGCTGTATGAGGCCGACAAACTCATGTATGCTGCTAAAAAACAAGGGAAGAACCAAGCAGTTATCGACTACCTTCCATCAAAAATACCGGTTGCCCAGCCGATTAAGTAGTCGCGACGGGTAGTCACATTTGATCTTGGTCTTTCGATAAAGCAGATAGGCCGATGAACAGTAAAACTAACCTTAACCTCCTTTACACATTGCAGGTGCTGCTTGCAGAGCGCCATGTGAGCCGAGCGGCTACGCGTCTTAATTTAACGCAATCGGCTGTAAGCCGCCAATTGAGCCAGCTACGTGATATTTATCAAGATCCGTTATTGGTTCGAGAGGGGAGCCACTATGTGTTGACACCACGTGCACTCAAACTCAGCCGAGAGCTGGAGCCGTTACTTGAAAACATTCATCGCGTACTAGGTAGTGATGAGTTCGACCCCAAGCTCTACCAGCAAACACTGACTTTTTCTTCATCTGATTACGTCGCACAGTATATTTTTCCCGAGTTGGTTGGACGGATTGCTGAATATGCACCGTTAATGGACTTTTCCTATCGCCTTTGGGAGCCCAATTTATTGCAGCAGTTAGGAGATTCTGACGTACAGCTTGCATCAACCATGCTACCAGAAGCTCCAGTCGGTTTGAGTTCGCGCAAAATAGGTGAAGATTTGCCAGTGATTGTGATGCGCAAGCAGCATCCATTATCCAATCATCCAGAGTTGAGTTTCGAGGACTTAGAGCGCTATCCGCATATCCGTATTTCTGCGGGTGGCGATAAAGACAGCTTTCTTGATAGAACGATGAAAGAGAGAGGTCTCAAGCGCCGCATCTTGGTTTCCACTCCCTTCTTTAGCTCTGCGTTCGCTATGCTGCAACAGAGTGATGGTTTGCTAACGCTGCCTCAACATATAGCTGTCAATCTCGCGCAGTCATTGGGGTTGCGCTCCTTTTCTTTGCCTTTTACTCCGCCCACACACCTTTATTGGCTCATTTGGCACCCCAAGTATGATCAAGATCCCGCGCACACGTGGTTGCGGGAACAAGTGTTAACGCATATGCGAACCTCTATGTACTCCGTCCGAGACTGACCTTAGGCTATAAGTATGATTTTAGATCATGGTGATGATGATAAATCGTGATTTCAAATCATTGATGGCCGATGGTAGATTGACGCTCAAAGAAGGAGAAAATCTATGAGTTTTACTATTTGGTTGTCACTGTTAGCGATTTGTCTGTTGGGAGCGATGTCACCAGGACCAAGCTTAGCGATTGTGGCTAAACACAGTCTGGCGGGTGGACGACAGCATGGCCTAGCAACCGCTTGGGCACATGCGTTTGGTATTGGCGTTTATGCATTGGTGACAGTGCTCGGCTTATCGGTGTTACTGCATCAATTTCCTATGGTATTTAAAGGAATTTCATTACTTGGTGCGCTTTATCTCGCATGGTTGGGTTATAACGCGCTGCGCTCAAAAGGTGGGATTGTAGAGCGATTAGAGTCGGGCAAACAAGTCTCGGTAATGGTTGCAGCAAAAGAGGGGCTATTCATTTCTCTATTGAGTCCGAAAATCGCGTTGTTCTTTACCGCGTTGTTCAGCCAATTTGTTGCCGTTGGTAGTGAAGTCTCTGACAAAGCGATCATCGTCTTCACTCCATTAGTTGTTGATGGTCTGTGGTACACGTTAATTACTTTTATGTTGTCATCACCACGCTTGTTGAACAAGCTGAAATCGAAGGCGAAATTAATTGACCAAGTTTCGGGACTGGTGCTGATTTTGCTGGCGGTTCGTGTGGTGACGACGTTGTGATTTTTTAATTTTACCTTGAGAGTCCCCGTTTATCTTCATAGACTTAGGTATCATTATTGGGTGTTGGAGACGGATGTGAAGCGAGCCATTGTACTATTTTCGGTTGCTGCCTTAATGCAAGGCTGCAATGAATACACCAGCGAACCGCGACCTGAGGTTTTCACGCTCGACAATATTGATAGGTTGGTTGTAGAAGACATATTGGTTCCGGAAAAGCTCGACCCTAGAGACAAGGATTACCGATATCTAGCGGGTGCCGCTGATTTAAACGGCGATGGACGTGACGAGTTGATGGTCTTGATGCAGGACCCTTATTTTTGTGGCTCAGGCGGTTGTATGGCGTATTTGTTCGATGATAAAGGAGTTGTACTCCATCGAATGACGGTAACAGAGGTGCCAATCTTGTTGTCTAATCGAGTGCATAATGGCTGGAAAGATCTCTATGTATGGAGTGATGGTTCGTTACGTACTTTGACATATGACGGCACTGGCTATCCTAGCAACCCGTCGGTTGCTCCGGCTTATGATCGTCAATTAGAGTTGGAGGCGGCACAATCGCGGGTCGAGGTCCAAGAAGTATTTGTTCAAGATGGTTATGATCTAAAGCAAGTTACAGATGTGCCGATTTTCTATCCTGTTCACAGCTATCAGTTTACCTTCAGGCATCATGGGGATCCCGACAACCTGTACCATGTCAGCATTGACATGGTGACAGGTGAGATGGCGAACCAGTTGCTCCCACTGGAACCTAAATAAAGAATCTCAATTCTTTCGCACTCTGGCTGTGGGCGTGCTTTTATCCCCATATTATTCAGTAACAAAGAAACTTGCTTCGGTAGCTCTTAGATAGGCAGTATTCTCAACTATGAGAAGCTACTTTTATCGAATTCCCTCATTGGTTGTCCTAGTCTTTTAGAAATGTCATAGCTAAAGGATTAGCCAATGCTAGTGGTGGATCGCTGTTGTCGTTTATCGACTCTGTTGTGTGGTGGGCTGACAATATTTGCAGCGTCTAACGCTTCTTCTTCGGATCGAGCGGCGACGATACACTTGTACAACTGGGAGGCGTTTTTGTCCCCGGCGGTGATCGAGCGTTTGGTGGACGAGCAACACCTTCATTTAAAAGAAACCTACTTTTCCGATGAGTCCGTTCGTGATGAGCTACTACTCAGTAAGAGGCGCAATTCGATTGATCTTGTGGTGATTGAAAGTGTCCGTTTAAATATGTTGGCGGAGCAGGGAGTAATGCAACCGCTGATTGAAATTAGACATGAACTGGAAAATCGATTTGAAGCAAGATGGTTTGAGCAGTGTGGTGATTATGGTATTCCTTACGCCTGGGGCACGAGCGGCATTGTTTACCGACAATCAGCGTTTGAGCAGCCCGTCACTTCGTGGAAACAGTTAATCAATCCTGATCCACAACATCGTGGCCGTGTATCAATGTACTACCATCCAATCGATCTTATTGGTGCGTCTTTACTTGCCAGTAATAAAGACCCGTTTACGGATGATAAGAATGATTTAAAGCTTGCTTACGACGCATTGAAGCAGCAAAGAGCGTTTTTAAATTCGACCGAATATATATTAGATTCCGTGGATAACCCGTCGCTGCTTGAGAGTACTGATATAGCATTCGGCTTTTCAGGTGATGATTATGTACTGAATGCATCGAGTAGTCACTCAGAGGGAGAATGGCAGTACGTGGTGCCAACTGAAGGGACCTTTGTATGGGTTGAATGTCTTGCGGTTCCTTCAGGCATTATAACTAAGCCGCAAACAAAGATGGCCATTGAGTATCTCACCAGACCTGATATTGCGGCCCAAAACGCTCAGCAAGCCTGGTTTTCGACTCCGAATTCAAATATTGAATCCTACCTAGAACAAGAGTACTTGCAAGACCCAGTGATAAGCCCAACCCAAAAATTGATCGACAAAAGCTACACCTATCGTGTGGTGAGTGACGTAGGCTTATCAATTCGACAACGAATCGTGAAGGAATTGAAGTAACGATGAAATTGGTTCAGCGCTTACATTTTGCACTCATTCCAATCGTTGGCATATTGGTTGTTTCGGTGGCTACCATTGTCTACATGTGGCAATTGCGTGAATACCAGGCTCTTGAGCGAGACCGCTGGGTAAGCCGAGCGTCTTCAGCGCTCATTGCAGCCGAGTATGAGAGTCGTGCAATGGACTTTCTTGGTGGGGAGCTAGCCGCATCAGAGCAGTTTGTTCGTCATCTTCAAGACACCGGTGATTATGGGGTTCGTAACTTCTTAGAAGCACACATTAACTATCTAATGTCGAAAGCGTATGTCACGCAAATGGGCTCTGCTCAACTATTTGTGATTGATGACTTGTTTACCATTACTGCTGCGAGCAGTGTAAGTGATCCTTTTATAGCACGTGAGCTGCCAAGTGATATTTATCAGTCTGTTTTCGACACTCATGTTTTGGTGTCGCTTGGAGAGTCTTTTTCGAGAACACGAGACGTTTACGTATCTTCGACAGGCGAATTACGAAGGACAGTTATTAGCGCCTATGACCCAATTTTGTCCTCTGGCGATAAGCGTACGCTCACGCGCAAAGAAAGGAGTTTATTAGTTGTTGATGCTCCTATGTTAGAGATCAATCAGTTATTGTCAGAAATCGACCAGCTCCCAGATGTTTCTATGTCATTTGGGCCTTCGAAAAGCGATGATTCTTCGCTATTGGTGAGTACACTCTCAAATACTTTCATTGATGGAGATATTTATCAGATAAGTGGTTATGGGGTAAGGTTGGAACTGACGGTATTAGATGACTATTTTTCGGATTTCAGAGCACAACTATTAGCGAGAGCGTTAGGGTATGTGACCGTTATATTGGCCACATTACTTGCGGTTGTGCATATTGTCGTACGTCTAAATGTGACCGGTCCGATACAGAACCTCCTATATGACATCCAACGTGGGGGATTAGAGTTAAGATACTTCAAGAGATCAAAAGGAAATAGCGAAGTTGCTGTTTTACGTAATGCGTATATTGATAGTCTGACCAAAGTAAAATTTGAAGCTGAATTTGACAACTTAACCAAGCTGGCTACTCGAAAGTCATTCATAGACTATGTGGAGAATCGCGTCGTTAGTTGTGTGAATGATAATAGCTACTTGCTCGCTTGGGATATTGTGAACTTTAGAAGAATCAATGATATCCATGGACAAGACTTTGCTGATCAGCTTCTGATTCGTCTCAGTGAGCAGATGGTTCAACTTGCCAGCAATAATCAAAACCAACAGGGAGTGGGATACAGTGACTATTCGTTGAGCCGATATGGTTCAAACACTTTTTGTGCGGTGCTCAGTACTACCAATGTGCATAACGCCAAAGCACTAGCGACGCAGTTTAGAGAGCGGTATTTCAAGGCTTTTTCATCAAAGGGATTTACTTCGCATATTGAGATAGCAATGGCGGTTATCCCTTTAACTAATCAACATCATGTTAAAATTTGGCAAAAGGGATTAGAGGAAACCTTAGCGAAAGCAAAACAAGTTACCAATGGTACGCCTATCTCTGTTTTTGATGAGGCGCTTTTAGCCGAACTGGCGCGCCGTGAAGAAATTGAGAAACAACTGCTAGTTTGTATTGAGCAGGGGGCTTTTGAACTCAACTATATGCCATTAATTGACATTAAAGCATCCCGTGTAAGCAGTATCGAGAGTTTGATTCGATGCCCAGCATTGCAAGCTAAAGGTATTTATCCCGATGAGTTTATTCCTATCGCAGAGCAAGCTAATGTGATTGTCGAGATTGATAAGTGGGTTCTAGAAAAAGCACTGTTTGATCTCTCGAGAATGACTAAAGATTGTAATTATACAGGTAATATATCCGTCAATATCTCTGCATTAGAACTTTATAATAATGGTTTTATTGAGCAACTTTGCAGCATTTGTAATAGTCATGCTATCGATTTTAGTCGCGTGATTTTGGAGATAACAGAAACCAGTTATGTGAAAAGTACCCAAGATACTATTGCTATGATCAGTACTTTAAGAGAAATAGGGTTCAAAATGTCGCTAGATGACTTTGGAACCGGCTTTACTTCGATAAATCAGCTGCTTCATTATCCAGTCGATGAACTAAAAATTGATAAGAGCTTTGTTGACTTGATTTGCTTGAAGGGCGATGAAAAGAAAATGCTGAAGTCCATTGTCGCTTTGGGACACAGTTGCGGTGCTAAGGTAGTGGGTGAAGGGGTGGAAACCGACTTACAAAGTGAGTACCTAGCATCGTTAGAGTGTGACTACTTGCAAGGCTATTTTATTAGCCAGCCTCTTCAGTATGATGAGTTTTGCCAGTTCTATAGCGAATACCAAATCGACCGGAAAATACCAAATATTACTGAGTTGATGACTGTTGGAGATGAGCGTTCTTCGAAGTAATTGAGCTTGTCATTTTGGTTCCGTTTCCTATCGATTGATGGTTAAGTCAATGGCTTACATCAATAATGTCACGAACAAAGGCCTCTAGTATGGTGAATTAAAGTGTTACCGATAGCGGTCGTCTTGATAGCTGTGTCAATCGCTCAAGCAGTTGGTTTAGTTCTAAATCCGTATCCTGAATAATACTCACATCCAAAACCAACGTCATATCGGACAATTCAAGGGGGTATGCGAGTATCTCTTTCAAATTTTGGAAATAAGGGGTCCCTGAAGGCTCTTTGACTTGTTCTCGTAGAACGATAAATTGTGCACCACTATAACGATAGACTCGATAGTTAGAATCAAGAGTAGTAATTATTCTTTCCGCTGCTGTCTTAATGATTATGTCGCCATAGTCAATTCCATACTTTTGATTAACTTCGGGTACGTTGTGAATTCGAATCGATAACAGCTCGCAGCAATCCCATGATGATCTGGCTTTGAGGTCTTCATTGAGAGATGTACGGTTAAGTGTCCGAGTCAGTGGGTCAGTACGCTGGATTGTTTCCCTCAAACGACCTTCTAACCAGAACACATAAGAGATAAAGATAACCAATATAATCAGAGCGATAGAACTTGATTTTTGCATGATTAGTAGGTTGTTTATTTCATTTCGGTGTTGTTGGGATATGGGACTCTCGATCCGAAATTTATCGTTAATAAACTGAATGATTTGCTCAAAATTCAATTCGATTCTTTTGAGCAAAGGAAGCCGTAATTCTGGCTGCTGTTCAATCAGCTTTAGTGACTTTTCCACTGTTTTGAATTTGTCAAAGTGATGTTCAAAAAACAACCGGTAGTTTGCTTGAGCGATAAACTTTGCAGATTCTTTACTGGTTAGAATGATGTCGAATCGGCTCCATGTAAGATCGTAGGCAAGGTTAACGGAAGAAGAGTTGTAAGGAGTGGTGCTCACTTGAGTAATAAGGTTGGAGTATTCTTTTACTAGCTGTAAGACGAACCAAGTTGCCTCGTTCTTGCGGTCGGAAAGGTCACCATTAATGCTATTTATACGATCAATAGTGAATAGGTTTACCATCAACACTGATGAGGTAAGCAGAACGAGTATTGATTTGGAAAAGTTAATTGGTATTTTGTTAACGATGGATTTAATGCCCATAAAATACCTCCCGTCATTACTAATATCTTACTTCCTTTAGTTGCCAAATCATTTTTGCATGATAATCAGTGTTATCGATTTCGGGGTACTCGGAAAGCGGGAAGATCACCCAAAATGGTCCTTTGTCTCTTACCGACATCATTTCGCCATTTTTTCTATTGGCGATGATCGGTTGGTACTTTTCGATGTCCTGAATTTCCACCTCAACTTGGTAATTGTTCAAGGCAACAAATGTCATCGTTTTTGGTATTGGTGTCTTGATATGGTTAAAAATATCTGTCAACTGAACGCCCGAAAATCGACTGACGCCATCAATCCATGGTAACTCTGTGGCGATCTCTGTTTGTGGCAACTCTAGTAAATCTTGGTCAGAAAGGGTTTTGTCAGTGATGCCATTTTTTATGAATTCGAGTTGCGCGGAATTAACGGAAAAAACCATCATGGTCAACAGAAGCGAAATCCATTTAGCCATATCAAAATCCTTTTGAGGTGTTTTTTACAGTCTAGGATCTTGAATCGTGACGTCAAGTAAATGGGAAGCGAGTTCGGCACAACCCAAAAAGCCGAGACCCAATTAGGCCCCGGCTTTTTAAAATGTTGAAACGAATTACTTAAGCAGTGTTTTCGCTGTGCTCACAACGTTTTCTGTGGTGAAACCAAACATCTTGAATAGTTCACCTGCAGGGGCAGACTCACCAAATGTTGTCATACCCACGATCTTGCCACCAAAGCCAACGTACTTGTACCAGAAATCGGCAATACCCGCTTCAACGGCAACACGTGCAGTCACGCTCGAAGGCAGTACAGATTCGCGGTATGCTTCGTCTTGCTTGTCGAAGACGTCAGTTGCTGGCATAGAGACGACACGTACTTTTTTGCCTCCTGCAGAAAGCTCAGCGGCTGCGTTAACCGCTAGCTCAACTTCAGAACCTGTGGCGATAAGAATTAGCTCAGGCGTGCCTTCACAATCTTTCAGCACGTAAGCACCTTTTGCGATGTCAGCCACTTGCTGCGTGTCACGTTCTTGCTGCGCAAGGTTTTGGCGAGAGAAGATAAGTGACGTAGGACCGTCTTTACGCTCAATTGCAAATTTCCAAGCTACTGCAGACTCAACTTGGTCACATGGACGCCATGTGCTCATGTTTGGCGTTAGGCGAAGTGATGCCATTTGCTCAACAGGTTGGTGCGTTGGGCCATCTTCACCCAGACCGATAGAGTCGTGAGTGTAAACTTGGATGTTTTGCACTTTCATTAGCGCAGCCATACGCATTGCATTACGCGCGTATTCCATGAACATTAGGAAGGTTGCACCGTAAGGGACGAAGCCGCCGTGCAGCGCAATACCGTTCATGATAGCCGTCATACCGAATTCACGCACACCGTAGTGAATGTAGTTACCTGACGCATCTTCAGCCGTAAGAGACTTAGAACCAGACCACATGGTGAGGTTAGACGGAGCAAGGTCAGCAGAACCGCCTAGGAACTCAGGCAACATTGCGCCAAACGCCTCTAGTGCGTTTTGAGACGCTTTACGAGAAGCAATGTTCGCAGGATTTGCTTGAAGATCAGCAATGATCTGGGATGCTTTCTCTTCCCACTCTGCTGGTAGTTCACCATTTACGCGGCGTTTGAATTCTGCTGCCAACTCTGGGTAGGCTGCTTCATACGCGGCAAGTTTCTCGTTCCACGCAGCTTCCTTCTCAGCGCCCGCTTGTTTCGCATCCCACTCAGCGTAAACGTTTGTCGGAATTTCAAATGGGCCGTGCTCCCAACCTAGTTGTTTACGAGTTGCTGCAATTTCGTCAGCACCTAGAGGTGCACCATGACAGTCGTGTGAGCCTGACTTGTTTGGTGAACCAAAGCCGATGATGGTTTTAGTACAAATAAGAGTAGGGCGAGGGTCTGCTTTGGCCGCTTCAATCGCTGCATTGATAGCGTCTGAATCGTGACCGTCTACAGCTGGAATGACGTGCCAGCCGTATGCTTCAAAGCGCTTAGGTGTATCGTCAGAGAACCAGCCTTCCACTTCACCATCGATTGAGATGCCGTTGTCATCCCAGAACGCAATGAGTTTGCCAAGGCCTAGTGTGCCTGCAAGCGAACATGCTTCGTGAGAGATACCTTCCATCAGACAGCCATCACCCATGAACGCATAGGTGTAGTGGTCAACGATGTCGTGACCTTCTTTGTTGAACTGAGCCGCGAGAGTTTTCTCAGCCAGCGCCATACCTACCGCGTTGGTAATACCTTGGCCTAGTGGACCCGTGGTAGTTTCAATACCAGGTGCGTAACCGTATTCTGGGTGGCCCGGTGTTTTCGAATGAAGTTGACGGAAGTTCTTTAGCTCTTCGATTGGTAGGGCATAGCCTGTTAGATGAAGCAATGAGTAGATCAGCATAGAGCCGTGGCCGTTTGATAGTACGAAACGGTCGCGGTCAGCCCACTCTGGGTTTGATGGGTTGTGGTTTAGGTGTGAACGCCAAAGTACTTCAGCGATATCAGCCATGCCCATAGGTGCGCCAGGGTGACCAGAGTTAGCTTGTTGAACACCGTCCATGCTTAGCGCACGGATAGCATTAGCGAGATGTTTACGATCCATAATACATTCCGAAAAAATTGATTATAAAGAGAGAAAATTGAAGAGGGGAACGCAAACGTTCCCCTCTAGAAAATGATGTGGATTAAAGCTTAGCTTCAATCATCGCCTCAAGTTTGCCTTGGTCGATAGCGAAGTTACGGATGCCTTCTGCTAGCTTCTCTACCGCCATTGGATCTTGGTTGTGATCCCATAGGAACTCAGCGTGAGTCATTGCAGCAGGACGCTCTTTAGAGCCTTTAGAGTCAACCAGTTTCTCAACAACTTCACCTTGTGCTTCCTCTAGCTCAGCAAGTAGCTGTGGGCTGATTGTTAGACGGTCACAGCCAGCTAGCTCTAGGATCTCACCTGTGTTACGGAAGCTTGCACCCATAACAACTGTGTTGTAGCCGTGGTCTTTGTAGTAGTTA
This sequence comes from Vibrio sp. 10N, assembly GCF_036245475.1. Taxonomy (NCBI): domain Bacteria; kingdom Pseudomonadati; phylum Pseudomonadota; class Gammaproteobacteria; order Vibrionales; family Vibrionaceae; genus Vibrio; species Vibrio sp. 10N. The sequence continues at coordinate 935,783 of NZ_BTPM01000002.1, read as the reverse complement.
TAGATGCCAGTTACTGATAGTACACCTGGATCTTCTGATGCTTCAAAGTCGCGACCTTCTTTCGCTTTGTACCAGTCCATGATGCGGCCAACGAAAGGAGAAATTAGGAAAACGCCTGCTTCAGCACATGCACGAGCTTGAGCGAATGAGAATAGAAGAGTCAGGTTACAGTTGATGCCTTCTTTCTCTAGGATCTCTGCAGCGCGGATGCCTTCCCAAGTAGAAGCCAGCTTGATCAGGATACGGTCGTTTGCAATACCCGCATCGTTATACATTTTCATAAGTTGGCGTGCTTTCGCTACGCTGCCTTCCATATCGTAAGAAAGACGAGCGTCAACTTCTGTTGAGATACGGCCTGGGATGGTTTTAAGAATTTCTTTACCGATGTTTACCGCTAGCATGTCGCAAGTGTCTTGTACTTGCTGTGCTTTGTCGTTGCTTTGAGACTTTGCGTATTCAATCGCTTGGTCAATTAGAGGTGCGTACTCTTCAATCTGCGCCGCTTTCAAAATCAGAGAAGGGTTTGTCGTTGCATCTTGTGGCTGGTACTTGCGAATCGCTTCGATATCGCCAGTGTCCGCTACGACAGTAGTTAGTTTACGAAGTTGCTCTAATTTGTTGCTCATCAGTTCGTTCCTATTCTAGAGGGCAGAGAATTTGAGACTAAGGCTCGAAATACAAATGCTAAACAGCGGTTCAAAGATTCATTTAATCCCCAAGACCGCTCAATGACTGTTAGGGTAGAGTGCGTACAATTGCTTGAGCATTTGCGTCACTCGTGAGTAAATGTTGAAGCCATATTTACCCTATGCAGAATTAATGTCAACCGAATACTGGGATAAAACTTGCTATTTGTTGGGTTAATTTTGGTTTTTGTTAGCTCTGACGATTTTTGAAAGTCAAGCTAGTGCAGCCAAGGCCTAGAACGCAATTAGAACGGTGAAAAAAAAGAGCTGAGAAATTGTAATGAGCATGAGCGAATGATAAGGTGTGGAAGTATTTGAGCATATGATTAGGCAATGAGCCAATGCTCGTTTTTATAAAATCCTTGTGGTGTATGCATCGATGAAGAATGACAACAACGAAACCAGCAATGATCTGCTTACTGAAATTGCAGTGGCCTACTATCAAGACGGGGCAACGCAAGAGGAGATATCAAAGAAGTTTGGCGTTTCTCGTGCAAAGATTGGTCGTTTACTTAAACAAGCTAGGGACGAGGGCATCGTTGAAATTACGGTTAAGTATCACCCAGTCTACAGTGCCAAGATTGAACAACGACTTATTGAACGCTTTGGCGTTAAACGCGCACTGATTGCACTCGACCAACCGGATGAAGAGTCGCAGCGTATGCAAGTGGGGGGCTTAGTATCTAACTATTTGGCTCAAACCCTCCGGGGCGGCACGGTTGTCACAGTAGGGCAAGGCCGAAACGTGTCGGCGGTTGCTCATCACATGGGGGTTATTGCCCCGCGCGATTGTAAGTTTGTGTGTGGTATCGGTGGTATCCACCCCAGAGGAGGGCGCTTCAATGCCGATCATATCTGCCGTCAACTAGCGAAAAAGTATGGTGGCACTTCCGAGACACTTTACGCGCCTGCTTATGCAGAAAACCGCGATCAGAAGATGGCCTTCATGCAGAACGCGACTGTAAAGCAGACCTTGGACCTGGCTCGTAAAGCGGACGTCGCTGTGGTCGGTGTGGGTGACATGAGTGAAAACAGTTACATGGTTGATTTGGGTTGGTTCACGACTGATGAAGTGGTTCAGTCGCGTTTGAATCAAGGCGTTGTTGGGGATTTCGCCGGCTACGACTTTTTCGATATTCAAGGAAGAGCGGCCAACACAGTAATGAGTGACCGCGTAATCGGATTGGGGCTGGATGAGTTTCGCCGGATTTCAGAGGTTATCGCGATTGCGTCTGAAAACAGTAAACCAATGGCGCTGCTAGGTGCGCTGCGCACGGGGGTGGTCGATGTTGTTGCTACGAGTGTTAGCAATGCACTGACAGTACTTAACCTTGACGAACAGATGCTAAGCCTGTGGGATAGTCCACAGAAAGATTAGGAAAACTCCGTCTCTTTAATAACATCAAGAAGAAATGAATACCGTGCGGCTAGCCGTTTACGTTTCTTCTGCACAAAGTATAGGGGCTCACTTACGAGCTCCACCGTCTGCCAAATATCCACCTTATCTTTATACTCTGAGTATTCGATAGCGACCTTAGGTAACACGGTGACGCCAATTCCCATTGCGACAGGTTGTAAAATCTGGCTGTGTTGATTGATATAGCTGACCTTTCGAAAATCTTGCCACTCGGCACCTTCTAGCTCTGCAAGCCCACTTTGATCAATCAATTTCTGCAAATAGTATTGAGCATCAGGGTGGTCGATAACACCCAACTGCTTTAATGCCTCTCGGGGGCTAAGCGTCGAGACAGCAGATTTTGAGCCAATAAGACACAACTCTAGTTGCCCTAAGTGCTCTGCGGATAGATCCGGGTGCTGTGGTACCGCAGTAACAATGCCTGAGTCTATGCTTCCGTTGGCCACACTTTCTATGACGCGTCGATTGGGAGCGGCTTCGATGTTCACTCTCAAACTAGGGTACTGAGTCTGGAGATGAAGAAGTTTTGGGTAAAGCGCCGTGCTTATCGCGCCAGAAGCTGAAAAGCTGAGACTCCCAGATTCAGGGTCATCGTATTTGAGCTTTTCAAATAGTGAAACCTCTCGCTTAGCGAGATCACACGCATAGTCATACACCAGCCGGCCTTGCTCGGTTAGCTCAAAGGTTTTCCCTTCCCGAGTGATTAACTCAGCTTTAAGGCTAGCTTCAAGTTTTTTGATGTGCTGGCTCACACCAGGTTGAGTCATAAACAGCTTTTCGGCCGTTTGGGTAAAGTGACCAATCTCTACTAGAGTTTTAAACGTATTGAGCCAAGTTGTGTTAATCATACATTCTACATTTGATAACAAATCCTTATTGCTTGAAGAGTATATGATAAATAACAACGAATCCATCAGAAGTATCTTATTCTCAACGAGAGAAGGGCACCACTCATGACTTCACCCAATACCAACCACACTTATCCACGTACCTTTAGCCACATTGGAATATCGGTTCCCGATTTGGAAGCTGCCGTTAAGTTTTATACCGAAGTTCTGGGCTGGTACTTAATTATGCCGCCAACCGATGTCACCGAAGACGACTCTGCCATCGGCGTCATGTGTACCGACGTATTTGGCGAAGGGTGGAATCATTTTCGCATCGCGCACATGTCGACGGGCGACCGCATTGGTGTCGAACTGTTTCAATTTGATAATCAAGAAAACCCAGAGGATAACTTTGAGTACTGGAAAACGGGCATTTTCCATTTCTGTGTGCAAGATCCGGATGTGGAAGGACTCGCTGAAAAAATTGTCGCCGCGGGAGGTAAGCGCCGAATGAAGGAGCCGCGTTATTACTATCCGGGAGAGAAACCGTATCGCATGATTTATATGGAAGATCCGTTTGGCAATATCCTCGAAATCTATTCACATAGTTACGAGCTGCATTATTCTAGTGGTGCTTACACTGGTTGATAGGACCTCTGCATAAGATATGTGTAGTGGAAGAGAAGCGCCGCCAAAAATGGCGGCGCTGCATCAATAATTGCCCCTAACAAGGGACACTACACTTCTAGTGGTAAGTCGGTTCTTTGTCCCCACTCAGTCCATGAACCATCATAGACTGACAAGTTGGTGTACCCACAAATATAAGCCCCCAGAGCCAAAATGCATGCCGTTACGCCTGAGCCGCAGCTGAACACTAAATGTTCACGTTTGCTGCCACTAATGGATGCAAATAGAGGGGCTAGCTCTTCTTGAGGCTTTAATGTGCCGCCCTCCATAAGCTCGGCAAATGGCAAGCAGACTGCGCTAGGAATATGGCCGCTGCGTACGCCCTCTCTGGGCTCTGGTGTTTCTCCTTTAAAACGAGCCAAAGAGCGAGCATCGACGATGTGAGCATTGCGCTTTTGCGCGTGGTTTAGTACTTGCTCCGCCGATAAAAAATAGTGGCTGTCGAGTGATTGAGACAGCTCAGAAGATTGTGGCGTTGAATAGTCACTATCCACCTCGTATCCAGACTCTTTCCATGCCGGAAGGCCGCCAGAAAGCACGTACACCTTCTCAATACCCAGTGACTTTAACATCCACCAGGCACGCGGTGAGGCAAATGTACCGGAGTTGTCATACACCACGATGGTGCTGGAGGCCTGTATACCTAAATCCGACGCGAGTGCACTAAAACGCTCAGCTGATGGCATCATGTGTGGCAGCGTGGCGTCTGGATCGCAAAATACCGTATCATAGTCAAAGCGCTGTGCGCCTGGTATGACGCCGCTTTTGTCTTTTTGCGGCTCAAGAGGAATTTGAAACTCGATGCTAGCATCAAGAATGATGGTATTAGGGTTGGCGGCAAGTTGTGAGTGAAGCCATTGGGGAGAGATGAGAGTGTTGGTCATAAGCCACTTCCTTATTATTGTTTTATTCCTTGGTTTTAGGATGCAGACTAATTGCGGCGATGTCTATACCCGCTTTCTTGGTACAAACCGAAGTGTGACCATGGTCAGCGTGGTAAGCACTGCCCAAGTTGGTAGGTGTTGGCCTTACCCAGAGAAGAAGAGGTGACGTTGAGTTCAACCTGTGAGCCGATAGGGCATAAGGAGGTTTGATTGGCAACCAATCTTGTCGTTGTTCCATCGGCAAGCTTCACCACCATATAGTGACGATTACCATCAAGGGACTGAGTGAGAACATGGTTTTGCACAGTTGCAGTGATTGTGCCGTCGATAGCAGGGCTGGTTACCTTAAGTAACACCAACAATAGGCTCACGCCAGCAAGAAGAAGGATAAACGCGATGGCGATTGGTTTCATGCGAAGTACTCCTTTGTTGGTGTCGAATAGAATCAGCTACATACAGGGCATTGCTTAGACTTAGGCAGTCCCATTTCGCGCCAGTTTAACGTGAGTCCATCAAATAGCATCAACTTGGCGACTTTAGGTGTCCCATAGTTGGCAATGATCTTAATGGCTTCTAGTGCTTGAGTTGCCCCAATGATCCCGACAATAGGCGACATCACTCCAGCTTCAACACAGCTTAGGCTGGTTTCTCCAAACAGCGTGCTCAAACAGCAATAGCACGGCTGAGTGCTGTCTTGATAGGTAAAGACAGAAATTTGTCCTTCCATACGAATTGCGGCGCCACACACCAAAGGGATTTTATGCTGATAGCACAGGCGATTGAGTTGGTTGCGTGTTTCTACGTTGTCTGTCGCGTCGAGCACAAGCGTATGTTTGATGATTTGCGCTTCAAGCTCATCATCGCTCAAACGTTTATCAAAGGTGTGAACCGATAGATGAGGGTTAAGCTTCTCTAATGCTTGCTTTGCTGAGTCAACTTTTTTCAGCCCAATGCCCGCGTCATGATGCAATACTTGGCGCTGCAAGTTTGATAACTCGACCACATCATCATCTACCAAGGTCAAAGTGCCAACGCCTGCAGCGGCGAGATATTGGCTGGCAGCACAGCCGAGGCCGCCAGCACCGATGATAAGGATAGAAGATTGCTTGAGCGCTTCTTGACCGTCAAAATCAAAATTTTTCAGGATGATTTGACGGTTGTAGCGAAGCATCTCTTCATCAGAAAGAATATCCAAAATCACCTCTTAGAACAGTGTTGGATTGAACAGTTGAATTTGCACCGTTTCACCAACGTCAACAGAGCCGCGGTCACGTTCCAGCACCACAAAGCAGTTGGCTAGGCTCATAGAGCGGAATGCACCAGAGCTTTGGTTACCCGTCGTTTCCACCACAAACTGGCCATTTTCAACTCGGTAGATACCACGCTGATAATCGGTGCGTCCCGGCGCTTTCTTAAATGCGCTGCGAGTGATTGCTGGAATGGACTCTGGCTCTTTCCATTCGCTGTTACCACCAAGCTTGGCAAGCAATGGCTGAACCAACACATACATGGTGAGTACAGCCGATACTGGGTTACCCGGAAGGCCACAGAACCATGCATGATCAAGCTCACCGAACGCAAAAGGTTTACCTGGCTTTATCGCAAGTTTCCAAAAACCGATTTGCCCAAGCTCTTCGAGAATATCTTTGGTGTAGTCTGCCTCACCAACGCTTACGCCGCCCGAAGTGATCACCACATCGGCCAGCTGCTGCGCTTTCTCGAATGTTGCTTTTAATGTCTCTTGGCAGTCTGGAATGATGCCTAAGTCAATGGCTTCGCAGCCAAAGTTTTCAATCAATGGTTTAATGCCGTAGCGGTTGCTGTCATAGATTTGACCAGGCTCTAGCTCGCTACCTAGTGGTTTGAGTTCATCACCTGTGGAGAAAAATGCCACCTTCGGTTTGCGATAAACGCTAATGTGGCTGATGCCAAGCGTCGCAATCATTGGGATATCACGCGCAGTTAAGCGAGCACCTTTGTTTAAAACCACATCGTCAGCATGAATATCATCACCGGTAGGGCGGATGTTCATGTTGGTTTTGATGTTTGGTTGATTAAAGGTGATGAGGTCACCGTCGGTGGTGGTGTTTTCTTGCATGATCACCGCGTCGCAGCCCGATGGGATCTGAGCGCCAGTCATAATGCGAATGGTGGTTTGTGCTGGCCATTCACCTTCAAAAGGCGCACCTGCAAATGATTTTCCAACCATTCTCATGGTGGTCGATTGTTCGAAATCACTAAGGCGAATGGCATAGCCATCCATCGCTGAGTTATCAAATGGTGGGACATTGATTGGAGAGAGAATGTCTTCTGCCAGTACGTACCCTAGCGCTTCAGCGAGCGGCAATGTAATGGTATCGATAATTGGCGTGATTGGTGTGAGCATTTTATTCAATGCTTCTTCTATAGGCATCAAGCCCGGTGCGTCGCAGCAACCCATAAGATAAGTCATCCTAATTGAATCTTTAAAACCCATTGACTGTAACACATTTTTGCCAGCGAATGGCTTATCCCTTTGGATAAAAGCGACTATTTGAACCACAAATCATTGCAGTTACAAAGCAATACGGAATTTGTGGGTGTAATTAACATTAAATCCGAGTATCCTTGTCTGCCCTTACGGGAGTTAGTGCGAGGATGTAAGATGTCAGGTTTAAGTGAATCAGCAAAATTGGTGAAAGCAGCGTTATCAGAGCGCGGTTTGGAGACACCAATGTTGCCAAATGAAGTGTCGAGAGAAGAAAAGAAAGAACGTATTGAACACCACATGCGTGAGATCTTAACTCTACTTCAATTGGATCTCGCCGATGACAGCTTGATGGAAACGCCGCATCGCATCGCAAAGATGTATGTGGATGAAATCTTCTCTGGTCTTGATTACCAGAACTTCCCAAAAATCACTGTCATCGAAAATAAAATGGACGTCAGTGAAATGGTACGTGTTAAAGACATCACGGTGACCAGTACTTGCGAACATCACTTGGTGACTATCGATGGTAAAGCCGCAGTGGCGTATATTCCACGTGGTAAAATCATCGGCCTATCGAAGATCAACCGCATTGTCAGATTTTTCGCTCAGCGCCCACAAGTGCAAGAGCGCATGACACAGCAAATTTTGGTGGCGTTGCAAACACTGCTTGAAACCGATGATGTTGCAGTGACTATGGATGCTGTTCATTATTGCGTTAAGTCGCGTGGTGTGATGGATGCGACTAGTGAGACAACAACGACGGCTTTAGGTGGAATTTTTAAATCTAACCCTGCCACGCGGTCCGAATTTTTGCATGGTCTAAAATAGAGAGTGAACAATTAAATACAACAGCGCCTTCTAATATGAGAAGGCGCTGTTGTATTTGCAAAAGGTTTTCGTTCATACTATTGATTACATAAAGGAATTAATCAGAAAGAATCGGTATCTTTATACTTGCAAGATAATGATAAAAAGAATAATAAGCCGAAGCGTTTCTTTCAGTTGGATAGGGTCGATGAGTAGACTGCAAAAGATCTATAACTATGCTGAGCCTAATATGTCGCTAGTGGTGATTATGGGCGTGGCGGGCTTTCCTCTATATTACTGGGTGTGGGAATACTTGTTTCCTCAAGCTTATGAAAACTTGGGCCTGAGGCTGCTGTGTACTGCGTCAGTATTGGTGATGGCGTTTCGCAATCACTATACCAATCGAATAAAAAAGTTCCTACCAGTGTATTACCTGTTTGCAATGGGACTGTGCCTACCGTATTTTTTCTTTTTTATGATGCTGATGAATGGATGGTCCGACGTATGGGTATTGTCTTTTATGTCGTCTATTTTTATTCATATCTTATTGGTCCACGATACACGAATGATGTTTACGCAAGCATTCGTATGTATAGTGTTAGCGACTTTAACTGCGTACTACATTAAAGGTCCTGAGCTGAATCTTGAAGAACACAACTCATACCTGCCCATCTTTGCTTTTACTTATGTGTTTGGTAATTTGTTTTACTTTCGCAATCAAGTCGAACATGAAGCTAAAGTATCCATAGCAAAATCTTTTGGTGCGGGTATCGCTCATGAAATGCGCAACCCACTTAGCGCGTTACTTTCTTCTTTCGAAGTGGTTCGTTCAATCATTCCAACCAGTAACTCATCGTATCGAAATTCACATCATTTGAACGCTCAAGAGATTCAGATCCTTAATGACATCATTGAGGACTCGATGAAGGTGATTTGGACCGGAAACGAAACCATCGATCTACTGCTGACCTCTATAGACCAAAATAGAGTTTCGACATCTACGTTTTGTAAGCATCGAGCAAAGAAAGTCATTGAAAATGCTATCGATAGTTTCAGCTATAAAAATGCCACAGAAAAAAGACTGGTGACGATAGAGATGGACAAGGACTTTGAGTACTTAGGTAGTGATACCTTACTCAAATATGTTGTTTACAATTTGTTGAAAAATGCATTTCGTCATCGTGGCACAGGGCGTTTTAAAATCACCGTATCGACTAGAAAAACACCGGACGGTCATAGCGTGTTCATCAAAGACACGGGGCAGGGTATCGAGCAGCAACTCATTAAAAACATATTTGAAGACTTCTACACTACCGGCAAAAACGGCACTTTTGGATTGGGGCTGTCGTTTTGTAAGAAGGTGATGAAGTCTTTCGGTGGCACCATTGAGTGTCGCTCCGAATTTGGCGAGTGGACTGAGTTTGAACTCAAATTCCCAGACACTAGGTCGGCGCAAGTGGCTACGATTAAACAAGAGTTAATGAAAGCAAAAACGGTACTGTTTATCGGAAATGAGCATGGTACCGTAGGCAGCAATATTAGGCAGATTGGTTTAGAGGTTGATTTAAATCTCACGCTTAAGTCATTGGCGGAAGCGGCTGAACTAGAGGAGCATCAGTTCGAATACAACCTGATTGTTATAGATGGGGATTTAGATACGACTGGTTGGGCGCTGATGTCGCGTTTAGAGAGTAAATTGAGTTTTACAGAAGCTCGAATTGCCTTCATCCATGATGAGAACTCGACTCGTAATTTATACTTCCAGCGTTATGTCGATATTCAGTTGTTTAGTATTCAAAAATTTGAACAAGATCCATTTGCTGCGGTTGACTACTTGCTGTTTGATGGCTTTGACAATGAGCAATCTGCACATGCATACAACGAAATTTCAACCAAGCGGACGGTGATGATTGTTGATGACAATCATTCATTACGTTCTATCACCAGTATCATGCTGGAAAAACAAGGTTTACATGTTATTCAGGCTGAAAATGGGAAACGTGCGATACAAACTTTAGAGGAAGAAGACGTTGATCTGATCCTGATGGATATCGAGATGCCTGTAATGGATGGATTGACTGCAACGAAACGAATACGCCAGTCAGACAGTCATTATGCTTCAATACCTATTGTGGGATATACCGGCGATAAAAGTGATGAGACCGTGATTAAAATCAATGAGTACGGTATGAATGACTATTTGGTTAAGCCAACCCCCAAAGATGAACTCATTGATAAAGTGGCGACTTGGATTTACTAAAGTTATCACAAAAAAGAGCGCTCAATCGAGCGCTCTTTTTGATCAAAATTCGCAATGGTTACGAGAACGATAACTCTGGGTTATTCCATGCTCGTTGGCAAACATCGAGTACTCGAGTTAACTCTTCTTTAGTGTGACCTGAGTTGATAGAGAACCGGATCAGATGTTTTCCGTGAGGTGTCGCTGGTGGGCAGAAAACCGAACCGAAAACGCCATTCTCTTCGAGAAAATTCCTAATTTTAAGCGTGTTGTGCACATCTCCGGTATCAATGCCGAAGATTTGTGATTCACTATCAATATTAAAGCCAATTGAACGTAGCCCACGATTTAAATAGTCAGCATTTTGCATTAGCGCGCGTCTTGCTTCGTGAGCACCAACAATAACATCGAACGTTGCGTTGAGTCTGTCCATTTCATAAGGCAGCATGGCAGAGCTGAAAATTGATGGAAATGCGAGCAGCGGAACCAAATAGGAGGTTTTTTCGTTAGCTAAGATAGCACCGGCTCGATAAGCGAAGGTCTTAGCTAGGCTAGCGGTAATGAAGTCAACATGATCAGTAAGTCCAAGCTCTGCGACTAAGCCCGCTCCGTTTGGGCCGTGTGTACCTAAAGAGTGGGATTCATCAACCACTAACGCGCAGTCATACTTGTAAGCGAGAGAGACGACTTCCACAAGTGGAGCAATGGTGCCTATGGTGCTGTAAATAGAGTCGACTAGGATGATGCCGGAGCCATGGCGTTTTAATTGCTTCTCAAGGTGGCGCATATTGTTATGCATAAACATATGTACTTTTGCCCCAGCAATTCTCGCACCTTCCCATAGAGAGGCATGAGCAAAAAAGTCGACATAAACATTGGTATCTTTATCGCAAATTCCTTGAAGAAGGTCGATATTGGCATTCCAGCCAGATTGCGCGACGACACAGCGTTCAAAGCCAGTTAACTTGGCCAGCTTTTCTTCGAAGACAGGTTGGTTTTCCGCTCCTCGCAATAGGGCTCCCGACATCAGAAGGCTCTGATCGTTATCGCGAATCGCCTGGATATGGGCATTTTTAATGGTATCGTCATTGTGTAAATCCAGGTAATCGTTAGTTTGCATTACCACGTCACCAGGTTTAGGCGGCATACCGAAAATGATGGGCTTACGGTCAGCGAGAATATTAATTCTATCTTCGATGATTGCGTCAAACTTCTTAGTGATAAAATCTGGGAGAGACTTTTTGATCTGAGTTAGTTGCATAGCAGTTATTCTCTATAAAATTTGATTTATATGTCGGCCGATGCATTTATTTATTGCCGACGAGAGAATAACTGTCACTATGGAATATTTTATTATTTGTTGCTGGTTGCAAAATAAACTATAGTGAGTGAGAATAGTTTTATTCTAAATATACCAGTTGGGAGTCTAACTGATTGATAATTTTCTCATTATTTATAAATTCTGGCATTTTCGTTTTATAAAATCAATCGCTAATTTCTTATCTCAGGCCAATACATTTTTACAAATCCAATCGTCACCCATGCCACTGCCAATGTCGCGACTGACAGCTCCAAAAAGCCGAAATTATGTAGCCAATGCCAATGAGGGTGCTCCGCTTCAAAAAATGTTGTGAGCCGATGCATGGCGATAGAGCTGATCACAGATGGGAATGTAATAGCAGCAATCGAAGGCTGAAATTTCAGACGTAACAGTCGAATGTAGCAAAGGTAGACCAGCAGCGTCATGGTGATAGCAATCCCTGCTAGTGCCCCTGTGAGTATAGGATCAGGTTCGGAAAAGTTAACTAAGTATGCAGATAGTGTGAGGTTGATCGGCGCCGCCATTATTGCGAGCGTTGGTCTTGCGCGTCTAGGCAGCATACCCTCAAACACCAATCGATAGAGGACCAAGGGCAGCATAAAGAAGTATATGGTGATACAGACGGAAGCAATGGTTTCAGAGTAGACTGTATGACCGAATTGCGTACCGGCGAGTGAGCTGCTTATTAGACCAACGGGATATAAGAACCAGCTTGGTACTATATTTGACATACGAAAGTTTTTTAACTGGTAATAAAAAAACAATACCGCCATAGAAACGTGTAATGTCAAAGCCGCAAACCAAAGTGGATATGCAATGAGAGGCAATATAACGGCTAAATAATCACACAAAATGAGGAGCGCCATGCTCATAGGTGCCATTAAACTACCAGTAAGAGGATGTTTAATGTCAGCAGAAAAAGTATGTCTATTTAGTAAGTACTTAATAAGTACAGGGAAAAGCATTAATGCGCCAACTGAGGCTAATATTGGCTGTACAGTTTTGCCAAACTCTGGAATATACAGTGCCCACGCATGGCCGAGACCGATCATGCCAAGAGCTAAGGAAGCTTGTGAGGTAGGCACATTATGAAACTGCGTAAGGCGCTTTAACGAAGTAAGGCTGATGGTCACGGCGGGCTCTCTTGAAAATCCATATCAATCGACTGCTTAAGCATGGCAGTCTAGCCGTCTAATTATACATACTTTTTGTAGGGACGAAACCATCAACCACTTTAAGTGAGTTTAGTTTGTTTCTTTTCTTGGCAAATCTTGCTGTCGCAGTTTTTCATTCTTCAAGGTGCGATGAAGTAGCTGACTATATATCGGTTGGCCGCCGAGCATTTGCGCGACGATGGTCGCTCCAAGCCCTGTGATGATAAGCGGCAATATTAAATGGTAATTATTGGTCATTTCTATAACTAACAAAATTCCCGTTATCGGTGCTCGCACAGTTGCTGAAAACAGTGCTCCCATTCCTGCGATGGCAAACACGCCAGGCTCAATTGGCAAGTCTGGAAACAGTGTGTGGGCAACCAAGCCAAAGGCATAACCAAAAGAGGTGCCAAGTGCTAGCATAGGCGCAAATATCCCCCCTGGTGCGCCAGAACCAAAGCAAATTAACGTCGTAAGCACGCGACCTATGAACAGCAGTATAAGGATGCTAGCGCTGAAGCTGCCATTAGTAATTTCAGGAATTAGCCCTATACCACCGCCGGTCAGCTCTGGCACATACAGTAGCAACAAACCAAAGCTACCGCCGATCATAGAGCCAGTAAACAGAAAGCGCTTTAGGTCGTTTTTGTGGATACGTACAAACATATCTTGGAACAGTGTGACCAATCGGTTGAACACCACACCAAAACCACCAAATAGTGCGCCGAGCAGCAAGAATAACCACAACACATTAAGGTCTGGTGAGTCATATTGCGGCATGGTAATGACCGCATGCTGACCATTGATGGAACGGAACACAATCGTTGCCGTCACGGCGGAGATAAGTACTGCTTTGATGGATATTAGCGAGTAACGAAAATGTGGTCGCATTTCTTCTACGACAAACATAATACCTGCCAGTGGCGCATTAAACGCTGCGGCTAAGCCCCCAGCTGCTCCGGATGCGAGTAGGGTATGTCGACTATCATCATTTTTTACTCGGAAAAGGTCGGTAACCATACGACCAATGTTTCCACCCATTTGAACCGTCGGCCCTTCACGACCTAACACCATTCCAGAACCCAGAGCACCGAGACCGCCGAAGAATTTTACCGGCAATACGCGCCACCAACGAACGGGACGCATGTTATCCATTGCACCTTCGATTTCGGGAATTCCTGAACCGGCCGCTTCGGGGGCAAATTTGTGCACTAAAAAGTAGCCAACAAACGCCAAAAACGCGCTAATGAGAAAGGCAAGCAGCCATAAAGGGAGCACCGAACCAATCTCATCTTTCAACCAGTCCGTGCGAGTCTCTGTGACAAAGTGAACCCCGATTTCAAACAAGGTACCAATAAGGCCGGCAAAAACACCTACAACACAAGAAAGTAACAACACTGAGATGGGGGTTTTATCGCGAGAGAGAAACTGATTAATCGTTCCCTTTGGTACATGGGCGAGTAACGATTGCTTGATTTTCTCTCTTTTGGTCATAGGGGTGAGTGCCTGTATATGCGGGGGGAATCAACAAGGTTAAAATTATACGTCTTGGTAAAATTGGCAATAGTGGCAAGAATGAAAAGTAGTATTTCACTAATCATCACTTATGAAGTCACTTTGCATCGCAAGTCCCGGTACTGAGCTATCAAGCTGGTTTGGGTGCCAATTTCACCAACGTCGCTTCATTCACAAACTGTATCTAAAATCGTAGCTAAATTTTAAGTGTTCAACTTGAAAAAAGTCATTTTTGTACCATAGTTAAATCGTAGGGCTCATATTCGAAAGACATGGAGGATTAAAGTCCCTACCTACAATTTGGATGTGCAACTTAAGAAACACATACTACTGCCTCGTTTTTATATCTCAGCCGCTCGACTTGGTTCAGAGATTCGCAAACTCACGATTGAGTAACGAGGGATCAAGGCGCGCGCAAAGCGCGCCTTTTGTCTTTTCCCATTTCGCGCCCGTCAGTATCCTTTGTCCCCTAGAATCGTGGAATAATTTGCGGTTATACTTTCGTTAACAGCAAACACAGAGTAAGACAATGACAAATAAAGTCCCAACCAACATTATCACTGGGTTTCTCGGTGTGGGAAAAACCACAACAATCTTAAACCTGCTTAAAAACAAACCAGAAAATGAAAACTGGGCTGTGCTTGTGAATGAGTTTGGTGAAGTTGGTATTGATGGCGCGATGATGGCAGACGGTGGCGCTATGATTAAGGAAGTCCCCGGTGGCTGCATGTGTTGTACAGCAGGAGTTCCAATGTCGGTTGGTATCAATGCCTTGCTTAGGCAAAAGCCTGACCGATTGATCATTGAACCGACGGGGTTAGGGCATCCAAAACAAGTCATCAAAACACTGACTTCTGAGCAATACCACAACTACATTGATTTGCGGGCAACCATAGCTTTAGTTGACCCAAGAAACCTATCGGATGAAAGGCACCTTGAGAACAAGAACTTTAATGATCAGCTCGCATCTGCTGAAGTCATTATTGGGAACAAGGTTGACCAATGTACAGCCGAAGATATTGATGTGTTTAACGATTGGCTTACCGACCAAGAGCCTGCGAAGATTTTCCATAAACTGGTGAAAAATGGTGAGCTTCCGATTGAGCTGCTTGATATCGAAAGACGCGAATCACAACAGGAACCAGCTAAGCATGCTCATCACCATGACGATCATGACCACAGTGATCTTGAGCCAGTGTTTGAATTGCCACCTGAAAAGCCATTTATAAGAAGAGAAAATCAAGGGCAAGGCTATTTTAGCTGTGGTTGGATTATTGGTGAAGAACATAAATTCGACTTCGACCAACTGTTTTCTCTGTTTAGTGAACTCAATGCTGAGCGGGTTAAGGCGGTGGTGAATACCGATAAAGGCTGTTTTGCCTTCAATGTGGCGAATCGCGTTGTCTCTGTTAATCAGATGTCCTTGGAAGGCTATGAATCGCGTATTGAGGTCATAGATTCACAATTAATGCCTTGGCAAGATTTGGAGTCTATCCTATTGAAGTTGTGCGGTTTAAATGACGCATAGCGCAGTCAAAGTTGAGTGAAGAGAGGCCTTAGGCCTCTCTTTCAGATTGCTGACGAACCCCGCTTTTTCAAGCGGGGTTCTTTTTTCGGAGCGGCCGTAGGCCGCGATCGCGATATTTTTTGTTAGATAGCGTTCTGAAGTGAGTAAGGCTTAAATCGGCATACAGAGGCTAGTATTTGACTTATTTCTGCCTTATTTAGGCCCATTTTTCGCAGATAGCTCACCACCAACGCTATCTTCTTGATGTTTTGAGCGGCAGCGGCTAACCAACATTGCATTTGCACTTTTGCGAGACCGCGGTAGCGCGCGTAACGGTGGCCATGGTGTTGTTTTGCATCGGCGAAGCTTCGTTCTACTGTTTCACTTCGCCTCCGATACGTCTTCTTTCCGTAGCTAGAGAGTCGCATTTGATTGGCTCGCTCCACCGTCTCACTATAAAGGTGACGCGTTATGACCTTCTGCATATTTTCACTCTTAGTACAGTCGTCCCGAACGGGGCAAAACGCACATTGTTTCGGGTCTGAAGCGTATGAGCGATAGCCTGCGCGTGTTGTGGTTTTATAGATAAGTTCTTGCCCTTCTGGACAGCGATAGGTATCGGTCTCTTTTTGGTATTTGAAGTCTTTCTTCTTAAATTTGTTCTTAGTTCTTGATGGGCGGCGATACCCGAACACACCTAATATACTGCGGCGCTCGAGTGATTCAGCAACAGGCGCAGTGAAGTAACCTGCATCGATACCAACTGCGATAGGATTGAGGTTGAACTGCTCTAGTGTGTGATCGAGACGACGGATATAGGGCTGTGAGTCATTCACATTCCCCGGTGTTGCGTATGTGTCTACGATGATACCGTGCTTACCATCCACGGTTCGGTGGTCAAGATAGAAGAAGCCTTGAGGCTTATTGTCTCGTGTCATAAAGCCACTTTCAGGGTCGGTGGTGCTGACTTTAGTGTTTTTGACGTCTGTCTTTGGTGGCGTCTCTTTGAATGGATTTTTACCTTCAGATTCTCGGTCTGCAGCCACATCTTCATTCAGCATATCAAGATAAGCGCCTGCACTAACTGGACGCAGACGATTCATGTGCTTGTTCTTGTTAGCATTGGCTTTAAGGTGTGTACTGTCAGTGAAGAGCTCCTGTCCTGCGACTAAGCCTTTCTCCATCGCTTGAAGCACTATGTTGTTGAAGATGCGCTCAAAGACGTCAGTACCATTGAAGCGTCGAATTCGGTTCTGGCTTAACGTCGAAGCATGGATAACTTTTTCGGTCAGTGACATTCGTAAGAACCAACGATAAGCGACGTTCACTTCAATTTCTTTGACCAGTTGGCGCTCACTTTTGATGCCGAATAGGTAGCCAAGCAGAATGATTTTGAATAAACGCACAGGGTCTACGGGTGGGCGGCCATTATCTTTGCAGTATAGATGTGCCACTTCGTCTCTGATGAACTCGAAGTCGATGGCATTATCAATTTTACGAACGAGATGATTCTGTGGAACGAGCTGTTCCATGGTTACCATTTCGAGTTCGTATTGCTGAGGAGAAGGTTTTTGAAGCATATCGGAGTATCCATATTTCGATACTCCTATTAGATCAAAGGTCTAGCTTGAAAGCTAGACCTTTGTCAGCAGTCTGGAAGAGAGGCCTTAGGCCTCTCTTTTTTTGTATAAACAAAGCGAACTAAGGAGATAACCTTGCTCGTGGAGCATTCTAGACTATTGTTATTATTGAAATAACAATAACTTGCAGTCAAGCAAAGGAATGTCGTATGGGGGTAGTGTTTCGAGTATTGGGCACATTGGTCATATTGCTGGCAAGCGTGAGTTCATACGGCAAGGATTCAGAATTGTCGGCAGCCAATCATCTTCAAGCGGACTATGTAGGCAGTCAAGTATGTGTTAGGTGTCATCAGGATGAAGTGACAAAATGGAAAGACTCAGACCACGAGCGAGCAATGGATCATGCGACGTCTGAGAGCGTATTGGGCGATTTTGATAATGTCAGCTTTGAGTTCAATGGAAAGGAAAACCGTTTTTTCAAAAAGGGTGAGCAATACTGGGTCAATATAGAGGGGCCAGATGGTCAATTTCATGATTATCAGATTCGGTATACCTTTGGTCACTATCCTTTGCAACAGTATATGGTTGAGTTTGAAGACGGTCGAGTGCAGCTTATTCCTTTTACCTGGGACGCCAGAGACAAGTCACAGGGTGGCCAACGTTGGTACCACCTCTATCCCGACACGACAACCAACGACGAGTTTTATTGGACCAATACCGGGCAGAACTGGAACTTTATGTGTGCGGATTGCCACTCGACCAACCTTGAGAAAAACTACGATAAAGCGACCAATCGTTACACCACCCAATGGTCAGAAATAACGGTAGGTTGTGAAGCTTGCCATGGTCCCGCCAGCATACACGTGATGGTGTCTAAGCAGGAAAATCCGGCTGGTTTTTCGCCTACGAACCACTATGGCTTTGATCGTGATTTAACCAAAGCCGTGTCCAAGTGGGTCTATCAAGAGGGGCACTCTACGCTTCAACCTCAGTCAATAAACCCTACACAACAAGTAAAAGTATGTGCTCAGTGCCATAGCCGACGAGTTCAAATTTCGGAACAGTATGATCATGTACAAGGGGATGTGTTTGATAGGTACCTCATAGCCAATTTAACCCCTGAGTTATATCATTCTGACGGCCAAATTTATGATGAAGTCTATGTGTTTGGCTCATTTGAACAATCGAAAATGGCGCAAAAAGGCGTCACTTGTACCAATTGTCACGACCCACACTCGGCAAAGCTGAACATTCCCGAAGAAGCAGTGTGCGCCCAGTGTCATATCGCGTCCGAATATACACCTCAGAACCACACATTTCACCAAGCTGGTTCTAAAGCGAGTCAGTGTACAACCTGCCATATGCCAGAGACCACTTATATGGAAGTGGATCCAAGGAGAGACCACAGCTGGCATGTACCAAGACCAGACATGAGCAAACATATTGGCACGCCAAACGTCTGTACCTCTTGTCATGAAGACAAAGACGCAGAATGGGCGAGCAAGGCGTTGTCTCAATGGTTTCCAGACTCGAGCTACCAGAACAGTCAGCATTACGGTATTGCTTTTTACGCCGCCGATATAGGACATCCTGCGGCGGCGGATGCCTTGTCTTACATAGCACAAGACATCAATCAGCTACCTATTGTCCGAGCCTCGGCACTACAAAGAATGGCAGGTTTTCAAGGTCAAAACAGTTTAATAGCGCTTGGACGAGCGGTAAAAAACGACCAAGCGATGATTAGAATTGGCGCTATTCAAGGAAGCGCACCCTATCCGGCGCATCAGCGTTGGCAGATTATTTCACCGTTACTTACCGACGAGGTATTAGCCGTTCGAGCTGAAGCGGCGGGTGCTCTAGCTCAATACTGGCGGGAGCTAAATCCACTGCAAAAAGAACAGCTCAAGGACCCGCTGCAGGACTATATTAATATTCAACAATACAACGCAGACCGAGGGTTTGGCCGAACCAATCTGGGCAATCTTTACGCGGCTCAAGGGAAAGCACAACAGGCGATCACAGAGTACCAAGGCGCGATCGCGATTGAGCCGTATTTCGAGAACAGTTACATCAATCTTGCTGATCTTTATCGAACTCAAGGAGATGAAGCGTCAGCTGAGAAAACACTCGCGCTGGGTATGAAAAACCAACCAAAGTCTGCTGCCATTCACTACAGTGCGGCGCTAACAAAACTAAGGAAGGGCGATAAAGCCTCCGCCAGTCAGTTACTGGCAAGGACGACCGAGCTAGAAGCAACGAACCCTCAATACTGGTTTGTTTATGGGCTATCAATGGAAACTGTGAACGTGAATACAGCCGTTGATGCGTTAGACAAAGCTTATCAGTTAAGTCGAAACCCAGAACATCTGTTTTCTCTGTGTGACCTTATGCTCAAGTACAAGC
This sequence comes from Vibrio sp. 10N, assembly GCF_036245475.1. Lineage (NCBI taxonomy): Bacteria > Pseudomonadati > Pseudomonadota > Gammaproteobacteria > Vibrionales > Vibrionaceae > Vibrio > Vibrio sp. 10N. The sequence goes on along the minus strand of NZ_BTPM01000002.1, from coordinate 916,286 downwards.
ATCAAGGGGCTTCGCAATGCTTGAGTCAACTGTCTACACTTGCACCACCAGAAGTTATACAGCAGCTAAAATCACGCTATTAGCAGCGATATAGCATTCACTCTATAACCAAAAGTTATAGAGTGAATCGCTAGAATTGAGTGCAACATTGAGGTCTATTCATACAACCAAGACGAGCAAGCAAAGGTGTGAACCAATGAATCAAGCACAAACAGAACTCAACCGCCTAATCACAGAAGTGGGGAAGTCGGTAATAGGCCAACAACATGTGGTGACAGCGCTGGTAGTTGGGTTGATCACCAATGGTCATATACTGTTAGAAGGTTTGCCTGGTACAGCAAAAACGCGTTCCATTAAGTCCTTGGCCGAGCGTCTAAGTACCAGTTTTGGGCGCATTCAGTTCACACCAGACCTATTGCCTTCCGATGTTACGGGCACAGAAATTTACCAAGACGTCGATGGCAAACCTCAGCTTCACTTTCAAGCTGGCCCTATCTTCAATAGCATCGTTCTAGCCGATGAAATCAACCGTGCCCCTGCAAAAGTACAAGCAGCACTCCTTGAGGCTATGGCGGAAGGTACAGTTACAGTGGGTGGCGATAGCCATAAATTGCCAGAGCTGTTTATGGTGCTGGCAACGCAAAACCCGATTGAACAAGAGGGTACTTACCCACTGCCAGAGGCGCAGATGGATCGCTTCATCATGAAAGTTACGGTGGATTACCCAGAAGATGACGCTGAGCGCGATATCATTCGTTTGGTACGAAATGAGGAGCGCGCAGCAGGTGGAGTTAACAGCTCGAAGCAAGTGGATGAATCGGAGTCAGTGACCATCTCAACCGATTCCGTGTTTGCCGCGAGGTGTGAAATGCCAGATATCGAAGTTTCAGAACTGGTTGAAAACTATATTGTTAACCTTGTTATGGCGACAAGACAGCCCGAGCGCTACCCAGAGTCCTCACTCGCAGATTGGATCCTTGTTGGCTCATCGCCGCGCGCTTCTATTGCTCTAGATAAGTGCAGCCGAGCCTATGCTTGGTTACAGGGTCGCAATTATGTCGAACCTGATGATGTAAGAGCGGTTGCCAATATGGTACTTGGCCATAGAGTTGCTCTGTCTTACAACGCATTAGCAGAACAAGTGACGCAGCAAGATGTAGTTAATCACTTGCTTGATGTTGTGGCTGTTGGCTAAGTTGCTAGAGGTACTTTTATGGCTTCTAAACACGCCAATAATCACGATCATCGAATCCACACCTCGTATGAGCGCTTGGTGAAGCTGCAATCACAGGTTCAATCGTTTTCGCTGCTGCCACATTTAGTTGCTCAATCGCGAATGTCTGGCCGACATGGCTCGCTTTTTCGCGGGCGCGGCCTCAACTTTGAGGAGCTTCGTCACTATCAAATGGGCGATGATATTCGCAATCTCGATTGGAGAGTCACCATGCGTACAGGCAAACCCCATGTTCGCACTTACACTGAGGAGAAAGACCGCAACTTTATTCTCTGTGTTGATCAGCGCAGCGGGATGTACTTTTCTTCCATTGATACCATGAAATCAGTGGTTGCTAGTGAGATCGCCGCACTATCGGCGTGGCGCATTTTGAAAGATAACGATCGGGTCGGCTTTATTATTAGCCGATCGAATCAGATTGAATATCTAAAACCACAACGCTCTCAAAATCACCTGTTACATGCGTTAAAGCGACTAAATGACGCGAACCATGCGTTAGATATCTCTAGCGAGGATAGCGAGCGTGCTAGCTTTTCTTCTACCATTCGAATGCTCGGAAACTTGGGGCTCAAGAATGCCACCATCTTGTTTATCAGTGACTGGTCAGGTGCGACGGAGTTTGATTTGGATAGGCTCAAGTACCTTCAGCAGCACAATGATATTTTGAGTGTGGTGATTTCTGACCCATTGGAAGCTGCGTTACCGACTGATATTTTAGATTCTGCTTCGTTGGTGTTTGGAGACGGAAAGTATCAGCTGAGCGTGACGGAAAAAACTAAATTGGACAAAGCGAACCAAGGTTTAAAAGCTCACGCTCATCATCGTCTGGAAAAGCTTGGGCAATTAATGGCTATGAAGCGATTGCCTGTGATAGAGCTATCCACGGATGGCCAACATATTGATGCCTTCAAACGAGCCGTCGGAGGGTTTGCATTATGACCCAAGCTGCCCCGAGTTCCTATATTCTTCGCAATATGTCAGAAGTCCCTAATCCTGATGCTATCTCTTGGTTTCCTCAAACTTTGGGTTGGCAGGTATTGGCCTTGTTGATTGTTGCTTTCATCATTTACAAATTTGCGCTCGCGTATTGTAACAAGCAGATGCAGCGTTATCGAAAAGAAGCAAAGCAGGTATTGGAAATGCATCGCAACACCGATGAAATGCCATTGGTTTGCTACGACGTGCTAAAAAGCACCTTTCACTATCTGTATCCAAGCCAGCCACAGCAATTTAACCGAGCTTGGCTATCGACGTTGAGTCAAACATCAGACGCAAATCTGTCGAGCGAACTAGACCTAGATTTAGGCGAGAAGTGGCTGAAAACGCTGGTCACTCGATCTGTCGTGTTAACTGACCAAGAAGCCGAGCAGGTTTATAGCATGGTTTGGCTTTGGGTTGATACACATACGACACCAACATGGCTTAAGCAACATTGGTCATTGAGCGCCACGATTTTGCGAGCTCTGAACAAAACAAAGCGTGCTATCTCTGGCGTGGTGGGAGAGACGTCATGAGTTGGGACAGTCTTTCTTTAACCCATCCTTTATGGCTGCTGCTATTACCACTGCCGATCTTAGTGTATCGATTGGTGCCTGCATACAAAACGAAGCAGAGCGCTATTAAGGTACCTTTTTTCCGCAGTCTACTAGATATTCTTGGGGAAGAGCCTGAGCAGGGCGCAAGTCAGCTAAATCCGTCGTGGTGGCAACGGGCTATTTTGGTTGTCTCGTGGATCTTATTAGTCTTCGCAATGACCAAGCCAACCGTGTTAGGTGAGCCTCAAACTCGTGAGAAGCTTGGCCGTGATGTGATGGTTGCCGTCGACCTCTCTGGTTCGATGTCGGAAATGGACTTTCTATCACCGGATGGACAAGCTACTTCCAGACTTGACGCAGTAAAAGGTGTACTGACGGATTTTGTCGCAACACGTGATGGAGACCGTCTTGGTCTGATTCTTTTTGGTGATGCCGCCTATTTGCAAACCCCATTTACCGCAGATCACGATGTTTGGCTTGCGCTATTGAATCAAACCGAAGTGGCGATGGCAGGGCAAAGTACTCATCTGGGGGATGCGATTGGCCTCGCGATTAAGGTGTTCGAGCAATCACAGGGGGAAGCTGAACGCGAAAAAGTCGTGATCGTGTTAACCGACGGTAATGACACAGGAAGCTTTGTTGAGCCCAAAGATGCTGCAACGGTAGCGGCAGCGAAACAGGTACGGATTCACGTTATTGCAATGGGTGATCCAGAAACCGTTGGTGAGCAGGCACTGGACATGCAGACCATCGAAAACATTGCTAATTCATCAGGTGGTCAAGCATTTCAGTCGATGGACCAAGAGGCTTTGCAACAAGCCTATCGAGCCATTGGAGAGTTGGAGCCGAAGTTGTATGAAAGCACACAGTATCGACCGAAACAAACCGTTCACCAATACCTGATGATGATCGTCGTTGTACTGTATTTAATCGCATTTTCAGCGGCAACGATACGTCGTTCATTGTTCACAGCAAATCAAAATGCAGAAACTAAACAGCAGGAGAGAGAGTCATGAGCAGTTTGGCTATTGAGCAGTTCTTCTCTCAGTTTCATTTTATGCGCCCGATCTGGCTATTCGCGTTTGTGCCGTTGGGACTATTGCTACTACTTCGCTGGCGCCGTGAAACAACCGCTGCTTGGAAAACGATGATCCCCGAGCATTTACAAAAGGCACTCATCATAGGAGAGCAGGGCTGGAAGAGTCAGCTACCTCTTAAGTTGCTTAGTGCTATTTTAGGCATTGCCATTGTTATCTGCGCAGGACCGACATGGGAGCGTGAACCTTCGCCATTTGGCGAAGATCAAGGCGCGCTTGCCATTGTGCTTGATGTCAGCACGTCTATGGATCAGACAGATCTACCACCGTCACGTCTAGAGCGAGCAAAATTCAAGATTCGAGACTTATTGGAAGCAAGAAAAGGCGGTAAAACGTCGCTCATTGTTTTCGGTGGTAGTGCTCATACAGCGATGCCGATGACACAAGACAATCAAGTCTTCTTACCATTCCTCAATGCGATCACACCTGAAGTGATTCCAGTGCAGGGAAAGAGTGTCCAATCGGCAATACCTGAGCTTCAATCGCAGTTGAAGAACTTTCCTTCGGCTTCGATTTTGATTGTGTCTGATGGTATTTCTCAAGAAGGGATCAAACTCTATCAAGATGCTTTTCAAGACACGAACCAACTGGTGATGGTGTTAGCTGTGGGAAATGATGCTATTCATAGTAGTTCTGCGACCGACTGGGACAGTTTGAAGCAACTGGCCAGTGCCACCGATGGCCGATATTACGCATTGACCACGGATGACAGTGACATCAACAGGATTGCGTCCGATGTTGAGCGTCATATGCAGATCTCGGGAGAGTCGGCGATGCCGTGGCGGGACATGGGTTACTACCTCGTGTTTCCAGTGATGGTGTTGGCGTTGCTGTGGTTTAGAAAAGGTTGGTTGGTTCAATGGGCAATTCTTGCCACTTTAATGAGTCCAAATATTTTCCTAAACCAAGCTCATGCAGAGACAGTTTCCGCAGTAGCAAGTAGTGAGCAAACCACAGAGCCGAAATCGGTCGTCGAAGATTTTTGGGACAGTGCGACTCAAACTTGGATGGATTTATGGCTGACACCAGAGCAGCAAGGCCAGTGGTACTTTAACCTAGGGGAATTCATCAAAGCGGCCAATTATTTTCAGGAGCCAATGAACAAGGGCATCGCTTTTTACTATGGACGCGATTTTGCCTCGGCGCAGTCTCAGTTTTTACAGGTACAGGGTGATGAACGAGCGGTTCTTTATTTAGGAAACGCCTTGGCAAGACAACGAGAATATCTTGCAGCACGAAATCTCTATAAAGATCTTATCGAGAAAACCAAAGATGAGAGTATCGCTGTGGTGGCAAAGCAAAACTATCAAGCTATGAGTGAATTGGTAGACGAGATTAATCGAGTGAGTGAAAGCCAATCGGGTACCACTGACGGACCAGAAGAGTCGATGGAGCTCGGAGACAATCCGAGAACGGCCGACGGCGCTGAAGAAAATACTGCCTCAGAGCTGATGTTAAAAGAAACCTTGAACGCTAACGAGATATTGGGAAGCCAGGAACTTGCAGATAAGTGGCTTCGCAAAGTTGAAGCAGACCCAAAAAACTTTTTGCGAAACAAATTCCAAATCCAACTTCGTGAGCAGGGGAACCAACAATGAACATCGTTAAGTTAGCGAAACTCTTTACTCAAGCGGGTTCATTATTACTTCTGGCCTTGATGACCTTGCTCGTCCCGATTTCGGCGCAGGCAAGTATGACTATCAATCAGCTGGAAAGAGAAGGTGGCGTAGAGATAACCTCTTGGCTTAGCAAAGGGGACAACGCATCAGAGCCGGCCGCGATACGTGAGCAAGTTATTCTTTATATCGAGGTTGCCACACCAAGGTGGTTTACTGGTGGTACGCGTATCTCTGGCTTTGGTATGCCGGATTTGATTGTGAAGCAGCGCAATCAACTTGCAACTAACTACACGGAACGTAAAGACGGTCAGACATGGTCGCGCCAACGCTGGGAAATAACCTTATATTCTCAGCAAAGTGGAGAATACCGATTACCAAAAGTACCCGTTAGAGTTCAAGTATCGGCTCCGGATGGTTCAAATGTCTCAGGGACGCTGTATACCGAACCGAAGTCACTGTTTACCTATCTTCCGGATGCGTCGTTTACTCAAGACGAAGCCTGGTTCTCTGCCAATGATGTCAAAGTGCAGGAGTCTTGGAGTGCTTCGTCCGAAGAACTGCATGCGGGGGACAGTATTGTAAGGACTCTCGAAGTTGAAGCTGACGATACACTCTCTATTATGTTGCCGCTACTGGGCGATGACAGCATTGCTGGCGTGAAAGCGTATCCGAAACCCAGTGTTTTATCAGATAGCCAAACGCGTGGCGTATACAAATCAAAACGTGTCGATGAGGTGACTTACATTGTTACCACGGGCGGCGAAGTGGTGTTTCCAGAGCAAATCGTTCGCTGGTGGGATGTCGAAACGCAATCTTTACAAACAGCGACTCTGGAAGCTAAAAAAGTGCGGGTTGCTCACACTTGGCGCTCGCTTTTCAATACGTACAAAACTGAATTCGTTATACTTTCGATTATCGCTTTAGCGCTGTTATTGGTTTTGAGATTGGCTTATCGATTCTTTAAAACTCACCCTACACCACCTTGGTGGGAGTTGGCTCAAGCCATCCGTCATCGTGATTGGCCGAGTGTTAGACGTTTGATTTACAGAAAAGGCCGCCAAGTGAGCGGTGAAGTCGAACTCAAAAAAATGCGCAGCGATGCTTCTTGGCAACAAACCAGCCAAGAGATGCAAGATGATAGGTTGGATGCCACCCAAAGTCGTTGGATGTGGCGTCAACTAAAAGACTCTAAATGGGGTAGCTTAAAGCACGGCTCACCAAAGCCCAGTTCACCAGAAAATAGCACTTCGAGAAAAAGCGAGAGTCAATCCGTATTAAAAGGTTTAGATAGGTGGCGAAAACCGAGCTAAGCCATTGCAGGTGATAAAAAGGTAATAATGAAAAACACCGAGCTCAACCTTATCCCAGTCTTTGTAGCCATCTATGAAGAACAGAGTCTATCCAGTGCCGCGACACGTTTGGGTATTAGTCAGCCTGCGGTAAGTAAGGCACTCAAGCGATTACGAGAGATATATGAAGACTCCTTGTTTCATCGCAATGCCAGTGGCGTAGAGCCGACGACGTTTGCCAATGACATCTATCCTGCATTGGCAACGTCGCTGAAAAACTTCAATTCAACCCTAGAGGCTTCACGAGACTTTAATCCTAAAACGTCAACCAAGACCTTTTCTATTGCGTCTGTTTCTGCCGCAAACTATGCCGTATTACCTGAACTGTTAGTCAGGTTTGCCAAAATTGCGCCTAAGGTATCGCTGGAAGTTCACCCGCTATTTACCGAAGATCATGAGTCCGACTTGCGACTGCAACGCTATGACTTGGTCATTGATAGAACGCGTGCTGATGTGACGACACTAAAAACCAAAGAGATCTTCAAAGAGAAACTTTATGTGGTCGCCGCAAATGATCATCCAAGATTAACTGGCGAGACAATAACAACGGACGAATACTTGGCTGAGCAACACGTTGTTATGTCTCGTTGGCACACTCGCCAAAGTTTTTTTAGCGAAAAGGACTTCCCTGAGTTTGGACAACGAAAGATCGTCTACCGAGCGCCAGGTGAGATAGATATGCTGCCCGTGATCAGTCGAACCGAAGCCATTGGGCTTATTACTCATTCAACATTTACTAAGTTCTCTCAGGGCTTAAATGTCAAAGCGTTGCCAATGCCGTTTGGCACATCGGAGCATGGGCTTAGTATGGTGTGGCACCCAAGCCGTAATTCCGATTCCGCGCATCAATGGTTGCGAAATCAAATTGCTAAAGTTGCCAGCACCGTTAATAGATAGATCATCCAAAAAGTAAGGAACGCATTTGTGATCAAATGGGGTGTAATGGGGCCAGGAAGGATTGCCCATAATATTGCTAAAGGCATCGCTGTGACTGATGGTGCAGTCATTCAAGCGGTCGCGAGCAGAAACGGGCAGCGCGCAAAGCAGTTTGCTAATGAGTATCAGGTAGAAGCGGTTTATTCGGACTATCAAGCGCTGAATGTGAGGTTGGAATCTTTGTTGGATGCTCGACAACAATTGAACAATTACAATCCGATCGTTGGACTTAACTCTAAATAGGGTTTTTAGTCGGTTTCTTGTTAGAGACCTCGTAGAGGCAAGCGGAATGTTGATACTCACCCTCATCCAGCCTATTAGACTCAGTCAGGCTTATTCGTCAATAGCTGATAAGACTTTCTTGACGTCAAATGAATCCATGAACCTCAGCGAAAGCCATCTTGCTTACTTGACAGGTTGCTTATGAAACGCTTGTGTCACCAAAAGTAATATTGCCCACCTCTATTTCTACCGTAATTGCTCTCTGTTACACCCATCAAATAAATGACCAAAACTTGGTCATTCAATATCCATTCAAATTAGATTATTTGTCTAACCGATCACCAAAATGCAGGCATATTGGGCGGAAACGCAAGTTCAACTGCCTCCATAAAAATTATTTATCTTCACGACAAAGAAAATTTCCTTTTAATTTTTCTGTAAAGAATTACCTTTCGATTCATCAAGTTTTCTCACCCATTGGTAAATTCGAGGTATCTATGACACCAACTTCAATACGCCAAGGCGCAACTAGATTCTATGACAATCTCAAATTCCCTCGCGGCTTCGCTAAATCTGGTGATTTCACTCTAGCTGAAGAAGAAATTTTGACGTTTTACGGAAAGACACTACTAGGTCTAGAAACTGGCGAACTTCAAGCGATAAATGAAGAAGAAAAACGTCTTGTGAAAGTCGCTCACTTTGAAGTGGAGCCAGAATCGAAGATAGAAAAAACATGGTTTAAATATATTAACTTAGCGCGCGGTAGAAAGAAGTTTCATACCCTCAATGGGCGCAATAAGCCCGAAGCATCAGAAGACGACATAGTAGAAACACTTGAGGACGATTAATGAATATTTGCTTTCTAATGTACCCTTGGGAACGCGTTTGTCCCGAGACAGATACCACTCTGCGTTTAGTTCACGAGTGCGCGTTGCGAGGTCATACGGTCGCGATTACGACAACGAGTGGTCTTACAATAAGAGATAGTACGGTATTTGGTTTCTGTCAGGTTTTAAAGAAAGGCAAAGTATCCGATAAAATTCCTACTTTCTATCGTAATGCTGACTTTCGTAAGGCTCGTCTACCGATGGCTGGATTCGACGTAATCTTTATGCGAGCTAATCCACCACTGGATAACCTAGCGCTAAACTTTTTAGACTCGATAAAGGATGACACGCTAATAATTAACGACCTTGAAGGTCTGCGACTAGCGAACAACAAGCTTTACACCGCGAGTATGGGTGGCAATGCGAGCGAGTTTATTCCTGCGACACACGTTTCGAAAAACCGCGACTATTTACAGCGCGTTTTGGAAGAAAGTACCAGCGAGAAAATGATTCTTAAACCGCTCAACGGATATGGTGGTCATGGTGTCATCGTCATAGAGAAAAATGCCCAGCAGAACTTTAGGTCTTTGCTCGACTTTTACATTGGTGAAGGGGAAACGAGTAACTATGTGATCCTGCAAGACTATATCGAAGGCGCCGAAGATGGTGACAAACGTATTTTGATGTTGAACGGAGAACCTATCGGTGCGATGAGGAGGGTACCTGCTTCAGGTGAAATTCGCTCAAATATTCATGCCGGTGGCACAGTAGTGAAACATGTGCTCACTAAAGAGGAAAAGCGACTCTGTGCGGCCATCGGCCCTAAGTTGGTTCGCGATGGACTCTACTTCACTGGACTGGATGTAATTGGGAGTAAGCTCGTAGAAGTTAACGTACTGAGTCCTGGTGGCATTATGCGTATCAATAAACTCAATCGAGTGCGATTACAGCGTCAGGTCATTGACTTTGTTGAGAATATTGTACATTCCAAAGATCTTCTCCAGCAGAGAAAGAGTGCATTTAGGCTTGCGGTTCAAAACGCGCACCAAATCGAGTCTTAATTATGGAAAAACTCTCCGTATCTGAGGTTCTCCAACGTATTCAAAATACCACGACTTTTCATGCTGAAGTCGCTGAGACCGGCTGTATTCTAAAAATCGACGAGTACTTACCAGTAGTATGTACCGCAATTCACGCAGGCGAACGTCTGCGTGAAGATTTGGTAAAACATTGTCTACTGACTAAAGAGCAACGTTATTTTGAAGAAGATCCATTTACCGATGACATGATTTCTTCTCAGCCGATTACTCTAGTTGGATTGGACTCGAGATTTGAATACGATTTGAATCGTGCAATGTCACTGAGTACGTATTATCGCAGTGCGTGGGAACAAAAGGTTTGGGATAGGCCTTTGCCTCCCAAACAGCGTACGAATAGCCAAGCCAAGCACGCTGCCTTTTACCAGATATATTCTGTATTGATACAAAAGCTCGAGTCGATGTTTGGCCTCGTCATTGTTTTCGACATCCATTCATACAATTACAAACGGATAGAGAAGAGCACGCCCGTTTTTAACGTCGGAACGTCTCAGGTTGATAGTGAAAGATGGGGCAAGACAGCCACTCGTTTCTTGCAAGAGCTTGGTAAAATCGAACTGCCAAACATACAAGTAACGGCTGAGGAAAACTCAGTATTTGAAGGGCGTGGCTATCTTATTGCACATACTAATGCGAACTTTGACCGCACTTTGGTGCTTCCGACAGAAGTTAAAAAAGTATTTATGGAAGAAGAGAGTGGCACTCCATACCCACTCGTACTAGAAGCGTTACAATCTGGTCTTAAAGAAGCGTTCAGCCAGACCAGTGCTTACTTTCAGCGCATTTACAATAGAAAGCCCAAAGTGAGCAAGACAGACATGTTAAGCTCAGCCATCGATCCTGCGGTATTGTCTGTTGATCGTGCTCTATACAGATTGGCTCACAAAGTAGAGACGCTGAAATATGTGACGCCAACAAATATCCCAAGTGAGAAGAAGCGGTTTTTTGCCAACGCGGCTCGCTATCAACCTAAATACCGCTACCGACAGCTTCCAATTAATGCGAACGAGTTTAAGTTTCAGCTCTATAGACTTCCAATAGAGAATATTGCTGATCCTGACATGCGTCAGCTCTATAGCGACATGATTGACAAACTCAGCGAGAAAGTCGATTTACTCACGAGTGTTGGTCAAGAAAACTTTCTATACAACAGCTTAGCTTATCATGGACGTCCCGATGAAGCAGCGGTAAGCAATGCGAAGTTTTTGATGTATGCAAAGGATATTTCATCTGCGCCGAGTGAAATATATTCAGCATCAGAAGCGGCAGAGCAAATGAAAGTCGCCGCTACAAACTGGGGGATGAAGTGTAAAATAACACTAACCAGCTCACTTGCAGCACGAGCGATGGTGAGTTCCGTGCCCCCGACGTTGTTTGTGAACAAGGGCGCTACGTTTACCCATGAAGAAGTACAGCGACTCATACAGCATGAACTAGGTGTACACATGGCGACGACGTACAACGCTAAGCAACAAGCCTTGAAAATCTTTCAGTTGGGCTTACCAGGCTCTACCTTTACCCAAGAAGGTATGGCTATTATGGCGGAGTATAAGGCTGGGTACATGTCTTTAGACAGGTTGAAAGACCTTTCGACTCGCGTATTGGCTGTCGATTCAATGCTGAAGGAGCATAACTTCTACAATACTTATTCTTACCTAGTCGAGGAGCTTGGTATCCAAAAAGACGCTGCATTTATGACCACGACACGCGTTTATCGTGGTGGCGGCTTTACCAAGGATTACCTTTATCTCACAGGCTTTTTAAGCATGCTAAGAGCCGAGGAAGAGAACAACTTAAATAATCTACTGATTGGTAAATGCAGTATCAAGTATCTTGACTTGATAAGTGAAATGGTGGAAAGAGACTGGTTAACCCCTCCAAAGTATCGATTCGATGATAAAGGTGGGACGCTAGAACCGACACTAGAGTATCTTATTAACTCATTGCGCTAGTGTCAGTTTGCGCTGGAATTCAGCAGAGCTAATAACGGAAAAAGTGAAAAGGGGTAAGGGTACTAGGCACCTTTGCCCCTTATTACCTTAGGATGTTCTTTATAGAATATCTCTCACGCGATAATAAGACATCGCCAACACCAAAGCTGGTGTCTTAAACAGCCTTCCCCCAGGGAACGGCATATGCGGGATCTTATCAAAAATCGCAAAGCGTTCAGCGGTGGTTGCGACACATTCCGCCATCAGTGTGCCTGCCATCCCTGTTGCCGCGATGCCGTGACCGGAAAAGCCTTGGGCAAAATAGACATTAGGTTTTAGACGGCCAAAGTGTGGCGCGCGGTTCATGGTAATAGCGACATTACCGCCCCAAGCATAATCGATTTTTGCATCGGACAGCTGAGGGAATATATCCACCATGCGTCCACGCATCGCTTTTTCGAGATTAAACGGTGCCACGCCTGAATAGCTGACTCGTCCGCCAAATAGCATCCTGTGATCGCCAGAGCAGCGGAAATAATCTAATACGAAGTTTATGTCACAAGCGGCGATGTGATCTTTCATAAGCGCCCCGGTGACCTCTTCACCTAAAGGCTCAGTGGCACAGATATAAGTACCTACAGGCATGACTTTGTTTTCTAACTTCGTCTCCAAACCATCCATATAGGCGTTACAAGCGAGGATGACGTGATTGGCTTTTACTGTGCCGTTTTTTGTGAATAGGGTAGCAGGATCACCGTGTTCGATTTTGGTCACGGCGCTATCTTCATAAAACTCTGCGCCAGCCTGTTTGGCTGCATTTACTAATCCAAGCGTGTAATTAAGTGGGTGCAAATGGCCACTGTTACTATCAAACATCCCAGAAGTGTATTTTTTACTCGCGATGTGGTGATGGGTCTTTTCTTGATCCCACATTTCAAGCGATTCATAGCCGTAGTTTTCGGTAAGGTCGTCATACCAAGCTTTGAGCTCTTTGTCGTGGCGAGGTTTAACACCGACATGCACCATGCCATCTCGCCAATCACAATCAATGTTGTACTTGTTGATGTTGGATTTGGTCAGCGCTAGTGCTTCGACTGAGATATCCCAGAGCTTTCTAGCATCTGATTTTCCAACTAGCTTTTCTAAGGTGTCTTGCTCGGATGCCCAGCCAAAGATAGCTTGGCCACCGCTTCTTCCGGATGCGCCCCAGCCAACGCGATTGGCTTCTAGAACGATCACTTTAAAGCCTTTGTTAGCAAGTTCTAGTGCGGCGGTGGCTCCGGTGATTCCGGAGCCAATAACACAGACGTCGGCAATATGATCTCCCATCAGTTTAGGAAAATCGAATTGCTGATTTCGCGATGCCGCGTAATAAGAGTCTGTGTGCTTCACTTTCATTTTGTATCCTTACTTTACTTGTACCACTGATATTCTAATGGTGAGACTTGCGCCGAGAAGCGAGCTTGCTCATGTTTTTTGTTTGCTAAGTAAACCTTGCAGAATTCTTCACCAAAGCTGCGCTTCATAAACTGGCTATTAGCGAACTCATGCAGTGACATATCCCAAGAGATAGGCAACATGGGTAGCTCTAGCAAAGAAGCGTCACCTTCAATTGGGTCTGGTGGAGTGAGTTTGTTTTCGATGCCGTCGAGAATAGACGCGAGCAACACCGCGACGGTCAAGTAGGGGTTAACATCGGCGCCAGAGAGTCGATGTTCGATACGTTTATCGGATTGACCACTTGCGGGTACTCGCACCGCCACGGTTCTATTATCCCATCCCCATGTCGCGTGCAATGGCACAAACATATTGGGCTGAAGTCGTCGATAGGAGTTAGCGTTAGGCGCGAAGATGGCCATACTATCTTCAAGGTGTGCCAATACGCCAGCAATGGCGTTTAGAAGAATGCTTTCATCTTCACCAAAAACATTGGTACCAGTTTCATCTCGCAGGCTGATATGCACGTGACAGCCGTTGCCTGCATACTCGGTATAAGGTTTCGCCATGAAGTTGGCATAGAAGCCATGCTTTTTCGCTACTGCTCGAACCACACGCTTTAACAGCATGGCTTGGTCACAAGCGAGTAGAACATCATCAGTATGCTTGAGATTAACCTCGAACTGCCCTGGGGCGTATTCGGCTGTGATGTTTTCAGCTGGGATATTCTGCTCTTCACAAGTGCTGATGATCTCATCGAGGAAGTCTTTGAACTCGTCTAGCTCTTCTAGGGAATAGACTTGGGTTTGCGTCATTCGCTCGCCACTGATTGGCATCAATGGTGGTTGTGGGTTGCCTGCTTCGTCGGGTTCAAGGTCTTGTAGATAGAACTCAAGTTCAACTGCGATACAAGGTTTGAGACCTTTACTAGCAAACTTTTCTAGCTGAACTTCGAGTACGTGTCTTGGGTCGGCAAAGAAGGGTTGGTTTGAGGTTGGCTCAAACATGGTCACAATCGCTTGCGCGCTGTTTTCTTGCCACGGCGTGGTCGTGAGTGAGCTTGCCACCATTCGACAGATCCTATCACCGTCTCCTTTTTCAAAACCCAGTCCAGTCTCTTCTACCGTCTCTCCACAAATATCCAGGGCGAATACCGATGCGGGTAGACAAATACCTTGTTCTAACACTTTGTTGAGTTGGGTGATGGGGACACGCTTGCCTCGAACAACACCGTTCATATCGAACAGGATCAAATCCAAACTGGTGACGTCTGGATGCTGTTCGATAAATCGTTCAATTGTAAGCTTTTCGTGACCAAGTTGAATTGGTTCGATGTTGTCTGCGCTACTTGCAAGTTGACTGGTTCCCACTGTGGCTCCTCCACTTTTCCCAACGATTCCTTATGTATCAAGCCCTAAGTTGGGCTCAACCATGTTGGTTGCTTTTTAACCTTAGACACAATGTTCAGTAAAATACAACACTAATGTATCTAAAATGTTAATCATCATCTCAAAAGTTGCAGAATAATTAACATCATTGTTTGACATTTATGCAGGTCGGTGCCAATGCTAAATGGGAGCTTATTGATAAATTCGTTGAGCGAGTAACGAAAAGAAGGATTTATGGAAACGATTAGGAAATGGATAGAAGAGAACCGTATTACTGAAGTTGAGTGTTTGATCCCGGATATCACGGGTAACGCTCGAGGCAAAATCATGCCAGCGAAAAAATTCCTTCGAGAAGGGGGCATGCGTCTTCCCGAAGTGGTTTTTTTCCAGACCGTGACCGGCGATTGGCCAGACGATGAAAGTATGATCGATCTGACCGAGAAGGACATGACTCTGGAACCCGACCAAAACACGATTCGATTTGTTCCTTGGACAAAAGAGCCGACGGCGCAAGTGATTCATGACTGCTACACCGTAGAGGGTAACCCTGTCGATATCTCACCACGTGCTGTGTTGCGCCGTGTTTTGAGTCTTTACGAGAAAGAAGGTTGGCACCCAGTTGTCGCGCCAGAGCTCGAGTTTTTCCTAGTTCAGAAAAACCTAGATTGGGATTACCCACTTGAGCCGCCGATTGGTCGCAACGGTCGCCCAGAAACGGCTAGGCAGTCATTTAGTATCGATGCGGTTAACGAGTTCGATCCTATTTTCGAAGACATGTACGACTACTGCGAAGCGCAGGGTTTGGATGTAGACACCTTAGTCCATGAGTCTGGCGCAGCCCAGATGGAGCTTAACTTCGACCACGGCGAGCCGTTAGACAGAGCGGATCAAGTCTTCCTATTTAAACGTACGGTGCGTGAAGCTGCGTTAAGACACGATGTTTACGCGACCTTTATGGCAAAACCGATGGAAGATGAGCCGGGCAGTGCAATGCACATTCACCAAAGCCTAGTTGATGATAAAGGTAAAAACCTATTCGCTAACGAAGATGGTTCAAACAGCGAACTGTTCATGAACTATATCGGCGGTATGCAGAAGTACACACCGGCGGCAATTGCGTTTTTTGCTCCAAACGTGAACTCCTACCGTCGATTGGTGTTTGGTGATTCGGCGCCAACGAATGTGGCTTGGGGTGAAGACAACCGCACCGTCGGTCTTCGTGTTCCAGTGTCTGATCGAGATTCAAGACGTTTGGAAAACCGTTACGCAGGTGCAGATGCTAACCCATATCTGGCGATGGCACTGACATTGGCGTGTGGTTACCTCGGCATGAAAGAGAAGCTTACGCCTACGGCGAAAAGCACCGGCGACATGACCACGGAACCATACTCGCTTCCTCACAACCTAGAGGATGCATTGGTTCTGCTAGAGAACAGCGATGAATTACGAGAAATCTTAGGTGACCGATTTGTATCGGCTTATGTGGCAATTAAACGCAAGGAGTACAAAACCTTCTTCCAAGTTATTAGTTCTTGGGAGCGAGAATTCTTACTTTTAAACGTGTAACTAAGGCAACGCTATCGAACAGAGCATCAATTAAACAGCAGGAAATGGAAATTAATTTATGTCAGTACAAAACGGTTCAAAATGGATAGAGCAAGACAGCGCACACTGTCTCCATCCATTTACTAACTTCAAAGCACTAAACGATAAAGGTTCTCGAGTGATTACTCGTGCAGAAGGCATCTATATCTATGATGAGCACGACAACAAAATCTTAGATGGAATGGCGGGTCTTTGGTGCGTGAATATGGGTTACAACTGTGAGCCTCTTATTGAAGCGGCGACGAATCAGTTAAAAGAGCTGCCTTACTACAATCTGTTTTTCCAGACTACGCATCCACCTGCTGTTGAGCTTTCAACGTTACTGGCTGAAGTCGCGCCAGAAGGGATGAATCATGTGTTCTTTACCGGGTCTGGCTCTGAGTGTAATGACACTGTGGTTCGCATGGTTCGCCACTACTGGACAAGCCTAGGCAAGCCAAACAAACAAACTATCATCAGCCGTAAGAATGCATACCACGGTAGTACTATGGCGGGCGCAAGCCTTGGTGGTATGGCGTTTATGCATGCACAGGGTGGTTTGCCACTGCCAAACATTACCCATATCGATCAGCCGTATCACTTCGGTGAAGGTCAAGGGATGGATCCAAACGAGTTTGGTTTGGAGCGAGCACGTCAGCTTGAAGCGAAGATCCTTGAACTTGGCGAAGAGAATGTGGCGGCATTCATCGCTGAGCCTATCCAAGGTGCTGGTGGCGTAATTATCCCGCCTGACAGCTACTGGCCAGAAATTCAACGCATCTGTGATAAATACGAAATCCTATTGATTGCTGATGAAGTGATCTGTGGTTTCGGACGAACAGGCGAATGGTTTGCTAGCCAAACTTACAACATCAAACCAGATCTGATGTGTATGGCAAAAGGCATTACCTCGGGCTATTTGCCGCTTGGCGGTGTGATGGTGCGCGACCACGTTGCTAAGGTGCTGACGGATGCAGACACTGAGTTTGCGCACGGGTTTACCTATTCTGGTCACCCGGCAGCCTGTGCGGTTGCCATAGCGAATATTAAGGAAATGCAGAACCGCAACATCATCAACCAAGTTCGCGAAGATACCGCGCCTTACTTTGCTGCACGTTGGAGTGAGCTTTTAGAGCATCCAATGGTCGGTGAAGCAAGAACTAAAGGTTTGGTTGGTGCGATTGAATTGGTCAAAGACAAACAAACCAATGAGCGATATCACAAAGACCTCGATATAGGGACGCGTTGTCGTGAGAACTGTTTTAATTCAGGTGTCGTTCTTCGAGCGGTAGGGGACACCATGATTTGTTCGCCACCGTTAATTATTACCCGAGACGAGATCGATGAATTCATCGAAAAAGCAAAACTCGCACTCGACAAAACACTCGCCGACGTTTCGCAGTAGCCGACGAGACTACCCAATACCTAGAAAAGCACAATAAAGGTATTAACCAAAGAGCAAACAGGAAACGGAGATCCAAATGGAGAAAGCAAAAGCATACTTTGGTGTGGCGTTAGGGATGACAATGGGGCTTACCTCAATGACATCTTTTGCTGCTGAGGAAAAAGTCCTCAACATTTACAATTGGTCAGACTACATCGCAGAAGACACCATCGCGAAATTTGAAGCGGAAACCGGCATCAAAGTCGTGTATGACGTATTCGATTCAAACGAAGTATTGGAAGCGAAGATCTTGTCGGGTAATACAGGCTTTGACCTTGTTGTACCGAGTAACGACTTCTTAGGTCGTCAGGCGAAAGCGGGGGCTTTCCAAAAACTCGATAAGTCTAAACTGACTAACTACAAGAACCTTGATCCGAAACTGATGGGTATTCTTGCTGAAACTGTTGATCCAGGTAACGACTACTCTGTCCCTTACCTATGGGGCACCACGGGTATTGGTTACAACGTTGAGAAAGTGAAAGCAGTACTTGGTGAAGACGCCCCTGTCGACAGCTGGGATCTCGTGTTCAAGCCTGAGAATATGGAAAAACTCAATAAGTGTGGTGTGGGTTTCTTGAATGCGCCTACCGAAATCATGGCGGCTGCGCTGAATTATATCGGCAAAGATCCAAACAGTACCAATCCAAACGACTACAAGAAAGACGCTTTGGAGTTGCTTAAACAAGTTCGTCCATACGTGACCTACTTCCACTCATCGCAATACATCAATGACCTAGCAAACGGTGATATCTGTGTGGCGATCGGTTGGTCGGGTGACGTTCTTCAAGCGGCCGATCGCGCTGCTGAAGCAGATAATGGTGTAGAAGTTGCGTACTCGATTCCTAAAGAGGGCGCATTGGCTTGGTTCGACCTAATGGCAATTCCAAAAGAGGCGAAGCACCCAGAGAATGCTCACTTGTTTATCAACTATCTGCTTCGTCCAGAAGTGATTGCTGAGATCAGTAACTATGTTTGGTATGCGAACCCGAACCCACCATCGCGTGAGTTTATCGACGCAGAAATTCTCGAAGATCCAGGAATTTACCCAACAGAAGAAGCGCAAGCGAAGCTATATAGCTCGAAGATGTTGCCACACAAAACATCTCGTGCCATGACTCGCGCTTGGACCGACTTCCTTAAAAACTGATTAGTACTATTTGGCGACCCAACTTGGGTCGCCGCGTTTGCTTGGAGACTACCATGACAGTGATGTCACTCGATACAGAGCTCAACCATCAACACGTTGCCCCAGTGCCACCGAAACCACTTCTAGAAATTCGAGGTCTGACTAAGGATTTCGATGGTCACGTAGCCGTGGACAACATCGATCTCACCATCAATCAAGGCGAATTATTTGCACTGCTTGGCGCTTCTGGCTGCGGTAAGTCAACGCTGCTTCGCATGTTAGCAGGCTTTGATCAGCCAACGGCCGGCCAAATTATCCTCGATGGCGAAGACTTGGCTGACATTCCGCCCTACAAACGCCCGGTGAACATGATGTTCCAGTCATACGCGCTGTTCCCACACATGACGGTGGAGAAGAATATTGCCTTTGGTCTGAAACAAGACGGCATGCCAAGCAAAGAGATCGACGCGACGGTAAAGCACATGCTCGAGCTGGTACGAATGACTGATTTTGCCAAGCGCAAACCACATCAACTATCTGGCGGACAAAGGCAGCGTGTTGCGCTGGCAAGAAGTCTCGCTAAAAAGCCAAAACTGTTGCTACTTGATGAGCCAATGGGCGCACTAGACAAAAACTTAAGAGAAAAGATGCAGCTTGAGGTGGTCGATATCTTGGAAAGCGTTGGTGTGACCTGTGTGATGGTCACCCACGACCAAGAAGAAGCCATGACCATGGCAAGTCGCATCGCGATTATGAACAAAGGGCAGTTTGTACAGATTGGTTCGCCAGAGGCGATTTACGAGCACCCGAACTCCAAATTTGCCGCCAAGTTTATTGGTTCGGTCAACATCTTTGAAGGCGTGCTTGAAACCAACGAAGCTGACCATTCAACCGTTCGCACACCGGATATGGGCAGTCCGATCTCCATCAGCCACGGTATCTCCGGCGCGCCAGGTATTCCAGTGTCGATTGCGGTGAGACCTGAGAAAATTACGCTGTGCGACCCTATGAATCCGTCGCCAAATCATTGCAGTGGCATTGTGGAAGATATCGCCTACATGGGCAACCAGTCTATCTATCACGTCAGACTAGACTCAGGAAAACTGGTGACCGCAACACTGCAAAACACCAGTCGTGTTAGGAAAGGAATGCCTACATGGGAGCAAAGGGTCAATCTTTGCTGGGACAAGGAAAGTTGTGTGGTACTTAAGATATGAAGAAACCAGCCAAACTTAATATTTGGAGCGTGGTACCGACGCCTAAGTGTCTGCTACTTGCTGTACCATACGGGTGGCTCCTTCTGTTCTTCCTGCTGCCGTTTCTTATCGTATTTAAGATCAGTTTTGCAGAAGCACAGATCGCCATCCCGCCGTATTCAGAGCTGTGGAGCTATGCCGAGCAGCAGTTGCAATTATTGCTCAATATCGGCAACTACCAGTACCTAATTGAAGATGATCTCTACGCATCCTCTTACATTCAATCGATTCGAATCGCCTTTATTTCAACGGTACTGTGTTTAATCATTGGCTTTCCGATTGCTTGGGCGATTGTTCACTCTTCACCAAGCACTCGTAATGTCCTTTTGATGCTGATTATCCTACCTTCGTGGACCAGTTTCCTGATTCGAGTCTACGCATGGATAGGCATCCTAAAAAATAACGGACTGCTTAATAATGTCTTGCTGATGTCTGGCGTTATTGACGAGCCATTGCAAATCTTACACACAGATACCGCCGTCTACATTGGTATCATCTACACCTATTTGCCGTTTATGGTGCTACCGCTGTATACGGCGCTAATGCGTGTGGACTATTCACTGCTTGAAGCCGCGAGTGACTTGGGCGCTAAACCAATGACAACGCTGTTTACCGTGCTGGTTCCACTGACACGAGCGGGCATCATCGCAGGCTCTATGCTGGTGTTTATTCCAGCCGTAGGTGAATTTGTTATTCCAGAGTTACTAGGTGGCCCCGATACCGTTCTAATAGGTAAGGTCTTGTGGCAAGAGTTCTTCAATAACCGAGACTGGCCTGTGGCTTCCGCCGTCGCCATAGTGATGCTGCTTATTCTGATGCTGCCAATTCTATGGTTCCACCGCTATCAAAAACGTGAATTGGAGGCTCAAGGATGAACGATATCCCAGTTTACAACAGCAAACTGAAATGGTTGATATTGGGCGCAGGCTTTGCGTTCCTTTATCTGCCGATCCTGATTCTGATCATCTATTCGTTCAACGAAAACCGCTTGGTAACGGTTTGGTCTGGCTTTTCATTTAAGTGGTACTCTGAGCTACTGCAAGACGACTTGCTAATGGGTGGTGTAAAACTCAGCCTTATCATCGGGTTCTTATCAGCAAGTGCTGCTGTAGTTCTTGGCATTATCGCCGCCTTTGTTCTTAACAGATTCGGTAAGTTCAAGGGTGAGACGGGCTTTGCCTTTATGATCACTGCGCCTCTTGTTATGCCAGAAGTGATCACGGGTTTGTCACTATTGCTGCTGTTTATTGCGATGGGGCAGGCGTTCGACATCTTCAGTCAACGCGGCATGATGACTATTTGGATAGCACATGTAACCTTCTGTACTGCCTATGTGACCGTTGTTGTAAGTTCAAGGCTGCAAGAGGTGGATCGCTCGATAGAAGAAGCGGCAATGGACTTAGGAGCACCGCCTTGGAAGGTGTTCTTCCAAATCACGCTACCTTCTATTGCGCCGGCGATTTTGGCTGGTTGGCTGCTGGCGTTTACCTTGTCTTTAGACGATCTCGTGATTGCGAGCTTTGTGTCAGGGCCAAGTGCAACGACCTTACCTATGGTCGTGTTCTCTAGCGTCAGACTTGGGGTGAGCCCTAAGATCAATGCACTGGCGACGCTCACGATACTAGCGGTTTCATGTGCCACATTTATCGCGTGGTGGTTGATGGCAAAGGCAGAAAAGCGTAGGCTGCTAGAAATGAAGATGAGTCAGCAGTAAAACGGAGCTAACTTGCTGATAATAAAATCAATTTGGAGAGATATTCATGGATGTAGGGAAACAGCTAAAAACCATTCGCACAATGCGCGGACTATCGCAACGAGAACTGGCAAAGCGCAGTGGTGTCACCAACTCCATGATTTCTCAAATTGAGCAAAACTTAGTGAACCCCTCGGTGGGTTCACTAAAAAAGATCCTAGATGCCATTCCCATCTCTATGGGTGAATTCTTCACTTTAGATGTGGAACCCAAAGACGAAATCTTCTTCAACGCGGATCAAATGGCAGATCTAGGTGACGGCACCATCAAAATGCTGCTTGTCGGCGCCAAGCGAGAAGGCAGAGAGCTCGCCATTCTCCGAGAAATTTACCCACCAGGTTCAGACACCGGTACCGACTTCATGCAGCATGAAGGAGAGGAAGGCGGCGTCGTCATTCGCGGAGAAATCGAAATTACCGTGGGCAGTCAAATCCGGGTGCTTAAAGCGGGAGACTCGTATTACTTCGAGACTCGTAAACCTCACCGATTCAGAAATCGAGGAAAAGTTGAGTGTGAGCTCATTAGTGCTGCTACACCGCCTACTTTCTAGTTTCTTATCAAATCATTCTTGATATAGATCAATTAGGATTAAAAACAGCCAGAGCTTTGGTCAGAGTCCGACTAAACTTTAAGTGGGTATCCGCACAAGGTTGGAGGTTCATATGAGCTTGTTACCAAGAGATTCGTGGTCTGACTTTGGGCATTTTTTTGATAATGCACTACCTACTTTCAATACACGCTGGAGTCATGGGCAGTTTTCTCCTAATGTCGATGTCATTGAAAAAGAGACTGCGTTTGAAATCATTGCAGATCTACCAGGTGTAGATAAAAAAGACATCTCTGTGTCCTGCGATAGAGGAATGCTGACTATCGAAGCGTCAACAACTGAAACTCGTGAAGAAACTGAGAAAGATAAGTACATTCATAAAGAACGCTATCAAGGTAAAATGGTTCGCAGTTTTACCTTGAGTAACAATGTGAATGCTAATGATATCTACGCTGAGTTTACCGATGGTGTTCTAGTGGTTGTGGTACCAAAAATCGAGCCTACAGAAAGTCGTTCGAAAAATATCGATATCAGCTAGGCGTCAATAGATGAAAAGGTCTGGGTATGATCCAGACCTTTTTTTATTTCAGAGAGTTAATCAACTATCCAACGGTGGGTTCCAGCGTGCCACCTTTGTCATCCTAACGAAAACGAAGAAGGTCTAACCAGTCGCGTTCAATTATTTCACTGATTAATTCAAGATAACTGGCACTGCATTTTCCTATAAGTAGAATATTAAGGCCATATGCTTGTTCTGCTCCTAACATACTCAGAAAACTGGAAAGAACAGTGCCTTTAGGGTTGGTATCGATGTGGCTATGTGTCGGCTATCAGAGAAATGTTTCCAAAAAGCCTTTAGAATGAGGTGTCTAACCCTATACCCACGAAAAGGACATTCACGTGACGGTACTCATTCTTTGTTTAATTTTCGCCTCATTTCTTCCCTACCTAGTCAAAATCCCATTGGCGGTCGCGATGGCAAAAGAGGGTGGATACGATAATAATCACCCTAGAGAACAGCAATCTCGTTTAGAAGGCTTTGGTGCACGAGCCTTAGCATCCCACCAGAACGCTTTTGAATCTTTGTTGGTGTTTGGGATAGCGATATTGCTTGCGATAGCAACAGAGACGACGACTGAAAGCGTACAACTACTCGCAATCGTGCATATCGTGTTTCGAGTCATCTATCACGCCCTCTACTTAATTGATAAGAGTACACTTCGCTCAATCTCTTGGTTTATCGCGATAGCGTGTTCGTTTGCCATTATGGGACAGTGTTTGTGAAGCTACTATTGAGTATGCTTAAGTCGCAGGTGGTTTCTCTGTGTAGCAGTGAACACTTCATAAGAACATTCCCCCATTCAATTATTCAGGGCGCCAATTCCTTAATCTAGATTAATATTTTATGCCCGCGTTCCCTGTACTATCCCGGCTCACTGGATTTTTTCAGCAATAAGCTTAACGATACTTTGAGGGGATTGGACTTGAGCCACTTGTTCACAGAAAGCCGCATTGGCAATTTGACACTTAAGAACCGCTTTATGAGAAGCGCGACTTGGGAAAACATGGCGACGGAAGATGGTCATATGACCGATAAGTTGTATGCCATCTATAAAGAGCTAGCTCAAGGCGAGGTTGGCTTGATTGTCACTGGCTACGCTAACATTGTTGAAGAAGAAAAACCCAACGCCGGCATGATGGGGATGTATAACGATTCGTTTATCCCAGAATACCAAAAGCTAACAAGTTTGGTTCACGACAACGACTCTAAAATCGTTATGCAGCTAGCCTATGGCGGAACTAAGACGACCTATAACGTTGGCGAGCGCGTTATCTTCGCACCGAGTGATGTACCTGAGATGGGGACTAAAACCCAAGGTACAGCGATGACCAAATCTGATATTGATTACATCGTTGCCGCATTCGCGAAAGCGACATTAAGAGCCAAACAGTCAGGCTTTGATGGTGTGGAGATTCATGCTGCGCACACGTATCTCATCAACCAGTTCTTGAGCCCGTATTACAATCGTCGTGATGATGAGTATGGTGGTAGTTTAGAAAACCGCATGCGTTTCTTGCTTGAGATATATCGTGAATGCCGCAATCTTGTGGGTACCGATTTTCCGATTCTGGTTAAACTGACTGCTACTGAGTTTTTTGACGGGGGCCTCACGTTTGAAGAGACCCGCAAAGTGTGCAAGAAGCTCGAAGAAATCGGTGTCGATGCCATTGTGATCTCTGGCAATATCCACGGAAAAGCCAATACGATGGTAGGTGAAGAACATGATGGCTTTAGTATTCAAGAAGAGGGCTACTTCCACCAGTATGGGCAAGTCATAAGCCAAGATGTATCGATTCCCGTTATTACGGTTGGTGGTTTAACCGACATTGCTGCCATCGAAGCACTCGCCAATACGACAGACATTCAATACTTTGCACTATCACGTCCACTTCTTTCTGAGCCAAAACTCATTAAGAGATGGAAAGAGGGCGATCGAGCACCTGTTGAGTGCGAGCGCTGCTCTAAGTGCCGTACAAAACGTGGTAACTTCTGCGTGGTAAATAAAGAGAGAAAAGTTCAACTGGCTAGGCTTTAAAACCTATTAAATAGTCCGCCACTACTTGCCCTAATTTAGTTAATGCTATTTATGTTAGAACGCCTGATGTACCCATCGGGCGTTTCTGTTTCTTTTGGTAAATGCGCTTGCACCCAAAAATTGGTATTGCCGGTCAATTCTTCATTAGAAGCGGGTTACAACCATCTGCCCCTCTACTTACATGCGCCCGACAAGCAGTGCTTAGCTCAGGCGTTGAGCAACCCGAGCGAGCTCATTTGCACTCGTTTGTATTCAAATACGCTTACTATATTGATTCAATGTTACCCCATAGCGCTTTTTAAACGCTCTTCTAAAGTTTGAAACATCGGTATACCCACAGCGAATGGCGATATCTTCGTTGCTTAATTTAGGGGCTGTGTTGTATAGCTTTATGGCATGATTCAGTCGAGAGTCTAATAGCAGCTCTCTAAAAGAGATTTGCTCAGAATGCAGCCGTCTTTGCAAAGTTCGCGAGCTCATGCCTATAAGTCTTGAGAAAGAGTGTATAGACATATTTTCCACTAGCAGATAGTTCTCGAGAATCAGTGAAATTGATTTGCTAAGAGACCAATCGCTTTCGTCGTTAGTGGGTTCTATCTTTTCAGAGAGTGGGATAGAGAAACCAGAAAAAGAATGCCCATCGATAACTTGAATCTTCAATCTCGATTGGATGAGTGAAGGCGTAATTTTCCCCGTGACCCAGATAAAATCAGGTTCCCAGTCCGCTCCTAAATAGAGTTTGCAAAAAGCGATCAGTTGCAGGTTTCTATAGATATCAAAATCCGCTTTACCAATACTCTTGTTGGAGTAACCACTGTCGTGGCAAAGATACCACTTATGATCGTCCCCGTAGCTTAGCCAAGTCTTCGCTTGAGACGTTATATAAGGGATTTTGGGAAGCAATACGTTTAAGGCTTGTCCAAGTGTGCTTGGTCTGTTCTCTTCGTTCAGCTCATCGGTAATTAAGGAAATATCAAAAGCTTTGCTCGCTTGAATAAGGATGTCGAGACGTTTTTCATGGGGGAGCTCTTGTAAGATCGCGACCAATTCGTCGATAAGCACCCAAGAGTCATCATCGCTAGAAGTATCTTGGTTTACTAGAGAGTAATTCAGTTTTTCTGAAACGTTTACATTGAAATCGTACAGTGTTTGATAAACAGGGTAAAAAATCGCGTTCCGAGCAATTTTAAGATTTTCCATTTTCGTGTCTCTCTGCCATTTTATGAACTGAGCGTTTATCAATGAAATCAAAGCAATCATTAGGAAAAACGTATTCTCATTCAGTATCTATTATAGACACTTTGGCGCAAAGTGACCTTTTCACGTTAAGAGTCCTAACTATAATAATTGCCATTGAAGCGGGTAATAATACGTGGTTTACAGTTCACGTTTATAGATTGGTTATAAATCTTTTTCTAGCTGAGATTAATAGCGAACCAATATTACCTTGTTGGATGATATTTTTTGATAGAGAAACGCATTATGGTAGATTCAAAAAGAACTAAAATAGCTAAGTTTTGCTTTAGCTTATCGTTACTAGCGGTGTCTATAGGCGTAGAAGCAGCATCGACAGTAATAACAAATGCAAACGTATTTGACGGCGAGAAAAAAAATCTTCAAAAAGGCGTAAGCGTACTAATTGAAGAAAATAAAATTATATCGATTGGTAAAACAGTATCTGTCCCAGAAGATGCTACCGTCATTAATGCTAAGGGTAAAACACTAATACCAGGCTTAATTGATGCCCATTGGCATACGATGTTTGCCAATGCCTCTATGAGTGAACTCATGAACTCGGATTTTGGATACTTGACCCTCATTGCTTCTGATGGTGCAAATAAGACGTTAATGAGAGGGTTTACAACGATTAGGGATGCAGGAGGAAACCCTTTTGCTATCAAACAAGCGAGCGATAAAGGCTTAATCAATGGACCGAGAATTTATCCTTCAGGCGGCCCGATCAGTCAAACCGCGGGACACTTCGATTACCGTGGACGCTTTGATGTACCAGCCAATAGCACTGACCCGTTAAACTACTTAGAGCGCAACAGTCTTGCTATTGTTGCTGACGGTGTGCCTGAAGTGACCAAAAGAGTGCGAGAACAGTTGAGACTGGGTGCCACTCAAATAAAACTGGCTGCTGGTGGCGGGGTGTCTTCAAGCTATGACCCGATTGATGTTGCAGAATACACTTATGACGAGTTCAAGGCGGCGGTTGAAGTAGCAGAAAGCTGGAATACGTACGTTATGGTGCATGTATTTACTAACAAAGGAGCACAAACCGCATTAAGAGCAGGTGTTAAGAGTATCGAACACGGCAACCTCCTCTCAGAAGAAACTTTTAAGATGATGGCAGAGAAAGGGGCATGGTTGAGTATGCAGCCAATCTTCGATGATGAAGATGCCATTCCTTTTCCTCCAGGTTCTTTTCAAGAAGCCAAGTTTAAATTGGTGACCAAAGGCACTGCACGAGGCATCGAGCTTGCTAAAAAATACGGAGTGCCGATTGCGTTTGGTACTGATATGTTGTTTGACCCATCACTCGCCAACAAACAAGGTAAGTTCTTAACTAAGCTAACACCTTGGTTTGAACCTTGGGAAATCTTAAAAATGGCGACGCATGACAACGCTCAGCTCCTCAAGCTAAGTGGTCCTCGTGATCCCTATCCTGGTGAGTTAGGCGTAATAAAAGAAGGCGCATTAGCCGACCTTGTTTTGGTTGATGGTAACCCTTTAGTGGATATTAAACTGGTTGCCAATGCGGATAAGAACTTTGTGCTAATTATGAAAGATGGGAAAATATACAAAAATTCACTTTCAAATGATTAGCTGGAACACAACTGATTTGAGTTTGCCTGAGTTGTTTACTTGTTGATTTTTATTTAGCTGAATATTGACAAGTAAATAACTTAAGTAAATGAATGACTAGAATGCTGAATCATATTTTGAACGACTATTTAGTTAGAAAATATATTCGACAGAGGGATGGAAATTGACAACGGAGTGTTGACGTTAACAAGATTAGTGAATGATATGAAACATTTAAAAACACTCTTAAGTCTAATATTTTTGATGTTAACCATCTTACCTCCACAAACTGCGCTTGCTGACATTGAAACAGATGTACAAAGACTGCATTGGATAGATTTGATACCAGAGCAAGAAAGAAATATTCCAACCAAGAATTTAATCACCGATCACACGGGGGGAGCGGCACTACAATCTCAAGTGCATACTGTGCGACAAGAGCTCGATGGTACTGAGGTCAAAATAGCCGGCTTCGTCATACCGCTTGAGGGGGATGATGAGCTGGTGACAGATTTCTTGCTGGTACCTTATTTTGGAGCCTGTATTCATATTCCACCACCGCCACCGAACCAAATTATTCGAGTGAGATTTAAAGAGGGTGTGGCAATAACTGAAATCTGGGATGTGGTTTACGTCTTCGGTATGCTCAGGACAGAAAGCAGCAGCTCAGAGCTCGCGGATACCGCGTATGTGATTGATGGTAATCGAATTGAAGTTTACCAATAATCACCACTATCTAATGTCTTGTTCACTAAAATGGTGCTCACAGAAATGAGCACCTATATGATTAATGTGAAATACAGCAATAAAAGTCTTGTGACGAATTAGTCCAACTCAATCCATGTAGATTTCATTTCCGTGTACTTATGCAGCGCGTGAAGTGACTTATCACGGCCGTTGCCACTTTGCTTGTAACCACCGAACGGCATAGTCATATCACCGCCGTCCCAGTTATTAACGAACACGGTACCTGCACGCAGTGCTCGAGAGCAGCGAACCGCTGTAGAAATATCTGAAGTCCAGATTCCCGCCGCTAAGCCGTAGTCGCTGTCATTGGCGAGGGTAATTGCTTCTTCGATCGAGTCGAAGGTCGTGACACAAAGAACAGGGCCAAAAATTTCTTCTTGGAAGATCCTCATATCACGGGTGACGTCGGTAAACACCGCTGGCTGAATAAAGTAGCCATCAGTGTGAGTCATGGCAGGTTGTCCGCCAAAGGCAAGGGTTGCTCCTTCACCTTGACCGATTTCAATGTAGCTAAGCACGCGTTCGTACTGTGAGGCGTCGACAATCGCGCCAACTCGCGTATCTTCTAGGAGTGGGTCATTAGGCTGCCATTTCTCCATGTATTTCAACAGCAGCGCGACAAACTCGTCTTTAATCGAAGAGTGAACAAGCAAACGAGAGCCTGCGGTACAGACTTCGCCTTGGTTATAGCAAATAGCGGATGCAGCAGTAGCGGCGGCTTTTTCTATATCTTTGACATCGTAATGCACGATGTGGGGACTTTTACCGCCACATTCCATAAAGGCGCGTTTGAGATTCGATTCTCCAGCAAAAGAGAGCAGCTTTTTGCCGACAGCGGTGGAGCCAGTAAAGGTGATACAATCGACGTCGTTATGAAGCGCCAGCGCTTGCCCCGCTTCGTGCCCAAACCCGGGGAGCACTTGGAATACACCGGCAGGGATCCCAGCCTGTTTGGCAAGATCGGCCAAAAGGATAGCGGTCAACGGGGATTTCTCCGACGGTTTAACGATCACCGAGTTACCTGTGGCAAGTGCAGGGCCAATTTTCCATGCCGCCATGACAGTTGGGAAGTTCCACGGCACAACGGCAGCAACGACACCAAGCGCTTCTCTAGTGACGAGTGCGAGTGCATCTTCTGTGACGGGTGCAACTTCATCATAGACTTTGTCTATGGCTTCAGCGTTCCACTGAATACAGCGCGCTGTGGCTGGGGCGTCATAGCCCATTGCATCCGATATAGGTTTGCCCATGTCGAGCGACTCGAGTAGCGCGAAGTCTTCTTTATGCTCATCGATCAGTTTGGCGTAGTTGAGCAAAATCGCTTTTCTTTCACTAGGCGCTAAACCACTCCACACGCGACTTTCAAATGCCGCGCGCGCTGCTTCAACTGCCGTATTAACATCTTGTTCACTGCAGCGAGCTACGTGGGCGAGTGAGTGCCCAGTCGCTGGGTTAATAATTTCAAACGTATCGCCGGAAGCCGAATTGACAAATTCACCATTGATGAATGCTTGAGTTCGAAAACTCAATGCCTCTGCTTTGTCATGCCATGTCATATTGTCCATAAGTATCTTTCCTTAATTCCTTTAGTTAGAAGCTTGCCGGTGAGTTTGCACTGATAATGACGCAATCCACATCAGTGGTGTTTCTAAATCGGTGAGGGCGCTCGCTATCAAAATAGTAGCTGTCGCCTTCGACTAAACGGGTGACTTGTTCTTCAACAGTGAGCTCAAGCTCGCCCTGCACGATGACCCCACACTCCTGTCCTTCGTGACTGAGCATCTCTTGACCGGTATCGGCACCGGGAGCGAGCGTTTCTCTTAACATGCCGATGTGGCGATCTTCGTGATAATGGCCAATTTGTCGATAGCTGATCTTACCGCGACCAATTTCGGGTTGTTCAGCACGTCGAGTGAAGAACTGCTCTGGTTGTGGCTCATCGACGGCGAAAAACTCCGCCATAGAAGAGGGGATCTTGCTGAGCAATTTACTCAGAGAAGCGACAGACGGGCTAACCGCGTTACTTTCTATTTGTGAAATAAACCCGTTGGTGACGCCTGCACGTTTTGCGAGTTCTCTTTGTGAGAGTCCCGCGCGTTCTCGTAGCGCTTTGAATCTTGGTCCAATCTCCATTTCCATGAAATGAATGCTCCCTAGAAGACACGAAGTGATTAGTAAACTAAACACAATCCTAGCTCACTAAACACAAAAATCCAGAAAATGTTTATAATTTTATCATTGCACAGCTCAAAAGAACGTTCTATAGTCAATTTTGTTTAATATTTAATAACATTGCATTTACATTAAGCGGTATGGGTGTTTAGCGGTGTTTAGTAAAAGAAACAATCATTCATTCAACTATAAACAGTTCAACTAAGATCAGTTCAACTATGACCGTTGGGGTGCACTATGCATGGGACGAACAATAAAAGCATGGATTCGCTAGTAAGCGACCAATCAACCAATAAAGACGCTTTTTGGATGCCTTTTACGGCAAACTCGCAGTTTAAAGCGTCACCGCGAATGTTGGTATCCGCTGAGGGGATGTATTACACCTCAGAAGATAAAAGAAAGATCCTTGATGGTACTGCTGGACTTTGGTGTTGTAACGCAGGGCATGGCCGACATGAGATCAGTGAAGCGGTGGCAAGCCAAATTCATAATTTGGACTTTGCGCCAACGTTTCAAATGGGGCACCCGCTGCCGTTTCAATTTGCAGAACAATTGGCTGAGATAGCCCCGTCTGGCTTGAATCGAGTGTTTTTCACAAACTCGGGTTCAGAGTCTGTTGATACCGCTTTAAAAATTGCGCTCGCTTATCAGCGTGCGATAGGGCAAGGCACAAGAACTCGCTTAATTGGCCGAGAGCGTGGCTACCACGGAGTAGGATTTGGTGGTATCTCCGTTGGGGGCATTGTTAATAATCGCAAAGCATTTGGTAGCTTACTTACTGGCGTTGACCACTTGCCGCATACATTAAGTATCGAGCATAGCGCCTTTAGTCATGGCTTGCCGGATTACGATCCGGGCTGGGCGGAGAGTCTCAATAACATCGTTACTTTGCATGATGCGAGCAATATAGCTGCTGTGATTGTAGAGCCAATTGCTGGCTCCACAGGGGTGATTCTGCCGCCGAAAGGCTATTTAAAACGTCTACGCGAGATCTGTACTCAACATGGTATTTTGCTCATTTTTGACGAAGTGATTACTGGCTTTGGCCGTATTGGTAGCCCATTCGCTGCTCAAGAATTTGATGTTAAGCCAGACATTATCACCACGGCTAAAGGGCTGACTAACGGCGCTATCCCGATGGGAGCGGTGTTCGTTAGCGATGAGATTTACCAAGCAATGGTTGCTCCAGACAGTCAAGCTATTGAACTGTTTCATGGTTACACCTATTCAGGTCACCCAGTCGCGGCGGCGGCGGGTCTCGCTACCTTGGATATCTATCGCAATGAAAACCTCTATACCCGAGCGGCGGATCTTGCTGACTACTGGCAGCAAGCGGTACATAGCCTGAAGGGCTTACCTCATGTGAAAGATCTACGTAATTACGGATTAATCGCGGGCATTGAGCTCGAAGGTATTGCAGGTAAACCCGGTTCTCGCGCTTATCAGGTGTTTACCAAGTGTTTCGAGAAAGGCGCACTGATTCGGGTGACGGGCGACATCATTGCACTGTCACCTCCTTTGATTATTGAAAAACAGCATATTGATGATCTGTTTACGCTTATTGCCGATGTTCTACAAAATATTGAATACAAGGAATAAAACTTATGTCAGTTTTGGTATCAAACTTTATTAATGGCGAGATTGTTGAAAGTAATAGCCAGCGAAGCGCCGATTTGTTTAATCCTGCCAATGGCGAGCTAAGAGGGCAAGTTCAGCTTTCTAGCGCAGAAGAAGCCTTGGCGGCCGTCGAGGTTGCCAAAAAAGCACAAGTTGATTGGCAAGCCACTCCGCCGTTGCAACGTGCTCGCGTTATGTTTCGTTTTAAAGCTCTATTGGAAGACAATGCCGATGAGTTGGCAACATTGATTTCGACCGAACACGGCAAGGTTCATAGTGATGCGCTGGGTGAGCTAACTCGAGGCTTGGAAGTCGTAGAGTTTGCTTGTGGTATTCCACACCTACTTAAAGGTGAGCACTCGCTAAATGTTGGTCGTGAAATTGATAGCTATTCCATGATGCAACCTGTAGGTGTTTGTGTAGGGATAACGCCGTTTAACTTCCCTGTAATGGTGCCGCTTTGGATGATCCCTGTGTCTCTCGCTTGCGGTAATAGCTTTATTCTTAAGCCTTCAGAAAAAGATCCGAGTGCTTCGTTAATGCTCGCAAAATTACTAAAAGAAGCGGGTTTGCCAGATGGCGTATTCAATGTTGTCCAAGGTGATAAAGAGGTTGTTGATGCGCTACTCGAAGCGCCTGATGTTGCGGCAGTGAGCTTCGTTGGCTCGACACCAATAGCGGAAGCGATCTACTCAAAAGGCAGTGCTAATGGTAAGCGCGTTCAGGCACTTGGCGGTGCGAAAAACCATCTAGTTGTTATGCCAGACGCCGATCTTGAGGGCGCAACGAACGCGATTATGGGCGCGGCCTATGGCGCGGCGGGCGAGCGCTGTATGGCAATTTCGGTAGCGGTCGCAGTGGGTGATGAAGCGGCGGATAAGTTGGTAGCTGCTCTAAAAGAAAAAGTGCAAGCACTGCGAGTCGGTCCTGGGCTTGGCGTTTCTCCAGAGAACGAAATGGGGCCATTGGTCAGTGAGCCACACATGAATAAGGTGCGTGAGTACATTCAAACGGGTGTTGACCAAGGCGCGACACTGGTAGTCGATGGTCGAGATATCGATACGGGTGCGCCGGGTTATTTTGTCGGCGGTACGCTGTTTGATAACGTCACCGCAGATATGACCATCTACAACGAAGAAATTTTTGGGCCAGTACTCTCTGTGGTTCGAGCGAAGGATTACCAACACGCTCTAGAGCTTATTAATGAGCATGAGTTTGGCAATGGCACGGCGATCTTTACCCGTGATGGCGATACAGCTCGCGATTTTGCAGAAAAAGTTGAAATCGGAATGGTGGGTGTAAATGTGCCAATTCCGGTCCCAATGGCGTTCCACAGCTTTGGTGGTTGGAAACGTTCTATTTTTGGCCCACTGAATGTGCATGGCAATGATGGTGTTCGCTTCTATACTCGTATGAAGACAGTGACAGCACGATGGCCAAAAGGGCAACGTGAAAGTGAATTTGTAATGCCAACAATGAAGTAGGTGATGAATGAAGATAGGGATTATTACTTGTGGTCATGTAGATCCACCGTTATCCGATTATGGTCAATACGCTGAGATGATTGAGGGCTCGTTGGTCGAGATCAATCGTGACTTTACGTTTCAAGACTATGATGCCACCAAAGGTGTGTTGCCTGCATTGGATGAGTGCCATGGTTTTATCATCACAGGCAGTGTGCATAACGCGTACGACAATCACCCGTGGATACTCATGCTGGTGGATTGGGTTGTACGTTGCGAAGCGCAGCGCAAGCCATTGGTGGGTATATGCTTTGGTCATCAACTGATCGCGAGAGCACTGGGCGGTAAGGTGCAAAAGTCCGATAAAGGTTGGGGACTAGGAAGCTATGAAGTGCAGATGCAGGCGCAAAAGAAGTGGATGAGTCTGTCGGTAGACAGTGCAAGGCTATTGGTCAGTCACCAAGATCAGGTCACGATTGTTCCTAAAGCGCTCACGGTGATCGCAGGTAATGAGTTTTGTCCTAACTTCATGTTAGTAAAAGATAATCATATCTTTACGGTTCAAGGCCACCCAGAGTTTAGCGCGGCGTTTACCCAGAAGTTGGTGGAAAAACGTCAGCAACTCCTCACGCCAGAGCATTATCAGCAAGCGTTTGTTGATTTAGCTCAGCCACAAGACTCAGCGCTTATTTTGCACTGGATCGATAACTTCTTTGTCATGGCACAACAAGGGAAAAGCACAGAGCGTTTGCAGCAAGCGGTCTGATGACTTTTCTTGAGTATAAGCCTCTCCAATAGGTCTGATGTCTATCTTGATTTGTAATAATGAAGAAACATCAGACCTATTTGTACATTAAGTGATAGTCAGGAATATAGCTTTCCCAAATAGCCGGCTCACCAATCGCGAGTTTTAGCTCGTTGATAAACTCTGAAACCAGTAGTGTTTGTTTTCTATGCGGATAGAGGGCGTAGATACCTTTATCGAGGGTCGACAGAGTATGGTCGGTAAGTAGAGGCACCAGCCCTAGCTCATCAATAGGTTTTTCTAGGTTGAACAAATCAATCACTGCGTAACCCAAACCATCGCGCACAGCCGCAATTAGGGTACGCACGTCACTGACTTTGTAGTTGCCTTGCATCTTAAACGAACGAAGCTCGCCGCCATTAGGTTCTGTGCTCATCTTAAACGTATCGAGGCAAACTGTGCCGTTGTTGTAAATAATGGCAGGTAAATTAATCAGTGCTTCTGGTGTTGTGGGTTTGCCGTGAGCGTCGATAAACGATTTTGATGCAATCACGGCAAAGTTAGATTTGGCAATTTTTCTCGCAATGAGGTTAGAGTCGTCCAATTTTCCCATTCGAATAGCCACATCATAGTGATCGGCAATGATGTCGGTACGCCGGTCGTCTAAATGCAGGACAACTTGAACATTGGGGTATTTGCGCATAAATCGCGTTACGACAGGTTGGATGTATTGTTGGCCTAGGAACATGGCAGAAACAATACGAATGACGCCTTTCGGCTCAGACTGGTAGGAGTCTGCAATGTTTTTGATATTATCGAGTGTGTCAATGAGCTGGTAGGCCTCAGCCAAGATATCTTCGCCGGCAGAGGTTAGAGAAAAAGAACGTGTTGAGCGATTGAGTAATTGAACACCTAGGTGTTGCTCGAGCTTTTTGATTTGTTTGGAAAGCGAAGAGTTGTCCATATTGTTTAACGATGCAGCTTTGGCGAACGACCCTTGTTGGACGACATCGACAAACAGTTTAAGTTGTTGGGTAATGGACATGGATTTGCTGCCTTAACTAAATGATTCGTAGACATAATAGTTAAGGGGTATAAAGAATGAAAGGGGCGTTTGATTTATCTAAATCAAACGCCCCTTTCAATGAACGCTAGTTATCGACAACCTCTTCAAGGATATTGCCGGTTGCACCGCTTGGCGCACTGATGTTTAAGTAGCCAGAAAGCGTAGGCGCGATATCATAAGGCGTGACCGGGCGGCTTATGGTTTCAGCTTCCAGTTTGTTACCCGCAAAGATAACCGGCACATGAGTATCATATCGCCAAGGTGAGCCATGCGTTGACGCAATGGTGAGGCCGTCCATATCGTTGATGTAAGTACGCGAGCCAAATACCATGTACACATCGCCTGAGCGCAGTGGGTGATAGTTATTGCGAATCAATTGATTGACGCGAGAATCCGCTACGCGATTGTTAGCGATGTCTTCACTGGTCACTGCTGCGGCAACACCTTTCACTTTCATCACTTCTTCTGCGATGAGCTTCTGAACATCACTCAGTGATAGGCTTTTCTTGGCAATCAAGTCATGATCTAGGTAGATGTATGGCTGTGCGTAAAGCTTAATGACTTCTTCACCCAATCCGAACTCGCTCTTTAACTTGCTCATCAACTCTTGAGTGAGTAGGGCATCTTTTTTGAAGTAAAACGGTTGTCTAAACCCTAATGTATTTAGCGTTGGTGCTGCTTCTGGTACGCCATGGTCAGCAGAAAGTACGATTAGCGTATTGTCTAGCCCTACGGAATTGTCGATATGGCTGAACAGATCCGCTAGGTTTTTATCGAGCCTAATTAAATTATCTTCAGTCTCTAAACTTGAGGCACCATACAAATGCACTACGTAGTCGTTAGAAGAGAAGCTGATGGCTAAAAAGTCGGTTGCGGAGCCAGTTCCCAGTTTCTCTTGCGCCATTAGCGTTTTAGCAAATTCTGCCGTGATCTCATCACCCGCAGGGCTAACAGTTAGCATGGTCGAGTAGTACTTGTATGACGCAGGTCCATATGGGTGCGGGAAGGTGCGTGCAAAGCCACCAATGTCCACTTTGTGGTCTTTAGCTCGTTCTTGTAAAGAGTAGCTTTCTTTAGGCAGCGAGAGCTCCCAACGTTGCCCTGAATAGCGGTTAGGGATCGCTTTTTCATTCCAACGATTTAGCCATTGTGGGTTGCTGTCGTAGTAGTAATTACTGGTAACGAACTCTGACTGTGCTTTTGAGAACCAAAACGCTTTGCCGCTATGGCCTGCTAAAGAGATTGCGCCGCGATCTTTGATGGATACCGAGAACACACGAGACTGGCCGTTGTTGGAGATAATCAGCTCATCACTAAAGGTGGTGGACAGGATAGGGTATGGAGAGCGTCCGTCACCGGCGGCGGCTTTTTGAGTCGGGTCGATTTCCGTTGCTTTATCGACACCGGCTCCCGTGGCGAGCATCGCGTAATTAGGATCCTCGACATTATAAACCAGTCGGTCAAGCGAGCGATCGAACCAGACGTTGCCCACCATCCCATGTACTGCTGGTGGCGCGCCCGTTGCTAGGGAGACGTGGCCGACAATGGTTTCGGTATTGGCATGTTCATAGTTGGCGTTTTTGTAATAGACGCCTTCGTCCATTAGGTAACGAAAGCCACCTTGGCCAAAGTTGTGTTTGTAGCGCTCAATGAGATCGGCACGTAATCCATCTACGGTGATCTGTACTACCAGTTTCGGCTGGTTAGCCTCGGCGTGTGCAATGGTGGGCAGCAAAAGCCCACCACTGAGTGACGCTGTCACTAGTAGAGCGCGTGTTACGCGGGAAGTTATATTGTGGGTATGTTTCATACAGGTTCCTTGCCAAGACGTTAGTGATCTTTTGCCAGACGTAATCCCATGTCCGACATAATTATAGATTGGCTGGCAAAGTCACGACGGAAATTCTCCGATTCATCAGCATCATAGGAGAAGCTTCCACCACGAACGGATTTATGTGACAAACCAGAGTCGGAGTGTTTGGCATTGTTGGGATTATCGACAGGAGAAAAACGGTAAAAGCCGTCATCAAAGGCATCTTGAACGAATTCGCCGACGTTACCTGTCATGTCATAGAGGCCAAGTTCGTTTGGTTGTTTAAGTCCTACAGGATGAGCGCGATTGTTTGCGTTTCCGACATACCATGCGACGTCGTCAATGTTGTTAGAACCTGCATAGGTGTAGCCCTTAGACTCGTTTCCTCCTTTTGCGGCAAATTCCCATTCTGCTTCGGTAGGTAGGCGATAGTTTTCACCCGTTAGTTCGTTTAAACGCTCGACAAAGTAGTTAGCTTGTTGCCAGCTTAGGTTGTTCACAGGTACGTTAGGGTCGGCAAAAAAGCTCATCGATGAACCCATAACGGATTCAAATAGCTCTTGAGTGACTTCAAATTTGGAAAGGTAGAAGCTGTCCACTTTCACTGGGTGAGCAGGGCGCTCAGATTTTGCTGCCTCCGGAGCGTCTGACCCCATCACATACTCACCACCTTCAATCAGCACCATGTCTTGGTTTATTTTGAGGGCGATTGGATGATCTGGCTTAGCAGCGCAGCCAGAGAGTAGGATAGGCAGCGCGATGATAGCGAAGACTACTAATAGTTTGGTCGCATTCCATGCCTGCTTGTCCTCTGTGTGATGCTTCATGTAGGTAGCTCTTTTGGTCAAAAGTATCCATGAAATGGTAACCGTTGAGCACTTTCCTTTTGGTTATATGTACTATAACGATGGCCTCATTGCTCATCGGGTACACTGGCCTCGTTATCCGATATAAGGTCTATTTCTATGGTTTCTAGCGCTAACGCGACCACATCTCCTATGGCATCTTCTTCTAACGCCGAGTCTCCGATGCAGCTAACTCAAGGACCACAATTTCAAGGAAGACCCTCTAAGCGAATGCACGTGATGGCGAAGCCGATCGGTGCTGTGTGTAATATCGACTGTAACTACTGCTATTACTTGAGCAAACAAGACTTGCTTGAATATAAGAAAGGCTGCTCTCCAGAAATGGATGAAGCCATGCTTGAGCAGTACATCAAAAACTACATTCAAGGTCAGAACACCCCGGAGATCATCTTCTCTTGGCAGGGTGGTGAACCGACCATGCTTGGCCTGAACTACTTCCAAAAAATCGTCGAACTACAAGCGAAGTACCAGCCACCAGGTGTGAAAATTTCCAATGATTTGCAAACCAACGGCACCTTGTTAGATGACAAATGGTGTGAGTTCTTAGCCAAGCACAACTTCCTCGTCGGCTTAAGTATTGATGGGCCACAAATGTTGCACGATGCGTATCGCACTAACCGAGCGGGTCGTGGTACTCACAAGCAAGTTATGCAGGCCGTCGAGCTATTACATAAATACAAAGTAAGCTTTGCCACTCTGACCTGTGTGAACAATCTAACTAGCCAAAACCCGCTAGAGGTTTACCGCTTTTTGCGCGATGAAGTTCGTTCGCCGCAAATGCAGTTCATTCCTATTGTTGAGCAAAAGACGTTTCGTACCGATGCGCCTCAGACAGGACAGTCGAGTGAGCAGTTAAGACAAGGCGATAAGCGTCTTATTCCAGGTAATGCTAACTCTATTATGGAGCCTTGGTGTGTATCGGATGAGGCCTGGGGTAACTTTCTTATCGCAGTCTTCGATGAATGGGCCCAGAAAGACATTGGTAAGGTGTTTGTTCAGTATTTTGAAGCCAGTGTCGAGACATGGATGGGGCGTAAAAACCCGCTTTGTACACTTGGTTCATTGTGCGGAAAAGGGTTGGCAATGGAGCCAAATGGAGACGTGTTTAGCTGTGACCACTATGTCTACCCAGAATACAAGATTGGCAATATTAATACCGATAGCCTAGAAAATATGGCTTACAGCAAAGGCCAGCAAGAGTTTGGTTTTGCAAAGTCTCGTACTTTGACGAGCCAATGTCAGCAATGTGACTACCAGTTCGCTTGTTACGGAGAGTGTCCAAAAAATCGCTTCATCAAAACTCGAAATGGAGAGCCTGGTTTGAACTATCTGTGTGCGGGATGGAAAAAGTTTTTCTCTCATGCAGACAAAGCGTTAGCGTACATACTACGAGCAACTGGAAATCCTGTGGCCCATGGCAAGTTTAGTGATAGAGCGGTCGCTGAGCAAAGAAAGATGGCCATGCAAAGTGTTGTGCACAGCGCCAATACGACCAATGCAACCGGCTTTAATCCAAAGTTCTAACAAGCCACTCAGTATCCATTTTAGGAGCGAATCATGAATATCAAACCTTTGGCGCTGACAGGCCTATTACTGGCATCATTCAGCCATTACGCAATTGCAAATAATACCGCTATCGGAGAATCCAACGCGCAGGCGGTGTCTTCTGCGCAAGAGTCTACCGAACAGCGCATTCAACGTTTGTCTTATGTCGCACAAAACCAAGCAG
Organism: Vibrio sp. 10N; assembly: GCF_036245475.1. Taxonomy (NCBI): domain Bacteria; kingdom Pseudomonadati; phylum Pseudomonadota; class Gammaproteobacteria; order Vibrionales; family Vibrionaceae; genus Vibrio; species Vibrio sp. 10N. The sequence continues at coordinate 876,281 of NZ_BTPM01000002.1, read as the reverse complement.
AAAGCGCAGAAGCGCGTGTCGATGCACTGCATGAACTCAGCCAATACCCAAATCAGAATGCGTTGGTGGCGGTTACACGTGCTTTGAAAGACAGTAACCCTGATGTCAGGGAGGCAGGAATAGTCGGTGCAAAACCTTATCAATTTGAATATCGATGGAAGCTAGTATCCCCTTTGCTATCTGATGGTGAAGAGTCGGTAAAAATAGCGGCGGTAATTAACTTATTACCAGATTACTCGACCATGGCTGAAGAACAGCAACAGGCGATTGATAAGATTTATCCTACGGTAACCGCGTACCTTGAAAGACAATCAGGCAAGCGCAGTCAATTACTATTGGGCGACGTTTATCGCTGGCAGTTGCAGTGGGAGAAGGCAGAGCAGCAGTATCTTGCACTCATAGATGATCCGGAGTTGACGACACAAGCATCACTTAGCTTATCTGATAACTATCGCGCCCAATCTAACGATAAACAGGCGCTAAATGTACTGAACCAAGCTATCGAACGTGACGATGCTTCAGCACAGCTTCAATATGCGAAAGCGCTGACTTTGGTTCGTATGGAGAATAAACCAGAAGCTGCGAGCGCAATAGAGAAGGCGACAGAACTCGCGCCGGAGAACAGTTACTACTGGTATTTGAATGGAGTATTACAAGAGCCATTAGATGTAGCAAAAGCGACTCAATCGTTTGAGCAAGCCTATTTGATCTCAGGCGCACCAGAGCAGCTTTATGCGGTGTGCGATATGTACGTTCGTCACAGCAATGCGAAATCAGAGGCATGTTTAGAAGAGCTAGGCAAGGTGGCACCGCCGTACGTGATTGAGCAATTAAAAGCGAAGCAAAATCTTTGAGCAGTTTCTCAACTATATGTAACAAAATAAAAAATTCACCACAAAAGAGTTGGATAGCATACTGAATACAGGCATCCTGTAGTTATTAAATTGTTACAGGATGTAGGTACTATGATTATTGAAGACGGTGTGATTCATATCGATTCTTTTTTAGCGGTAACCATGGGTATTATTGTATTGTTTGTGGGGCGCAGGCTTAATCAGGTTGTAGGGTTTTTAAAGGAGTTTAGTATCCCAGAGCCAGTATCGGGAGGTATTGTTTTCTCGGTATTGTTCGCACTTTTCCATATGGCAACGTCGCTCGAAGTCTCTTTTGATTTGATGGCGCGCGACGTGCTCTTGGTCTACTTCTTCACCACCATTGGTATTAACGCCAGCTTAGGCGACTTGATGAAAGGTGGTAAGCCACTCATTATTTTGCTCGCCATCACCGTCGGCTATATGCTGATCCAAAACGTCACGGGTATTACCGTGGCAACGGCCTTTGGTTTGGAGCCGGTAGCAGGTCTTCTCAGTGGTACGGTATCGCTGATTGGCGGCCACGGTACCGCAATTGCTTGGGCACCAAAAATTCAAGAGCAGTTTGCCCTCAATACAGCGATGGAAATTGGTATTGCGAGTGCGACCTTTGGTTTGATTCTGGCCAGTATCATGGGCGGTCCAATCGCTAAGTTCTTGATCAAACGTTATGACCTGAAGCCTGCTGAAGAACAACACTTAGATGTGGGTGTTGCTGACAACAAACCAGAGCCGAAAATCACTTCTTATGATTTCCTTGATGCCATGCTCGCCATTCATACCTGTATTATTGTCGGTGTGTTCCTTAATGAAGGGGTAGAGTATCTTGGGTTACAACTGCCTCTGTTCGTGACTTGTCTGTTTGCAGGTATCATCCTTTCGAACATTGTTCCGCACAACTATCCGCGCATTACAGGCACAAAATGGCCATCCAATAAACCCGCAGTGGCGTTGATTGCCGACATGTCGCTGGGTGCGTTCTTAGCGATGTCATTGATGAGTATGCAGCTGTGGACACTAGTAGATTTGGCAGGACCGATATTTGCCATTCTCGGCGCACAATTTGTGGTCGCGATTTTGGTTAACCTGTTCATCATTTTCCCAGCGATGGGTAAAAACTACGATGCAGCAGTTATCTGTTCAGGCTTTGGTGGTATTTCACTAGGCTCGACCCCAACCGCAATGGCCAATATGTCGGCCGTGGCACAGAAGTACGGTAACTCGCATCAAGCGTTTATTGTGGTGCCGCTGGTTTGTGCGTTCTTTATTGACTTAGCGAATGCGTTCATTATTCCTTACTTTATGGGGGTTTTGGCTTAAGCGATTTCAGAACTCAAAGAAAATACGCCTAGGTTGTAAGGCTTTGCAACATGGTGGTGTTGAGAGTAGGAGGGGCTCATCTAGAGCTCCTTTTTTATGGCGAACAAGTATAAAGTCTCAAAGCAGTTACTGCACCACAAAGCAAAATATTGCGTTATTCCTGAGCAGGTAGGAATCTAATCAGAGCGTGCGATGGCCTCTAAGTTAAACTCGATTTTGCCCCATTTTGTGCTTCACACCATCTTAAAAAATGACTGTCATCCCCTTGAAAAAGGGGATCTCATTCGGCGCATCGTGAAGCTGATTTACGTGATTTAGTCGAAGATTTTCAGTTGCCTACACGCGGTGAGAGATCCTCACTTTCGTGAGGATGACGGCTATATGGGGGTATGTTAGAAATGAAGGGATGTAGAGAACTTCTGTCGAAGGACGTGCTGACGCCTATCTCGGCAAACACGTCTTTGCCCCATTCGGTGCTTCAAGCCATACCAAAAATCACCGTCATCCCCTTGAAAAAGGGGATCTTATTTAGCGCGTTGAAAAGTTGAATTACGTGACTTAATCGAATATTTTCAGTTGCCTACACGTGGTGGGAGATCCTCACTTTCGTGAGGATGACGGCTACGTGGGGCATGTTAAAAACGAGCGGACGTAGACTATTTCTGTCCATAAACATCGTAACCTACATATTTAATGCGACTAATGATGTGCGAACCCTGTTGACATCATTTTAAATGAGCTCGGTTTGTGCTCTAAGTCCATGAAGGTCTTTCTGGAAAGATACGTGTGCTTTGTCCTTCCTTCACCGAAGGAGGGGCATGTTGTACGGTCGTTAGCTTAGGTGCTTTATCGTGTCGAAAACAAGCCCTTTTAACCAAGTTAGATACGGTGAATGTCGGGAGCGATGAGCAAAAAAAACACCAATGGAGAATTCTGGTCCATCTTCAAAATGCTCTATATCAAGTAGCGTCATATTTTCTGGAATAGAGTGTCTAACAATATGGCTGACAGGAAAAAGACAGTGGTGTTTACGCACTGCTTGATAGCATAGATCTATTTTGTCTGTTCGTAATAATACTCTAGGCTCAATGTCCCGCGCTCTCAAATAGGTTTCTGCAAATGCTTCCCCTTGGTGGTAATCAGGCATTAACATTAATGCTAACGGCATGCTTCCGACATCTTGTGGGGTTATGCTTCCTTTTCTACTCATTGGATGTTCGGTAGAGCAACAAAGCTTAAACTGAGCGGCAACAACATGTTGCTGCACGATCTCTTTAGTAATACCTAAAGGCATAAAATTAATACCTAGGTCTACTTGGTTGGTTTTGATTTTAACTTCGGTATCGTGAGACCAGTTTTGGATGACGATCGTTGCATTGGGTGCGGTTTTAGTGAGAGCTTTGAATAAGGGCTCCATTAGTGGGTAGCAGAGTACAGTGTTGATGTGAATATTGATTTCACCAGAGTAGTCCTCCGGGTTGAAACTACTACCTTGTTCAAATATTGCTTCCAGTCCTGATAAGACATCGGGAAGCTGCCGAAGCAACTGCTCACATTTGGGGGTCGGCTCTAACCCATGCTTTTGTCTCAAAAACAGTTGATCGTTGAACTGCTCTCTAAGCTTTCTTAGTGACTTGCTTACTGCAGGTTGGCTGATAAAAAGTCGCTCGCCAGCTCGTTTGGTATTCTTCTCTTCGCCCAGTATTTTGAGCAACTTTAGAGAATTAAAGTCGAGTTTTAACATCTCCGACTCTTTCATAGGCAATCCTTGCTTCATGATAACTATGTCAGGTTATCATGAAGTTAAACGTATTGCACAGAGTCCAATAAAGTAGCGATTGGTTGGATAGAGGAGAGTAACCTTTGTGTGTACCATAGAGCGATAGAGTATAGAGGTTGACTAACTAATTGAACTCGTATCGATAGTTAATTGACAGGGTGCTTTTTGAACCAAATTGTGAGCTATTACTGACAATGCCAAAGCTGTTTATTGATTGGTTATCATCGATTCGATAGCTCACGCCACCACCAAGATAACCATTATTCGTGTTATTACTACCTGCGCTTCCTCCGCCACCTAACATCAGTGTTAAGCCATTACTTATTGGCTTAAGAGCGAGCATTCCTAAATACGCACCATGACTTTCTATTGGTACCATTAATAACTGACTTTGGTATGAGTGAGTAGTAGGAACTGCCGTGCGTCCCTCTGTGTAGTTATACCCAAAGGCCGGAAAAAGTTGCCAGCCAGCTGGCTTCACACCGAAAACGCTGAGAGGCACGAATGTACCTAAGTTGTAGCTCGTACTATCACCGCCGCTATCATACTGATTTTTCTTGAAGTTGAAGTTCACGATCCCCTTGCTAAACAGCCAAGATCCGCCTATGCGCCATTCACTAGCGTCGGAATTAATATTACCGCTGAGCATTCTGGCTTCATCCAGCCCCAACGAACCACTAAGTGTTAACTCTCCGTTATAGCCAGCGCCAACTCTTGTCACTATTTTAGTAGGGTCTTCTTGGTTTTTCTCTTCATCAACTAGTTCATAGGCCGTTACCTGCAGCGCTATGATGGAAAATAAGAGAGAAGCAAGTTTCTTTTTAAATATCATATTTAGTTTCCCAATATATTTATAATCGGTTTTTTTAGGATTGATACTTCTGATATGTTCGCCGTCCATGGCGATAACCCTAAAATTGATAGTTATATTCGACTCTGAAATCAGTGCCGTTTATTGCTTCACCAAAATTCCAAAATGCTCGGATATTGCTTCGAGTGTCTATTTGATAGCTTGCGGCAACTTCATGCTGCCAACCATATAAACTGCTTAATGCTTCAACACCACCCAATTGAGTTGTGTACATAGGGTTGTAGTTCAACCAGACTTGGTCGGATATCTCTATTTTCGAATAGAAGCCTAGCAAACCAAAACTAGACGGGATAGCATAACCTATTGATCCGAAAGGTTCTCTTTCATCGACTAATAGAGCCGAATCAACGTCCGCGATATTCACTCCGATGCCTGCTAAGGGGTAGACCTGAATCGCTCCCATAGCAGGGAGTGCTTGAATCATGGAGTATGAGGCTGAGCCTAGCTTTTGATTGAAGTCCCAGTTTATGTCCACTTGAGAGCCAATGCCGTTTTGCATATTGACATTAAAGTGGCGATAACGAAGAGAATCGAAGCTATCATTTCCTTTTAATCCAAGGGTATCAGCTGCAAACCCTTTTGCTTCAAGGACATGCATTGCCATTGTGGATTCGTTGTTGGTGTCATAAGCCTGGCCGAACTTGAAGTTTAGGCCTTTGTTTGTGACCCCAACTCCTGCTTGTGAATAGACTGCAAGTGGGTCTGACATATCTTGATATTCTTCAGCGACCGCAGTATTAAATGCTAGAGATAGAATGGATGCGATAGTTGCTACTTTAACTGAATTGATTGTTTTCATAATAACTCCTACTTTTTATATACCCTCCCTGGTGAGTGTTTAAGGCCAGTTCCAATTAGGCCGTCATGCGATATTACAGAGACATAAAAACAGATGTCTTTGCTATGTCGTAAATTTTATATTCAGTTTTTTGATGTAAGAAATGAATGTCGTTACTTCATGCTATTACAATTGGTTATATCTAAAAAAATCCTACGTAAATATTAATGCCATGATATGATTTCAAGTTATTTGTTAATGTAATAATTGTTATTTCTTGTTGAGTAGATTAATCGCTAATATTAAAGTTGATTGATGAGGTAGGAGTAATCATCTTATATTGAAGAAATGCTGACTATGGAATGTCTTGGTTTCTCTTTTAGAGTAAGCGCGATAGCTATATTGCAAAGTTGACTGAATTTTTGCGATTGCATTGCGTTATACCTGAAAACTAACTCCATGAGTGAGCTTAATATTATGAAAAAGTCAGTAATTTCTCTCGCATTATGTGTTGCGACTGTATTAACACCCGTATCATCTTCTTTTGCTAGCAGTGATACCAGTGTACATATTGCTTCCATTGCTGAGCAAAGGTTTGAACGTAGAGCGCTGGAAGCAGGTATTTGGTTCATTCCACAAGTTCTTTATGAAACGATTGCGTCTGAAACAATTGCTAAATTTGGCGGTGACCGCAATAGCACAGTGTACTTTTTTGAACGACCTGTGACTTGGCATGCTCAGATGATGACTGGAAACAATAATACGCCGTATGTTCACACCTATCATAGTATTGAAGATGGTCCAGTGGTCATCGAGATACCTGCGGCGACAGAAGAGAATGCCTTCTTTGGTACATTGCTGGACTCTTGGCATAAGCCTTTAATTGACGTTGGCCCTGATGGTGCTGACCAAGGTAAAGGTGGTAAGTATCTTATAGTGCCTAAAGGTTACAAGGGCGACACAGATGGCTACATTGTCGTGGAACAAGATACTTTCCAAGGTTATACGACGATACGTTCGATGACGAAAACTACTTCCGAAGAGGACATGAAGGGTCATGTCGATTACGTTACAAAAGGCGTAAGAATGTATCCATTGGGTTCAAGCAATATCCATACAACATTTAAAGCCATGGATAATGTTGTGATTGATACACATCTCCAGTGGCAAGATCACTTTTCAACTTCGTTTTGGGAACGAGCGCATCAAGCTTTGCAAAATGAAGTTATTAAGAGTGATGAGAAAGCAATGTACGGTATGCTGCGTTATCTAGGTTTGGAAAAAGGGGAAGCATTCGCACCTAGCCAACACCAGCAAGTGATGTTGAATGAAGCATCAGTGAAACTTCATGCAGAAATGAAAGATAGCTTCACACATTATGCCCCTAAGTTGTGGGGTGAACAATCGCAGTGGACGATTCCTGTCAACCCAGAAATGATGCTAACCAACGCAACCTACACTGCTGATTACTGGCACGATTATGCTGGGCGTGGAACCACATTTTCTTACTACATAGCACCACCTAAATCTTTGGCGGAATCACGCTCGACGACATACATCAAAGGTATTCTCGATGCAGACGGAAATCCAATGTTTGGCGACTATGATTATACCATTCACGTCCCTGCTAATGTGCCAGCGGAGCGTTTTTGGTCATTTCTAACTTACTCTATGGAAACGGGTAGTTTTATCTATGAGGCTGACCGTTTAGGTTGGGCATCCAATGAGCCAGAGATGGCATTTAACCAAGATGGAAGCACTGACATTTACTGGTCTTCAGACTGTGAAAGTAGAGGTTACACCAATTGTATGCCAATTACTAAAGGCGAACAGTTCTTTACTTTATTTAGGCTTTACGGTCCCCAAGCTGATTTTTTTAATGGCAACTTTGTGTTAGATGATATTCAACGTATTGATACCAAATAGTCAAAATCTAGTAACGAATTAAAATGACTGGCCATCACTTTTCATGAAGGATGGCTTTTTCGTTTTTATAGTAGTTGCAACCGTCTTTGTAAAATGGGGCAGGCCTTGTCTTTTGCCCTACGTATTCTCATCTATATGCCCGGTATTCACAAGAAATCATAACTCAGAATTGTCCAGAACCGTCACAGCTGGCACTTCGTAACTCAGAAGTGCCCCTTTTCGTGTTTCACACCATCCTCAAAAAATCACTGTCATCCCCTTGAAAAAGGGGATCTCATTCAGCGCGTCGTGAAGCTGACTTACGTGACTTAGTCGAAGATTTTCAGTTACCTACATGCGGTAGGAGATCCTCACTTTCGTGAGGATGACGGCTATATGGGTATGTTAGAAATGAAGGGATGTAGAGCATTTCTGCCCCATTTGGTGCTTCAAGCCATACCAAAAATCACCGTCATCCCCTTGAAAAAGGGGATCTCATTTAGCGCGTCGTGAAGCTGATTTACGTGACTTAATCGAATATTTTCAGTTGCCTACACGTGGTGGGAGATCCTCACTTTCGTGAGGATGACGGCTACGTGGGGCATGTTAAAAACGAGCGGACGTAGACTATTTCTGTCGAGTAGACGACACTTGTTACCAAGTGCCGTCCCTCTAAGAACCGTACGTGCAACTTTCACTGCATACGGCTCAAGCCTCCGCTAAGGCATCGTTTGATACCCAGCAACTCATAAAGCAGTTGGAACAGGTTCAACCCAAGAGTTTCGTGCTTGTCTCTTTGATTTCCGCTTAGCCAAGTATTCTTGGTAATCGGGGTCATAAGGAGTCGCGGCGCTTCGGATTTTCACATGTCGCTCTATTGGCACTTTTGCGATTTGGAACAAGTTGAAGTGACAGTCCATGTTCATAATTTTCTGCCAACCATGAAATTGCCATTGGCCTTTTCGGTTGAGGAAATATTTGTGAACAACCCAGTCTTTAGACTTGGTTGGATGACGTCTAACTGCCCAGTGCCATAGCGCTGGAATAGTTTGTGGCCTACATACCCAAATACTTGTTTAGCAACGCAATGGCGATAGTAATTCGCCCATCCTCTAAGTTTTGGATTTATCATCCTGATAAGATCATTAACGGGGATAGTGGCGTACCCTCATCGGTGTCGTAGAATAGGCCTTTATCCACAAAACCAGACTTTAGCCATTGCTTTAACATTCGTTTATCTACAGTGATATTGTCCGTAAGCCATTGATGCCCGATTTTATCGAAGCAAGCTTTGATATCACCCTCAAGAACCCATTTTGCTGATTTCTTCAGAGCCAAGCATTTAAAGCATTGACTGATGGCGTCAGCGGTGCTTCGGTTTGGTCTGAATCCATAGCTGTTGAGGTCGGCAAGTGTTTCAGAAACAGGCTCTAGTGCAAGCAGGTGGAGCGCTTGTTGCGCTCTGTCTATCATGCACGGAATACCTAGAGGTCTGAGTTTTCCATTCTTTTTGGGGATGTAGATACGTTTGAGTGGTTGTGCTTTGTAAGTCTTGCGACTCAGTTGATTGACTGCTTTCATACGGCGTGCATCTGTGTTCCAGATGACACCATCTATTCCAGGCGTTTTACTGCCTTTATTTTGAGAGACTCGCTTAACAGCTAGAAGTTTTGCTGAGCGAGAATGAGTCAAGATCCACTGTAAGGACTTTACCTTACCGTAATTCTTTTCTCTCGTTGCTTTTGCGATACGCATTTGAAGCTTTAGTACGTGTGCTTCAGCGGATTTCCAGTCAATGGACTGCCACTGAGTACCGTCAGAAGATGCACTAATCTCTTTTGAGATCATCATTTGCTTTTCTCCTTAAATAAAGTTCTTCAAATTCTCTCGCAATGGGAGACCAGTCGGAAGTGGGCTCACTTTCGTGATCAGGCATTAGCCTGTATCTGCATCATTACAATGCAGTTTTCGCTTTTTCTGACCTCCTATACCTGCATCACTATCGGTCGCAGAGACTTTCCCATAGGGAGTGATACAGGCTTACCGTGTTCCGTATGTCACGCAATATCAGGTTAGATGCCCGCTATGGTGCGGAGAGCTCAATGATCACGAAAGAGTATTGGACAACCTCTTTCCTACTCTCGTTGCCTTTTGGCTACAGCGTATTAACCACTTCCGCTGCTTCATCACATAACGCACCTTAAACGGATTCACATATGTTCATCATACTGACTACCTAGCACTTACCCAATTCGTGGTTATCAGGAGGATCTTCTTCTCACGATTTCGATCCCGAGCAATTGTTGAACTGCTCTTCGTTACATTGTCAGAGCCGCTACTTTATTCAGGCTCGTAGGTTCATCTGGTGATACAGATGGTTCACTCTTAAAGCGGTGAACAGCGCTTCATACGACTTCACGTCGCACGTCCAGAAGTGTGTTACGAAGGGCTGTCACGACAAAGGACAGTAATGACAAACTACGCTCAGAGACTGACTGTGTATCTTGGAAAGAGGAGTGCATGTTGAGTAGATTCTGCATCGAGTGCAGAATGACGCGAAAACTGGAGCCTAGAATACTAAGGTCCAATCAATTGTCATTGCTCAATCTCGAAGTGCCATGAAAGCACTCTGAGCTTGAAATAACGCCTCAATAGGTCTAGAGAGACTTTCTATTGAGGCGTTTAAGTTCATTTGTTAGTTCTAAACCGCAGAAAAGGACAAGGCCAACCTAGTTTCGTTTCTGCGCATATTAGAGACCACTACTTCCCAAAGTAAGCAACAATCACCTTGTCACCATCTAGCTCTCTAGAGAAAACATAGGCATTGTCGTTAGCAATCTCTGTATGCTTACCCGCACCAATAGCCGGATGACGGTCTCGGAACTGACCAACAGTTCGCCAATGATCGAGCAGTGCTTTCTTATCTTCAGTGAGTGTCCATACCATGTCGGAGCGAGTGCCTTGGTGGAAGTCATCGGCATATGGGCCAATATTTCGACCCACTTCATCACCGTAATACACCTGAATCGCGCCCGGGCTCAGTAGTAGAGCATTCGCTACGTTTTTCTGCATGGTGTAGTCTTTGAATCGGCTGAAGAACAGCTCGGTATCATGGGAGGACATGTAGCTTACTGGGTTAAAGTCTTCCGACTCTTGAATCGAGTTGGCGTAACTTTGGTAGGTGTCTGCCATTTGGCTGAAACATGCCGCGCCTTTATCGAGCTTTTTCTGCATATCAAAGTTGATGAGTGCATTGAAGCCGTCGTCAAAATAGGGGCTGCGATACGCACTGTGTCCCCAAACTTCACCCATCATCCAGAAAGGTTGTCCAGATTGATTGTTGTCTTTGCGCCACTGCTCTAGGCTTTGTGTCGCTTCTGTTTTTAGCCTCTTCCACACTTCTCCTTCTACGTGCTTCACCGTATCGACACGGTAACCATCAACACCAAAGCGTTTCACCCAATCCGTTTGCCATTCAATGAGATAATCGGCAACAGTGTAATTGTCACGTTTGGCAACGCGGGTTCCGGGATTATCCAGCAGCCACTGAGGAGGGGTTACCGCTTTAGTGGATTCGGTTTTAAAGTCAGGTAGGCCTGCAAGCGACAGAGTAATGTCACTCGAACCTGGTTTGTCGTAGCCTGGTAAACCGGTACGAACCCAATCTGCACCCCACCAGTGGCTCCATTGTTCGCTTTGGTAGTCGATGTTGCTGTGATAGCTGTGCCAGTTTTCTGATGCTTTGGGTTGCCACTTGGCAAACATTGCTGGTAACTGGTGCGCTGGCTTGAGTACGTTGAGGTCATCATATTGAATGTCGGCGAGCGTTGAATAGCCAGGGTGGTTAATGACTGCATCCAGCAACACTTTGATGCCGCGTTTATGTGCTTCGTCTACTAAGCGTTTTAAGTCATCATCGTTGCCGAAACTTTCATCGATTTTGGTGAAATCACGAGTCCAGTAGCCATGGTAGCCATAGAAAGGGAATGAACCGCTGTCGCCGCCGCCAACAAACCCATGCACTTGCTCGACGATCGGTGAAAGCCAAATCACATTCGTGCCAAGTGATTGGATGTAATCGAGTTTTTCGGTAATGCCATTAAGATCGCCACCGTGGAAAGTACCTATGTTGTCTTTACCATCTGATTGACGTCCATAGGGTTGTGGCTCGCTCGGATTGGAATTGTTGAATCTATCTACCATCACAAAGTAGATATTGGCATTGCGATAGTTAAGGTCATCAGACAGCTCAACGGTGTCGACAGGCTCTAGTAGCGTCAAACCACCAGACGCCGCGTTTGGCACTACCGTCACCTTGCCGTTTTTTACAGTGACAACATCACCAGTGAAGATATCTTTTAGCTTAGTACCATCGGCATAGGTATCACCGACAGCAATGGTCTGTGCCTCGTGTGGTAATGCGGCGCATTGAACATTGGGAATAGGACGCTTGAACTCTTTTTTTGCGACCTTCTTAGGCTGTCTTTTGAATACTAGAGACTTAGCTTCGTTATCATAGGCAAAAGAGTAATCTCCGGTAAAACGGATGTTGAGAGGCAGAACTGAGTCTTCGCCACACAACAGAGGAATCGGTGTATTGAACTTAATTTTGCTAGGCAGTTGATGATCGCAACTGCCATCAATACCAGACACTTTTAATTGGTATTTATCTTTGGTCAGTGGTATCACCAACGGCTCATCTGCGGTTATGGGATAGTCACGGCTGGTGGTTGAAGTTGAAACCGTGATATTAGGTGATGCTAGCAGCCCAGGCGAGGCTAGTAGCATGCAAGCAAGTAGGGTCTTATGTTTCATGCTCATTCCATTTTTGTAGTTTTCCGAGGCTAATATAAAACGCATCAATGTCAGTCACATCCTTCTCACCGCCTACGCCTTAGAATTTGCTCCTGCTCACAAAATGACCTTGGTGTGGGCGTAAACCGGGGGAGGAGGGGAGAAGCGGTATAACTTGCTAGTCTTGGGTATCACAGTTAATTCCATGAGATTCGAATGAAGCCACTGTTCTCCTTACTACTGCTTGCCTTTAGCCATAACGTCCTCGCTACTGAGCTCTGGCCGAGTCAATATGTTTCGGGTCTACAGCCTATAAAAACGCTTGCTGATGTAGAGAGTCTTACAGAGCTATATGACTGCGGAGAAGCAGAGCGTCAGACGTTTTGTGCTTTTGAGCAAAGCTATCGCGGCATTGAGCTTGATGTGGTTATTTCAGTCAATGAAGAGGGTGATGTCACTGAGGTTAACTACTCTTTTCCTTTTAGTGTCCATAACTTTACCTATGTTCAAACCGCTTTGCGCAAAGACAGCTATCACTTGGTTGAGGTCAAAATCGGTGAGGAAATGCTCACTGTCGAAGAATTGATCAATCAGGGCACGGCTCAAACTGCGGATAAGAAACTGGTTGAATTTTTGAACTTACATCCCACTTTTGTGTCCAAACAGTTTACCTGGATCAGGAAAAATGAGATTCAGAATACGTTAGCAACAAAGACGCTATTAATGACCAGTGACGCTGAGCGCATTCATTTGATTTGGAATCGTTAGCCGAGCAAGCGTGTTCAACACAGCAAGCTTATCGATGTTACTCAGAGAGTGTCACACAACGGTCTTACGGTTGTCATTTCACTGTTACATAAGAAACGTAACGTGAGATGCGTAAAGTTTAGAAGGAGTTAACCATGAAAAAGATGAGACGTGCACAACTGCATCGTTGTCGTATTCAGTACTGGAAAGAAACGAACCAGAAAGCGACGAGCAAAGATAAAGCATAATCAATACACCAAGACGTGAAGCCAGCATCCTTAATTATGCTGGTTTTTTCGTTTTTGGGCTTTTTGTTATAGACAGCATTCTAATCTCGCCCTACAATCGCCCCGTTTTGGGGAGTAGTCACCCGTTTATTTGTCGTCATCTCGTTAAGTTATTGCAGGCATAGCAATGAACTTATCCGGCAAATATAAGTGTTTTCATAACGCTTTGACGAGACCAACGCAATCAAAGGCTCAGCGCATTCGTGTGCTGGTGTGTTATTGGTTTGCGGAAGGTCGCCTTAAATAGTCCCGTCCTTCCGCCCGGAGGACTTATGAGCCCATCTATCTATCTTGGCTTCCTGCTGCTGACTCTTGCGTTAGTCGCATTAGATATCTATCAAACTCGCGGCGGTCAAATTACCATTCGTAAAGCGGCGATTTGGAGCGGTTTTTGGTTTGTACTGGCATTCGTGTTTGCTGCAACTATCTATCTATTTTGGCATGTGTACGCGCCAGACAGCGATTACAGCGCAGAAAAAGCAACGGTATCGTTCCTAACTGGCTATTTGCTTGAAAAATCGCTCAGCGTCGACAACCTGTTTGTGTTCGCGATTATCTTTCACCAGTACTCTGTACCTCAGCATTTGCGCCCGCGTGCTTTATTATGGGGTGTGATTGGTGCGTTGGTACTGCGTGCCATCATGATCAGTGTCGGTGCTCAGCTGCTTGCTCAGTTCCACTGGGTGATGTATCTGTTTGCGGCTTTCTTGATTTGGACGGGTATTCAATTGGCGCGTGATCATGGTGAGGATGAGATCAATCCACTTCCAGAGCGATTGATTCGCAAACTATTGCCGGTGACGGAATCGTATCATGGTAATAGCTTGTCAATTATTGAAAATGGCAAACGAGTATTCACCCCAATGCTGGTGGTGATTGGTGTGATTGCCTTTATGGATATTCTGTTCGCGTTGGACTCAATCCCGGCGATATTTGCTGTTACTCGTGAGCCGTTCCTAGTGTTGGCGGCAAACGTGTTTGCTCTGCTTGGCCTGCGTTCGCTCTATTTTGTTCTTGAGGGCATGATGAACCGATTCGTGTACCTCAAACCAGCGCTGTCTTTCATCATGATATTCATTGGTATCAAGATGGCATTGGTAGGATCGCCTTTGGAGATTCCAACTTGGTTCTCTTTGTGTGTGATTTTGTGCACCATGACAGCGGCATCAATAGCATCGCTGTACAAAGAAAAACAGCAGCTCAAGGTTGTGAATAAATAGAGCTAACAATAAATGCGTAAAACCTCCCATTTTTTGGGAGGTTTTTGTTTATCATTTTGCTAACAAATTGAACTTATAGAGCGTTGAATGGAATGTTTATTCACCAAACTGTTTGTTTTGGGTATAAAAATTCACCAAAAATAAATAGCTGCATATAGAGGTTGTTAAAGGTTTGTTTTATTAGAAAAACTAATCTGAATGTCCAAATTTTGTCATTTTTTAAACAGCGTTTTTTTGCCTAATATTGTCACCAACAACAACGAGTTACCAAGTTTTAAGAGAGGCAATCATGGCACAAGCAATGAACATCGAAACCATCGCTATCGCACCCTCTATGGATAAGAAAACCTACGCGGTTAACTTCAAAGGATTGATTGCACACCTACTAGATATTTTGTTTGGCAAAGGTGAAGTTGAAGCAACTTACTACGCGAACGAGTTATCTGGCCACATGCAGCGTGATATCGGTCTTAACCGATAAAGCAAGCATGATAAAAAGCACCTTTGACAGGTGCTTTTTTTGTATCTGGCGTAAGCAAAACTAAGCGCTGAGGCCACCACGTTGCTGCAGTTGTTTGACCAATGCGACTCGCTCACGTTCTAGCAGACTTGGAGCTGCTAGCGTTGTGTGGATAGCCAGGCCATTCTGAGTCGTTGTTGTCACTTTTTTATCAGCGACAGGAGCTGAAACAAAAATAGGCGTGGAAACAAAATGTGGACGCTTCATGGTGTCTTATCTCATCTTCTTTACGTTAACTTAGCGTCATTATTTCAGCCCTAACAATCAATCACATCCCCCTTAGATTGGGATATCAGGGCGTAGTGCATTGGGCGTATCAATCTGTTTATGGCTTACTGTTTATGGCGTAGCGATTGGGCTTATGTCGACCTTACAAAAAACTCGCCAAATCAGATAAAACTGATTCATCGCAACATGTCACTGTTTTCTATCCGTATCATGAGATGACTTGGGTTCACAACCACTATAAAGGTGAAAATATGACAAGTCTTATTGACAGGTTTCTCAAATATGTCACGTTCGACACGCAATCTAACCCGTCACAGGCAACATGCCCTAGCACCCCAGGCCAAACTGAGTTTGCTCGATTTCTTCAACAAGAACTTATTGAATTAGGTCTATCCGATGTCACGCTAGATGCTAACGGCTATATCATGGCGACCTTACCATCAAATGTAGAAGCTGATGTTCCAGCAATTGGCTTTATTGCTCATATGGATACTGCGCCGGATGCTTCAGGTAAAGATGTGACACCTCAGTTGGTAGAGAACTATCAAGGCGGTGATATCGCGCTTGGAAAGGGTGATGTGGTGCTATCTCCAATTCAGTATCCTGATCTGCATGCTCTTCATGGTCACGATATCATTACGACCGATGGCACGACATTGCTCGGAGCGGATAATAAAGCCGGTATTGCCGAGATCATCTCTGCGGTCGAGTATTTGATGGCAAATCCAGAGATCCCTCATGGTGACATTAAAATAGGTTTTACCCCTGATGAAGAGATTGGTCGTGGCGCCGATTTATTCGATGTCGAGAAGTTTGCGGCGAAATGGGCTTACACCGTCGATGGCGGTCCGGTAGGTGAACTTGAATATGAGAACTTCAATGCAGCGGCCGCGCTTGTTGAGTTCAAAGGTGTCTCAGTCCACCCAGGGACGGCAAAAGGTAAAATGGTTAATGCCATGACCGCAGCAGCGCGATTCCATGCTGATATGCCAGTCGAAGAGACGCCAGAATGCACTTCAGGCTATGAAGGCTTCTATCATCTACATAATGCGCAGATGTCTTTGACGGAATCATCGCTGCACTACATTTTGCGCGATTTTGACAAAGATGAGTTAGCACGTAAAAAAGCCTACCTAGAAGATAAGGTGGCAACGTTTAATGCGCAGGGTAGTAAGGTGAGTTTAACCATCACGGATAACTATTCGAACATGCGCGAAATGGTAGAGCCGCATCCACACATCATTGAGATTGCTAAGCAGGCAATGGAAAGCTGTCAGGTGAAACCAAACATCAAGCCTATCCGAGGCGGCACCGATGGCGCTCGGTTATCGTTCATGGGATTACCTTGTCCAAACTTGTTTACCGGTGGTTACAATTTCCACGGGATTCATGAGTTTATTACTGTTCAAGGCATGGAGTTAGCAGTAAAAGTGATCGTGCAAATTGCGAAAGACACCGCGATTCGTTATCGTTAATACTCATTCTTAATGCAGTAGTAGGCGACCATGGAAGACGTTCAAAAAATCATCGCGTTTTTAATTGAAAACAAACTGTTATTGAGCGTTCTGGTCATCACTCTGATTTTGATAATACGCCGCATCACACTCTCGGGAATTCGAGGGGATGTGGCGTTTTTGTCTGAAGATCAGCGTAAATGGATGTCTCGGACTAAAAACGGCTCGTTCGCGATCATCGTTGTTACTCTGTTTCTGGTTTGGAAGTCGGAAATCAGTGAGTTTGCGCTATCGGTGACCGCGATAGCTGTTGCTATTGTTGTGGCCTCTAAAGAGATCATTCTCTGTTTTACCGGTTCAATCCAACGAGCGAGCTCGCGCTCGTTTCGTATCGGTGATTGGATTGAAGTAGGAAAGACCAGTGGCGAAGTGATTGAGCATAATTTGATGGCCACTGTGATCCAAGAAATCGACCTTTATCATGGTCAATATCATTTCACAGGAAAAACCATCACACTGCCTAACAGCATGTTTTTCACCTATCCTGTTAAGAACCTCAACTTTATGAAACGCTACGTTTACCATAGCTTTTCCATTGTAGTTCCTGGCTTTAAAAACCTATTCCCATTGCTCCCTGAGTTAAGCGTTAGAATCGAGAAGCACAGCGAAAACTTTATCGATGTTGCGAGACGCTATAACGGTGTTATTGAAAAACATGCAGGGGTCGATTTACCTGGCTCAGAGCCCCATATTCATATTGCAAGTGGTGCGACGGGTGAGCAAATAGTGCATGTGATGATTTTCTGCCCAACGGAACTTGCGACCCATTTAGAGCAGGAAATTCGCGCTGACTTTATGCTGTTGCACGATTTATCGTTTCCAGAAGAAAATTCAAAAGATTGATGTAAATCAAGCCGTTATATTTTGAAACACTTTCACCCAAACTATTAATAATTCTCGGACATTCAGCTGACTTGTGATTTGCTAGTCTGCCATGGCTTGTTCCAATCAGAAGAGAATAGGGTGTTTCAATGCCTAAAAAACTACTCGTTGCCAGCGTTATCTCTGCACTATTTTTAGCAGGATGCGGTGAAGCAACAAAATCCAACCAAAATGCACCAGCGCCTCTTGTGCAAACTACTGCTGTAGAGGTCGTCCCACATCAACAAAGTAAGTCTTACATTGGACGCATGGATGCGGTTGAAGATACGGCCATTACTGCCCAAGTAACCGGCTATTTGATGGAACGTCATTTCCAAGAAGGACAGATTGTCGAAAAGGGCCAAAAGTTATTCACGATTGAGCCATCGTCATTTGAAGCTCAGGTCGCGAGTGCAAAAGCTAAGGTATCAGAAGCTGAAGCTGCTCTGAAAAAGGCCAATCTTGATTTTGAACGCGGTAAAAACCTCGTCAAATCGAACAATATTTCTCAAGCAGAGTTTGACGCATTGACCGCCACTCTGATGAGTGCACGCGCTCAATTAGAAGCAGGAAAAGCTCAATTAAAGGTGTCAGAGGTTAACCTGTCTTATACCACCATCCGAGCTCCATTCAGTGGCCGCATTTCAGACAGCAAGGTCAGCCAAGGTGACCTTCTTTCTCCATCATCGGGTGTATTGACCACGCTGGTTAGCATGGATCCTATCTATGCGTCGTTTAGTATCAGTGAACGTGAGCGTTTGGCTCTAGGCATGGATACCATAGAAGGTGATGGCTCTGATGAATCGAATGGTGTGGCAGTAAACATCATTCTAGAAGACGGCCGTGTATATGAAGAGCAAGGTAAAATTGATTTTCTAGGTAATCGTATCAACCTCAACACGGGTACGCTTGCGATGCGTGCCGTGGTGGAGAACCCGCAGCAGCGTCTGCTTCCTGGTCAGCACGTACGTGTTGAGCTGATGGAAAAGCAACCGGTTGACGTGGTCACAGTACCACGCCGTGCGGTACAAACTGACCTCGAAGGCGACTTCGTAATGGTGGTTACTGAAGGTAATGTGGCGGAGCGTCGTAACGTCGCACTGGGTACACAGATTGAAACTGGCGTCATCATCCAATCAGGATTGAAACCGACCGATGTCGTCATCACTCAAGGCTTGCAGCGTGTAAGGAATGGCGTGCCTGTGCGAATCGATTCGTCGAAGCCAGCAGTATAGGGTAGCCATTAGATGTTAAGTCGTTTCTTTATTCAAAGACCAAAGTTCGCTTTGGTCATCTCTATCATACTCACGCTAGCGGGTGCTATTTCTTTAATGGTATTGCCCGTTGCTGAGTATCCAAAAATCAGTCCGCCCTCGGTGAGTGTGACCGCGTTTTATACCGGTGCAAGTGCAGAAGTTGTGGAAGAAGCCGTTGCCGACCCAATAGAAACTTCGGTCAATGGGGTTGAGAACATGATTTATATGTCCTCAAAAAGTGCAAACGATGGCTCGTACAACTTGAACGTGACGTTTGATATTGGCACTGATCCCGACATGGCGCAGGTTAACGTACAAAACCGTGTATCACAGATTGAGTCTAAACTGCCTCAAGAAGTGCGTATGGTTGGCGTGACAGTGAAAAAGCGTTCACCAGACTTGCTGATGGTCCTTAACTTCTACTCCCCAGATGGGCGTTATGACGACAAGTTCTTGATTAACTACATCAACTTGAATGTCAAAGATCAGCTGGCTCGTGTTAAAGGCATCAGTGAAGTTAACGTAATTGGTGGCGGTGAGTACGCAATGCGTGTTTGGCTAGACCCAGATAAGCTTGCCAACCTCAAAATGACCACGTCCGATGTTTACTCCGCACTCGCAGAGCAAAACGTTCAGGTTGCTGCTGGTCGAGTAGGTGCAGCGCCGTATGCTGATCCGCAAGAAGTGCAATTTAACCTAGTGACCAAAGGTCGTCTTGAATCGGTGAGTGAGTTTGAGAATGTCGTACTGCGCGCTAATTCTGACGGCTCAACCGTGTATCTTAAAGATGTCGCACGTGTCGAATTGGGTAAGAAGTTTTACGATGGTAGCGGTCAGTTCCGTGGTGAAGATGCATCGATTGTCGCTCTAAACCTACAATCTGACGCAAATGCGCTAGAAAGTGGTAAAGCGGTCATGGACCTGCTGGAGCGCCTAAGTGTGAACTTCCCTGAGGGCATGGCGTACGAGTCGAGCTACGACACCACGGTATTCGTTGCTGAGTCGATCAAAGGGGTAGTAAAAACGCTGGTTGAAGCCATTCTGTTGGTAATCGCGGTGACCTACCTGTTCTTAGGTAGTGCGCGTGCGACGCTTATTCCAGTGGTTGCGATTCCAGTTTCCTTGATCGGTACTTTTGCGGTTATGAATATGACCGGCTTCACCATCAATACGGTGACGCTGTTTGGTATCATCTTGGCTATCGGTATCGTGGTAGACGATGCGATTCTGGTTATCGAAAACGTCGATACCATTATGAAGCGCAATCCTCAGCTTTCACCACGTAAAGCCACCTTGATGGCGATGAAAGAGGTAACAGGCCCGATTATTACCTCAACCTTGGTACTGCTAGCGGTATTCATTCCGGTTACTTTGTTGCCGGGCATTACCGGCATCATGTATCGTCAGTTCGCCCTGACCATCTGTATCTCGGTGATCATCTCATCAATTAACGCATTAACACTATCACCAGCACTGTGTTCATTGGTGCTTAAACAAGGTGGTGGTAATACCGCCCGTTGGTTCCAAACCTTCAACGGTCTACTTGAGCGTATTACACTGCGCTATGGTCAAGTTGCTGGTTTCCTAGTGAAAAAAGCACTATTGCTACTTGCTTTCTTCGTCGTGGCCGTGGGTACGGTAACCTTCCTTGCTAAAAACACGTCGACCGCGTTCGTGCCGCAAGAAGACAAAGGTATTTTGCTGGTTAACGTTCAGTTGCCGGATTCGGCATCACTGTCGCGTACCACTGAAACCACGGATAAGTTGGTGAACTTGGTCGAGCAGGAGCCGGGAATTGACGGTATTACTGTCGCTAACGGTTATGCGTTTATGACAGGTGCTGCAGCGTCCAACGGTGCGTCTTTGTTCATAAAGCTTAAAGATTGGGACTCGCGCAACGGGTTTGAAGGCGATCATTCAGCTAATGCGATTGCGGCGCGAATAAACGGGATGGCAGCACAGCAAATTCCGGGCGCAGTCGTATTCGCAATGGGTCCCCCTGCGGTTCCGGGTATGGGTGCGGCTTCGGGTTTTGAGTTTGTGTTGGAAGATACCCTTGGCCGCAGTCGAACTGACTTGGCTTTGGTTATGCAAGATGTGATTCAAACAGCGAATCAGCAGCCAGAAATTGCTTATACCTTCAGTACATTCCGAGCGAACGTTCCTCACTACTATGTCGATATCGACCGTGAGAAAGCACAGCAACTTGGCATTCCACTGTCATCAATTTTCCAAACGCTACAGGGTAACTTAGGCTCCTTGTATGTGAATGATTTCACCATGTTTGGTAAGAACTTCCGTGTGACGGTTCAGGCTGACGCGCCTTATCGAAGCGGTATGGACGACTTGCGACTGTTCCACGTTCGCTCCGCACAAGGGGAGATGATTCCTCTGAGCACGTTGGTTTCTTACGAACAAGTGTTTGAACCTGATGTTGCATGGCGCTACAACATGTATCGTAGTGCGGTCATTCAAGGCCAACCTGCACCAGGGTACTCAAGTGGTGATGCCATTGCCGCGATGGAACGTGTTGCAGCAGAAGTGTTGCCAATGGGCTATCAGCATGAATGGACCGGTATGGCTTACCAAGAGATCTTGGCTGGCAACCAGGCCATTTATGCCTTTGCTTTGGCACTGATCTTCATCTACTTGTTCATGGTGGCTCAATATGAGAGTTGGACGATTCCACTTGCCATCATATTGGTGGTTCCGGTGGCGACCTTAGGCTCGTTCATTGCGCTTAACTTAACGGGGACGCCGTTGAACCTATATGCTCAGATAGGCCTCGTTCTGCTCATAGCATTGGCGGCGAAGAACGCGATTCTGATCGTCGAATTCGCCAAGATTGAACGCGAAGAGAAGGACGTCGACATTGATGATGCTGCAGTGCGTGGCGGTATGTTGCGCTTCCGTGCGGTTAACATGACGTCATGGTCATTTATTTTGGGTATTGTGCCGCTAATCTTCGCTTCAGGCGCAGGTCACGTGAGCCAAAACTCACTCGGCATTTCATTGGTGGGTGGTCTATTGTGCGTGCTGTTGGCGGGTACATTCCTGATCCCTGGCTTTTATGCTCTGATCCAGCATCGTCGTGAGAAAATTCGCGGTGGTAACACCAAATTAGTGCCGCTGGAAGACGACGACTAAGTGATGTTTTGATATGACTGAGCCCCTCCTAGTGAGCAATGTAGATCAGATAAGGATCGGTTGACCGATCCTTCTGATGAGAGACAATCGGAAACCTGTTTATAGGTTTCCGATTTTTTTATGTCTATTCAAAACTTCTTTGCCGACTTCCTCGAAGAAAACCCTGTCGATGTAGCTCAGCTCACCACATTCTCTGAACATATTCCTGATGAGTGGGTCGCTAAAGCAGCCTCTCTGTCTGATAAAGCGACAATCCGTCGACGCCGACTACCGAGTGATATGGTTTTGTGGTTAATTGTTGGTATGGCTTTTTTCCGTAATGAACCCATTGCCGAAGTCGCACGGAGAATGAACGTCTGTGCTGATGGCCTTGCTGATGAAGAACTGTTGGCAAAGAGCGCTTTAACCCAAGCAAGACAGCGCTTAGGTAAAGCAGCACCAGAATGGCTGTTTAAGCAATGCGGAAAAACATGGGGGCTTGAGCGATACCCTGATGATACTTGGCAAGGCCTACAGGTTTTTGCTGTAGATGGTGCTCTTTTTAGAACAGCTGACACACCCGAATTAAGAGAACATTTTGGCTCTGGTAATACGTCTAGCAACAGGCAAACACCTCATCCAGTATTGAGGGTTGTGACAATGATGAATGTTCGCTCTCATGTCATCGTTGATGCAGCGATAAGCCCGTATCGCCGAGGTGAAATCCCTCTAGCGATGCCCTTCATCAACGCTTTACCAGACAACTCTGTGACATTACTGGATAAAGGGTTTTATGGAGCAGATTTACTACTTTCTCTTCACAACAGTGGAATAAATAGACATTGGCTTCTCCCTGCAAAGAAAGGAGTCAAATATACCCTACTGGACGATAAAGAAAGCAGTGACATGCTAGTAGAGATGAAGACCTCTCCACAGGCTCGTAAGAAGAACCCTAATCTTCCTGAGAAATGGACAGTCAGGGCGGTCACTTACGAGGTCCAAGGTAAATCCAAGACGGTGTTTACCTCTCTTCCTAGAGACAAGTATGACGCTCAATCCGTGGCAGAGCTTTATCATGAAAGGTGGGAGATAGAATTAGGTTATCGTGATATCAAGAGTTCGATGCAACATAACGCTTTAGTGTTGAGAAGCAAAACAGTCGATCTCGTCTATCAAGAGCTATGGGGACTGCTACTTGGTTATAACTTGGTGAGACGAGAAGCTAGTCAAGCCGCAGTTGAACACGGGCGCTTACCTAATGAAATAAGTTTTAAGTATGCTTGCCAATTTATAGCCAGCCAGCTCAAAGTGATGAGTAAAGCGGTATCCTTAGGTAACACGCCGAAACGCTTAAAGAGCCTTCGAGGCGACCTATCCATCCTCTTTATAGACAAACGCCCTAAGCCAAACCGGCCTAGGGCGGTAAAAATATCAAAAACCCGATACCCTGTTAATCGCAACGCTGCTCCTCTTAAATGAACTACGTTGCCCTCCTAGTGAGGGGCTTTTGTTATGTCGAGAAATGTCATCGTGCTCTGACAAATCTATACATTTGGCCTTTAAACTATCTGGAGAAGTTTTTGATATTGCCATACGGTTTAGGGTTCATAAGTTTGGCAGATAACTATTTGTTTAATATAACCAAATACCAATTTGTTAGCGGTTTGTAATAAATGTCTCATTAGGAATACAGCTACAAAAACACAATAATTCGCATTTGTAGTATTCTGTAAAATTATGTATCTTTGCGGCCGATTCGATAGATGTAGTGGATTGGACCATGGTAAATCAAAAACTGTTAATCGTAGAAGACGATGCAAAACTGAACGTGATGCTAGGCGATTACTTTAAGACCCAAGGCTTTGATGTAAAAACAGTTTATGATGGAAGTGAGTCAGTAGACTTGATTGAATCCTTCCAGCCGGACGTGACGATCCTCGATCTTATGCTTCCTGGCCAAGATGGCCTGTCCATTTGTCGCGATGTTCGTGACAGCTATAACGGCAAAATTCTGATGCTTACTGCCAGCGATGACGACTTTGATCATGTCGCAGCATTAGAAACCGGCGCCGATGATTTTGTCTCTAAACCTATCAAACCACGCGTTTTGCTTGCTCGAGTACGCAACCTGCTTCGACGTCCATCCGAAGATGCCATAGCAGTGGAATCAAATAGCATCCAAGTGGGACGCCTGAAAGTGTGTCAAAACAGCCGAAGCTGCCGACTAGGGGAGTGTGAAGTCTCTCTCACTGACAGTGAATTCGATTTGCTTTGGCTACTTGCTAAGTCAGCCGGAGAAGTTCTATCTCGCGACTATCTAACCAGACAGCTGCGCGGTATCGACTACGATGGCATCGATCGCACCATAGATAACCGTATTGTCACGTTACGTAAAAAGCTTTTTGATGATGCGACCAACCCAAAAGGTATCATCACTGTGCGTGGCAAAGGTTACTTGTTCGTCACTGATGGCTGGAAAGCATAGGGCTTACTGGTTTGTGGCGATTATTTCTTGAATCCTTAATTGGCGTAATACTACTATTTGCTGCAAGTATTTACGGCTATGAGTATGTAATCTACGGCAAAACCGATCCCGACTTGGTGGATGCCAACTTAAGAGTAGAAGCATTTCGCGACATCATGAATCATGTCGCGATCAATGAGAGTGATGAGCAGGCGATTGCTTTGCTTGAGTCTTTCGCAGCGAAAACACATCGTTTACTTGATGCTCATACTCCCGCAGAGCTGCCTGAAGAGGTGGCTTTTCATTTTGAAGAGCAGCCAGACGTACATTTCCTGCTAGATGAAAATGATCACTTGTGGCTCAAATTCGACAACAACTCCAATTACTATCATCTCACCGATGATCCCGACTCTGAGCTGATTAAAGCGATAGAATTTGCTAACCAAGTCGTTTGGTTATTCTTTTTTGCAGGCTTTGTGGCCTTTAGCTTTTTGTTGATTTGGTTCTTGAGCCGCCGTTTGCGTGTCCTTGAAAAGACCGCCAATGAGTTCGCGAGTGGTAACCTTGAAGCGAGAGCCTCTGAGGGGCAATGGGTACGACTAGGTAAGCTCAATAAATCTTTCAATCACATGGCAACGAAAATCGCCAATCTTATGGTGAGCAACAAAGCGCTGACTAATGCCGTTGCTCATGAGCTGCGTACGCCGATTTTCCGTATTCAATGGCAAAGTGAAGTCCTGATGGAGCAGCTTAGCGATCCTGATGCGAAGCAGCAGTTAGCCAGTATTATTGAAGATACCGAAGAGATGGAGCATCTTGTGGACGAGTTGCTTTACTACGCACGAGTAGAGCGCCCTGATGCAGCCATTGAACTTGAACAAATTGACATTGCAGCGTGGCTAAAAGAGCATCACGTGAAATGGCAAACCCATATTGGTCATACGTTTGATTTACAGGTGATGAGTGAAAGCTTAAACGTAAATATGGACCGTTTTCTGCTGTGCCGCGCGCTGGTTAACTTAATAAGCAACGCAAAGCGTTACACTGAGCAACGTATTGTCGTCAAGCTGGTGGAAGATGACGATAATATTGCCATTGAAGTGCACGATGATGGTATCGGTGTCGACCCAGAGCACTGGGACCGTTTGTTTGATCCTTTCTATCGTGTTGATAAGTCCCGTGACAGAGCCTCTGGTGGTTATGGTTTGGGATTGGCCATTGTTAAGCACATTATGCTGCGTCACGGTGGCAATGTAGAAGTTAGCCATAGTGAACTTGGCGGGGCATGTTTTACCTTGGTGTTGCCTCACTCTTCACACGCATAAAGCACCTTGTTTAAGGTGCTTTAGCTCTCCTCTATTAGTTTGTTGCCGCTTCGTCTGCATGAAGGCAGACGAGCGTCTACGTCCGGTGATATACTTCGCGCTATGGATTGGACATAACAAACTGAACTGAATGAAATTTATCCACACTTCTGATTGGCACCTCGGCCGGCAATTCCATAACGTGTCTTTGCTTGAAGACCAGCAGCACGTACTTGAGCAAATCACCCACTATCTCACTGAGAATGACATTGATGCATTGTTGATTGCAGGTGATGTTTACGATCGCTCCGTGCCACCAACCGCTGCAATTGAAGTGCTCGATGAATTTCTTAACCATGTTATCGGCCAACTGAGTATTCCGGTAATCATGATTTCAGGAAACCATGATGGCGCTAAACGTTTGGGCTTCGGCTCAAGACAGTTTGGTCAAGCAGGTTTGCACATCATCAGTTCGTTAGAGCAAATTACCACTCCGATTGAAATTAAAGACAAAAACGGCGAGTCGGTGCTGTTTTATGGCTTACCTTATGCTGACCCAGAGCAAGTAAGACACCACTATAAAGTGTCCGTCACCAACCATGATGAAGCCCATATGCACCTTGCCGATCAGTTGAATGCTGTGTTGGACTCATCCAAACGAAATGTGTTGCTCAGTCATTGCTTTATCGATGGTGCACAGACTTGTGAGTCTGAGCGTACCCTGTCTATTGGCGGTGCAGACCGTGTTAGCTACGAACATTTTCAGCACTTTGACTATGTTGCCCTTGGGCACTTACATCAGGCGCAAAAGCGGGGCGCTGAGCATATTCGTTACTCCGGTTCCATTATGAAGTACTCGTTCTCAGAGCAGCATCATAATAAGGGCATGACGCTGGTTGAGTTCGTCGCAGGTGAGCATAAGCCAAGCATTACAACGGTTCCGCTCACTGCACCACATAACATGCGAGTTATTGAAGGTGATTTGGCTGACTTATTGGAGCAAGGTAAAACGGATCCTAAGGCCGATGATTACTTGTTAGTCAGGCTGACGGATAAACATGCGATATTAGATCCAATGGCTAAGCTTCGTGAGGTCTACCCAAATGTCCTGCACTTGGAGAAGCCAGGTATGCTGATTGGTGTTGAAACCGAAATGGGACAGGCAAGGCTAGGGCGTTCGGAGCTCGACATGTTCCAAGACTTCTTCTTGGAAGTGCAAGGCGATGACATGACCGATAGCCAAACCGAGATGATCGCGGATGTGTTAAACACGCTTCAGCAAGCGAAACAGGAGCAGTAACCGTATGAAACCATTAACGCTGACCCTGCAAGCTTTTGGCCCTTTCTCGGGTGTTGAGCACATTGACTTTCGCACCTTAGGTGACTCACCACTATTTTTGATCAATGGGCCGACTGGCTCAGGCAAAAGCTCGATCTTAGACGCGATCTGTTATGCATTGTATGGTGAAACAACAGGCAGTGAACGTACCGGCGATCAAATGCGTTGTGACTATGCCGATGTCAAGCTTTTAACCACAATTACGTTCGAGTTTGAACTGGCCGGGGTTCGCTATCAAATTACTCGTAGCCCAGATCAAGAGGTGCCTAAGCAGCGCGGTGAGGGGATGACGAAAAAGTCTCATGCAGCCCAGCTTATTAATCTTGATAGAGACGCGCTGATTGCCAACAAGCCCAAACCTGTTGCTACCGCTATCCAAGAGTTGATTGGATTGGACGTAAAGCAATTCCGTCAGGTCATGGTTATCCCACAGGGTAAATTTCGAGAACTATTAACGGCAAGTTCTAAAGAGCGTGAAGCGATTTTTGGCCAGTTGTTCCAAACTCAAATTTACACCACGATTGAACGTGTGTTGTTTGAGCGTGCTGCGGGTATTCGCAAGGCTAAAGAAGAGTTCGACAATCAAATTAAAGGCGCACTGGATGTTGCCTCGATGGAGTCGGAATCACAGCTCTCGCAAAAGTTAGTTGAGCTAGCGCCAGTGCTTGAGCAGGCAGGCAAGGAACTTAAACAAGCGGAGATCGTGCGAGCGAACG
This sequence comes from Vibrio sp. 10N, assembly GCF_036245475.1. Lineage (NCBI taxonomy): Bacteria > Pseudomonadati > Pseudomonadota > Gammaproteobacteria > Vibrionales > Vibrionaceae > Vibrio > Vibrio sp. 10N. The sequence goes on along the minus strand of NZ_BTPM01000002.1, from coordinate 848,379 downwards.
CGCAACAAGAGCTTGATACTGCGCTTGAGCTTGAGAAAAAATTCGCGTTAAAAACCGAACTTGAACAGGCACAACGTAAGCACCTGCAAGGTAGTGACGCGATTGAATTGACTAAGTCTCAGCTCGATGCTCATAGGGCATCCGCAGCTATTCAGCCTGATTATGACCATCATTTACGTTTAACCAAAGAGTCCGCCACTTTAGCTGAGCGACTGCAAACTGGGCGCAGTAAAATAGCTCAGGCGCAGCAAAATCAATCCAAGGCTCAGGCCGCGTTTGATGATGCTAAAAAAGCCAATGATGATGCCGAGTCATTAAAACAAGAGCGGTTTGAGCTGAGTGCTTTAGCAGAGCGCCTAAAAGAACTTGATAGCAAGAAAATGGCATTACAGCAGGCGAATCAACAGCTTGGGCATGTTACGGCTGCGCAAACGTCTCTTGCCGAACAGCTCAACGCAATGACTCAACAGGAAGAGGGGTTGCGTGCTGCGTTTGTCGATGCTGAGAAGCAAAAGTCACAGCTTAGTGAACTCACCCTTTCTCTGGATATTGAGAACAAGAAGCAGCAGGCTCTGCAATCTATCGCGAGCATCGACGCTCAGCTACTTGATCAGCAGAAACAACGAGCGGAGTTGGTTGGTGTAATAACCTCGCAAGAACCTGTTGTGAACAAGACACGTCAAACGCGCACCGAAGCGGAAATTGCTTGGCACAGCGGACAAGCGGCTTTGCTGGCCGCTTCTCTTGAGCAAGATAATCCTTGCCCGGTATGTGGTAGCTTAGAGCATCCCAATATTGCCACCTTCGCGGGTGAAGTGGTGACACTTGATCAAGTCAATGAACTAAGAGAAGTTGAAACCGCAGCGAAAGACGAACTTAGTCGCCAACAACAGTTAATGGCTGAGCTTGAAAGTCAAATAGCTACTCAAGTCACGCGCAGGCAAGAGTGGTTGGATTCTTTGGGTGTTGATCAACAGCAGGACGTTGCTCATCTCACTCAAAGTGTCCAGCAGAGGATTGCTGAATTATCAACGCGTATTACCGCATTACAAGCGCTGAATATGGAGTTAATGCAGACGCAATATCAGCAAGCAACCGCAAAACGCGTTGAATTGTCTCAACAGCTTGAACAAACGACCAATCAAGTGAATGAAGCCACTAACCAAGTCCAGCAGCTTAGTGGCGTCGTTAGCTCATTAGAGGCGAGCAACAATACGGGTTATGCGACAGCGCTAGCGGTACTGGGACGTCAGCAAGCTATTGAGACTGAACTTGTTCAAAAGGCAGCGGCTCTAGAGAAGGCGATGCAAGCATTGAAACAGGCGGGTGAAACGCTTGCGAAATTTGAATCTCATTTGGATACGTTGCAAAAACAGTTCGAAGAGTTAGAGCTTTCCCGAGAAAACGCGTCGACGGCATGGAAGGCAGCGCTAGAAAGCAGTGTATTTGAGTCAGAGCAAACGTTTTTGAACGCTAAGCTTCCCCCGGAAAGTGTCGAACAAAAGGCGAAGCAAATTGAGCATTATCAACATGAAGGCATTCGCCTTAAAGAGCAGCTCAATTTACTGACAGCTCAGCTTAAAGAGCAATCAATGCCAGCGATTGAGCAATTGATGCTGAATAAGCAGCAAGCAGATGCTGCTTATCAGTCGGTGCTTGTGCAACATCAAACGCATCAATCGCAACAAAACAATTTGCTTCAAGTCCGCAAACGAATCGAAACTCTTCGCTTACAGAATGAAGAGCTGGACAAACAGTATCAAGTCGTGGGTACCTTGAGTGACGTTGCTAATGGACGAACCGGCAATAAAATCAGTCTTCACCGTTTTGTTCTTGGCGTTTTGCTAGATGATGTTCTGATCCAAGCGTCGCAACGACTAAGACTAATGAGTAAAGGGCGTTATGATTTGAAACGTAAAGAATCGCGTTCTAAGGGTAATGCGGGCTCTGGCCTTGATCTTATTGTCGAAGATGCTTATACCGGAAAATGGCGCGACGTAGCAACGCTCTCAGGCGGTGAGTCATTCATGGCTGCATTGTCACTTGCGCTTGGTCTGTCTGACGTTGTGCAGTCTTACAGTGGTGGAATAAGGCTTGATACTCTGTTTATTGACGAAGGCTTTGGTAGCCTCGATCCCGAATCTCTTGACCTTGCGGTACAAACGCTGGTTGAGCTTCAACAATCAGGCCGTACGATTGGAATCATTTCCCACGTGTCTGAGTTAAAAGAACAAATGCCGCTCCGACTGGATGTACATGCATCACGCGTCGGTAGCACGGTTAGTTTGGTCAATTAGGAGAAACAACATAATGCGCGACCAAATCACTTTTTTTGAACGCTTCGAAGCCGATATCATGGCCGGTAAAAAGACCATCACGATTCGCGATAAATCAGAGATTGATTTCGAACTCGGCCGTACCATTCCAGTCGCCACATTCGAAGATGGACGAGTATTCGGTAACTTGAATATTCGCTCCATCACACCAATTTCATTCGATGACATCAACGCAACACACGCTGAGCAGGAGAACATGACTATCCCGCAGTTGCGTGAGGTAATTAGTGAGATTTATCCTGGTGAGGATGAGTTGTATGTGATTGAGTTTGTGGTGGTATAGAGGTATTTAGTCGTGGTGTTCAGATAGACAGAACACCACACTCTTATGCATCTTGATCATGTTCTTCCAGCTTCGACAGCTTGTGTGAGTAATAAACATTTTGAGAAAAAGCGATTAGAAAAACAAAAAAGAAAAGGCCAGTTTTGATCGTTTCATTCGCTTCTCCCCAGTACCAAACCACAAAGCCCAGTAATACTGAGTAGAATATCACCTTCATGAGTACGTTTATTATCATAAGTAGAACCTCGAGCTTTTGGTGGTGGTTCGATGACGCTGTTCTTGTTGGGCTTTTATGAGCTCTTGTTTGTTCATGTAGATGCAGCCCCAAATAACCAACATGATCCAGTGCTGTCTTCCATTCTTTTCTGAGACCAGATATTTTTGATGAGATCTTTGCCTCCCAACACAGAAGCGCCAACACCAATATATCCAACGACAGAATCAATAGAAGCGTGAAATTTGATGTCCTCTAGCAGTTCTTCCGTTGAAAGGGACCATATTCCCCATTGTGGGTTAACAAAAGTAGTGTCCAGTGCCTTAGTGATGATAGAGCCCATGAGAGCTCTGTTTTCAACTGAGCGAATGGTTTGCATGGCTTCTATTCTTTGCTGCCTGCTGAGGTGGCGATACAGTATCATCACTTTGCATCATTGGCATCCAAAGATATAAGATTTTGTGCATATGATAAGCAATAGACAAGGTATCGCTCAGATTTCTTTCTTTGAATAGATCAGCGTAACAAATACCGTTGAAACTCAGTGTTTAAGCAAAGTGCTTATGTGTGATTGGTCAAAGACTTTCAAACTTTTTTCACGTTTATATAGTTGGGCGGTAACTCGCTTCGACATAATGTGTAATTTTCAATGCCAGTTGTAATCTTATGGACCTAACATGAGTCGAAGCGAAGTACGAGACGGCAGATTCTGGTTGAGCATATGTCGATGTAGCTAAATAACTAATGGAATAGAAGTAATATGAAGGCTGGCAGTTCCTTAAAGATAAGAGTCGCTTCAGACGGAGACTGGACAAATATATATCAACTTATTGAAGATAATATGTTGCAGATGCAGCTAGAGTTGAACCTCGATTGGAAGCCCGACTCTATCGTTCGACACTATCAGTCAAAGTCGGTGTTGGTCGCCGAGCTGGGACAACAAGTGGTTGGATTTATCGCCTTTCATATTTCTGAAAATGTACTGTATATAGACTCGTTACAGGTCGTTAAAACGTTACAGCATCGGTTGTTGGGCTATAGGCTTATCAAGACGATGCTTGGTTACCTAAGCGCAAAGCAAGATATAGTGAGCATACGTTGTTGTGTGTTTGAAAATAATCCAGCTCAAAAGCAATACTTTGCTGCGGGTTTTAAGCAAATACAGCGTAAAGATGGGATACTAACGCTAGAGGCCGAATTAGAGAGCTTGTTGTCTAAACTCGGCCTAACTGACAGAGTGAATCACCTTACCCAAACAACAACCTCTGACAGGCTAATAGCGACTTAGGCAGTGGTACTTTCAGTTCCCATGTTCTTGGGATGTCTTGTTCAGTTCCTTGATAACACGCTGCTAGTGTCGCACCGAGCAGTATCGCGCGGCCGCAGTTGTCTCCAGCACACAGTATGTTTTCACGAATGGCGGCTTCGTAGCTAGTGGCATTCAGTAGCAGGTGAACGGTCACAGGGAAGGAGGCTTCCAAACCGCAGTGCATACCGAGTTCTGTGGCGACCTCGTTAGAGGGCTTTAAAACCCGCTCTTCGGCGAGCTTAATAGCTTCGTCGGTTAGATCTGACAGGCCTTTAGCACTATGTACGCTTTCTAATGGCGTTTTACCTGATAATGCGGCTTTCAAAATGGCCGCAGAGGCGAGGGCATAAGCGACTGCTGTATCATTGTTGTTGGTGACGCGCACCGCTGACTCAACAAGTTGGTTGAGGTTTTTATCATTATGATGAACGGCTAACAGTGGAGGCAGTTTAGAAACCGCGGGGTTTTGTGTGTCGTCTGCTCCCAGATTCGACAATGGCTTATCTTCAGCTTCAAGCGCATGAGCGGTAAGCAGAGTGAGTTTGGTCGGCTTATCTATGTAACCACGCCACTTGCCTCCCATATCAAACCATTCTCGAAAGGCTTGAATGTATTTCGCTTCGTCGTATTGTCCATGCTTCGCAATAGCATCTAGCATCGCGATCATTTGGACTCCATATTGGGAATAGTCACCGGGCTTTTTGCCTTCGTGGGCGTAATAGCCTTTATCTATATAGTCTTTGGCATTGGGTGCGTGGAACTCTGGCGTGCCATTCGAGAGGGTTTTGATGGCGACTTGGTCATATAACCAATGAAAGCCCATTGACGCAGCATCGGCGACCAGTGCGCCAATCACGGAATTTAATGCTCGATTATTTTCACTATTCATCACGTGTCCATACATCACAGAAGTAATCCTTGAGTCTGTTATTGTAGGCGCTTTGGGGTAGACTTTTTTGGGGCTAACGCAAATTTTTGCGTGATCTCCTTAGTGTTCGAATAAGGCTACTGGCCTCATGAGATAATTTCTGTACGGAACTTTGTGAAAGGAAGAGCGATGAAAGACGAGACTTTATCAATACATCACGGCTACGAAACGGATCCAACCACCAAGTCGGTAGCAACTCCCATCTACCAGACTGTGGCGTATGAGTTTGACAGTGCGCAGCATGGTGCCGACCTCTTCAACCTTGAAGTTCCGGGAAATATTTATACCCGCATCATGAACCCAACCAATGATGTGCTTGAGCAGCGAATGGCTGCGTTGGAAGGCGGTATTGCCGGTCTTGTGGTGAGTGCAGGTAGTGCGGCCATCAACTACGCCATTTTGACGCTGGCAGAGGCGGGAGACAATATTGTATCGACGCCTCAGCTCTATGGTGGAACCTACACTCTGTTCGCGCACATGTTGCCAAAGCAGGGGATTCAGGTGAAATTTGCCAAAGACGATAGCCCAGAGTCGCTAGCAGAGCTTATCGATGAAAATACCAAAGCCGTCTATTGTGAATCGATTGGCAATCCGGCGGGTAATATCGTGGATATTGAGGGGATTTCGACACTCGCACATCAGGCGGGTGTGCCTGTTATTGTTGATAATACGGTTGCGACGCCGGTACTGTGTAAACCGATTGAGTTTGGTGCAGATATCGTTGTCCATTCGTTAACTAAGTATGTTGGCGGCCATGGAACCTCCTTGGGAGGCATCATCATTGATTCTGGTAAATTCCCTTGGGATAAGCATAAAGATCGTTTCCCAGTGTTTAATCAGCCTGAGCCTTCGTATCACGGGGTTGTCTATACGGAGGCGTTTGGTCCAGCGGCATTCATAGGTCGCGCACGTACAGTACCGCTTCGTAATACCGGGTCGGCATTGTCACCTATGAACGCGTTTATGCTGCTTCAGGGTCTAGAGACCTTATCGCTGAGAATGGAACGGCATACCGAAAACGCCATTAAGGTTGCGGAGTTTTTGCAAAACCATGAAAAGGTGAGTTGGGTATCTTATGCAGGTTTGGAAAGCTCGCCGCATTTTGAATTAGCCGCGAAATACATGAAGGGTAAGCCGTCTGCTATTTTGTCATTTGGATTGAAAGAAGGCTACGAAGCGGGCGTTCGTTTCTATGACGCGCTCGCAATCTTTAAGCGATTAGTGAATATTGGCGATGCTAAATCCCTTGCTTGTCACCCAGCGTCAACGACCCATCGTCAGATGAGCGAGAGTGAGCAACGCGAAGCTGGTGTAAGACCTGAAATGATTCGTTTGTCGGTAGGCATTGAACACATTGATGATATTCTGGCCGATCTTGAACAAGCTTTGAAAGCGTAAACTTGAGAAATAAAAAATCGGGCCTTTAGTTTGGCCCGATTTTCGTTATGTATTACTGATACTTATTGTGTCGTTTCTACCATTTCTTCAACAGTGTACTCAAACTCTGGAACCGTGATTTCAACGCGGCGGTTTTGTGCACGGCCTTCTTTAGTCGAGTTATCAGCAACTGGGTTTGCTTCACCCATACCACTTACAGACATTCTCGAACGGTCGATACCTTGAGATTCTAGGTAAGCCGCAATAGACTCTGCACGTTCTTCAGAAATGCGTTGGTTGACTTCTTCTGGGCCTGAGGAATCGGTGTAACCAACGATAGTGACGGTCGCCTCTGGGTGCTCATTCATCAACGCGATAAGAGGATCAAAGTCAGACTTCTTACTCTCTTCGAGCTCTGAGCTATTGAAGGCGAACGTTTCTTGACCTTGAACTTGTTCAAAGGTTTTAGTCAGGATAACCGCTTCTACAACAGGTGGCTGTTCTTCCACAGGGGCTTGTGTTGCCGCTGCTGCCGTCGCTGCTGCCGCCGCTGCCGCGTTACCAAATGAGTAGGAAATGCCTAGCCAGAAGGTATCAACATCTGTGTCAAACCAACCATCTTTAACACCATTGATACGTTGATATTCTAAACGGCCAGACCATGCAGTGGCGAAATCATACTCAACACCGACACCACCCATGAGTGCAGTTTTTTTGCGATCGCCATAAACGGTGTATGCGCCACCAATTTTACCAAATACTGCCCAGTCATCAGTAAATGGATAAGAGAACTTGGGTGCTAAAGTGAATGCACTCATGTTGGCATCTTGGCGATAACCCGTAGAACCTTCGATGAACGAAGTTTCGTAGCTACCTAGCCAGTCATAAGCGAACTCAAGTGCGATATAGTCGTTCCAATCGTATCCGCCAAAGAAACCTGCACTAAAACCACTATCTGTACAAGGTGCTCCGGAGATGTTACAGGCGTCGGAGAGTTGTGAACCCCCTAAACGACCCCCTATATATGTGCCTTCGTCGGCGAAGACGGGCGCTGCTGCCGTTATAGCGCCTATTATTGATGCTGCTACCACTGTTTTTCTCATAATGACGTCCTTTTAATCGTTAACGATGCGATTAGATACATCACCTGTAAAAATAGGTTAGCTTGTGGGGATTTTCAAAAATAACAAATAAGTTTCATATTGTTGCAGGCCGTTTCGTGTTTATTGCCTGCGTCTAGTCGTTATTTGGCAGGAACGGCCGAAGGTTGCTCGTAAGATAGCGGTTTATATCGACGTAAGATCGGTTCAATGATTGATATCAGCCATTGTATCTTCTGTTCATTTTTTCGAGAGGTTTTAGCAAGGAGCGCTAAGTCGAGTTGTACTGGGGCTTTTTCTGGTACGTCCGTCGTTTGATAGCGGATGGTATAGCACTCATCGAGCAATTGAGTCATCAATGCGTGGTTGTCGACGAAAATGGTCGCCTCAGCATCACTTTTTAGCAATTTATACAGATTAATGTGCTCGTTCAAATCTGCGACGAGATACTTAACATACTCGCCATTTTTATTTCCAAACAGCACACCTGTGCCTGTATGAATGTATTTTTGATAAATAGATTGAGGCTTGTCTGTTAAAGCGTGCACTGCAAGGTCAACTTCTTCAGTCAGTAGCAAAGACTCAGAAAGCTTTGTCCATTGTCTGATTTCTATCGGTGCATTGGTGTGCTGTCGAATGGTCTGAATGATTTCTTTGCCACATGATATGAGGTAAGGCTCAATGAGGTGCAGAGTGATTTTGTCCATTGCGGCTGGTGAAAACTGATCTGGGGTCAGTGCTTCATTGATTTGATTGAGGGCGTGTTTGATTTTTGGCTCGATAGCGTTGGCGTAACTGGTCGGCGTAAGGCCTTGAGCATTGCGTATGAAAAGAGGGTCATCAAGTTCATCGCGAAGCTGAGCCAATATTTTCGATACATACGACTGGGAGCGGCCAAGTGTCAAGCCTGCTTTGGAGGTAGAGCCGGTTTCCATGATGGCAAGGAAGACACGTAGGGCATTGAGGTCATTCATATCAGCTTATACCGATGAAATTTGGACATAATTAAAACCTAAACGAAATAGTCCTTTTTCTCAATGCCTTGTGTCTACTTGAGAGTAGTTATGTAATTAATTGAGAACCACGTAGCCACGGTGTGTCATACAGTTTTTGATCACAGCTTGTTGGTCTTGTTGATACTGTTCAGCATTCTCTCGATTTGCTCTTCCGCGACCTAGTACGCCAGCTGCAAGACCCACTGCCGCGCCTTTCTTAGCGCCTTCCGTTCCGGAGCCACCTGCAATTGCTACTCCAGCAGATCCAAGTGCTGCTCCTTTGGCCGCACCGCTTATTGCGCCACCAGATGCTTGTTGTTTTTGAACCTGGCCGGCCATTTCTTCACATTTATGCAGGTCGTAGACGTAGTCCTTTTCATCCACACCTTCCATGTCAACAATAATGTTCGCGAAGCTTGGTGATGATACGAACAAAGTGAGCGCTAAGGTATAGATTGTTTTTTTCATAATCGTGACTCCAGTTGGTGAAGAGGTCATGGTAAACCATTGAAGTCTCGTGGTTGGAATATCCAGTATTACCTCTGGAATAATGAAGGATCGTTCTGGTTTGTAATTGCGCTGAAGGGGTAGCAATGGTGGTCATTTACAGTGTGAATTAGGAAGATCATCTTGAGCTTTTGTCGGTTGAACTAATGATGCGATATTGTAACAGCTGATGTATACCGTTTGGGGTTCGGCGTTGTAAGAAATTGATTCTAATCAAGTGTCTGCGTAAATATTTTGTTTCCATTTTGTAGTAACTGGATTGTCATTAACAATCAAAACCCTGAGTTAAAAGAGTCGCAGGCGGTTATGGGATTTAACATTCCTTTTTCTCATTAAGTCTATCGAGTTTTTGCATTATATTCTGTTCAAGTTGTTCAATATTATTTTCAAGCCCAAGGAAGAACCCAAGTAAATAACTATTAAGGGCATGCGAATTATTAAAAATCGCCAAGTTAAATGTTTGCTTGCGAAATATATATTGAGCACACCTAAGGGAGTAATATGAACAAAAAACTAATAATGTCACTGGTCGCGATACTGTCATGTAGTGCCTATGCATCTCGAGAAAACAGCGAGCCTATCAAGGTGATAGAGCCAGTCATTGGGCTAAACGAGGCAAAGGTTGAACTAGGTAAAACACTTTGGTTTGAACCAAGACTTTCCGCGTCGAATACAATATCTTGTAACTCATGCCACAATGTAGCGAAGGGTGGGGTTGATAATTTACCAAGCTCGATTGGACATAAATGGGCGGTAGGTGGAATTAACTCACCAACAGTGCTTAATTCGGATTTGAACTTTGTTCAATTCTGGAATGGCCGAGCGAAAGATCTTCAAGAACAAGCGGCAGGGCCGATTGAAAATCCAATTGAAATGGCATTTTCCCATGAATTGGCGATTGGCACGTTAAAATCTATCCCACAATATCGTCAGTGGTTTAAAGAGGCGTATGGTAAAGAAGAATTTACCATTACTGAAGTTACTGATGCGATAGCGACGTTTGAAAAGACTCTTCGTACACCAAACTCTAAGTTTGACCAATGGCTAAAAGGTGATGATGCAGCCCTAACCGCAGAGCAAGTGGAAGGTTATGCCCTGTTTAAACAAAAAGGTTGTACTGCCTGTCATAGTGGCCCGTTAGCGGGCGGCCAAATGTACCAGAAGATGGGACTAGTAAAAGCATTTAAGACCGAAAACCCAGACATTGGTCGTGCGGCCATTACTGGCAATGACTTTGATAAGTATGTGTTCAAAGTCCCGACGCTGCGAAATGTTGAACTCACTTATCCTTACTTCCATGATGGGTCGGAGTGGGACTTACAAAAAGCGGTAGAGATCATGGCGGACATTCAGCTCGGTCAAACTCTTACTCAGCAGGAATCGAAGAAGATTACCGCGTTCTTGAGAACGCTCACCGGTGACCAGCCGAAAGTGACGTTACCTCACTTACCGCCTTCGACACACGAAACAGCGAGACCGCAAATCTAGTTGCTGTCTATACTGAAATGAATAATTAAGCCCCAATCATGGGGCTTTGTTATTGGTAAAGGATGCTTCTTTTTGTGACATAGGTATAATGCGCTGTTCAGCGTAATGACAACTAATATCAATAAGGAATTCAGTTTGAATTTATTCGTCAGAGACCTCACTGTTATCGACTCATCTTACCTATGCGAAAAGCGAGGTATGGTAGGAGAGAGCTGGATTGTGGACGTTATCTTGTCTGGTGAGCTCAATGAGATGAGCATGGTGCTTGACTTTGGCAAGGTAAAAAAACAAATCAAACAGTTAATTGACGAATATGTCGACCATCGCCTTTTGGTACCGATGAAAAGTGAAGCCGTACGCCATGCATCTTCTGAGCGGGGCTATACGAAGCTGGATTTTCTAAGAGGTGAACAAAGTATCCACCTGCATTGTCCAGATCAGGGCTTTTGTCTAATCGATACTGATGCGATCACCATCGATTCGGTCACCGCTTATATTTACGACATATTAAAAGGCAATCTTCCAGACAATGTTCAGGGGTTAGAGATTACTCTTCGCCATGAGCCTATCGATGGGGCTTTCTATCACTATACTCATGGTTTAAAGAAACACGATGGCAACTGTCAGCGCATTGCTCACGGTCATCGTTCTCCTATTGAGTTGTTGGTTGATGGTCAGCGTGATGCCGATCTAGAACGTGCGTTTGCACTGCGTTGGCAGGATATCTATCTGGGTTCGTTGGAAGATCAGGTGAGCCTAGCGACTCTGAATCTGAGCGAGCATGCAAACAACATCAGTGATGCGACGCACTACGGCTTTTGCTACTCCGCGCCGCAAGGCGAATTTGAGCTGGCGATTGCTAAACAAGAGACAGAAATTCTCGATACCGATACGACAGTGGAGCTGCTGGCGAACTACATCGCAGATGAGGTAGACAAGACGCTTAATGAGAATCAAACATTACAAGTGATTGCTTACGAAGGAGTCGGTAAGGGTGCCATGGCATTCCGCCCTTAGTTTCTTATTCTCTCTCTAAAAAAACGCCCTTGAATGGGCGTTTTTTGCATTTTCAATCTAATCTTGATGTATCGTCCGTATAACGATTTAGACGTGGCTGACGTTTAACATGGAGAGGAAAGTGTTCAGGAAATCAAGACTATGGCTAGTGGGATTGCTGTTTGTGATCACTGGCTGCACCACTAAGTTTCTTTACAGTAACCTTGATTGGTTGCTGGTCGAATATATCGATGACTATGTCACGCTCAATGATGGCCAAGAGAACATTTTAAGCGAGCGCATTATGGTACTTGGGCGGTGGCACAAAGAGAACGAGCTTCCTCAATATATTAAACAACTAGAAGCAATTCGCACCAAAGACCCTAAACAAGTTGATAGCGATTATGTGCTTGCTCAGATGGATGAAGTAAGGGCGCACACTAAACGTTTAGTAGAGCAAGTGACCCCCGATCTATATGCACTGACGCAACAAATGAGTGATGCCCAAGTCAAAGAGCTGATTGAGAACTTTGAAGAAAAAAATCGTGAATTCGTCAAAAAGTATCAAGACATGAACGACGATGATGTGCGAGGAATTTATCAAGAGCGCATTGAGGAAAACTTTGACCGCTGGTTTGGTACAGTTACTGAGGAGCAAAAGGCGTTAGCCAAAGAGTGGGCTTCTAATATGCAAGTGACGGTGTTTGATTGGCAGCAACACCGCAGACAAATGAATTACTTCATGCGTCAGCTATTAAACAGACGCAACGATCTCGCCTACTATCAGCCCGAATTTCAAAAATTCCTAAATGATTCCGACAGTTATTACCCTCCAGAGTTACAAGCCAAACTTGATCACAACCGGCAGTTAGCGGGGAAATACGTGGCTCTGGCTGTCAACAGTGTCAATGCTAAGCAACAGGCGCATTTAATATCAGAAATCGATGAGTGGCGAAGCATTGCAGAGGATTTGATGACCTCTATGGCATTAGACCATAGTCCAAGAGAATTTCTGGTACTTACCGCATACACTAAACGGGTACTAATTTAAGGAGTGAGTACCCTATGGTGGAGTTAGGATTGTTTTGGACGGAAAAGGCGCTGTTAGTAGTAGGCGTCTTGTTTATTTTGACTGGTATTGTGCAGTACGGACGTCGCAGTCACGATTGGAAAGGCGTGGTGACCATGTTTTATAAACGTGTCCCAATGAGTGTTGATGAATACAAACGCTACCGCCTTGGTGTTGCATTGATCATTTTTGCTATTGTGGTTAGGTTAGCACTCCACATATTCTGGCCACAGTATTAACAACACAAAGCGAACTCGTTCATTTATCGCTGACACTTATTCTAGTTCACAGTCATAGCGCTGACCGTCTGTTACTCTTGATGATGCAAGGACAGCAAAGGAACGCGCTATGATGCAAATATCCTCAACTCGATCGGCACTGCCCGAAACTCTTTACACCTCTCAACAAGTTCGTGAGGGCGAACTGCTCGCTGCACAAGCGTGTCAACTCGATATGTATACCTTAATGCTAAGAGCTGGCCAAGCGGTTTTCGAGCAACTTCTTCACCAATATCCAGACGTAAAGCATGTTCTGATTTGCTGTGGCAAAGGAAATAATGGCGGTGATGGTTATGTCGTGGGTAAGCTCGCATTGGAACATAATCTAACCGTAACACTTTGGCAGGTCGGGTCTGCTCAAGAGCTTCGAGGGGATGCGGCTACCGCTCATGATGACTATGTTAATGCGGGTGGGATCATTAGTGTGCCAGAAAACACGGTTTCGAGCTCAGTGGATGTCATAGTCGATGGATTGCTTGGAACGGGTATTAAGGGACAGGTTAGGCCTTATTTTGCTCACCTTATCGATCGCCTGAATCAGGCACAAGCCCCCATTGTTGCAATCGATACTCCAAGTGGACTCAATACCGACACAGGTGCAGTTGAGGGCAGTGCTATTGATGCAGACCTGACGGTCACTTTTATTGGCGTCAAGCAAGGTTTAGTGACGGGCAGGGCGAGGGCCTATACGGGGACGTTAACTTTTGCCGGACTTGGCGTCGATGAGGTGTTCGCAAAACAGAATTCAGCTTCAGCACTACTCACGCGGCAGGCGTGGCTAAACCTCATCACTGTTCGGGCTCGAGATTCACATAAAGGACGTCAAGGGAGTGTGTTGGTTATCGGTGGTAATGATGGGATGAGTGGCGCTGCCTATTTGGCATCTTGTGCTGCTTTTAAATCGGGAGTTGGGCTGGTGGCAACGCATGTTCACCCAGAAAGCGCGCTTCCGATCCGCGCAATGCTTCCAGAGGCAATGGTGAGTGCTGATCTAGACAATAACTCTGAACATCTTAAACAGCGTTCCGATTGGGCTGATGTACTTTGCCTCGGCCCGGGTTTGGGGAGAGAGAGTTGGGGGCGGGGTGTGTTCATGTCGGCTTTTAAGTATGCCACGACGTTGAATAAGCCCCTTGTCATCGATGCTGATGGTCTTTATTGGTTAAGCACATTCAGCGATCACTCAGAGAACCGCGTGTTGACGCCCCATCCGGGTGAGGCAGCACTACTATTGGGAATCACTGCAGCAGAGGTTGAGGTGGATCGCTATGCTGCCGCCCAGCGTCTGCAACAAAAATTTGGTGGGGTTATTGTCCTTAAAGGTGCAGGTACCATTATTTGTGATGGGCAGACGAGTGTTGTGTGTCATGCAGGGAATCCGGGGATGGCAACGGGAGGTATGGGAGATGTGCTGTCCGGTGTGATTGCATCGCTGTTGGCGCAAGGTTATCCCCTATTTAGAGCGGCAGTGCTTGGCACATTGATACATAGCAGCGCAGCAGACAGAAATGCGAGGTTAAATGGGGAGTCGGGAATGATGGCCTCTGATGTGCTCAGCGATATTCGTTATGTGTGCAGTAAAAAAAACGGAAATAGGCAGTAATCCGACAAATATTTTTTCAAAGTCCCTTTTTTTTGCTTGTATTTGTGTAATTTTTAAACAGCAAGAGGGTGGGTTTTTGCGTTGATTTGGTGTGTTCGATGATAATTTCAACAGAGGCTAAACGTTTGCTCTTGAAGAATAATGATGTGTTTGCTGATTGATGTGTTTATAACTAATTGATTTATTATGACTTTGTGGGGAGTTCAATGATTTCGGGGGAGTTTGCTGCGGGCGAATTTGTAGCTTTTCGGAATAGTACCACAAAAAAAATTGTAATATCAGTCTTGCGAGAAAGTTTTCGCGACCTATAATGCTGAAAACCGGAGCGTCTGCCAACGCTCCGGTTTTTTTGTGTCCGAAGAAAGGTGAACCGTCTGCCAACGGTTAGCCAACGCATCATGTTTAGACATATGCCCACTGGAACATGTACTAATAAATCGAGGAATTTTTACAATGCGTATCGAACAAGAACTTAAGTTAGGCTTTAAAGATGTACTGTTTCGCCCTAAGCGTTCAACACTGAAAAGTCGTTCTCAAGTAAATTTAACGCGCGATTTTACATTCAAGCACAGTGGTCGTCAATGGTCTGGTACACCTGTTATCGCTGCAAATATGGATTCAGTGGGTAGTTTTGAAATGGCAACGGCTCTTGCGCAGCACGGCGTAATGACAGCAATGCACAAACACTACACTGTTGAGCAGTGGGCAGAGTTCGTAAAAGGCGCTTCTAAAGAGACGCTAAACAAAGTATTCGTATCGACTGGTACGTCTGAGCGTGATTTCGAGAAGACAAAAGAAATCCTAGCGCTAAGCGAAGATCTAGAGTTCATCTGTATCGACATCGCAAACGGTTACTCAGAGCACCTTGTTGAGTACGTACAAAAAGTACGTGCTGAGTTCCCAAACAAGACTATCTCTGCAGGTAACGTAGTAACTGGCGACATGTGTGAAGAGCTAATCCTAGCAGGTGCTGACATCGTTAAAGTTGGTATCGGCCCAGGTTCTGTATGTACTACACGTGTTAAAACAGGTGTTGGTTACCCTCAGCTTTCTGCAATCATTGAATGTGCAGACGCTGCACACGGCCTTGGCGGCATGATCATCGGTGACGGTGGCTGTGCATGTGCGGGTGACGTTGCTAAAGCATTCGGTGGCGGCGCAGACTTCGTTATGCTTGGCGGTATGCTAGCAGGCCACGAGCAATCTGGCGGCGAAGTGATTGAAAAAGACGGCGAGAAATTCATGAAGTTCTACGGCATGTCTTCTCAGTCGGCAATGGACAAGCACTCTGGTGGCGTTGCTCAGTACCGAGCTGCTGAAGGTAAAACTGTATTGCTTCCATTCCGTGGTGATGTAAACGACACTATCTCAGACATCCTTGGTGGCGTTCGCTCTACTTGTACTTACGTAGGTGCCGCTAAGCTTAAAGAGCTTACTAAGCGTACTACATTCATCCGCGTACAAGAGCAAGAGAACAACGTATTTGGTAAAGAGTAAATAGCTATTGGCTAGAAATTACTCTTAGTTAGATACTTCCAGAAGAGCCGCTGATTAGCGGCTCTTTTTTTGCCTAAAGTTTGCCAAACACACCCAGCAGATCACACTTAAAAATTCTTAACCAAACTTGGCGTCTTAGTACAAAACCATCGATTGAAGATAGATTTATATTGCCAGCCAAGCGATAGAAGCTTTTTGGCGAGGCCTTGGTTTTCGATAACCTCTACTTCAACACCTAGGTAGTGGTGAGGATTGTTTGCTATGTATTGAATAAACTGCGTAAACACGCCTTGCCCTCGAGCTGAAGGTGTAAAGTTTACAGAAACAATACTAAAGCGTTGGCTTCCGGCGGCACTTCTCACCAAGCAATATCCATATTCGTTTTTAAAAGTCTCGACAAAAACCGGAAGGGGATCTGACTGAAATTTTTCAGATATTAGGTCGTATTCAGAGCAAAGGAGCTGAAGAAGTTGCTGTGCGTTATAGTCCATAGTCAACATTAGCCTCTTTTAATGTGGCACTTAGTGATTCTCTACAGCATCATTCTATGTATAAATGTGGACCTTAATAAGTTGAGTGTGGGTTAAGGAAATTGCCGTATTTTATTTAGTCTTAACAACTGCTCTGTTTTGATTGGGTCGTTACGTTTAGGCTTTGTTTGAGTCTCCTGCTGTATTTGGTGATGAGTTCAAAATTTTCATGTCAGATTTGCTCTATTGTGTAATTAGGTGGTTAAGAGTAGGGGGATACAATGAGCACAGAACGTCACGGAATTACAATTGGAATCGAGCGTATTGAGAGCGAATCAATTCTGATCCTAAAAGCGACAGGTAAGCTTACTCATGAAGACTATCAAGCGATTACGCCTGTACTAGAGTCGAGTTTGCAGGGGGTATCTGCAAAGCACATGAAAATGTTGGTCGATATTACCGAGTTTTCTGGCTGGGAGTTAAGGGCAGCCTGGGATGATTTTCAATTGGGGTTAAAACTTGGTTTCAATATAGAGAAGATCGCTATCTACGGCGATAAGAATTGGCAGGAGCTCGCAAGTAAAATAGGGAGTTGGTTTATTACCGGAGATATGGCGTCTTTTGGGAACTATCAAGATGCCATTGAATGGCTAACGGATTGATTTTTTGTAATAGAATCAGCGATATGGATCGCAGTCGTACGTGCAATAAAGTGTTTGATGTAGAAATAGGGTAGTGGCATATGCAACCATAGGCTTTACGAAAGGATTGGGATTTCCGTATTTTTCCGGGTTTTGGAATGAATAAAACGTTAGCCGTTGTTGGTGGCCTATTAGGTGTGTGTGCGTTGTTCTTTTTAGGAAAACGCAGTGGTGAGGAGCTTACCCTACCAAGCTGTGAGGTGATGGAAAAGGTGGATTTGTTGGTGAAGCTCATTTGAACTTTAGTCGCAGCTTTTTCGTGATGACCGCAGACGCTCAAGACGCTACTTTGGAGCATGAGCTAGGCCATTTAGCTTGGGCTTGGCACAACGATGAACCTATCCATTGGTTAAAGGGAATGCTTTTACCCGAGTTCCATTCCTTTATAAGGCCCTACGCCTTTGGCGCTTTGTGTCGTGAGGCGGGCACAGTCATGACTTATGCAGAAAAGTCGCTACCTGTATATTCATCGCCTGATATTAAGTACTTCGGCACAGCATGCGGTGATGCCGGCAGCGCCGACAATGCTCGTCATATGAGAGAGTTTGCGATGTCACTGATGTGAATGTCAGTGACACCGGTCGAGGAACACGGTCATTGATTGTTGTTTGAAGGGTATTCTTTATTACCTTTGAGTGCAGATATGATCAACAGCGTGTTGAACTATCGTATGTGAGCTCAACATGGAGTTCTTCACTTGTATGATTTTATCTTCATTGCCAAACCTGCAGTTGTTAAATAGTACATAGGCAAGGCCTATGTCTTTGAGGACACCGCGAAGTCTCGCCTCGCCTTGAAGAACCAGCTTACGTTCAACTTCGTCAACGCTATCAACGTCGACAGCCGCTTTGGCTATCGCTAGGATGCCGGACAAGGCAATGCCAGGAATAAGCGCCAACCCGCCAGTAAGTACAGTGGTGGCCGTGAGTAGTGTTGTTAACAGAACGGGCGTAAAGCCCGCGGCAACCCAATATTTATCATCTCGAATGTCTTGCACTTTTTCTGCGACCCATTCAGTCGCACTGTTGCGGTTGTGAACGGCTTTGCCCGTGTTTTTTCTTAGGTTTTCTGCGATGTCCATATCTTCAGAGCCAACTTTTTTGCTGGCAAGTTTGCCAGCAGCCCATTGGCTTCCCTTTTTGACGCCTACTCCGGTTCCACTAATACCTTGCTTGATGGCGTAACCCGCCAAATGGTTACCAACACCATTGGCAACTGGCTTGAGAGCCATACTGCCAAATGACGTTCCGACACCGACACCAAACCCTACAGCTTGTTTAGCCACTGCTTTTGCTTTGGCGGCGTTTTTGTTCACCATTGTGGCGTAATCGGTCAGTGATTTGACCGACCTTTCGGCAAGTTCAAGTGCCATACCCAGGTTTGCACATTCTGCAATGAGTTTGTTCTCACCCATATCGTGTCGAAGTATGTCGAAGTTAGGTGATTGCGCTATGAGCTTATAAACCGCTTGCGCATGAGGGGCGAGGCTCTCCCAAGCATCGGGGTCGAAACCATCAGGCACTCTAGCTCGCTGCATCACATTGGTTGTTGGAGTTTGTGGTTGAGAACTTTGTTCAGACAGGCGTTGAATAGGGGAGTTCGCAACGTGGAGTGGACGATTATCTTGAAGGCTGGGTTGACGCTGAGCGACGCTGGGGTGTTCAGAGTTGCTGCGCTGGTCGGGTAAAACCTTACTTGAAACCGCACGTCGCTGGGTGATCGGTGGTTGATGCTGTTTCTTTTTCTGCGGCGGCTGAGGTTCAAGCACATCTGAATACATTGTATAACGTCTCCCTAACGATTGGTTATGAATGGATGTTGTTATCACTATATGCAACAACATCACCCATAGTAGGTTAGGAGAGATTTGTTCAGAGTCTAGGTTTTACCGAACAGTGGATGTTTAGTTTTCCGTGTTGATCTCTGCGTAAGAGTGCAACAAGTCATTGAGTACCTTTACCCAACCCAGTACGTCTTTAGGTCGGTTATTGAGCAACACTTCGACGTGGTTACAGTGAGTCTGCAACGGGATCGCTTTTTCAAGGTTGAATGATACGGCGTAGAAGTGCCATAAGACGAGGCGCGTCATGCGCTCACTGTTCTGATTAGCGTTGTCTGAATCGTCAAATGCTTGTTGAATCTCGCACAGAGCAATCGCAGTCATTCTTAAAATGGCATCAAGCTGGGTTGCTAGCATACGTTCTTCGTTATCCACTTCTTCTTGCTCGAAGGTGAACAGCTCGGTCATTACGTCCTCGGGTACCATGCGGCTTATCATGCGCGCAGCAAACTCTTCAAGCTCTTGTCGTGACATGGTGTTGAGGGTATCGAATGTGTAATCAGGAATCATGGTGAGTCATCTAGCTATGTATTTGATGGTGCATTGTAAGCTTTGTGAGTCGATTTGCCATCCATTGTTGGTATTTTAGTGTCGAAATCATCGAAGCAAGGTGCCTGATATGATCTTCAAGCACCTTAATGGTTGTGTTTAGTCTCTAAAGGGTGAGATGACTAAAATAATACGGCCGCACCGAGGAAGATGTGGGTTGCCTTACCGCGAAAATCAGACGGAGCAGCACCTGATTGCCAGTCTAGGGTTTGGTTCAGCGTAACATCATCGTGGTAGGCTTCCATGTACAGCTCCCCCCAAGGCACCGGAGCCCAAGCTGCCCCAACGTTGATCATACTTACTTTAGTATTCGTGGTATGCGTTAGGTTGTTCTTATCGAGTGCCCACTCGTAGCTACCGTATACTCGAACAGCGTCGGTAATAAACCAGTTTGCACCAACACCAATATTGTCGGTAGTACCATCGAAACTCGGTGCCGCAGCGCCATCTTGCGCGTTGAAGCGCTCATAGCGTCCGGATACAGAAAGCTGACCGTCAAAGAAGTGATGCTCTAACGCCAGAGCATACTGCTGTACTTTGGCATCGCTTGCGACAAGACTAAATGATGGGTCAGGGATGCCTAGCAAGTCGATGAATTCGCCGTTGATTTTATCTGCTTGGTTATAGGCAAGTGCTACGTAGGTGCCGAAATCGAACGTGTAGGTAGCGGCAACGCCAAAGCCGTTGTCGATTGAGATAGTTGGTTTGTCTTCCGTTGGTTGAAACACAGAGCCGAAGTTTAATCCGTTTCCGAATGATATTTGATCAACATTACGACTCGCCTGGTATTGAAGCCCTAAATAGAAACGATCGGTCTGTTTTGACCACACAACCGTATTGGCCGTCCGACGGCTGCCAAGTTCATCTGACTGCATCATATTCAGCCCGCCTGCCCAATAGGCATAATAGCCCTTATCGGTTTTCATGTAGGGACTCTCTTGTCTACCGATCGTTACTTGGCCGTAATCGTCATGCGCAAAACCAACGTAGGTTTGACGTTGTTGTAGTGCTTCGTCGGAGGTATCGGATTGTGTTCCAAAGTTCACGTCCCATTCGAGTTTTACCAACCCACGCATGGCGCCCATTCGGTGAGAGAGGTCGATGCCCACGTAGGAGCCAGGATCCTCGATGTGAACGACATCACTGTTGTAGTTGTAACCTTCGGGACTTCCCATAGCAGAGGATTGGTCATAATCGTATTGGCTAACTTGCGCGGCGATAGCACCATAGGCCGAAAGTTCAGTACCTTCTTGGTTATACAGTTCGACAGCGGCAAAGGTAGGAAAACACGTCAATGTGAATGAAAACGTTAAAAGTCTAATGCAATGTCTATTCATATGTATTCGTTATAGTGGTAGTTAATTAAATGGTTCATTTATTATCAATAAGTTACTTGTGAATAAAAGTTATTAACACTGGATTATGATGATTTATATTGTTAATGATTCCGTGGTTGGTTATTTTCTCAGTGGATTCTATGAGTAAAATCAGAACGAATATTGGTGTTAAATCACAATTTATATTTTTATTAATTTTTATTTCACAGGGTTATAGATGGTTGGAGGGGGTAACTATTAGGTATTTGTATGAGTGGTTTGGGTTGTATAAAGTATGTGCATTTGTTGAGCTAAACCGTCATGGGTGGTCAAGTCTGTAGAAAATATTTGGGAAGAGTAGTTGTAGGGACAAGTAAAAAGCCCTTTGTGCGGTGGTGCACAAAGGGCTTTGTAAAATGCTTAATTTTCGTGTTTAGAGGCTAGGGTTTAGAAGAATACCGCTGCGCCTAGGAAGAAGTGAGTAGCTTTTGACTCAACACCAACAGACGTAAAGTCGTTGAAGTTCAAACCATCATTAAGTTTTAGGTCGTCCGTGTAGCTTTCTAGGTAAACTTCACCCCAAGGCACAGGAGCGTATGCAGCACCAAGGTTAAATGATGTCATTTCAGTCTTAGTGCGGCCAAGTTTTTCATCTTTCTCTTCAGCCATTTCGTAGCCAGCGTATATACGGAATGCATCTGATAGGTACATGTTTGCACCAAAGCCAAATGTGGTTGTTTTTGAGTCAAATGAATTTAGGCCGTCTTTCGCTGTAAATTCTTCATATCGAGCTGAAAGGGACAATGCACCTTCTAGCAAGTGTTGCTCAAGCGCTAGCGCGTACTGCTTAACTTCTGCGTCAGTAGCTGTAATTGCCGCTGCAGCATCTGGGATGCCAAGAAGGTCAATGAAAGAACCGTTGATATCGTTAGCTTGGTTGTAAGCTGCTGCTAAATATGTACCAGTTTGCTCGATGGTATAAGCAACTGCTGCACCATAACCGCCTTTAATTGTTACAGGGTCGCCATTAACTTCTAGTAATGAGCCGAAGTTCAGACCATTACCACCAAAGGTGATTAGGTCATCTACACTGCGGCGAGCTTGATATTGAAGGCCGATGTAAAGGTTATCAAAATCATTCTGCCAAACTACTGTGTTTTGAGAACGGCGACTACCTAGCTCGTCCGACTGCATCATGTTAAGACCACCAACCCAATAAGCATAGTAGCCCTTGTCTGTTTTCATATACGGGCTTTCTTGGCGACCAATGGTAATTGAGCCAAAATCATCGTGACCGAAACCAGCGAATGTTTGGCGTGCTGTTAGCGCACGGCGGGTATCAAGGTCTGTTGACGTTGAGAAGTCCACATCCCATTCAATCTTTGCAAGACCATATACTTTGCCCATTTGGTGTTTGATATCAAAACCAAACCATGAGCCTGGATCTTCAATGTGCGTTTGGTCTGAGTTATAAGCAAAGCCTGCATCATTACCGATAATGGTTGATTCGTCATAATCATATGCACTGACTTGTGCAGCAATCGCACCGTACATGTTCGCGCTCGTGCCCTCTGCATTATACAACTCAATAGCAGCAACTTGCGATGCAGCAAATACACTCACTGCTAAAGTAGAAAGTTTGAATAGGCTTTTCATACT
Organism: Vibrio sp. 10N; assembly: GCF_036245475.1. Lineage (NCBI taxonomy): Bacteria > Pseudomonadati > Pseudomonadota > Gammaproteobacteria > Vibrionales > Vibrionaceae > Vibrio > Vibrio sp. 10N. The sequence continues at coordinate 825,864 of NZ_BTPM01000002.1, read as the reverse complement.
GTGTTCCTTTTTATATTTATTCCGTTTTTCGGATATAAGAACCCCCTTCAAAAATATTTCTATTTTTGAATACCACTATTGGGGGACAATTATTTTAGAGTTGATTATATTCGTATTGAGGAATATTACCGCGCTCTTAATAAATCACTTTGTTGATATTAGTGTAAGATATTTTATTCAAACATGTGTTTAATCTTGGTCACAATTATCAAACCGCTGAATGTCAACCTATTCGATATGCAAATGCTTATGGTTGCGTAGTGTGTATATTAATGATGGGTGTTGCGAAATTGTTATCGCTCGGTGGCTTAGTGTAAATGCTCTGCGAGATTTAATGAGTGAGTTATTAGCTGGTGATACTAGCAAGCAGTCTTTTCATGCCATGCGCATCTAAATGACCATCATTTTTTTTGGTGGCACGTAAGTATTGGTAGGCGATGATGAGTTTTCGGTGGGTGAGAGTGTCGTTTTCGGCAAGCTTCATACCAAGCACGGTTTCGTATGCCAGTTGATAGGCGGGCATATCCACTACCTCGGCTTGGCGATATAAATAGCCACAACCTGTGGCAAGCCACTCTAAGGAACAGTTGGCTTTCATAGCGATTTGATTGGCTTTTGCTAAGCTTGGTTCACTGCCTTTAAGATATTTGCGTATGAGAGCTTCAGAGAGTTCAACACGGCGAGCGAATCCGCTGACGCTTTCCTGTCCAATCAATTCTTTAAGTCTTTCAGCAAAGCTCACAACTTCGTACTCCAGTTCGTTTTTTCGAATTTTACCCGTTGTGAGCCTTGGAAAACAAGCTTAGGATGTGGGCAGAATTAAATAAGGAGATAACCCATGGTTTCTAAAGTAACGATGGCGCCAAATGGACCCGAGTTTTCTGAACTGGTTCAGGGGTATTGGCGTTTGGCTGATTGGGGGATGACACCGCAAGAGCGTTTGACCTTCCTTAAGCAGCATATCGATTTAGGGGTGACAACTGTCGATCACGCCGATATTTATGGCAACTATGAGTGTGAAACGCTGTTTGGTGAAGCATTAGCGTTAGACCCGTCTGTACGCGAAAAAATCCAAATCGTTTCTAAATGCGATATTAAGCTGTGTAGTGACAAGTTTCCGGATCGTAAGATCAATCACTACGACACCAGCGCAAAACATATCTATGAGTCTGTAGATAATTCACTTCAGCGTCTTGGCGTCAATGAGCTTGATGTGCTGCTTATTCATCGCCCTGACGTTTTGATGGATGCAGATGAAGTCGCTGATGCATTTAATGAGCTGTACAAGATTGGTAAAGTGAAACACTTCGGCGTATCCAACTTTACGCCGCGCCAGTATGAATTGCTGCAATCACGATTAAGCAAATCATTAGTGACGAACCAAGTTGAAATTAATCCACTTAACTTCGAAGTGGCGCACGATGGCACCTTAGATCAGCTGCAGCAACTTCGAGTGACACCAATGGCATGGTCAACACTGGCTGGTGGAGAAATTTTCAATGGTCAGTCAGAGCAAGCTCAGCGAGTGCGCAGTGAGCTCGAAGCTATTCGAGCGGAAGTAGGGGCGGCGAGTATCGATCAGGTGATTTACGCTTGGGTGAAGCATCTACCATCGAACCCGCTACCTATTATTGGCTCTGGTAAAATTGAGCGCGTAAAAGCTGCTATTTCTGCTTTAGATATCGAACTGACTCGCGAGCAGTGGTATCGAGTTTGGGTGGCGTCTAAAGGCCATGGTGTGCCATAGACACATATCAATGAATACAAAAACGCCGCGTGAACGATTATCACGCGGCGTTTTTGTATCAGCTTATCGTTTGAAACAAAGTTGTTCTCCGTTTGGTTCTCATGAAGGGATAAAAATGTTATAAGGTAACAATTGTAATCAATTCTCATCTCCGCGTTTATGAAGTTCTTTCGTCCTGTATTGATAGTGACTGCCGTCGTGGCGCTCTCTAGCGCTTGTTTACTTAGTTTTATTCCAGAGTCTACCCCTGAACCAGTTTCGATAAAGATAACGCCTTATGATCGGAGCCATGGGTTGCAGGCTGTTGATGAGCCGACACAACAAAATGAACAACGAGTCAAAGTTCACTATTTTGTTAAAGTAGGTGACACACTCAGTACGATTTTCTCAGCATGGGGGCTATCTTATAACGCAATGCAACACGTGCTTGAGGCCGATCTGAATGTACTCAAGCTCGATACTCTCAAACCTGGCGATCATTTAGAGCTTGTGATTAACGAGGAAAATCGGCAGCTAGAGAACTTAGTCTTTCACGAGAGCCTAGTAGAGCGTGCTATTTATAGCAGGGAAACTGATGGTTCGTTTACTTATCAGTTCGAAGAAGATGAGGGTGAATGGCGTGAAACGCTTTATTCTGGCACAGTTCACGGCAGTTTTTCACTATCCGTTCACAAAGCAGGCCTTTCTATGAGGCAGATTGCGAATATTACTCAGATCCTCAAAGATAAGGTTAACTTCTCTCGGGAGTTGCGTGCTGGTGACCGATTTGAAATTCTGGTCAATCATCAATATCTTGGTAACCATCCAACCGGTAACTCTGAAGTTCAGGGCGTGACCATTAGTTTGGGCAACCGAGAGGTGGCCGCTTTTATCGCAGATGATGGCCGCTTCTATGATCGCGAAGGAAACAGTTTTGAGCAAGCATTTGACCGCTATCCTATTGATAAAGCTTATCGCCGTGTGACTTCTCATTTCAATCCAAGGCGCAAACATCCGGTGACAGGAAGAACCTCTCCCCATAATGGCACTGATTTTGCGACGCCAGTGGGCGCGCCTGTTTACTCCACAGGCGATGGCACAGTCACAGCTATTCGTAATCACCCCTATGCAGGAAAGTATGTGGTGATAGAGCACAACAATGTTTACACCACGCGTTACTTGCATCTTTCTAAGTTCCTAGTAAAGAAAGGTCAACGAGTTAAAAGGGGCCAAAAGATAGCATTAGCAGGTGCAACAGGACGTTTGACTGGGCCACACCTGCATTTTGAAGTGCTAGTTAGAAACCGAGCTGTAAACCCACTAAAGGTTGACTTACCTATGGCGACGTCCATTTCCAAACAAGAAAAAACCACGTTTTTGGCCCGCATTGCCGACTTTGATCGAATGGTTGCAAACAAGCGTTTGGCAGGACAGGCATCAGCTCCGAAAGGTGGCGGGGTTTAACTGCGAGGTGACTCCAGAACTGTAATGAAACGCGCAAAGTCTGTTGCTGTTTGAAAAGTAAACAGCAACTCGCGCCAAATATGCTACCGAGTTAACATAGTTTCTCGTTTGGTTGAATTACAATCAGCGTCCAATTAACCACTTGAACACAGGGAATTCGGTCATGCAACGGATTGAAAATTGTGTGTGCAATGTTTGTTGTTCGGAGACCAAACATATTGTCGTGCTGATAGAGAAGCCAGCGTTAACCGAGGGTTTACATTCACAAGACAGTAGTGCATTTGTGGCCAGCCTTTTAAAAGGCTGGGTATTTGGTGGTTTAATGACCTCTACCCATGCCTATGCCTGTCATCGCGTTTGTGAAGTTTGCGGCACTAAGACCATTGAGGACTACGTGGAGTAATGTCATCGCTTGTCATTGCCATCGCGCAACCTGCAACTCGTGATCTCGACATTCAGGCCAACACCGAAACGCATATCCAATTGATCAAACAGGCCTCTTTACTGGGCTCCGATTTGGTGCTCTTTCCTGAACTCTCCTTGACTGGCTACGTGCTACCAAAACTTAAACATCTTGCTATGGCTCAGGATGATGCTGTACTTGGCAAACTGTCGAGTGTCGCTCAGACGCAGGATATCGATATTATTGTCGGCTGCCCGCTGCAAGTACAAGGTGAAAAACCAGCGATTGGCGCGGCCTATCTATCTAAACACGGCCACGTTCTGCATTACCACAAGCAGTATTTGCATCAAGGGGAGAGTGAGTGGTGTTGCTCTGGGGACAATGATTTTATGTTTGAGATCAAAGGGATTAAGATCGCACTGGCGATTTGTGCTGATTTCTGCCACGCCCAACATGCCACTGACGCCATGAATCTAGGAGCTCAGTTATATCTGGTGAGCGCACTGATATCACCTGCCGGTTATGAGGGAGACGCGAGCATCTTGTCTGATATTGCCAAAAGTCATCAAGTCCCAGTTGTTCTCTCCAATCACGCTGGGGAGACGGGCGGTTGGCAGTGTGCTGGGAAAAGCGCGTTTTGGAATGCGCAAGGGGTGCAAGTCACTGCAGCCGATTCTGACAGGCAAGGGCTGTTAATCGTTCGATTTGACGGACAAGCGGTCAATACGATGCCGATTGGTGATGAAAATACGGTGACATCGACACAGATTGGTTGAGCAGGCGGAACGTATTGACTACAATGAGCCACTTTTCACTAACTCATTCAGGTTATCACCATGAGCGACAACGCAAAGCCAGAATTACCAGATCATCTATCAGGCAACCCTCGTAGCCCACATCACGTGGCTGAGTGTTTTGAACACCAAATTGGCATTCGCCTAAATGGTAAAGAGCGCACAGACGTTGAAGAATACTGCATCAGCGAAGGCTGGGTTAAAATCCCTTCTCCAAAAGCGAAAGACCGTTGGGGTCAACCTATGCTGATCAAACTTAAAGGTACAGTTGAAGCGTATTACGTTTAATTGAAACCTAAAAGAAAAGGCCAGTCACTTTATCAGTGACTGGCCTTTTTTATAGCGCTTGTTTTAGATTGCTTGTTCCAAACAAAGCGTTATTTCATTTGCTCAACTTGTTTCTGTAGTTGATCAAGCTGGTGCATTTTGCCTTTCAGACCCAGAGATTGGTAATCAATTGCCGCTGGGTTCATCAGTTGACCTTGCTGCATTGGGTAGTCTGGTAGAGTCTTGAAGAAATCACCGAGTACGTCTTGAATCGGTACGAATAGCCACATGTTGTCAGCCATCCAACGTAAGTACATGCCTGATTCGTGAGGCGCTTTTTCAAACGGGTCTGCACGTAGGTGAATGATCTTCGGCCAGTTAGGAGCGAAGCGAACGGCGTCGGTGATGTTACCTTCTAGAGTTGCAAAGTGCAGTTTCCAGTCGTTCCAACGAACAGCGTTTAGCTCACCATTCGCGGTAAAGTAAAGTAGCGATTCACGTGGCGCTTCGTCCGTTTTGCCTTCGAAAAATGGTTTGAAGTTGTAACCATCGATGTGTACACGCCAGTCTTTGCCGTTGGCTTGGTAACCTTCAGCAAGCTTTTCTTTTACATCAGGTACACCAGCTGCCGCTAGCAATGTTGGCAGCCAGTCTTGGTGAGCCATCATTTCGTTGATCTTAGTTCCTGGTTCAATCACGCCAGGCCAGCGCACAAGCTGAGGAACACGCATACCGCCTTCCCATGTTGTGCCTTTCTCACCATGGAATGGTGTTGCGCCACCATCAGGCCAGCTCACCGTTTCTGCACCGTTGTCGGTCGAATAAATGACGATGGTGTTATCTGCTACTTTTAACTCATCCAGTTTATCAAGCAAAATACCAATATGGTCGTCGTGCTCTAGCATGCCGTCGGCATAGATAGAGATGCCAGATTTACCTTTGTATTTCTCTTGCAGACGAGTCCATACGTGCATACGTGTGGTGTTGTGCCAAATAAAGAACGGCTTATCTGCTTTTACTGCTTTTTCCATGAAGGCCAGTGAAGACTCTAGAAACTCTTCATCTGCGTGTTCCATGCGCTTACGGGTCATTGGTCCTGTATCTTCAATTTTGCCGTCAGCATAAGACTTGATTACGCCACGTGGGCCGTAGTTTTTACGAAACTCAGGATCTTTAGGGTAGTAGTAAGTTTCTGGTTCTTCTTCAGCGTTGAGGTGATAAAGGTTACCGAAGAACTCATCAAAACCGTGCTGAGTTGGTAGGTGTTGGTCTTGGTCGCCAAGGTGGTTTTTGCCGAACTGTGCGGTCATGTAACCTTGATCTTTCAATAGATCGGCAATCGTTGGAGCCCAGTCTGGGATACCGTGAGTAGAGCCTGGCATACCAATGGTCAGTAGACCTGTACGGAAGGGTTCTTGACCTGTGATGAACGCAGCACGACCCGCAGTACAAGACTGCTGTCCGTAATGATCAGTAAATAGAGCACCTTCGTTAGCAATGCGGTCAATGTTTGGGGTTTCGTAGCCCATCATGCCTTGGTTATATGCGCTAATGTTCCAGTAACCCACATCATCACCAAATATCGCTAGGATGTTTGGTTGGTCGGCTGCGACTGCTGCTGAAGAGGTTGCAACTAGACTCACGCCCATTGCAATCTTACTTAAGTGGTTCGCCATTCGAGACTCCATCGTCTTTTAACTTATTGGATTTGAACGAGACACCATAAGGTATCCAGATGGTTGGCACTTTAGGCGAGTAGGGACGGCAAGTCCTCTTATAGAGACTATAAAGAAAAGTTATACACTCACTACAAGTGTTTATTATTCAGTAAGTTGAATGTTTTAGTAGGCACGTGGTTGTTGCAGTAAGGTGTGTGATTAGCTTCTCATATCACACGCTAAAACTCGGGGGACTGTTTTATACAAACAGTGCTGAGTTAGTGGTGGTTATGCACGTTAGCGACTATATGTTAATGGGCAGGACGCAACCAACTAACGTAGAGGTTTACATGACAACGACAACAAGGTTTAAGCGGAGCTTAGCTGTATTGGCTACCGCGTTAATTGGTGTTTCAGCAAGTACATACGCCGAGGATAAACCCAATATTCTCGTCATTTGGGGTGACGATATTGGTCAATCAAACGTCAGCGCTTATACATTTGGATTGATGGGATATAAAACACCTAACATCGATTCGATTGCCAAAGATGGCATGATGTTTACGGATTACTATGGTGAGCAATCCTGTACCGCCGGTCGCTCGACATTCATTACAGGTCAAAGTGTTCTTCGTACTGGACTAAGCAAAGTGGGTCTGCCTGGCGCTGATCTTGGTTTGCAAGCTGAAGATGCGACCATTGCTGAGCTACTTAAACCCCATGGTTATATGACGGGGCAATTTGGTAAGAACCATCTGGGTGACAAAGATGAGTTTCTACCCACCGCCCATGGTTTTGATGAGTTCTTTGGTAACCTTTATCACTTGAACGCTGAAGAAGAGCCAGAAAACATCGACTACCCCAAAGATCCAGAGTTTCGTAAACAATTTGGTCCTCGCGGTGTCATCAAATCATTTGCTGACGGGAAAATTGAGGACACAGGACCTTTAACTCGTAAACGTATGGAAACGGTAGATGAAGAAACCTTGTCCGCTGCGCTCGATTTTATGGATCGTGCTGTTGCGGCGAAAAAACCGTTCTTTGTATGGTGGAACGCGACTCGAATGCATTTTCGTACCCATGTGAAAGATGGAAACTTGGGTAAGTCAGGCATCAGTTTCTATGCCGATGGCATGATTGAGCACGATAACCACGTTGGGGAATTGCTCAAGAAAGTCGACGAGCTAGGCATTGAAGATAATACCATTGTGTTTTACTCCACGGATAATGGCCCACATATGAACACGTGGCCTGATGCCGGTCTTACTCCTTTCCGTGGCGAGAAGAACACGAACTGGGAGGGGGCTTACCGAGTGCCGGCTATGGTCAAGTGGCCAGGCAAAATTGAGGCAGGCAGCGTATCTAACAACATCATGCATCACATGGACTGGTTACCAACCTTCCTTGCAGCAGCGGGTGAGCCTGACGTCAAAGACAAACTGCTTAAAGGTCACCAAGCCGGTGATAAGAGCTTTAAGGTTCACTTAGATGGTTATAACTTCTTACCGTACCTAACCGGTGAAACCGAAGAGTCCCCACGCGCAGAGATCTTCTACTTCTCTGATGACGGCGATCTTACAGCGCTGCGCTATAACAACTGGAAAGTGGTATTCATGGAGCAGCGTGTCGAAGGTACGTTACGCATTTGGGCAGAACCGTTTGTTACGCTGCGTGTACCGAAAATCTTTAACCTGAGAATGGATCCCTATGAGGTGGCTGATGTGACATCGAACACTTACTATGATTGGATGCTCGATAGGGTTTATCTACTTGTTCCGGCGCAAGTTTATGTAGGTAAGTTCCTAGAAACCTTTAAAGAGTACCCACCAAGGCAAAAAGCGGCGAGCTTTAACCTCGATGAGGTGATGGAAAAGCTGCAAACGCCTACCAATAAGTAAAACGAGCATAAAAAGCGCTCCCATCAACAGGGAGCGTTTTTATTTGGATTCTTTTTCACACTTATTACATAAACTTGGATGGAATTAGGGACTTGATACAGTAGACTGAGAACTATAACTCATAATCATCACCACTTATTTCGATTTATCATGCTGCTAACCGCCACTCCCACCGCCGAAATGTTTACTCAACACGAGTTTCGAACCATTGAACTGCAATCACACTGCTTGGTCTTGCACTCGGTAAGGGCAGAAGTGCGGATACCGTTTTGTGAATGGAGCGGTAAGCTAAGTGTGAAACGCGGCTTAATTTGGTCGTCGATTACGGTTCATGCCCATGAATCCGACGGCAAGCAGGTCTGTTGGGTGGTGCAAGGCTTACCCTGGCAAGAAGCGCAGCGTTTTGCTAAGCAGGCAGTCGAGGTTTACCAAAACTGGCATCGTGAACAAAGTGCGCTGCTTAAAAACTATCTCCCTAAGTGGGAACAAGAACTAACGAGGCTGTGTACTTTGCCTCAGTTCTTACCTCATTCTATGATGACCAATTGGGTGGGTGAGGTGAACAGCCAGTTTCTGGAAATGAATATGTCGATTTCCGAGGCAATGCGTACTATGCCAAATCGCATACAAAAGCTGCTTCCTTGGCTGGATGATACTCAACATACGTTACAAGAACGCAATGCCAGTTGGTTGGAGGAAGAGCGTGAGAATTGGCAGGTGCTGTTTACTCAGTCTGAATCCTCACCAATGAACCTCTCTCAGCAAATGGCGGTGCTGCATAACAACGACCAAAATTTGATTTTGGCCGGCGCAGGTTCAGGTAAAACCAGTGTGTTGATGGCCAGAGTCGCTTATTTGCTGCAAAGTCACTTGGCACAGCCTGAGCAAATACTTTTGGTTGCCTTTGGTCGAGATGCTGCGAATGAGATGCGAGAGCGCCTAGAAAGGAAACTAGGTAAGACCGCTGACGATATTGCGGTACTGACTTTTCACCAGTTAGGGCTACAAATCTTAAAAGAGACCGAAATTCAGCCACCAAAACTGACGCCTTTAGCGACGGAGTCATCCCAGAAAACCGGTTGGTGTATTGACTGGTTGAAGAAACATTGGATGACACCAACCAACTTTAAGCGTTGGCAAAAGCATCTATCCAAGTGGCCGATCGCTTACCTAAAAGGGGACGAGGAACTTGGAAGTCAAAGTGAAAACCCTAAGCTTATCGCTTGGTTGGAACAACAGCTTGATCAGTTGATTGCCACTGGACTGACTAAAAAGGCAATACAAGAACGACTCATTGATGATGCAGAGTATACCCGTTTAAACAGTGAGCTAGCGCTGTGCTGGCCATGTTATCAAGCGTGGCAAAAGATGCTTAAAGATCATGACCAAATCGATTTTACGTCTATGATCACTAACGCAACCAAACGAGTTGCTACGAAAAAGTTTGCCTCACCATGGAAGTTCATCATGGTCGATGAATATCAGGATATATCGCCAGATCGGTTGGCTTTGGTGCAATCGCTGTGTGAACAACCCAATAATAACGCTTCACTGTTTGCTGTTGGCGATGATTGGCAGTCTATTTATCAGTTCACGGGCTCTGATGTCGATTTAACCACGGAGTTTGGCGAGCGGTTCCCTCACTCATCGATTCATTTACTCGATACGACTTACCGTTTTAGTGACAAGCTGAGTGCTGTTGCGTCAGATTTTATTCAGGCCAATCCCGCGCAGATCAGCAAAGAGATCAAGAGCCATAAAGCGGTTAAGCAAAAAGCAGTGGTGATAGAGCATGGTAGTCGAGTTGAGAAGATCCTAGATGATATAAATAGCAAGGCAAAAGCGGCTAAGTCAGTGCTACTCTTAGGGCGCAATCATTATCACAAACCTGAGTTGTTTGATGATTGGTGTAAACGGTTTAGTAACCTGTCATTGGAGTTTATGACCTGCCACTCGAGTAAGGGCAAAGAGGCCGATTTTGTTGTGATCGTGAGTGCCGATGAAGGACAGTTTCCGGCTAAACGTAAGTTTATTCACTTAAGTGATGCGCTAACTAAAGGCTCGGATGACTATCCTCACGCAGAAGAACGACGCCTGTTTTATGTGGCGATGACCCGTGCGAAAAGTCGTGTATGGATTACCTATCAATCGTCGCCGTCACCATTTGTCAGAGAGCTTATGGATCATGAGTTGGTGATGGTGAAAAAATAACTTGGTGGACTACTGGCTATGAACATCGATTATCTACGTTTATTCATTCGTCTAGCAAGCACACATAACATCAGCCAAGCAGGACAAGAACTTGGGTTGTCACCTGCCGTGGCGAGCTCACATATCAATAAGCTTGAGGAAAGTGTCGGTGCAAGGCTTGTACATCGCACAACTCGAAAGGTCTCGTTGACTCAAGAGGGGGAGGCGTTTCTGCCTCATGCAGAAAATGTGGTCGATAGTGTTGAACTTGCAAAAGCTTCTATTGGCGGACAGGGGGCATTGGCTTCCGGCACGCTGCGAGTGACAGCGCCTTCGTCTTTTGGACGTATGCATTTACTGCCTGCCATGAACGCGTTTATGGAGCAAAATCCACAGCTTTCTGTCGATTTGCGCTTTTCTGATTCGATAGTTGACTTAGTTGATGGCGGCTTTGATGTGGCCATTCGCAATGCTGAGCTAAAAGACTCGAGTTTGATTGCCAAAAAATTAGCACCAGACCATCGTATCATCTGCGCTTCACCTGATTACCTGGCTAAACATGGAACACCCGATTCGCCGCAGGCTTTAAAAGATCATCAATGCATCAGAATTACTGGTATCGATCATTGGGATTTTAAAACCGCGAATGGTGATGTCAGCATCAAAATTACGGGCAAAATTCGTTCAGATAATGGTGATGCGATACGCGAGCTTTGTATGGCAGGTCATGGGATTACGATGAGCAGCACATGGAGTGTGTACCAGCAAATAAAAAGTGGAGAGCTGGTGGAAATTTTACAGCAAACCCCTTACCAATCGGATACCGCTATCTGGGTGTTGTACCCAAGTTCAAGACTCGTTGCCCCTAAAGTCCGAGCCTTTATTGATTTCTTTAGCGACTACTTTGGTACGCCCCCATATTGGGATCTATGATACCGACCCACCACAAGAGGTGGTGGGTCGAGTCGTGATTACCAAGAGAACGTCTGAATTATGTTCTCTTTAGCACTTGGGTTGTTATCGATGGTCTTATTAACGTGCTTTAAAAAGAACGCTTTGTTGTCTGGGAACATGCCGCGCATTTGGATCATGTTATTACCATGATCGCCCCAGTAAATGGTATTGAAGTTCATGTTCTCAAGCAGATATTTTTCTTCCTCGAGCAGTTGCATCTGTGTTGGCAACACAAACTCACCAGCTTGAACCTCGCGCTCAAGCTCCGTCCCTGGTTGAATAGCTAACGCCATAGGCGCGATTTGTTCGGGCTGCACTTCATTAAGGATCTTAGTTGTCGCAACGATATGCTCTTTAGAGCGATATCTGCCACCTAGGCCAAAAATGAATGACTGGAGTACTTCGATACCTGCTTCTTTGGCCATTGCTGCACCTTCAATCGCTTGTGAAGGTGTCATGCGTTTTTGGATTTTTTCTAGAATAACAGGGTCACCAGATTCAAGCCCACAATACGCCATGTCCAACCCCGCGCTTTTCAGCTCTTTTAGTTCCGAGACCGACTTGCGACGAAAGTCATTCAGCCCACTGTAAAGCGAAATTTTTTGTACTTCTGGAAACGTCTGTTTTAGCTTATCGAACACTTGTAATAAGTAATCAGTTCGAGCTGCCATCACATTGCCATCTGTCAAAAAGATCGATGTGACGTGAGGGTAGATACGTCTTGCCTCTTTGATATCTAGGAACACTTCTTCTAGCGGACGCACTTTAAAACGCTTGTCATCGAACATGCTGCAAAATGTGCAGGTATTGATACTACAACCTAAAGTCGTTTGAATTAATATGCTGTTGGCTTCTATCCAAGGGCGATATACTTTACCGACATATTTCATTCGTTTTTCTCCGCTTGTGCGCCTAAGGAAAATCAGTCCGGATTGTTAGGACGCGCGCAAACTGAGCCTCATCATTGCTCCACTTGGATGTGGCTCTTGGTGCTTAAAATCAAAAGAGTGAGTGGTTTACACACTCAAAAGATCAGAGGTACTGGTCAAGTGCAGACATGACCTCCTCAACCTTGGTGGTGTTCTGAGCATCGTTGTGCGGCTTAGCAAACTGGCCGATGTCGTTATCAAAATAAAGACCGCTGGCATTGGCAAACTCATCCGACAGTGCCGCTCTCACTAGAATGTCAGCACCAATATTCAGATCGTTACCGGTGACGCCATACGCCTCTTTAACCATTTTGCTTCCCAAGAAGGATGCAGGGTTTACGGCAACAAACACTGGTCCATTTGGATACTCAGTTGCCATGGCTTGCGTCCACATGGTGATAGCCAGCTTTGATTGTGCATACGAGCCGCTGTCAGAGAGTACTGGACGGCCAATCATAGCTTGAACTTCAACAGGTGCTTGTGCTGCGGATGATAAGTTCACCACGCGGCCATCACCAGTTAATAGCGGCAATAACTGACGAGTCAGAATGTATGGGGCGATGGTATTTACTGCAAAACGTACGTCTAGGCCGTCTTTTGTCAGAGTGTTCGGTGTAGCAAAAACGCCAGCGTTGTTGATAATCACATCGAGCTTACCGTGCATCTCTGAAACTTGAGTGGCCAGTTGGCTGACTTCGCTCAGAACAGACAGATCAGCGACATAGCTTTCAATCTTGGCATTGCGATTTAACGCTGCTACTTCTTCTACCGTGGAATTGAGTTTCGCTTCATTGCGCCCATGCATTAGGATGTGGTGACCCTGTAGAGCAAGTTTTTTTGCTGTCTCTAGGCCAATACCATCTGTCGCGCCGGTCAATAATAGTGTTTTTTGCATGGGTTTAGTCTCCTGATGAGTGAACACCTACAGGTTAGGCGATAGGAGGTATCTCACCAAGAAGCCAGATTAGTAAACAGTTTTTAGATTTTGTTGATAATAAGAAAAAGCCTTTGCGCAGGGCAAAGGCTTGGTAAAGTTATGCTGTGTTTGAGCTAGGACTAGATTTTGTAGCCCGATACAACATCGTCCATATGTTGAGTTTGCCCTGAGACCTTTTGAACTTCTTCAATACAAGCATTGGCGTTGTTCATATTGTCAGTGGAGATCTCATTCAGTTCCGTAATCGACTCGCCAACCTGGTTCATAACAATACCTTGTTCTTCAATGGCGGCAGCGATTTGCTCTGAGTTAGCTTGGATCTCGGACATATCGCTAGAAATCTGCTGTAGCGCGGTATCTAACTTGGCAGAGGCGCTCAATGTAGCTGCGCCTTGAGTATTACACTGCTCGATGTCATCAACCACAGTGGTCATTTGGGATTGAATGGCAGACACGAGATTGGTGATTTCTTCTGTGGATTGATGGGTTCTGCTCGCTAGGGCGCGAACTTCATCGGCAACCACGGCAAAACCACGACCTTGCTCACCAGCACGGGCCGCTTCAATTGCCGCGTTTAAGGCAAGTAGATTGGTTTGCTCTGCGATATCTTGAATGATGTGAACAGCACCACCAATTTTGCCGACATGCTCGCTCAATGAACGGATTTCATCGTTGCTTTCTGCTAGTACAGCAGACAGTGATTGAATGTTACTTACGGTATCATCGACAAAAGTTCGGCTTTGCTGAGAGTTGTCTGCCGCTTGGTTGACGACATCTGCTGCTTTGTGAGTCGTTTGAGATATCTCATCGATGGTGGTCACCATTTGCTGAACGGCGGCAGCCATAGAGTTAGTATGGTCGCTTTGGCTGTGAAATTGTTCAACGACATGCTGTAGCTCAGAACTCATGTTGCTGCTGCTGTGTTTTAATTGGCTAGATTGCTGTTGTGTGTCGGTAACCAGCGCTCTGAAGCTGTCGAGTAGGGTATTAACCGCGCGTCCAATAGAGGCTATTTCATTTTTACCCTCTGCTGGCACATGTTGGGACAGATCATTGTTGCGCGCTATGTCGGTAATGGTGGATTGCAGCGCATCGACGTCTTTGCTGATGGAGCGAAGAATCACCAATATCAAGGACACGATAGCGAAGATAAGCCCACCTGAAATAAGCCACTTGATGGTGGTGAGCGTTGCAAGCGCCTTATCCAAGGCGTTGTGTACGGTATGGTTAAACGCTTCAAAGTCAGATTCGATACTGTGAGAGCGGCTGCGCGTCTCTCCAAGTAGGCCTTGATTGTACTTAAAACCAATTACTGAGCGCTGAGCCAGTACCTCTTGGCTAAGGCGATCAAGCGTTGTGAAGCCTGTTTGTGCGATGGACAGCTCAGAGCCAGACACTACAGCTCGTTCAAGTTCGACCAGAGAGAGACTCAAACCGTTCGTCTGTTGCTTGTTGAGCTCACGTTTAAATTGTCCTATGACACCATCAGTTGCTGTCAACCCCAGGGTTTTATAAGCGGCTACTAGGTTGCTAAAGGTCTTACGGTAATCAGATAGCTCTTGATCGAGTTGGTTCGGAAGTGACACATTCGATGCAGTGAGCGTTTGCTCTAGTGCGCGTTTTTGTTCAATGAATCGTGCAGCGTTTTCATTGAATTTAGTGAGGTATTTTTCATCCTTGCGTAATAAGAAGTCTTTTTCGTTGCGACGAAGGTTAAGTAAGGTCACTTCCAGTTGACCAAGTTGGGTGACGGCGTTGGACAGATTGTCGGTAGTGCGAGCGAAGTAGGTACTGGTTCCCAGTACCGCAAGTATCGCCAATAATGACAGCGATCCTAATAGGAGAAGTTGGTGCTTAATCTTCATAGTGAGCCTTAACTAATTATCTATCCGTATTAAAACGCCTTACTGAGAGGGGACTCAAGAGGCGAAACTTTGTTATTATTTGAACTTGATACCTTTTCGGGTGCGCAATATAGCAAGTTATTGATTTTTCGTCTTCATTTGCAGCAGCAAGAAAAAGAAATGGAATCGAGTGCATATAAATAGCACCTATGGTACGTCGTACTGATATATATATCGGTAATGGCATGCTGTTCTTTAGCGCACAGTGTAGGATTTAGAGCACAAAAACCAATATAAGAGGTTAACGTCTTGTTAGAGCTAGAAAAATATGACGCAATTATTTTTGATATGGATGGTACTCTTCTCGACACCATGCCTAATCATGTAAAGGCATGGCAGCTGACTGCTGAACACTTTCAATTTCCGTTCGACCGCAATTGGCTACATTCATTAGGTGGGATGCCAAGTTACAAGATCGCAGGCGAGGTAAACAAGCGTTATGGACTGAGCTTGGATCAGCAAGCAGTATCCAGCTTTAAAATGGAGACCTTTTCCACGCTTCCGTTTTCTGGTTCACCGATCATGCACACATTTGAGGTGTTTAAACTTCATCAAGGTAAAAAACCAATGGCGATTGGTACTGGCAGTCAACGTGATTCAGCACTTAAGCTACTTAATGAAGCGGGTGTATTGGAAGCGTTTGATTGTGTTGTGTCGGCAACTGAAATTACGAATCATAAACCAAACCCAGATACGTTCTTGATGGCGGCTGACAAAATGGGTAAACAAGCTTCTCGCTGCGTGGTGTTTGAAGATACTAAGCTGGGCTTACAAGCTGCTCATGCAGCAGGCATGGACTGTTATTTAGTCACTGAAAGTGATTTTGAATTTTACCCGGTATAAACATAAAAAACGCCCCATAGTGAATGGGGCGTTTTTTTGAAGCTTAATGTTTCAGGTTATTGAATTTCAATTAACTCAACATCAAAAATCAATACTGCTGAAGGTGGGATTGGGCCGCTACCGCCTTTACCGTAACCAAGAGTACTTGGAATATATAGACGGAACTTGTCGCCTTCCGACATATACTGCAAGCCTTCCTGCCAACCTTTGATTACTTGGTTAAGACCAAAGCTGATTGGTGTACCGCGATCAACTGAGCTATCAAAGACAGTGCCGTCGATAAGCGTACCGTGGTAGTGCACTTTAACCTTGCTCTTAGCCGTAGGGGTTTCAGTATTATCACCTTTATGAAGAATTTCATATTGAAGGCCGCTTTCAGTGCTGATCACACCTTCTTTCTTAGCGTTTTCTAGTAAGAAAGCCTGACCTTGTTGGAAGTTCTCTTCACCCGCTTTGCTGTTGTTCCAAGTGCGATAAATCATGAATGCTGCAAGAAGCAGTACGATAACAGGGATAAGAATTTTAGACACAATCTTTCCTTTTATTTGGCTTTTAGGTAGTTAATGGTTTCGGCAATCTCATCAATGCCCTGGTGACCAGAGACCATGACTTCATACTTGCCATTGACGATAAACGTTGGCACGGCATTAATCTGCGCCTCTACAGAAACAGACTCAGCGACTTCTAGGTAATGAAACAGCTGTTCTTGTTGCGCTTTATCCAGCTCGTAAGGACTAACCATATTACGAGAGTGGAAAATTCGGTCAAGTTCGGCTTTCTTTGCTTGGCCATCAAGCTCATGATCTTGAACCAGTGCGAAAAGGCTGTCTTTCATGTCTGCGGGTACATGACCATTTTCTGATTGCATAACTGCTGTATAGAAAATCATAGCGGCAATCTTAGCACTGTCGTTAAACATGACATGCAGTTTGCCGAGCTTTTCACCCGTTTGTTCTTCTAGCGCGGGCAACATAGGTTCTAGGTTACGACAGTGACCACAGCCAAGCGAAAAGATTTCGGTCACTTGGGGTAGGCGATAAGTGGCAAGATTCGTGTCGAGTGTACGGTATTGTTTGCCCTCTACCGGTGTAGAGGACTCGCTACATGCGGTCACAGCCATGACGAGCGCAAGTACAGAGAATGACTTAGAAAGTGTTTTTAACATGATAATGCTTCTGAATAATATAAACCCAAAGAGTGTAACGTTGAATGAGTGAACCATACAAGAGGGGAAAAGACGAAAGATTTATTGTAAAGCTTTACCCATTTTGGTCGATAAGAGATTAGGTTCGTGATTGAGGAGTGGGTGATGTTGAAACTGAAAAAAATCGTATGCTTGGCCGCAGCGATTATTCTGTCAGGGTGTAGTTCGATGTCCGATACCAAAAACAAAATGTTTCCGGCTATGCTAGAGACCGCACCGCGTGGTGATAGTGATGTAATGCATGCCGATTGGGCTGAGGCTCCAATGATGTCTACAGCGAAGGTTGGTGGTCCGAATGGCCAGTTTAGAAGCCAGTCTTGGGATGAGTTGGAGACCTATTTGGTCAATCATGGTTTGGATTATGAACTGATCCCAGGCGATTATGTGATGATCCGCTTGAAGCAAAAAATTCACTTTAACACGGGATCTGCAAATGTTACTGATGGCTCGGCAATGTGGCTTGAGCAACTTGCTAATTTCCTGTCGAATCAAAACGGCGTCGATGTGGTCATAGGCGGACATACTGATAATACTGGCACGGTCAAACTGAACGACTCGCTGGCGGATAAGCGAGCAGAATCTGTGAAACGTGCATTGGTTGGTAATAATGTACCGCAGAAGATGATTTTTACTCGCGGCTATGGGGAATATGTACCAGAGTGCACCAACACTACCCAATTCGGGAAAGCGTGTAATCGCCGCGTAGAACTGACTTTGATCGTCGCTCAATAATTGAAAGCCAATAAAAAAGCGACGGGCTAACCGTCGCTTTATATTTTTCTCTGATTCTACACAACTCGGTAGGGGTGTAGACTAGCTCAAGCCAACAATATTCCCATCGTCATCCAGATCTAAGCTCATAAATGCTGGTTTGTCTGGCAAGCCAGGCATGGTCATCACATTGCCACACAATGCGTAGACAAAACCGGCACCTGCACATAAGCGAAGTTCGCGAATCACAACATCAAAGCCGGTTGGAGCACCTTTGATACAGCCGTCCGTCGTAATAGACAGTGGCGTTTTCGCTAGACACACGGCAAGATGATCAAACCCGTGTTTCTTATATATCTCAAGTTGCTGTTGAGCTTGGTAAGATAGCGTGACTCGAGCGGCGCCGTAACCCACTTCACAAACTGTCATCAGTTTTTCTTCAATAGATTGCTCGGCAGTATAAAGCGGTTTGAAACTAGCATCGGTTTGGCACGCTTCAATGACTTTCTCTGCCAGTGCGACAGTGCCTTCCCCGCCTTTAGCAAAGCCTTCACTGATGGCGACTTGGCATTGGCTATCTAACGCTTCTACCCATTGCTGCAACAATGCGAGCTCTTGCTCGCTGTCTTGCGGGAAGCGATTGATCGCGACGACAGCAGGTACACCGTATTTTGCCACGTTGTTGATATGCCATTTGAGGTTTTCAAATCCAGCTTTCAAAGCGGCGCTGTCTTCGCCGTAGATAGAGTCTGGAATAGGCGTGCCAGGTTTCAGGTCGTATAAACCAGAGTTGGCTTTCAGGCCGCGAAGTGTCGCCACAATGACTGCACAATCCGGCTTTTTGTCGGTAGCGGATGCTTTAATGTTACACGCTTTCTCAAACCCCATATCGGAGCCAAAACCGCCCTCTGTAACAGTAAAGTCACTAAGTTTTGTCGCTATGCTATCGGCAATGATAGACGAGTTACCATGAGCGATATTAGCAAATGGACCCGCATGAATAAGGGTAGGTACACCTTCAAGTGTTTGCATCAGTGTTGGTTCAATGGCCTCTTTCATGCTGACAGCCATTGCGCCCGCCACTTGCAGATCTTCGGTAGTTATCGGGGTACCGTCAATAGAATAGGCGACAACGATTTTTCCAATACGAGCTCGTAGGTCTTTTAAATCCTTAGACAGAGCTAAGATCGCCATCAGCTCAGAGGCGGCAGAGATGTCGAACCCGTCTTGACGCTCATAACCATTGATGGTTTTGTTCACTTCGTTTTGACCGACAGTGACCATACGCAGTGCGCGATCGTTATGGTCAACGACACGCTTCCATACAACGTTTTTGCTATCAATCTTAAGTGCTTTGAGACCAGTACGAGCCTCAAATGCTTCAAACCCTTGACGCTGTTCGTGGTAAATACGAGCATCGATCGCTGCTGCTGCAAGGTTATGCGCTGCAGTTACGGCGTGGATATCCCCAGTTAGGTGTAGGTTAAGCTCTTCCATTGGGGCAACTTGGGAGTAGCCGCCGCCTGCCGCACCGCCTTTCACACCAAAAATTGGTCCCATAGATGGCTGGCGGATACAAGCCATGACAGATTGGTTTAGCTTTTTGAGTCCTTGCGAAAGACCGATAGTTGTGACGGTTTTGCCTTCACCCAGCGGGGTTGGAGTAATAGCGGTGACAACGATGAGTTTACCGTCACGGTTATTTTTGAGGCGAGAAACTGCATCTAATGTGACTTTGGCTTTGTGATAACCTTGCGGATGATACTCATGCTCGAGCAAGCCTGCTTGCTTAGCAATGTCAGAAATAGCGGAGAGTGACGTCGTACGACAGATATCGATATCGGATAGCATTAACGGTCCTTAAAATCCACAAAATTGTTGAGGAAAACGTTTGCGTCAGGATAATACTGGTTAAAAATGCTTTGTAAAGCTAAATATTTGGTGTGTTGTACTAATATTGACCAGTACCTCAACAGTTGAATGATTTAGAAACAAAAAAAGGGCCGAAGCCCCTTTTTAACGATCCCAGTATGCTTCTTCTAGGCTGTCTTCCCTTTCTGGAAGGGCACGCGTCAGTCTAGGTGAGTGTTGTGTTAACACTTCATAGCTAACACGGTTTGCATATTTACAAATCTGAGAGAGCGACGAGTACGTCAAACATGGCGCCACATGCTTGTCGGAGTCAGGCACATTTTTGTTATGGAACGAGTTAGCCGTCATATCATGAAGTAACGCGGAAAGTGCGCCATCACCAGCTCCATTCGTGTTTTTGATCTCTAGCGGGCCACCTAGATAAGGGCCGATGTGCGAGTAGACTTTTTGTGGGTCAGTACAGTCTTGTTTGCGCATAGCACGGCTGAATTCGAACTGGTTGAATTCGGTAAAGTGTTCTGACGACAGTAAGTCATGGGTCGTTTCACGAAGGGTGACGTTGTCACAGTATCCAGCCATGTAAAGACCATCCGGACCTGCGGTGCACAGTACTAAATCAACCCAATCTAGTGCTTTGTCCGCCGCTTGTAATGGGTCGGCAAAGCCGGTGAGAGCCTGGCCTTCCTCTTCGTTCATCGCCAAAATGGTGACGTTCTCTTGGATGTAATCTTGCCAGAACTTTTCATTCCCTTCGATCACCCACTTGGTACCAAGAGTGAGAACCACAGGAACCGATTTTTGTTTTGCGATCTCAACTGCTCTAGCAACCGCTTGTGGCATTGGATCTTCTGGCTTACCGCGCATCAAATAAGAAGAAACCACGAGCGCAGACGCTTTATTAAATACGGATTCAGGAATACTTTCTGGACGCAGTTGGTTCATTTCACCTTCGTTGATGGCAAAAGTACGTTCGCCGTCATCAGTAATGAGGGTGTAACAACGTCCAATTGGGCCATCTACGGTTTGCAGGTGGTTAAGGTTCATTCTTGAAGATGTACGGCAAAGGTAACGATAGCCGTAAGAACCTACTTGGATGTTTTTCGACATGACGCCAAGTAACACAGATTTGCTGTCAGCAAGTACAGAGTAGTTGTGGAGCGTGTTGCCGATGGTATCACCAGGGAATTGGTGAGTGATCAGTTCTTTCTCAACCAGTTCAGCGTAAAGAGCGTCCGCTTTGCTCTCTTCTAATACTAGCGAGTGTCCTTTACTCAGTTCGTATTTAGCTAAGAAGTCATCATCGACACGAGCCTCGATATCAACGATGGTCTGACCGACACCAACGATCGTTGGGCGGTACAGTTTTGGCGCTGACTGCGCTTGACTGACCGAGAGGTCTTTCTTGCTGGTTGGGAAATAATGTTTTGACTTACGTTGTCCAGGAAATTTCATAATAAACGCTAGCGGATCAAAATTTGGCGGCATGATATCACAAGATGTTTACTTGTGTTTCATGAAATTGCATTGAATTTGTGAGTTGTTTCGGTTTTGGTTCGCTTTCTACCTAGGGCAGAGTTCACAAACTGAACCGATTGCCGTACGGAAAATGTGACAATATGCAATACTGTTCAATGTGAAGATACGGTAGGGGGCGCGAGTAATGGACATGAAAAATCTCAGTGTCGATGAAATTAGAGCGGTGTTAAGTCGTTTAGATTGCTACTTTTTTGTTAAAGATCAGCATGCTCGTTATACCTATGTCAATGAAGCCGTTTGTCGATTATTTGGTAAACCAGCAGAAGAGATTATTGGCGATGATGATACTCAGTTCTTTGATCTGCAACACAGCCATGACCTTATTCAACATGATCGAAAAGTGCTGGAAGGGGAGTCACTGTCTCAAGTCGAGAAAAGCATGGATATCCATGGTGAAGTTCATCACTATCAAACTCTAAAAACGCCTATCTATGATGATGAAGGCAATGTTTCTGGTATCTTCGGTTTGGCGATCGATATATCGGAGACGATTGCGAAGAGAGACGAGTATGAGTACCTAGCTATTCGAGATGTACTTACCGGCGTATACAATCGTCGCTTCTTAGAATTGCAGCTTAAAAGGGAAATCGCTTCCCACCTTAGACATAACAAACCATTGTCGTATGTCATGCTTGATATCGATAATTTCAAAAGCATCAATGATAACTACGGCCACAGTGTTGGCGACTACGTGTTAAGAAAAGTAGCAACGCTGATGGAGTCTTCTCTAAGAGAGGAAGATTATTGTTTTCGTTTTGGTGGTGATGAATTTGCCTTGCTGTTGCCCTTAACGCCGTTACTTGCTGCTTATCAAGTGGCAGAGCGTCTGCGAGCTGCCATTGCAGACTATCAATTTGTCTCTTCTGAAGGGCAGGCGTTTCCTATTAATATCAGTCTTGGCGTATCACAACTGACGGATGGTAACTCTGGCTTGCTCATTGCAAAAGCAGACGGTGCGTTGATGACGGTGAAACGTGAAAAGAAAGGCAAAAACATGACGTTGGTTTATTGTGATAAGCAATCGCACATTACCCACTGCGCTCAATGTGAGAGCAAACAGGCGTGCCGTTAGTGACATTAAGCCAGCCTTAATAAAGAGCTGGCTTAATGGAAAATGACTACTCGTCTACTGTTACAGGAGCGTCTTGGTAAGCCTTGGTTCCCCATAGGGGTACTGTCGATAGACTGTGTTTGAAGCTACCTGATGTTTCCTTTGTCGAGTAGGACAAATACATCAAGGTTTGGTTATCGGCATCGTAGATTCTACGTACTTTCATACTCTTGAAAAAAATACTTTTTGATTTCTTGAAGACAACTTCACCAGACTTGGATTTGTCTATTTGGGCGATCATATCTGAGGTGATTTCTCCCGTTTGGCGACACGAGATAGAACTGTCACTTGGGTCCGCGAGACTTAAATCTGCCTCAATGCTGGCAACATGGCAGGTGACACCAGTGACGATCGGATCATCAAGAGTGTTGAGTTTAATATCTTTTAATGTGAACATACCGAGCGACACGTCTCCCACCTCTTTGTCACCACAGCCAGATAAGGCCAACGTGACAAGCGGGACCAGCAAAAGCTTTTTAAGCATAAAGGATTCCTTTTTAAATTAGGCTTTTGTATACCATAACTAAGGTTACCCGAAAAATCGAATAGGATTGATATGAAAGACATAGCTACGCGCCTCCACAATCAAAAGAATCAGTGGCTGGCTAATCAAGTAGAAGGTGGGTACCCAACTAAAGAGAGCCTTAAAGGGCGAGATCTCTACCTAGCAGCAATTTCGAGCTGCTATCTTGAACCGTTTGACGTCCCAGTTGTTGTAGAGAGCCAGACAGAGTGGCACCTGGTCGATTTTCATCGCCTGACCATTATGTTCTCGTTACTGCATTCAAAGCGATGGGATAATGATGAGCATCAACAGCTTATCGTTGAGTTTCTCACTCAAATTATTGTGGAACCCAATCACGAACTTTATGTCGGTTTTCAAAACGGAGAGCCGGTTGCTGCTGCGATGCTAACTCGAGATCAGCAAGTCACGCTCGTTTCTGACGTCGCGATCGATGGGGTGTGCGATGATACAAAACTCACTGAGATAGTCGCTTCTTTAATACAAAGTGCCGAGATTGCAACTAATTCACAGGTTTGGTTGGAAAAACGGTGATCAATCACTGAGTTTCGAATTTTGCTGGCTTGAAACGTCTAAACTTTCGTTTCCATCGCCTTCTGAGACGCAGAAGTGTATTAATATTCAACGAAAATTAAGTGCAAAAGGTCGTTGAGTACATCATGTCTAGTATTAAATGTGTGTTGTTTGATTGTGATGGCACATTAGTGGATAGCGAGCGTTTGTGTTGCGTAGCAATAGTGGAAACTTTCGCTCAAGTCGGGGTGACACTCCGACTGGAAGCCGTATTGGATAATTTTTCAGGCGGGAAAATTGCGGACGTTTTGACGTCAGCTCAAGAACTGGCGGGCAGCCATGTTTCCCTCGACTTGCTAGAACCTATCTACAGAGAGCAAACGCAGCGCTTGTTTGAAGAACAGCTAAGACCCATGGAGGGGGCTGTTGAGTTGCTGGACTATCTTGAACAGTCGAATATTGAATACTGTGTTGTCACAAATAGTCCTACTGAAAAAGCAAAGAAAATGCTGGCGACGGTAGGTCTAGAACAGCGTTTTTGTAATCGTGTTATTTCGGCCTTTGATGCCAACAGTTGGAAGCCTGAACCGGATTTACTGCAATATGCCGTGACCATAATGGGATTTTTACCTGATGAGTGTTTGTATATCGACGATACTGCAAAAGGCGTCAAAATGGGCGTTGCTGCAGGCATTCAAACCATCCATTTTGCACTTTCATGTGACTATCAGCAAAATGCCAGTACCTGCCTGACCTCGATGAATGAGGTAATCAAATACATCGAGACGGCAGAGTAGTAGAGACAGCGAAACGTTAGTGCATCAGATGAACATGTTTGATGCGCGGGACATGATTCTGAAACTGTGTGCTTTGGTACACGATGAGACTATGTTGAGAAAATTGGCGAGTAAAATAGCCACAGTCTGCACATATAAATGTCTCAGCATCTTCAGATAGTAGTCCTTCATCAGAGCCACACACGGGACATAATCCCAGTGGCTGATGCGAAGGTTTAGATTTGCTCATAAAACCCCTCTTGTTTGAGGATTGGCTTGTTTTATTGATTGTAATACCGTTCAGTGTATCTCACTTGCATTACCCGTGAATTGAATGATGTAATGCGACTTATATCACTAATATTAGTGAATGACTCGAAATCATTGATGCTGTCAATGTGAGTGGATAAAAAAATAGACCAGCTGAACTGGTCTATTTTGGCTTTATGGCTAAACATTCTTTTTGTTAAGTGCGGTAGCGTGACAACACTTCACTCAGCACTCTTGTTGCCTTAGATAGGTTTGCTACACCAATTTCGCTGTTTTCAGCAACTTCACGGATCGTGGCAGATTGGGTACGAATATCACTAAGCTCAGTCGCAATTTCCGATGCGACACTGCTTTGCTCGGCGGCTGAAGTGGAGATCTGTGTGCTCATATCCATCACTGCGCGAGAAGAATCCGCAATTGAGTTCACGTCACTACCAATCTCACCAATTAAGCTACTACTGGATTGAGCTTGCTCAACGGTTTGCTGCGTGATTTCAGCGATGTTCTGACTTTCTGATTGCAACTTCTCAATCATGGCTTGAATTTCAACGGTAGCGGCTTGAGTACGACTAGCCAGTGTGCGAACTTCATCGGCAACAACGGCAAAACCACGACCTTGTTCACCAGCACGCGCTGCTTCGATAGCCGCATTAAGGGCCAGTAGGTTAGTCTGTTCAGAAATAGCGTTGATCGTGGTGATCACTTCGTTAATCTGCGTTGTGTTATCGGTAAGAGCCGCAACGGAGTGAGATGCCTCTTCGATATACGCTGAAAGCTGGTTGATGTCACCAATCGCTTGTTGAACACGTTGATAGCTTTGTTCAACTTGTTTGCTGTCTTCTTCTGCTTGCAGGTTGGACTGTGAAGAGATGTTAGACACTTCTTGTGCCGACGCCGTCATTTGCTCCATTGCCGTTGCAACAGAATCCAATGATGCATATTGGTTATTGATCTGGCTGTTACTGCGAGCCATCTCTTCATGGAATGAAGAGGCAGTCTCTTCCAAGCTGGTGGCAGACGTTTTTACGGTCGTGACAAGTTCGGTCAGCGTATCCATAGCTTGATCGAGCGCAACACCAATAGTGCCAAATTCATCACGGCCAGCAACAAAGTTAAGGCGAGAGGTTAAGTCACCATCGGCAATTTTATTGACTGTTGTGTAAAGCGTGAATAGGGCGCCGCCAAGGAAAGTCGCTAACCAATAGCTGAAAATACCAAATGGGATCACCCAAAGATAAGTCAGTGCCAGGCTAGTAAGCGCATCAGATTTTGCTTGTTCTAACTCGCTTTTCATTGGAATGCTTAACGAGTAATTTTTTCCGTCGCTTCCTCTTGCATTAGTAGACACGATGCCATTGTTTATACCAGCAGATTGAACATAACCCTCGGTTACACCAAGCTTTTTAAGTAGCGACATATCGCCGGCGGCGTTTGCTGTTTCTAAATACGCTGTAAGGCTCGACTCGACCTGACTGATAGCTTTGGATTCAGAATTTGAGATGGCATCTTGATAGCGGGAGACAGAGGAGAAGGAAAGTGCGGCAAAAAACAGTGCAAACACTATCCATACTTTGTCGTTGATCGACAGCTTAATAAAAAATGCGTCGATTTTTCTAAATTGTACTTCTCTCATGGGCGGCTCCGTGAGTGATATTGTTATTATTGAATTGAATAGACATGAAAAAGCCCCAGAGGGGCTTAATTAATGAGTATGATATCGACTTTTTATGAAATATCTTTAGTGCTATACATCATAGGTGTGATTTTGATCACTAAAACTAGCCGAGACTTGGGAGTACATGAAAGCTTACAAGTAATTGAGCCACAACGATAACCAGACCTACACTCATTGCGACGTACAGCGCAACTTGTCCACCACCAGTTTGATAGTGCGTTTCGGATTGAGTTTGAGCCAACTTGGCTTTGCGAGTCTTCGCTACCATGACAGTTGGCAAAAATATCGCCAGTATGGCTAGGGCAATTGCCGCGTATCCCAACGCCATAATAAAGCCTTGTGGGTAGAACAGAGCAAAACATAAAGGTGGCAAGAAGGTGATAAGTGCCGCCAGCGCACGATGAGTAAACGCGCTTTCTTTCTCTTTCTGTGTCTTTGCTGATGCTTTGCTTCCTAAATCTCGCAAGTATTCAAACAAGCCCAAACTCACACCTAAGAATGAGGTTACCAGCGCTAGGTCTGCGAAAACGCCAATAATGGTTGCCAATCGCTCGACATGAACTGTGCTTGAAAGTAGAGAAATCAAGTTAGACAAACCGCTGTTCTCTACCAGAGTTTGTTGCTGTACCACGCCTAGCGTCACTAGCTGCCAAAACACGTAAATGATCAACGGAAGGCTCGAACCGATAATGATGGCTTTACGCAGCGAAGCGGTATCGCCTTTTAGGTAGTTAACAATCGCTGGAATACTGCCGTGAAAACCAAATGAGGTGAAGACGACAGGGATCGCCGCGACGATCAAACCTTGTTGAAGCGGCAAGCTGGTTAGGTAGCCTTGTGTCACATTAGGTGCCAACAAAAAAAGCACACTACCCATGGCAACCAGTTTGATGGTGAACAACACTCGATTAAGTTTGTCCACCGCATGCGTACCGACGGTAACAGTTAATGCAACGATCAATGTAAACACAACAGTTGCCGTGGTCGATGACAACGATAGACCGAATACCATCTCTAAGCGCTCAGCAAATTGACCACCTCCACCTGCAATGTAAGCCGCGCACAATGCGTAAAACAAAAACAGCATAGCGAAGCTGGCGATGTACTTACCTTTCTTTCCAAGGATCTGTTTTGCAAGCGTATGTAATGTTGCCGAATGGTTAGCATATTGGTGTAACTCAACCATTAGCAGTGCGGTGTAGGCCATGAGTGCCCATAGACCAACCATTAATAACAGAGAGGTACCAAACCCGATGCCAGCAGAGGCGATAGGAAGGGCAAGCATACCCGCACCTATAGTGGTGCCGGCGATGATAAGAGTGCTTCCGAGAACTTTTGATTGCATTGTATATAATTCTTTACGCTTTGGTGGTGATTAGCGATATGTAAACTAAATTCGTCAAACTAATAGACGCTAATTCTAACTTTGGTGGGATTATGCAGTGCTAAAAGCTAACGATCAAGCACTTTGTACGATAATGTTTATACGTACGTAAAGTTAAGTTTACACCCAAGTGCTGAAGCACGAAGCAATCGTTTAACAATGACTTTGCTCAAGGAAATGGTATGAGTAAGTTGGGTTTCTTATTAATGTCATATAGCGTAACTACATTGTCGTTTAATGACATGATAAAGGAATACAAGCATGGAAAGAGATATCAACGAACATGAGCTTGAGTGGTTGGACGCAATTGAAATCGGTCTACTGCTCTCTGAATTTGAAACAACCGAGCAGAGTGAAGACCAATAGACTTTGCTCTATAAAAACTCGAAATAAAGGCGGTGCCCCCGCTAACTAGCGACTATTCTAATGTAACAGAAGGAGTGACAAGGGCAGTAAGGAGTCAATACGATGAGCGCGTTTATGTTGTTTGCGATCCTTATTCCG
Source organism: Vibrio sp. 10N (assembly GCF_036245475.1). Classification (NCBI taxonomy): domain Bacteria; kingdom Pseudomonadati; phylum Pseudomonadota; class Gammaproteobacteria; order Vibrionales; family Vibrionaceae; genus Vibrio; species Vibrio sp. 10N. The sequence goes on along the minus strand of NZ_BTPM01000002.1, from coordinate 797,818 downwards.
CTGCTATTTGCTTTCTATCTTAGGTACTTTGACCTGTCTTGGCAGCTAGAAAACCTTGCCGCATTTTTGCCTTTGTTTCCCATCTACTTCGCGCTTTTAGCGCTGATCTTCTTATTAATGCGCCGATGGTTAGTCTCCGCAGGCGTGTTCATTATGGCCATGGGGTCGTTACTCGGATTGAGTAGTAGCCCTGTGGTGACAATCGGCTCTTGCAGTCACCAACGATTGTCGGTGTTGCAATACAATGTTTATTTTGACAACCCTTCACTTAACTCTCTTATCGCTTATGCAAAAGGGCAACAGCCTAGTCTTATTGTTTTGCAAGAAGTCTCTCCCAGCCACGGTGAGGCCCTAACAACGCTGTTCAGTTTATATCCTTATTACTATGGTGGGCAAAGTCGAGTTGGTTTTCCTAGTGGGCAAATGGTGTTAAGTAAGACCCCTTTGTATGGGATGAGAACTTACCGCACGAAAGCGGGTCATGCTTATATTAGCCTTGTATGGCAAACCCCGTTTAAGCGAGATGTCATGGTGATCGCCGCGCATCCTCCATCCCCCAGAAACGAAAAACATTGGAACGAGAGAAACCAACTGCTGGTAGAAATAGAGTCTTTAGCGCTACGCTCGCCTCTAATGTTCAATATGGTGGTAGGGGACTTTAATCTTTCGAGCAGTACCCAACGTTTTGATAGGCTTCTCACATCGTTTCATACAGCCCCCGTTCATAGTTGGCCAGTGTTTATCAAACGTTGGCAATTGCCAAGTCACCCGGTGGTGGCTATTGATCACCTTTGGGTTCGAAATGAAAACAGCAACCAATCCCCGATATGCCAAAGAGACCGAGTAGTGGAGATCACAGGTTCCGATCATGCCGCAGTGCTGACGGTGTTGAATGTGGAATGAAGGATTGGAATGGCAGATATAAAAAAAGCGACCTTGTTGGTCGCTCTCTTATCTAGATGCCTTTGAGCACCCAAACTGTTCGATTACTTTTTACGGCAATACTCAGCAATCACATACATTGCTTGACCATTTGCACGGCCTTGAACGTGTTTTGGATCGTCAAGATTAACGCTGATACCGCGAATCACAGTACCTTGTTTGATTACTTGAGAAGAACCTTTGATTGGTAGATCTTTGATCACCGTTACGTCGTCACCTTTCTTAAGTTCAACGCCGTTCACGTCACGTGGTTTCTCTTGGTTTTCATCAAGACCAAGCTCAGCCCATTTTGCCACTTCTTCGTCCATGTACATCATGTCGACAAGATCTTGAGCCCAACCTTCAGCAGAAAGGCGCTTAAGTTGACGCCATGCCATTACTTGAACCGGAGCAACTTGGCTCCACATGCTGTCGTTCAGGCAACGCCAGTGATTAACGTCCATCGTTTCTGGGTTTTCAATCTGGCTTTGACATGTGTCGCAAAGCATAATCGCGTGATCAACCGTGATGTGTGTATGAGGGGCAACAGCGAATGGCGTGAGAGCGGTTTCGGCAGCACAAAGTTCACATTTGTTTTCACAGCGTTCAAGCATGGTTGCTTCAGTAGACATACATATACCTTATTTTGATATGACCAGCAGCATAGAGGCTGATGGTTAAGATGATGTGGTACTTAATTTTAGTATCACTGGTTTGATAGCCGCGCATTATACATGGTTTTACGGGAAAGTGTGATCTTGGGCATAAAAAAAAGCACGGTCGAAACCGTGCTTTTACTTGGAAAATGCCTTTATTCGAGCACGCTTGTGTCTTGCACTGTAGCCTTATCAATCTGTATGAAGCTAGCAACTTGCGCTTGCATCTCCGAGTGATGAGCGATGTCGCTACTGCCTTGTGGAATAACAAACGTTGAATGTTGTCCACTGTTATCAAACTTAACAAACGGTGAAGTCTTTTCACCAACGCCGCTACTAGCCACCACAGGCGTTAAAGCAAGCGCTGTTGCCAGCGGCTCGGTTCCAGCCAGTGGTGAACTTAAGGCGTATTTGGTTGCTGGAGTACCACTAGGACCGTTTACATTATTGGGCACTGTATCATCACCCAGTACTTGTGCCATGTAAGCGCTAGTCGCTGTCGTGTTGAGCGTGGCCGCATGGTTGATTGGGTCCGCTGTATCAAGCACGGTTTGCGCCGCGAAACTAAATTGTGACGTTGCCGAGATTAGTTCAGCGTAGTTCACTGCAGGGTCGAGACTCTCAAAGCCATTTAGACAATTTATCTCATAGTTTTCGGTACCCGGTGTGCCACAGTTCTCTGCTTCGTATGTAGCATATTTAGTGATACCACCTAGCGCGACGTTGTGAGTAACAACGGGACCAAATGCTTGTGAACCAAGCAAGAGATTTGCAATTTGCCCGCCAGCGTTCACAAACGAAGCATTTTTGAATGAGAACAATACATCGACTGATGGGTCGAGCGCAGCGCTTGATTGAGCGACCGCTGGAACACCTAAGATTCCGCCAAGTGAGTGACCGATAAAGCTTGGTGCGTTGGTCGCTAACGGTGGAAGTGCCGCGAGCGAAGTGCCGGCAAATTGCTGTGCTATCTGATTAGTACCAAGTGCTAAGCGTAAAGTAATCAGGTCTAGCATAGATTGGCGGATATTATCGCGAGCGACTGGAAGCACGGACAAGTTCATGTAAGCCAGAACATTCGCATTAGCCGAGCGTTGTTCGTCTAGACTTCTATCCCCATGGATGGGCGCATCAATGGCGATAACGGCATAACCTTGCAATGCGAGATTATTGGCAAAAAAGTAGCTGTTTTCTTTTGCCGATGTAATGCCGTGCTGATAGATGACCAGCCCTTTCAGCGGTATACCTGTGTCTGGGTCTTGGTTAGTAGGGGTGAACAACAGATAGTTGACCGCTTCGACTGACTTGATCACCGGTACCGGTGAGTATTGAGTCACGATACGCTCCACGTCGTAGCGAGAGCCATCAAGCTTAGTAAAACTGTCGCCGATGATGTCTTGAAGCTTTGACGCCGGGTCATTGAAGAAATCGGTAGGATCGAGTCCTTTATCTTCAAGTTGCTGTGAAAAATGTGCCTTTTCTGCGTCACTTTCTTTTGTCACAGAGGTGATGATCGCTAAACTGTCTGAGCCAGACTCAAAAGGTTGGGTATCCCAATTTGCCCCTTTCTCTAAGTAATACGGAAGGTTAACGGTTCCTCGACTTACTGTGACCATATTTGGCGTATTTAAGTTATAGAGGCCAATAACGTTGTCACGTTGTTCTGCTGTCGCAATGTACTTGGTAAAATTGGCATCATTTGCCAGCACTGTCGCATAATCTTCTCCTGTGCCAAAAGTCATTTGACCTATAGTTGCCACAGCTGCGTTATTGGGATTTGCACTGTCTTTCCATATTGTTGCGTAGCTGTAATCAGTTCCCTGTGCTAACGCCAACATGCCTTTTGTCGCCGCAAGCGTTGCTCCTACAGACTGGGTGCTAAACCATGCGGAATATACAATGCTTTCTGCGCTGACTGGGTTAGGACTTAGTGCAGTGGTAGCGCCTTCAACCAACGCCTCAACGCCATAGACAAGCTGCTGGGCAGCCACTAAATCACCCGATTGGTAAGGGCGTGACTTGGATTTCAATGAGGCGTAGCTCTGAGACATACCCACTTTTTCGCCGTCGCTATCTTGGAGCGAATCATTAACCGCGACCAGATATTCAGAAGCCGGATCCAATGGTTTGGTTGGCGTAATGACAAGGTTACCACCAGATACACTCACAAAATAATCGGTAGGGAATACCAAAACTTTCTCCGGTGCTGGATTACCGGTCATTTTATCTGAGATCTTAACAAGACTTACCGATGCGGCTGCAGTCGCGGCATCCAATTGTCCAGAAAAAGGAATAAGAAAGCTGGCAGTTGTCGACCAACCATCCATTTGTCCCATCGCAGCAATGGGGTTTGATAACGCACTATCATCGGTTGGAATTTCGATCGTCCCATCAACTGAGTTAAACAGTAGGTTGTTGGGTACAGGTACGGTGGCGTTACTGCCACTCAAAATAAACTCAAGCTGGGTTGGCTGTGCCAGCGATGCGGTGATAAATGATTCGTAGGTCGGCAGCGTCGCTTCACCACTTTGTGTGGCTTCACTACCACAACCGGAAAGCAAAAGAGCGCCAGACAGTGCGGTCGCAAGAATTGTTTTTTTCATTGTTGAATCCTTTCTCTGGCCATTAATTGAAGACATAGTTAACTTGAAGCGCACCAATGGCGGCAGACGATGAGGCATCGAAGGTTAATATTTCACCTGAGGCATTTTCTTCAGTAAAGGAGCCCGGCTTGCCATGGATGTAGGTGATGCCAGCATCAAAGGATAGGTTTGGATTCCATTGATAGGTTAAACCGGCAGAGTACCAATAGCGGTCAGTATCTGGGATGCTCAATGTGGTTTTGCCTGCTTGTTGGTCAAGAGCGAAACCGGCGCGAAGCGTCCAGTCTTGATTTAGGTAATGAGTAAAGCCCAAGGAGTAACGGTTATTATCTTCGTAATCTTCTTTCTTATAAAAACACTGGCCGGGTGTCCCATCATTACAATCGGGAGACGTGGCTTTCAGCTCCGTGAAGCTACTCCATTCTGTTCTAAACCAGCTGTAATGCAGTGCCCACTTGTCAGCGAACTTGTGATAACCAGAAAGCTCCCAAATTGCAGGAAGAGTGACATCCAAGCGGCCATCTACCGTTGGTTGAGTTGCAATACCTGAGTCATAGCTGGAAAACTCACCGTCTTTAAACTCGAGATCAACGGCTGAGCGGTAGGTGAGTGCTATGCGATTGTTGTTATTAATTTCGTAAAGCGCACCAAGATTCCAACCATAACCAAACGTATCGCCTTTAAGGCCGATAAGATTATCACTTGGGTTAGTACCTCCAAACCCTGGGGCTAAACCGCCTTTATGGCGAGTGAGCTCAGCTTCAGCATGAGTCAGATTAACGCCAGTACCAACGGAAAAAGACTCGTTAATGCGGTAAGCGATATTTGGGTTCAGGCTGACGGTAATGAGCGAGGTATCACCCGCTAGGTCCCCGGCATAAATACCGTCGGGATAGTCTGTTGCAACGCCATAGTTAGTAAATAGGCCAATGCCCCATGCCCATTGTTCGTTAATAGGGCTAATGTAATAGGCTCCGGGAACCAGCTGAGTTGGCGCAACATCTTTAGACGTTTGATTGATAGGGGAAGTTTGAGTCACGTCAACTTGTGGATCAACCACTGAAATAGCACCGGAGAACTGAGCTGTGTCAAATAAGGTCATCGCTGCAGGGTTGCGAGCGAGCACACTCGCATTATCGGCCACGGCACCTTCACCAGAAAAGGCGCGCCCTAAGCCGGAAGCGGAGTGTTCATTTGCCTGGAATCCAGCGGCAAACACTGAGGGTGCAGCAACAGCGATTGCTATTGGTGTCAGCAGCATTCTTCTTTTCATTTAGTCATCCTTTCGTAAATGTAGGGGATCTGCTCTGCCGCATCTTTGATTAGGTAGTCAGTGCGACTTGTCAGACCTGTTGTTAAATATATGTAAAGGATAGGTAAAATCAAAGAGCTTTTGCTCAAAAATGCTACAGCGGCACGTTATGATTTTGGTTGCATTTTGCAAGTGGAAGGAAATTGGAGAGGGAGAAGAGTCTGAAGCCGGAGAATTTTCTCCGGCAAAACCAGCCACTATGCTTTTTTGCAAGTCGGATGTGAGGTGTCGTAGTCAGGCAGTTGGTTAGCCTTAGCTTTCAAATCAGAAATACGAGTGTCGTGAGAGGGATGGGTTGAAAGTAGTTCCGGAGGTTGATTTCCACCGGAAGCCTTAGCCATGTTTTTCCAAAGTTCGACACTTTGAAATGGGTCAAAGCCGCTTTTGGCCATTAGCTCTAAACCAACAATATCGGCTTCTGACTCTTGCGTTCGCCCATAAGGGAGAATCACGCCGTATTGTACGCCCACACCCAGTGCTGCCATAGTGACATCTTTATGTTGAGAGCCTCCCAACGCGACGCTAGTGACTTGTAACCCGGCATTGGCTAGTTGAGATTGTGACAGACGCTCGTTGCTGTGATCGGCGAGCACATGTGCAACTTCATGACCAATAACGGTTGCCAGTTGATCCTGATTCACTGCGACATCCAATAGACCGGTATAAACGCCAATTTTTCCGCCGGGTAGAGCAAATGCATTCACTTGTTCAGAATCGAAAACGACAACTTCCCACTCGGCAAATTCAGGCTGAGGGGGCACGTGGTCAGTAATGGCTTTTGCAACGCACTGAACGTATTCATTAATGCGTTGGTTATTGCTGATTTTTAGTTGCTGTTTCATCTGCTCAAATGATTGAGAGCCGAGATCACTCATTTGGGCATCTGAGAACAGTATGATTTGATTACGTCCAGTTGGAGACGACGAACAAGCTGCGATGGCTGCAGTTATCGCAGCAGTGCAGCACACCTTTGTCCAACGTTTCATGATAATGACTCCCTTGTCCTTTGTGAGATGTTTGCCTTTCTGGATAACTGAAGGCATCATTCTTATCATTCAATCAGCTAAGTATAGGATTTATCGATGAGTATTTGGAAGAAGAATATATCTTTGGAGGCGCTTAATCGCACATCTAAGAATACGCTTATAGAGCATCTTCAAATCGAATACACCGACTTTAGCGACAATACCTTGTCAGCAACCATGCCGGTATGCAGTTTTACTCACCAGCCTTTGGGGATGCTTCATGGCGGTGCCTCGGTCGTATTGGCAGAAACATTGGGATCGCTAGCGGCTAATTTTTGTGTTGATGACAATCATTATTGTGTCGGCTTAGACATCAACGCTAATCACATTAGAGCCATGCGATCGGGTTATGTTGTTGGTACGGCCAAACCTATGCATTTGGGGGTATCCACACAAGTGTGGCAAATCGATATTACTGACGATAAACAACGTCTTGTTTGCACCAGCCGTTTAACGATTGCCGTTAAAAAGCACAAAAAGGGCAAATAATGGTTATTAATTTTTCCAGCGGTAAAGTCATCGCAACCCCCCACGAAGTGGTGGTTCGCTACTCAGTTGGACAGATCACATTACAGTCTCAAGTGGATGCATTACAGCTTATTTTACCTGCCTGCATACTGTCTGCTAATGGTGCGGAATGTAAATGGTCAGTGAAACTTGATGATGAAACCCAAGTTAACGCCATTTCTGAGGCATGCGGCATCGAGATCTTGCGCATGTAACTTGCTAATTACCCTTATAAAGAGGAAACTTAAAGGCAATAGCATTTATGGAATTTCCTCTTTATGAGTAGCCCTCGCCTTCGTAAGCAATTCGAAATCTTATTTGAGCACTTCTCTGGTCAAAATGCCGAGACCCAACTTGAGGACGTGACCGGCATTTTGTTTTGTACGCGCCGTAATGCTCGAATTGTATTGAACAAATTGGAAGAAGAGGGATGGATTGAGTGGCACCCGGCAGCGGGACGCGGCAAGTTATCTAAACTGATTTTTAAACAGAACCGAAATGACGTTAGTGAAACATTAGCGCGACGCTATTTAGAAGAAGGGCGTATTGGTCACGCGCTCAATGTCCTTGATAAAGACGCCAACCGCCTAACGAGTGTGATTCAAAGCTATTTAGGTGTTTCTCAGGCTGATGGTAAGCAAGTGATTCGCTTGCCATATTATCGCCCATTATCGATGCTAAACCCTAAAAAGCCGATGCGTCGTTCAGAAATTCATATCGCTCGTCAGGTCTTTAGCGGTCTGACCAAATTTGATGAAAATGATGAACTGCAACCCGATCTTGCCCACCATTGGCAACAAGTAAGTGAAACACAATGGCGATTCTATATTCGTCCTGGTGTACGTTTCCACAATGGCGAACTGCTTAAGATTGAACATATTATTAGCAGTATCGAATCGCTAAAATCCAATAATTTATTCCAACACTTAAGTCAGGTATTAACCCCTTCACCTTGGGTGATTGATATCTCTTTCACACAACCCGATCATCGTGTCCCACAATTGTTTGCCGAGAATATGGCGAAAATTTTGCCACCGGAAACTATGCGTGGGGACGATTTTGATCGCTACCCAATTGGCACTGGCCCTTATTCGGTGACGACCAATAATGACAAAAGGCTTATTTTATCTGCCTTTGACGGTTACTTTGGTTACCGACCTTTACTGGATACGGTTGAGGTATGGGTTATCGATGAAGTGCATTCCACTATGGTGTTTCCGAGCCTTGCCGATCCTATTGCTGGTGCTCGCTCCGACATTCATGATGGTATTGATCTCGATCCAGGCTGTACGTATCTATTGCTTAACCGAACGTCTGGTATTGCAAAACAAGATAGTTGGGCGCGCTACTTAACCAAAAGACTCAATTCATTGGCCATTTTCAGAATGTTGCCTGAAGAGACCATAAAAGAACTGGGTATGATTCCCGCACATGGCATTAAGCCTGGCTGGTACCATCAACCGATTAAGGGGCACGCTCAGGACAGCACAATTGGGTCAGAAGGTAGTGAGTCTGACCATGAACTAATGGGCGAAATTCGCATCGCCTATTACGCCGAGCATCCAACGTTCCCTGAGATTTCAGTCGCTATTGAAGCGCTGTTAAAGCAGGATGGAATACGTGCCAAATTTATTCGTTATGGTGTGGATGCGCCAAGCTTTGAAGATGTTGACATTTGGATCCGCCCTATGGGCATTGCCAGCAATCGAGAAGATGCCTTAGCAGGCTGGCTACTGGACTACAGTGACATTGAGAACATGGCTAAACCAGAGGAATTCGCTCGTTGGCGTGATCTCGTCACAGGCTGGCGTAGCCAAGTGAACACTAAGTTTCCAGCCCAGGAGATCGGCAAGCAATTGGTGCAGCATTATCAACTGATACCTTTGTTCCATTGCTGGCTTGGGATCAGCAAAGATCATTGTGGTAGCTTACAGAACGCGAAATGTAACGCGCTTGGCTGGTTTGATTTTAGTAAGGTGTGGGTAAAGCCTGACAATCTTGAGGTATCTGAGTAGCCATGGCAAAACCAAACAAAAAAGCGCCGGCTAAAGCAGTGAATATCTTTTGCGCAAAATGTGGCTGTAAGTTGTACCGTTATCGCAAGGGCGGTAAGGGGGCACTAGTGAAATGTTTTAAAGAACGCATCACCGAAGATTACACGACAACCATTGGCGTTTGTCCTGAATGCGAGAGTGTGTTTGGTAGAGAAACGCTGATAAGAGGCGCGCCATCGATTAAAATGATTGGCGGCAAAGTACGGATGAAATAGGGAAGGACTTGATGAAATCGAATGCAATCACGGTGCTCACGACTGTCGGCTCCAAACAGCAAGCAGATGGCTTGATTAAAGTGTTATTAGAATCGCGCCTTGCGGCTTGTATTCAAACGCAGCAGATAGAAAGCCACTATGTTTGGGATGGAGAGTTGTGCCAAGATGATGAGGTTTTAATGATCATCAAATCCACCAATGAGGCCTATTCTAAGTTAGAAAGAGCCATCATTGCTAACCATGATTACGAAGTACCACAAATTGTCGCGTTACCCATTGAGGCAGGTTATCGCCCATACCTCAATTGGTTAAAGCAACACGTTAATCCCTAGCAGACGACGTTAGCCAAAATAGCGTCAATGATGTTAAGGCTCCGAGCGTGTCACAAAGCATGTCCTTTTGGGCATCCCAGATATCTCCTTGGGAGCCTAGAAACGCGATCCCTTCATCGCCGCCCGCCAGTGCGGCGTACCACCATTCAATGATCTCATACGCGGCAGCCAAGCTCATAATGGCAAACAGGGCAAACATCGTTGCTGGCAGCTTACTCATAACACGTGTGCGGTAGACATACTCTGCGATGGGGAATGCATAAAGCCCTATAGAGAAATGAGCCACACGGTCAAAATTGTTGCGTTCCGATCCAATCAATTGATTAAACCAGTCGAACGGGACTTCTGCGAAGGTGTATTTAGCGCCGATCGTGTGCAAAGCCAACCATATGAACATCAATAGGTAAGCCAGTTTAGAGAATTGGAACCGTTTAGAGACAAGCCAGATACAGGCAAGAATACCAACGGCAGGAATGATTTCGGCAACCCATACGGCTCTCGAGCTGGGGGCGATAGCGGAAAATAGAAATACCAGACAGTAAAGCGCTGTCAGCAAGATCAGGGTCGGACAAAAACGGGTGGAAGTTGGATAATTCATGCGTTCAACTTATCGATACAGTATGGAGTAAGCTTAGTATAAGTATAATAAAACACTGTTCAATTACTGTTTGTGTTTATTTGGCGATCAAGCGCACAAAAGAGTGAATCCATGACAAACTCTGACATGAGAATCTTTGTAAAAGCGCGCACTTTTTTTTAACATCTGCGTCGCATCATAACGACAAGAAAGTAAAGTCATGAAATTAGAAACGGTTGATTATCAAGCGGCGGATGCTGCTGAGCAATTTGTCACATCACTACGCGAAACAGGCTTTGGGGTACTTAAAAACCATCCAATCCCACAGCAACTGGTAGAGTCTATCTATGAAAATTGGTATCAGTTTTTTATGTCTGAGCATAAAAGCGATTATCAGTTTAATGTGGAGACACAAGATGGTTACTTTCCTCCGAGTGTGTCGGAGGTAGCCAAAGGCCATAGTGTGAAAGACATCAAGGAGTACTTCCACGTCTACCCTTGGGGACAAATTCCACCGGAGCTTAGAGCACAGATCCTTGAGTACTACGACAAAGCTAATAGCTTTGCCAAAGAGTTGCTAGGTTGGGTTGAAGCGCATGCGCCTATTGAAGTACAAGAGAAGTTTTCTATCGCGCTATCTGAAATGATCAACGGCAGCGAGAAGACACTACTTCGCGTACTGCATTATCCACCAATGACAGGCGATGAAGAGCCTGGCGCGATTCGAGCGGCTGCGCATGAAGACATCAACCTATTAACAGTGTTACCTGCTGCGAATGAACCTGGTCTGCAAGTGTTGAGCAAAGAAGGGGATTGGTTAGATGTCCCTTGTGACTTTGGTAACCTTATTATTAACATCGGTGACATGCTTCAAGAAGCGAGTGGTGGTTATTTCCCATCAACGACACACCGTGTCATCAACCCAACCGGAGAAAAACAGGAAACGTCACGTATTTCGTTGCCTCTGTTCTTGCATCCAAACCCAGATGTAGTGCTATCTGAAAAATATACGGCGAACAGTTACCTAATGGAGCGCCTTCGAGAGCTTGGTGTGATCTAATCTCGCGTTTTGGTCTCTAGTGACAAACAGCAAAAAGGGCTCATAAGAGCCCTTTTCTATATCCGCTTGATTACGGCTGAATAATGTTTGTTGACTGAGCCTCGTTGTTAGCCATCTTGATGGGGTCAATTTTTAGCGTTTGCGTTGGATACGCGATGTCAGCACCATGGCTGTGAATAATCCCCATAATTTGCAGCAATACGTCTTGCTTCACTTCATGATAGCGTGCCCAGTTTACTGTCTTAGTAAAGGTATAAACAAAAAAGTTAAGTGATGATGGACCAAAGGCATCAAAGTTAACCATCAAGGTTTGGCGACTATCAATGTCTTTGTGGCTTTCTAGCATGAGTTTTACCTCGTCTACAATGGCCTCCAGCTTGTCACCATCGTCGTAACGCAGCCCAATGGTCTCGTAGATCCTGCGGTTCAGCATACGTGATGGGTTCTCAACCACAATATTACTGAAGACAGAGTTCGGCACGTACAGCGGTCTTTTATCAAAAGTGCGAATAATGGTCATGCGCCAACCAATGCGCTCAACCGTACCTTCAATAGCTCGGTCTGGAGAGCGGATCCAATCTCCGACTTTAAACGGGCGGTCGAAGTAAATCATCATACCGCCAAAAAAATTGGATAGCAGATCTTTAGCGGCCAAACCGACAATCAAACCACCGACACCACCAAACGTTAGCAGACCTGAAAGGCTTAGCCCCAATGCCTGCATGATGGTGAGAATACCAATAGTGACAAAAAACAATCGGGCAACTTTAGCAATGGCTTGTACTGTTGTTTCATCACGCTTTTTTTGCGCTAAAACATGCTCTTCCACATTCTGGATCAGCCGCAGCGCAATCCAAATAAAGGTCGAAATGACGAGGATAAGGTCGATTTTTCCCAGCCAAACCGTATCTTTATCTGAGTGTGAGGCAACAATAAGCCCCACGGATACCGTAGCGGGCCACACCCAAATGAGAGCACTGACTGGCGTCTTAACGGCGCGGATAACGAGATCATCCCACGCCAGCTTGGTCTTGGCGGTGATTGACTCGAGTCGGCCATAAACAATACGCCAGATAAGCCAAAGCACGAAGCTACCAGCTGTGATGAGTAACACATTGCTAAGCCAATCATAACCAAATGACTCAACATAGCGTTGTAAAAATTCCATAGAACCGTTCATAGAAACGACACTTGTTAATTATCAATGGGTTAATTATCTGTTATTGCGACGAAATTTCAAAGTAGTCATTTGCAATCACCCTCATTGTTAACGTGGTTGGAGTATGGCGGATAAAGAAACGCGACATCAGAAAGGATCTTCGATGTCGCGTGCGTTCAAGTTTTGTTGTCGGCGCAGCGCTTGCAGCATAGGTACGCGTTGCCAAACTTACTTGTCGAACAAAGGTAGGAACTCTTCATAGCCTTGCTGCGCGAGAAGCTTTTTCGGAACAAATCGCAACGCGGCAGAGTTCATACAGTAGCGTAGGCCTGTTGGAGCAGGACCATCTTTAAATACGTGCCCAAGGTGAGAGTCGCCATATCGACTCCGTACTTCCGTTCTTGGGTATAACAATTTGTAGTCAGTAGTAGTGACAATGTAACGCTCGTCAATGGGCTTGGTGAAGCTCGGCCAGCCCGTTCCTGACTTGTACTTATCTGTAGAGGAGAACAGAGGCTCCCCAGTGACAACATCAACGTAGATACCATCTTGTTTGTTGTCCCAATAAAGGTTATCGAACGGTCTTTCTGTACCATCCTCTTGCGTTACGTGAAACTGTAATGGCGTCAGAGCCTCCTTAATGTCTTTGTCCGCAGGGCGCACGTAAGCTTTGGCTGCAGGTTGATTGGCGCGGTCGATCATCTCTCTTAGCGTTACCGGCTTGTCATTACGATCATCACCGAAGATTTCATCTAAATACTGGTCTCGACCTGAGTTGTAGCGGTAGTACTTGTACTTCAAACTGCTGTTTTTGTAGTAGTCCTGATGGTAATCCTCCGCAGGCCAAAACGTCGTGTACTCAATCAGTTCGGTCGCTAGCGGCTTTTTAAACACGCCAAGTGCATCAATTTCAGCCATAAACGACTGGGCCACCACTTTCTGTTGTTCAGAATGGTAGAAAATGGCCGGGCGGTATTGAGCACCTCTGTCTACAAAAGATCCCTTATCATCTGTTGGGTCAATGTGTCTAAAGAAGTGGTCAAGGACTTGTTCGTAACTGACCACGTCAGCATCAAAGGTCACTTGAATGACTTCAATGTGTTTGGTTTTTCCACTGGCGACTTGGCGGTAGGAAGGGTTTTCCAACGTTCCCCCTGCATATCCTGACACCACTTCCACGACACCGTTGAGTTGTTCTAGGTCGGATTCAGTGCACCAGAAACACCCTCCTGCTAGAGTCGCTGTTTGCGGGGCAGTAACGCTGGTGCTCTGGCTATTTGCCATACCAGACTGGCTAGTCAACAGAAAGGCCGCAGGTATGGCGATGATGAGTGAAAGAAGCAGTTTAGCTAAGTTGGTCATAGTTACTCCTAAGACGTGGTGGTCTAATTTCTTAATAAGACACAACAAACGCGCTAAAAATTTCAAATTCACATCGTGTCGGGTTACTATCCTTGCCGTCATTCCTAATTACCATGCAGAGGTTTATATGCGAGCGGAAGTGAAATGGATCGAAGGATTCAAATTTTTAGGTCAATCTCAGTCTGGACATTCCATCGTAATGGACGGCAGTGGTGGTGAAACTGCGCCTAGTCCAATGGAGATGGTTCTAATGGCGGCGGGCGGCTGTAGTTCGGTTGATGTAGTTGATGGTCTTAAGTCTGCGAATCAGGATGTCACTGCGTGTACCGCGAAATTGTCAACAGAACGTCGTGAGACTGCGCCACGCATTTTCACTTCGGTTAATATCCACTTTGTTGTATCCGGCAACCAACTCGATGAAGCTTTGGTTGAGAAAGTCACTAAAGACTCGCTGGAAAAATATTGCTCAGTATGTTTGATGCTGGGTGAAGGCGTTACCATGACTCACTCTTGGGAAATCGCTTAGGACTCATGGTGTGCGAAAGGGAATTCGATAACCTACTTATCGTACTTGGTAAGCGGCTTAGTCAGGATACGTTAACGCCAGAAGGTGCCTCTCGCGTAGAGGCGCTTGTTGACATTGTTGGTAGCCAAAATATGTCGAGTACCATAGTTGCGTTTTGTGGCGGGATTACCGAAGGGCAGTCACGCTCTGAGGCTAGCGCGATGTTGGCCTATTTCGATACGCTGATATCAGATGTCGATAAACATGGCATTGGCGCCATTCTCATTGAAGATGCATCAACCAACACTGTCGAGAATATTCAATTGCTGGCTCGGGAGTTAGTTAACAGCGGGTTAGTCCAGCATGGTAGTAGGCCGATTAATGTCACTTTGCTTTCTAACGACTACCACCTTTTCAGAGTCTTCACCATACAACGCCTCATGGATCAGCAAGGCTTATTAAAGTACTTGATTCGTTGCTGTGAGCGCTCAGGTCTTGCTATTAACTTATCGTACGACTCCCGCCAACATGTGCTCGTACCGTACCCACATCAAGATGTTCGCGGACGCCTTTTTGCCCAATTTGATAGACTCACCATATTTAGAGTGTATCTCGAGGGGGCTGTGGCTCAAGTATTTAGTGAACCGCTATCTGAGCTTGTTGAGGGGCCACTTCGTATCGCACTGGCTTCCTTAGTCGAGATGGAGATACTGGTTGAAAAAGATAAAGCCGCATTCCAGCCGCTAAATGAACAGCTACCTATCATCCGACGTCTTATAGAAATGGCTTCTGACACCAGCGACCTCTCTCTTTTGAAAGCCTATCTAGAACAATTGGATACCTTGCTGACGTGTCTGAATCGATATCTCGATCCCGAGCAACTGTCGTTTAGGAATTGGCAAAGATGAGAGGTACGCCAGAAAACTTGATGGTTTTATAAATTTCCTCGCCATTTCATTCGACTAACCCAATAGTTTTCCTAGACTTACTTTATCTAAACTTTCGTAGTAGCAAGTATTGGGCAATGGAATGAACAGACTTGAGCTTTGGAACAACCTGTCAATAAAGAAAAAAATGCTGTTGTTAGTGCTATTGCCTATGGCGCTAATTATCTACCTGGCCACGAGGCAGATTGGCCTATTGAATGCTCAGCTCAGTGACCTTGAAAAGGTTGAACAATTGGTTCGATACTCAGAGGTACTGTCAGATATTCAGTCAAAATCTCATGACGCGCGTCCCACATCTGGATTAGTCGATATCGACACGTCATTGCAAACCCTCAAATCTTTGGGGCCAGAGATCTTTCCCTCCGATGTGGCGGTTCGTTTATCTGGCTTGCTTGATGATTACCAAGAAACCGTGGTGTCCATCGCTGAGGCGACAGATTTTGTCGAAAAACAAGAGTTGGTGGAATGGCAGGTTGATACCTACAAACAAATCATCATGATTATCGAGCAATCTCCTGCAAAGGGTGTGTTGCCTATCGTCAATGGTTACATGGTCGCTCTATCTCAACTTGAGTGGTTGGTGTTTTGGGCCGACGAAGAGATCTGGCAAACCCAAGCTTTGGTTCAAGCCTATCAAGAGGGTGAGCGTGGAGATCAATACAGTAAACAAGAGATAGCGAATTTAGTTCAAAACCAGCAGTTGTTTGTAGAGCGCTTTGTGGCAATCAATGCTGACCCTATGCAAGTGAACCTCTTGCTTGATTCTTTTTCTAATCCAGCGTTCGAAGAGAGCAGTATTTTTAGAAATATCTTGCTGAGTAATCAGGGTATTTTTACGCTAACTAGTCCTGAAATTAGAGCGGGATTAGATGCACTAAATTTGCGCTCGAATCTTATTCAGGGTGTTTCTTTGGCGATTGAGGAACAGTTAAGACAAGAAATTCGAACTCTAATCTCTGGGTTTGAACAGCAGCGTATCGCGTTTCTTTCTGCTGTCACATTGCTTACCGTCATGTTGATTGTCCTGGGTATCAGTTTTGCGTTGCGAGTGACTCGAAATCTCGGTCTAGTTTTGACGTTCTTGGAGCAAAAAGACGAAGGACAAGCCGTTTCGTTAAGTCGGAAAATCGGCGGTAAGGATGAGTTGAGCCGTTTTGCTAAAGAAGTTGAACGCCTCACTCATGAACGAAGGGAAGGGGAAAAGCGTCTTCTTGAGGCGAAAGAGGACGCAGAGCAAGCCAAAGAAGACGCAATTCAAGCAAGCAAAGCAAAAAGTAGCTTCTTAGCCAACATGTCACACGAAATTCGAACGCCACTTAACGGTGTGATTGGTATTTCTGAAGTGCTCTCAGATACAGACCTTACCGCAACGCAAAAAGATTATGTTGATACTATCGAAACATCCTCGCATTTGCTGCTAAGTCTTATCAATGACATTCTTGATTTCTCGAAAATTGAGTCGGGAATGCTGCAAATTAACCCTCACTCTACGTCTATTCGCGAGACTATTTACGACATCGCTTCCATTGTGGCACCGAAAGTTAAAGAAAAAGGTATTGAACTGAACGTCGACATTGATGCCAATGTACCGTTTCGAGTGCTTGCCGATGACCACCGCATGCGCCAAGTACTCATGAATTTTATGTCTAATGCGGTGAAATTTACTGAAGAAGGTAGCGTGACTATCGGGGTTCAATATCAAGGAGAGTCGGACAACCTCGCCAATCTACTGTTTGAAGTGAAAGACTCTGGGATAGGTATTGATAAACAGCGTCAAGCGAAGATTTTTGAAGCGTTTGCTCAAGAAGACGATTCAACGACGCGACAGTTTGGCGGCACAGGGCTTGGACTGGCGATCAGTACTCAGTTGATCGAACTTATGGGGGGCAAAATCCAGCTTGATTCAGTGAAAGGTGTTGGTAGTCGATTCTATTTCACCTTACCGCTGGCGATAGATGAAAGAGATTATCAACATCGTACTCCACTTAACTACGATGAGCTTGTCATGGTGTGTAATTCAAGCGCTTACGAGGAGCGAATTAAGCGTGACTTAGCGTTCTATGGTATGACCGTGGATAAGGTGGCACCCTCATTGGCAGAGCTCAACGTTGCGAGTTTGGAGACGAAGACCATCCTGATATATGTTGACGGTGGCAGTGTCTCTTCGGAAAAAGACAGTCAGCGTTTTGCCGAGATTAATGGGCTAGGTACCGCCATTTGTCTGATTCGACAGTTTGATTGTGCGAACAAAGACTTCGGGCGAAATATTTGCGCGTTGATTACCTATCCATTGTTGGGAAATAGATTACTAAAATCTATAGAAGCCTGCTGTAAGTCATTAGCGCAAGGCAGCATCCATGCAAGTAGTCAAAGTAGTGGGATCGATCATCGTATCAGCGTTTTGCTGGTGGAGGATAATCTGGTTAATCAAAAAGTCGCGACGCTGCATTTGAAGAAGATTGGCTGTGACTACGATATTGCCAACGATGGCCAGGAAGCGGTCACGCTGTTTGAAAAAAACCAGAACTATACCTTTATACTCATGGATTGCATGATGCCGGTGATGGATGGTTTTGAAGCAACGGAAATGATTCGGGCAACAGAGCAGAGATTGGAATTGGCTCGTACACCAATTATTGCTCTTACAGCGAGTGTCGTGGATGACGATATCCAAAAGTGCTTTGACTCAGGGATGGATGACTACGTCCCTAAACCGTTTAAAGCCGAGATCCTCAAAGAAAAGATTGTGACCGCCATTGAGTTAAAGCAGCAAGAACTGGGTAAGCAACAAAGCTCGATAGACGTTGCGCTCGATGTACCAGTGACTGCTATAGACTCAACTGAAGCGTTAAACGCCAGTTTTGAAACCACGGCCAACGATGGCAAGGATATCATTAGTCTTAAAAATCCGTCGGTTCAGGAAAGTAGCGTCACAGTACTGTTGGTTGAAGATAATCTCGTCAATCAAAAAGTGGCCTCACTTCACCTAGAAAAGGCAGGCTATCACTATGATATTGCGGAAAATGGCGCTGAGGCTGTGGAGCTGTTTCAGCGCAAAGGAAGCTACGACGTCATCCTTATGGATTGTATGATGCCTATAAAGGATGGATTTGAAGCAACGCAGGAAATTCGTGATTTTGAAAGGCAGCAAGGAATGGCTCCAACGCCAATCATAGCGCTGACGGCGAGTGTAGTGGATGACGATATTCAAAAATGCTTTGATGCCGGAATGGATGCGTATGTACCTAAACCTGTAAGGAGAGAGAAACTGCTTCATGAAATGAGTAACTATCTATCTTAGCTTACGCTTTAGCTCGTAATGTGTTGTGCCGCCCTAGTTATATGGCGGCATTATTGTTAGGAGTGAGGGTAAACTATGCCTTAGTCTCATAGCTTACCAACGGCCGCATCTAGTAAATTCACATCGGCTTTCTACAATACCCTTCCTTTTGTAAAACCGAGACTTGCAATGACTTTAATCGTGGCATTGATTGCTATCTTTTGTCTCTTGCTACTATTGCCGTTATTGGTGAATAAAGAGACTTACTCACTTAATGAAGTGCACCGTGCTGAAGCGCCTGGTCAATTCATCACTACTCAGTTGGGTCATGTTCATTATCAATTAGAAGGCGCACCAGACGCTCCTTTAGTCGTGTTTGTTCATGGGTTTTCTGCACCTTCATATATGTGGGATAACAATCGCAAAGTAGTGGCTGATGCTGGATATCGTGTTTTAACGTTTGACTTGTATGGTCGTGGCTATTCCGCACGCCCCAATGTGAAGTACGACAAGCAACTGTTTGTCGAGCAAATTCAGCAACTAACAGAGCAATTAGCCCCGAATACGCCATTCCACATTATAGGTTTGTCAATGGGCGGAGCGATCACATCGGCGTTTGTTGCTAAATACCCAAACAAAATTCTTAGTGTGGGCTACGTTGCCCCTTTTAATCAGCCAGTCGACATTGGCCCGTTAACACTACCTGTCATTGGTAAATGGCTTGGATACTTGTTATTTATTCCTAAGCTTCCTAGCAATCAGGCGAATGATCTTGTTAAGCCTGAACATTTTCCCTATTGGGCGGATAAGTTTAGTGAGCAGATGATGTATAAGGGTTTTCGGAGAGCGATTATCAGTACTGGACGTCATCTTATTGCTAAAGATCCGAGTGGCGATTTTGCGGCCGTTGGTGAACTGTCAATACCTAAACTCTTATTGTGGGGCACGGAAGATAAGGTGATTCCACTTTCAGATGCAGAACGTGTAGTGAGTTTGTTAGGCGATGACACTCGCCTGGAAGTCCTTGAGGAAGCTGGCCATGCCATGCAATACGAGTGCTATGACAGAGTTAACCCTAAAATTTTGGACCACCTTAATCGGGCATAGTAATAGCGTTAGTGCCCCGTGAGTTATGCTCAGAGAGAAACGAAGCAAAGCCCATGCGGGCTTTGCTTTTTTTATCGCTAAGATGCCCGTTATACAAGCTAAACGCTGGCGAGTGTCAGGTTATTCATCCAATACCGTTTGAGGTAGCGATGGAAGCACAGTGAAAATTTGACGACCTCTTCAAATAACATGCAAGCGTAGACCCATTTAAAATCGAGCCCCAGAACAAAAGCGGCATTTGCCGTTAATGGTAGCCCAACCATCCACATGGCAATGAAGTCCATCCTTAAACAAAACTTATTGTCACCGCCAGCCCTAAGAATGCCGTTAATAATGATCAAATTGAGCATCCTAAGCCAAATAGCACCACATAATATGGCCATAGCAGGTGAGGCGATAGGGTGAAGTTCAGGCGTGTCTAAGTTTAGCCAAGCGAGTATGCTGTCACGGCCTAATAGCAGCGCTGAACCAATCACCAGTCCAAACACAAATACCGCCTTAATAAAGGTTTGAGACATACTAAATGCCTGTTCAAACTCGTCTCTGCCTAAGGATTGACCGAGTAAAATAGAGCAAGCTACAGAGATGCCAAAGAACAGGGAGTAGCACAGTGATTCAAATGGACCCATCATGCTAAACACAGCCAATTCAGTTGTCCCCATATGACCAAAAATTACTTGGTACATCAGCGTACCCATCGCCCACAATACCGCGTTTAATGTGGTAGGGATGGCAAGTGACTTATAAGAGTTCCAAAGGCGTGACGAGTTATCTAAAACTTGCTCGGTTATTAGCCAATGGTGGCGTCTATTTAAGTAGCCCCAGATAAAGGCCACTTGCAATAGACGAGAAATGGTCGTCGCTAGTGCTGCCCCTGCAACCCCCATCGCCGGCACACCCAAGCCACCTTTGATGAGCCAAAAGTTAAGCGCAATATTAATGACTATTGTCAACGCGCCGAGTACGAGCGGCGTCACCGCATCTCCCGAAGAGCGCATGGCAGATTCAGCGACAATCACAATGTGCGTCAAGATGAGAACAGGGAAGGCATACCAAAGATAGGTCGCTCCAAGCTCGATAACACGGGCATCGGTCGTCTGTAGCATCATGATGTAGCCAGAGAACAAAGTAATGACGAGTGTTACTGGCACGAGTAACTTTGCACCAAAGATCATGGAGAGTTGGGTAATGGTTTTGGCGCTAGTTTTGTCATTGCGCCCCCAATATTGTGCAACAAGTACACCGTTCGCTGATGCCATCCCTGCCATGATCATGATGGCCACAAAATGCCACTTGGAGGCAATGCCAACTGCTGCTGTCGCTTCTTTACCAATATCACTTACCATTAGCACATCCGCGAGTGCCAAAATGGCGACGAGCGCACTTTGAATGGCGACTGGAAAGCCGAGTTTTACGACAGCGGACAAGAGTTGATTTTGAGCCACACCGTTAGATGACTTATGATGGTGGTGAGTTGTCATAGCTGCCTCCTAGTTTGTTCAATTAGGTAAAAGAAGATCACGGAATGTGAGTTGGGTAGAAACGTGGCTAATATAAAAAAAACGGCATTGTGAAACCATGTTCAAAAATAGACAAAACCTGTGCAAATCCGTCATTGACCAATTTGACAGCAAAAAGGATTGGGTGGACGAAGTCTACCTGTCAGAACTGTGTGAAGAGCGCTTTCTCTCAGCGAGTGATATTCCTGAGTTTGCGACTGAGGATATTTTTATGGCGGGGATGGCCAACCTAGTGGATGGTTACCATGTAGAGCGCCGAGGTGTGGATGTTCACACTATTCTCTTTACCATTGAAGGTGGCGGTATTTTGATTACTGAAACGGAAGTCACCGCGATTGAACCTTATTCAGTGGTGGTGCTCCCAGCACACACTTCGTTTCGGTTTGAGATAAACCCTCAGTATCAACATTGGCGAATGATTTGGTTTTTGCCTAAGCAATCTTCAAGATGGGCTATGTTTGCCAAAATTGGTCAGAAGGTATTACCTTTTAATGGCTGTGAACGCATTTGGGCTCTCATGACCTTGCTGTATGTGGAAATTGGTGGCCGGGCTAGTTATCGTAAACTGTTGGTGAGTGAAGTGTGCCGTGTCATTACTGGCTTTGAGTCACAAACCAATGACTCTACGGTGCGTGTTCAGGCATTATTCGCTCAGATAGAGGGGCAATTGCATTTGCCGTGGACGGTCAAAGATATGGCCACTAAAGCGTATTTAAGCGAGGAACAACTGGCAAGGATCTGCAAACAGCTATACGGTGTATCACCGCGGGCGAGGTTGATTAATTTGCGTATGGAAAAAGCGTGTGACCTTCTTGAGAACAATGATTGGTCCGTATCGATGATTGCCGAGCGCCTTGGCTACCGTGACCCGTTTAATTTCACTCACCGATTCACGAAACAGGTCGGTTGTTCTCCTTCGGCTTACCGCAAAAGAAAACTGTCGACACCGACCCTGAATGACTGAAGCGGAATTAAAGGTTAGCTTTTCATCAATGCTTGATTGAGCCATTGGTCAAATTGAGATTTTGGCAATGCCCCGTTAATGGTATCGAGTCTTTGACCGCCTTTAAATACCATGATGGTTGGGATACTGCGAATTTGAAACTGTGCTGCCAGTTGTTGTTGTGCTTCGGTATCGATTTTGACAAATCGGACTTCACCTTGACGCTCTTGAGCGACTTGTTGAAATATGGGGGCAAAGCCAACACATGGGTTACACCAGGTCGCCCAAAAATCGACCACAACGGGTTGTTTGCTGTTTAACAACGTTGAGAAGTTATCCGAAGTACCTTCTATAGGGGCGCCATCGAGCAGTGGTGACTTACAGCGGCCACAATTTGGTGACTCGGCGATTCGGTCGACGGGTAATCGATTCAAACCTTGGCAGTGTGGGCAGCGGGTGTTGATAGTGGACATGACTTTTCTCCTGTTGTTTTTATTTACAGACGAACAACTTACTGCGCATTATATTCCAATGATGGTGAATGGAAGTTCGAATTTTACAAATCAGACTTCTTTGCGCCAGTGAATGTGAGTATACTCAGTCGTCTATAGTCAAGATAAGCAAGAAATCATCCATCATTATTAATGCTTAGTGATTGATATGGCTTGTTTATCTTGATTGGCGAAAACTATAAAAAAATAGGTACACAATGACAACTTTTTACGCCGAAATTACTGGGTGGGGTAAGTGCCTTCCACCAGCAATTCTCTCAAACCATGACCTCAGCACAGTAATGGATACGTCAGACGAGTGGATTCGTACTCGTACCGGTATTGAAAATCGCCGTATTAGCCATGTCAATACGTCAGATATGGCGACAGTGGCAGCAAAACACGCGATGGCATGTGCGGGTATCTCGGCAGACGAGGTTGACCTGATTATCGTCGCGACATGTTCTCCCGATTCGTTGATTCCAAATACGGCTTCTCGCGTTCAGCAAAACTTGGGCGTACCAGCCGCCGCGGCCTTTGATTTAAATGCAGCATGTACAGGTTTTGTCTATGGCCTAGAAACTGCGACGAAAATGATTCAGTCTGGTAACTATCGAAATGCTATCGTTATCGGTGCAGAGCGTTTGTCTTTCTTTATTGACTGGACCGAGCGCGATACAGCGGTATTGTTTGGAGATGGCGCTGGTGCAGCGGTATTGTCACGCACAGAAAACAAAGTCGGTCTTCAAGATGCGCAAATTGGTTGTGACGCTAAAGGCCGCGATATTTTGGCTGTGCCAAAGTTTGGTACATCAATGGAGCGTTTTGCTGCGGACAATGGTTACTTCGAATTTGATTTCATCGGTAAAGAAATCTTCAAACGAGCAGTGAAAGGGATGGGCGCAGCGGCGAACACGGTACTGTCTCGTTCTAATTTGACCAAAGACGATATTGATGTGGTGATCCCACACCAAGCAAATATTCGCATCATTCAAACGCTGTGTGATTTGTCTGGTATCGAACAAGAAAAAGCGTTCGTGAACATTCAAAATTACGGCAATACGTCGGCAGCAACTGTGCCAATCGCCCTGTGTGAAGCGCTTGAGCAAGGCAAAATCAAGCCAAATGATGATCTATTATTGGCGGCATTCGGTGCTGGTCTTACTTGGGGTGCTGGTCACATCAAGTGGGGTGAACGAGTAACACCAGTTGCAACCAGTGATGCTGCATTGCCGGCGTGCGAGAGCTCTGCTCTTGAACTCATGGCGACAGCAATCGAGCATTGCAAAAACAAGCCAAGCAAATAATTGTAGCCTGAACTGACTATTATAAGTTGGTAAGATTGCAAAAAGGCCAGCTCGTCATCGACGGGCTGGCCTTTTGTTTGTGATTAGAATTAATTATCTTGTTGGTTACGTTTCTCGTAGAAATCCCATACAGTGTAACGCTCGTCGTCAGATAGCACGCAGTAAGGTACGCGTTTACCGTTCTCTGTTACACGTTCAAGCTTGTGGCCTTGTTCGACACAATAGACATAAGCAGGATCACTCTCTACGGTAATTTCATCCACATCATACTTATCAGGTTCACTGGCACAGCCTGCTAAAACACCCACTGCTACCGCGCCAATCATCCATTGTACTTTTTTCATTATCTCTCCTAGTTGGAAGTTAGGCTTTCGGTTAAGTGTAGGAGATTTCTAACAAAAAATGTTTTGATTTGGTCAAATTATCCGTAATTGCACTAAATAAAACGGATTAAAGGTTGCTGATGTCCCCAATTCCTACAAGTGCTATTTGCACGCTGCGTTAAATGTACTTGTTTCCTTCACCGAAACGGTAGATAAGTCGCGTTCCCCATAGGTGATCACGGGCGCCAGAGTTGCGATGATAATTGTATTTCCAATCAGCTTGGAGCGCCCAGTTGGCGTTGAGTGTGTAATGAAGGCCGGTACCAATGTTCCATTGAAGTTTTTTAGTGTCACGGTCTTTATTAATCATTGCTTCACCAACCCCGGCGTTTAGATAGGGTTTGAGTGCATGGTCTTCGAATAAGTAGTACTGAATGTCAAAACTGTAGTTTTCGTAGATATGCTTCTGATCATCTGTAGTGGACTCGTAGTTACCTTGCATGTAGCCAAGTCGAGCAGATAGCTGGTTGGTAAAATACAGACCCAAGGTAAACGCAGGTGCAAAGTCGTTCTTCAGGTTACGTTCTTTATCCAGTTGTGGGTAGGCAAAGCCAGCACTGACACCAACAATGCCGTAGGTGACCGGATCGTCGGTGTACTGTTGATAGCTCTTTCTCTGACGACGTTTGAGTCCATCTGCGGTTTCACCTGCACCAAACGCATACTGTACTTGCATTTGATATTTGGTTTCTACTTCACCGTTCCGCAAAACATTGGAATGCACGCCTACAAAACCAGTGCCGGCTTTAATGATTTCTTTCCCTGCGACTTGGTTTACACCACGACCCAGACTGTCCACTGGATCTAGGAAGAAGAGAGCGGTTGAGCCAAGAGCATCTGAGCCCATGACCGTGCCACCTCGTAAACGGATCTCTTTCTCTTTGTTGAATGCCCACTCGCCGTATACCCAGCCGAGTGTTGGAGTTACGACCAAATCTTGAATCGATGGAATCTCAGCAAATGCTTCGATACCATACTCCCAATAGAAGGTAGACATCAGTGCGGAGTACATAAAAGCATCCCATTGACGGTAACCGGACTTACGGGCTGCTTGATAGTAAACACCACCAAAGTAGGGGTGACCAACATAGTTAATGAGGTGATCATCCCTATCCCAAACAGGCCCAGAACGAACGTTGTCCCACCACTTGTTCATCAGCTTGATGTCTTGCTTTTCCCAGTTGGTGATCGATTCCGGCATTAAAGCCAGAACACCAGCAACCCCGATACCGTATCCAAAGATGGACTTAGTCTGAGACCAAAGTCGCTCGCTGTCCTCACCATTTTGGGGGCTAAATAGGGAAACACGATAAGGGTAATCATAGAAATCAACGGGCTCAATGCTGTCGTCTTGCCTTAGCTCCTCAAAGCTACTGTTCGTCGAGATAGAGCGATAACCCAGTGCGTTCATCGACTCACTGTAGGGTGCATTCAATTGTTCGTCGGTGCTGATCTGGTCGTCGCGCATCGCTTGTTCGAGCAAGTCCGCTTCGGTAAGCGTGGTATTGGTGGAATCTGCGAGCGCATAATGGCTTGAAGATAAAATGGCAGCAAAGAAAAGTATGGTTGATTTCATAGTAAAAGGGATAGTTTTGAATTTATGATGTTAGTTGCCTAACATCCCTTTAGGCAAGCTGGAGATGATAACATTCCGATAAATGCTTGTCTCATCACGATTTGACAAGAATTACAAGAGAACTGTAACTTGATATTTTTGTGGTAAACTTCACGAAAATTCGACTAAGTCAGAGCACAATAATGAGACAACTTACCACGGCCATTCACCCGGACATTGCCCACTTAGATGACAAAACGATTGTAAAACGAAATGCCACTCGATCTATTGTCATTGATGGCGAAGACATTCTTCTTCTGTATACGGAGCGTTATCATGATTACTCCCTCCCTGGAGGTGGTCTTGATGAGGGTGAAGACGTCATCGCTGGTATGGTTCGTGAATTAGAAGAAGAGACGGGCGCCAAAAACATCCATGCGATTAAACCATTCGGAATCTACGAAGAATTTAGACCTTGGTACAAAGACGACGCAGATGTGATGCACATGATCTCATATTGCTATTCTTGTAAGGTGGACCGGGAGCTAGGTGAGACCGCGTATGAAGATTACGAGGTAAAAAACGGCATGAAGCCGGTGTGGGTTAACATTCATGAAGCGATTGCTTTTAATGAAAAAACCATCGCAGAAAGTGATAAAAAGGGTATGAGTATCGAGCGAGAAACCTACCTGTTACATCTAATCGCGAAGGAAATGCTCTAGCATCAAGGAGATAGACATTCTATGAAATTGATGAGTAAAGACGATAATTTTTTCTTTCTACTGGGGTCACTGTTGGTGCTGTTTTTTGTCAGCGCTGTCGTGCATCAGTTTAAAGATGACGCTCAAGATTATGTGCTGGCGCTAATTATCTTGTGTATGAGTACGTCGATAGTGGGGGTACATAGAAAACAGACGTTTTACCGATCTTGGTACGCGGTGATGATCACGGTGGCCGTGACGTCTGGGGTGTTCTCTCTGTTCGAAGATTATGACTTGTCCCTAGTCACACTGTTTTCGTTGCTGTTTTTTGTGTTGGCACAGACCTTTTCAGCACTAAAACAAGTCATTATGCCGAAACAGGTCACGTTAAATCAGATTGTTGGCTCGATTTGCGTCTACTTACTTTTTGGGTTGTCGTTTTCTTTTATTTACTTGATCCAATTAGAGCTGTTCACTGCGCCGTTCAACGGATTGGAGGCTAAGCCATGGCTAGATAACTTGTTTGATGTTATTTACTTCAGCTTCGTGACCTTGACCACCGTTGGCTATGGGGATATCTCACCAGCGCTTGCGATTCCGCGTTTCTTTGTATTCTTGGAGTCAATCACCGGCAGTTTCTATTTAGCTATCATGGTTGCGAGTCTAGTCAGTAGCCATCTTGCGCAAAAAGAAAGTCAATAATTGGGTTTATATCGAGCAGCGACTGGCTGCTCGAGTCATTTCTGCTTGCCGCATTGGCATCTCATCGATGGCTTTTTTGACTTGATGCCAGTTAGTCGTCGCCCCCCAGCGCAGTTTTTCTGTTCCATCTTTGCCGATCAAAATCGCAGCATGATCACCTTCACGAATGTTGTACATCTCAAGCAGTTGGTTGTAGTTAAAAGTATCCTTCACCCAGCTTGGTGATGAGTAACCGTCTTTGGTTATGACCATAGTAACGACATCACGCTCATCTAGCGCACATTCGTTGATCAATGTCCCTAATAGAAACTCGTCTACGTGTACATCCTTGCTCGGTGCAAAAAACATCAAGCTACGATGTGACAAACTTAGAGAGTAGTCGCCATCGTGAAAGTCTGAGCCATGTGGATGCCCGCCAGGGTGTTCTTTGCTGAGATAATCATTTCCATGTCGCTCTTTCGCGTACTCAGGGTAGCCGCACGCGGTCGCGCTGAACAGTGCCGCAAGGGCAACAATACCTATGCCTTTCATAATTGCCTCCAAGCATACAACCAAAAGGTTATACGTTAAGTTTAGCTACTGAGATTCGTCTCACTTAGTTCCACTTGCGGACAATAATTTTGTTACACTGCCAACAACATAAAATGACAATCACGATTATGAACTCAGCAGCTATTTTCGTAGACGTACAAAACGTCTATTACACCACTAGGCAGGCGTTTGGTGCGCGCTTTGATTACAATGCGTTTTGGGCTTGGGCGAGTGCTCAATTCAATATCGACAGCGCTAGAGCGTATGCCATTGCGTCCCATGATCCAAAACAAAGGCAGTTTCATCATATCTTGCGTGGAATTGGCTTTGATGTGCAATTAAAACCTTTTATCCAGCGTTCTGATGGCAGTGCTAAAGGGGATTGGGATGTCGGCATTGCGCTTGATGTCTTTGAAATGGCCAAAGATGTCGACAACGTCATTCTGCTATCTGGTGATGGAGACTTTGAAATTCTCGTCGATCGTATTCAGCAGCGCTTTGGTACGCGCGTCACTGTTATTGGGGTGGCGGAACTTACCGCAAACCATTTAATAGACGCTGCCGACGAGTTTGTACCGATAGAAACTCCGTTTCTGCTTGGTGCGCGCTAAAGAGGGGCACATATGAAAAAAGCCAGTGATATCTTAATAGGCGCGCTTGAAACGGAGTTCAAAACCGTTAAGGCGATGATGGAAATTTATTGTAAGCAGCAGCATGGTTCGCATAGCCTTTGTGAACAGTGCCAAGCGCTGCTCAGTTATGCGGAAACAAAACTCGATCGCTGCCCCTATGGTGAAAGCAAACCAACGTGTAATAAATGTCCGATCCATTGCTACAAACCGGAACAAAAACAGCAAATGAAAGCCGTGATGCGTTATTCCGGGCCGAGAATGTTGCTGCCGCATCCTATTTTATCTATACGTCATCTTCTACATGAGAAACGTACTGTCCCGCCAAAACCGAAACCAGGTTGTTCCAATCGGGCGCGCCGCAAAGCGGGTCAAGCTAATTAAAACGTTATTGAGCCCCAGCGAAAGCAACAATATGCGCGACCGCTACACCAATGGTTAAGTGACTTCGTAGGCGTTGATAAGCCTCGGGAAACTCATTGCCTAACGCATTGAGTTTGATCTTCTCAACCAACCACACGCAGACATAACCCGCTAGCGCGACTAACACACCTAAACGAAACTGCTCAGGCGTAATGATAATCACCAACCAAGCGATCAAACAAATTAAGTTGCTTAGGACAAGAATTGGGAAGGAAAGTCTATGTGTGGCGTGAGCTAGCGCATGCGACCATAAGATCCCACATAGAAAGCTTAATATCACGGCGCTGTAGGCCAAAAAGATCACTCTGGTATTGGCGCCAAGGAAATTAGCCTCGGCAGTAAAAGTAGCAATACACAGCCCAAAAGGGATAAGACCGAGATAACCTAGCCAGGTCATTAGCGTAATAGTGTGACTACTTGAATGTTGATTCTCCATAATGTCTCAACGATTAATGGTTGAATACTCACAAGTTTAAGACGAGAAACAGCAAGATGCTAACTTGGGTCATGACATTTGCTGTATTGACCATGCGCGTTACTGACGTGGCAAGCTCTGTGCAGGGTAAATAGGATGGGTGATGAAAACGTGAGCCTACTAGCGCATAACAACCGACTTTCAGATGTGAGAAGGTGATATTGGATAGGGTGATTTTAGAGGGATGGAGTATATAAAATCGGAATTATTTTTGTCTGATGCTCCTTGATACTATCCCGCTCCCTGTTCCAATTTGAAACTCATACTCATGAAACGAGCACTTATTCCTTTGTTTATTTTGATGTCGTTCGTAAGCAACGCCTCTTCTTCAGTGTCGAATGATGCTACAGGCGTGAATGACGAAGACTATGGTCGTACGTTACCGTTTTTTGGCGATCGAGTACGAGATATGGGAATTAGGCTCCCAAAGCCAGTTGGTTTGTCACTGTTTACCCACCAACAAGAAGACTTGATGCAGCTCGGTGATTTCAAAATTGATGGTGAACCTGTTGATGACATCCTCCCAGATGGCGGGAGTAAAACCACCAATACCACGAGTATCGTCGCATTGCGTGGTGACGTTTGGGTATTACCGTTTTGGGGATTCAATGCCATGATTGGTAAAGCGGTGACGTCTTCCGATATTTCAATTGGTGTGAATGACTTTAAAAATGGAAATCTCGCCCGTCTTGAAGTCAATGGTATGGCGACATCTTCAACCATTACTGCCGTTGGTACGACGCTGGCTTATGGGCATAAGCAGTTTTTCACAACCATTGATGCACAATATGTCTCTACATCGGTCTCGGGCGTTGGAGTGAGCTTAGATGCGCTGGTTGTTACGCCGTTGGTTGGACTCAATATTGGCGATAGCGGTTGGCGCATAGTGGTGGGTGGTCAATATCAAGACTATCAGCGTCAGCTCAAAGGCCAGCTTGGGGACATTCGTTTTAGTGCCAAACAAACCTCAAGCCGATGGTCGACTATGGTGGGTATGCAAAAAGAATTTACCGATAACTGGGAGGCTTCTTTTATGGCCCAAAGTGGAAAAACCCGTGAAGGTTTTACTTTTATGTTAGGTAAACGATTCTAACTGACCAATTTGAGTCTAGGGTAGAGTGTTTGTGGCATTGCAAGGTGATACCCTTGGAAAAAATCGATATCAAGCGCTTTCATAGCCGCGAGTTGTTCTGCGGTCTCCACACCTTCGATCACGGTTTTGGCATTGCATTCATTCGCTACTGCAATGCCATTAATCAGTGGTTGAGTCGTCCCATCCATGTAATCGATAAGCAATTGGCGATCAAGCTTGAGGATATTTGGTTGAACCTGAGCAACGCGCTCTGGACTAGACTCTTTGCACCCGAAGTCATCAATAGCGATTAAAAACTCCTCACCGGTCAGATGTTTGGCCGCAGAAGCCAATGACTTTGGACTAAACGCCGTAAGCTCAACCAGCTCGACCACCACCCGACGACAATCAAGTTGCAAAGCTTTAAGCCGCGACATAAGCAAAGATGAGCGTATCCCTTCAGCCGCAAGACGCTCACTGGAAATAGGCAAAAAGTTAAGGAAGATCAGGCGCTCGCGGTACTGAGACATGCTGAAGTTACGAAGATGAATTGCACGACTTAATCTGTCAACGTTGAGCTGGTCGGCGAGTGTAATTTGATCGTTTTGGAAATAGAGGTTGGGTGGAATGGGATCGCCATTAAGATCGACCAATCTAACCAAGGCTTCCATACCGATAATCGCATTATTGGCGTTAAAAATGGGTTGAAACACACTTCTCAAGGTCAGATCTTTGTATTGGGCGATACAACAACCAGAGTCATCAGTCCGGATGCATTGATTGAATTGGTGTTTTTCGGTAAGGAGCATGGTCTAACAAAGAGTTTGTAATGTATCGATATCTTGTCATGGATACTGAACAAGTCAAATCGGCCCAGTGAATACAAAGTGAGACGAGGGTCACTTATTGTGTGGCCGTGATTGGGTTGTGTCCATAATGTGTACAGATTATTGGTTAAAATTGTGGCAAAAATAATGATAAATTAGATGGTTACACTTTTTATCAATGCGATGAGTGAGTTGGGTCATATAAGTTTAGGAAATATTAGTAATTGATGGTTTACTAAGTCGCTATAGGCTTTATACCTAATTTTTGAGCTGGCTCTCATTTTAACGGTCATCAAAGAAGTCTTTGTTGCGAATGTATTTGCTCATTAGGTGATAAGAGAAAGGGCGAATGACCCATGACACCAGTGAACGCCCTAAGCGAACAAGAGTGGGGGTGTTTTCATAAATACGTCCGTTGTAGAGCCACAATACCTTACCAACATGCCAGTATAGTAACGGCAGCGGGGGTAAGAAGGTTACAATGTCCAAATCACAGCAGATACGATAGGTTTTATGGGCCAGTTTGAAGCGTCGTTTAAACTGATGATTGCCAATGGCGGGCTGTCCAAACGTCACAATACGTTTGATTGACTTGGGATACTTCTTCTCCAATGCATCGGCAATAACGCAACCAATTGCTCCCCCAGAGGAGTGTCCGGTGATCGTGACTCGTTTGCCACTCTCTATCAATTCAGACGCAATCTCTACTGTGCGTTGAAACAAGCTGATCCCCAGTCGGTCCTTTTTATGGATAGGCTGACTTTCCTGATTGAGAATATAGTGGAAGCCAGCGTGGATGCGATAGCTCAAACCAAAGTGTTTACAGCTACGTTGCCACATAGCGAAAGTTAGCAGCCAGTCGGTAAGGCTGTGTGAACCTTTAATTACGATCACCGCCTCTTCCTTATCTTTGCTCCATAACACCCGAATAACGGTCTTGCCATAACGATTGGCGACGATGCGTTGACCGTTGGGGTCAAAACCATACCGTGTTTGTTTGAATACTCTCGGATAGGCTAGGTTGCATAGCACCGCGTATTTTTCATATTGGTAGCGTTTTAAACTTTTCACTATTTTGGCTATATCTCATGGGATATAGCTACTATGAAAAACCTTGATGAAGCTTTAATGACAAGTGTCGTGAAGGTGGTTACAAAGCGGAGACCGCGTAAAGCTGGACATATTTCAAAACGCGATCGCCAGAGCAGGGTTTGGTTAAAGGGTGAAGAAAGGTCACATAACTGGGATACAGCTGACAGCGCTGTGACAACTCCTGGCTCATCGATGTGTCTGACCCGAGCAATTTGACGCCCTGTTTGAGGTAGAGGGTATCGTCATCAGGTAGTGTGTCGCTCCACCAATTTATAAGTGCACGGCTTTGATGGCAGCGGCTCAACCAATGGTCCGCAAGTACAACCAAAAGATCACGTTTTTGGACGGCATATTGATACTCAGCCATCCATTCTTGTACCAAGGAAAACACATGCTCTCGACTGGTTTGATTGCCATTGACAAAGTGATAGGCCAGTACCCAAACCGTACCGTATGACGTTGTTACTCGATACGCACCACGTAGCTGGCTATTGTTCTCATCATCTAAAGCAGCAATGCTCACATCGAGCGCATGCTGCTCGAAATCGGATTTCAGTCTTCGAGAAAACGCTGCAGAAAGGTGACGGCTGGTAAGACCGCCATTATGTACAGCAGGGTAGTGTTGTAAGCACAGTGCCTGACAATCGGTCTGAAACCGTCGAAAACTCTGAACTACTGTGTCGAGAAGCATGACTCTTTCCTTGTCTCTGCATAGACGCCTAATTTTAGTTACGGTCGCCCTTGCTCTTTAAATACGCTTTTCCCAAGTGCCCCAACGAACGACACCTAAAATTTCGATCTCGTCATCTTGAACTTGATGAATGGCATTTTTAGATGTGTCGTCACCATACCAAACGTGAATAGTGGTACCAACTTTAACCAAAGTAAAAAAATCGGGGTGAGGATTGCCAGGCAGTCGAGCTAAGACAATGTCGTCATTGATCCACTCTAGCTCACGATTGACCAAAGCGACACAGTCCCACTTGTAAGAGACACTGCCGCCCACTGGATACAATACGCCGAAGCAATCTTTGTACTCTGGTGGTACCGGAATTGAGCCTTTGCTTGGCGCTTCGCCTGTTTCCAGAAGTTTACTCACCTCGGTGCGACTATAGACAGACACGGTTACGGCACTGGTGTTGGCTGCTTTTGTTAGTTCGTTAGGGTCCGTATGCTGGTCGCCAACACCAAAGCAGAGCCAGTGAGCTTGAACGTTAAAATAGGAGGCGATTAACGATAAGTCTTCGATGGATGGGTAAGTACGTGTTGGGCCTTTCGTTAGATATCGCCCAATGGTGGCTTTTCCTTTGCCGATAGCTTCAGCTAGTTCGTTGTTGGTAATTTTGTTCGCCTTGAGTAGCGCGATGATACGCTCTTGATAGCCGTAATCCATGAGTCCTCCGTAAGTTCGAAGATAGTTTAGTTTATGAGTATCAGAAATGAAACTAGGACTTTGAATAATGTTTGAAAATGAGACGTCTGCTAAACCTAAGTTCTGTGGCGCAGTATAAAAATTGATCATTTAGGTTGGAAATCATTACGTTATCGAACAAACTGGCATTCATATTTGTAACAAAAAATGAGATTTCACTATGTTTGATTCAAAGAAAAGGACGGCGATTGTGGCCGAGCTTCAAGATTATTTTGAACAAGAACTGGAGGTAGAACTCGGTCAATTTGATGCTGAGTTCTTGTTAGATTTTTTGATTAAGAAATTAGGCCCAGCTTTTTATAACAAGGGGCTAGAGGATGCAAAGGGGGTTCTTGATCGCCGTGTCGCCGATATCGCTGATGAGCTGTATGAAATAGAGATGGCTGACGATGTGTAACGTATTTTGCCATTAAAGATGACGTGTTTGATTCATGTTCGAAAATCTTGAATGACTTAATCAACAGAGCCGGGTCGCCAAAATGTCAATTTACGTAAATAATGTACTCCATAGGTTGATGACTTGTTAACATTGACAGCAAGAATAACAAAATCATGGAATTAGTGATGGCGCTTCAAGAAGTAAAGAATTACAACCCTTTAGCAAGAGCATTACATTGGCTCTCGGCAGTTGTGGTGATTGGTATGTTTGCTGTTGGTTTGTGGATGGTAGACCTTACCTACTACAGTCAATGGTACAAAACAGCGCCAGATTGGCACCGTTCGATTGGCATTTTGTTGGCGCTGGTGACGCTATTTAGGCTGGTGTGGAAACACGTTACGGTAGCTCCCAAAGTCGAAGGCAATCAATTTGAGAAAGTAGGCGCGAAAATAGGTCACCTAGCAATGTATATCGCATTGATAGTGATCTTTATCAGTGGTTACCTAATCTCGACCTCAGATGGTCGCGGTATCGAAGTATTTAACTGGTTTACAGTGCCTGGTTTGGGTGAATTATTCCCGAATCAATCAGACATTGCGGGCGAAGTGCATTTCTATGCGGCTTGGTTCGTCATACTTGCCGCCGCTGGGCATGCTCTGGCTGCGTTGAAACATCACTTTATAAACAAAGACAACACTCTTCGGAAAATGTTAGGAGTTTCGAAATGAAAAAGACACTAATCGCTACTGGAATGGCCGCGGCAATGCTTTTGCCTCTAGGTGCACACGCTGCTGACTACGCTATCGATACAAAAGGTGCGCACGCATCGATCAACTTTAAAGTTAGCCACTTAGGTTACAGCTTCATCAAGGGTCGTTTTAATACATTTTCTGGTGACTTTAGCTACGACCCTGCCAATATCGAAGCGTCAACAGTAAACGTTGTTGTTGATACAACAAGTCTTGATTCAAACCACGCAGAGCGTGATAAGCATATTCGTAGCTCAGACTTTATCGATGCTGGTAAGTTCAAAGAGGCAACGTTCAAGAGCACAAGCGTAAAAGATAAGGGTGATGGCAAGCTAGACGTAATGGGCGAGCTTACTCTACACGGTGTAACTCAGCCAATTACGATTGAAGCGGAGTTCATTGGTGCAGGTCAGGACCCTTGGGGCGGCCAACGCGCAGGCTTCAATGGCACTACTCGTCTAGAGCTGGCTGACTTCAAAATTCCAGTCATGGGCGCATCAAGCTATGTAGACATGGAACTTCATGTCGAAGGTGTTCAGAAGTAAAATCTCTAAACCATCTCGTATCAAGCCCTGAGCATTGTCTCAGGGCTTTTTTGTACCTATGGTATTGCCGATTGTCCGTTTACTGACTGTGCCCATTTTCCTCTCTTTTCTAACGCTTTTCTAAGCAATACAAACATTAGTGGGGTACTTGAGAAATCTGATTGTCACTAGGATGCGCACCGTGTTCAGGGCTGAGCACAACATAATTAGTGCCCTCAGTAGTGCTGGGGTAACTAACTAAGCTACCAGTTAACGTTGAGTGACTGACAGCTCAGTGGGCGAAAAGGAAAGTCGCCATAAAGCAGAACTTATATTCCTTATTGATACTGAGATTTCTCAAAATGAAAAAATCATATATTGCGATTGCTATAGCAGCGATTACTTCAACCTCTACTTTTGCTTCAACAGTTAACCATCACGATACCATTGCAATGGATAGTTCTTCTTTCCATGTTGAAAAAAGTGCAGACGGCAACGATTACTTGTTTGTAGACGGAAAACCTATTGGCAAAATCGAAGAATACAATGAAGAACAGGGTAAAGCAGTACTCTCGCCAATGCGAGGAGCAGGTGAAATCAGGCTTTCTACACATAAAAATGGCCATATTGACTATGTATCGTTCGATGGAGATGGTAATCAAGATCGCGGCTCCCTAATCGTAACTGAAAAAAATAAGATCATGGATGAGACCAGTGAAATTATGGACACGATCGATGAGAGCCAAAAGGTCGCAGAGAGAGTTGAAAGCGGTCAGTCAGTGGTTGAGTTTCGCGATGGTCAAGGCAATGTAGTTGAAACGATGGACGCTTCTAACGTTGAACAATATGTAGAAGCGTTCAGTAAGATGTCTGACGAAGACAAGATTGCAGCGCTAAAAGACATTAAACAAGCGGCAGCCAATGGTCAGATTGTTGAGGGGGATACGCCTTCTCCGCGTCCCGAGCCAGAAATCACTCCGGATGATGTTCAAGACTACATCAATACCCGTATTAATGGTGCTGCGAGTCAAGTAGTAGAGATTGGTGCGGAAGCATACTCTGATCTGGATAACAAAATTGCAAGCAACACTGCTCGCATCACTGGCCTAGAAACGGAAATGAAAAAGATGGGCGATAAAATGCTCGACTTGGAAGATCGCATGGACGGTGTCGTTGCAACGTCTCACGCGGTAACGAATGCTCGACCAATGGTTCAAGATGCGGGTGAGTTCGCAATGGGTGTTGGTATTGGTGCTGCGGGGTCGAAACAAGCACTCGCGCTAGGTGGGGCTTATCAATTTAGTCAAAACTGGTCTGCATCGACAACAGTTAACTATGAAACCGCTGGCAAGCGTTCTAAATCACAATTTTCTGCTGGCGCCGGCGTTCACTACCGCTTTAAATAAAAATAATAACAGTTGGCTAGAATAGGATTGCCCCGGTTTTTACACCGGGGCTTTTTTCGGCCAAACGACTTATTTCCTAGCCAAAAATGGGTGTGTTGTCTTACGCTGTTTCAAGTTCGCGCTCAACAACATTCAAGCGTTCGCCATAGATAGGGCGGACAGCTTTCATTACTTCAGCTCTTGATAGAACACCAACCAAGACACCATTTTCCAATACAGGCAACACGTGTGGTTTGTTTACCTTCATCGCTTTAGCACGCTCTTCTAGTGAAAGTGTCGTGAAGCTTGTTGCGATGCCCATTGAACTTACCGGATATAGCTGCTCTTTATCGATGCAAAGAAACTCTGCCACATCGACTAATTTCTCAGACGCATTGATTGCGACAACATCACGACTCATTAGATCAACCACTTTCTGACCTTGCTCTGGAATGTAGTCTTGGCACCAAAGATCAACCATCACATCGTGTACTGAGAAGAACCCAACCAAACGACCTTCAATATCTGTTACAGGGGCACTAGTTAGGTTGTGATCCAAAAGGGTATCGAGTGCGACTGATGTAGGCATTTCTACGCTTAGTGTTACTGGTTGAGTGTTCATGATGTCTTTTACGATGATGTTGTTGTTCATTTGCGTCTCCTTTACTGACGTAAGTTCAGTGGTTTGTGTTATTGCAGTTACGTTTGCTGCTTTTAGTTGTGGTCTGCGGTAGATACTCCAGTTAGCGAGTCCTACTAAAACCGAACCACCAATAATGTTTCCTAGCGTGACTGGTATAAGGTTGTTAGTTAAAAAATGCATGGGTGTTAGGTCGGCAAACTGAGTTTGTGTCGTGCCTGTTGCTGCCCAAAAATCCGCACCGGCAAAGTTTTGAATAACAATGCCTAGTGGCACCATGAACATGTTTGCGACGCAGTGTTCAAAACCGCTGCTGACAAACATGGCGACTGGTAACACCGTCATCGCCGCTTTGGTCATAGCATTGGCACTGCTAAACGTTAGCCAGATAGCTAAGCAAACGAGAAGGTTACAAAGCACGCCGAGCGCGAATGCTTGGACCCAGGTGTGGTGTAGCTTGTGCTGCGCAATATGCAGAGCATTTAAGCCCCATTGACCATTATCCATTTGGTATAAGCCGGCTGCGGAGACGATCAGTAGCAAGAACATTGCGCCGATAAAGTTTCCAACATAGACCTTTCCCCAAATTGATAGCATTTTGCTAAAGCTTATCTGCTTGTTCGCCCATGAAATGCTAGACAGCACTGAGCTAGTAAACAGTTCACCGCCGCATATCACTATGAGGATCAACCCCATACTGAATGCTAAGCCGCCAGCTAACCTGCTTAAGCCCCATCCTGCTTCTTCGCTGCCCGTTGTTACTGTGATGTAGAACAGGAATGCTAATCCGATAAAAGCGCCAGCCATCATGGCGAGGCTCATTGTCATTCCACTGGTTTTCTTTGCTTTACTCAGTGCGAATTTTTCAGCTTCGGCCATCATTTCGAGTGGCGAGAAAAGCAGATTATTGTCGGAGCTAGCTGATGCCATCCCTTACTCCTTAACCTTGTTATTGTGTGATTCGCCCATGTGTTAACTCCTCAGTGATTGCGAGATAAAGGTGCGAGAACATGACCCCTTGCCGTGTTCGAATCTAGATTAAGGGCATTGGTTGCTAGTGGTAAAATTGATAATTTTTAAAATCGAAATCAGAAATATTGATAACTTATCTGCACAAGGTAGAATAAGGCTTGAAGTCCATAACGTACTGTTTTTTGGTGAGAGATTAGCAAACGTTGAGATACGCAATAGGTGAAAAAAACAACACGACTACAGCACCTAATTCTCAACATAAGAGAAACTGATAAAGACAGTTCGGGATTTGCAATCAAACACAGTGTTTTAAGATTGAGTGGTGAAAGGAAAACGGATGCGATATTCATTAAAACAACTTGCCGTTTTTGATGCCGTAGCGGATACGGGGAGTGTGAGTCAGGCTGCGGATAAGCTGGCTTTAACACAGTCAGCAACGAGTATGTCATTGGCACAGTTAGAAAAAATGCTTGGTAGGCCACTGTTTGAAAGGCAGGGTAAACAGATGGCATTGACTCATTGGGGTGTCTGGTTAAGACCTAAAGCTAAGCGATTACTGCAAGATGCACAGCAAATCGAAATGGGGTTCTACGAGCAGCATTTGCTAAGTGGAGAGTTAAAGCTCGGTGCAAGTCAGACGCCAGCGGAGCACTTGGTACCCGATCTTATCAGCGCAATTGATAACGATTTTCCTGAGATGCGAATTTCACTGGGTGTAAAGAGTACCGACTCGGTGATTGAAGGTGTTTTGGACTATAAGTATGACCTAGGCATCATAGAAGGGCGCTGCGACGACAACCGGATTCACCAAGAAGTGTGGTGTCGTGATCACTTGACGGTTGTGGCCGCTGCACATCATCCATTTGCTCGTCGAGAACGTGTAAGTTTGGCTCAGCTTGAGCAGGCACGCTGGGTGTTGCGAGAGCATGGTTCGGGCACTCGAAAAATCTTTGATAGCTCCATTCACCATTTAATTGCTGACTTAGACGTATGGCGCGAATACGAACACGTACCTGTGTTACGAAGCATGGTCGCAAACGGTCAGTACTTGACCTGTTTGCCTTATTTGGATGTGGAACGATTTGTCGAGTCAGGCCAGTTAGTTGCACTTAATGTACCTGAGCTGGAAATGGAGCGTACCTTGTCTTTTATATGGCGTGCCGATATGACAGAAAACCCGCTGGTGGAATGTGTCAAACGAGAGGGGTTGCGTATGATGAAAGGCAAACCATCTGTGTTTTAGCGATCAGAATCACGTTTATAGTGAAATGAAATGTACGTAAATTCATTTGATGTGACTGTGATCGCTTAATTGTGGGGTTATATTCGTTACCTTAGGTTTAAATTGAATAAACCATCGGTTGACGAAATGAGTCCACTAATCGCTATTTCTATTACAACAGGCATTCTTTCAGGTATATGGGGCTGGGCAGCGTTATCATTGGGGCTGCTATCTTGGGCTGGTTTCCTTGGGTGTACCAGTTACTTTGCAGCGCCGAAAGATGGTATTGCAGGACTTGCACAAAGTTTGCTTACCAATATGTCTGGCGTAGTGTGGGCGATGGTGATAATTCATGGCTCATCACTGATCAATTTGGAAATCGCCGGTTATGTAATGACCGCGTTAGTGTCGTTTTTTATGTGCATCCAAGCTAAGCGAACTTGGCTACAGTACATCCCAGGTACATTCATTGGTGCCTGCGCTACATTCGCCGCAGATGGTGCGTGGCAAATAGTCGTTCCGTCATTGATTCTTGGTGGGATTTTTGGATTTACTATGAAAGCGAGCGGTCTTTGGTTGCATAAACAACTCGGCAGTGACACCAAGACAGCGCTTGCGAACGATTAAGCTAGCATAAAAACAGACCAGAAAGCCCCTATCAGAAATTCTGATAGGGGCTTTTTGTTAGGTATTGCCGTTGGCCATGGTAATAACTCTTCGCAGAATCCAACGAATCAAAACAGGAATACTCTCGATACCTTTCTCTTCGCATTCAGCGACGATGGCGAGTGCTAAGTCAGGCTTGGCAAACTTCTTAAGCACTCTTGCGACCACTTTTTTCGGTGGGATAGGGTGGTCATGAGGGATTTTGATAAGATCCCTAAAGAAAATTTCAAATCCGTTTACATACAGATAGTGTTCGATATCTCTGTCTGGTAATTCGGTTAAATGATGTCGCTCATGCTCTCCTTTTAATTGATGGAGTACGGTTGTTGCGTACTTTTTACCTGCGGCATCACCATCGGTGACAACATGCCAATCGATACCGAATGCTTTGGCGACTTTGATTAAGGACTTTAGCCCTGATTGGGCAAATTCGATAATTTGCACCCCTTCGGCTGCTAAGTTGTAGCCACATTGGTTGGCAAGCTCATTGAACAGCCAAACTTCAGTTTCTCCTTCTACTAGTAGCCAGCAGCGTGCGAACAAAGCTCGTGAGCGATGAAAGCGAATATGAAAGCCAACTCGTCTAAGCTCATCCTTTGTAAGGCTATTGGTAGCCAGTGCTTTAGTAATGGTTTTGTCCGATTGTCTCACTAAGCGGCGGATAGATTGTAAAGGCACAGCGCCGAGCAGATCGCTACTGTTGGTCGTCAGTATTTTTTGCATTGGCAACATTTGCAATAAGCTCCAGGCACGAGCTAGGTGCGTGGGGTGCAAACGACCTTCGGGATCTTCAATAATGAGTATGGGTCTCGCGCAACGACGCAATTCATGCGGCCCCTTTGCCTGCAGGTACGCATTTAGGAGGCCAAGCAATAACAAACGAGTTTGATGGTTTTTGGTTTCATCAATGACTTGTGCAAGATTCTGTTCACTGTTAGGGCGAGAGAAAAAGACGCCGTCTCGTTGACCTTTGGTTATTTTTTTTGAGTGACTTTTAAATGAAAAGTAGTGTTCTACGAGCGCTTTCATTGAGGTGAGACTGCTTTTGATCTCCCCTTTATTAACATGACCCGGTATAGCCATAAGCCGTCGAACGGTATTATTGATTCGCTTTTCGGAGCGGGAATTGATGCTATTGCCGTTCCCGTTCCCGTTCCCATTAGCGCTCGCCTCTTGTTGGTACAGTCGACGAGAGTCTCGTAAACGAATCACAGGGTGCAGAGTCATCAGTTCTTGCGCGATTTTTTCTGA
The DNA here is from genome assembly GCF_036245475.1 of Vibrio sp. 10N. Classification (NCBI taxonomy): domain Bacteria; kingdom Pseudomonadati; phylum Pseudomonadota; class Gammaproteobacteria; order Vibrionales; family Vibrionaceae; genus Vibrio; species Vibrio sp. 10N. The sequence goes on along the minus strand of NZ_BTPM01000002.1, from coordinate 756,325 downwards.
ATGGTGCAACCTAAGCGGAGCTCCCTCAGGGTCTAAGAAATTATATTTCTGGCTAATATCGTAGCCATCAAGTGTCGCACTGATGCGGTAGTAGAATCGGTTTATACCATTTTCATCTTGAAACCAAATGGGTTTGAGCTTTCGGTAGCGTCCAGAGAGAGTTTCATTGCGCTCGGTGGAGACGAAAGAGAGTACAATTTGCAAATGGCGTGTCTGTGGATGTGATGCGGCATGATCGACATGAAAATCTTTCATTTCGAATGGATAAATTCGTCCATCAGCCGGGAGTGCAACGCTTAACGCATCGAGCAGAGAGGATTTACCCCACGTGTTTTCACCAATCAGTGTCGTGAGGTCGTCCAGTGCAATGGATAGGCGTTTGATTCCGCGAAAGCCGGAAACATCAATTCGCTCTAGCTTCATCCATTTCCCCTAATTAGGTCATACTATCTACTTCAATTATAAGCTGCTTTTTCCAATTGGACTGTAATCAACCTCATAATTGGCCAAGTAATTTCAAGCTGTTATCTGCACTATTGAGTCGTTATCGTGCAGATAATCATGTGATGTCTATCATAAATAGACCCGTACAATCAGTATGTGATTTCATAAAATTCATTGGAATGTCACATAAAGCACGTTACCATCATGAGCAAGATAAAAGAGAAGATGCAATGACAAAAAACAATAAGCCTCTTTCGCTCACCGTAGCGCATATCAACGATACACACTCTTACTTTGACCCCTCGTCACTAGCTTTAAGCGTCAGCCACAATGGGCAACTCTATCAGCCGTACGTCAGTGCTGGGGGCTTTGCGCGAATTGCAGCGCGAGTAAAACAGCTTAAACAATCATACTCTAATGACGGCTTTCTATTTCTGCATGCCGGCGACTGTTTTCAGGGCACACTTTATTTTTCACTTTTTAAAGGTGAAGCCAATGCCGTGATGTTGAACTCACTTGGCATCGATGCGATGGCGCTCGGGAACCATGAGCTGGACATGGGTAATGAGCCCGTCGGAAAATTTGTTCGTGAAATAGACTTTCCGCTTCTTGCAGGCAATTGGAATGTGTCGGCCGAGCGGAGTAAGCAGAAGCAGTACCCACTGAAATCGCATCCAAATTTGATGGATTTTGATACGCAGCGGCAAGTCGCAAATTGGATAGAGAAGTCAGTCGGTGAAGAGCGAGTTGCTATCTTTGGTTTGTCACTAGATAAAATGGCCGACATCGCTAACCCAGATAGTGACACTACTTTTGAGCCATGCATCGCAACAGCACAGGCGACGGTGGATGCGATTCATGCTCGAGGCATTAATAAAATCATATTGCTCAGCCATATGGGCTATGAAGCCGATCTTGAGCTTGCTGACACAGTCACTGGTCTTGGGTTGATTATTGGAGGTCATAGTCATGTGTTACAGGGTGACTTTTCCTCGTTGGGGCTAAAATCTCAGCAACATTATGGTGTTGAGGTTAGTGGTACTTTTGTAGTTCAGGCTGGCCATCACGCAATGACGCTCGGTCATTGCCAGATAGAGTTTGCCGCCAACGGCAAAGTCACCAGCTTTGAAGGGCGAAATGAGTTATTAGTTGGACGTCGTGTATTTATGGATGTTCACGGAGAGCTTCACGCTTGCGTAATCGAGAAAATCAAACAGCAAATTCATGCTCATCCAAACGTGGTCGTGGTAAGAAAAGATCCGGTCGTTAAAGCCTTGCTGGCTGAAAAGTACCAGCCTCAAGTTAAGGCGTTGCAAACGCAGACAATAGCGAGCTTAGACCGCGAGTTGAGGCACGTCAGGTTGCCCGACGAACAGGGCCCAAGTCAACTTGCTCCATTAGTTGCGCATTCATTCTTGTACACCATGCAGTCACTTGGCCATCAAGTGGATTTTGCGATGCACAATGCCGGCGGTGTTCGAAATTCATTGGCAGCGGGCCCCGTTTCTGTTGCCGATGTAGCGGGAAAACTCTTGCCGTTTGCGGTACCGATTGGCGTGTACCGTATTAAAGGGAGCGATATTCCAAAAATTTTAGAGGGAGCGCTCGACAATGCATACAGCAATGGTGTGCAAGGCACGGGCTCAGGTAGCTATCCATATACCTCGCAACTTGAGTTTCAATATGACTCAACTTTACCAAAAGGACAAAGAGTCTCTAATGTGATCGTGGCCGGTGAAGTATTGGATGAACATCGTGTTTACATAGGTACATCAAGTGCTTACACCATGAAAGGGAAAGAGGGCTATGATGCTATTCGAAATATGCTAGACAGTGGCATTGTGACGACCTGGTCAATGGCGGACTGTTTTATCAAGCTGTTATCTGAACAACCTACCTCAGTGCGCTCAACCCCGAGCCAAAATGCGGGTCTGCTTCCATAACAAAGGAATGGTTTTTGCTTTAGTTGAATCAATCTACGTAAAGGTCGTCTGTTACTAATAGGTGACCACCACATTTCATCGGAGGAATTATGTGGGACAAAGATTGGTTTGATACTTTCATTGTGATTGGTTGGGTAGGTGCTTGGTCGTTACTCATATATTTGATCCCAAGCGGTGTAATTTGATCATCAGCGGCGATGGTGCCGCTGGTCAATCAAGAGTTGGGTTGAATACTAGAGGTATGGCCGAGTACAACATCCTCTCGGCCTATCCAGACGCGCAAGCAAAGGCGTTCCGTCCTAAAACTATGGGTGAATGGTAGGAGCGTCAAGAGTAAACAGACGCAATACGCTATAATAGAGCCGAACAAGGAGTTTATTTACTTAATGTGCGGCCGACTTAACATTATCGATGATCCTTTTAGTCACTACGTTTCAGAGCAGCTTGGCTTAGCGTTTTCAACACTGCCAAGAGACGAAGCTTACCCCTCTGAGCAGCTCGACTGTGTCGTCTCGGGTAACGATAATCAGCTATTCCAACTTCCACTATCATGGGGGATCAAACCGCAGTGGAGTAATAAGCTTATCATCAATGCTCAAGCAGAGTCGGTGCGATCCAAAACGACGTTCGCACACGCTTACGCGAATCATCGTGTCATTGTGCCTTGTTCAGGGTGGTTCGAATGGCGTACCCACGACAATGGGGAAAAATCAAAGTTTCTTTTTCAGTCGGTTAATGGTGAACCGCTATATATGGTGGGTATTGGCTATCCTGATACCCACCAGGTTGTCACGTTAACCACAGCACCTTCTCTATCTTATCGTGAATACCATCATAGAATGCCGTTGATTGTGTCGAGTGAGCAAGCCAAGCTTTGGTTATTGCCGATAACAACCGGGTATCCGTCGTTTTTAGACCAAGCCGTTAGTGATGCTTTTTGGAAGGTCAAAGGCTTGTAGGGGAGCTGGCCTGAGCACGATGGTTTGATTGGTTCCATTAATGGTTTTAATCCTACTATCAGCCGGATACACTATGCCTTTACTTAACTGACTGTTTGCTATAGAGAGAAACATGTTTATTTTGATTCGTTTGTTAAAGCTTGCTGTTATATCAGCGGTGTTTTTTACCATTTACGATCTAATCGCATTTGGTGAAATTACTTGGATTAGCCGGTTTTTTGGTTAGTTGAGTGTTTAGGGATTTAGACTAGTTTCTGAAACATGAAGATGTTGCTAAGTGTGGTCTGCCTTTTGCTAATAAAAAAGCCTCGACAGAGTCGAGGCTTTAAAAATGGGGGTTCTGATTGCAATCAGGCGACTAGGCGTTAGATTCAGCGCTCGTCCCACTTTTTTTTTGCATCTGCAACAAGAAGTAGACGTTAACACACGCAATGAAACCATTGGTGATTACAACTGGCATCGAGTCAATCGCTAAGCCGTATGCAGTAAATAGGGCACAGCCTACAAAGTTAAGTACTCTAAGTTTAACAATGTCTTTCATTGTTAATGAGATAGCGACCATGATCGATGCTGCGTAACCAAGTAATTCAACCATACTGAAGTCCATAATTTCCTCCTCAAATATTGCCAGGGGTGCTGGTACCTATTCTTCTCATCATGAGAATGTCGAGGAAGCTCCTTGCCTCGAATGGTGTTACCGTGATTTGCAGACACTATAACAGTCTAAATTCTGTGATGAAACCGTCAATTTTGCATACGGAGAAGGTTAGCGATTACGCAAACGTTTTAGTGGCTGGGAGTCTATAGTTGAGGACTAAAAATGTTGAAACTATCAATAGATTCGCTCGTGAAAATCAAAAAGAGCCTGCAAGGGCAGGCTCTTTAATGTCAGTCGTAAGATATTACTTCTTACCTTGAACCATTTGCTTGTCTTCTTCAGTCAGCTCGCGAATACGACGGCTGATGTCACGACGAGCTTTTGAAATCTCTGCGCTCTTGATGATGTGGTCATCAACACGGTCTTCGTAGTCTGCTTTCATGTTTTTGATGATGGTAACAATTTCATCATGCGTCATTTCTGGCTTGATGTAGTCCATCAAGTTTTCTAGAAGGTCGACACGCTTACGGTTGTCGCGAACCTTCTTTTCGTTGTCTAGCAGTTCACGCTTCAGTTTGTTCTTGCGGCGCGCTTGCGCAACGATTTCAAATACGCTACTCATAATCCTTTCCTAATTCGTGTGTGGTATCTGGTTTGATTAAAACACAACAAACTGATTGATAACAGACCTTAGATCAATACTCACGGGCTATTGCTTAGTTTGTCGCCACTCAGTCGAAGAAACAATTGAGTTGCAGTAAGGAATAGCGCTATGATTTCAAAACAGCAAGGTTTTAAACACAAAGTAATTCATGTCACTGTTATCTCAGACTTCAATCGACCCAAACAACGACATTGTCATCCCAGATGATAAGCCGTCACCGAAACAAAAGCTTAAAGGGGCGTACATCTGTGAACGTCGCAAGTTGGAGGTGGTTGAAGTCGAACTCAATCGAAGTAAAGTCGTCATGATCGACCAGGCTGGTAAGTTTATACGAGTACCGTTTTTGTCGGAGCACTAAACTCGCTTTGTGACACTGTAGCGGACTAGAAAGGAATACAATAATGAACATAGAATTGTCCCCAGTTGAGGCGCGCGTCATTGGCTGCCTTATCGAAAAAGAGATTACGACTCCCGATCAATACCCGTTGACGCTAAACAGCTTAACAACCGCGTGTAATCAGAAGAGTAACCGCGAGCCGGTTATGAGTCTTGGTGATGCGGAGGTTCAGGATGCGGCAACCGCTTTGATAAATCGCCGATTATTGAGTGATGAGAGTAGCTTCAACAGTCGAGTGTCAAAGTTTCAGCATCGTTTTTGTAACACCGAATTTGGCGATCTAAAACTCAACGAGCAAGAGAAAGGTATCGTGTGTTGTTTGCTACTCCGTGGAGCGCAAACACCAGGGGAGATCCGTACTCGAACTAACCGACTTTGCGCATTCACTGACGTGAAAGAGGTGGAAGCGGTACTGGATGCGATGGCAACCCGCGAAAGTGGAGCTTTAGTCGTTAAGCTACCGCGTGAAGCAGGTAAGCGTGAGTCGCGATATATGCATTTGTTTAGTGGTGAAGTCGATATTGAACAGCTTGTCCAAGAAGCTTCAACAGGCACTAGTCCTGTAGCGTCATCAGCAGGACAAGCTCGTATTGAAGCGCTTGAAAGTGAAGTTGAATCTCTTAAGCAAGAGCTCTTGGAGCTCAAAGCACTGGTTAACTCACTACTCTAGGTTTGTAAGGCGGTGAAAGCCGCCTTTTTAATTGGGAAAATTTGACGATGGCCGACACTTCTATCGCGAGTGGCTGGTATGTGTACTTGATCCGCACGGCTGAAAACAAACTTTATTGCGGTGTGACTAACGATTTAGAGCGTCGTTTTAAACAACACCAAACGGGTAAAGGCGCAAAAGCGTTACGAGGTCGAGGCCCATTAAAGTTGGTGTGGAGTCAACCCCAGCAGAGTAAAAGTGAAGCGCTGAAAACAGAAATTGCAATCAAGAAGCTGGATAAAAAACGTAAAGAGCGGTTAGTGGCCACAGGTGAAGAATTTGTCATTACCACACGTGTTTAATATCGAAAACTGGCTCTATTGAAATTCATTGTATACACTTGTTCTTAAACACAAAAATATACAGTGCAGATGCCTAAATTTCATACTTTGCTCATCGTAATACTATTTGCAGCGCCTTCATTCACAACCTCTGCAAATACCATCCTGTCTGATTATTGGAATTATCAACAGTTTCTTAAAACGCACCCAGAACAAAAGCAGCGAGCAGAACAATTGCAGCAAGCCGTTTTGGGTGGGCCCGTTCCTCTTGCTGTAAAGCAAAGTGAGCCCGTAACCATTTCCGTGGTTTATCCAGGACAACAAGTGTCCGACTACTGGGTAAGAAACATTAAGGCATTTGAACGAAGGTTAGAAGAACTCGGCGTAGTGTATGAACTAAACCAAGTTTTCACTCGACCTAATGAAGACTATCGTCAACAAAGCGTCTCACTCATGGAGGCGGTAAAAAACAATTCTGGATATCTGATTTTTACCTTAGACACCACCAGACACCGTAAATTTATAGAACATGTTTTGCACGCCACGGATATTAAATTGATCCTGCAGAACATTACGACCCCGGTAAAAGGTTGGGCGGAGAACCCGCCATTTATGTATGTTGGTTTCGATCATGTAAAAGGCAGTTTGTTACTCGCTGATTACTTCAAACAACGCTTTGGTGGAGCTCAAACGGATTACTCGGTACTGTATTTTTCCGAAGGTTATGTTAGTGACGCGCGGGGAGGAACTTTTATTGAGCAGATGGATGCTGAGAAGAGCTTTAATCTGACGACTTCCTATTACACTAAAGCCAATCGTGAAAGTGGCCGTGAAGCTGCGCTCAACGCCTTGGCACAGTTCCCAGATGTAGACTTTATTTACGCTTGTGCGACGGACGTAGCTTTAGGGGCGACGGATGCGCTGCGTGAGCTGGGTAAACAGCAAGTGGTAGTAAATGGCTGGGGCGGTGGTTCTGCCGAGTTGGACGCCATTCAACGTGGCGATCTCGATGTGACTGTGATGCGAATGAATGATGATACAGGCGTGGCCATGGCAGAGGCGATTAAATGGGATTTGGAACAAAAACCGGTACCACAGGTGTACTCAGGCAGCTTCGAGCTGGTCACTAGTGAAGATAGCACTCAACGTATTAATGAATTGAAAGCCAAAGCGTTTCGCTATTCTGACCAATAGTAGCGTGTGAAGAATTTATGCCATTAACGGATTTTAATAATCGTAAAACTCTTGCTACTTTAATCACCCGGACCGTGATTACGGTCGTGGGCGTGTTTACTTTCGCCATGTTATTGCAAAGTTGGCAGTTGAGCCGTGATATTGTTCGGGAAGAGGTTCAAAAAAGTGCTAGGCAAACTAGTACATTGGTCGTGAACTTTTTCAACTATCGCCTCGCGTCATTGCAAATATTGCAAGATAGCAACGCGAAGAGTGATGCGGTAGAGAGCTTTTTTCAAACACAGGATGCACGTTTACTCGATTACTTCTTTTTACGCGAAGACAATCTTCAACCTTCTCACGCGCCTGATTTTCGCTTTATCACCCGCAGCGAAGGGGTTGTCTGGGATGATGGAAACGCACTGTTTTATGGGCTAGATCGCAGCAGTCTCACGACCTTAAATGTCGTGGCAGGTAAAAGTAACAGCTGGAAAACAGTTGAGACGGACTCTCTGCTTGGCGAGCGGCACGTATTGCTACGTCGAACACCCATCGTGGATCGCTCGTCCGGTGAAGTGCTCGGTCAACTGTATGTAGGGGTGATCCTTGATGACAATGCTGGGCTGCTGACAAGCCTTTTACGCGGCAGCAACAGTGATGATGTCATTCTTAGTTTTGGTGATAAGGTCATCGCTTCCTCGATATCATCCGATGATAGTTATACTCAAGAATTTGTGGTCTCTGTTATTGAGAGTGGAGAAGCTGACTTAAACAAGATACTAGTGACCGAAACGCCATTGTTGGTTGGTACTCAGGTATCAAACTTGACGGTGTATTCGATTCAGCGAAACCCTGGTGTACTTGCCCTTCGAAATAGTTATCTATTCTGGATTTTTCTCTCGCTTGTAGTGATTACGATTACTTCGATGATTACTAGGCGCTGGCTAAATCGACGAGTCACAACGGAATTGGCGAAATTGATGGTGTATACTCGAATTGCAGGTAATACGCACAAATTTGAGCACTTTTCCGGCTCGACGATCCATGAATTCAACCATATCGGAAAAACCCTCAGCAATACATTCGAACGCCTTTCCGAACAAGAAAAGCTGTTTCAGGACTTATTTAATTTCTCTTTGTCCCCGATTATCGTTTGGACGGAGAATTCGACTATTCTGCAGATAAATCCAGCCGCGCGTAAAGCCCTCGGATTAGAGCGCAATGCAGATAGCAGCGACTCACTGTCATTCCGTCAATTCGTTGAGGAAATGAAATTGCAGGTTGATAAAGCGAATCATGGCGTCACCATCACGGGGATCGATGTGCCTATTGATGACATGGTTTACCGCTGGAACTTATCGTCGATACAAACCCGTAAAGACAAGAAGCTTGTACTGTCGCAAGGTTTGGATATTACTAAGTTGGTTGAAGCAGAAAAGCAAAGCGCCAAGGCGAGGCAAGAAGCAGAGCTTGCTGCAGTGGCGAGAACGGAGTTTTTGGCCAAAATGAGCCATGAAATACGAACACCACTCAATGGTATCCTGGGGATTTCACAACTGCTCAAGAAAGAAGCCAAACAGACGCGATATCAAGAGCAAATTGATGTGCTGTGTAATAGCGGTGAACATTTGCTAGCGGTGCTCAATGACATTCTTGATTTCTCAAAAATTGAAAATGGCAGCTTTAAACTTGAAAAACATAGATTCAGTTTTAAAGAGATAGTGACCGCGCTGGATGGTATTTATCGTCCGTTGTGTGATGACAAATCTATCGACTTAAAAATTGATAACCGACTGCCAGCTGAGACGGTGTTGTTTACCGATCAAGTTCGTTTGAATCAAATACTGTTCAACTTACTCAGCAATGCAATTAAGTTTACCCATGTCGGCCACGTGAAGGTCTCTTTTTCTTTGTCTCGCCATCATTCTGAGCAAACTTCTCAGTTATCCATCGAAGTTGAGGATACGGGTATTGGCATTCGCCAAGATCAGCTTGAACAAATCTTTGATCCCTTTGTGCAATCTGAGTCGACGTTGACCCGAGAATATGGTGGGAGCGGTTTAGGGCTAGCGATTGTTAGAAACCTGATCTCCATACTTGATGGGGATATTGCGTTGACGAGTGAAGTGGGCGTTGGCACTCAATTTAAGTTGACCTTGCCGATTGAGGTCGTCGAGGAGGTATCTTCTGTCGATGTCGAAGAGGCGGAGATTGACTTCAACCTGTTTGACCGTGAAGTGATGGTGCTGTTGGTTGAAGACAATCATACCAACGCATTTATTGCTAAAGCCTTTTGTGAGAAGTACGGAATGCATGTTGTGTGGGCAAAGGATGGTCAGGAAGCGCTAAATTGCATTGACAGTGCGCCGTTCGACTTAGTGTTAATGGATAACCAGCTTCCAAGTGTATCGGGCATAGAGATCACCAAGCAAATTCGTCAGGAGTTTAACAAGACTTTACCTATTTACGCTTGCACAGCAGATAATCAGACCTCCACACGTCAAGCGTTCTTCGCGGCTGGCGCAGATTTTGTTATTGTAAAGCCAATAAAAGAGAAAACGCTTAACGAAGCCCTACGTCATTTCAAGCAATTTCATTACTTAGCGGCGTAATAGCATGAGACGAAAAACAAAAAAGGATGCTTGCGCATCCTTTTTTGTTCATCATTTATCTTGCTAACTTATGATGGGCACGAGAAAAATGTCCCGCGCAAAATGCGCCGACAATCGACAGCTCACCAGCGAGACATAGCGACGCCGCCACCTCCGCTAGGGCTTGAGAATGTCCCGAACCGTGAAGGCCAAGTAAATCTAGACAAGCTTTTTGGCTTGGTAATCCGGTACCACCGCCGACCGTTCCGACCATTAAGTTAGGTAGTGTAACGCTGGCATAGAGTTCACCTTTTTCAGTAACTTCCATGCGAGTCATGCCGATAGCCGACTCTGCTACGCAAGCGGCATCTTGACCACAGGCAATGTACAGTGCCGCAAGCGCGTTGGCATAGTGAGCATTAATACCAATGGTTCCGCTGAGTGCACCGCCGACAGTTGTCATTTGGCCAAATTGCGCCATTTTCTTTGGTGTGGTGTGCAAGAATTTTTCAACAAGATCCGCTGGGATGGTCACTTCAGCAGTGACTTTTTTGCCACGCACACTGCGTAAGGTCTGTGAGTTCGCTTTTTTATCGCCAGACAGGTTACCGTCCAGAAATGCATAGTCGGGCTCGATAGGCGTGTTAGTTAGAATGTAGTCAAACACCACGTTTGTGGCGATCGTCACCATATTCTGACCTGACGCATCTCCTGTTAAATATTCAAACACCAAGTAGACGTGATTACCTTCGATGTTGACGCTTACGTCACTGAGTTTACCGTGGGAAGTGGTCGACTCGGCCAATGTTTTAAAGTGATCGAACTGGGTCACCAACCACGCCACAAATTGACCAGCCTCAATGAGTGACTTAAATGCAAAGCCAGGCGTTCGAGTGACCCCTTCATTGAGTAGCATCGCGCTAGCTCCACCACAGGCTGTAATTAGGTTGGCACCACGGTTGTATGATGCAACTAGAGCGGCTTCGGTAGTGGCAAGCGGAATTTGGTAATCCCCTTGGGCGAACAGACCATTCACTCTGAGCGGGCCGGCAGTGCCGATGGGCATTTTTAAAGTACCGACAAAAAACTCAATGTTTTTTTCGTAGGCTTCCATTTGCGATTCAGTGTGGGCATCGAGAAGCTGAGCTTGTGCGCTCGGATTTTTGAGAGTTTTCCAACGGTAGTCGACGTTGCGCTGGGTAAGGTAGGGACTACGATTCACTCGCTTTGCTGGTGAGTCAAACTTAGGAGTGAGTTTCTGCTCGAACTCAGACATTGCGAGCTCGTCACCTAAGTTATTTAGGTAGTTACGCTTGTGAAGATTTACTTTTGGCATGTCGATGTTTGTCAATCAATTTGAACGGGGATTCTACCCACATAGTTCAGAGATACAAGCCATGGCCGAAAACTTCTGTGACATCATATTACAGACGTACGCATGTTGAACCGACAACTGTTAGGGTAAGACATAGTTGTGCGCGGGAGGTTGGCAGATTAACGAAACAGTTGTGAAAGTGCCGCTAACTCTTCTTCGCTCAATAAATTATCAGAGCTTGGCTGTAGCTGTGAGCTGATTTCGCCTTGCAGTGCTTTGAGCTGCTGTGGCGATAGCTGCTTTAGCTGTTCTTTCAGTTTTTCAAATTGCTGTGTTGGCATAGTAACACCCGTTATGACGCAGTTTGGTTGATCGTGGTTGTCTCGTGTACACAAGCGGTTGAGTTCCTTTCGATCATCAATGATGAGTCGCTATATTGAGTATTCTATAAATTCAGTTTGTGAATTTTGTCCGAGAAATGTAAGAGGGCGTCAATAGGTTGGTTAACTAAGTCATGCTAATGCAAAGTCTGCATTAGCATGACGGTTATTGAGTGTAAGCGGTTGGGGTTAATCTTCCTGTTTTAATTGGGCTTTTTCAAGCTCAGCTGGTTTTAGGTGGCTTGATAGGCTTTGTAGCTCTGGTAGCATTCGATAAATTAGGTGCAGCTGTTGAAGTACCATACGTGCTGAACGGTCATCCTCGTCTCGCCATTCAGACAGGCGTCGATGGATATCAAACTGGTCTACGGTGGTGTGTGTGGCATCACTGATTGTGCCCGACAGGTTAGCTTCAATTATTTCAATATGGCGATTGATACTTCGATGCGCCTCAAGAACGAGCAAGTGGATGGACTCGTCATCCAGTCGTTGACGGTGCGCCCCCAGAGCTGAGATGTAACTAAGAAGCGCATGATTGAGCGTTAAAAAGCGAAAGCACTCATCGGTATCCAGTTGATAACGATCCGGTTCAGCCAGCATGTTAGAGATGGCCTTGGATAGGTTCGCATCCGCATTATGGGCGTCGCGTCTCGCGATTCTGTAGCTTAGGTCATCTTTCTTACCGACTCGATATTGGCCAATGATTTGTAGCAAATACAGGCGATTGGTTTTTAATGCTGAAACCATGATTTTCGATAAACGTTTGGATTCCCAATCCGGAAGAATGAAGTACACAGCACAAACGGCCAGTGCACAGCCAATGAGCGTATCCATTAAACGTGGTAGCACTACCGCGTAACCTTCACCAAGTTGATCGAAACAAAGCAGAACTAAGACGGTGATAAACCCTGTTGCATAGCCGTAATTGTTGAGTCGAAACGCAAAGAACATGACGCCAGAAATGACCAAAAGCACCAGCTGACTCTCTGTGGATGGAAATAGGGTAAGCAAAGGCACCCCAACCAGAAGGCCAACGACTGTACCTGCAATTCGTGCGGTGAGTTTTTGACGTGTTGCGCTGTAGTTTGGCTGACAAACAAACAATGTGGTTAGCAGGATCCAGTACCCACGTTCGAGTTCGAAAAACTGAATGATCCCGTAGCCCAAAGTCAATGCACAAGACAGGCGGATCGCATGGCGAAGCAATAAAGAATCTAACGTTAAGCTGGATTTTACTCTGCGCCACATGGCGAGTGGTGTGTGAGCGTTGGTATCGTCAAGCACGTTGTCATCTTGGTTGACTATGTCAGGGTTACTAACATTGCTGAGCAGTTTCTCAACCGTTGCTAGGTTATTAAATAGGTAGTGGATCTGTACCAATAATGGCTTCCACTCTGGACGGTTTTGCGTTTCCAAGTATTCGATAGAGTCTTGAAGCTCAACTAGTGCGTTAAGTGAATCATTACTGTGAGAATACTTGTTACCGAGTTTCAGAGCGTGCGCGATGTTCTTACAGGCGATGGATTGCATTTCGAGTAAATGCTTAAAGCGAAACAGCACATCCGAATGTGAAAAGGAGGTCGCTAGCTCTTGATAGCGGTAGTGACTGGAGCTCACTCGCTCATGGATATCTTGAGCGATAAAGTAAACTTGTAAAAAGCGATCACTTGGCCCGTCAACATGGCCGCGTTTCGAGCGATTAAGCAGCGTCGTTTTACACTCATTAAGCGCATATACGGTACAAGCATTCAGACTGGCTTCTTTGAGTCGATGCGGCTGAGGGATGAGGTTTCGTGTGGGATGAAACAGATTTCGCTTCGCGTCCAAATACAAGCTCAGCTCATTAAACACGTTCGAGAGGCTTTGTTGCACTGGTTGTAATGGCCATAGACTGTTCCAAACCAATGAAACAAGGTAATACCAAGAAGCACCGCCTAACAGCAGTGTAGGTTGCGTCCATAAATCACTGCTCTCACTTGCTCCTAACATGGTGTAGATAGCCACTAACAAAGAGCCAAAAGCAATGCTGGTATATCTCGGACCGATTGCACCCAAAAGTACAAAACCTAAGGTCGAAACAAACAGACCCGCAGCAAAAAGCCAGGGTGTATTAAATAATAGTTCGATTGAAAATGAGGCAATGGCAAAACAGATCATCGTGATGATGAGCGCTTTCAGTCTGCCAGTGAAGCTGTCGTCACTTTCTGCTAGTGCAGCCGCAATGACACCAAGAATTAACGGAGTAACCCAAGTTTGCTGCTCCAAATACCAAGCGGGAATGACCACGCCGAGCAGCGCAAACAGCATCAGAACGCTGTAATTAAATGTTTTGTTGGCCCATAGAAGGCGAAGTTGACCAAGAATGCTCACAATTGACACAGTGTAAGTGATAAGAAGCGTTATCTTAACAGAAACTTAGGGATAGTGGTGAGGCTAGCTGAGCTGATTTATGTGAATGAGTCTGACTGCAATGACTCTGTATATAATTCTGTGTAACTGACAGGTTGCCCTAAATTGGTTCTGCCCCTTTTCGTGTTTCACACCATCCTCAAAAAATCACTGTCATCCCCTTGAAAAAGGGGATCTCATTCAGCGCGTCGTGAAGCTGACTTACGTGATTTAGTCGAAGATTTTCAGTTACCTACATGCGGTAGGAGATCCTCACTTTCGTGAGGATGACGGCTATATGGGTATGTTAGAAATGAAGGGATGTAGAGCATTTCTGCCCCATTTGGTGCTTCAAGCCATACCAAAAATCACCGTCATCCCCTTGAAAAAGGGGATCTCATTTAGCGCGTTGAAAAGTTGAATTACGTGACTTAATCGAATATTTTCAGTTGCCTACACGTGGTGGGAGAACCTCACTTTCGTGAGGATGACGGCTACATGGGGCATGTTAAAAACGAGCGGACGTAGACTATTTCTGTCCAATGCTAAGCTACGATGCGACTAGAACGCATGTTCGATCTAGTCGTGACTAACCAGCGGATGTGTAAGCTCGAGTTTGAGTTACTAACGTTGATATTTTGGGTAAGTCGTGAAGATGTGAACCGCGTTATGAAAGTTAAATGCCATTTCAACGGTTGTAAATATCACGCAATAGGATGTTGCGCTATATGCATGCAGTTGATTTAATAGTCCGCTAGGCATTTCAAAGGACTTTGACTATAAAATTATTTTCTTCTCTTTCAATATATAGAAACTTACCATCGAGTATCTATGCTCTTGCGGCAGCGCGAGTCATATTAGGGATGGGCAACTTTATTATCCCTTTTCTTGTATTACTACTAACAGAAAAGCTGGGTTACTCTGTGACGCATGCAGGCTTAATAGCCATGTTTGTAAGCGCTACTTACTTTATCGGTGGTTTTGTCGGAGGAAAGTTCTCTGATTTGTTGGGTCACAAGCGAATCATTGTCGTTGGAGAGTTGTTCGGAGCGGGGCTTCTTATCCTCTGCGGTTTCTTTCCAGAGCAACCGACTGTAGTGCCAGCACTACTCTTCAGTGCTTACTTCTGTATGGGCATCGCATCTCCTGCGAGTAATGCTCTAGTAGCAGATTTGTCGATACCAAAGAATCGTGATGCTGTTATGTCGCTAAGTTATTTGGCTTACAATTTAGGGTCTGCGGTTGGGCCTGTCATTGCTGGTTACTTGTTTTGGTCAAATACAGAGTGGGTATTTTGGGGCAATGGTTTGGCCGCTTTGGTCGGTGTCATCATAATCAACTCATTTGTTAGTAACGAGCAGTCTGCGCAGCCAGATTGCGGTGATTTAGAGCGTGAATTCGAAGGGTCGGTATGGAAGGTATTATATGAGCGACCTAGACTGGTTGTTTTTACGTTACTTTGCGGCGCTCTTTGGTTCGTATTGCACCAAATGACGATGGTAAGTCCGCTCTATCTGAGTGAATTATTCGAACAACAAGGTGCTGTAATCTTTGGTCAGTTGATGACTTACGCTTGTATCGTCGTCGTTGTTATAACCCCGATACTGATGAAGCTTACAACGAATAAAACGGAAATGATTGCCATGGCTTATGCCGGATTGCTGTTTGCGGTTGGTTACGGTCTCATTTTGGCACTACCTACAGTACCAATCCATTTCTTTGCTTGGTTCTTTCTTGCTGCAGGTGAGGTTTTGCTTCTAACAAAAGAGGGGGTTTACTTAGCGAATAACTCTCCGAGCAGTCATCGCGGCAGAATCCAGGGTGTGTTGATTTCACTTAGGAGTATTTTGGTGATGCCTAGTTTTGTTATCGTTGGTTATATGATTGACAGCTATGGTTACAGTTCCACATGGAGTGTCGTTATTCTTTGTGCAGTTTTTGCCTCGATAGGCTTTTACAGCATGGAAAAATTCCGTAAAGCACCGAACACTCTTGAGGCTGACACTACTAATTGTTGATGTAAAAATGCCAAAGCTTCTTACTTTGAAGCTTTGGCATAAGATTTTAGCTGAGTTGTAGCTAAGCTTTAGCTAAGCTTTAGCGCTTGTTTTTCAAGTAACGTTTACGGCGTTCTTCTTTTTTCTTCGCTTTCTCTTCGGCTTTACGTGCGGCTTCAAGCTCCACTTCCACCAGCTCTTTGGTGATCATTTCTGGTAGCTCAAGTGTGAGTTGGCCTAAGGTACCGTTACGAAGTTCATGAAGTAGAATCTCAGAGGCTTTGTGTAGGTTTACACGACCACCAGATTGCAGGGCGCCACGTTTGCGGCCAATAAGCTCCATGATTTCTAGATCAGACTCAGGAAGCTCCTCGTCGATTTGATAGCGTTCTTTTAGACGCTCAGGATAGACCTCAGCAAGGTATTCAACCGTGTAAAACGCCACTTCATCATACTCAATCGCGGTGTCCTTAACTGCTCCAGTTGCAGCCAAGCGGAAACCACTGTGCGGATTTTCTACTTTAGGCCATAGGATCCCTGGAGTGTCAGACAGTACGATGCCGTTTTGTAGGTTAATTCGCTGTTGGCGACGTGTGACCGCTGGTTGGTTTCCAGTTACGGCAATAGTACGGCCAGCAAGTGTATTGATGATGGTTGACTTGCCAACGTTTGGGATACCCATAATCATGGTACGAATGTTCTTACCGATCTCTTCACGGTGAGGAGCAAGTTTACGACACAACTCTAGAATTTTATTCACTTCTTGCGGGTTTGAAGTGGTGATAGCCATCGCTTTTACACCTTGCTCTTTTTCTAGGTGAGCAATCCACAGTTCCGTTTTTTCTGGGTCAGCAAGATCTCGTTTGTTGAGTACTTTTACCACGGGCTTATCACCACGAAGTTCAGAGATCATTGGGTTTTCACTACTAAATGGGATACGAGCATCAAGAACTTCGATAATGACATCTACTTGCGGGATGACTTCTTCGATCTCTTTGCGAGCCTTGTGCATGTGGCCTGGAAACCATTGGATAGACATGTATGAAAACCTTTAACTTTGAAATTTGTGCACATTGTAGGAGCTTGGTGCAGATAGTAAAGCCTATCAAGCATTTAATCGTGCTTCTAGACCAGTTTTTGCACGCAACAGTGGTGCGGTAATGTACGGTGGTTAAATTAATTTTATCGTTACGATAAAATTAATTGCCTAAAAAACAATGAGTTAAAGTCGATATAATGCGCGGAATCCATATCACGTTAGGCGCTTTGCCTAGATATGGTGGCCCGTGTTGTCTTATATCGAGTTGGTCAATGAGTTCGCCTTTCCGTAACCGTCTGTTTTTATGTTGTTTGATTACTTCGTCTGCTACCGCCGATGAAGATCTGTTATCACTATTAGATATGCCGCTATCGTCACTGGCTGACACGAAAGTCATGTCGAGTACGCGAAGTGCGCAAAGCCTTGCTGACACACCCGCTGCGGTCTATGTGATCACCGCAAAAGAGATCAATCGCTCTGGTGCTCGCTCTGTTGCCGATGCCTTGGCGCTCGCTCCGGGTTTGCATGTTGCAAAATTTTCAAACTATGACTGGGGCATCTCTGCTCGAAGCTCCAATCAGGCGCTCACTAATAGTTTGCTGGTGATGGTCGATGGCCGTAGCGTACTGAATGCCATGTTTTCAGGCGTTGATTGGGATCTGATTCCCGTTAGCATGGACAATATTGCACAAATCGAAGTGGTGCTCGGACCCGTTGGAACGATTTGGGGCGGCAATGCAGTTAATGGTGTGATTAACATTATTACCTTAGATGCCGAAAACGCGCCTCAAGGAAAAGTGTCAGCCAGCATAGGGAACTACGGTTATAGAGAGCTCAAACTACATCACGGAACTCAATTGAGTGAAAAGTCACACCTCAGTGGCTACGCAGAGTACTTAGAGCATAAGCCTTGGGCCAGCACCGAAGAGCGGGTCAAATCCCAACAGCATTACAATGTAGTCACGGGGCGATTTGGTGGTCGCCTTGATTATCAGTTTTTAAATCACACTCTCAATCTTCAAGCTGGGGCTATCCGCTCAGAAGAAGATTATCTATGGGCTAACTATCATCCTCACCTGTTCTTTCCGCACCGTCCAGCACAGGAATACTATGAGCAAAAAATGATTGCCCAAGAATGGTTTGCGGGTGGCTCACATATTTACGAGCGCGCTAACCATGACAGGATCGAAAGTGATCTTTGGCTAACATACAGCGATAACAACGGCTCGGATAGAAATGCTTCCTTTGTTCGCTTTGATGTGGATAGTCGTTACTTGTTTGATAACTTGTGGGGAACCCAATTGATGATTGGCGGAAACGTACGCCTTATTCAAGAGCTATTCCACCAGTACTCAACCTATGATCAAATAACAGCGCCGTATTTACGCCTAGTAGAGCAATCGAGTTATCTAAACCAAAGCTATGGGGTATATGCAAACTGGACGATTCCACTGACCGAATCTACAACCTTTATGCTCGGTAATCGCTGGCAGTATCACAACATTACCGATGACATTTATGCTCAGCCACAGATACGTTTGAATCATAAACTGTCCGACAATCAGACATTTTGGGCCGGGTGGGGTTCTGCTGTAGTGACGCCGTCACGTTTGGAGCGTTCCACGACATTTCGCCAAAACGGTTATGTTGAAAATGCGTTGTTTAGTGATGGCAATCGTTATGACTACTACTACAGCTACCTATACAAAGGTAATGATCTGCTAGGGGTTGAAAAAGTCGATACGCTGGAAGCGGGTTATCGTTTTTGGCAGGGTGAGACAGTGCAACTCAGTGTGAATGGCTTTTATAGTACACACAAAAATATTCGTGCGTATGCAGGGACAGGTGCAAATCAATGGGTGATTCAAGGCGGCGAATCGGAAGGCAGCGTGGGTACTGTGATTGAGCAATATACCTCTGAATATGTCGATCCACTTTGGACTCAAACGTATGGGGGTGAGTTCGCAACGAAGTGGCAGCCAATGTCCAATCTCCAAGTGAATGCCAACTATAGCTACAAAAAAATCTTGGGACACTGCGATGGTAGTATTTGTGCGTCGAACTCCGCCGTCGCCCTGGCGTTGGAGAATCAACCAAATCACTTTGTGAATGCGCAGGTTATCTGGGACATAACGCCGCAATGGTGGTTAAGCAGCGCACTGCAATATGTATCCGCTTCAACGGTGCCTAGTGAAGTAGGAACACAGGCGCAAACTGGCTGGCCGAGCGTGGTGAATATGGATATGGCTCTGAGCTGGCAACGGTCTCGCCAATGGCCGCGAATTACCGCTACCGTTGAGAATATAGGTGCACGCGATAATTACGAGTATCCACAGGCTTACAATCCGTTTTTAAACGATACCCAATATTGGCTTCAGCTTGAGTGGATTTATAGTGATTCCCAACGAGAGCGCCGTTAATGAAATACCACCCAAGTTGGCGTTTAATTTTGATGGTCTTTCTCCTCGGCTGGTATCCGAAACAAACATGTTCACAAGTGAATGATGACCAGCTTAAAGCTGTGTATTTGTATCGCTTTCCGATGCTGGCCGATTGGTCTAGCGAGGTATCGAGTGATGTCACGCAGTATTGTATTACCCGTCCATCAGAGGTAGGCAACTTCTTGTCACAGATCATCACAACCAAATCAGCGTCGGCACTCTTTATGGACTTGTCGCAAAGTGACAAGGCAAATTCAGCAATTTGCCATATTTTGTATGTGGATTGGCAAGACCACCACAACATTAGTGAATTGTCGAAGCAGTACCCGTATGCACTGACAATAGGTACTGGAGTGCAGTTTGTATCATTAGGGGGCATGTTGGCGTTCATTAAAGTGAATAATCGTATTAAACCATTGGTATCGCAACAAAACATTGAAAAGTCGGGTGTGCGTCTACGTGCGCAGTTGCTTGCGATTTCGGAATTGGCAGAGGAAAAATAACAATGATAACTCGTATCGCCTCGTTGCCCTTAAGATACAAAATGATTTTGCCCACTTGGCTTATCTCGACTTTTTTGGTGTTCATTGTAGGTGTGGGCACGATATTGATTTTGGGTCATTACCAGAAGAAAGCATTAGATACCCGTGTCGCGATCCTGACTCAGGGGGTAGCGAATACACTACAGGCTGCCATGATGTTTGATGATGGCGTGTCAGCTGAGGAGCAACTTTCAAATTTGTCGTTTGATCCCGACATCTTAGCGGCCGTGGTAGCGGATACTGAGGTAAGCACACTTGCTAAGATTTTGCGCTTACCAACCGATTGTCACTGGTCAGCCGGTGCCGTGCATTGTGAAGAAATGCGAATCGAGCGTCAGACTCAGCTCATTCACTTGGGCGAGGAAAAACTGGGTGAGCTGCATGTTTGGGTTTCCCATGAGCGACTCATGCTAGAACAGCGTCAAATGTGGATCGTATTGCTGTCCACCTCGTTGTTGCTGTCACTGTTTGCTTGGCGTTTCGCAAAGGTCATGCACTCGCTGATTGTCATGCCACTGAACTCACTGCACCAATCGATGCAACAAGTGATTGAAGAGGGAATACGTCAGCGAGAACTCCCCGTCGTTCAAAATGATGAATTGGGCAAGTTAACGAGCTGCTTTAACGTGATGGTTGCAAGTCTGGTAGAACGGGAGCGAGAGTTAAGTCAGGCATTGGAAAAGCTTGAAGGCAAAAACCGTTACATCATTCGTGCTCTGGATGTGATGGAGAAGGGGATATTAGTGGTATCGCCAAGCCTTGAGGTGATTTACAGCAATCCATTTGCTGCTAATCAAATTCAAGATCTTGCCATTAGTCGAGATGCCAAAGCATTGTTGGAAAGTCGATTTAATCCCCGAGTTGGTACCGACAACATAGTCAACGCTATCACCAATCAAGCGGTGATCGAGTCGGTTGAACTGAACCAGCATCATTCGAATCGTCGCTATTTGGTCAGTTGCCACCCATTAGAAACCGAAGCGCATGCCTTGGTTCAGTTTGAAGACTTTACCGATCGTTACCTCAGCGAACAGAGACGATCTTTGATTGAACTGGTATTTGAACAGAACATGGACGCTATGTTGGTGTTAGACCGTCATGGGATGGTGTCAATGATGAACTCGGCTGCAGGAAAATGGTTCGGGCCCATCCAGTCTTTTACCGAAATTAAGCTGGAGCGAAATGAACGTGTGTCGCGCAGTGATATCAAGCGGCTACTTGCTAAAGAGCGCATTGAAAATCATGTTGATATCTCACTCTTTTCTGGCGGGCGAATTCCATGTCATGTTCAAGTTCGCGCACTGAAGTCTCAGAGAGGTCAAATAGAAGCCATCTTAGTCACTCTTAGAGATTTAACCCATGAACAAGAGCTAGCACGCCTTAATTATCAAGTGAGTCACGATGTGTTAACCGGGCTTAGCAATCGCACTGCCGCACTTAAGATACTTAAAGACAATCATATCAATCATCGTGATCAGTGGGTTTTGTTTATTGATCTTGATGGTTTCAAAGCAATAAACGATATGTATGGCCATGCGATCGGAGATGAGCTATTAAGGATAGTGGCAAACAGGCTTAAAGAGGGTGCGCCTGCCTACGCATTAGTGTCACGACTCTCGGGGGATGAGTTCTTAATTGGGCTTGAAGAGGATGGTAAGTTGGACGTCCACCTAGAACGCTTACTGTACCTCTTGAAAACACCAATCGTCATAGATGGGCATCGTTGTCATGTGTCGGCGAGTATTGGGGTGGTGCCATGGAAGAAAGAGTCGACAACGCCACTCACTTTGGTGGTGACTGCCGCCGATCAGGCTATGTATCACGCGAAACGAGCAGGAAAGAATCAATATTATCTTGCACAAGATGTAGTTTAGTCGACAGGGTTAACCAATGAAGACGCCGAAATATCGGCGCTTTATTGTTTGCTGGGGGCGAATTCATCTTTAAGCCAGCGCCTAAGTGCTAAAGTGCTCTCAAGTTTCAAACGATCGGGTGGACAGGCGAAGTAGTATTCTTGGTGAGGGTTAACCACAGGCTGGCTGACTTCGACCAACAGTTGATTATCGACTTCATCTTTAATGAATAGGCGATGAGTAACCAGTAATCCCAAGCTTCGTATCGCGGCGTGGATGGCTTGTATCGATGCATTGAACGTAAGTGAGCGGTGTGTATTAGGAACGGAGACGTTAAGCGCTTGACTCCACACATCCCAGTCATGTTTGCGCCTAGCATTGGTTACCCAAATAATGGGGTGTTGGTTGATCAATGCAGTTAAGTCCGATGATGGGAGCTGCTGGGCAAGGGTAGGGCTACATACCATAACCAGCTCGTCATCGCCGAGCTTTTCACAATGATACTCATTCCATTCGTCGACTTTACCGTGAACGAGCGCGACATCCACCCCCTCACGTTCTAAATCAAATGGTCCTATGAGATTTGATATCCTTGCGTCTAAATTTGGGATTGCTTGATGCAGTTTCTCCACGCGAGGAATCCACCAATGCAGCGCAAGAGAGTTGACCATGTTGATGGTCAGCCTTTCATCGTGTTTGCGTCTAATCATGGCTTCACTGGCTCGCACAATCTTCTCCAGTGCGGGAGCAACTTCGCGATAGTATGCTTTTCCTTCACGGGTAAGCTCAACTGCACGCCCAACACGATGGAATAACTTAGTATCGAGTTGTCTCTCTAAGCTTTTTACCGCTTGGCTTACCGCAGAATGACTGACAAACAGACGTTCTGCGGCTAGGGTCATGCTGCCTAACTCTGCGACGGCAACAAAAGAATAAAGAGATTTTAGTGCAACATGCTGCTTCATGGATTGTCTTCATGTGTAAGTTTTCTTAACAGTATAGTTCACAAAAACTCGCTATTTTTCAGTGACGCCTATCACTACAATGCCAATCAACGAATGGACGATAGTGAGTATCAAGATGAGAAGTAGTCCACGCAACAAAGCTGTTATTTATATGCTTTCATCAACGTTAAGTCTTGCTGTCACAGGACTGATTACTCAGTACTTAACCTCTTATTTTATCGCGCTCGACTTAGCGTTATTACGCTTTTTGGCTCCAGCGATTTTATTGTTCGCTTTTCTTACATTTTACGGGCTTAGAGTGCCGCCAAAAACAATGCGACGAGTATTGTTGAACCGGGCTGTTTGCATCGCAGCTTGTCAGTTATGTTTTATTTATGCGTTAGGAAAACTGTCACTCATAGAAAGTGTGGTGCTGTTTGCGACCGGGCCACTGTTTATCGCATTGTTTGAAAAAGTCATATCGCGTGTCCAGCTTCTTCCACAAACATTAGTTGCACTAGTACTTACCTTTGTCGGTGTGATTTTACTGGCGGGTGATCCCCAAGAGGCGACATTGAAGCCGGAGTTAATTATCGGCCTGATGGCTGGTGTGTTTAATGCGGGATCACAGCTTGGCTTGCATCGTGCGTCCAAAGGGACAATGACGGGAACGGAGAATAACGCATGGACGTTTCTACTCGCCAGCATCATTCTGATGCCTGTTGCACTGCTCTATCATACAACGATAGACACTGTGCAATTCACACCGGCGCTCACAGGATCCCCTTTGCTCTATCTGGCGATTTTTTTACTCACTTTAATGATAGTTAATACCCAAGTATGTCGATACAAGGCTTACAAAACAGCGGAAACGAATACGCAAGTCGCTCCATTGATTTATACCAACTTGATCTTTACTGCCGTGTTTCAATTTGCGTTATTTGATACGTCTTTTACTTCTATGCAGCTTTTGGGCATTGGACTAATTGTACTTGGTAATCTGATCCCCGCATTGTTTCCAGCGTTATTAAAATTTAAGCGTTTTCATATTCGACAATCACCGTCACATAGCACTTCAATTTGATTCTCAGAATAGAAAGATGAACTCTTTATGGTGTAAGTGACTGAATTTATGAAACAAATAAGTTGGCACGTGTTTTGTTTCTCTTTGGGTAAGCCATCAGCAAAGGGACAATCTCATGGTACCAACAAACAAGCTAACAAAACTCACAGGGATCGGAGGCAGCTTAGTCGCATCACTGCTCGCAACGAACGTTCAGGCAGCACCGTTCGATACCTGTCCAAGTAAAGCCTATCTTTTTCAGTCAAACCCAGTGCAAGTGTACGGGGTAAACCTAGTCACAGGCCAAACGAGCTTATTGCAAGGAGATACAGGCTTAGACGCAAATATTAATGGTGTGGGCTTTGATTTTGATGGGCGCTACATCTACGGCTATGACACTACCAACAAACGCTTGGTTCGACTTGGCGGGGATTTCCAGGCAGAAATACTCAATATAACCGGTCTACCTACGGATCACACTTTCTTTGTTGGCGATGTTTATGAAAGTGTTTATTACCTGTATCGAAAGAACAAAGGATTGTTTACCGTCGATCTTACCCCGTTGAATAGTGACCCGAGCGCAGTACTGGCCGTTGAGCGTGTGACAACTCGGGCCGTTGTCAATCTGACCGATTTCGCTTTCCACCCAAGTGACGGCAAACTTTATGGGGTCGATAACAACACTGGTGCACTTTACTCTTTTAATGTTGAAACAGGACAAGAGTCTTACGTTGGGGATACTGGAGTAACTGGGACGTTTGGTGCTGGCTATTTTGATGTTAATGGCTACTACTATGTATCACGTAATTCGGATGGCCACATTTTTCGAATCGACTTGTCGCCAGAGAACGCGACCGACGTTGGAAACGGGACAGTGCCTGCAGAATTGTTTGCTTTTGGACCGAATTCAAACCAAAACGATGGTGCACGCTGTGCCAATGCACCAATCATCGATGAAGACTCGCAAATTGATTTTGGTGATGCGCCAACAAGCTATCAAACCAAATTAGCAGACAATGGACCAAGGCACGGACGTGATGGTATCACTTGGCTTGGTGCCACAGAGCCAGATGGAGAGCAAGATGGTCGCGCCGATAACTTATCTGATGATGATACGGGTGTGGATGATGAAGATGGTGTGGGTTTTGTGACCGCTATCGAACCTGGTCTGGACAGCATTATCACGGTCAATGCCTCGACAACAGGCTACCTATCAGCATGGTTTGACTGGAACCAAGATGGTGACTTTGCTGATGAAGGAGAACAGGTGTTTGCAGACAGACAACTGCAAGCCGGAAACAACAACTTAGTGTTTACTGTCGATGCAGCTGCTTATATTGGTACGACGTGGAGCCGTTTCCGTTTTAGTCAACAAGAAGGGTTAAGTTACTCTGGCGGCGCACTATCGGGCGAGGTAGAGGATCATCCACTCACTGTCACAGGTGAAGGCTTATCAGTACGCTATTATCCGAACGCCACAGATTACACAACCGTTGCCTTTGAGGATCACTGGCCGTATACCGCTGACTACGACATGAATGATGTGGTTGTTAGCTATCGGATCACTGAAATCCTTCGTGATGGCAATGTCGTCAAATCTAAAATCGATGGATACTTAGGAGCGGTGGGTGCGTCTTACCGGAATGGATTCGCGATTCGTCTTAAAGGTCTCAACCGCAGCGATATAAATACGGATACAACCCGCTTGATCAAAAATGACGTTCAAGCCGATGCCAGCGGACTAGAGCAGATTTCGAACGAAGCCATTTTCGTGATTAGTGAAGATACTTCAGTTTACAAAGTTGATGGTTGCGACTTCCACCGAACATTAATGTCGTGTGGGGAACAAGACGTGCAACTGAACTTTACGCTTCACGTGAACATTAATGAAGGGACGAATACGGCCTCGATGATGTCTATGCCATATGACCCGTTTATCTTCGCTACGCCAAACTACTATCACGGTGAAGGGTACTTCCAACCAGGCAGAAAGTGGGAAGTGCACTTGCCAAATTATGAACCGACGGAGCAGTTTGATGCCGACCTATTTGCAGGTTTGGGACGAGATGTTAGTAACGCGTCAACGAATACCTACTTTAAAACGGCAGAAAACCTACCTTGGGCGATTATGGTGAATGACCAATGGCAGTGGCCTACGGAAAACACCGATCTGCTAGTCGCGTATCCAGAGTATGCAACCTACGCAGAATCGAGTGGTGAACAAGCGCAAAGCTGGTTTGAGTCTCAATTCGCAACCCCTGGCAAATGCTACATTCCATAGGAGAAATATCATGAAAGCACTTACAGTAACCTCAATTATCTCTCTTGGACTGCTAGTAGGATGTGGTGGCGGTGGTGGTGGCAGTGATTCAGGCGGTGGTACTTCGACTCCTCCGGCGGCAGTTCCGGACCCAGCACCCGAACCGACACCCACTCCGGTTGCCGAAGCTGAGAGGACAATGGAAGACTTATCAATCCCTGATGACTTTGACTATCAACCGATTGAAGAGTATTCATTAACGGTCGATGCAACCAATGACGTTAACGGTAGAGCCTTTATTTCGGTCTATACCGAGTACAACGAGAATGCATCTGGTGATTTAGAACCTAACTATGAAAGCAAAGTCGCATCGCAAGCTCTAAGCGATGGCAAAGGTGAACTGAGCTTCAATGCGGCAGAACATGTTGGTTCGTTTTTGGTGGAGATTTGGACCTATGATGGCAACGCTCCCGTGAAGAAACTGGTCAAAGCCTCAAACAAGAACCTTTCATGGTAGTGACCTAATATAGGGTTCGATAGTAATCACATTATCAGCAATAGATAAAAAGCCTCGCCATTGCGGCAATGTAGATCAGATAAGGATCGGTTGACCGATCCTTCTGATGAGAGACAATCGGAAACCTGTTTATAGGTTTCCGATTTTTTTATGTCTATTCAAAACTTCTTTGCCGACTTCCTCGAAGAAAACCCTGTCGATGTAGCTCAGCTCACCACATTCTCTGAACATATTCCTGATGAGTGGGTCGCTAAAGCAGCCTCTCTGTCTGATAAAGCGACAATCCGTCGACGCCGACTACCGAGTGATATGGTTTTGTGGTTAATTGTTGGTATGGCTTTTTTCCGTAATGAACCCATTGCCGAAGTCGCACGGAGAATGAACGTCTGTGCTGATGGCCTTGCTGATGAAGAACTGTTGGCAAAGAGCGCTTTAACCCAAGCAAGACAGCGCTTAGGTAAAGCAGCACCAGAATGGCTGTTTAAGCAATGCGGAAAAACATGGGGGCTTGAGCGATACCCTGATGATACTTGGCAAGGCCTACAGGTTTTTGCTGTAGATGGTGCTCTTTTTAGAACAGCTGACACACCCGAATTAAGAGAACATTTTGGCTCTGGTAATACGTCTAGCAACAGGCAAACACCTCATCCAGTATTGAGGGTTGTGACAATGATGAATGTTCGCTCTCATGTCATCGTTGATGCAGCGATAAGCCCGTATCGCCGAGGTGAAATCCCTCTAGCGATGCCCTTCATCAACGCTTTACCAGACAACTCTGTGACATTACTGGATAAAGGGTTTTATGGAGCAGATTTACTACTTTCTCTTCACAACAGTGGAATAAATAGACATTGGCTTCTCCCTGCAAAGAAAGGAGTCAAATATACCCTACTGGACGATAAAGAAAGCAGTGACATGCTAGTAGAGATGAAGACCTCTCCACAGGCTCGTAAGAAGAACCCTAATCTTCCTGAGAAATGGACAGTCAGGGCGGTCACTTACGAGGTCCAAGGTAAATCCAAGACGGTGTTTACCTCTCTTCCTAGAGACAAGTATGACGCTCAATCCGTGGCAGAGCTTTATCATGAAAGGTGGGAGATAGAATTAGGTTATCGTGATATCAAGAGTTCGATGCAACATAACGCTTTAGTGTTGAGAAGCAAAACAGTCGATCTCGTCTATCAAGAGCTATGGGGACTGCTACTTGGTTATAACTTGGTGAGACGAGAAGCTAGTCAAGCCGCAGTTGAACACGGGCGCTTACCTAATGAAATAAGTTTTAAGTATGCTTGCCAATTTATAGCCAGCCAGCTCAAAGTGATGAGTAAAGCGGTATCCTTAGGTAACACGCCGAAACGCTTAAAGAGCCTTCGAGGCGACCTATCCATCCTCTTTATAGACAAACGCCCTAAGCCAAACCGGCCTAGGGCGGTAAAAATATCAAAAACCCGATACCCTGTTAATCGCAACGCTGCTCCTCTTAAATGATCTACATTGCGCCATTGCGGGGCTTTTTAATAGCTTGTCGATAGCCAAGGCAGTACAATGCACAAAAAGCCACAAGCGATAAAGACCATGAATCAAGAATACCTAAACGAGCCTGAAGAATTTGACGATCAAGAAGGCGAAGAGATCGAAATTGAAGCCATTGGAATCGACGTCTCCAGCCATCCGATTGAGCTATATAAACTGTTCAAAGTTGCCAATTTAGTGGGCGGTGGCGGTGAAGCAAAACACTTTATTGCTGAAGGCTACGTGGCTGTTAATGGTGAACTGGAAACACGTAAACGTCGCAAGATGTACGATGGTGATTTCTTCGAATTCAACCAAGAGTACTACGTCGTAGTTTGCGACCAGCCACCTACCGAGTCAGAAGAGCTAAAGGTAGAAGCCAAACCTGCGCCGAAAGCTGCACAATCAAAGCAGGATAAGCCGCAAAAAGACAAACAAAAGAATAAAAAGACCAAGTCCAACAAGCCAGGTCAATCGTCAGCAAAAACCAATAAGTCGAACAAATCAAACTCAAGCAAATCGAACCAAAAGAGCAGTAAAGATCCGAATAGCGGACGCGGCTCTATCGATTTCTTCTAGTTGCTTATTGTCATCAATAGTAGCGCTGAGTAAAAGGATCTAGAACAAAACTGCAATATCAATGACCGATACTCAATCACAGTATCGGTTTATCGAGGAGAGAAGAATGAAGTTTGTGGTTGATACACACACGCATACCTACGCCAGCGGTCATGCTTACAGCACCATTACCGAGAATGCTCAGGCGGCAAAGGCGAACGGGTTAGAAATTCTATGCACCACGGATCACGCAGAGTCCATGCCTGGCGCTCCGCATTTTTGGTTTTTCTCAAACCAGCGAGTGATTCCTAGGTTTCTTTCTGGTGTCGCGATCATTCGTGGCATTGAAGCTAACATTCTCAATACTCAAGGTGATATTGACGTTAATCCGACGTCATACAAGGCACTCGACTGGATCATTGGTAGTTTTCATGAACCTGTGTTTAAACCGGCTAGCAAAGAAGAGCATACTGAAGCGCTCATCAACGTGATCAAAAGCGGCAATATAGATGCTTTAGGTCACTTAGGTAACCCAAACTTCGACTTTGATTTCGATGCGGTGGCTCAATGTGCCGCTGAAAACAATGTTGCGATTGAAATTAATAATTCAACGCTCAAAGGTCACAGCCGAGTAGGGAGTGTTGACCGTTGTTATGAGATTGCTAAAGCGGTGAAAGCGGCGGGCGGCTATATTACGACCGGGAGTGACTCTCATTTTTATGACACAATTGGTGGGTTCGAACTGACGCGCCAATTGTTAACCGAAGTAGAAATGCCAGTTGAAAAGATCATTACTGCATCAGCGCGTCAATTTCTCGACTTCTTAGCGCTGAGAGGCCGTGAGCCGATCGCCGAGTTCTGCGATTTATAAGTCAATCGGTGTAGCGTAAACGTTACATGTTTTGATGCAATTTTTTGTGCCGTTGTTGCAGGAACTTCGAGTACAATAGCCAAGACCTCAGGAAGCTGGGGTCTTTTGCAATCAAAAGGACATAGAATGACAACGACAGCGCTAACAAAAATGAAAACGCTCGCTAAACCAATCCAACTGCTCGGTTTGATGACTCTTTGCATCACTATCTCTACATCAGCGATGGCTTCAGGTGGTGTCGACCTTAAGAAGAACATGCAAGCGATGAAACTTGCGTTTAAGCAGGCCGCAGAAGCGCAATCTGTGGAAGCGATGCAGACACCGATTACTGAGCTTGATCAGCTGATCGCTGACTCTAAACAAGGCAATTACCCGCCAGAAAAAGCGGATCTTTACTTAGAAGGGTTCAAAAAGCTTTCGCAAGCGATTGATAATGTTGATGCGGATCTTAAAAAGGGCGATTTAGAGGCGGCTAAACAGTCTTTGCGTGAAGTCGATAGCCTACGCCTCGAATATCATGACAAGCGCAATCCTAGTATTTGGAAGAAGCTGTTTGGTTAATCGAGTCAGGTTTATACAAACTTAAAAGGAGCACCGAGGTGCTCCTTTTTTACGTTCAGTTAAAGTATGTTCGACTGACGATTAAGCTTGCGCAAACTTATAAGTGCGATAGCCACCAATCAAGTTACGAGCTTTGAAGCCATTGTTGACAAGCTGACGATAGGCAACGTTGCCACGAAGGCCTACTTGACAGTAGATCACGATCTCTTTGTCTTTTGGTAGCTCATTCATGCGTCCGCGCAGTTGATCGACAGGAATGTTAATCGCGCCTTCGATAAAACCAACGCTTTCGAGTTCGCCTGGGTTACGCACGTCCAGTAGGATCTGATCGTCCGTTAGGTTATCAATCTCATCGAAGTGAATAGGCGTTGCATCACCTTTAAGGATGTTGTTCGCTACAAATGCCGCCTGGTTAATCACGTCTTTAGCACTTCCGTAAGGTGGTGCATAGGTCAGTTCTAGGTGCTGAAGCTGCTCAACCGTCATGCCTGCGCGCTGCGCTACTGCAAGCACATCAATACGCTTATCAACGCCATCTTTACCCGCTGCTTGTGCACCGAGGATTTTTCCTGTCTCTGGGCTAAAGAGCATTTTCAATGAAACAATCTCCGCGCCAGGGTAGTAACCCGCGTGACTTGCTGTGTGCACGTAGACTTTTTCGTACGCGATGCCTTCACGTTTAAGTACTTTCTCGTTCTTACCGACTGAAGCCACCGCGAGATCGAAGATCTTAACAATCGACGTACCTTGTGTGCCTTGATATGTTTCAGAGCGGCCAAGCATGTTGTCTGCAGCCATGCGACCTTGGCGGTTCGCAGGTCCTGCTAAAGGAACAAAGCCAGATTTACCTGTGACAAAGTCAGTATCTTCAATCGCATCACCGACGGCGAAGATGGAAGGATCGCTGGTTTGCATGCTGGCGTTGGTATAAATACCGCCTAGTTCACCAAGTTGCAGGCCGGCTTCTTTTGCCAGTTTGGTTTCTGGACGAACACCGATAGACATGATCAGCAGTTCCGTCGTCAATGTTTCACCGTTGTTCAGTGATAAAGTCAGTTTACCTGTATTGCCATCTGCACTTTGCGCCGACGGAGTGAAATCGACAGATTCCAGTGCAGCGCCTAGACGAAGGTCAATGCCGCGCTGTTTGATCTCAGCGTGTGCAAATCCCGCCATCTCTTTATCTACTGGCGTCATGACTTGATCCGCCATTTCAATCAATGTGGTTTTAATACCAAGCTGATGGAAAGCTTCCATCATTTCTAGTCCAATGAAACCGCCACCAACAACCGTCGCGTGCTTTGGCTTGTTGGTCTGAATCGTCTGGATTATGCGATCCATATCAGGAATGTTACGCAATGAATGGGTCAGTGGGTTGTCAACACCAGGGATTGCAGGGATGAACGGTGCAGCGCCTGGACTTAGCAGCAGAAAGTCGTAAGACTCGGTATATTCGCTATTATCAATAAGGTTCTTGATGGTGACTGTTTTGTCAGCACGGTTAATGGATACCACTTCGTTCATCACACGCACATCGACATTAAATCGTGCTAAAAAGCTTTCAGGTGTTTGCAGCAGGAGCTTTGAGCGGTCTTTAATGTCACCGCCAATGTGATAAGGAAGGCCACAGTTTGCGAATGACACAAACGGTCCACGCTCCAGCATAATAATTTCAGCGTCTTCGCTTAAACGACGAGCACGAGCAGCCGCAGAAGCACCACCAGCCACACCACCTACAATTACGATCTTAGTCATACCTTACCTCATTACTTATCTTGGATACATGTCCAAAGATGCATGTTAATCGTGAATGACAGCCACTATAAACACTACAATTAGCTTTGTCTAATATATTTTAAACTAAATATAGTTTGGCTAATTAAGTATTGACTAATTTAATGGGTGTGTGGATAATGACGACATCAAATCAACACACAGAGGTAACAAAGTGAATTTACTGCAAATGAAAGATCGCGCAGTGGATGTAGCGGAAGTGCTTAAAACACTCGCCCATCCGGATCGCTTGTTCGTGTTGTGCCAACTAGTTGAAGGTGAACAGGGAGCTGGACAACTACAAGCAAATTCCAATTTAAGCCAATCGGCGTTTTCTCAGCATTTGTCTGTGCTGAAAAAAGCGGACTTGGTGACATCTCGTAAAGAGTCGCAACACGTTTACTACGCACTCAAAGACGATCGCGTTGTTGGGCTTATACAGCAACTTCATAGCCTCTACTGTCATTAAGTGTCCTCTTACTTTCTAGCTGTAGCTGGTTTAACTTGCAAAATTTTTGGGTGAATTTTGCAACTTAAATCAATTTTAAGTTTGAAATTCAAAGAGGTAGTTATGGAATTTTCCTTCCCTTGGGCGTCTCTGCTCGGCGGTATGCTGTTAGGTGTATCGGCAACCTTGTTACTGATGTTTAACGGCAAGATTGCCGGCATTAGTGGCATTGTTGGACGTATTTACAAAGGTCGCAAAGGCGATACTAGCTGGCGCGTTCTGTTTGTATTGGGCATGATCTTAGGTGGTGTTGTTGTCGCCAAAGTGCTCAATATCGAACCCGCAGCGATGGTGGTGCCGACGCCGCTTGTGCTCATTGCAGGTCTAATCGTGGGTATTGGTACTAAACTGGGCAACGGTTGTACCAGTGGGCATGGTATTTGTGGTATGGGGCGTTTGTCGAAACGTTCTATTGCGGCGACTATGACATTTATGGCCGTGGCAATGGCGACCACGACAATGATGCTACACGCACTTTAGGAGAAGACCATGTTTCGTATTATTGCTTTGATTAGTGGTTTTTTGTTTGGTGCGGGTATGATCGTTTCCGGTATGGGCGATCCGGCTAATGTGATGGCATTTCTCGATATCTTCGGCCAATGGTCTCCAGACCTTGCGTTTGTGATGGGGGGAGCACTTCTAGTTTTCGCGCCAAGCTATTGGTTGATTATCCGCCGAAAACCAGAGCCAGTGTGTACGGATCAGTTCTGTTTGACTGAAAACAAGAAAGTCGATGTTCAATTGCTAAGCGGTTCTGCACTATTTGGTTTGGGTTGGGGTATTGCGGGTATCTGTCCTGGACCTGCTATCTCATCCATTGCCAACGGTAACATTGGGGTGGTTGGCTTTGTTCTTGCGATGCTTGTGGGCATGTTGATTGGTGATGTGTTGCTAAGCAAAAAAACACAAGTCTCGATGGCAAAGCAATCGTAGTGTTACAAACTACGACGAATAACTTTCTGAAATAAAGTGGAAATTTAAAGCTCGGTTGCAAAACCGAGCTTTTTTATTGCCTATAATTTGAAGAGCGACATACAACTTCAGTCACAAAAGCACATAAATTAGCACTTTCTAAATAAAAGTATTAGACATTTCTAATTTACGCCTTTATATTAGGGTTAACTAATTAATGATAATGAGGTAAACATGAAAGTCAGCTTTCTCAAATGGGCAGTGATCGCCAGTGCTGTCATCGGTACAAGCGCCAATGCGTATGAAACCACCATTATTGAACGAAACACTATCGATTCGGTTGTAGAGTTAGATGCAACCGTTGAAGCCGTAAATCGAGGC
Source organism: Vibrio sp. 10N (assembly GCF_036245475.1). Lineage (NCBI taxonomy): Bacteria > Pseudomonadati > Pseudomonadota > Gammaproteobacteria > Vibrionales > Vibrionaceae > Vibrio > Vibrio sp. 10N. Next base: position 722,751 of record NZ_BTPM01000002.1, on the reverse strand, counting down.
ACACTGTCAGCACAAACTTCGGGCCGCATTGTGGCTGTTAATGCGGATGTTAACGACATTGTCAAGCAGGGGGATGTGCTGCTGGAAATCAGTGCAGAGCAACAATCAGCTTCACTTGACGCTGCATTAGCGCAACTCAATAGTGCCAACGCCCAAAACATTAAAGCGACGGCTCAGGTAAAACGCTATCGTGAGCTGTTCCCTAAAGGTGCGATCTCCAGAGAGCGTCTCGATGCAGCAGAAGCCGAAGCGCGTTCATCTATTGCTGAAGTGAAGCAAGCGAAAGCGGCCGTGGCACAAGCAAAAGAGTCGCTAGGGTATACCAGCATTCGTGCGCCTTATACGGGTGTGGTTACTCATCGTTATGTCGAACTGGGTGAAACGGTAGCACCAGGTAGTCAGTTAATGGCTGGCTTTTCACTGTCGCCGCTTCGTGTCGTGACAGAGATCCCTCAGCGCTATCGCGAAAAAGTCCAAGATGCGAGTCAGTTTTCAATCACGACTCTAAATGGTGAAACGCTTGAGCCGTACGAGGCCAAACTGTTCAACTACGCTCATGAAAAATCTCGTACCTTCCATCTTCGTCTTGAGTTACTTGAACAGCCTAAAAACTTACTGCCTGGCGAGTGGGTAAAAGTGGCGTTTCAACATGATGAAAAGCCCTCTATACAGATCCCAGAGTCCGCAGTCATTCGCCGCGGTGAGCTCAGCGTTGTCTACCGTGTAGAAGGTGAGCAGGTTTCAATGAATCCGGTACGAGTGGGTCAATCACACAATGGTCAACTCGAAGTGCTCAGCGGTCTTGAAGTGGGTGATGAAATCGTCAGCGACGTGGTTAGCTATTTAGCTGAGAAGTAGGGGGCAGCATGAGTCACAATACACCAGATGAAAAATTGGGGATCTCCGGACGTATAGCGGCCGCATTCCAAGCTTCAGCGATGACCCCATTGCTGGCCTTGGTTGGTTTGCTGCTTGGTTTGATGGCGATTGCCGTGACGCCGAAAGAAGAGGAGCCTCAAATTGATGTGACCTTCGCGGATGTCTACATTCCGTTTCCGGGTGCCTCACCGAGAGAGGTTGAGAGCTTAGTCACCAACCCGGCTGAACAAATAGTGTCTGAGATTAACGGCATCGATAAGATCTATTCGTTCTCTCAGCCTGGCGGCGCAATGATTGTTGCAATCTTCGAAGTTGGCATCCCCAGAAACGAAGCCGTGGTGAAGATATACAACAAGCTTTATTCCAACAATGATTGGATGCCGGCAAACATGGGCGTTGGACAGCCAATTATTAAACCGCGTGGTATTGAAGATGTGCCGATTGTAAATGTGACCCTGTCACCTAAGTCGGAATCAGCAACCCTGCAGGAAATCACCAGTGTTGCTCATGGTTTGGAAACAGAGCTAAAGCGCATTCCAGGCACGCGAGATATCTACACGGTGGGTCGTCAGCCAACAATAGTGGATGTTAGGCTCGATCCTGCGAAAATGTCAGGTTACGGCGTAACAATCGATTCGCTCAACCAAATGCTGCCAGATGCCAACTCAGCATCTCCTATGCTGAGTCTGACGCAAGACAATCAATCGATCCCACTGCAAATTGGTGAGTTTCTCACCAATGTCGATGAGGTTAAGCAGTTAGTGGTTGGCTTACACGCCGGTCAGCCTGTTTACCTCGCTGACATTGCCGACATTAACTTGGGGACAGACACGCCAACGCAAGTGGTTTGGACCAGTGACAAGAGCGACATTAAACCAGCCGTGACCATCGCGATTGCCAAGAAAAGCGGTGAGAACGCCGTGGATGTGGCGAAAGCAGTGGAAGAGCGCTTAAGCGAACTGGAGAGCACGCTGATTCCCGATAACATTCAAGTGGATGTGACTCGTGACTATGGTCAGACTGCCGCGGATAAAGCCAATACATTGATTGGTAAGCTTGCCTTTGCCACCGGCGCCGTGGTGCTTCTGGTTCTAGTGACGATGGGCGTACGCGAAGCGGTTGTGGTTGGTGTCGCCGTTATTATCACTTTGCTTCTCACCTTGTTTGCGTCATGGGCTTGGGGCTTTACTCTTAACCGTGTTTCTTTGTTCGCGCTTATTTTCTCTATCGGTATTTTGGTCGATGACGCTATTGTTGTGGTGGAGAATATTCACCGTCATATGGTGAAAGGCAAACAGAAGCTGGCGGAGCTTATACCAGGTGCAGTCGATGAGGTTGGTGGGCCGACTATTTTGGCAACATTAACGGTTATCGCCGCTTTGCTACCGATGGCATTTGTTTCGGGCTTAATGGGGCCTTACATGAGCCCAATCCCAATCAATGCTTCAATGGGGATGTTGATCTCGCTGATCATCGCATTTGTATTAACGCCATGGTTAGCACGTATTCTGCTTAAAGAGGGTGATGCTCACGAAGAAGAGGTGAGCAGTAAACAGTCGGCTTTCTTTAAAAAGGTGATGTCACCGTTTGTCGTTAGCCGAGTGCAAAAACGCAACCGACTATTACTCGGTGTGGGCGTGTTAGTGGCGATTGCTGTCTCCATGTGGCTGCCAGTACAGCAGCTTGTGGTGATGAAAATGCTGCCGTTCGACAACAAGTCAGAGTTCCAAGTGATTTTGGATATGCCAGAAGGCAACTCGCTAGAGCGCACTCAACGTGTATTGTTTGAGCTCAGTGATGCGCTAAACGACGTCGAAGAAGTCAGTGATTACCAGATCTATGCAGGCACAGCAGCGCCAATTAATTTTAATGGCTTAGTACGCCACTACTTCATGCGCCAAGCGCCAGAGAAAGGCGATATCCAAGTTAACTTGGTGGATAAGTCGGAGCGTGATCGTTCAAGCCATGAGATTGCTGTTGCGGTGAGACCAAAGCTGGTCGAGATCGCTCAGAAATTTGGTGGCAAAGTTAAAGTGGTTGAAGTGCCGCCAGGTCCACCTGTTTGGTCACCAATATTGGCCGAAGTTTACGGTCCGACTCAAGAAGTTCGTGAGCAAGCTGCACTGCAACTTAGAGAGATTTTCCGTGAAACGGATGACATTGTTGATGTCGACCTCTACCTACCTGAAGCGCATCAGAAATGGCAGGTGGTGATTGATCGAAGTAAAGCATCGCGCCTTGGCGTGGCTTACTCATCGATTGTCGATTCTTTGGCGACCGCAGTAGGCGGCAAACCGGTAAGCTATTTGCACAGCGAGCAGAGCAAATATCCGATCCCAATCCAAATCCAGGCTAAAGAAAGTGCCAAAGTGCGTTTGGAGCAGGTGATGAATATGAAGATCAACTCTGCATCAGGCACACAGTACATTCTCGCGGATTTGATTAAGGTCCGAGAACAGGCAATGGACAACTACATTGTTCATAAAAACCTAGTGCCTATGATCATGGTTGTGGGTGATATGACCGGTGATCTTGATAGTCCTCTGTATGGTATGGCCGATATTTCATCGAGCCTTACCGACAAAGGAATGGATGTTGAGCAGTACTTCGTATCGCAACCGTCTGGGCTCAAAGGCATTGAAATCTTTTGGGATGGCGAGTGGACGATTACTTACGAAACGTTCCGCGACATGGGCATTGCGTATGCTGTCGGTATGGTCTTGATCTATCTGTTAGTGGTTGCGCAGTTTAAGTCTTACTTAGTGCCGCTGATTATTATGGCGCCCATCCCATTGACCATCATCGGTGTGATGCCAGGGCACGCATTGCTGGGTGCACAGTTCACGGCGACGTCGATGATCGGCATGATCGCCCTAGCGGGTATCATTGTTCGAAACTCGATACTGCTGGTGGACTTCATTAACCACCAGTTAAGAGATGGGATGGAGCTGGGTGAAGCGGTGATTGAGTCGGCTATCGTCCGTGCGAAACCTATCATGCTAACTGCACTGGCAGCGATGATTGGCGCCTTATTTATCCTAGATGATCCTATCTTTAATGGGTTAGCGATCAGTTTGATCTTCGGTATCTTCGTGTCGACAGTACTGACGTTATTGGTGATACCGATTCTGTATTACGTCGCATTAAAACGCGGCATTGTAAAGGCGGCGGTGTAGTCACATCGTCATAGCACAGAGCTCCGCGCTGGCTGCGGAGCTTTTATTTGCACATAAACATTAGCTATTTCTTATTAAGAGGTTGATTATGAAAGTTGAAAACGGTATTCGAATTCTCGCGGGGACCATGGTTTTGATCTCTCTATTACTGACTGCATACGTGAGCCATCATTTTGTCTGGTTTACTGTGTTTATCGGTCTTAACTTGATTCAAAGTGGCTTCACTGGCTTCTGCCCACCACGTAAATTGCTGCTAAAACTTGGTTTAAAAGAATGAGCCGTGCTTGCTAGTGATGACAACGCGTCACGCAACACCTGATAAAACAACGAAGTGGGGAAGTCACCATGTTTAATTGGATTACACGTCTTTTTGGATCCAACAATTATGCACAAACGATACAGGATTACTTAGATCAACAAGCGGTTCTGTTGGATGTGCGTTCGCCGCAAGAGTTTGCGAGTGGGCATATCGATAATGCCAAAAATATTCCACTGGATGCGCTAGCGACAAGAGCAAGCCGAGATCTTAAAACCTCGGTGCCGGTTATCGTTTATTGCGCGTCCGGAATGCGCTCTCGAGCGGCTGTTGGTGTACTAAAGAACCAAGGGTTTAACCAAGTCGTTAATGGTGGCGGCGTGCATAAGCTTGCCAGTGCGGTAAGGAGTTGGAATGCAAAGTAGGTTCTCGCTCGCAGCCTTAACGCTGTTACTTGCAAACACTGTGTATGCCGAAAGCATACTGGATGTTTACAATACGGCCAAAGTTTCTGACCCAATGCTGCTGCAAGCAAAAGCACAATCTGAGGAAGCTAAAGAAGGCATTAATAGCATGCGCAGTGTGTTATTGCCACAACTCGATTTAACAGCGGGCTATGACTATTACAATAGTGATAGACCGCTATTGAGCAGTGAACAGTGGCGTGCTGGTGTTCAGTTTTCGCAAGAGATCTACAACCCAGCAAGTTGGATTCACCTTGAACAAGCGGAAAAATCGGCGGTGAGAGGCGGCGTGATGTACGCGCAAGCTCAGCAAGGTTTGATTATTCGCGTTGCCGAAGCGTATTTCAATGTGCTTAAAGCAGAAGATGCACTTAAGCTGACACAAGCCGAGAAGGCCGCCATTGAAAAGTACGCCAGTACGATCAATGAAGCCTATCGTGTCGGTACTGCAGATTTAACAGACTTACAAGATGCTCGAGCTCAGCTTGATAGAGTCAGTGCGACTTTAGTTAAAATTCGAAATCAAGTTCGCAATAGTTATGAAGCACTGCGAAAGATCACCAAAGTCAGTTACCAAGATTTAGATACCTTGTCGGTTGAGCGCTTTTCCGCTTCTTTACCAACACTGTCTGCAGACTCGATGGTTGAACTGGCCTTGCAAGAAAACCTATCGATTCTTAGTGAAACAATGGCGAAAGATATCGCTAAGACTGATATCGAGCTTGCACAGTCTGGGCATTTACCGCATCTGTCTCTAAATGCGGGTTATCAATACTCAAACGAGCAGCGTGATGACTCCTTTTATTCCAAAGGGGGGAGTAATGACACCTATGGTGGACTCAATTTTGTTGTGCCTTTGTATAGTGGTGGAGGGACCAGTTCTCAGGTTAAACAAGCTGAGCTTAGATATGTTGCAGCATCACAAGGTCTAGAGAAGGTCTATCGGGATGTATCCAGTGATGTACGTGGTACCTACAACGACATCCTAGCGAGCTTAGAGGACATAAAGGCGCAGCAGCAATCGACAACGTCTGCTGAATTGGCACTGTCAACCCAACAGCTTGGCTTAGAAGTTGGAACCAGAACGATTGTAGATGTACTGCAAGCGACCAGTTTTTATTATGATGCTCAGCTTCGCTTATCGAATGCACGTTACAACTATATCTTGAACCGACTGTATCTTAAGCAGCTGGTCGGTAACCTGAATGAGGGAGACATCCTCTCAATTCATCAAGGGCTTTCACAAGTTCAATGATGGTTTTCGTTTAGTGATCACTGCCATACAGTGTTATCGACAATGGGCAGTGATCACTCATCTGATATTTAATCACTTTCGATGTAGGCATGACATTTTGTTTTGCAGGACTAGAGCGTAGGCTAGGACTCACCACAATATGATCAATCAATGAACGATATTGGTGAGTGCTATTGGGATTTCGTTTTGAGCGCACTTTACAGCGGGCTTTTGTGGATTCCGACGCAAGCCTTGGTGTCGTCGTTAACCCCTGCGTCATCAAAGTCCAAAGCCAATCTTCTCGATAGCTCAAGTTATGATTAAAGTCGCCAAGGATAAGATAAGATTCATTATTAACGTCTCGTTGCTGTAGCCAAGAGTTGATCACTTGGCCTTGCTGTTTGAGTTGCTTACAGGCGCTGTGCCGAGTCAGTTTGCCACTGCACCCAGCTTTTAGGTGAACAGAGAGCAGGTGAACTTGTTGGTTGCTTGCAAACTCGAGCGTCACAGCACTTGCAAATCGTAGCTTATTCGTTTGTAAGAGAGGGAAATCTGGCGAATCGGTGACTTTGATCGTTTCCTTTATTGCAAACCCTGTGTACTGATTGATGTCTGAAAACTGATGCTGACGATTATGGGCAGCAGAGCGCTCTGACAAGTATATACGGTATCCTTTGCCAACAACCCGCTTAATCGCTTGTACGCTGTCTACCTCTTGAAACGCGAGAATGTCTGGATTGACACTCTTGAAATGCAGATTTAGCGCATGAAAATCATCCTCACTTCGATAACTGGCTTTGAATTTAGCCGAAGGCGTCGTGGTAAGCCACTCTAAATTCCATGTCATCAATGTTAGAGATTGTCCTTGTGCAATACTCAATGTAGGAAAAAGTGCTATTCCAACAAGTAAGGTTGTTACGAAGTATTTATAACCGTTTGTTCTTATCATTGTGATTGCCATTTATAAACTTCCTTTCAAGCAATGTGCCGTAAGCCTTGGCAAAAAAGCAACTGTTTTTCCCTAAAACTTCGTGTCTGATTTTGAATTTGCTCGCTATGAGATCCATTTCATTTAGATCGAATTCTTCTTACACACTACCCAGCTTTTATTGATCTATATCAATACTTCTAGTTGGTGCTTTTCGTTAAATACACCACAATATATTGTGTCAGAATTAAATGTAACGACCCTATATAGTGTGTCTGTGGATAACTCTGTGAGTATGCTAGGGGTAAGGAGAAAGGGTGAAAACAATCGTAATCAAGAGAGATGGCTCTCGTGCTCCGTTTACAAAGGATCGTATTGAAGCTGCTGTGGTAAGTGCGGCGGAACGTGCAGATAAGGAACTCGAAATCTATGCTAAAAATGTAGCGGTAGCGGTCGAGCTCAAGCTGCAGGATTGCGAACATGTGGATATTCAGGAAATCCAAACTCTAGTCGAGAACGAGTTGATGCAAGGCCCATATAAGGGACTTGCACGTTCTTACATTGAGTACCGTCATGACCGCGACATTGCTCGCGAAAAGAAAAGCGCTCTGACGAAAGAGATCGAAGGCCTTATTGAAGAGAGCAATGCCGATCTTCTTAATGAGAACGCGAACAAAGACGGTAAAGTGATCCCAACTCAGCGTGACTTGCTTGCAGGCATCGTAGCGAAGCACTATGCGAAAACTCGCATTTTGCCACGTGATGTTGTGCAGGCACACGACGAAGGGGATATCCACTATCATGATTTGGATTACGCGCCTTTCTTCCCAATGTTTAACTGTATGCTTATCGATCTGAAAGGCATGCTGACTCATGGCTTTAAAATGGGTAATGCAGAGATTGACACACCTAAGTCAATTTCAACAGCAACCGCGGTAACTGCGCAAATTATTGCTCAGGTAGCGAGCCATATTTATGGTGGTACGACGATCAATCGTATCGATGAAGTGTTAGCACCTTATGTTAAGTCTAGCTACGACAAACACTTACAAATCGCTAAAGATTGGGATATCCACCAACCTGAAGCGTTCGCGCAAGCACGCACAGAAAAAGAGTGTTACGACGCATTCCAATCTCTTGAGTACGAAGTAAATACGCTTCATACAGCGAATGGCCAAACGCCGTTTGTCACATTTGGTTTTGGTTTAGGTACTAGCTGGGAATCGAAGTTGATCCAAACTTCGATCCTTAAAAACCGTATCGCTGGTCTTGGCAAAAACGCTAAAACGGCCGTATTCCCTAAACTGGTATTCGCGATCAAAGATGGTCTTAACCATAAGTCAGAGGATCCGAACTACGACGTGAAGCAGTTGGCATTAGAGTGTGCTTCTAAGCGTATGTACCCTGATATCTTGAACTACGACAAAGTGGTTGAAGTTACTGGCTCATTCAAAACGCCAATGGGCTGCCGCAGCTTCTTAAACACTTACGAAGAAAACGGTGAGCTGCAACATGAAGGTCGTAATAACCTGGGTGTTGTAAGCCTTAACCTGCCACGTATTGCAATTAAAGCAAAAGGCAGCGTTGATAAGTTTTATGAGTTGCTAAACGATCGTCTGTTGTTGGCACGTAAGGCCCTAGAAACGCGTATTAGCCGTTTAGAGAAAGTAAAAGCACGCGTTGCGCCAATCCTATATATGGAAGGTGCTTGTGGCGTTCGCCTAAAAGCGGATGATTCTATTGCGCCAATTTTCAAAAATGGCCGTGCTTCTATCTCACTTGGTTACATTGGTATCCACGAGACTATGACGGCACTGTTTGGTACTGAAACTCATATGTACGATGATAACGAAATGCGCGATATGGCGCTTGATATCATCAAACACATGAAAGAAGTTGTGAAGCAGTGGGCAGAAGAGACAGGCTATGCATTTAGCTTGTACGGCACACCTAGTGAAAACCTATGTAGCCGTTTCTGCCAAATCGATACGAAAGAGTTCGGTGTGATTGAAGGCGTCACTGACAAAGGTTACTACACCAATAGTTTCCACTTGGACGTTCAAAAGAAAGTCAATCCTTACGATAAGATCGACTTTGAGATGCCTTATCCAGAAATCTCGTCTGGTGGCTTTATCTGCTACGGTGAGTTCCCGAACATGCAGCGCAACATTGAAGCGCTAGAAAACGTATGGGACTACAGCTACAGCCGAGTGCCTTACTACGGTACAAACACACCAATTGATGAGTGTTACGAATGTGGCTACATGGGTGAGTTTGACTGCACCAGCAAAGGCTTTACTTGTCCGAAGTGTGGTAACCACGACTCTACTCGTGTGTCAGTTACGCGTCGTGTATGTGGCTATCTGGGTAGTCCTGATGCGCGTCCATTTAACTTCGGTAAACAAGAAGAAGTTAAGCGTCGCGTTAAACACCTGTAATTTGTAAATAGAGAAGTAATAAAGAGAGTTTCAATCCATGAATTATCATCAGTATCATCCAATCGATGTGGTCAATGGACCTGGTACGCGTTGTACTCTCTTTGTTTCTGGGTGCGTGCACCAATGTCGCGGTTGTTACAACCAGTCGACGCTATCATTACACTCTGGGCACTTGTTCACACAAGAGCTTGAAGATCAAATCATCGCGGATTTAAACGACACGCGCATAAAGAAGCGTGGGTTGTCTCTATCGGGTGGCGATCCACTGCATCCAGCAAACGTCAGTGCCGTGCTTAAACTGGTCGAGCGTGTTCGTGCTGAGTGCAAAGGCAAAGATATTTGGCTTTGGACAGGTTACGTGCTGGATGAACTTAGTGAAGAGCAAAAACAAGTGGTGTCACTGATCGATGTGCTGGTGGATGGTAAATTTGAGAAAGATCTTGCCGATCCCGAGCTGGAGTGGCGCGGTAGTGCAAACCAGGTTATACACCGGTTTACAAATCTGTAACATTAATTATAAATGATTAAGGAGCTTAGGCTCCTTTTTTAATGCGTTTGAGCCTCTGAGCTCAAAGGGGTTACTGATCTTTTATGCAACACAACGAGGTTAAATCATCGGGTTTACAGAAGGTTTACAGAATGAAACGCGCCCACCTACAACAAAACTATTTCAAAATTTTTAATCTAATGATAACGTGAAGGCCATTGCTTGAATTTCAAAGGGTTGTGACTTTCATGTTCTCTCAGTTACCCGAGCCAGCGCTCGATCCTATTCTTTCTCTTTCCGTCGCTTACCGAAATGATCCTCGTACTGATAAAGTCGATCTGGGGATCGGTGTATATAGAAACAGTGATGGACAAACACCAATCATGAAGGCCATTGCGGAAGCACAACGCATTGTGACTTCAGAGCAGCAGACTAAAGCCTATGTAGGCCTAGCTGGCTGCGAAGAGTTTAATCAAAGCATCGCGAAAGTCGTATTTGGTGAAACGCCAATTTACGATCGCATGTCTGTGATCCAAACACCAGGCGCCAGTGGCGGCCTGCGTATGCTGGGCGATCTTATAAACGTTGCGGCGCCAGGTACGACGGTTTGGTTGTCAAACCCAAGTTATGTAAACCATAAGCCCGTGATGGAAGCTGCGGGTCTTAACGTGAAGTTCTATCGTTATTTTGACGTGGCATCAAAGCAAGTCGACCGTGATGCGATGCTGACTGATTTGAGTCAAGCAGGTCAGGGCGATGTGGTTCTTCTGCATGGTTGCTGTCATAACCCAACAGGTGCTGATATTGCTTTGGATGACTGGAAAGCAATCACTGAGTTAAGCGTCAAAAATGGTTTTGTCCCTTTTGTTGATGTGGCTTATCAAGGGTTTGGTGACGGTTTAGAACAGGATGCATTCGGTCTTCGATACATGGCAGAAAACGTCGAAGAGATGCTGCTAACCACATCATGCTCGAAAAACTTTGGTCTATACCGTGAACGTACTGGCGCGGCAATTGTAATTGGTAAAAATGCCACTGAAGCAAACAACGCTAAAGGCAAATTACTGACACTGGCTCGTTCGACCTACACTATGCCACCAGACCATGGTGCCGCGTTGGTGAAAACCATTCTTGGAGACGATCACTTAACCACTATGTGGACCACAGAGCTTTCTGAGATGCAACAACGACTTGTATCATTGCGTGATGGTCTATGCAAAGCACTTAAAGAGACGAATTCATCTAACGATTTCGACTTTATCATGTCTCACAAAGGCATGTTTACTGTGCTAGGATTTACACCAGAGCAAATGCAACGACTGCGCTCGGACTTTGCAATATATGGTGTTGACGATGGCCGTATTAATATCGCAGGATTGTCTGAGTCGCAACTGCCATATGTAGCGGATGCATTGGCCGCTGTTAGCCAAAAATAATGACGACTATCGCAACGACTAAAAATAATAAAGGTGAATGAATGAAACCTTGGAAAGCAATTTTACCATTAATGTTATCCGGTGGTTTGGTCGCCTGTTCGACGACACCAACGGAAACGCCGCCACCCGTTGAGCCGCCAGCGACGGAAGTGACGCCAGAAGCACCAACAGCCCCAGAATCAGAGTCTGTGGAACCTGAAGTCAAACCGGAAGAAAAAGCAACGGAAGTGACTCCGGAGCAACCAAAAGAACCGGTTAAAGAAACTAAGCCAGCGGAGAAGCCGAAGCCAGCACCCGTGAAAAGTGATGATGGCAAGCTTATCTTAGGTGAGCAAGAATACGTGCGTTTGGTTGACATGAAAGTGACAACAAAAGCTCGTGTCGATACAGGTGCAACCACGTCTTCATTGAGTGCTGTAGATATCGTTCCGTTTGAACGTGACGGCAAAGATTGGGTGAAGTTTAAAATCAAGCACAACGGTGTGGAGTCGAAAGAAGTGTCGATGCCCGTTGAGCGTTGGGTAAAAGTGAAACAATCTAGCTCTGAAGAGAGTGACAAGCGTCCAGTTGTTGTATCCGTCATTAAAATTGGTGATATGACTAGCAAAACCGAGTTCACGCTTGCTGACAGAAACCACTTAAAATATCCGGTTCTGCTGGGAAGAAGTTTCTTCAGGGACGTGGCGATTGTCGATGTGAGTCGTAAATACGTTCAGCCGAAACCAACCAAATAATAAAAAGGGCTTTCCAAGATTGGAAAGCCCTTTTTACATGATCTGATTTAGCTTGTTCGGAGCGCGTGTGTGAATTTAGAAACCAAATTCAACCGACATCTGAACTTGTGGGCCATAAATTCCACCGTCTTTAATATCAGCACCAAGTGATAGGGCATCAGTAGAGTGGAAACGAGCACCAACACTCCAAACAAACACAGTATCGTCACGACGGTTCAACATACCTACTTGACCGACACCTTCAATATTTTGTAGTAACCAAATACGAGAGCCAATATTGAATTCTGACATAAATTCACTGTCGAACTTTTCATCATCTCTGGTTTTTACGTTGTGAACCAAAAGCTGACCGTATACATCGGCAAATTGGCCAACAGGGCCGTTGAAACCCAGGCCACCCGCAATATCCCAGTCTCCCTCAAAGCGACTGTCGGCGCGAGCAATAATATGAGTGTTTTCCGTAAAGAAGGTCGTAAACTCAGCACCTACTGTACCAGGGTTAGCACCTAAGCGGACTTCGAATGAGTTATAGTTAAAATTGTTAGCTTGAACCAGCGTAGGGGCGGCAACTGCCATTGTTAACAGCGCAGCACGACTTGCTTTACCTAGCATGAGAACTCCATGATAAAAAGATATCGATATAATCTCGAAATTTGAATTGACTCAGTATATAAAAAAACTAACTGCAAAATACAGACCATTTTGACGAGATCGAGAGCTTGTCGGCAGAAATGAACAAGGTTTAGACAAACAGGGCCTGAATAATTCGTTAAGTTTCAATGTGAAGCGTTGGTCACCCCAGCTAAAAAAGGTAAACTAATCGGATTATTGATTAAGGATATTGGGACAATATGCGCCTTACTTCACAAGCACTTATGGTTCAAGGTACAACTTCTGATGCAGGTAAAAGTGTATTAGTGGCAGGGTTGTGCCGGGTTTTAGCTCGTCAAGGGATAAAGGTTGCCCCATTCAAGCCACAGAATATGGCATTAAACAGTGCAGTGACTCAAGATGGAGGCGAAATTGGCCGTGCTCAAGCGGTTCAAGCGCAAGCGGCAAACGTATTGGCAACCGTCGATATGAACCCGGTGCTTATCAAGCCAAACTCAGATACGGGTGCGCAGATTATTATCCAAGGTAAAGCGTACGCGAATATGGATGCGGTTGGATTTCATGATTACAAGCGCTTTGCTATGCCATTTGTTATCGAATCATTTGAAAAGCTCACTAGCGCATTCGAATCCGTCGTTATTGAGGGGGCGGGCAGTCCAGCCGAAATTAATCTGAGAGCCAATGACATCGCTAATATGGGTTTCGCCGAAGAGGCGGATGTTCCAGTTATCATAGTTGCTGACATTGATCGAGGCGGCGTCTTTGCGCACCTGTATGGCACATTAGCTCTATTGTCCGAGTCTGAGCAAAAACGCGTGAAAGGCTTTGTGATTAACCGATTCCGCGGTGATATAGCCCTTTTGGAACCCGGCTTGGATTGGTTAGAACAAAAAACGGGTAAACCAGTCATTGGTGTATTGCCATTTTTGCATGGACTTAATATTGAAGCTGAGGACGCCATCGATGCGTCACATGATGTGAAGTCGAACACTAAACTTAGTGTCGTGGTACCAGTATTAACCCGAATTAGCAATCACACCGACTTTGATGCCCTTCGTTTACATCCAGATATCGACTTCCGTTACGTTGGAAAAGGTGAACGCTTAGACAAAGCCGATTTGATTATATTGCCAGGAACCAAGTCTGTGCGTGATGATCTTGCCTACTTACGCGAACAAGGTTGGGACAAAGATATTTATAAGCACTTACGTTTTGGCGGAAAAGTGATGGGCGTCTGTGGCGGTTATCAAATGCTGGGTAATACGATTGCTGACCCCGAAGGTATAGAAGGTACTGCAGGGAGTAGTGAAGGTTTGGCGCTGCTTCAATTGGATACCACATTAGAAAGTGAAAAACAGCTCACTAACGTCACAGGCTCGTTAACGTTGAACAGCGAATCCGCGCCATTTTCGGGATATGAAATTCACGCAGGACGTTCTACTGTTTCGGATAACCAGCCGGTTTGCTTTAGTAATGAGATATTGGATGGTGCCATTGGCCTAGATAATCAAGTATTCGGCACGTACGTTCATGGTATTTTCGATTCACCGGATATTGCACGGCTTATTGCTCGCTGGGTAAATGGTGCCAACATCGAGCAGTTCGCGATAAACGATGAAAAGGAAACAGCTATTGACAGAATTGCTGACGCGATCGAACAGCACCTTGACCTTGCCACTTTGTGGCCTGACCTCGAACTATCCGTGCGATAGAGATGTTAAAGTTCTGAGAAAGGAATACCGCTCATGCGTATCGTTCTTGCCTTACTTTTGGTTACGCTGTCACATATTGTCGTTGCGAAGCCGCTTACTGTCTTTGCGGCCAGCTCTATGACCAATGCAGTCAATGACTTAGCTCAGGAATTTGAGCGTACTCATAACATTAAAGTCAGAGCTGTGTATGCAGGCTCATCCTCTTTAGCACGACAAATACAAAGGCAAGCCCCAGCAGATGTCTTTATCTCTGCCAACGTACGTTGGGTAAACTACTTGGTGGAGCAGCAAGTGATAGACGCGAGCGATATTCGCCACATTGCTAGTAATGAGCTTGTTCTTATTACCAATGGTTCTAAAGGTAATGAAGAGTCGTCATTTAATATCTCCGCGGTCACTGATTGGCAAGGCTATTTACAGCAGGAAAGACTGGCCATAGGACAAGTCAACGCTGTACCAGCCGGCATATATGCCAAACAAGCTCTTGAGTCGCTGGGATTGTGGTCTGCGCTGAGAACTCAGTTAGCACCAGTCAATAATGTAAGGCAGGTTTTGGCATTGGTGGATAGAAAGGAAGTTCCGCTGGGTATCGTTTATGGCTCCGATCTATTGGCTAGTGACCGTGTCACAAAATTGGCTATTTTTCCAACATCGAGTCATGAGCCTATCGACTATCCTTTAGTTACTTTAAACACGGATCAGCCGACGCAAGATTTTGCGCAGTTCGTCAGCTCAGAACAAGGGCAGGCGATATTGAGACAGCATGGATTCATCACCGATAGGAAAGCAGATCTTTAATATGTTGACCGACTATGAAGTGGAAGCAATACAGTTAAGTGTAAAGGTCGCTGGTGTCGCCATACTTTGGTTGATCCCCATTGGCGTATTTTTCGCCTGGTTGCTAAGTAAAAAGCAATTCATTGGTAAAAGTGTCTTAGACAGTGTTATCCATCTGCCCTTGGTGTTGCCACCGGTGGTTGTCGGCTATTTGCTCTTGATATCAATGGGAAAGCAAGGCGTCATCGGCCAATTTATTTACCAACTCACAGGGGTAAGTTTTAGCTTTAGCTGGCGGGGCGCAGTACTGGCATGCATCATTGTCGCACTTCCGTTGATGGTTAGATCTATTCGTTTGTCGATGGACAGTGTGGACCATAAACTCGAACAAGCCGCCAGAACATTGGGCGCATCGCCATTGCGGGTATTTTGGACCATCACATTACCTTTGGTAATCCCCGGTATTATCAGTGGTACCATGCTGTCGTTTGCGAGGAGTCTGGGTGAGTTTGGTGCAACTATCAGTTTTGTATCTAATATTCCCGGCGAAACTCAAACTATCCCGTTGGCAATGTACAGCTTCCTAGAAACCCCAGGCGCGGAATCCGCCGCAATGAGGCTGTGCATTATTTCCATCGTAATTTCTCTTGCGTCACTCTATTTTTCTGAATCTATAAATCGTTGGGTGGGGCGCCGGCTGGGAGTGACTAAATGACGACGTTAGATATCGATGTGACAAAGCGTTTTGAGACGAGCTCATTTCATCTTAAGACGTCGTTACCATCTAGTGGCATTACTGCGATTTTTGGACGCTCAGGTGCGGGAAAAACGACGTTGATTAACCTTATCAGTGGCTTGACTCAGCCAGATTCAGGTGCAATCACCATCAATGGCCGCCCGTTATTTGATTCCAATCAGCATATTAATGTGCCTATCGAAAAACGTGAAATAGGTTACGTGTTTCAGGATGCGCGCTTGTTCCCACATTTGTCAGTAGAACGTAATTTGCGTTACGGTGTAACTGATAGTGATGAGGCGTATTTCCAAGTAGTAGTCGCACTACTGGCGATTGAGTCTCTACTTGAGCGTTATCCAAGTTCTTTGTCAGGAGGCGAGAAGCAACGAGTCGCCATTGGTCGGGCGCTACTCAGCAAGCCTAAAGTGTTGCTAATGGATGAGCCACTAGCATCTCTGGATAACCCAAGAAAGCGTGAGCTCATGCCTTTTTTGGAGGCATTATCGAGTCGTGTCGATATCCCGATTTTATATGTGACGCATAGTTTGAATGAAATTTTGCGCCTCGCACAACATCTTGTGATTATAGATAACGGTAAAGTCGTTGA
The DNA here is from genome assembly GCF_036245475.1 of Vibrio sp. 10N. NCBI lineage: Bacteria > Pseudomonadati > Pseudomonadota > Gammaproteobacteria > Vibrionales > Vibrionaceae > Vibrio > Vibrio sp. 10N. Next base: position 706,275 of record NZ_BTPM01000002.1, on the reverse strand, counting down.
ATCGGGTCTGATTGAGCACGTTTGGGGTTCTAAAATCATGCAGTCATGGCAATCATTTTCGGATAAAAGTGCCTTGTTTAAAGGTGAAGTCGTGGCTCAGAATGACACTTATGGTTTGACGAAACTTGCCTTAACACCTGATCACTATTTGTGGGTTCAACGAACAGAAGCCGCTGTCGGCGAGGCTGTTCGCTTGCGAGTTAGAGCTAATGATGTTTCGATCGCGTTAAGCCGAGCACAGCGTACGTCTATTCGTAATATTTTACCCTGCACCGTAAAGGCGATTGCGCTTGGCGGACAAGGGACGCCGAGGCAGAGCGTAGAAGTGATTTTGTCGTTAGATGATCATTGTGAATTGGTCGCAACAGTAACCCAATGGGCTGTAGATGATCTTAAACTGCACGTCGGACAAGCAGTGTATGCTCAGATAAAAGGCGTCAGCGTGGCGCAGAAAGATGTCGCACTGGAGCCGCACTTATAAAAAAAGCCACATTGAGTGGCTTTTATACGATTCAGATCCGATTACTTTACGAATACTTCTTTAAAGTCACGCTTTAGAATCGCATCACGGCGTGCTTTCTTGATTTGCTTGACCATGTCTTTGATGCAGTTGCTCAAAACCTTATCAAGAAGTTCAGCTTTGTAAGCTTCTTTGTCGTCATCGCTCATGTCTGCTGGCAGTTCCATGGTAGTGAACTCTTCAAGTGCACTTACACCAGCGAAGGCTTGGCTTACCGAGATCAAAGCGTGGAACTGTTCAAAGTTGTCTAGAATGTTTTGTGCGCTAGCCGGTAGCGAGTCCCATGCTTCACGAACCGCTTCTTCCGTCACTTCGTGAATCGACACCACCATGTTGTAAAGCTCTTCTGGTACCTCATCAAATAGGATCACTTGTTTGAGTTCAGCGGATACCGTTTCTAGGTCTACAATTGGGGTTTCAGTGTTTTGTGTGTCAGACATACAGCTTTCTCTGTGTAACGATTACTGATAATCCTGCGATTACCTTACTAAAAGACAATAATAATCCAACTCATCCAATAATGCCCAGCTCAAAGTGCGTTTTCAGCGCAAACAAGCTGTTATTATTGTGATTTTTGTGGGACTGTTTGAATATTGTCCTAATATGTGGTTTATATTAACAATACATCGGCATAATACAAAGACAAGGATGCTTATGATGTCCATAGATTCTTCGATGAAAATACTTCTCGTTGATGACGCTCAGTTGGAAAGAATGCAGCTACAGATACGTCTCAAGCAGCTGGGGCACGAGGTTGAGGTGGCAGCCAGTGGGCGAGAGGCGCTAGCACTGTATCCATCGTTTGATCCTGAGCTTGTGCTTTTAGATATCTCCATGCCTGAAATGGATGGTTTTGAAGTCGCGTCTGAAATACGTCAGCGTTATAAAGCAGACTGGATACCCATCATATTCCTAAGTAGTCATGATGAACCTGAGATGATCGCCAAAGCGATAGAGGCGGGTGGTGATGACTACCTCGTAAAACCGGTAAATAAAATTGTGTTGCAGTCCAAATTGATTGCCATGCAGCGCATCGCTCATATGCGACGTGAGCTCAAACAGGCGAGCTCTCAGCTAGAAGAAGCGAATAGAGCGTTACAGCATCAAGCCAATGAAGATGGTCTAACCAAGCTGTTTAATCGCCGCTATATGGACCAAAAACTCACCGAGCTGATTCAATGGCACGGACGGCATCAAATGCCCCTGTCAGTCATACTCATGGACGTGGACCACTTTAAAGCGTTTAACGATAACTACGGACATACAGAAGGCGATCAATGCTTGATCAGTATCGCTCAGTTTTTAGATGTTATGTTCATTCGTTCTGGTGAGTACGTTGGTCGATACGGTGGAGAAGAGTTTGTCATTTTACTAAGCCGTGCTGATGCATCAGAGGCTGAAGAGAATGCCGCAAGAGTGAAAGATGGCATCGTCGGCCTGAATATCCCGCATGAGTTTTCTCAAACCTCGGATAGAGTGACCCTGTCACTTGGGGTGTATAGTACGATCCCAACCGGTACGGAATCGATTAATGAGCTGTATGAAAGAGCTGACAAGCTGCTGTATCAAGCGAAACGAAGTGGTCGTAATCGATACGTATTGGAGTTAGAAAGCGATATTATTAGCACTACTTCATAGGGTTTTTTATCCTAATAGTGGCACAGAAATCAACACGAAGGCGCGAAGCTAGACTGTTGATGAAAGTTGAGTGCCTCCCTTCTTACAAAACGTTACTCAAAGAGGTAACGCTTTTGTTATTCTCAAACTTCGACGGCACCGTGTTGACCAGTCGTATTGCTATATCGTTCGTTAATGAGGTTGTTTAGTTGAGAGTCTCTCAGACCCTAGTGGCTTCGGTTATTTTATGTCACGTTTCAGCTCATGCAGATCCAGAGTTTAGAGACATTTTTGAGGAAGATTTCGCAGCGGCAATCATACTGACGGATAGCGATGCATTAACGTTGGGTTTCAAAGATTTTGACCCAAACACGGTCTTCAATATCGATAACGAAGATATCGGCTCTCAAGAAGCACTTGATCGACGTAAGAGCATCGGTGTTTCAACGCTACCGTTAACGTTTGAACTTTCAAAAGACAACGCATTTCAACAGCGAGCAGTCGTGCGCTTCTCGGCACTAAGAATTGACGACCAAATCATTGATGGCCCAGATAGCCACAGAAAATACGTGCTAGGTGTGTTCAGTGGATACGAGCAAGAAATTCACTTTTCGCAGAACTGGACGTTTGAAACTGGCGTAGGGGTCCACCTTCAATATTTGAACAGTAACTACGATTTTCAATCGCAATTCTCTAAGCTTTTTCAACCTTTTATCGACGGGAAGTTGGTTAACACCACAGCTTGGGCGACATCATTTCAACCTAAAGTCGGTTTTAACTATACGGAAGATAAAGCTTGGGGCCAGGTGAAGTTTAAATCAAACTTTAACTACTTCTCCGGCTATGGATGGGGTCAGGCCAATGATGGTGATGTCGGCACACCGGAAGGGTGGTATTGGTCGAATGAAGCGAAACTATTCTACGATGTGACAGACTGGGGCCGCTCTATCCAAACTGTGTATACCAGTTTACGCAGAGTTGATATCGGGGGCGATACGCTCGGAATACTAGGCTCTAGTCATTATTACGAAGGAACACTTGGTTGGCTGTTAACACCGCCATTTCATATACCTATGGTGGACAATGTCGGGATTGGGTTGAGCATCAATTATGGTAGTGATTTAAAAGGTGGAAGTCTCGTGCTCTTCTTTAATCAAGAGTAGTCACATTAACGTGCGCACTGAACCTGGTTACGGCCTTTTTCCTTCGCGCTGTAGAGTGCTTTATCCGCCTTTTTCAATACATCCTCGGGTTTGCGTGTCGTTTTGCTGTCTGCGGCTCCAATACTTACCGTGACACTCACCGTAGATTTATTGCTATCAGAACCTCGTTTTTTGGCGCCTTGCTTATTGTTTACTGGGCGCTTCGCTTCATCCCGGATGACCATTTGATAGTTTTGAATTTGTTCACGCAGTTCTTCCAAATATGGCTTGCTGTCTTTTGCCGTCTTACCTTTAAACAAAATAGTGAATTCCTCACCGCCATACCGATACACTTTGGCATTGCCGCCAACCTCAGTCATACGTGATGCCACAAGTTTAAGTACATCGTCGCCTGTGTCGTGCCCGTACGTATCGTTAAAGGATTTAAAGTGGTCGACATCGAGCATAGCAATGGTGAACTTTCTTCCTAGATGTTTCATATCCATTTCAAGAGCTCGGCGACCCGGTATGTTAGTCAATCGGTCATTAAAGGCCATTTGATGGCTGGCGGAGATGACGTAGATAATGATCAATACACCAGCTAGAGAAAACAGAGTGCTGGAAATGTAGGGAACGTGGAATAGGATGAATGTACCACCGGCCATAAAGATCGACGCGTATACAGCGGCATCGATCGGTCGGTTGTAGTTCAACAGAAAAATGCCAGTGGCACCCACTATAGCTATAGTATAAAGCACCAATACCAGTGGTAAGCGTGAAAGCTGTGGAAATGCCATCAACAAATCGCTTTCAAACCCTAAAAATCCACCGCCTGCGAAGTGCGATAGTATCAATGCCGTCCATCCAACGAAGCTTGTAATGGTGATACCAAAGATAGCCATACCCCGACTGATAACGCCGGTATCAGAGAATAAGTAGGCTAGGCAGCAAGACACGGGAAGCAGCAGGCTCAATAACGATAATTCGAGAAGCGTCGTACCTGAACTAAGCGGACTTTGTAGTCTAAGTTGGATAACCAAATAGGCAAGAAGCATAGAAAAGGCAACCATAGCCATTCGAGACTGTTTGAAGGTATGACTCAAGGCAATTGCCGTACCAAACAGAATATAGGGAAGGTTGGTCACAAAGCCAGAATTTGCTTGAGTAGCATCAATGATATGATTTACACCAACTAACACACCAATCATCATCAACATAGGCATGAAGAGACGAAATAGATTCGAGCTGGTAAATGATGTCGCCATTAAATAAGAACTCAGGTACTTCGATTGAGGTTATCTTCCAACGCTTTAGCATACGGTAATTTAATGTTTTGCCAAGTATTTTGTCATTTAGGGGAGCAAAACCTGATCCTTCCCCGCAATGTTTATAAAAATAGTGTTTGCTATTAAATGTTTAGAAATTTTCTTCTGTTCAATGGGGCTTGGATTATCTTCCTATAGGTTGGGCTTATTCGGCAGTAACACGACAACTTCTAGAGATTCAAGTTGACCCTAAATTAGAAAATAGCGAACATGAGACTTTGATTGAAATTGTTGTTAAGGAAAGCCTGTGGGATTTTTTTCAAAGCTGTTTGGTGGTGGCAAAGCGCCGGAGCCAAAGCAAGTCGAACCTGTTGAGTACAAGGGGTTTCTTATCTACCAAGAGGCCATTGCAGAAAATGGTCAATATCGCATTGCGGGTCGGATCACTAAAGCATTTGGTGAAGAGATCAAAGAGCACCGATTTATTCGCTCAGATGTACTAGGAAGCGAAGGTGATGCTAATGAGATGATGCTCAAGAAAGCCAAAATGTTCATAGATCAAATGGGTGAAACGATTTTTTAACACCATTTTTTGATGCATTTTTGTTCTGGAAAGACCAGTTTGAGTCGATTGATTTAATTGACGTTGGTCATCTGTTTGCAGCAAATATTGTCATAATATGACCTACTTACACGAAAATTTCCCAAGTATAGGTAATATTGCACTGGTATGACCTCTAAATTGGGGTTTTCGTGTGGTTTTTTTACTAGATAAGTTTGTTTAAAAGTCATTACTTTCCGTTATATGTAATGAAATTATGTATTTCAGTTACAAATAGCTTGATGTTACGAACTCAGTTGGTTAAAAAAGAACAATACTTCTGCCAATAGTTAAGGAATAGCTATGCAAATTGGTGTGCCAAAAGAAACCCTCGCGGGAGAAACGCGAGTCGCTGCAACGCCGAAATCGGTCGAGCAGCTGTTAAAACTGGGATTCGATGTCTCAGTGGAATCGCAAGCGGGTTTGCTTGCAAGCTTCGACGATGCAGCGTATGAAGCTGCCGGAGCAACGATCATCTCATCACAAGAAGTGTGGCAGTCAGACTTAGTTCTGAAAGTTAATGCGCCAAGTGATGAAGAAATCGAATCACTTAAAGAAGGCGCGAGCCTGGTGAGCTTTGTCTGGCCTGCTCAAAACCCAGAGTTAATGGAAAAGCTTTCTAGCAAAAATATTAACGTCATGGCGATGGATGCGGTTCCTCGTATTTCTCGCGCTCAAGCACTTGATGCACTGAGCTCTATGGCGAACATTGCAGGTTATCGTGCAGTCGTTGAGGCAGCACACGAATTTGGTCGATTCTTTACAGGTCAAATCACTGCAGCAGGTAAAGTACCACCGGCGAAAGTTTTCGTTGCAGGTGCCGGTGTAGCGGGTCTTGCCGCAATCGGTGCTGCGGGTAGCCTTGGTGCTATTGTTCGTGCATTTGACGTTCGCCCAGAAGTAAAAGAGCAAGTAGAATCGATGGGTGCTGACTTCCTAGAAGTTGACTACCAAGAAAACACTGGCTCTGGTGATGGTTACGCCAAAGAGATGTCTGACGACTTCAATAAGAAAGCTGCTGAGCTTTATATGGAGCAAGCGAAAGACGTCGATATCATCATTACAACGGCACTTATTCCTGGCCGTCCTGCGCCAAAACTTGTTACCAAAGAAATGGTTGACGCGATGAAGCCGGGTAGCGTTATCGTTGACCTTGCTGCGGCAAACGGTGGTAACTGCGAATACACAGTAGCCGATAAAGTGATCACCACTGACAACGGTGTGAAAGTCATCGGTTATACCGATATGGTAGGTCGTCTGCCTACACAATCTTCTCAGCTATACGCAACCAACCTTGTTAACCTTCTAAAACTGCTTTGCAAAGAGAAAGATGGCAACATCGACATCAATTTTGAAGACGTGGTTCTTCGTGGTGTAACAGTCGTTAAGGAAGGCGAAGTCACCTGGCCTGCGCCACCAATTCAAGTCTCTGCTCAGCCAGAGGCACCAAAAGCGGAAGCGCCAAAACCGGCTGAAAAAGTAGAAGAACCGACTTCTCCAGTTAAAAAATTGGCTGGCCTTGTTGCGGCAGTAGGCGTGTTTGGTTGGGTTGCATCAGTTGCTCCCGCAGCATTCTTATCTCACTTTACGGTATTTGTACTAGCTTGTGTGGTTGGTTACTACGTTGTATGGAACGTGACGCACGCGCTACATACACCGCTTATGTCAGTAACAAATGCGATCTCAGGCATTATCGTTGTTGGTGCGTTGCTACAGATTGGGCAAGGCAATGGCGTTGTCTCTTTCTTGGCGTTCATCGCTGTTTTAATAGCCAGTATCAACATATTCGGTGGTTTCACCGTGACCAAGCGTATGCTTGAAATGTTCCGCAAAGATAAATAAGGAGTCACAATGTCTGCAGGATTAGTACAAGCAGCTTACATTGTAGCTGCACTATTTTTTATCATGAGTTTAGCGGGACTGTCTAAGCAAGAGTCTGCACGTAACGGTAACTACTACGGTATTGCGGGTATGACGATTGCGCTTATTGCGACAATCTTTAGCCCTGACGCTCAAGGCTTTGCATGGATCATCGTCGCGATGGTGATCGGTGCGGCAATCGGTATTTTCTACGCTAAAAAGGTAGAAATGACGGAAATGCCAGAGTTGGTAGCGATTCTCCACAGTTTTGTAGGTCTGGCAGCCGTGCTTGTTGGCTACAACAGCTACATCGATCCACCGGCAATTCCAAATGTTGAAACATTGGCAGCAGCTGAGGTTCACGCTCATCACGTTATTCACCTGGTAGAAGTATTCCTTGGTGTGTTTATCGGTGCGGTGACCTTTACTGGTTCTATTGTTGCTTTTGGTAAGCTGCGTGGTGTGATTTCATCGTCGCCACTCAATATTCCTCATAAGCACAAGTGGAATCTGGCAGCCGTTGTTGTTTCAACGCTACTTATGATCTACTTCGTAAAAGCTGACGGTAGCATGTTTGCGCTATTAGTGATGACGGCGATCGCGCTTGTATTTGGTTATCACTTGGTGGCATCTATTGGCGGTGCGGATATGCCGGTGGTTGTTTCGATGCTCAACTCTTATTCTGGTTGGGCAGCAGCGGCGGCTGGTTTCATGTTGTCGAACGACCTTTTAATCGTAACCGGTGCATTGGTAGGTTCGTCGGGTGCCATCCTTTCTTACATTATGTGCAAAGCAATGAACCGCTCGTTTATCAGTGTTATCGCAGGTGGCTTCGGTCAAGAAGTGGTCATTTCTAGTGATGAAGAGCAAGGCGAGCACCGCGAAACATCAGCTGAAGAAGTGGCAGAGATGTTGAAAAACAGCAAATCAGTTATCATCACTCCTGGATACGGCATGGCGGTTGCACAGGCTCAGTACCCGGTGCATGAAATCACTGAAAAGTTACGCGCTCAAGGTGTAGAAGTGCGATTTGGTATTCACCCAGTAGCAGGTCGTCTACCGGGTCATATGAACGTACTGCTCGCAGAAGCAAAAGTACCTTATGACATCGTTCTTGAAATGGACGAGCTAAATGATGACTTTGGCGAAACAGATACTGTTCTTGTTATCGGTGCTAACGATACGGTTAACCCAGCAGCGCTAGAAGATCCAAACAGTCCAATCGCTGGTATGCCAGTGCTTGAAGTTTGGAACGCACAAAACGTCATCGTGTTTAAGCGATCTATGAACACCGGTTACGCTGGTGTTCAGAATCCACTGTTCTTTAAAGAGAACACAGCAATGCTATTTGGTGACGCGAAAGAGTCCGTTGACAACATTAATAAGCATTTGTAGGGAACTCTCTATCCAAATAATAACGAAAGCCACCTTTGGGTGGCTTTTTTGTTGCCACACTTTTCTCGTTGTATCGTATTGAGAGGATTTTTGACGTCTTTTTTGTGCACATTTGCATCAACAAACAACGAATTAACAAAATAATTGCGTGCACTTAGCTTTGTTCTTGCCGATAATGTGTAAAAATCCATGCCACAAACGATCCACAAGACGCGTCTTTTGAAGAAAATACTTTACACCTTATTGCTGTCGTTACCACTGAGCTATTCCCATACGGTAATGGCTGAGTCTTTGCCCGAACGAATCGATAAGTTCGTAGAGTTTTTCGATTATGAACAGGCGACGGCATCATACGATGTTCGCGTTATTCAGGCGGATTACCCAACGCAGCTGCTTACGCCAGTGTCTATGCTGCCACAGACTACGAAATACCCACTTAAGGAAATTCAGCAGTTGTACCGTTTAGCTGAAAACTGCAGTGGTACTTTGCCTTTGAGCCCGTTGATTACGGAACCTTTGGTCTATACTCGAGCAATGTGTGGTGGAAGGAAGCTATCAACCAAATGGTTCGCACGTAGCGGTCTGATTCACCCTGGTGGTGGTACCTATGCGGCTCGCTACATCATAAAGTATCCGGATCAAAAAGATGTGCTGCAAAAATACATGCACATTAAAGAACGTGAACTTGCTGCACCAGGCTCATTGCTTGGACGTCTGCAAATCATGGATGAGGCGACGGTTATTTCACTGATTCGTGGATCCTCGATGTTTGTGGAAAACTCAGAGCTCTGGCTAAGGCGAGGGGACATTTATTATCTGTTCGACGCGGCTCAATGGAGGGAAAACGCCAAACAAGCAGGGTTGAACTTTAAATTAGCATCGCAAACGAATACCTGTTTTGTTCAGCGCGGCAACTTGTGTTGGGAAGTAGAAGATCATTCTGACGTTTTGAGAATCAGTATGATCGTCTTGATCATTGCTAACATTCTGTTGGTTATTGGTTGGTCTATCTACCGTTGGAACTCAAAGCGACAAGAAATGAAAAGCCGCATGCTGGTATTGCAAATATTGACGCATGAGCTTAGAACGCCTATCGCTAGTTTGTCGTTAACCGTTGAAGGGTTCCGCCGAGAGTTTGAGCACTTACCCGAAACTGTATATGATGAATTCAGACGCTTATGTGAAGATACTCGACGTTTGCGTCAACTAGCAGAGGCGAGTAAAGATTACTTGCAGTCAGACAATAAACCACTGGCCACTGAGTGGCTGCCTTCTGTACAAGACTGGCTAAGCTATAAAGCAGAAGAAGAGTTTGAAGCTGACGTAAAATTGACTATCAATCAAGATGTAGCCGCTAAAATTAACATCTATTGGCTGGGAACCTGCATCGATAATTTGATACGCAACGCGATTAAATATGGCGTTGCCCCAGTGAGCTTAAATGTCGTTACGTCATCAAACTCACTTAAAATTGAAGTGATAGACAATGGACAATTAACGGCTAAGGACTGGCGAGAGCTTCGTAAGCCATTTGTAAGTAAAGCCGGATTAGGGCTAGGGCTTACAATAGTAGAATCCATGGTTGGTCGAATGGGCGGTAAAATGTCACTCGTCGGCCCACCAACAACTTTTATATTGGAGATACCTTGTGAAACAGACACTGCTACTTGTTGAAGACGACAAGAATCTAGCTGATGGACTATTGGTAAGTTTGGAACTGGCGGGTTACAACGTCCTGCACGCCGAGCTTATTTCTCAGGTCGAACAGTATTGGGAACAAGCAGACTTGGTAATTCTCGACAGACAGCTTCCAGATGGTGATTCGGTAGAGCACCTTGCTGGTTGGAAGCAAACCAAAGATGTTCCGGTTATTTTGCTTACGGCATTGGTTACTGTTAAAGACAAAGTGACTGGCCTAGATGCTGGCGCAAACGACTATCTAACCAAACCATTCGCTGAAGCAGAGCTTTTTGCACGTATCCGTGCTCAGCTTCGTGCTCCTGAAGCCGATGCAGAAGATGCCTCTAAAGTAGTGACAGATAGCCTTGTTATCGACAAAGCCACTCGTGAAGTAAACTACAAAGGTGATCTTATCACGTTGACCCGTACTGAGTTCGATTTGCTGTTGTTCTTAGCTAGCAACTTAGGTCGTGTGTTTACTCGTGATGAATTGCTTGATCACGTATGGGGTTACAATCACTTCCCAACCACTCGTACTGTTGATACACACGTGCTTCAGCTTCGTCAAAAGCTTCCAGGGTTGGAAATTGAAACACTTCGCGGTGTTGGCTACAAAATGAAGGGCTAATGGTAAACGCACGTAAACTTGCAATCATAGCGTTACTGTCGGCATCAACCTCTGTTGGTGCCGATTGGTTTGAGGGGACCTCGACCATTTCTCAAGCGCATAAGCATTTACTCAATAATGATCTTGAATCCATGTTTCAATCATTAGTTGAAGAGTGGCAACAGCAGCCAAGTAAAAGCATACGATCGCATATTAACAAACTGTTTCTACAATCACTCAGTGTCGATTGCGGTAAAGGCTATTCATCCCAGCCTTTACCTGATTGGGTCGAAAATATTGTCGTCAAACAGCAAACAATCCAAAGTCCCGGTCGTGATACCTATCTCTCAACGATTGAGCTGGACTCAAACAAAGTCGTGTCAGAAATCAGCCTTAAGCGCTGGGTTGATAAGCGCGTGTCGAATGACAGCGAATTCTATATAAATGGAAGTAGTGACAGCGTCACTGATGTAACTACCTACGGAATTCGTTATAATCTTGCATCACCATTAGAAGTTGGCCTCTATCGATTAGATGTGTCCCTTGTTAACAGTGAGAGTTGGAGTCAATGGCTGATATTGACAAATCAACCCTTAAAACAGACGGTTAGATGGTCGTCGAAAGATAAGTGGCAAGTAAAGAAGAACGCGCTCCTCAACCCATACTGCCCATTGCCTAAGCTGGAAGTTGGGCTTTTTGACTATATCGACGGAAAATACACTCAGGTTTGGGGTCAGGAATATGAGTCCGACTATCCAACCACCCTGAACACCAAAGGCATAGCGCCTGATCGATATGTATTAGCCGTTTCCATGAAGCAAAGTCGCTGGCAAGGGCCTATTCGATTTGAACGCGCACAAATCATCAACAAAACGTTTGATGTTTCTGCTGACGAGTAGCACATTTTCAAACATTTCCTAGCCAACCGCTAAAGTATTTATAATTGACGCCGTTAATACCTACACAAAGGATTAACGGCGTTATTTTTATGAAGACTAAACTCAAACCCCTCGTTTTACTATCCGCAACGGCAATGGCCTCAAGCCATGCAGCCGCATCGACACTCTCAATAGATGCTCGAGGCGATGCAATGGGGGGCACAGGTGTTGTGTCTGCGTCATACTTAACCGCGCCTTTCTATAATCCAGCTCTAACGGCGATCTACCGACGCAATGACGATGCAGGAATGTTGGTGCCGAGTTTAGGGATCAGCTACGACGATCAAGACAAACTACTCGACAAAGTGGATGATGCAGTCAGTGCCGCCGAACGCGATGACTGGCCTGCAACGCAAGCGGCACTTCAAGCGCTTTCTGGTACCCAGGCCAAAGTCGATTTTGGGGGGGCTGTCGCCTTCGGCATCCCAAATCGATTTATTGCAGCGAACATTTTTGGTAAAGCGTACATCGAAAATGTGGCAACGCCTGATATCGCACCTGATAACCCAGACCCAATTCAACAGGCAGTAGATACAGCTATTAAGACAGCGTCTGTTGCCGTTACCGAAATTGGTATTTCATTAGCTAAATATCAGACACTATATGGCCAACACTTCTCGTTTGGACTGTCACCAAAAATCCAGAGAATTTACACGTATACCAGTGTAAATTCATTGCAAGACTTTAAGTTTGATAACATTCGTGAAGATGCTACCAGTGATGTAGCCTTTAATTTAGATGCGGGGGCGTTGTGGTTTCATGGTCCGTTCCGTGCTGGTATCTCTGCAAGAAACATGCTTTCAAGAAGCATTGATACCAAAAGTGGGTTCGTAACAGTAGGCGGGCGTGATGTCGCCTATGGCTACCAATACCAGTTACAGCCGCTCTATACGGTAGGTGCTGGCTTCATTGCTGACTATTTCCAGCTATCGGTGGACTATGATCTGAACAAAGAGAAAAAATTCACCCAGTTTGATGACGATGTACAAATGTTCCGTGCCGGTATTGAGGTCGATTTGGTTCGTCAAATACAGTTAAGGGGAGGGTATCACAAAAACCTCGCTCGAGATTCTGAAGGAACACTAACGGCTGGTATTGGACTAAGTCCACTTAATCTGTTTGAACTTTCTGTTGCAGCAAGCTATACATCTCCTCAAGCGATGGGAGCATCAGTCAATTTTCTTGCAACCTACTAATCTAAATCCCTTGCGCTTAACTTGAATTCGTCTATAGTCCTCCAATTACTCATGTCCGTAGTAATTGGAGGACTAAATGTTTGATGATTTACCAACACTAAGCCACGAAGAGCAACAAGCGGCCGTCGAAAAAATTCAAGAGCTCATGAAGCAGGGTATCAGTACTGCCCAAGCGATTAAGATGGTTGCAGAAGAAATTCGTTCAGAACAGAATAGTAAAGAAGACTGATAGTCGACACCGAATAGTTAGCCCACCAAATGGTGGGTTTTTTTGTGCCTGAAAAGCATGTATAAGCTTTTCGAATGGGTGGTCATATTGCGCTAAAACCATGGCTTGAAACCGCCGAAGTTAATTGAATTATATTATTTATCAGTAAGTTATGGCAGGATAAAGCACTTCGCCGAGCGTTAGCCTAAAGTGGTGCTGTAATTAAATTACATGCAGCGTTTGCCGGCGCGTAGAGTGTAGTGGATTATTCTGCCCGCTATATATAGCTTGTAATAACAGTAGGTATTTACCAACTTAATTAAGTTCTAAGTGAGTTAAAGGGTGTTTTTTTACTTAGACATTCATATTTCCAATAGCTCTAATGGTAGAGATAAACCAGTCTGCTGCGTTACAGTGTAATTTAAGCCCTTATGTGCAGCGTTATTATCAGTAGGAGAGAGAGAATTTAATGTGACGCCGTCACTACATGGCGCACTATAACTAAAAGTCTAATGAGTAAAAACACAAACAGTATCGAGTTCATAACTGTAAACATACAAAATTACTTAGTCTCATTAAGCTGAGCAAAGCTAATCACTCGGTTATTGTATTAACAGACGTTATATGGGGTGTCAGCCACTGAACCAACAATAAGAAAGAAACGTAAACTGATAGCAGTACATCGATGAAAGGTGATCAAGCGGGTTGGTTCGAACGTTTGTAACAAGTGACAATTGGTGATAAACCAGCTAGTTTCTCATACAGTCAAAATTCTTGAGGTCTGTTCATTATAGGTTTGCGAACCAAGATCTGGTGCTTCGTCAAGAGTAACAGAAAATAGTGAGTCTGATAGATACAGGCTGGCGGTGTGCGTATGGCGTCCACAAGTCATTCGAAATCGTGTAACTGTATAACGACTAGTTAGATATGGATAAGTTGTGCAGCCTGAACAGTTTCTATTGAGCAAGTGTCGGTGTTAAATCTGCGCCGTTATCACGAACTAGATTCAATTTAATATCTAGGTAGAGTCGTTCGGGTAACGATGATAGTCGAGCTTTTCGCGAGCTTAGTCAGCTAAACCGGCAGCGCCAATCTCACGAAGAGCTCGGGAAGACATTGTAACTGTGGTAGAGAGATCACTATCTAACTCTTACCATCCTTAGTACGCATTATGTATATTATGTTAAATAAACTGTAGCCGAGCTTCATTTCTTGTCAGTTTTTACCCCTCTTGCCTCCTGTAGGCATTCAATTTAACCATAACGTCGATTTACCATAAAATACCTAATAACCACATTATCTTAATCTGCGATTTAGATAATGTGGTTCTAGACACAAAAAAGTCAGCACTGAAATGCTGACTTTATGACGATGTCCAATGGTATTAACATTAACCGCCGGCTAACTTAACTGTGTAGCCTTTTTTCTCGAGTGCGGCCTTAATCTTATCTCGTGCATCACCTTGGATTTCGATATTACCGTCTTTCACAGAGCCGCCACAGCCACAGACTTTTTTCAGCTCTGCTGCTAACAGTTTGAGTGGCGCGTCATCGAGATCTAGTCCGGTAATGATAGAGACACCTTTTCCTTTACGGCCTTTGGTCTGTTTTTGGATTCGAACAATGCCGTCGCCCTTAGGACGTTCTGGCTTTTGTTTTTCTTCTTTGATACGGCCTGTTTCCGTTGAATATACGAGAGTCATATTATTTCTTTGCTAGTTCGGCTTTCTTTTTTGCAATTAGGTAAGCTTCGATATGTCGTTGGATAGCAAGCTTACCACCTTTGATAAGTTTACCATTAAACATGCAGTACCATGCGTTGTTTTCACCGGTGTCGTTACGAATGGTAAAACCGTTGAAATTTTCCTGGCTACCTTTGGCTGGTGCTTTTTCAGTACCAGCAGCTAGTGTAGCTGGGTCAATGATTGATGCGGTATCGCACCACCAGTCTATACTCTTCTTGACGGCAGCTAATGTGCCCTGAAGTTCACGGTTTTTAATAGTGACTTTCCATGTTTGATTGGAAGAGCCGATGGATTTAAGGGTAAACCCTCGATAACTCGCTAGAGCCATAAAGACTTTTCTCTTGTATCGTTGTAGTAACACTGTGCACCTGACATGTTATCAGGTATTGTAAGTCAATCAATTAAGTTATAGTGCATCAGTATGAAAAAAGACATCCCGCGTATTACAGAATCTGACCAAGCTAACAAATTTAAAGGGTTGCTACGCTCTTCCATTAGTTATCAAGAGTTTGGCGACATGACTTCAAATTGTTATTCACGTAGTACAAATCTGGCGATGTCCAAGGACTGGCGTACGTTTAATGAATTTTGCCAATTGCGTAGTCATCCTTCCTTGCCAGCATCGGAAGCGACAATGCTTGAATTTATCGACCACACTAAGCAGGAGAAAAAATACAGCAGTGTAAGACGTTACCTTGTCACTATATCGGTTGTTCACTATCTTTTTGATTATAAAGACCCTACCCGTTCACGCCATGTTGGCCTTGCCATGAACAAACTCAAAATAGACAGTTATAACAAGGTGAAGCAAACCACTGCGTTTACCACGGTGCACTTAGACCAGCTGTATCAGAAACTCATCAGGAGTGACGAAAAGAAAGATTGCCGCGATCTCGCCATTTACTTTTTGCTTTATGAGTGTGCTTTGAAGCGACGCGAATTGAAATCATTAATGGCGGAAGACATTAGCTCGACCGACAATAGTTACACGGTAACACTTGACGATAAAACCTATCCACTTAGCGAACAGGCTGGCGAGTGTGTAAAGCGTTGGATGGAACATGTTCCCTACTCTGTTCTATTCAGAGCTATCGACCGCCATGGCAATATTAGTGATTCCGCGCTGGACGACTCTTCAATTCATCGAGTGCTAAAGCGTGCTAGCAATTTACTTGGATTAGATGCCACACTGAGTTTGTCATCACAATCTGGACGGGTCGGCGTAGTTCAAGAACTAACGAAAGAAGGTCATAAAATCAGGGATATACAGGAATTTGGACGCTGGGCGAGTCCGGCAATGCCACTGCAATACAGTGGCAAAGCAACGCTGTCTGAAGAGGAAAAGTCTCTCTTCAAAACCAACAAAAATAACGATTAATCGAATGCAGACTCAATACAATCCGTTAAGAATTCAGAAAAAGCGATCCCTGAATGCTCTACCATCTTAGGGAACATAGAAATTGGTGTCATACCCGGGAATGTGTTCACTTCATTAAGGTAGATGTGATTGTCTTCGGTTAGGAAGAAATCAATTCGGGAAAGGTGTTTGAGCTTCATCTGTGTGAATACCTTTCGAGCAGACTCATGAATAATAACACGTTGTTCGTCAGTTAAATTTGTCGCTTCAACGGTTGTCGTTGAGTGACTGTCAGCGCTGTACTTCTCATCGTAGCTGTAAAACGCACCATCTGGCGCCGTTACTTCGCCTGGCTGTGTAATGACCAGTTTTCCTTGGTATTCATAAGCAGCAACTTCGAGTTCTCTTGGTTTAACAGCTTGCTCAACCACGACTTGATCGGAGTAACCAAACGCCGCATCGATCGCTTCATCGAGTCTCGCCTTGTCAGTGACACTGTAACAGCCAACAGATGAGCCCTGTTTAGCTGCTTTGACAAACACCTTACCCCATTTATCAAATGCTTCAGCAGCATCTTGATGGGCTTTATCGTCATTCTCGGTTAGAAATAGATACGGTGTGTTTGGGATATCGAGCGTGTCATACCAAAGTTTTGAGGTAATTTTGTTGAAGCTATTGCTGCTTGCTTCCGGGCCACAACCTAGATATGGAATGCTGGCCATTTCAAACAGCGATTGAATATCGCCAGTCTCGCCTGGGAAACCATGAATACATGGTACGACATAGTCGATATCGAGTTTAAGATGCTCTCCAACCAGTGCTTTTTGGTTTAGGTCCAATACGACGAGGTGCCCGTCGCTGCACTTCCAGCCGCCTGTGGTGATCTCTACTCTGGTGACATTGAACTTAGTGTTCAATTTTAGTTGGCTTTCGAGATAGTTTGCAGAGACGAGAGATACTTCATGTTCGGCAGATCCGCCACCACATAGAAGTAGGATATTGAGTTTTGACATCTTAAGCTTGTCCTTGGATTGCTTTCAACGAATCATAAACGATTGAACAGCAATATTCAGTTCTAAATCTGTTAAATTTGCTATTTATTCACTTGAATGAGCAGTTTACATACAAAAATGCCCAGCTCATCAAAGAGCTGGGCATTGTCGACATATATTGAACTAGTTAAGCTTGCTCAGCGTCGGATAGTCAGATTTTTTAATCTTGTCGATACTACGAACAAACGGTTTTAAATCTTGGAACTCTTTCGGTAACGTCTTAATCGCTTGTTGTGCTTTTACTTTAGACGCAAAGTCTCCATATAGTAGCGCGTACCATTTCGTACCGTTTACCACTTTGTAGTTTTGCCATACTGGTTGGCTGCTTGTCGGTAACTTATTCGCGAAGCTCTCAACTTTGTCTTGGCTGCCTACAGCAACAACTTGAATGGTGTAACCAAAACGAACATTTTGCTCAGCCTGCTTTTTGGTTGGCGGAACAATTTTCACGACCTTATTTTGCTGTGCAGGTTGCGCTTTTGCTGGCGCAGTTTTCTGCTTAGGAGCCGCGGAGGCTGTTTGAGCGGACGTTGACTGAACCTTTGGCTCTGCCGCTTTAGTTTCAACAGGTTTGCTCTTAGCCACTTTTTCTGGCTCTGCGCTCGCGGCAGTTGTTGTCGCTACTGCGACTGGCGCTGCTGTTTTTGCTGCTACCGGCTGATAATCTTCGCGATAACTTTCTGATTTGACTTCTGCTGTGTAATCACCAGAGGCACAAGCTGCCAACATGGCTGCTAAGCTCACTATCACCACTTTTTTCATCGTATCACTGCCTGAATTTGCTAATGTCTATCCTTTATCAGACAGGAATGTCATCTATCGATGATTCCAGAACCCTGTCTTAACTACCTGTGACATGTTACACAATAATTGAGGCACAGCAATACGTTATATCTAAATTTCAGAGCAAACCAACTTTAATCGATTTAAAGCTAGTCTACTATTGTTGGATAATGCATCTTATGTAACAAAGAAGCTGATAAGTCGCTTTTATTGGCTTAGTAGCAACCCACTGTCAGGGAGACGCTATGTCGTTGGACACTCTTTTCAAACCCAGCTCTATTGCCGTAATTGGCGCCTCTAGTAAACCGAATCGGGCGGGCAGCGTCGTGATAAAAAACCTTCTAATGGGAGGTTATCAAGGCACTATTTTACCCGTACACCCTAAATATAAATCAGTGAATGGCATTCTTTGTTACCGCTCGGTAAGTGAGCTGCCTTTAGTACCAGACATTGCCATTCTTTGTACAAGGGGCGATAGGAATGTCGATTTAATTAACGATTTGGCAGTAGCGGGTGTAAAAGTGGCCATAATCATGGCCTCTGATATGTCGGTGCCCTATGATGGCGACAACACGATTGAGCAAACCTGTTTACGTATTGCCCAACAAGCAGGAATGAAAATCATCGGCCCTAACAGTTTGGGGGTTTTACTGCCCTGGCAGCACTTTAACGCCTCTTTTTCACCCGTCGATTGTCTACCAGGAAAGCTCGCGTTTATTTCACAATCCTCTGCTGTTTGTACCACTATTTTAGATTGGGCTAATGATAAGAACATCGGGTTCTCAGCGTTTATCTCAATCGGCAACGGTAGTGACGTTGATTTCGATGACATTCTTGATTACTTATCGCGTGACAGTAAAACCGAAGCGATCTTACTTTATGTGGATTCCATCCGAGACGCCCGTCGCTTCCTTTCTGCCGCTCGTGCAGCGTCTCGCAATCGCCGTATCTTGGTACTGAAAGCAGGACGACATAGTGCTAGTGCCATTGCCCAGCCCCATCATGGTTTAGGATCGTTTGATATCGTTTACGACTCAGCCATTCAAAGAGCTGGAATGCTAAGAGTAAATAACACTCATGAGTTGTTTGCAGCGGTAGAAACGCTAACGCACTCTGTCCCACTTCGTGGTGAAAGACTGGCGGTTATTACCAACGGGATGGGCCCTGCTTTGATGGCGCTCGACACCTTGGCAGATAAAGGTGGTAGCTTAGCGCAGCTATCCACGTCGACCATCGATGAGTTAGATAAGATTTTACCCAGCAACTGGGCAAAATCGAACCCTGTCGATTTAGGAGGCGACGCCACGTCTACTCGATATTGTCAGGCGATAAAGATCATATTGGATAGTGAAGACATCGATGCGCTACTTATCATGCACAGTCCTTCCGCTACGGCTGAATCATCGCAAACGGCTCGTGAAGTGATTGAGACAGTTCATGCTCACCCTAAGTCGAAACGATTCAATATTTTGACTAATTGGTCAGGTGAAGCAACCGCGAAAGAAGCCAGATTGCAGTTTACGCGTCAAGGGATACCTACTTACCGAACACCAGAAAGTGCCGTCACTGCGTTCATGCACTTAGTGGAGTACAGGCGCAACCAATGGCAGTTAATGGAAACACCTACCACGACGGACTCCTACTCGACCGAACAGCTCGATAAAGCTCACGAATGGCTCGCGACACAGATTGCCACGTTGCCAGAAGCCACGGGTTCTTCTTCGTTAGAATCCCATGTTTGTGAGCAACTGTTTGATCTTCTTGATTTGCCAACATTACCAACATGGCTCGCGCATGACCAGTCAGAAGCGATTCATTTAGCGGATAAGATTGGATACCCAGTCGCCGTTAAACTTCGTTCACCAGATATCGCCCACAAATCAGACATCCACGGTGTCATGCTGAACTTAAAGGATGCTCCAGAAGTGTCCAATGCCGCCCAATCTATTCTCGATCGTACCAGGTTGTCATACCCAGATGCGCGTATTGAAGGTTTAACTGTGCAGCAAATGGCGAAAGTGGCAGGTGGACAAGAAATTCGTGTCAAAGTGCTTAGTGACCCAACCTTTGGCCCGGCGATCTTTATTGGTCAAGGCGGTTCCGAGTGGAACATCGAACGAGAGGCTGTGACTGCATTACCGCCTTTAAACATGGCACTGGCGCGTTACCTCATTATTAATGCGATCAATAAAGGAACACTCAAGTTCCAACAATCGCCCAATGCTATCAATCTCGCTAAGTTGGCGGGCTTTTTGGTGAAAATTTCGCAGATAGTGGTAGCTTGCCCTGAAATACATGAGCTGGATATTCATCCACTACTTCTAAATGGTGACGATATTACCATCCTTGATGCGTCTGTCGTGATTAAACGCTTTGAAGGAGAGCCTCAATCTAGGTTGGCCATTCGCCCTTACCCAACTGAGATGGAACAAACCTTAACTCTACGCGATGAAACTCAAATCTTACTGCGTCCTATCAGGCCTGAAGATGAACCTTATCACGCGGATTTTATCAATAATGTCACCAAGGAAGATCTGTATAAACGCTTTTTCTCTGATGTTGGCGAGTTTAATCATGAAGCTCTAGCCAACCTGACTCAAATTGATTATGACCGAGAAATGGCCTTTGTCGCCGTCGATTTGAGTTACCAAACGCCGCATATCATTGGTGTTTCTCGCGTTCTGGTTACGCCTGATAACAGCGACGCAGAATTCGCAATCCTAATTCGATCCGATCTTAAAGGAAACGGTCTAGGTCGTATCTTGATGAACAAGATCATTGATTACTGCAAAAATAAGGAAACCAAACAAATCTCAGGAATGACGATGCCAACCAATCGCGGTATGTTGACCCTTGCTCAAAAGCTGGGATTTGAGTTGGATGTACAGTTTGAAGATGGTGTCGCAGATATGGTGTTAAAGTTAGAATAGCAAGATTAAAAAGGGGCGCGAGCCCCTATTTTAGATCCCATGTTTTAGTAAGATGGCGTATACACCAGGATTTAGCTTCACCAATGTGATTTCGTTTCCATGCCAATATCACATCGATTTTACTTACCTCTGTGTCTTTGATGGCTTTGAGTTTTCCTTCAGCTATCAATCTATCCGCCACTTGGGATGGCAATGTACCAATACCTAACCCAGAAGTGAGAGCTTCGATTTTGGCATCCAGGCTTGATACTGTCAGCCTTGGTTGTTTCTCTAGAATATTAACGCTCAACGCCGGTTGTTCTCTTGCTGTATCTGCGATGGCTATCACTCTGTATTTGCTACGTGCTTCGCTGTCGAATTCACCCTTGCGTTTATGAACATAGTGATTTGTTGCTGCAACCCAAGTCATGGACATTTCCCCTAACCGCTCTGCCTTTACGCCTTGCGGTAACACTTCGGGTTGCGGACATACCAAGAGATCACAGCGGCCTGCATTCAAGGCCTCCCAACACCCTGCTAATACCTCTTCTTCTAACTTGACGCGCGTTTTACTCACATTGCCCAGTTTATCGACAAGGTCAAAAAAGTTAGCGACCGGGATAATGCTGTCGTACGCAATGGTTAAATCCAACTCCCAGCCATTCGCCAAAAGACGAGCTTCGTTAATCATGCTTTCCGTGGCTTGTAGAATCACTCGACCTCTTTCAAGAATCAATTTTCCTGCTTCCGTCAATGTGGCTTTGTGACCGGAACGGTCAAAAATCATGATATCCAAATCTTGTTCAAGTTTTTGCATTTGGTAACTCAAAGAAGATGTAGCGCGTTCAAACTCTGCTGCGGCCGCAGCAAATGAGCCTCTTCTCTCGATTGCGTCCAGAATGGTGAGTGCTTCTAAGGTAATCGACAACGACATTTCAGATCCTTGTGTTATTCGCTAACTATCTGTCAGTGATAGCAAAACTGGACAAGTTATACAAGCTGGATGTTTTTTGCTCTCTCGATCAATTATTTTGATGATAATAATAGTAATTATCATTTAGATCTGTATTATCACCTCCGAACCCTTTTTAGGCACTACTCACATTTATTATTATGGATTAAGTTGATGTACCAGTTCCCCTTCAAAAAGCAGCTCATCGCAACCTCAGTATTGTTAGCCCTATCCCCACAACTAAGAGCAGAAATTGACGCTAAGTCTTATGACGATGTCGTTGTGGTTTCAGGCACTAAAACACCTCAAGCCTATTCGGATGTGTCTACGTCAATCAGTAAGGTGACTAGCGAAGAATTCGAAAAAACAATGGCGAGTGATATCAAGCAAGCCGTGAAGTACTTACCTGGCGTGGAAGCTGAAGGTAGCGGACGCTTTGGTTTATCTGGCTTCAACATTCGGGGCATGAACGGGTCTAGAGTCAAGATAATGGTCGATGGTGTTCAACAGCCTGTCGCTTATAACCCCGGCGCTGGAGAACAACGTAAATATCCCAATGCTATCGAGGTCGACACGCTGGCAACGATTGAAGTCAATAAAGGCGCGTCTTCGTCCCTATTTGGTTCAGATGCAGTAGCGGGTGCAGTGGTTATGAGAACCAAGAACCCGGATGATGTGCTTGTCACGGAAGGTAACGAACATCGTTTTGGGATCAAAACAGGTTACAGCTCTGCAGATGAAAACTTTAAAACCACCGCTACGTGGGCTATGCGCCAGGACAAGCTTGAAACGCTGTTAATGCTCACCTACGCCGATGGCTCGGAAACGAAAACTCACGGCAGCGGTTCTGATGTTGTTGGTGATCAACGTGGTGCAGCAAACCCTGCCAGCAAACAGCTCGGCAATGTATTAGCAAAAGCGTTTTATCAGCTCAATGAGAATCACCGCATTGGATTGACGGGCGAGTATTACAACTATACCCACAAAGAAGATGAGCTCTCCTACTACGGTATTTCAATACCAATGGGGCCAATGGACTTTACCTACAACTCGCGAAATACCTCAGATGAGAACAAACGCTTGCGCTTAGGTTTTGAACATCAATGGCAACTGAATAGCGTAGTGGCCGATGATCTTAATTGGTCTATCAACTACCAAGATAGTCGTAGCCTAAATAAAAACTTTGATAACACCAACCTATACGGCGACCGATTAAGACAACGAGATGCGGAAGACCGCTCTTGGCAGTTTGATACTCAGCTCCACAAACAATTGGATTTCGATAGCCATTATCACTTATTAACATACGGCGCTAGCTACAAAGATAATCGCTTCCAACTGAATAACGATGATTACAAACAATCAGGGAATAGTGTTGGCTCGACTGGTGTGCCAGATGCCACAACAACCAACTTTGGCTTATTCATTGACGACCAAATTTTCTTGTTGAATGAACAACTCGTCCTTAATGCGGGTCTTCGTTATGACAGTTTCAAAACCGATCCAAAACAAAGTGATGGCTATAGCAATGAAGTCAGTGCTTATCAGGATGAGGATTTTTCTGCCAAGTTAGGTGCGGTTTATCACTTGACTCAGCAATACAGTGTATTCGGTCAAATTAGCCAAGGCTTTAAAGCGCCCACAGTTCATGATTTGTATTACACCTATAACCAAGGTGCCATCATTAAGGCTAACCCAAACCTAAAGTCGGAACGCAGCACATCGTATGAGGTTGGTTTCCGTAGCCAATCACAAAACGCGACCTATGAGCTTGTTGGTTTCTACAATCAGTACACCGATTTCATTTCTCAAAAAGATCTTGGAACGGATCCAGTCAGTGGTAAAGATGTGTACACCATGGTCAATCTAGACAATGTTGATATTCGCGGCGTTGAGTTCTCTACTAATGTGGCGCTTGATGAATGGTTAGGTGCTCCGCAAGGAATGTACTCGCGCTTTTCACTTACCTACACCGATGGTGAGGACAAAAATACAGGAGAGCAGCTCGACACTATTACCCCAGCTCGCTCCGTATTTGCACTTGGTTATGACAACGCAGCCAACAATTGGGGCATACTAAGCTCGGTAACAATGGCTAGTCGTAAAACCGAATGGCAAGACAAAGATGCAGAAGCAAGCAAAAAGAATGTTGATGCACC
Source organism: Vibrio sp. 10N (assembly GCF_036245475.1). NCBI lineage: Bacteria > Pseudomonadati > Pseudomonadota > Gammaproteobacteria > Vibrionales > Vibrionaceae > Vibrio > Vibrio sp. 10N. The sequence continues at coordinate 682,290 of NZ_BTPM01000002.1, read as the reverse complement.
TGGTTATGCTGTTGTCGATCTGACTGCATACTACCGCCCGATGCAAGACCTTACCTTGCGAGCAGGCTTGTTTAACGCCTTTGATACCAAATACTGGTTGCATGACGATTTAAGATCGAAAACGGTAACGCCGGGCTCTATGTCTCCAAAAAACTATGACTTGTATACCCAACCTGGCAGAAACTGGTCCGTTACTTTGGAATATCTGTTCTAAACAAGAGGGGTTGTTGATTGGCGGCAAACTATTTTTTAGTCGCCAAACTTTCCCGCTTTCGAAATGAAATGTTAACCGCTCGCTACAAAAAACAAGGCACCAACGAGCATCAAAATCGGTTAAGTTACGCACAATTGATGTGCTCAACCAATGAAGGTTTTGAAAAAGGTAACATGTAAAATGAAAAAGCCGCCTGCTCTTCAATTCGAGCAGGCGGCTTTTGCGTTCAGGTAACATACCCTAACGGGTGATTATGCTGCGTGCGTTTTTAATCCTTTCGGCACAGGTGTGATGCTATCGCGATAGCTAAACCACAAGTAGCTCACTGCGATAATGTAGAACAAATAGGAAAGTGCAAACACAATTGGTGACGTAATCATGTCGTTCGAAATACTTAGGCCTACCCCTACCACAGTGACGACAAGCTTCGCCATAGACCCCAACAGCAGCAGCCCCATCGCAAACTGTGGGAAACGTGTGCTCGCAAATGCGATCATGTAACAAGCACCAACTGCAAGAGAAGCAATAGATAAACCAAGAAGATAAGAGTGGATGTGGTCCGCGGCTGCATAGCCCGCTCCAAGAGACACACCTAGCAACATTAGAATTTTGGTCATGAACATACGTCACCTCAACAAATAATTACAAACGCGTTTGAAATGTCCATTTTCAATTTTGAAATCTCATTTTACGGGTATTGTGATTCCTTATTAATGACATTTCAAGTGCGCTTTTTAGTCGTTTTTAGTGTGCTTTTTGTTCATTCATTTCTCGTTACATTTGCACAACAATCAAAAATAGAGATTACCAAGAGTAACAGTATGTTACGTATTTTACGCTCGATGAATTTTCGGTTGTAACAATGTATTTACATAAGATTTTTTTTTGATACTTGCTAAATTTGTGATCCCACGAAGATGGGAAATAATTCATACGTCAAATTAATATCTAATTTACATATCTGCTACATCAATAAATTAATTGAATTAAATCGAAAAAATCGATTCCAATCACATTATTATTGGTTATAATCCGCGCTCCTTTGCGTCATCTGTTGATAAACGCAAACTAAATTTGAGTGTTTAACCCCCCGAACGTTGTTCGACATATCAGAGAACAAAAATGAGCAAGATTGATAAAGCCATGCGTATCCTCATTGCAGGATTCTGTATCAACCTTTGTCTTGGCATCCTGTATGCTTGGAGTGTATTTAACAAAGCCCTAGTAAGTGAATGGGGTTGGAGCGCGGCAGATGCCTCTTCACCTTATGCGATTGCAACCATCACTTTCTCTATCTGCCTTCTTGTGGCTGGCGTACTTCAAGACCGTATGGGTCCACGTAACATCCTTATTCTGGGTGCAACGTTAACAGGCCTTGGTATGATTGCATCAAGCTTTGCTCAATCGGTAATGATGCTTAACATTACGTTCGGCATGATCACTGGTGCTGGTATCGGCTTTGGTTATGCATGTCTATCTCCTTCTGCAATGAAATGGTTCCACCCTTCTAAGAAAGGCATGGTAAATGGTTTAATTGCAGCAGGCTTTGGTCTAGCAGCTGTATACCTAGCTCCCCTAACCTCTTCTCTGATTGGTTCTATGGGTATTAGCTCTACTTTTATGGTGCTAGGTGTTGGCGTACTTGTTGTTGCAGTACCACTTGCAGCAACAATTAACAACCCACCAGCGGGTTATCAGCCACAAGAGCCAAAAGTAAAAGCGGGTAAAGCGCCTGTTCAAGTGAAAAAAGCGGCAGACATGAGCTGGAAAGCAATGCTTAAAACGCCTCAGTTCTATTCACTTTGGGTAATGTACGCATTTGCAGCAGCTGCCGGTCTTATGATCATCGGTAACATCACAAACATTGCAAGTGTACAAGCGAACCTACCAAATGCGGTTTACTTGGCTTCTCTACTGGCTATCTTCAACTCTGGCGGTCGTATCGCAGCAGGTATCCTTTCAGACAAGATCGGTGGTGTTCGTACGCTAATGCTCGCGTTCATCCTTCAAGGCGTAAACATGGTACTGTTCTCAACATTTACCTCTGAGTTCATGTTGATTATCGGTACAGCGGTTGCAGCAGTTGGTTACGGTACACTACTAGCGGTATTCCCATCGCTAACGGCTGAATACTATGGCCTTAAGAACTACGGCACTAACTACGGCGTGCTATACACGTCATGGGGTATCGGCGGCGCAATCGGTGCAGCTATCGTGGGTTACTCAATGACTCATGGTGGTGGTTACAACCTAGCGTACACGATTTCTGCAGTAATGATGGGCGTATGTGTTGTACTCTCACTGGTGACTAAACCAATTTCTGAACAGAAAGCGGCTGAGCTTAAAGCGGCATAACGCTCAAGCTAAAAAATATCGCATAAAGGCCTGACGACTTATCGTCAGGCCTTTTTTTGTTTACTTACCCTGCTATCAAACACCTCTTTTCCAATTAGAGTTGGAAAATTATCGTGTTATCCATGAAAATTAGCTTTATGCAAAAGGAAACACTCGCACTGTGTGCGATGCATTGAGAGCTAACTATGACATTAAGACGATTTTCACTTACCCTGCTTATCCTAGTTTTTTCAGGGTGTGCTACTTACGCAGGCCTCAACTATGACCAGTTATTTGGTGAACCCAAAGTTAGAGAACGTACCGTTCCTCTTTCTTCTCCGGACTCTGACTTCTTCCTCTCTGAGGTAAAACCCATCATAGACAATCGTTGTGTGGTATGTCATGCCTGTTACGATGCGCCTTGCCAACTCAAGCTATCTTCGGTAGATGGTATTGATCGTGGTTCAAGCAAAGAGTTGGTGTATCAAGGTACACGTTTAACTGCGTCACAGCCTACACGCTTGTTTGAAGATGCCCAAACGACCTATGAATGGCGTAAGCTCGGCTTTTTCCCCGCCCTTAACGAACGTGAGCAATCTTTGTCAGGAAATCTAGATGCCGGTCTTGTGGCTAGAATGCTGACCCAAAAAGCTCGTCATCCGCTACCAGAAACGGATCAACTTGAAGGTTTTGATTTTTCAATTGATCGTGAGCAAGTCTGTCCGACAATTGAAGAGTACGATTCGTACGAAGCTGACTATCCGTTATGGGGGATGCCATTTGGTATGCCTGGCATTAGCAACGACGAATATCAAACTTTGGTCGGTTGGCTCGGCAATGGTGCAAAAATGAATAAGCCGTTACCGCTCACGAATGAAGAACAAAGCTTGGTCAATGAGTATGAAAAACTGCTCAATCATGACGCATTAAAACACCAACTAACGGCCCGTTATATTTATGAGCACCTCTATTTAGCGCATCTTTACTTCTCTGAAGTTGAAACCGAACGCCGTTTTTTCACCATCGTTCGTTCTACAACACCACCAGGCAAACCGATTGAAAGAGTGGTCACGCGCCGACCTTATGATAACCCGGGAGTTGATCGCGTCTACTATCGCCTAGTACCCGTTAGAAGCACCATCGTTGACAAAACTCATATGCCCTTCGCGCTCAATACGCGCAGGTTAGAATCATGGTACCAGTGGTTTATTAAGCCTGACTATGAGGTAAATACACTGCCAAGTTACGATATTGCTGTAGCTGCAAATCCAATGACTGCTTTTAAAGATCTACCAGTCAATGCGCGTTTCAAGTTCATGCTTGATAACGCTCAGAATACGATCATGGCGTATATTAAAGGGCCAGTGTGCCGAGGTCAGCTCGCTCTTAACGTAATTAATGATCGCTTTTGGGTATTGTTCCTGGACCCAGACAAAGCCGACTTACCGGAAGTGAATGCTTTCTATCAACAACAAGCTGACAACCTAAAATTGCCGAGTGAGCTTGAAAGCAATACGGTACCTATTACCAATTGGGTGAAATACTCCAAGCAACAAACTCGCTATTTGGAAGCCAAGTCTGAGTTTATGAACAAGTGGTTCGAAGGCGGCAAACACCTGACAACCGATGTACTTTGGACGGGCAATGGTGATAACCCCAATGCTGCACTTACCGTATTCCGTCATTTTGATAGCGCGTCTGTGGTTCAAGGTTTAGTCGGCACACCTCCAAAAACGGCCTGGATCCTCGACTACGCTTTGCTAGAACGTATCCATTACTTGTTGGTCGCTGGGTTTGATGTTTACGGTAACTTTGGCCACCAGTTGATTACTCGTATGTTTATGGACTTCTTGCGTATGGAAGGTGAAAGTAACTTCCTCGCCCTACTTCCTAATACGGTTCGCCATAAAGAGTTCAGTAGCTGGTATCAAGAACAAAGCCCTCAATTTAGTGAGTTCTTACAGCGCAACATCCAACCGTTTAGTCAGCCAACTCAAGTGCTTTACCTTACTGAGGACTATAAACAGGAGCTGTACGACAAAATACAGAAGCAGTTGTCTCCTGTGTTGCATGACCGCTTTGATATCGTGAATACTGGCTTTTCAGCGGAAAATGAAGCGCTACTTAGAACCATCGATGACATAAAAGGTGAAGGCCTTGAGACCGTCCCACAAATCGTGATGGTGATGATTGAAGCTGAAAACGGCAACCAACAGCTGTTTACCCTGCTTCATAATAATGCACATATCAATATCTCGAGCTTGTTCTCAGAAGAGAAAAACCGTGACTATAAAAATGATGATTTGACCTTTGTACGCGGGGTGATCGGCAGCTATCCCGGTGCGTATTTAAGTCTCAAAGAGTCAGACATAGAAAATTTTGTCAATGCTCTTCGTAATATCAAAGGCGAAGAAGACTATGTAAAACTGCTCGACAATTATGCAGTTAGACGTAGTTCTCCAGACTTCTGGCAATTTAGCGATCAAGTTCATGAGTTTTACCAGCGAACACAACCTATCGAATTTGGACTCTTGGACTATAATCGATTTGAGAACAGATAGGTGCTCGCGGGAACTCTTAGGAGGTGTAAGATGAGCATTAAAGATAGCATTGAAGCCATCGAGCAACAGATTTATGTTGCCTGTTCGGACGGTGACTACGAGACCGTCAATATGTTGGAACACCAACTCGAACACTTGAGAGGACTCTCAAACAAAGGGTTAGATGATGACCCCTATGCAGTCGAACACCGAACCTATCTTGATGATGAATGGTGAGGGAAGACTAAACTGCATGATCACAAAGGGCTCAATATGAGCCCTTTGTCTATCTTCTTGTTCAAATCAGGTCAAAAAAGTGACGAAAAACGCTAACCTGTGTTTTTATCCAGTAGTGAGATTAGGTGCTCTATTGCTTGCTGCCTTGATTGAATAAGAAGCTCCAATAAAGAGAGTAATCGACCAATATGGTCATTCGCCGTTTCTATGGCAAGGCACACCTCGAACAATTGAGTAAGCCCGAGTGCCGCAGCACTGCCTTTGAGTTTATGGGCTAGTGCTTTTACCTCGCCTTCGTCGTCAATTTGTGCAGCCTGCTCAAGTTCCTCTATCGTCTGCTGACTGGATTCAATAAACGCATCAACGATTTTCTTCACGCGGTCATGGCCAAGTATCGCCAAATCTTCAAGCAACACTTTTTCTTCTATCACCGATGAGCTCTCCAGTGATTCTAACTCGCTCTGAGAAGGAAGCTCTTCGGTAGGTAAATACGTCGTCACCCTATTGGCAAGGTGGTGCTGTATCGTCTCTTTTAAATCTTCTCGGTCGACAGGTTTTGGTAGGTAACCATCAAATCCGGCATCAAGGTACGACTCCACCTCTTCATTGAAGACATGAGCTGATACTGCAATCATCGGCGTTGACTGACCGCTTGTTTTGTTCCGCTCAATCTCTCTGAACGCTTTAAGAAGGTCAATGCCACTACAATCAGGAAGATTGATATCGATTAGTACAATATCGAAATCATGTTCAGTAAACATCACTTTGGCGTCAGCACCTGTTTCTGCCGCTATAACATGATGCCCCATATTAACTAAAAACCCTTCCGCGACCATGAGGTTAACCGAGTTATCCTCGATCAATAACACTCGGCCATTCACGGTTTCCGTTCTACCTATCGGTGCGCTGATCTCTTGACCTTCCAACGCACATTGCTCCAGTGGAATCACAAACCAGAACCGGCTTCCCTCTCCAAGATACGAATCAACATAAATCTGACCGTTCATAGCATGAACCAATCTTTGACTTATTGCCAAGCCAAGCCCAGTACCACCAGTTGCGCTATGGGAGCCCTCTGCTTGAGTAAATGCCTCAAATAAGTGGAGCTGATCATCTGGGCTAATACCGACCCCTGTGTCAGAGACCTCAATCATCACACAACTTTCATCTTCAGGGTCGAGAGAAACGTATATATCAACTTGACCAGAAGGGGTGAATTTAATGGCATTACCAACGAGGTTATTGAGCACTTGGCTAAGCCTTGTAACGTCTCCGCAATACACGTCTGAGACATCATTCTCAATGTGAAATCGAAAGTCTAAATTCTTTTCGAGCGCCTTGCTCAGCATTAATTGATAGCAATCTTGTACCATTCGGTAGAGATCGAATGGTTTGTTTCTGATTTCAAGATGACCCGCCTCAATCTTTGAGTAATCCAAAATATCATTAAGAATAGCCAGCAAATTCTGTCCACTGCGGTTAATGACTTGCAAATAATGCCGTTGTTGGGTGTTTAGAGACGTATCTTCCATCAAGGCCGCCGTACCGAGCACACCGTTCATTGGAGTGCGGATCTCGTGACTCATCGTTGCCAAAAATGCCGATTTAGCACGGTTTGCTTGCTCGGCTGCATTCCGTGCTTTGGCGTGATTCAACACCTCTTGGTTCAGTTTTTCGTTGCTGGTCTGCAGCTGTAGCGTACGTTCCGTAACAATCTGTTCGAGTTGGTTTTTGTGGTTCTCAAGTTCTTTTTTCGCTTTCACTTCCGCTTCAGCAACCACCTTGAGTGCTTGTGCGGTGTTACGAGCTGTAATGATCGCTTGCCCCATATGCGCGAGCTCATCATTCCCTTTTACTTTAACATCGACATTAAGCTGGCCTTTCGCAATCGATAGTAATGCACTAGAATACTCGGCCAATCTTTTCACCACAGAGACATACACCACGCGCCAGACGATCAAAACTACAACGACAAAGCCTATGATGGAGAGTATCGCTAACGTCCATTGGGCGTACTTCAACGTTGAGGACAAATCGGCTACAGCGACCGTCGTCGCTGCATTGGATTGGTCAACGAGTTTTGAAATGGTTTCATTTAATCGAGTAAACAGCTCCAGCGTCTCTTGCATTAAACTTTGTGAGCGCTGTTTTTCATTATGTTTTTGCTTAAGTAACGTAAAAATGGTTTTTCCTGACCACAGTTCGTCCAGAAGCGAAGCCATTTGTTTAGAGCGTGTTGGATCTTCGACGCCTGGTACACGCCTTTGCATAATATTGATATTGGTTTGATACTGACGCTGCAATTCCTCAATACGTCCGGGGTCGGATACCGTTCTCGCTTCTTCAATTTGGTTTAACGTTTTAAACGCGAGAAGGTGCAGCTCATGCAATCGCTCTGACAAATCAAGATCGACTTCAACCAAACTGTCTAGAGCATCAAGTGCCTCCGCTTTTTTTTCCTTTTCCAATAGTCCATATATGTGGGTGACATTAGCGACAGCGATGGTGCTGGTATTGAGAACTTGAGTGCGGGTCAGCTGCTCTAACTCTTCTGCTTGAACTCGCAACTGAGTTGTCTGCTCTAAAATAGATTGGTCTAATGTGATAGTTTGCTCAACAGAGCTGCCTAATTCCGCCAGGCTATCAATGATTGACTGTACTGTTTGTTCAAGACTATCGAGCAGTTGGGAATCAAAAGAATCTGAGCCCAGAGACTTTATGTGCAGGAGCAAAGACTCAAGACGAGAGAATAAAACACGCCCTGCTTCTTGGTGCTGAGGTTTGGTTTTTGCGTTAGACAGCACCTGTACTGAGGCGATAATACGTGAACTTAACTCTGACACTTCGCGTGCTTCTAGCATTGATGGGATCGCCGTGTCGACAACATTGCGCTCCGTTTTGGCCACAAATGAAAAACCAGAAACACCAATCGCCGTCGACAACAGCACTAGCAGTGCCATTACCAGAAAAGAGAATAACAACTTACGGCCAATACTGGCTTTAGAGAGCAACATACCCACTCCATTACATTTTGCTTTGTTACCGTCTAGGCCACTATCTGATAATAGTTCGAAACCAGAGAGAACTGCGCTTACCACAAAAATACGCCCACTGACCGACACTTAGCGCTTGCCGAGGCTCATTGGACTGTATTACGCTATATTTTGCAGTGTAGCAGAGCTAGATACCACTAAACGTTGACGATATGCCTAATAAGACTCACTTTTTTTCTACAATTTGTGCGCTACTGATTGCCAGCGGTAGTCAATCGGCTATCAATCAAGCCCAGGCAACCCCGGTTAAGGCCACTTCGCGAGCCGAGAAAGTGTGTGCAATCTACCCTCATCTTAAAGACTCTTATTGGCTATCCGTTAATTACGGCATGGTGACCGAGGCGGAAAAACAACACGTTACGCTTAAGGTGTTAGAGTCTGGAGGCTATCCCAATATCGATAAACAACGTGCTCAGCTTGTTGCCTGCCGACAATGGGGCGCAGATGCCATCATTCTTGGTACAGTCTCGCCTACCGCATTCAGTGACGATTTAAGCCAGTACACACACGATACGCCGGTTTTCGCGACAGTGAATCACCTGATTGTCGATAAAACGCAGCGTCAGCATGTCAAAGGCGTCGTTGGCGTTGATTGGTATTGGATGGGATATAAAGTTGGCGAGCACCTAGCGAATCAACACCCGAAAGGCAGTGGTCAAGTGGATGTGGCCTTTTTACCTGGGCCAGAATCGAGTGGCGGTACTAAACCCGTCATTCTTGGTTTTCTGGAAGCCATAAAAAACAGCAACGTAAATGTGGTGAATACCCGCTGGGCTGACAACGACAAAGAGTTACAACGTAACCTTATTCAGGAGATCATTGAAACCTACCCCAAGCTTGACTATATCGTCGGCAGTGCGGTCGCCATAGAAGCAGCCATCAGCGAGCTTCGCGCCCAGCCAGAACATTCCAATATTAAACTGCTGTCGATTTACCTCAGTCACGGTGTCTACCGTGGGCTACTTCGAAACAAAGTCGAACTCGCACCTACTGACAAAATGGTAGAGCAAGGTCAATTGTCTATTCGGCAGGCTACGCACTATTTACGCGGTGAATCCTACCAAGTCGACCTGGCCCCTAACATTGAAGTGCTCTCACCTACCTCTCTTGATGAGCAAGTCATCGCAGAGTCCTTGTCGCCCAGTGCGTTCAGGCCTATTTTTAGTGTTGAAGAGCATTAATTGTCACAGATATCAATTATGTTAATTGCGGGCTCAGGCGGCCATGCGTAGTATAAAGCTTGATATGCATATCAATGGCTTAACAGTAGCTAATTCAAATGAGTATGGTGACTGTCATTCATGTTTATTCGAATTAGAAAAATCGGAATTAGAAGATAGATAATTAGGACACGAGTTAAATGCAGAAAACGATTCGCACAATGCCGGCACACAAGCACATCGCACTGGTTGCCCACGATCACTACAAGCCAGAGTTGCTTCGCTGGGTCAAAGAAAATAAAGAGAAGTTACAAGGTCACTTTCTATATGCCACTGGCACAACAGGAAACATGCTCAGCAAAGAGACAGGGCTTGCGATCAAAAGTATGATTAGCGGCCCAATGGGAGGCGACCAACAGATCGGCGCACTCATTTCTGAAGGTAAACTGGATATGTTGATTTTCTTCTGGGATCCACTCAATGCCGTTCCTCACGACCCAGATGTAAAAGCGCTACTGCGTATAGCGAGCGTGTGGAACATCCCGGTCGCTACCAATCGCGCTACAGCAAACTTCCTGTTTGAATCTAACCTACTTTCCCAAGAAGTGGACATTGAAATTCCAGACTATGACGCTTACCTAGCTGAGCGCATCTAGTGTCACGCATTGATACTTAATCGCAAACCGACATCATCCTCGCTCAAGCGGGGATGTTTCTTTTTATGCGAGTACCATTTCCCTTTCTGGCTTGCCCTCTCGTGTTTTACTGCCGCAGTTCTGCTAAACTTCACCCGAATTCATCACGACTTGATGAATTCATTATGCTATAGTGAATTTTAATGAAGAGTACACCGAGTCATACCACTATGAGTAAGCCCAGTTACATTCCTTATTCAGACCCATGGTTTTATCACCGCCCAGTGTTAGCGCAACACATAACAAATATGTGTAAAGACACGCTATTTTCTCGAATGGTGTACTTAGGTACGCGCAGGATTGGCAAAACGTCGTTCTTCTTAAGTGATTTAAGCCCAGAGCTTATCAACAACGGTCTGTTGCCTATCTATATCAACATGTGGGGCAACAAGAGCGCTCCTCATACCGAATTCGCTGAGCAACTGGCAAGCGCTCTTGATGAAATAAAGCAAGAAGGCGCGCTGAAGCGGCTCCTCAATACAGAAATTAAAAAACTCGCGATTGGCAATCAGATAGCCAAAGTTGAACTGGAATTCAAACCAAGATCGGCGAGCGACGCGGACCTACTCAACATTAAGAGTCTTCTTAAATCCGTGATAGAGGCTGCCGGCGGTTCTAAGGTGGTTTTCATATTGGATGAGTTCCAACACCTTTCTACATCGAGTGCGTTTGATAACTTCCTTTACACCCTGAGAACCCTGTTCGACTCTTACAGCTCTAGAATTACCGTGATCTTCACTGGTTCGAGCAGGACAGGCATGAAAGCGGCTTTTGAAGACGATAAAGTGCCTTTCTATCAGTCTGCACAAGTGAACGAATTTCCTGTGATTGATGACGGTTTCATTGAACATTGCACAAACCGGCTCAAGGATTCTTATAACATTCATATTAACCGCTTGGAGCTGCTCGACTTCTGGAACGAAATTGATCACTCACCACACTGGATAATAAACCTAATGCGTGAACTGGTCGCCAACCAAAGAACGCTTAACCAAGGTGTTAATTTTATCAGAGAAGCGATTCGTGCCGAAGAAGGACATGAGGACATCGTTAAGAACTTAACGCAAACTGACAAGGCGGTCTTGCTATTGCTCCATGCGCAGCGAGGGATTTACAGTGAAGCTTCTCAGGCGTTTGTAAAGAAAGTTGGCGGCAAAGCAACCCGAAGCGCGGTACAAGCCGCAGAGCGTAAATTAGAGTCAAAAATGATAATTAGCTCACTCCCCAATAAGAAAATCATTGTCGAGCTGTATGGGCTCATTGATGCCGTTTGGCAAGACATTGACATCCCTGAAAAGCGATTTGATTAACTCTAACGCCGAAGGAAAAAGCCTCTAGCAAGAGGCTTTTATAACAACTTTATTCCACACTTTCACCCGCCTGTTGTACGACGAATGAGGTGGTTGGCTCAACTGTGTTGATGAGTGATTCAACTTGTAATATCGCCTCTAGTGAGGTGCTGTTTTTACGATAGCTTATGTACAAAGGTCGTGCCCATTCATCCGCTCCCTCGACTCTAAATAGCTGCTCAGACTCAATGAACGGCTCAACCAGCGACGCAGGTAGATAGGCGCAACCACCCTTTTCCAAAACAAAATCCAGTGCAATACGACCCGTTGAGGTGCGCAGGTACGGCGCTGGAATATTTGGGTGACGATCGGCATGCTCAAACGCGAACTGAGTGCCCCAATCGACATACACATACTTGTTATTAAACGCCGATTCAATATTGCTTGGCTCTGTAGACACGAGTATCAACGGCAGCTCGGCAATTTGATGGCTTTTAAATTCTTCTACCTTGAATGGATCGAAGGAGAAAGCTACATCCAGAGTACGCTCCAGTAGTTTTCGGTTTAATTGTTCGCGACCTAGAGACTCAGCAACAAAGCCATAGCCGGTCAAAGAATCCGTGACCACACTCAAGCCATTTTGCAAATACGCATCCCAAATATTAGGTGTGCCACCAAGCGTGAGTTGCAATGCTTTATTGCTCTCAAGAGACAGATCAAATGTCGCCTGCTTAAGCGTCGACACCATCACTTCGGCATAACCCACTAGCCTTTGGCCAGCAGAGGTCAATTGGATGTTGTTACGATGTCGGGTGAACAATCGCGTATCAAAGTATTCTTCAAGTTGCTTGATGCGCGCACTCACCGCCGCCTGTGTAATGTAGAGGTTTTCGGATGCGCGACCAAAATGTTTCTCCTTTGCGACTTCAAGGAAGGTTTGGAATACTTTTACGTCCATAATATGACTCTTAAGATATTTCTAATAGGTTGAGCTAACGTTCTGGTTAGCCACGTATTCTTACACAAATAAGCTTAGTTAAGCATAAAGAAAATTTGTGACTTCGACAAAAACAATTCGTTTTCTTTATTGTCCATTTCCAACTATTTTCAGCATCGAACCAACACGGGATTCTAAGGCTTCTCGGCATCTTTGGATCGCAAAGAGCCCCCTGAATTACCTTGCTTTACTACCTATTTGCTTTGAGGTCTCTATGACTGAAACTCAATTTCGCCACGGCAAGAAACGTTTTTATGATGCAGTAAAGTTCCCACGCGGATTCGCGAAATCGGGTGACTTTACACTGATTGAAGAAGACATCTTGGTGACTTACGGAGAAACCATGTTAGCACTCGAACGTGGTGACATTACTCCAGAAAACGCCGAAGAAAAACACTTCACAAAAGTGATCGTTAACCCAAGCAAAGCGAAATCTAAACTGGAACACACCTGGCTTAAATACGTACGCTTGGCACGCGGAAGACGAGCTTTCCATACGTTGAATAGTAAATCTAAGTTTACCGAAACTGCGAAAGACTATGATTACGATATGGAAAACGACGACGTTTTAGAGCCAGCATAAGTATTGTGATCTTTCCTCCTAAACGCAAAAGTAGAGCCTAGTGCTCTGCTTTTTTTTGCCTATCGTTCAGCTAAACCGTATTTAGAATTTCTATAGTACAAACTATTCCAATGGAAACTTGTATCGGTGGACAGCAAAGATCGAAAACTGACAATAAAGCTCGAAACTTTTGGGGGAGCACGACTTACAGGGTAAGCACTGCTCCTGATAAAGATTGTTTAATCTCAAAATCGTTTTTGGACAGAAATGCTATACATCTCTTCATTTCAAACATGCCCCAGTAGCCGTCATCCTCACGAACGTGAGGATCTCCTGCCGCGTGTAGGTAACTGAAAACCTTCGACTAAGTCGCGTAAATCAGCTTCGCGACGCGCTGAATGAGATTCCCTTTTTCAAGGGAATGACGCTGTTATTTGTTGGGTTTGAAACGAGAAAAGGGGCAAATGATAGTTTCAAACGTTGTTCCACACTTTTGTTCGGTAGCCACGTTAATAGAACCTAAGTTTCAATCTTTAATGTCCTCCGAGAACTTGAACGTTGTGAAAAATAGGCGCGCAAGACAAAGCCGCCCTAAGGCGGCTAAGATGATTTGTTCGGCTGACTGTCTAATCAATCAGGAACGCTCGGCTTGGATCGACGTATACCTTATCGATCATCGCTTCACGTCCTAACAACATCATATAAGACATATCTTGACGATTACTCAAAGTGATCTCAATTGGCCACTCTCTATCACCAAGTCTGAACAAGGTTTGGATAACGCAGCGCTGCTCTGAGTCACCGTTAGATGATTTGATACGTCTAGAGTCGTAAATTAACGATTCACAGTGTACGATTTCATCCAAATGATAAATGTCTGGATGCAAGTCATACTGAACGTATAAACGACCATCTCGTTTCACACGTTGTAAGTTGTCTACGTGAAGCGAAGAGGTTTTTGCACCCGTATCAATGCGTACTTCTAAATCAAAAATACCCAACTCAGGAAGGCTACACACTTCTAAGTTGCCAATGATCATTCTGTCGTTATATGTGTTTGGCATAGTGTTACATGCTCGGTTCTACTGGAACAATCGACTCTTGCATGATTTCGATGTGTTCGAATACCTCTTCTGCGTTATCTCCAAAATACGCAATGTGATACATAGCTTCCCCTTCTTGAACCAGAGGAATGTTTTGCTTGCCGATAATGATACCAGTGCGGTTTGATGTAACCTGACCGATATTGTTACCAAGCGGGCCGTTAATGTCGGCTAGGACCTCGCCTTTTTCGACCATAGAGCCTAGTTGAACATATTCTTTAACGAATCCACTTGCATCGGCACGAGTCCAGTCACTGCGGTTGGCAATGAACGGCTCCGTTTTTGCCTTCGATACGCGTTTTCGGATCATTCCTAGTGCTTTGAGCACGCGAAGCACGCCCTTTACACCTGTCTGGATAGACAACTCGTCAAATCGTAGTGCTTCACCAGCTTCATAAAGCAGAACGCGAGCACCGTGGTTAACTGCCGCTTCACGCAATGAGCCATCGCGAATGTTGGCATTGAGTAAAACTGGCACGGCAAACGCCTCGGCAAGACGCTTCGTCTCTTCATCTTCTAGGTTTGCGCGAATTTGAGGCAAGTTAGAACGATGAATAGCGCCTGTGTGCAGGTCGATACCATAGTCACAATGAGAAACAATACTCTCTAGGAAAGTATGCGCTAGACGTCCTGCCAGCGACCCTTTCTTTGAACCAGGAAAACAACGGTTTAGATCTCGGCGGTCCGGCATATAACGACTCTGGTTGAGTACGCCATACACGTTGACCATAGGCACGTAAATCAAAGTACCGCATTGCAGTTTTAAGTTTTCTGCAATGAGGCGACTAATAATCTCTATGCCATTTAACTCATCCCCGTGGACAGCGGCGCTCACAAACACCACTGGCCCTTCTTTCTTTGCGCGAATGACTTGGACTGGGATACTTACTTCCGCGTCCGTGTATAATTTCGCAACTGGGATATCGATTTCTTTACGCTCACCTGGGCGTATTTCTACACCCGCTATGACAAGCTCTTTTGCCATTTTTAACCACGTCCTTTCGTTTTATTGTTGTTCGGCTTGGCATTTTTCTCGATAAACTCGTAAATAAGGCCCGCCACATCTTTACTTGTCGCGTTCTCAATTCCCTCTAGGCCTGGTGATGAGTTGACTTCCATAACCACTGGACCATTTTTTGACTGAAGGATATCCACCCCGCACAAGTTCAACCCCATCGCCTTAGCAGCGGCTACTGCTGTTGCACGCTCTTCTTTAGTGAGCTTGACTAGCTGAGCCGTACCACCACGATGCAGATTTGAACGGAATTCACCTTCGGCAGCTTGTCGCTTCATTGCCGCAATCACTTTTCCACCGACAACAAAACAACGAATATCAGCGCCGTTAGCTTCTTCGATAAACTCTTGAACCAAAATGTTGGCTTTTAGACCCATGAAAGCTTCGATAACGCTTTCTGCGGCTTTTTGTGTCTCTGCGAGTACCACACCTATGCCCTGAGTACCCTCAAGTAACTTGATAACTAGTGGCGCACCGCCAACGTTTTTAATCAAATCTGGTATATCGTCTGGCTTGCTTGCAAAACCAGTGCGAGGCAGACCAATGCCTTTACGTGATAACAGCTGTAATGAGCGCAGCTTGTCACGAGAACGGCTAATCGCTACGGACTCGTTAACACAGAAAGTGCCCATCATTTCAAACTGACGAACCACAGCGGTTCCGTAGAAAGTAATAGATGAACCAATTCGTGGAATCACCGCATCGTACTGAGGCAACTCCTCACCCATATAACGGACTTTAGAGTTACTACTAGTAATATCCATATAGCAATGCAGGGTATCAATGATATCCACTTGATGTCCCCTCGCTTCCCCTGCTTCTTTTAGGCGACGAGTTGAGTACAAGTTTTCGTTGCGAGATAGAATCGCAATGCGCATGGCAGTATCCTCTTTAAGGTATATTGTTTTATGAGTGTGAAAAGCCGGTTACGAACGACCGGAAGAGCGTGCACCTTAAGAGTTTAGCTGCAAAAAATAAAACGATAGTTTTTGGTCGTGACGATAAGAAAAGTTTATCGTTGAATACGCAAATTTCACGCATAAAAAAACCGACTTTCGTCGGTTTTTGTTAATAATTTCATTCAGTTAAAAGATTTGTAAATAAAATGTATGAATGAAGATTATTTTGCAGCCATTTCTTTCTTAACCATTACAACCGCGGCTACAACGAAAGTAATGATGAGTGCTAACTCCATGGAGTCCCCTTGTGGTTTAAGACTAATTTTACTGTTTAAATTAAGTGCTAGAACCATTTTAGCAAAAATTCAACAATATGATATTTTTTATTCAATAAATAAGGCGACATGGATCAAAAAAAGGCGCTTTTAGCGCCTTTTGTTAATTTTCTGCGACAAACGTCTAGATTAATCTGGATAACCAGTCGGATTCTGCGATTGCCAGCGCCACCCATCTTTCGTCATATCCACGAGGCTACGCGTTGCTTTCCAACCAAGCTCCTGATTGGCTTTACTCGGGTCTGCCCAGCATTCCGCGATATCACCTGGTCGACGTTCGACTACTTTGTAAGGAACTGGTTTACCTGAAGCTTGTTCAAATGCTTTCACCATTTCAAGCACGCTACTACCGTTGCCCGTACCTAGGTTATAAATTGACAGTGCTTCTTGACCATTTAAGGTTTTTAGAGCAGCAATATGACCATCGGCCAGATCCATAACGTGAATATAATCACGCACTCCAGTGCCATCTGGTGTTGGGTAATCATTACCAAATACAGACAAGCATTCACGGCGCCCTACCGCCACCTGTGACACAAATGGCATTAGGTTATTTGGGATCCCTTGAGGATCTTCACCCATTTCACCTGTAGGATGAGAACCGACCGGATTGAAGTAACGCAATAACGTTATCGTCCAGTCTGGGTTTGCTTTGTGAAAATCAGTCAAACACTCTTCCACCATCAACTTACTGCGGCCATAAGGGTTGGTCGCACTGGTTGGAAAAGATTCGGTAATTGGCACAGACGCTGGATCGCCGTAAACCGTTGCTGAAGAGCTAAATACGATATGCTTCACGCCCGCTTCACGCATTGCATCAACCAGTACCAGGGTGCCATTAACGTTGTTATCGTAGTACTCGAGAGGCTTCTCAACAGATTCACCGACCGCTTTCAGACCGGCAAAGTGGATCACGGAATCTATGTTGTGTGCTGTCATCACTTCGACAAGAGCTTGCTTATCACGCACATCACCTCTCACAAACACTGGGCGATGTTTCGTGATCTTCTCAATGCGATCAATCACCGCTGATTTAGCGTTGTACAGGTTGTCGAAAATAATCGGCGTCATACCGGCTTCAATCAACTGCACACATGTGTGACTTCCGATGTAGCCTGCGCCACCCGTTACTAATACGTTCATGATAAATTCCTTGTGTTTCTCTAAAGCGATTATATGCAATCAGTGCGAATTTGCGACTCTTTATTTTCTCTAATCGTTATAAACCAATGAATTAGGCGTAGATTAGTAGGCAACAGCGAGCGATTCCGGGTAGCCTCGGTCACGCGCAATGCGCTTTGCGACCTGCTCAACTTCGTTCGGCTCCAACGCTGTGTAATCGTTGCCGTGCTCGCCATGCTCCGAAAACCAATGAGTCATTATCTTTTTGGCTGCGAGCAACGCTGATGACGCTTTGACAATTTCTAACCGTGCGTATCGAGCGCCATCGAAGCTCACATCAGCAGAGCGAAGACTGGGCTCCTGCCCTGGAATTTGTTGTGCACCGTACAAAGGCTTTCCGGCAGGCTCTGCGGAAGAAAATTTTGGTACATACTGAGCAACGTGCTGAATGGCGCTTTGTGAGCGCGAGGTTTGAACCTGTGATGGCCAGCCATGGTCAATCTTGTCCACTAAGTGTTTCGGAAGCTGGGGTTGCGATGTCCCCTCTGTCGACTGCACCAACCCCTTATCAAACAGCGTTATGGACTTAGTCATTCCGTGAAGCTGAAAATACCCACCCGGGTATGGCGTCAACTGTGCCATACCTTGTGGTGTGCCACGTTTGCCATGAAAAATGACCTCTGGCCACTTCTCATCCTGATGCTGGGCCCATTTAGTCACATAGGCTGCTTTGAATTCAACCAGTCTTTGGCGAGGCTTTTCAAGTTGATCATCGATGGTGCCTGTGCGAAAGCCGCAGGCATTAACGACAAAATCAAACGACTGAGTCTCCCCGTTTGCGAGCTCGATTTCGTACTTATTACCTTTGTCGCGTATTTGTTTAACTCTCACGCCAATGTGTGTATGCAACGTATCAATTTGCTGCGCCCATAACTCTACTGACGACGCCACACGAAACAGGCTTAATCCATATTCTTGAACTACATAGACGGGGTATTTGAGCTTTTCTAGATCCGCATGCTTAGCAAAGGGTATCAGCCAATCTTCGAGAGTTAGTGGTATTTTAGGTGTCGGCTTTGTGGATAAAGCTACTAATGTTTGCTGATCGAATTCGTGATAATAATCATCCGGTGCACCGAGCACTTGGTTGGCGCTATCTGCATCAACGAGTTTCGCGTAAGCATTACGAAGCACCTTAAGGCGTGGTAATAAGGCGACTGGCTCGCCTTCGTCAGACTGCGGCACTGCTATTACTGTAGGGCGTTCATTAACTACGGATGGAAAAAAGCGCACAAACTCAATCGACTGTTGGAGTAAGTCGAGACAGT
The DNA here is from genome assembly GCF_036245475.1 of Vibrio sp. 10N. NCBI lineage: Bacteria > Pseudomonadati > Pseudomonadota > Gammaproteobacteria > Vibrionales > Vibrionaceae > Vibrio > Vibrio sp. 10N. The sequence goes on along the minus strand of NZ_BTPM01000002.1, from coordinate 663,407 downwards.
GCTGCTCCGAAATTTCACGATATAGATTGCCACCAGCATGCAAATGGCAAATGGGTGGTCCACTGACAAGACGCGGGTTCTTCTCATACACAGTGACATCTAGACCCTGTTTGGCAAGGTATAATGCGACGGTTGAGCCAGCAACGCCCCCACCAATGATGGCCACTCGTTGACCACTCTGCGCCTTTGCGAATTCTTGACTCATTTCTTATAGATTGGCGTGATAAAGATGCGACATTTTAGCCGTATCTAAGACTAAAAAAAATCCCATTTTTTGTGATGTTTTCCCTTGACAGTTAATCGGTGAATAAGTTTTCTGACAGCCTGATGACAATAAGATGACCCGCCACAACCGACAAATAAAAGGCTAACGATTTATGGCCCTGAGAATACTCTTGAGTTATCCAAAACTTTATCCACCGTTTTTGTGGATAACTTAACAAAAACGGTGGCTAAGTATTAGGCAAACTGCTCTTGAGTAGTAGTAAGCATCTGTCGTATCAATGAAAAAAGAACCAGTGCTAATGTCACGAAAGCGATTGCGGGTACCATGAACCAAGTGGATAAATGCCAGCTCCAAGGCAAGTCAAACCCGATCGTCATGATCGATCCTACGACCAGTTCTGCCCCTAATGTCGCAACAAACCCCGCGGTAATCGCCATGATCCCATACTCCGCCCAAATAGTCCGAACGATCCTTTTTCTACTTGCACCTAGGGTACGGTATAGACGTATCTCTGCCTGACGTTGAGACAGACTCAATCTAAGCAAAGTAAAGATGAGCAAAACACCTGACAGTACGCCTAAGGCCGCCAAAACGGTAATCGACCAAACAATCTGGCTAAGTAGACCTTGGATCTTCTCTCCCATTAAGCGAATATCCATCAAACTTACCGTTGGGTGATTCCGAGATAGCCCCGCTATCAAATCGTCATCCTTCTCTGCAAGTCTAAAGCTTACAAGCCATGCGCTTGGTATGTTTTCCAGCACATCCGGCGTAAAAATGAAATAGAAGTTTGGTTTCATATCACGCCACTCTACGAAGCGTATTGAGTTAACAACCGCAGTCACCTGTTGGCCATTAATGGTAAATCCAAGCTCATCACCGAGTTTGAGGCCGAGATTTTTCGCGACTTCTTGCTCTACCGAGACACCAGCACTTTGCGTCCACTCTCCTTCGAGCACCTCATTGTAGTCTGGCAAGACATCCGCATAAGTGAAGTTAAGCTCGCGGCTCAGAGCATCCTCTTCTTCTATGCCCGCTTTTTGCCTCGTCTGAGCATCTTCTCCGTTAATGAGGGTCAATCGACCACGAGAAATAGGAAAGGCTTGAGAGCGGTCAATACTGTTACTATCGAGCGCTTCCAAATATGCGTCCTTCTCATATTCAGCAATATTAAGCGCAAATGCATTGGGTGCATCGGCTGGCAAGGTACGCTGCCAATCACTCAATAAATCGTTTCTTACTAGCCAAATCGTCGTAAGTAACATGAGTGACAACCCAAGCGCCCCGTATTGCAATCCGGTATGACGTTTACTTCGGTTGATTCGACTGACCGCAAGTTTCATCGAGATTGGGAGCGACAAACGACTAAGGAGCAATGTAAATAGCACGCTAATCGCCGCCAACACCATAAACAGGCCGACAATTCCCGCAAGAACAATCCACACCAGATTGTTATCACGATACGCAATAAGCAGTGGAATGATAGGGACCAAAACTAGCAGGTAAATCCAGCCTCCCCGCTGCTCATCAGCACTTTGAAGCACCTCAACCGATGAAACAGAAATAAGCTTATAAAGAGGAATGCCCAGCGCCGGGACACCAATAAGAACACTAGAAGTAATGGCTATCAAAGCAGGCCTAACGCCATAACTAGGGAGTGGATCGGGCAGCAAATCGGTCAACGGTACTCGAAGCAGCGTCTCTAGTCCCATCCCCAGCAGTAACCCCGCCATCACTGACATGCTGAGTAACAGCAGTGTTTGGATAGAAAGCCAGCGAACCAACCACCGCCTACTAGCACCTAAGCTTTTAAGCATTGCCACAGTTTGCCTGCGGCTTTGTACGTAGTTTTGACAGGTTAACACTAAGGTTGTTGCTGCCATGATGATGATTATCGCGACCGTTAATGACAAGTATTGAGTGGTTCTATCGAAAATATCATTCGTCCTACTGCCTGACGATTGATCACGCCAGCGGTCACTAGGCGTCAACTCAATCTGGCTCTTCAATGCATCGATTTGGGATTCTTCACCCATCAGATAGGCACGGAATTGAACACGACTCCCAAGTTGGACTGCACCGGTTTGATCAACCGAAGTCTGATGGATATAGGCGGTCGGCATTTGTTGGAAAGGATTAAAACTGATGCCAGGCTCTTCTAATATAACTCCGCTTACCGCAAGTTCTGCGTCACCTATAGTGACAACGTCACCCTGCGAAACATTAAGCTGCTCAGCAATTCGGCTATCAAGCCACAGTTCGCCTTCTCGAACGCGATGTTGTGTGCCTTGGTTAGATCCTAAAGTTAGTGTGCCTCGCAAAGGAAACTTCGAATCCACGGCTTTGACCGTAATAAGCTGCATGCCTGTATCACTAAATGACATGGTCGCAAAACGCGTATACCATGACTTCTCAAGGCCCGAACTTTCGATAAATTGTGTGTTTTGTTCCGTAATGGGATTCGCCGATATATAAATACTATCCGCTGTTAATGCATCTTTTCCCTGCTTTACAATCACTTGCTCCATTCGCTCTGCCAGTGCGGCGAGGCCGAAAATGCAAGCAATAATCAAAGTCAGTGAAATGGCGATCGGCCATAATTGACCTTGTTTGATTTCGTCAAAGCTCCACTTTACTAGTCGACTATTCAGCGCTGATTCGGAGCTGGTTGCTTGATGTGACATTGGCTACTCCTGCTCCAATCGGCCTGCACTCATATGGAAAATGCGGTCGCAGCGCTTAGCTAACGTTAAATCATGAGTAACCAATACCAGTGTTGTTCCATGCTGTTGGTTAAGATCAAACAACAGCTCAACAATTTTATGAGCCGTATTTTGGTCTAAGTTTCCAGTGGGCTCATCAGCGAACAGTATTTTGGGGCTGGTCATGAATGCACGAGCAATTGCGACCCGCTGCTGCTCGCCACCAGAAAGTTGAGAAGGCAAATGATCAATACGATGCCCAAGCCCCACTGCTTCAAGCAATTGACGCGCTTTTGTTTCGTCTTCTGGATCGCCTTTTAGTAAACAAGGTAAGGTCACATTGCCGAGTGCTGTCAGGCTTGGTATCAGCAAAAAACTCTGAAACACAAAACCTAAATGTTCACTGCGTATGCTTGCACGTGCCTCATCGTCCAGTTTTGATATTGGGTTTGACAGTAATTGAATGTTGCCTGAACTGGGCACATCAAGGCCCGCCAGGAGTGTCATTAATGTTGATTTCCCAGCGCCTGACGTACCAACGATAGCAATAGACTCTCCTTCTTGAATAGACAAATTCACGTCCTCAAGGATTGTTAAATGCTCCGTTTTCGTAGACACTACTTTGGTCACTGATTCAGCTTTGATTATGGAAGAACTCATGATTCGGCAACTTTCCTCTCTGATTATTATTTTTGTTTCCTTGGCCTCTTTTCACGCAAAGGCGGCGTCTGTCCTTATACTCGGCGACAGTTTGAGTGCTGGTTACAACATGGCTGCCGAGCTGAGCTGGCCGACGATGCTGTCTCAACACCTTTCTGATGATGACAACCAATATGACATCATCAATGGCAGTGTGTCTGGTGATACCACCGGAAATGGTTTAGCCAAACTTCCTGGTTTACTTAGCGAGCACCAACCAGACTACGTATTAATAGAGCTTGGCGCTAATGATGGACTACGTGGCTTCCAGCCAGGCATCATCGAGCGCAATTTATCGACGCTCATTACGCAAAGCCAACAAGCTGGCGCGACCGTGTTTTTGATGCAAATTCGCGTGCCACCCAACTATGGCAAACGCTATGCCACCATGTTCGAAAACATCTATCCGACACTGGCAGCAAAACACGAGATCCCGCTTATTCCCTTCTTTCTTGAACAAGTCATTGTTAAGCCTGAATGGATGATGAAAGACGGACTCCACCCTAAACCCGATGCCCAACCTTTTATCGCACAATTCGTTGCTGAAGCCCTAAAGCCCCACCTCTAAGGCCTCCTTTGGCGATTTTAGCAACACGGTTGCTGAGTAAATACACTCAGAATCGCCATTTTGATGCCCTAGCTCAATATAATTTACAACACTTTACGCTATCTTGAGTTTTTATCATCGTCTTAGATAGGTTGTATAGAGTGATAGTTGAACCAGTTATCAGCGGTGTTGTCGCAAAAACCGCCCACCCAGAAGGGTGTAAGAAGGCAGTTGATGACCAAATCGCTTACGTGAAATCAGCAAGCCCGATCAAAAATGGCCCCAAACGTGTGCTTATTTTGGGCGCATCATCCGGCTTTGGGCTAGCAGCACGCATTGCACTGACATTTGGTGGTGCGGAGGCCGATACTATCGGTGTTTCTTTTGAGCGTGGCCCTTCTGAAAAAGGACTGGGTAGTGCTGGTTGGTACAACAACATCTATTTCAAGCAACGCGCCCAACAAGTAGGTCGCCGAGCCATCAACATTATTGGCGATGCATTCTCGCAAGACGTGCGCGAGCAAGTCATAGAAGCCGTTGAGACCTATTTCGAAGGTGAAGTCGACCTCGTAATCTACAGTTTGGCCACCGGTGTTAGACCCAAGGGCAATGGAGAATTTTGGCGCTCTGCGATCAAGCCCATTGGTGAGGCCGTGTCTGGTTCATTAATTAACCTTGAAACCCAGCAATGGGAAGACACTCTACTAGAGCCTGCCACTGATGAAGAGATCGAAGGCACTCACAAAGTAATGGGTGGTGAAGATTGGGAAAGCTGGATCGATGCGCTCGTCAACTCAGATTCCGTCGCTGATGGATTTAAAACGGTAGCGTTCTCTTACGTTGGTCCAGAAGTCACACACCCGATTTACCTTGATGGGACCTTAGGTCGTGCTAAAGTCGATTTACATCAAACAAGCCACGCTCTCAACCTCGAGTTATCTAACTTTAATGGTAACGCTTACGCCGCGGTCTGTAAGGCACTTGTCACAAAAGCCAGCGTGTTTATTCCCGGATTGTCACCGTACCTACTGGCGCTTTACAAAACCATGAAAGAGCAAGGCTCGCATGAAGAATGTATTGAGCAAATGCAACGCTTGTTCTCAACCAAACTCTATGGCCAGGACAAAGTACCACTCGACGGTGAACGTTTAATACGCATGGATGACTGGGAGCTCAATTCCAACGTTCAAGATAAGGTAAAACAACGCCTCGCTGAGATGAATCAGGACAACTTTAAGCAAGTCGGTGATTTTGATGGTTTCCAGCGCTCGTTCTTAAACCTTAACGGTTTTGGGTTTGATGGCATTGATTACAGCAAGCCACAAGATATTGAAGCATTAAAACGCCTCAAACCTTAACGTAAATGGTCGGCGAAAGAGAGCGGTTCTCTTTCGTCGCTACTCATTCCAGCACGCCTCCCTCCTCGACTGTTAACTCTCAAGTTTGAGAATACGTTTATTCTTCCAGCTTATTATCAAGCCCCGACAGACTATCTTCCACCTAATTTAAACTCAGCCCTTATACTGTAAGAACGACGTTTCGCTTCGACAATGACGACGAAGCACAACCACAGGATGTGGTAGACATTGAAGAAATCTATAAAGCGATCCACTCTGCAACGAATGAGTGACCAAGACCAAGCATGGGTGATTGAGCAAGCGCAGATACCAGCGACAACCTCAAGTTCCTTGCCTGTGTTTGGATGGTGCTCAATAGAGCGCAACTGCTTGAAGCTGCAATACATATCTCAATCACACGCCATGATCGCCAAGGTGGTCACACTCACTAACGCCGGTAACGCCGTCGTTCCAGATTCCGATGAACCTATCCTCGCAGCACTGTCGTCTATGCTTGCTCCTTTAACAACACTAACACTTGGGTTCCAGCGTGTTTATGCCTTGTCCAAGCACCCTTCTGGCATAGTGTTTTCAGCATCAGACACCTCATCCAACTCCTTAGAATTTCTGAACCGCTTACAACAGTCACTATCACTGTGGCTAGTAAGAAGAGAGTGCGCAGAAAAAGTGGCCCACACGCGGCACCATTATAAAAATCAAATGGCCAAATATCAGTGCAAACTAGACCAAATACACCAAGATAAGCATAAGCTCGAAAAGCAAATGCTGTACCAGCTCAGTCATGACTCAACGACAAATATGCTCAATCGAGCTGGGCTTGAAAACGCGCTATCTGCGTCATTCAATAGCACCCCTATCGTCAGTGGTGAAGCCTACCTAAGTGTCATTTTGGTTCAATTTACCAATGGAGAGCGCGTACAGGCGAGAATTGGTTGTGAAGGCTTAGATGAGCTACTCAAAGAGTTTGAGAGAAAAATATCCGACGTCACAGCTCAGATACATTATTTCGCTAGAATTTCTACCACGGAACTCGCCCTAGCAACGGTGATCCCATCATTCGATGAAAAAAGTCTACCGACGCTTTGTAAACAAATAGCCAATATCGCCAAGCAAGGCTTTTTTTATCAAGGGCAAGAAGTTCATCTTCACAGCTATATGGGTGTGGCGAACTCATTTCATACTCAAGAACCGAGTCAGCTTATTGATAACTCGTTTCATGCAGCGTTAGCGTGTAAGGAATCGGGAGAGCTGGTGAGTTTTTATACGCAAGCCGATCAGCAAAACCAAAAAGCCTTCAACCAACTTGAGCACTACCTACTACAAGCCGTACGCAACGACGATTTGATTTTATACTTTCAGCCCAAGGTCGACATAACGTCGCAAAAATGGGTCGGTGCCGAGGTGTTACTTCGTTGGAAGCACCCCGTAATGGGAGAAATGTCGAATGAAGCATTGATTCACATGGCCGAGCAAAATGGGTTAATTATCGAAGTCGGTTACTTTGTATTAAGTAACGCCATTGATCGCGCCTCAGAGTGGGCTGAGTTTGCTCCTGAGTTCTGCTTGTCAATAAATGTGTCTGCCAAGCAGATCTGCTTACCTGCATTTGCGAGCAAAGTCGCGGCGCTGCTTGAGCAATACGAACTCCCTGCGCACAACCTTGAACTTGAACTGACTGAAAGCAGCCTCGTCTCCAATTTTGACGTAGCCAAAGCGAATATAGACACGCTGACATCACTGGGCGTTAAGTTTGCGCTCGATGACTTTGGTACTGGATATGCCTCATTCAACTATCTTAGAAAATTGCCCTTTAGTGCCTTAAAAATAGACAAAGAGTTTTTGACTAACATTTTTGACAATCCACAAGACAAATCCATTTTCCGCTCTATTAGTACTATCGCCAGAAAACTCAATAAACAAGTCATCGTTGAAGGTGTTGAGACACAGGAGCAACATCTATTCATTACCCAAGAGCAGTGTGATGTCGGACAAGGCTTTTATTACGCCAAACCTATGCCACGCGATATCTTTGAAGTCGAGCTGAAAAAACAGTACCCGCCACCAGATACATTCATCATTCGTTAGCAAATGTTGATCGGTTTGGCTCTGAGGCCCTACGGATTTGCTATTATTCAAGCAAACCCTTTACCGACGATGGTTCGCCTCCTATAATCGCGCACCAACCTTTTGAAATTCGAGACATTCGACATGGATCTACTCATTGCCAAACTTAAAAAAATCGAAAAGCAAAACTATCGTGCTTACCAACAAATAAAAGGAAGTTACGATTTCACCGATTTTGAGTTTCATATCGATCACGTACAGTCGGATCCATACGCAGCGGCCTCCCGCGTGCGTGCATTTCGTCGCTGGGCACCAACAGGCCTTGAGTGGTTAAAGCAACAATCCCCTGCTTATCAAATTGCAGCACGTGATTACCTTGCGCGACAATTTGCACTCTTTGCCAAGCAAGAAAACAGCGTCTCGATTTCAATTACCGGTCAAACGGTGCTGGATTCTACGTCAGTGGTGTTTACAGAGGAAGGAATAGAACTGCGTTTTCGAATCAACCTTCCAGCAGAAGGTCGTAGCATTCTCGCTAAAAAAGCGATAAACATCATGACGTTCCACCTTCCAAAGTACATTCGTAAAGCGACCCTAGATCGCGAGCTAGATATCGATGCACTAAAGCACCATTGTGAAGTGGTCGAAGATCAGGTCATGCTACGTGAGCAGCTGCAAGCGAACAACTTGGTCGCCTTCGTCGCTAACGGCAGTGTTCTACCTCGTCTTGCCGGTAACTGTGATTTGCCTATGAAGGACGCGGTGGCCTTTACCTCTCCAGCCTCCCTAGAAGTCACACTGCATAGACCAAATCAAGGTTACATTAAAGGTATGGGCGTTCCTGCAGGCGTTACACTGATCGTCGGTGGTGGCTTCCATGGTAAGTCAACGCTACTAAATGCATTAGAAAAAGCAATTTACGATCATATTCCAGGTGATGGCCGTGAAGGTGTTGTTGCACTTAATGACGCTTGCAAAATCAAAGCAGAAGATGGACGCTCTATTCACAATCTGAACTTGAGTAACTATATCAATCACTTACCATTCGGAAAGCAAACCACTGACTTCAGTACCCAAGATGCGTCCGGCTCAACATCTCAAGCGGCTTGGTTACAAGAATCTATCGAGTCTGGTGCTACGGCAATTTTAATTGACGAAGATACCTCGGCAACAAACTTTATGATCCGCGACGAACGTATGCAGGCATTGGTTTCTAAGGGTGATGAACCTATTACTCCGTTTGTCGATCGCGTCGGTCAACTGCGTGACGAATTAAACATTTCTACCATTATCGTTATGGGTGGCTCAGGCGATTACTTAGATGTTGCCAATACCGTGATTCAAATGCATGACTATCAAGCGATTGATGTGACAGAGAAAGCACGTGAGGTCATTAAGCTTCACCCAACAGAACGCCAAAACGAGTGTGAGAAACCGCTTGAACTGATCCCGCCACGTCATGTGGATTGTGCTCACTTACAAAAATTGCTTATCGACGGTAAGTACCGAGTTTCTGGCAAAGGTGGCAACAACCTAAGGTTCGGTAAAGAACATATTGATGTACAAGCGCTTGAGCAACTAGAATCGAACTCAGAACTCAATGCAATTGGCTGGGCTCTTTTCCAGTTCGCGCAAAACCCTGGCTGGTCGATGCACCCACCAAAGGATATCGCTAAATTGCTAGAAGGTAATTGGAGCGATTCGATGCCAAACTCGGGCGATCTTGCTAAACCGCGACTCGTTGACGTATTGGCAACACTCAACCGTTTACGTGCGGGGAAAATGCGACAGCCTCGCTAGACACAAGCAACCAAAACTTGTCACATGAAATAGCGTGGTCATTACTCCTTCAGTATTGACCACGCTTCACAATAGACACGAAACTTTTCACTATCCCCACCCACTCTATCTGGGTGCCATTTTAATGCTAATCGGCGCCAAGCTTGACGGATTTCTTTTTGCGTTGCCGTTTCATCCAAATCAAAACAATCCAGAGCCTGCCGTTGTGACATTGTCACCTCTTGCACGCCCACGTGTTTTTGATATCGAGTCCAAAACTCTGCTAATAATCGTTTTACTTCACGGTTATCTGCTTCGTAATGTGACCAGTCGAGATAATACTCGCGCAGCGGGTCGTCACTGAAAACAGCATGTTGGGAAGGATTAAATGGCATAAGGCGGATATCCATTGCCTCGACTTGCAACCATTTTTCGGGGATGAGTATATCTTGAAGTTGATAGAGCGCGTTCATTAGCAAAAAATTGCGCTTAAATAGGTCTTTTTCAGCGCTGTCATCAAGAGTTGGGATCAAATCTTTTTCAGCTAATAATGAAAACAGCTTATGAATTTGTAGGCTTTCTGACTGACGTTCAAACACATTAAGCACTGACCACAACAGTGGGTTTTCCGCTTGACGCTGAATGTGTATTTGATGAGATTTAAGTTCCGTCAAGACTCACTCCCTGCCCAAACGATCATGTTCCTTTCTCTATGGTAGCATTACATCGTCAATAACAGGAAACGGCAAAGCATGCCAAATGCAATGCCCCTTCCGAAATGACCCAGTTATCGGTTTAACTTTTCAACTGAATCGCGTTGTAGGTTTCACTCTTAACGCCTGGTTGGCGCTTTTTCATGATCACTTCAATAGCTCGCGAACCGTTAGTGACCTTGTAACGAATGGATTGATTCAGATAAGTATCGTTTCGGCGCCCTTCTCTCGCTTCCAATTTTATGGTCTTCTTGTTTCTATTCACCTCGCATCGATAATCCCAGTCAGTTTCAAAGTCCTTTAATGACAATAGCACTCGCTTTCCTGCTCCAGTTTGCGTTTTAATGCCGCGCGGTTTCTTATCGATCGCTAACGCCAGACCAGCGGTACATATCTGTTCATTAGTTAATGTCGCCGCCATGGACGACGCTGACGTCATCAAAGCCAATCCAAACACCATCAAAGCCTTTACTTTCATTATCTTCCCCCATACAGTATGCTGCACATTAAAACACGGCGTACTGTAAACCGCAAATAAAAAAGCCTTCACCGAAGTAAAGGCTTAAATGCTTTAGGTTTTTAGTTAGCCTTTGCGACGCGCTTCTACCGCATCTGCAAGTTCACGCAGCACTTTCTCAGTGTCTTCCCAGCCGATACAAGCATCTGTAATTGACTGGCCGTAAGTTGGTGCGACACCATCAACCAGATCTTGACGACCTTCAACTAGGTGCGATTCGATCATGACACCAAAAATCGCGTCTTCACCGTTAGCCATTTGCTCAGCAACATCTGTCGATACGACTTTTTGACGCTGGAACTGTTTAGAGCTGTTAGCGTGACTAAAGTCGATCATCACTTTAGCTGGCAGACCGTTAGCTGTTAGCTCATCTTTAATCGCCTTCACATGTGATGCACTGTAGTTTGGCTCTTTACCACCGCGCAAAATGATGTGGCAATCTGGGTTACCCGCAGTTTCAATAATCGCAGAATGACCGTATTTAGTGACCGACAAGAAGTGGTGAGAAGCGCTTGCAGAACGAATAGCGTCTGATGCGATTTTGATGTTGCCATCTGTACCATTCTTAAAGCCAACTGGGCAAGAAATACCAGAAGCTAGCTCACGGTGAACCTGAGATTCCGTCGTACGTGCACCAATTGCACCCCAACTAATAAGATCTGCAACATACTGTGGCGTGATCATATCTAAGAATTCACTGGCTGTCGGCATACCCATATCAGTAAGATCAAGCAGAAGCTTACGACCCATGCGTAGACCGTCGTTAATTTTGAACGTGTCATTGAGGTAAGGGTCGTTGATTAGACCTTTCCAACCAACCGTAGTACGCGGCTTTTCAAAGTAAACTCGCATCACGATTTCCAGGCGATCACCAAGCTCGTCACGAAGTACTTTCAAACGCTTGCCATATTCAACGGCGGCTTCAGGATCATGGATTGAACAAGGACCAACGATTACTAGTAGTCGATCATCTTCGCCTTCAAGAATGTTATGGATCGCTTTACGTGCGTTAAACGTGGTAGAAGAAGCAACTTCAGTCGCTGGAAACTTCTCTAACACAGCAACAGGTGGTAAAAGTTCTTTTACTTTGTTAATTCTTACGTCATCAGTTTGGAACATCGCTTACTTCTTCCTATTCTTTATTTCTACATCTTGTTGAGCGCGACCATCACAATCCATTTTGTGATTTATATCGCGCTCTTTCCTGTAACTTATCCGCTTAGAACAAGAAGTGCAATCACTAATTTTAAAAAAAGGCAAATTTCCTCACCGTTTTTCCAAATTAACACCATGTAAACTTTTTAATACGGTCGATTTTTTATCCTTATGGATTGATTAACAAAGAGAATTTGTTGGAATTTCGACCGAACTCCTGTTTGGCCATACGATCGAGATCACTCAAAGTTACGCTCTCTGCCACCGATTCATAGTTATAAAGGGCCTCGGTGCCATAACCGAAGAGCCAATAACGGAACAGCATAAAACTCATATTTTCTGGATTATCTGACCAAGGCGATAGATCGCTTTTTAGCTGAGCAACCACTTTGTCACGCTCTTGAGCTTCGAACCCATTGAGTACATCTTTAGTGACGTCTTTAAACAAACTCATCGTCTTGGTTTCATCTTTTGGTTCTACGTGAGCATAAAACGACCAGCCGACTAGACCATTCCCTTCTTGGAGAAAACCATAGGCTTCTGGACTGTAGTCCAATGAGTTATCCACTCGAAGCGTTTGCATGACTCGTTCATTAAGTAACCTTTGCAACATATCCTCTGCAAACACATCTTTTGCGGTTCTCGGCTCATTTCGTTCGGCAACCGAGACCATGTACACTTTGGATTTACCGTCCTGAGAAGGGTAGTTGTCGATAGTTATCATACTTGCTGGCCCTGACGATTTAAGCGAGGCTGTAGGCCAAGAGTATGCAGCCTTATCCGTAAACTCTATGCTCGCAATATACTGCTCGATGATCGATTTAACCTCTGCTGCTGGTTTGCTCCCTACTAACACCATTTTGTAGCCTCGGTTAACTCGAACTAATTTATTGTAAGCCTCGAGTACACTTTCCTTATTCACCATCGCAACTTCTGATTCAGTCCTTGATTGCAAGTGACTGTATGTATCCAAACCAAGCCTAAACGCGTCGTTAAAAGTTTTGAATTCAGGCTCCTGCTCTAAACGCTTGAGCTCATTAATCAGCATCGTTTTCGCTTTATCCACTGCCAAGCCATCAACATCGGTCAAAGACATCGCGTGATGCATTACTGACATAACATCTGCGATACCTTTCTCATTGGTACCAAACACCATCCCGTGTTTAGCATCACGAATGAAAGGTTCAACGTAACTATTGGATCGACGAAACGATCGTTCTATTTGTTCTGGGGTTAAAGGGCCAATATGACTGTTAAGAGCAACGAGAGGAAAAAGTTGCCCAGAGGCCATCAACGCTTTATCTAATATCGCCGAGCCACCAAGCGACCCAAACCAGCCGTAAAATTTGTCTGCAGCCTTATCATGCTGAGCATAGAGTACTTCAATGTCATTGGATAATTTCCAAAGAACCAAGTCGTGCTCTTGCTTCTCTATCGATACAACACTTCCTTTAGTATCTGGAACAGCAAGCGTCTTGGAGACGACCATTTGAAGTGGTTTATCAGTTTTTTGTTTAAGTCCGGCCGTAATAGCACTTACATCAACAGACTCATGTTTGGTATTAACCGCAATAATAGGCGACTGTGAAAACAACTTTTTGATGGCTTTATTGGCGTGCCTTACCGTCATTTTGTCGACTAAACGACGGTGAACTGAGACATATTGATTAGGATCTTGAGCGATACTCTGAGCCTGCATCATGCCAAATTTATAATCGATGAGCTCCTTAGAAGTCCAAACCTGAATATCATTCAACAACTGGTCATTGAACGATACCCAACTGCGTTTTACCGTATCTAACTCATCTTCACTGATTCCGTGTTGGGTCAACGATGCAACAGCAGCAGTCACTGCTTGTTGGACTTTATCACGCTCTGACTCCTCAAATGCAGCCCCAATGAGCAACCAGCGATGACCATGCAAATCCATTGGATACGTGTTTAGCCCTTGCAGAGTAAACTCTGGAGAACGATTCAGCTCAGACAACCTGTTTGAAACCAAATCGCTAATGAAATACGTACCCAGTTGAACAAGCTGATCAGCCTCGGTAATCACTACAGGATTTGGCATTTGATAACCAAGATCCAGGGTGGCATACTCTTGCGGCAGAGCCTTAGCAACGAAAGGCTCATCATTAAATTCAATTGGATCAATCAGAGTTCGCCTTGGCTGCTCTCCTTTCTTTATTGAACCAAAATGACGGTTTATTGTGGTGAGTAAGTCGTTTTGTCCCCAGTCACCGACAATCCAGAGTTCCATGTTCTGAGGTTGGTACCATTGCTGATAAAACCCCTGAAGCTCCTTGATATCCATGTTCTCAATTGAAGATTTGCTGCCAAGTATGTCGTGAGACTCAAGCTCAGTTCCCTTGAGCAAATGTTGATACGCTTTATCAGCGTATGGCTGAGGATCCGGCCTTGTCACTCTCATTTCACCAATGACGACCCCTTTCTCTTGCTCGATCATCGCCTCGGTAACGGTCATACCCCCGGCGACATAAGCTAACCAAGAAAGAGCGGCATTTAGCGACTCGGCATCATCAATGGAGAGTTCATACGCCGTGTATTGATTGTATGTAAATGCATTGAGATCAGCGCCAAAACTTACCCCTGACTGGAACAAAGTTTCTTTCACTGCGTTTTGCTCCGGCACATTCTCCACTCGGAAGAATAAGTGCTCTAGAAAGTGGGCATAGCCTGATTGTTTTGCGGTCTCTTGAAGACTCCCGGCATGAACTACGAGCCTAAAGCTAAGTGGTTCACCTGTTTTTTGGTACTGACTGACGACCAGGCCATTTTCCAGCTCAGTCGTCGCCCACCCAATATCAGGTTTGATCGGAGCATCACTCTCAGGAGAGCAGCCAAACACCAACATTAATACCCCAAAGACACACCATAGTTGCAGTTTTTTCATACCAATACCTAGCTTGCGAGTAGTAACGCTAAACGCTACGATGTTTGATAAATCAATGAAATACTATTCAATCACTTGCAGTTAGTTTTCCAACTCAATGCGAGTCATTTCATAAAACCAACCTGAAGGCCATACCGTGAGTAAGATTTCTCCAATCACCCTCGAGCCAAAATACTACCTAAGCAATTTCATGACGTTGCTGCGCAGCGTAGAGCGATTGTATGGTGATTTATTAAATAAGATGGAGCACGACTGGTTCGCTCGCTTTTACGCCCTCGAACAAGATGAGCAGTGCCTTCTGATCCGTATGATGACTCGTAAGGGAGAGTGGTTTCGAAGTGACAAACTGACCTACCCTGAGCTTTCAGGCACAGAGCAATTACTTAGTAAACTTGAGCTTGCCGGTTTCCTCGATTTAACGCCACCGAGTTCGCCACGTGAATTAGCCGACAAACTCCTAACCAAACCAGAGCTATTGTCACTGTTCCCGGAGTTACCGAAGGCTCTTCGTAAACCAGAGCTTATTGCCCTGCTCCCTGAACAAATAGAAAGCACGGAAATCTCATTACCATTTACGCCCGTTAAGCTCATCGACAACGACAAACTGCCACTATTTTGTTTACTGTTCTTCGGTAATCGACATCAAGAGTTCGCTCAGTTTGTACTCGAAAACTTAGGGATCCATACTTTCGAACAATACGAGATTTCCACCGAAACACGCTTATTTCACTCTAGAGAGGAATTGCTTTCATCATTAGCCATTGGCGATCTCGCTGCCAGCTATGAAGAGATAGACCGTAAATCGCAACAAGCATTGCTCGATTTTTCTCAATCCCTACCACTACCACATGGCAAACACGCATCGCGCACATACCATAAGTTGGTTAATTCAGTTGCGCGCGACCTCGAACGAAATGGCGCATTCGACGACGCGTTAAACCTGTTTAACCAAACCATCACGCCACCTTCGAGGGAGCGTCAAGCACGCATACTGAAAGCTCAAGCCAAATTTGAAAATGCACTAGAGATCGTTGAATCAATGCTAGAGGGTCCACTCAGCATTGAAGAGTTTGAAGTGGCAGAACGTTTGTCAGCGCCTCTATACAAAGCATTGAGGATCCCAAAACCAAAGGCGGAAAAACTGTCTCCCCCAGAGACGCATCGCACGTTGGATCTTAACACGCATCGTGTTGAGCTTGCCGTTGTCGAAGCCCTTAAAAGCGAAGGCTGGCAGGCTTTTTATCTTGAGAATCAATTCCTAAACACCTTGTTTGGTCTCGCATTCTGGGACATTTTATTCGCTCCTATTGAGGGGGCCTTCGTAAATCCCTATCAACGGCAACCTTTGGACTTATATCGAAAAGATTTCGTTGAGAATCGTGAGCATATAGTTGAACGCAGGCTGCATGAGATCCGGCAACAAGGTATTGCCAATTTAGTTAACCGACACAAAAGCAAGGTTGGCCTCCAAAATCCGTTTATTATTTGGGAGTTACTGGATGAGTCATGGCTTTCACTAGCCCAGGAAAACATTAGCAACGAGCAGCTTGTTGGCCTTTTTACGGTGATGCTCGATGACATTCGCGCTTATCGCGCCGGTCAACCTGACGTTGTGGCGTTTAAAGATGGTGATTGGATGTGGTGTGAAGTGAAAGGACCCGGCGACAAATTACAGCACAACCAAATACGATGGATGAAGCAGTTCGAGGGGCTCAATATTCGCTATCAAGTATGCTACGTAAACCATAGATAAGTCATTACGCAGGAACAAAAAGTGCGTACATACCAAGTTTCAAGTACAAAAAAGCCCAGTGTCAAAACTGGGCTTTAGCAATTCGATATATTGAATTAGAAGTGCAAGTGAATAACCGATGTTGCGATACAAGCTGGGCGACGCACACCTTCGATCTGTACACGGATTTCTCGCTCGATCTCCAAACCTTTTTTGATCGGCGTTACTTTAACTAAAGTACTCTGTGCGCGCAGATTACTGCCAACCTTCACTGGGTAAGGAAAACGCACCTGGTTCAGACCAATATTGACCATCATCTTTGCCGTCGGGAACAGTGGCTTATCTGCGTCAACACTGTCTGTTAATACTGGCAACAGCGACAGCGTCAGGAAGCCGTGCGCAATGGTTGTTTTAAACGGTGACTCTTCAACAGCGCGCTCTGGATCGGTATGGATCCACTGGTTATCCTCGGTAATCGCACCAAACTGATTAATACGCTCTTGACCGACATGAATCCAGCTGCCTTCGTGAATAACGGTACCGATTTGCTCTTGTAACTCGTCATACAATGCTTGAGCTGCGGGTTTGAGCACAATTTCTGGTTCGACCTGTGCAACTTCTGGTTCATTAACCGCTGGCTTGTGATAGTCTCGAACCCACGCTAGAAAATTGCTGTGGTTCGTTTTATCAACAAACTCCGTCCAATACTCTCTAATCGCTGGCGACATCCATTGCATAAGCTCAGACTGATGCTTAATAGAATCAGCTCTTTGTTTAAACAATTTTACAACTTTCATCTTGACCTCAAATCACAGTTCGCGAGAACTAACCGTAATATTTTGAAGCAACACGCGAGATCACGCAAACATTTTCGAGCGAACAAGCGTATTCTGAATGGTGTTTTAATCTATTAATTCAACAACTTAAAGATAAAAAACAATATTTTATTTTACCCCATCTAATGCGCCACAAACACGTGTAAACGTTTGCGAAGCAGTTTTAATTCGGAACACATCTCTCATTGCACAGCAAACCATCAATCTGATCAGTTTTAAAGCAAACAAACCAAAAGACCAAATTTTCCCTTTACAGCTAACTCCTACCCCCCTATTATGAGCGCCAACACGGAGAGATGGCTGAGTGGTCGAAAGCACCGGTCTTGAAAACCGGCAACCGTTAATAGCGGTTCTAGGGTTCAAATCCCTATCTCTCCGCCACTATTCTTTACGCATTAAGCCCTTGTTTTACAAGGGCTTTTTCGTATCTATCGTACTGCAAATCACCTATCCCGCAGAGAGGTGAGACAATGTACTTACAAAAAGCGCCAAATGGTGTATATCAAACCCGCGTTTGCACTCCAAAAGAGCTTCGCTTCCATGGCTATCCGTACGATTTCAAATTCAGTTTGCTTACTCGCGATAGACAATTAGCTATCGAGCGTAACTTCGAGATTGCTCAGTGCATCCGCGCTGCTTATCGCATAGCAATGCAAGGCACTATACCTAGTGCGAAAACCTTCACGCATACTTTAAGGGAACAAATTAGAGTAATACGAATGGAGTATAATGAAGCGCAACAAACTGATTTCTCTCTCGAAGAATCAAGTAAGCCAGGTTTTAGTGACTTTCCTGAGCTTGACCACATCGATTTTCACACATTAGAACCTTACCCAGCTTCTCAGCAGCATCCAATTTCTCTTTATAGCGTAGAGAGCTTGCTGAGAGAGTTCTTAGCATCAAAGCGTGTAGAGAACGTCAGAGCGCTGACTGTACATCAACTCGAACAGCGCATATCTCATTTCTTGTCTTTTGCTCACAGTAATAACACTGTCTACATTACGTCAGCGACATTTATGCAATATGTGACTCAGCTTCACAGTGAAAAGCGGTCAATGAAGACAAACAAAGATTACTTTGCTTCAACGACTCAGTTCTTCGGGTGGCTGTATCAGATGGACTACATATCTCATAATCCAACGGATAAAGTATCGCCCAAATTTAGAGCTAAGCAACACGCTAGCACCGAGCGCGAACGCTGGACGGAGAAAGAACTCTTTGACTTTCTATCGAGTAAAGCTTTTCGTAATCAGTCACTCGATTTTCAGTGGATTACGCAACTTCAACTATTTCACGGACTGAGAACGGGAGAAGCTTGTCAACTCTATACAAATGACGTCACAGAGGTTGAAGGGATCTGGTGCCTGCACGTTAACGACAAGTCAACAGATCAGCACTTAAAGAATTCCCACGCTATTCGATTCGTCCCACTACATCCACATATACGGGAGGACTTTATAGCGTTTGTTCGTAGCCGCAGTAAACGCAATAACCGCCCTCTCTTTCATTACAAGCCCTTGTCAGTCGATAAAGATTGGACAAAGACTTATCGAACTCAGTTCGGTAAGGTGCAAACAAAGATTGGAATGAAACCCAAACATAGACCGACTTCTTATGGGTTACGCCACACATTCATTGACCAGCTTAAAATTGCAGACGAGGCGGAACATGTCGTCGCAGAAATTGTTGGTCATACCAATCCGCACATGACTTTTGGTCGCTACGGAAAAAAGCTAAAAGTCACTCGACTTCTTGAAGCCGTAGCTAAGTTTAATATGACGGTGGAGATATCTCATGATTAAGTTAACTGACCAAATACGGACGGATATCATAACTGCGCTGCTCGAAGGTGCGTCGTATCGAGAGAGCATCGACATGCAACAGTTTTTAAAGAGAGGAGTTACAGAGTCGGAAATCGGCTTAATCGACACTTCAATTCAGTTGCTTCATGAATCACCTTATCTCACAGACCGTGACTTTGAAAACCTTGGTTACAGCTATAAGAGCGTACAACGCATTTTAGGTGGCATCAGTCACTTTAAATCACTCTTAAATCTCGAGGAATATACGCTTCAGAACTGGATAGTAGATAACGGGCTTCAGTATGAAACTCCCATAACACTGCCTTACTTCATTTACCAACATTTCGTTGATGAAATAAGAACTCATCATATGAGTGGATTGATGCTCAGTTCAGACTTTGAAGTGGAACTTGGAGGGCACTCCGCCAGATCGATCATTTTTAAATGTGGAACGAGCCTTCTACTTCCCAAAGATGCCACCGAAATGGCCGCTTACATAATCCTTTCGAGATTTGGGCGGTATAAGTCGATGACGTTTGATTCCGAGACGAACACACTAACCGCAGAAACGGAACATTGCAGTCTAAATGTCGAAGTAAAGATCTTCGCGTCTCAACTTACTCGGCAAACTCCGATATCTGTCTGCTTGATTGATGATATCCCTGAGTGCGATTATTGTTCTCGTTCATCGACTAAAATTCTTAAACTAGGCGACTTTTCAATGAAACACGGAAACGGAGCTAATCGCGAGCTTTTGAAAGTGATGAAACTCTGACACTCAATCCACGCAACACGAGGTGGGCGTCAAATTAGTCCCCACCTCACCCCCTGACACTATGAGGAGTTTGCATGAGAATACTTTACGTCGATGTCTTTAGCCTGCTTCGCTCAAAATCAGATTCAATAGACATCGAATCTGCGCACAAGCTTGCTAAAGCGGCAGAAGAAGCGAATTTGATGCTATACCCAACATTAAGTAAATACACACGTGGTTGGCTTGTCGAGAACAAGATTTTTGATAACAACATTCTCGCTCCCGATATAGCAACGAGTCGTAGCTCGCGTCTTGATGACTCCCACCCAATTCGTCATTTAAGAGCGCACGCGCATGCTTTAAATGTCACAAACTGGTGGGTTTGTGGCGACTTTTCTGGTGATGAACTGCTAGCTGACTATTGTGAAAGATATTTATCTAGTAGGTACGGTGCGGGCGTAACGGATGAGCTGATTGAGAAGATAAAGATGCTCAGCTTATAGTAGAACAAAGCTATCTAACTAAGGCTAATTCAAAATTATTTGAATACAAAAAGACCAGCTATAGGCTGGTCTTTTTGTCGTGTATCAGCAGCATTCATACAAACTAAAGAGTAAAGTACTTCTGCCTGTCGCGATTGGTCGAGTGATACGCCCCCCCAACGCCAAATGTTAGGTTAGTTGGTTCGAGTAAAAGTGTCAACTTCATTACTCTTCTAGCTCGTATAGTCTTATTCAAACTCTCGACTCAGCGTCGGTGTAACCGACGAGCTGACTGATAAGATAAGGCTACTCAAATCATAACCGACGAGGTTTGTAGTGAACAGCAGTCAAAAGTCTCAGCACACTTGTGGACAAAAATGAGTCAGAGCAAAAGCTCTAATATGCCAATGTTTGATAATTAAATCTTGCCAATCAGCTCTCAATTTCTTCAGATAAACGTAGGGCATCTTCCAACTCAACACCCAAATATTTGATGGTATTTTCGATCTTGGTGTGCCCGAGTAAAAGCTGAATTGCTCGAATATTTTTAGTTTTCTGGTATATCAAGGTAGCCTTGGTTCGGCGCAATGAATGAGTGCCATAGAGATCAGGATTGTGGCCTAAAGCAAGTGCCCAACTCCGAATTATTCGGCGGTAATATGAATAGCTTAGAGATTGATGGGGCTTCCGTGGGCTTGGAAAAAGGTAGTCTTTAGGTTGAAGTTCTTGGTCTTTAATCCAATGACTCAGCGTTTGCTGTGTTCTCTGAGTGATTTCAAACTGAACGTCATTGCCAGTCTTTTTCTGAACATATTGAACACGGTTGAATACTAAGAAGTTAGATGAAACATCTGACACCCTTAATGATAAGAGGTCATTCGAACGTAGCTTGCTATCGATTGCAAGGTTAAGAAGAGATAGTTCCATCAGATTATTACTGAGCTCTAAGCGAGTTCTAATCCGCCAAATTTCCTCCAATCTAAATGGCTTTTTTACGCCCGTTTTCTTGCACTCCATATGCTCCCTCATTGTACTGTTGCTAACAGACGTCTAAATTGGAAGTTTTGTAAAGAAAGAGCGAACTTACTTGTTCGCTCTATGACATCTAGCTCGTGTGACTATTTTTTAGACCAAGCAAACTTTTCAAATACTTTGTCTACAGGTGTGTGAGCAACGTGGTTTACGTAGTTGCTGATCACCTTTTGCGATAGGCCAAGAATCACTTCAAGTACCTGCTGCTGACCGTAACCCGCTGAGAAGAATGCTGTTAGGTCTGCCTCTGATACATTGCCACGCTCACGCACTACCGCTAGAGTGAAGTCTTTAAGTGCTTGCAACTTTTCAGTTGGCATTGCTTCATCATTACGCAGTGCTTCAGTCAGTGCAGGGTCAACCTTCATCGAGTGTGCGATACCAGTGTGTGCAGGAACGCAGTAGTGACACTCGTGCTCAACGTTAATGGTTTGCCATACTACCGTTAGTTCTTCCGCATCAAATGACGTGTTAGTAAATTGCTGATGCAGTTGCGTGTATGCTGTTAGAATTTGAGGAGATTCTGCCATTACCGCGTAAAGACCCGGAACCATACCCATTTGCTTTTGTGCGCCCTCAAGGATTGCTTTGCTTTTCTCCGGTGCTGACTCAACAGTGTGTAGTTTAAATTCGCTCATTTTCTCTTTCCCATTCTCTGACTTATTAACGCTTACTTATTTTACTTCAGGCTCTAGCAGCACTTTGGTTACGAACAGGCGAACCGTTGGTGCAACAAGGGCTAAAACTAACAGTGCAGATGGCACCATTTGTGAAACTGCATTTAACCACGCATCAAAGAACACACCATTTGCAGGGAGTGTCTTAGCAACCATGATAGCTGGCATACTAAGAAGCATAGTAGGCAGAACCATAGAAACCATTAGTGGATATTGGAATTTACGTGGAAGTTTTTTCATGATTAACTCTCTATACTTAACCGAGTTTGGCTAACTGATGGGGTTATATTAGCCCTGAACTTCTCAATCAAAAATAGACAACATTGAACTTGAATCTTTCATATTTGAATGATTAACTCAGAGTACGACGCTCAAGAGTGATCAAATATGAAAGCAAAGGACATCTCTAACCTCTACCTGTTTTGCCAATCTGTCGAGTGCGGTGGTTTTGCAGCCGCGAGTCTTAAAACCCACGTTTCAGCACCAACACTATCAAGGGCAGTGGCAAGCCTTGAAGATAAGCTGGGTGAAAAACTGGTACACCGTAATGCAAAGCAGTTCCAACTCACCACAGCAGGTGACGAATACTACCAACGCTTTGCTGCTCTCTTTATGCAGCTAAATGATGAGTGGACGCAGCTTTCCAATAGCCAGCCAGTATTAACGGGCGAAATCCGAGTCTCTTGCCCAGAGCCATTTGCGGATAACTTTTTGCAAAAAATGGCGATTGAGTTTATGCAGAATCACCCAGAAGTCTCCGTCACGATTCAATTTAGTGCAGGCACAGAGCGTTTCTTTGATGAGCAGATAGATCTTGCGATTGTGACCATTCCACCTCATGCCAGTCACTTAATACAGCGCCAATTGTTTGAGTCACCATTAATGCTTGCAGCATCCCCAAACTATATCGAAAAGCATGGCCAGCCTGAGCGGGCAGAAGAGTTGATTGATCATCAGCTACTATCTGGGAATAACTTGCCATACTGGGAACTAAAAGAAGATGGCAAAGCGATCCGTATCCCCTATCAACCACGATATTCCGTTAGCAGTTTACGCTTGAATATTGATGCAACATTAGCAGGTGCGGGGATCTGTATGATGCCGAGAGCCGCCTTTGAAAAGCCTGCCGAAAGAAAAAAGTTAGTCGAGGTATTGCCAGACGTTGAATGCCCTACAGGTAAAGCATTCTTGGTGTGGGCAGACAGAAAACTGATAGCGACCAGAGTGGTAGCTTTTAGAGATATGATTTTTGAACGCTTTGGTCAATCGGCAGAGTTTTTAGCTTCGATAAACTCAGAACGAGATTAATCGTCACCAGAAAGAAAAAACGCCAGACTAGACGAACTAATCTGGCGCTTGTATTGTTAGTGATTACTTTTTACGAAAATATAGGAATGTATTCAACCACGCTAAACCAAGAATAATCAGTGTCATTACAGGCGGTTTAGACTGAAGTGGCAATACCTCCGCTGGCACACTTGGCAGCAGGTGAACATACACAGCCACAATCATAATTGCTGTCGTTAATAGCGTTGATAACTGCATCGCTTTATCTTTAATCGGCGCAGGTAGAACTTTATTACCAATCATCACTACAAGCAGCAGTAGACCTGCAAAAATCTCACCTAATTGCCCAGCCCAGCGAGACAAAGTTGGGAAAGGCAGTTCGCTCAGTGCAATTTGTTTTGCAAACATCGTCGTGAACGGGTCAAAGAATTTTACTGTTCCCGCCATCACCATAAAGGCACCAAGAAGACCCGTTAGTATCTTTTGAATTTTTGTGCCCACGCTGTCAGTTTTGTCATAACTACGAACCAAAAAAACACCCGTAACGAGTAGCATCGTGCCTATAAGAGATAACTCAAGAATTAGTTGTGATGTGCTCATTTCAAACCTTCATTATGTATTAGCAAGTTGATGACGCTATCCTACGAAACATTCTAAAGTTCAAAAATAGACAAGTTTGATTTTCATCCATGCAAAAATGAAAGATTGGATTATATAGATTTACTTCCTAGAACGTTTTGGGGCATTTTTGATTTAGGATATGAGGTCTTCAACACAGAGATGGAACTTCACAAACCATCAATCTCAACGCCAGTTTCTTAAGAACTTCTCTTTGCTTAAGTCTTAAAAAACGACAAGATAACGCGATGCGCATCACACTTTTCTCCAACGGTTGATTTTTCTTCAAAATTTATTAATCACTGAATAATTACTGCCTACTTTATCTAGTTCTTATAAATCAGACACTTAAATCGACTAAAATATACACACTAAAAATATACCTGAGTCATTAGATATCAACGCCACAAAAAGTCAACAAAACCTTAAATATCATGTACTTGCGATCATTTTTGATCTGTGATTTTATATAAGCACATTCACTAATGAGCAATCAAAAAATAATAATAACTAGTACAGAATGTACGCTCCGCGAGAAGAGCAACTCAATTTTTTTGATGGCCTTAATTTTGTAGGTCGAGGATATGAAGTCTGATAAACAAGAAACAAAGCAAGCCCCGCAAAAACGAAGAAAGTTAAAAGCCAGAACTGCGAAAAAGCGCAAAGGCACGCGATCTTCCGATGTATCTCTTAATGTTGATGACTACGAGCAATCTTCAGTTGCTAGAGCAGTTTGTCATGAGTTAAGCACCAAAGAACCGATCTTAGCTGAATCTACCGTCGTTTGTATGAAGACACATGCAAGGCACATCATTAGACAGCTTGGCACAAAATCCATTGATGAACTTTGCATAGAAGATATTGAAACTCTCAGGACGACTCTACTAAAAGCGGGTTGTAGAGCGAAAGTCATAAACGGCTGTTACACAATACTGCGAGCGATTTGCTCAAAAGCACAAACATCAGGTCACCAGAAATATGACCTCATGCAAACATTTAAAAATCTAAAAGTAGTCAATAAAGAGCCGCATCCTCTCAATGAAGAAGAAGTGAGAAAGCTGCTCTTAACTGAAACCGATGATCAGGTATCAAAGGACATGACTATATTTGGTCTTTTGACAGCGCTACGTATCAGCGAACTTATCTGTGCAACATGGGAGAACGTTGAGTTTTATGTCGAGGAAGGCGTTGAGAAGTGCCGACTCTTTGTCGATCTAGCTAAGCCGATCAATCAGTACAAAGTTACGAAGACAAAAGAATCTACCCGAATGATAGAGTTATCTTCAGAAGCTGCGAAGATTCTAAGACGTTTACAACCAATCACTGCTATGAAAGCTCCTATCTCAATAGATATCGTAGAGCGAGACAATATCACTGTTCGGAAAGACAAACGCAGGTTCATCTTTATCAATGATCGAACAGGCCGAGCATGGATCAATTCAAAACAGTTCGCGAAACAGTTTTTCACCGAATTTCTGACCAAAGCTAATGTGGCTCACCGCGGCCCAAACCAACTTCGCCACAGTTGTGCATCGGTTCATTATAACAGTGGCACCAGTGTTGCCTGGATCGCAGACTTATTAGGACACAAAGACGTAAGTATCGTTGAGCAACACTATGCGAAGCGCAACAAAGTTAGTTTAAAAAAAGAACAAAAGAAAGCAGAGAAAACAATTTCCGATCTCTTTAAGTTAACTGACGATAATTCTATTAAAGTGCCTGATCAGATAGTTACCCAAAAACAACGATCCCAAAATGCAACGAATAAAGATAATGATTTTATTATGACAATGCTCGAGCTGGCGGGAAACACAAATGATAAAACACACAGGGAGCAAATTCTTCAAGCTATCGCATACACGCTAGATCTCGACAAGGAGTAGTTAATATGAATGACACTACTCCCTACTCTGCCTCACTTCCTGCCCCGACAAGGCAGGAAGGAAGCTTGGCTAACTCGCTCAAAGACAAATGGAAGCTTGAACTTGAAAATTGTGGCTGCTCTATCGAAAAAGGCAAAACAATAGAAGATTATGCTCGTGCTTTTGACGACCCATCAACGGCACCGACTTCAGCTAAAGCACTTCAAAGTGTGGTCGGTGGTGATTTTAAGCGCGTGCGCATAGCATTTAAGTTGTTGATACAAGCAACTAGACCCACACCTCTCATTAGAGACAAATCGGCGTGGTTCGTCGATGCCGAGCAACGCATAAGTACTGCTTTGAAAAACGAAATGACGACCGTATGGCAAGCGTTTGACGCAGAAGTTCAGCACTTAGTCGACATCCGCACACAAGAGTCTTTAAACCAAATTTCTATGCTAGACAAAGAAAATGAAGACTTAGCTGAGTTAGTTGATGAGTTGCAACGCCAAACGGACGACGTCGAATACTATCGCAATCGAAATAAAGTACTAGAGGTTGAACTTGCTCGCACAGAGCAAGTTTATTCTGAGCTACGTGACAAATACGACTCGTCTCAAAGTGAGCTAAAGTCGATGCTTCTCATAAACAGCGAGTTAGCTACAGCAAAATCACGTAATGAGATGCTTAGTGAACACAACGCGTCACTCGATGATGATAAGAAGCGTTTGATCAATGAAAACCGACGATTATTAGACATCATTACTGAGTTTCAAAAACGAGAATCTATCGCGCTCAATAATCAAAGCGATGATTACGCGCATGCTAACTTCATAGACGAAGAACTATTGAAAGATTAGTTTTCCCTTGAAGAGCACCTGGGCTGCGCCCAAAGCCCAGTCAGACCGACCAACAAAATAATTAGACCTACTCTAGTAGGCGAAAATATGACAATGACAATACGCAACGCACTAAGGCGTTACACCTTTAATACTGTACAAATAGCAAAACTGAAGCGCGAAAGCGCTTCAGACTGCGTGTCAAAACACGTGCGCAGGCGGTTAAGTTTTCGACAAATAAGGAGAGGCGTAAAAACGCATCGGCTTAGTAACCAGCTACACCACTGTCACACTTTTGCGAAGCAAAAGATGAACAGTGGCTGCTGGCGAGAGAAGGCTCTCTCGACTCTCAAAATGCCATCCTCACAAGGAGGATGGCATGAATACTAACTTCAAACCAGTAAGGTTTTTTTACCGTCATTTTAACTACAACTCTACACCCTCTTCTCGAAAGAAGTGTGAGGTTTCTTTGCGTCATTCCTTGCGTATCTCCCCCAGTATGGACTCTGTAAAGAAACTTGAGTGGAACTCAGCGCTGTCTCGCAACAACTTAGCGATTGTAAATGGCAAAGACTTAAACCTGTCTCAATTAACCGAAGAAGAACGCTGGAAGATACTGTCTGATATCGCACCAGAAGCTAGGGTTAGAGATCACACGAGACTCAAAACCCAGCATCGCCAATACAAAGCTAAACTGAAGAAGGCCATCGACACCGAGTACAAGCTAGGACATTACGAAGCAGCGGATTTTATTCACTCTATTATCAACAACCCAAGTATTATCAGCCCTTTTGAACTAAACCGTGCTAAAGCATTTGAAATGGCTAGGCCAAAGCAGCGTCTCAATGCTATTAAAAAGTACATTAATGCCCATAACACTTTTGTTGGTAAGCCTAAGAGTGAGAGAGCAACATATATTCAAGAGGGAATATTTAAAATTCCAGCACACTGGGGCATCGGTTCGGATATCATTTCAATGCAAGAGTATATGCGTTTTACAGAACGATTCTTGCTGCATCACTTCCCACAATACTCAAACCCACTGATTGTCGGTCACGATGATGAGCGTTTAGAAGAGGAAAATACGGGACTGCATACTCATTATTTTATCAGTGGCCAAAATTTAACTACTGGCGAATATGACCTAAGACGAAGTGAAATTAAACTCGTCAATAAATACTTAGTATCGTGCGGTAGAGAGAGCGAAGTATTACCAGAAAATGGTAGGTTGAATCACCGTCAAACCATCCTCTTAGGGCGATATTTTCAGGAAGTAGTTCAGGCTTACACAAACAAGTGGTTGCTCAACCCAAAGGGCTACCATGCAGAGTTTTCCGAAGAGTCAGAGAAGCGCACTGAGCAATACCAGCGCATGATTAGACAAGCTAAACTGCCGAAGTCGCTGCGTGATTTCAACTACTATTCCCGAGGACTAGAGCAACTCAAATCACTGACCCAAGAGCTTAGAGTTCAAGAAGAAAAACGTACAGCTAAACTCCTAGAACTTGGTAAACAGGAGTCAAACGCTAAAGATGAACTCAAGTACACAAAAATAGAACATGAATTGCTCGTTGACCGTATGGATGATGTGATAAACAACATACTCCGCTTTGAAGAGCAACTCCGCGAAAAGCACTTTGAGCTTCAAGGTAAAGAACAAGAAATAGAGAAACTTAGACACGATACCGAATACTTGGCTCGCCAGTATTTGAGCATCGAAAAAGGCTTAGAACAACGGAAAGATGAACTCGAGCATGTAGAACAGCAACTAGAAAAACGAGAGCGCGAGTTAAGAATGATGAATGAAGATAGTCATCGCATCGCTGTTTCAATGATTGTAGATGCTTATATGCTAATGTTAGCCAAACATAAGAAGTTTGACAGCTCAGCGAGACGTTTTACTGACGCTATCGCAGAGAAGCTATCAAGCGACATGCCTCATTCTTTCAAGCAGATTGTGGATGTAGCTTTGGAACAGGCTGGCTTTGACTCACAGAAGCATCGAGGCCGCGAATTTGACTGAGAAGCTCTGTTCAAGAACGCGTCGGAGTGGTCGACACTAGCTCAATTCTGCCCCAAAGTTACTTAGAACAGACGCTCTCCGCCAAATGTCTCGGTTAGGTTTGACTTAACTTTTCTCATGCTGCAATGTACCTACAGATGCATACAAGGAAGGAAATATATGCTCATTGGTCACCATTACACGTCAATTGATACTTTTATTAGCATTCTTGAAAGTACGAATATTTGGGCTGCTAATCTACGGAACATGAATGATCCTAATGAGGGTGCTTTGGGTTTAGATAAGTTAAGAAACCTCATACGAAAGCAGTACGGTACTTGTCTCAGCAATTCAACATCTGATATAGATTGCTTCTCAGTATCTTTTTCTCTCGAAGATGATGTTCTAAGCCAGTGGCGAGCCTATGCAAATGACGGGACTGGTGTATCGATCGGGTTTGATTTAGATGTGCTAGACCAGTTTATCACACCAACTATCGATACAGTTCCGTTCACTTCGCAAATCATTAATGTTAAATATGGTGACGAAGATTTTCTCGGAAACGCCAACCGATTTTTGTCTGACAAAAATTTTCATGACAACCCTGATGAAATAAACTTGTTCGTGAGGTTTGAACAGTATGCTTATAAAGACCTTTTTTATAAAGAGGAAAGTGAAGTCAGGTTGGTAGCAGAATTACCAAACCCTTTGACGTTTGAAAGGGGCTGTTTATATCAAGAGCAATACAAAAAGACAGTCCATGAGAGAGTGTCTCCTTATGGGCTTACAAAGTACTTACATTTCCAGCACAGTTGTCGTTGCACAAATCAAACTGCCATAAAGTCAATTAGACTTGGGCCTAAATGCCCTCTGGGTGTCGAGGATGTAAAATATTTGCTGTTTAAGCATGGTGTTGGTGATTACAACACGATAAAGATTGCGCACTCCAACGGCAATTATCGCTAGTGTAAATGCCCGAAGATACGCAACATAAGAGTAACCCAAAGCTACTTAGATTGAGATGCTTTTCACCAAACCAGTGCAATCGAATTGACTAAAAATTTCTAATGTAAGACTCAGAGATATCGCCTGTGAGATTTTGCTATTTAAAAATATCGGATAATGTATTCTTATCATACCTTTAGTTCCGTTCTTGCATCGTATGTTAACTGCCATACTTATCATTTAATTCTTGGTTTACTTGTCGCTTGTATCTTCTATGGTGAATGTAATAAATTGGAGCGACGATAACAAAAATAGATGCGTACCCAGCTATAGTTCTATAGTAGAAATAGCCAAGTTCACTCGCAACATATGCACCTATAACACCAATGCAAGTAATCGGGATATAGAGAGCCATATTAAAATCATCAAGTCCCTTACCTGTGATGGGAAAGCGGCTAGATAGGAAGAAGCAATAAATAAAAAATGCAAATAAAAACTGATACATAGCTTCTATAATCAAATAAAAAACATCCATCTAATTCTCCTTGTCACAAGCTATTCTAAGGTCTTTATCTCACAATCACTATAACGCCCAATGAAACCAGCAAGTAATTGGCTATCTTCGATCTTAACTGAGTGAACCTCTAGATCTCGCTCGCTCGTCACTATATAGATGGAAACAAAAGATCCACCCTTGAACGCTCTGTATAATTCATGACCTACTTTGTTCGCACCATGATAGTTAATATCAAAGAACATCGAGTGATGATTATGTTTCTCTATGGGCGATTCTCCAATCGTTAGTGACAATTCATTCTTAGATTTATTAAC
Source organism: Vibrio sp. 10N (assembly GCF_036245475.1). Lineage (NCBI taxonomy): Bacteria > Pseudomonadati > Pseudomonadota > Gammaproteobacteria > Vibrionales > Vibrionaceae > Vibrio > Vibrio sp. 10N. The sequence continues at coordinate 633,034 of NZ_BTPM01000002.1, read as the reverse complement.
ATCTATAGATACATAATCACGGTTGTAATAATGATTTTGTTTAGTAAAACACTCGACGCTAGCAATATCCGCATGAGAAACTGTTGAAATAAAAAAATATAGAAAAAATAAGTACTGCATATGACCTCTCTGTAACCATTGTGAATTTTGAAGTTTAGTTAATCAATGGAAGGAACCTTATACGGAGTAATCCTTTATTAATCAGGAGATTATGCTAGTTGAAAGGGAGTCGATTATTGACGCTTGAACTCATTGACATGATGGTGATTGTTGAATATTTTGATAAAAGGGTCATCTTCATTCGTAGCATCTCCCTTGATATAGTTCGCTATCTGAACTGCTGCCGATTCAACGTACTTAGCAACCATAGCCTTTAATTCTAAAGTGCTTCTATTCGCTCCAAAGCTCGACATATCGATACTTAAGCGCACTATATCCTCTTTGACTGATGGTTTTAGTGTTCTATGATCAATGCCATTTTTACTCAAGGTTGAATCAAACAACTTGCTAGCGGTAACGGTGATAGGGGCCAAAAAGCCTAAGATAACTTTGATAACTATAAAAGTAACGAATATCCCAATAGCCCATAAAATTAATTCCATCTTCTTATTTTCCTTTGGTTTATCTACCTCTGAGTAGGTTACCGCAAACTAAACCAAACAAAAAGGGGTCAACTCAATTGTATGGAATCATAACCACTAGATCTGTGGTTTTGCTATACCCTAAGTAATCCGTTAAACGCTAATTTAGTAATGCATGTAACGCACTTTTGTCCAAAAACGTGTTTGAGCACAACAGTTTCAGCAATTAACATTAATACGAGAGATTTACTGTGCACTATAGCCGATAACCAGTTTTGCGATCTTTGATAGCGCACATTCGTTCCCTGACAGCATGTAATCCTTTGCTGAAGCACCCGACAAAGTGGGGTGATTATTAGCCTTGCGCACCCAATCATATATCGTTTCATCGCTACCAAAAGTCTGCCGTAATGCTTTGTGAATATTCAGAATATAGCTGATTCTCTCTAGTGTAGAGTCACTCACCTCTTCTCTGTCTTCCCGATCATGCTGCAAACCAAGCAACGTAGCTTTCTCACTGTAACTGAATTGCCACTTATCCAGAATACGCAGTGCAGCGTGAAGCGCCTTTATGCGCTGCTCAGAAGTAATATCAACCCCTACTTGCATCGTCAAACTCCCTTTACCCAGTACACCGTTAGTATTCACGGTCCTAGGCGCAACATCAACCTAGACGTTTAAATTTTAAACAGAAAACTTGACTTAAAGAGAGACGGATGTAAAACTCATAGTCAGTCAGGTGACTATCCCATACGTTTTAAGATTTGCAGTTTAAGGCGTTAAATACCCTGATAAAACAAAGGCTTACAAAGATTAAGCTCTGAGTGATTGGGTTCAAATCCCTATCTCTCCGCCACATTCTAAAAAGCCGCTGATAATTCAGCGGCTTTTTTCGTTCTAGTGTCTTACTAACCTGAACTCGCACTCCATTGGTGTTTACGGCCTATTAACAGCTAAACTTAGTCCAGATTGCTGTGAAATCTTTAGGTAACAATGAAAGCCATAATCTTTTTTCTCTCAATTCTTGTTGTGTCTTTTCATGGATTCGCCCATCAAGAGCACTCTCTAGTAGTTAAAGCCAGCGCTTATACTTCGGCAGTCGGTGAAACTGATTCCACTCCTAACATTGGTGCTTGGGGTGATACCCTTAAACCAGGAATGAAGTCCATCGCAGTGTCTAGAGATCTGCTCGATATGGGCTTAAATCACAATCAAGAAGTCAAAATTGAAGGGTTTGAAGGTACATACCGTGTTCTAGATAAAATGCATAAACGATGGAATAAGAAAATCGACATTTACATGGGAAACGATGTTGAGAAAGCAAAACAATGGGGAGTGCGAAACGTCACTATTTACTGGACTAGCGAAGAAAAGTAGACGGAACAAATATAAAAAAGAACGGCCGCCTCTCAGCTAGCCGTCCCTTTCTATTAAATCAAACTAGGCATACCCCATTAGGCTCGGCAGCCAAAGTACGATTCCAGGCATGACCAGTAGCACAGCTATAGTGATGACATCCGCAACAAAAAATGGCAAGCAGCCACGGAAGACATCTTGTACCGAACATTCAGGACGAACACCCGCGACCACGAAACAGTTTAGGCCAATAGGTGGCGTGATTAGACACAACTCAGCCATTTTTACCACGATAATGCCAAACCAAATCGCACACCCTACTCCTGACACCCCAAACGCAGAATCTACAGCAGCCACATCAGCACCACCATTGAGAGCAATTACAGCGGGATATACTACGGGCAATGTGAGCAGTAGCATCCCAATCGCATCCATAAACATACCAAGCACAGCATAGGCGCAAAGGATGAGTAGCAGCGTCAACATTGGGCTTTGTTCCAGACTCACTATCCAATCGGAAAAAGCCGTTGGCAAATCAGCAAATCCTAAGAAACGAACGTATATCAGCACGCCCCAGATAATCGCAAAGATCATTGCAGACAGCTTTGCTGTTTCCATCAAAGAGCTTTTGATTTCTTTCCAGCGACTACCATGAAAAATAGCCAGTGCCAGAATAAGCGAAGCGCCAAGCGCACCGGCCTCGGTTGGTGTGCCAACGCCGCCATAGATACAGACAACAATAATGCCCACTACAGCAAATATTGGCATTGCGCCCGGCAGCGTTTCAAACCTTTCCTTCCAAGTAAAACCTCTCACCGGCGGACCAAAATTTTTGCGCGTTAATGCCAGAAATACGACTAGCCCGCCGTAGATCAGTGCCGATACCGCTCCAGGTAAAAAGCCCGCCATCAACAGCGCCCCTACATCTTGCTCAACTATGATTGCGTAAATAACGAGAATGGCAGACGGTGGGATCAATGATGCGAGCGTGCCACCAGCTGCAACCACACCCGCGGCAAAGCGTTTGTCGTAACCCAGTTTCAGCATTTCCGGCACAGCAATGCGCGCAAATACCGCAGAGGTGGCGACTGAGGCACCCGACACGGCCGCAAAGCCAGCAGTAGAGAACACTGTAGCAACGCCCATACCACCGGGTAGCCAGCCTACCCAACGTTTGGCCGCTTCGAAGAGAGAGCGAGTTAAACCGGCATGGTAGGCAAGAAAGCCAATAAGAATAAAGGTTGGAATGAGTGATAGTGCCAATGATGACACTTTAGAATGCGGGATCGTCCCTGCCATTTTGATGGCAACCAGTAGACCTCGCTCAAAACCCAGCTTGGCGGAAAAGATCCAGACCAGTCCAAAGAAACCTGCAATTGCCGCGGCAAATGCCACTCGTACTCCAATTACGACCAAGAGTAACATAAAGCCCGAAACCCAAAGTCCAATTTCAATCGAGTCCATCGCGCCCATTACTTCAAAAAGAGACATCATTTAGAAGCCTCCTCATCAGCACCATTACTGACTGTTTCCGCTTCCTTCGCCGCCGTCTCAGCAGCAGATTCAATCATAGGTACAGCGACGGGTTCGACATCTCCTCGCTTAATAGCACGAAGATAAGCCCATATTTGTAAGATGAGTCTAAGTGCCAGTACCGACAAAGCAAAAGGCACCACAAATTTGGCTGGCCATGTGGGTAAGTTGATATCCACAGAGGAATCCCCGATAGAGTATGCGCGCCAAAAATGTAAATAAGAGCCGTAGATGAGCAGTAATGTCACCAATAACATAAATACGCTGGACAACAATTCGGTAAACCACAACCAGCGGCCCCTAAAGCGGCCAACTAGTATATCCATTCGTATGTGACCACCCATACGCTGTGTATAGGCAATACCAAGAAAGGCGATGAACGCCATGGCCTGCTCGACCCAATCGATATAACCACTAATTGGCATTGAAAACAGCCAACGACCTAAAATATTGGTCGTCGCAAGCGCAACAAGAGCGACGATTACGCATCCTGCGGCGAGATTCAGAAATGATTCAAATTTAAAAAATGCCCTATCGACCCGACTTACCGCCGAGCTGTCCTCTAATACTGACGCAGACATACTCGAAATCCTTTTGGTATTAACAACATAAAACGAGCGCTAGTATTAACTAGCGCTAGAGAATTTAAGTAGAAGTAATGGAATTAGTTTTGCTGTTTAAACAAAGCGTCGGTGTAGTCAAATAGCGCCTTGGCATCAAACTTCCCTTGGTATTTTTTCACCCAATCCTCGCGCACTGATGCCGCAAGATCATTCAACTGCGCTGTCTGTTCTGGAGTAAATGTCACTTGTTTCACCGATTCATCCGCAATAGCTTTATCGAATTTAGCGGTCGTATTTTGCTCATAATTAGAGACATAATAATCGAGCGCCTCTGGTACTGAGCTCAATAACGCTTCGCGGTGTTCCGGTTTTAGCATTTCCAGAGCTTCTGTGTTGACAACAACTGGGCAGTTAGCAGAACCCAGATTGAGGTTTGTCGTCACCCAGTTCGCCACTTTGTAGGTATTAGTCGCGAGATGAGCATGAGGCGCAAACGAAGCTGCATCAATTACCCCAGAATCCATTGATTGACGCACTTCAGAGAATGGTACCGTCGTTTTGACTGCGCCAAGTTTGCCCAACACGCTCATGATCCCGCCGGGACCGCGGACTCTTAGCCCCTTAAAGTCTTCCAAAGATTCGAGGTCGTCACTCTTACTAGCAATGTTGTACTGAGGGAGTGGCGTTGGCATTAACAAGGTGGCGTTCCATCTCGCTAAGTCTTTTTTAACCTCAGGGTGATTAAATACCTCGGTATAAATCTCCCCTACTCGCGCTAAAGACACATCTTGTGAAAATGGTAGTTCAGTCACCGTGATTGTCGGGTTTTTGTCGGTATGATAGAAAGAACAAAACTGTGCCATTTCAAATGCACCAAACGAAATACCATCTAGGTTTTCACGTGCCTTCGACAATCCACCATAGGAGAGCACCAACTTGAAATCGCCGTTGGTTTTTTGCTCTACCAATTCAGCTAACTTTTCAACATTCTCGGTAAACGCACGACGTTTACCCCATAAAGATACATTCCACTCAGTAGCAGCATGAACTTCTGCCGCGACGAATCCTGTCAAAATAAGTGATACTGTTAATGCTGCTTTTGTTGCTTTCATCGACAACTTCTCCTAGTCCTTTTTCTTATCTTTAGCGCGCGTTTGCCGCGACACTACGAGCCCAGAATCCACTGTTTACCTGGGTCTTAAGCTAACTCAATGATAAGAATAGAGTATTGTTAACATTTCGCTCAAAATGTTAACGTTTTTGCAGCGCAGGGCACGTTATCTTGGTTCAAACACACGTGAACTGGTCATTCATCACGATAGTCAATTTAAAACCCATTCATTTCCGAGGGTTATGATGATTGACCCACACCTACAGATACACTAGCATCGCCCTGATCTTACTCGACGCCTATTTTATTGAGTCTTTTATGAAGCACATTCTTTCTTTGGCTATTCCTCTTATTGTCTCTCAACTTATCTCAATGGCGCTGGTATTAACGGATGTCTGGATGATGGCAAGACTCAGCGTAGAAGATCTTGCGGGCGGAGGATTAGGCGCTTCCGTGTTTACATTCGTTTTTTTGGTTGCAGGAAGCATTGTCGGCTGCGTAGCAAACCTGATTGCGATAGCTTACGGGCAAAGCGTTGCGCGACCAGCCTTTGGTAACCAGCAAATAAGATTTGCCGTCAAAGGCGCACTCCTTCTCGCTTTCATAATAACGGCAGTTGCTAGCCTTGCTCTTAACTTCACGGATGAATTGCTCGTCCTAGCGAAGCAACCGGTTGACGCCATTCCCATAGCAACCAACTATCTTGATGCTCTTAAATGGGCAATGTTACCGACCTTATTACTGCTGATCCTACGCGGCCTGACTAGCACATTTGGCGATGCTAAATCGGTAATGTGGATGTCTCTCGCGACCGTTATGCTCAATGTGCCATTAAGTTATTGGTTTGCGTTTACCCTAGATGGCGGAATTGCGGGACTGGGATGGGGAACAACTCTTGCTGCGACGCTAATTCTGTTCGCTTACGGTACATGGGTGTTTCGCCAAGAAAAATACCGTCGGTTCGCGCCATGGGAATATGTTTCAGAGTATTCTTGGCGTTTAACACTGCCCCTGTTATCTCTCGGTTTACCGATAGCTGTAGCGAGCGCTTTAGAACTCAGCCTGATTTATGGCAGCACCATACTTGCTGGCATGTTGGGAGTTACAGCGTTAGCACTGCACCAAGTGCTTCTCCAGTGCTTGAACTTTAGTTTCAACATTAACTTTGGCTTTTCCCAAGCGGCTGCGATTTTGACCGGCAAGGACTTTGGTCAAGAACGATTTGACAGCATAAAAGTGACTGCGCTGCGTAGTTTCATTCTAGTCACCTTGATTAGCGCATTGCTGGCGATAACCTTTAGCACCTGGCCTCACCTTATCGCTGACATTTTTAAGTTTGATGGTTCAAACGGCAGCCTCAGCAATCAACTTGCTTCTATCATTTGGGTTGTTGCGCTTTGTTTCGTCGTCGATGGCTGGCAGCTCCTCACCATGAACCTATTACGCGGTATGAAAATCGTCAATGTACCAATGTTACTGACCGCGATTGGTTATTGGGGCTTTGGTATTAGCAGTGCGTGGTGGCTCATGGCACACTTTCAATTGGCTGGCGTCTGGGGCGGCGTGGCGATTGGGCTTGCGGCAACTGGTGTAATGCTAATAGGGCTTCTAGCCGTTACCTTTAAGCGTTGAGTTAGGGCTCCAGCCCTAACTCAATGCTCCCGGAAACACTGTTACTAATTGTGCATATTTTCTTGGCGTCTTTTAGTAGCATTTCTGCGCGCGCTCGGTCTGAATGGATGCCTTTACTTAACTGGATATTATAGTGGGTAAAGTGGGCCGGCAAAAACTCGCCTTTGTGCCCAGTAATTTGGATATGAAATGGCTGTATTTCGATTTTTCTTCGAAGCGCTAACTTTTGCAAAGAGACGGCCATACAAGCGCCCATTGAATACAGAAAAGTCTCTGCGGGATTATCTAAAACGGGTGCAACTGAAAGCTCACTCAGTACCCGGCCATATCTTAGACGTTCATGCTCATCGAACGAGACAAATATAGGGCCTTCACTTGATGGCTTCACTCTGAACGTCATTTCCTGCTCCGTTTGCGTCTGTCTAAGCAAACACTACTGGATCTTTTTATCATGAACAAGGAGAACAAACGTTTGATGTATAGATATAAAAAAAGCACCCCATCAGGAGTGCTTCTGCTTTTGCTATTCCCAATCAAGGATAACTTTGCCAGAAAGCCCGCTACGCATAGCATCGAAGCCTGCTTGGAAGTCATCAACTTTAAAGTGGTGAGTGATGATTGGCGTCAGATCCAGGCCAGATTGGATTAGTGAAGCCATCTTGTACCATGTTTCGAACATTTCACGGCCGTAGATGCCCTTGATTACCAGACCTTTGAAGATCACTTGGTTCCAATCAACCGCCATGTCTGATGGTGGAATACCTAATAGAGAGATCTTACCGCCGTGGTTCATGTTGGTTAGCATGCTGTTGAAGGCAGAAGGTACGCCTGACATTTCTAGACCTACATCGAAACCTTCTGTCATACCTAGCTCAGACATAACGTCTTCTAGTTTCTCTTCCATTACGTTTACTGCACGTGTAACACCCATCTTCTTAGCAAGATCTAAACGGTATTCGTTCACGTCAGTAATTACAACATGGCGTGCACCAACGTGCTTAGCAACTGCAGCTGCCATAATGCCGATTGGGCCTGCACCTGTAATTAGAACGTCTTCACCCACTAGATCGAAAGATAATGCAGTGTGTACTGCGTTACCAAACGGGTCAAAGATAGACGCTAGGTCATCAGAGATTTCAGCCGGGATCTTAAATGCGTTAAACGCTGGGATCACAAGGTACTCAGAAAACGCACCTGTGCGGTTTACACCAACACCTGTTGTGTTGCGGCATAGGTGAGTACGGCCACCACGACAGTTACGACAGTGACCACAAGTGATGTGACCTTCGCCCGATACGCGATCGCCAATGTTGAAGCCGCGAACCTCCTGGCCCATGCCTACAACTTCACCTACATACTCATGGCCAACAACCATTGGTACCGGGATAGTGTTTTGTGACCACTCATCCCAGTTGTAGATGTGTACGTCTGTACCACAGATCGCAGTTTTCTTAATTTTGATTAGAAGGTCGTTGTGGCCAACTTCAGGTTTCTCGACCTCAGTCATCCAGATGCCTTCTTCAGGCTTTAGCTTAGAAAGAGCTTTGATTTTCATATTGTTACCTAATTCATCTCGCCCAACTCTAGGGCGAGAATCAAAAATACTGGTTATCTAAATTCGACCTTGGCCAGAATTAGATGATGCCCATGTCTTTACCAACTGCGATGAATGCGTCGATCGCACGGTCTAGTTGCTCACGTGAGTGCGCCGCTGACATCTGAGTGCGGATACGTGCTTGACCCTTAGGTACAACTGGGAAAGAGAAACCAATAACGTAGATACCCTTCTCTAGTGCACGCTCAGCGAACTCAGCCGCTACTTTCGCATCGCCTAGCATGATTGGAATGATCGCGTGGTCTGCACCGCCCATAGTAAAGCCTGCGCCTTCCATACGAGTACGGAAGTGTGCTGCGTTTTCCCATAGACGGTCACGAAGATCGCCACTTTCTTGTAGCAGGTCTAGAACGCGGATAGACGCGTTAACAATGGCCGGTGCTACAGAGTTAGAGAATAGGTATGGACGAGAACGCTGACGCAACCAATCAATCACTTCTTTCTTACCAGAAGTATAGCCGCCTGACGCGCCGCCCATTGCTTTACCTAGCGTACCTGTGATGATATCGATACGGTCAACCACGTCATGGAACTCATGAGTACCTGCACCGTTTTTGCCCATAAAGCCAACAGCGTGAGAATCATCAACCATAACCAGTGCGCCGTACTTGTCAGCAAGGTCACAGATAGCTGGTAGGTTTGCGACTACGCCGTCCATTGAGAAAACGCCGTCAGTCACGATAAGCTTGTGGCGAGCACCTGCTTCAGTTGCCGCGATAAGTTGCTCTTCAAGCTCAGCCATGTTGTTGTTAGCGTAACGGTAACGCATCGCTTTACATAGACGAACGCCATCAATGATAGATGCGTGGTTTAGTGCGTCAGAGATGATTGCATCTTCTTTGCCTAGAATAGTTTCGAACAGGCCAGTGTTTGCATCGAAGCAAGACGTGTACAGAATCGTGTCTTCTTTTCCTAGGAATGTAGACAGTTTCTGCTCAAGCTCTTTGTGAATGTCTTGAGTACCACAGATAAAGCGTACCGACGCCATACCGAAACCATTTTTATCCATGCCTGCCTTACCCGCTTCGATAAGCGCTGGGTGGTTTGCTAGACCAAGATAGTTGTTCGCACAGAAGTTAAGTACTTCTTCGCCTGTTGAGATTTCAACAGCCGCTTGTTGTTGAGACGTGATAACACGCTCAGACTTGTACAAACCTTCCGCTTTTACTTCTTCAATCTGATCTTGGATTTGCTTATAAAACGAAGCAGACATAGTAGATTCCTTTTTCAATCCTATTTATCAATAGGTTATGTAGGGGATGAGATAGCCAAATTCTATTGATTGGGTGTATCTCACGAATGCAATCATTTTAGTTCATTGTGCTGCAAACGATTATCCCTTAACATGGAAAACCATTAGTGAATCTGAGGCACGAATCATGTTTAGCCAAAGGCTTATCGGGCTCCTACCCGATTTGGCATCGTATATTTTGGTGGTCAACGAGGGCAGTTTTACCGCTGCCGCCAAGAAGTTAGGTGTGACCCCCTCAGCACTCTCCAAGACAATCACTCGACTTGAAAGCGCCCTATCCGTAAAGCTGTTTGAACGGACCACTCGAAAGCTCGTCATTACTCAAGCTGGAAGAAAGGTTTATGATCAAAGCGTACTCATGGTCAATGCTGCTCAGCAAGCCATTGAAGTCTCTCAGTCGGATCATGCTGAACCCAGTGGGTCTCTTACCATTGCGGCACCAGAAGCCTTTCTAAACTCGGTATTGCAGCCATTTATAGCCCCGTTTTTGCAGCAATATCCAGAAATCCAACTCAAGGTACGCGCTATTGATGGCAACTATGACTTATTCAATTTAGGCATCGACGTGGCGTTCAAACTCACAGACAAGCCAGATGAAAACCTGGTGATGAAAGAGTTGGGTCCAACAAACTTGGTGCTATGCGCCAGCCCGGATTACATCAAAGCCAATGGCCTGCCTACTTCCCCTAGCGATCTAGAGCACCACGACTGTCTCTATTTGGCCGAAGTGGATAGAGACAATGTGTGGGACTTTCTCAAAGACGATGACTTTCACACGGTCACTGTGTCCGGTCGCTACGCCATTAACCACTCTCAAATGCGTCTTGGCGGTGTGAAACAAGGTCTGGGTATCGGTATTTTTCATGACTTCGTGATAAAAGAATCACTTGATGATGGAAGCGTAGTTCCTGTGCTTCCTGATTGGACAATAAAGAGTAACTACCATGGGGCGATTGCAATGCAGTACGCCCAGACCAAGTACATGCCCGCAAGGCTGCGCGTCTTCATCGACTATGTTGCCCGAGAGTTACCCTCTAAACTTATCAAACACAACTAGGATCCGACCATGCTCAAAGGAACGCATCACATTGCCATCATTTGTTCTGATTACCCGAGATCGAAGCGATTCTATACCGAAATTTTAGGGTTAACCGTATTGGCGGAGAACTACCGCGAGGCACGTGATTCTTACAAACTCGATCTCGAACTGCCTGATGGTACCCAGATTGAGCTGTTCTCTTTTCCTGGCTCGCCGTCACGTCCGAGCTTTCCTGAAGCACAAGGTTTAAGGCACCTTGCCTTTGTGGTTGATGATATGGATCAGGCCGTGAACAAACTCGTCGGCCATGGAATCTCAGTTGAGCCTATTCGCATCGATGAATACACGGGCAAGCGCTACACCTTTTTCCAAGATCCAGACGGACTGCCTTTAGAGCTCTGCGAAGAGGTGACATTGTAACATCCCTTCTATCAACAAACGAAAAAAAGGCCAACACCATTGGTCTTTTTTGCTCAAACCTCGATGAGTTTATCCGTTTTTCTCCAAATTCTCATTCAGTATCATATTTCAGTTCGAAAGATTTCACCCTTCAAAAACTAGAATGTATAACTAAATTATAGCCCTTAGGCAGCATTTAACATTTACAGATTAGCCCTGTAAGGTTTTATTTACTAAAAATCCATTTCACTTTTGAAGCAAAATTTAACAATTTGTTTACACTTATAGTATCCAAGCGTTTGAAACATTGCGTATAAACACGTACTGGTTTCAGCCTTATCGACATCACTCTTATCCAGAGTATGTGAAAAGGAGTTCGAGATGAACGTACAAGCATTACCCATGCATCGTTTTATCGACTACCAAGGACACTTAGTTAGCCCACTACCCGACTGGGCTGACGAAGCAACCCTAAAGAAGCTGTACCGCGACATGGTAGTCGCAAGAACGTACGATGCTAAAGCCGTTGCCCTGCAACGCACCGGCAAACTCGGCACCTACCCTTCGCACCTTGGTGCCGAAGCAATAGGCATCGCCATTGGCCACGCCCTGTCTCACCGAGATGTTTTTATCCCTTACTATCGCGACATGCCTGCCATGTGGGTTCGCGGCATTCCCATGGAAAAAAATCTGCAGTATTGGGGCGGCGACGAACGCGGTAGCGATTTCGAGTTCACCAATAGCGATAACCCATGCACCGACCTGCCTTTTTGTGTCCCAATCGCCACACAATGTACTCACGCCGTCGGTGTTGCTGCAGCGTTGAAGATTAAAGGCCATCACGATGTCGCGCTGGTGACGTGTGGTGACGGCGCCACTTCAAAAGGCGATTTTCTAGAATCCATTAACTGTGCAGGGGCTTGGAACATCCCTTTGGTATTTGTAGTGAACAACAACCAATGGGCAATCTCAGTCTCTAGAGCGCTGCAATGCGGGGCAGAATTTCTCGCAGATAAAGCCCAAGGCGCAGGCATTCCTGGACTCAAAGTCGATGGTAACGATGTCGTCGCCATGCTAGATGCAATCGGCAACGCCATTTCAAATGCGCGCAAAGGCAAAGGCGCTACGCTGATTGAAGCAATAAGCTATCGCCTTAGCGACCACACCACTGCCGATGACGCCACTCGCTATCGTAGCGATGATGAACTTGATACCGCTTGGGAATATGAGCCAATCCAACGACTCAAGACCTTCATGGAGGCTCAAGGTTGGTGGCAAAATTCAGACGAAGTCGAGCTTGCCTCAGAGAGCAAACAGCTGGTTGAGGAGGCCGTTGCTCGCTACCTCAATACTCCTGCTCAAGCGCCAGAGACCGCGTTTGATTATCTCTATGAGCAACCAACTAAAGAACTTCGTCCGCAACGCGATGAACTCATCAACAAATCGATGCGCATGCACGGAGGACAACATGGCTGATCAACTGCATATTGAACCCCTAGCAAGCCCTATCGCCGCAGTGGAATCCACTCTGGTCGATGCGGTGAATTTAGCACTCCATCATGAAATGGGCAGAGACAAACGCGTCGTACTGCTTGGAGAGGATGTTGGCGATAACGGCGGTGTATTCCGCGCAACAGTTGGCCTTAAAGAGCGCTTTGGGCTTAAACGCGTTATCGATACCCCACTTGCCGAGGCACTTATCGGAGGCGTTGCGGTAGGTATGGCGACTCAAGGGTTGCGACCTATTGCTGAATTCCAGTTTCAAGGTTTCGTGTTTCCTGCGATGGAGCACATTATTTGTCATGCGGCTCGAATGCGTAATCGCACCCGCGGGCGTTTGTCTTGCTCCATTGTGTTTCGCGCGCCATTTGGTGGTGGCATACATGCGCCAGAGCATCACTCCGAAAGTGTCGAAGCACTGTTTGCCCATATTCCAGGCTTGAGGGTCGTTATCCCGTCATCACCACAACGCGCCTATGGTTTGTTGTTGTCGGCGATACGCTGCAACGATCCGGTGATGTTCTTTGAGCCCAAACGCATCTATCGCACCGTTAAATCGAATGTGGTTGATAATGGTGAAGCCCTGCCTCTCGATACCTGCTACACCCTTCGCAAAGGACGGGATTTAACACTCGTAACTTGGGGAGCCTGTGTTGTTGAGTCACTTCAGGCAGCGGATACACTGTCTAAAGCTGGTATCGAGGTGGAAGTTATTGATCTTGCCAGCATCAAACCTATTGATATGGAAACGATATTAAAGTCACTTGAGAAAACGGGTCGCTTATTGGTGGTTCATGAAGCCAGCCGCAGTTGCGGCGTAGGTGCTGAAATCATCACACGGACTTCGGAACAAGCTATGTGCATGCTTAAAGCGCCACCTAAACGAGTAACCGGCCTTGATACCGTAATGCCTTACTACAAAAACGAAGACTACTTTTTGATCCAAGAGGCCGACATCGTACAAGCAGCAAGAGAGCTAGTGGAGGGTTGGAAATGAAGTCATTTTTGCTACCAGACTTAGGGGAAGGACTGGCCGAATCTGAGATTGTCGAATGGCATGTGAACGTCGGCGACGATGTCGAGTTAGACCAAGTTATCCTTACCGTTGAGACCGCTAAAGCCGTTGTCGAAGTCCCCGCGCCGTACAGCGGAAAAATCGTCAAACGTTATGGCGAAGAAGGCGATGTCATCAGTATTGGCAGCCTATTGATTGAAATCGAAGAGGCGGTCACGGAAGGCGCTAGCCTTAATGAGTCATCAAGCGACAATGATGCAGCAACCGTTGTCGGCAATGTCTCCAACCACACTCATCACGTTGAAGTCGATGACTTTTGGGTTGGCGCGGCGCACCACAACGCAGAGGAGAACGCGATCACTGCCATGCCCTCTGCTCGGCTGCTCGCCAAAAAGCTCGGAATCGATTTGCTTCGCGTCAAAGGCAGTGGCCAAGATGGCGTAATTACAGACAGTGACATTTACGAACAAATAGATAAACAAGCCCCCGGCACGGAAGTTCTTAAAGGCACACGTCGAACCATGGTTGGCACAATGTCGCAGTCGCACCACTCCGTTGCTTCTGTCACCATCACCGAAGAAGCCATGCTAGACAACTGGCAAAAAGATGAGGACATCTCAGGAAGGCTTATCAAAGCTGTGGTACATGCGTGCCAAACAGAACCCGCTCTTAATGCGTGGTTCGATGCAGAAACCATGACCCGATGTGTCCATTCCAACGTGAACATTGGTATTGCGGTAGACAGTAATCATGGGCTCTATGTCCCAGTGCTCAGAAATGCCAACGAATACGATCAAGCAGGCATCCGCCACTGGTTAAATGATACCGTCCAAGGCATAAGAGCCAGACGAATTCGACGAGAGCAGTTGCAACACGCCACCATCACGCTTTCTAATTTTGGGGCTATTGCTGGAATATTCGCGACACCCGTGGTGACACCACCTCAGGTCGCGATCGTGGGTGCGGGTCGAATTATTGAGAAAGTAATAATGAAGGATGGACAAGCGGTTGGAGTCAAAGCGTTGCCGCTTTCGATAACTTTTGACCATAGGGCGTGCACAGGTGGTGAAGCAGCTCGCTTTGTTAAGGTGTTGGTGGAGCACTTACAGCAAGGTTAGCGAGGCTAATTGGGCTTCCTCAATGTACCCGTCATTTCCTTGCAAAAGGGAATCTTGTACAGCTCTTTGGCTATCACCCCATAGACTTTGAATTTATACGGTGACGTGATTCAATTAGCACCTCTGAATTTGTGTTGAACATCACAAAACCCAAAATAACTACATTTTATTTTTTAGCCGAGAAAGGTAGTTGTTGCTGAGCCCGAAGAAATTAACGCCTGTTCTCATAGAGTTAAAAACCCTCCCGTTCAAAACTACGCCAAACCATCATTTAAGCAAATAACACCCCTAAAAACATAACATCAAACTATTGGTGTTTTTGTCACAAAAAGATATATTGCACCCAAAAGCAAACGTTTGCCAAACCTATAATACAACGTCAGTTAGGCTTATTAAATGACCAATTCAACATTTGATTTACTCAAAAATACCACGCGCGGAAAAATTAGAAATATTGAAAAGATTCCACCATGCAGCAAAGACTCCTTACTTGATGCTATCGATAATGTCTCTAGCATAGACGACATCATAATGATCAATAAAGCAATCAAGAGGCTGATTGCCATAGAAGAAAGTGTTAACTGTTCAATTTCAAGATTGTAGTTAGTGTGTGATACCCCACCGGCCTACTGAGGGTTTGGGGCTCAATTTCCTCAAACTCTTCAGTTACGGACATAAACAACCCACCCTAATTGTCCGCAAAACAACCGATTTGAATGACAACGCTAACTCCGCCAGTCTGTGACAACGAGATTTACTTCTTTTGTTTATTGGGGTTGCCCGATTCACATACGGTGATTAAGCGTTGGTCTTCTTTAGAAAATAGCAAACGCTTTTTATTATACATTACTGAGCTTTTCTCTTTATTCTGATCAAGCTTTGGAAGACTTTGCACTCGCACTTGTTCTAACCAGTCAACAATACCTTGGCCGGTATCTAAAAAATGAGAAAGAAAATCTTGTCTCAAATGCACTGAGGCACGGTTGAACGCATGGGCAGTAATTTGCAGCGATTGAAAACAGGCATCTAACGCCTGTGTGGTGTTCATCATGTCGATGCGCTCTAAACGAATCCGTTTAGTGCGTGGGTTAAATGTAAATTCGTGCAACAACCCGCGATACTTGGCGAACGCCTTACCATTTTGATCAAATTCAAGCTCGTCATAAAGGTGCATAAACTCATCATTCAACCAACTAATAAAACCGAGCTGCGCATCACTCAAACTCAGGTATGCGTGAAAGTATGACTGACTCGCTTCATTAAGAGCTTGCCAACTAAAGTAGATTTGCTCGTCGTTATCCTTTGAGATTTCTCTTCGAGCTAGTTCTTCTTCTGCTATTTTTTTGACTTGTATGTCTTTACTTTCAGATAGCTGACGTAATAAGTTAAAATCAATGAGCTTAACCGTATCTCTTTTATTAACGTCAACCCCAAGTTTCATTAGCTCCGCCTTAAGGAGCTCAACATCATTATTCAAGTTTAAGGTCCTCTTTAACTATTACTCCTGAGTGCAACGATAGATGCTCATTTTATAACACTTTATGCTTTGAGCAAAAAAAAAGGCGAAATATCGCCTTTTTTACTTTGATGATAAAACTAATTATTTAGTTTTGATAGCTGCAGCTGATAGCTCTTCAGCAGCCGCTTTAAATTCTGTGCCAATTTGGCTTAGCTTCTGGCCGTCTTCGATTAGACGCTGGCTAACCTTAGAGATAGCTTCAAGCTGCTTAGAACCAAGGTTAACAAGGTCTTGTGGTTGCTTAATTGCAACTAGTGACTGTAGGTTTTCATTGGTTAGTTGGCTATATGCTGCAACTGTTTCAATTTGCATCTTAGATACAGTTTCAACATTTTTAGCAATTAGTTCAGCAAAACCAGTTGCTGGATTCATGAAAGATTGTAGTTGAGCTGTTACAGCTTCGAATTGTTTTTGCATAATAACTTCCTTTTAGATTATTAATTTAATCATTCAAACGGCCGTTTGAATAGACTTATTCTCTAACATATATTCCTTATTGTCGAGAGCTAAAGAACACTATTTTCACATCATTTTTACACCATTTATCCAGCAGCGTTTGAATTCGAAAGTAATTATATTCTATCAGACTGCTATATATGAACTTTTACCAATTTTCCGTGTTTGAAAATACAAATTAGCTTAGGAATCCTTAACTTAAAAATGTGACTTAACTCAATATTTTTAGGGTGAGTGTGCTTTTCTAAAACAACCAAAAACAATCACACGACCAATTGTTCCTGTGGTTTATATATGTCAGAGATATGAGTTAATCCTGATTATTTGGTTACCCTACAACTTTGGATTTCAAGCCACATTTAATTGAAGGTGGCTTTCCTCGGCTTTGCTTTCTTTTTCCATAGAACAAAAAATCCTCGGACACAGTCCGAGGATTTTTTTATTATCTTTGAGGTAATAACTCACCCCAAATCAACACATCAAGCCACGTCAGCAAGTTTAGACTTAGAGTTTGTCCCTGTTAGGGTCGTTTTCATATCGTGACTAAAATGGTCAACTTGAATCGCTCGATAGCGCAATGAATCTGCAGCCTTGATTTGAGCCACTTCTTCATCAGTCAACACCTTAGCCTCAAGAGCTTGCTTCAAGCGTTCATCAAGTAAGCCTTTTCTAGCGACTTTACCGGCTTTAACCCCTGCAACAAGCTTTTTCTCAAGCCCTTTAACCTCATACATCGCGATGAAGGCACGCTCCAGTATGCCGATACTATCCTTGTCATCCTTACCAACATGACACAGGTGAGTTAGACGATCACGCGCTTCACCCGGCACCATCAGCTTGTCCGCAATACGCAATGTTAATTTATCGTCTGGTAGTTTGTAATGATTACCCAACGGGAACAAAAGTGTCTTCAGTGTTTTGCCTGCAAAACCACTTGGGAAGTTACGATAACCTTCATTAAGTGATTTAGCAGCATGGTAGAAGCAGTACTCTGCAGCAAAGTGAACATGATCTAGATCTGCTTCCAAACAGCCTTCATCTTGATATTTCTTCAATACCGCTGATGCCATATATAGATACGAGAGACCATCACCCAAACGTGCTGAAATCAACTCTTTACG
Source organism: Vibrio sp. 10N (assembly GCF_036245475.1). Classification (NCBI taxonomy): domain Bacteria; kingdom Pseudomonadati; phylum Pseudomonadota; class Gammaproteobacteria; order Vibrionales; family Vibrionaceae; genus Vibrio; species Vibrio sp. 10N. The sequence continues at coordinate 615,224 of NZ_BTPM01000002.1, read as the reverse complement.
CTTAAGCTCGCCGCCTAAAGTTAACATCGCAAAATCCGCGCTCACTGCTAATGCCTTGCTCAAACGCTTTAGATTCTTATAGTGACGTTTTGTCGGACCACTCACTGGAGAGCCAGTAAATGCTGAGCCTGTAATCGCTGCGAATAGTCCACCTATAGAGTTTTTCGTCGCATGGCCGATATGCTTGAACAGTAGCTTATCGAATGCTTTCACACCTTCTTGATGATCTGGGTTTGCTGCCGCCTCCATCTCTTGGAATACATATGGGTGACATCGGGTCGCACCCTGTCCAAAAATCATCAAGTTACGAGTTAGAATGTTAGCGCCTTCTACAGTCACTGCGATCGGGATTCCTAGGTAAGAGGAAGCCAAATAGTTCATTGGACCGCATTGAATCGCACGACCACCGTGGACATCAAACGAGTCGTTAATCAATTGTCTCGCAATTTCAGTCATATGGTATTTCGCAATTGCGGTAACGATGCCTGGCTTTTGACCTTGATCAAGTGCTGTCGTCGTTAACGTGCGTGTGGCTTCAAGCAGATAATTTAGTCCGCCAATTCGACCTAGTACCTCAGCAACACCTTCAAACTTACCAATAGACATGCCAAACTGTCTACGAACGTACGAATAAGCACCCGTCGTACGTGCGGTCAGATGGCCGATAGCAGTGCCTAAAGCTGGTAGAGAAATGCCTCGACCTGCTGATAAACACTCGACCAACATACGCCAGCCTTTGCCCGCATAGTCTTTACCACCGATGATCCATTCAAGCGGAATGAATACATCTTTACCTTGAATGGTGCCATTCATAAACGCAAGGTGCAGCGGATCATGACGTTGACCGATGGTGATGCCTTGCGTATCGGTAGGGATTAGCGCACAAGTGATACCCAGTTCTTTCTTGCTACCCAATAAGCCTTCTGGATCTTGCATCTTAAAGGCCAGACCCATTACCGTAGCGATAGGTGCAAGCGTAATGTAACGCTTGTTGAAGTTGAGACGCAGACCCAATACTTCTTTTCCTTCGTGCTCACCGTAACAAACCACACCCGTATCCGGAATACCACCCGCATCTGAACCCGCTTCAGGGCCTGTAAGCGCAAAACATGGTGTGTCAGTGCCATCCGCTAGACGAGGTAACCAATAGTCTTTTTGTTGTTGAGTACCGTAGTGAGAAAGCAACTCTCCTGGGCCTAATGAGTTTGGTACCATCGTTGTGATAGCCGCACTCATGCTGCGTGTCGCGATTTTTGCTACGATGGTTGAGTTAGCGTGTGAGGAAAACTCGCGACCACCATATTCTTTCGAAATAATTAGAGAGAAGAAGCGCTCCTTACGGAGAAAATCCCACACTTCTGGAGACAAATCTTTGTACTCTTTAACAAATTTGTGCTCATCTAACATTGAAAGCAACGTTTCTAACTCATTGTCGATAAATGACTGTTCCTCTGCCGTTAATGTTGGCTTTGGATACTGGTGCAATGTTTTGAAATCCGGACTTCCAGAAAATAGCTCACCATCCCACCAGACGCCGCCTGCTTCCATTGCTTCTCTTTCGGTATTTGATAGCGGTGGAAGCACTTTTTTAAATAAGCTGAACGCCGGTTCACTGACTAATTTTCGACTAACGAAACCCATGTTACCTTTCCTTTTGACTAGTTACGTTGTTTTATTTGGTTTTTCGATACCAGCGGTTATATAATTTATCGCTTGATCGACAATGTGTATTAACTTTGCATCATTTTCAAATGAACTTGACGCTAATTCGGACAAAGCTTCACTCGATATTGTGGCAAAAATGAATGCCCCTAATGAGAAATGCAATTTCCAAAATAAATCTTGATCGCTGATTTCAGGACAAGATTTTCGTACAGAGTTAATAAAGAGGTCTAACGTATCACCGTACTGATTGACGATAAACCACCTCAAATGACCTTGAATATCCATGTAGCCATTGGCTATTAGTAGCAGAAATCGATTCATCCCGTTTGGCGTCACTTGATTAAGGTTAATCAATGGCCGCCTAATAGCATAGAATACCTCTTCTAGAGTATATGTAGTGCTCTGATTTAATTTAATTAGTTCACTATCCACCTCGGGCATTAACTTTGTTAAGTAGCGATCCAATATTGCTCTAACAAGAGTTTTCTTATCTCCAAAATGATAGTTAACGGCGGCTAAATTAACACTGGCTTTAGCGGTAATATTTCTGAGTGATGTATTACTATATCCCTGTTCTACAAAAAGTTTCTCCGAAACTTCAAGTATCTTGCTTGTTGTAATTCCCTTTGCACTCATTACTTAAACGCCCGTTTGAAACATGCGTTTTAATATATATGTCAAATTACAAAGCAACAAGTGATTAACATCAAATTTTTGAAATTAACAATAACCCAGCCGCAAAATCGATAATAACATGCTGATTAATATAAACTTAATGCTTATGCCAGAGTAATGTAAAAATACAACATCAAACGCAAATCCTTTAAAAATCAAGTATTTAGACATGAATAACTCAAAGGTCACTCGAAAGATAAATATTCTACTTCTCGTTATTTATGTATGGTTGTATTCATCTTAATTGCATATGAATCACCTGCATGGCATTCACATTATCAATGTTACATTTAAGTTTACACTCTTTCCTTACTAAACAAAGTGTGAGTTTCATCATATTTATATAACTTGCCAAATCCAAGATCGATATCATTTTCAAACACTGAAAAATCAGACACATATTAATCATTACCTTTGTTTTCGGAAACTTATAAAGCATCACCCTCAGCGACATTAAACACTCCCCAAAAAAAATAGAGTTATAGCTCTATTATTTCATAATGCTTAAGTGATGACATTCTGCAGCAAATTATTCACAATACGCTCATTCAAACGGTTGTTTGAATTTTTCATTGATATAAGTCAAGGCCAAGTAACTTAGTGATTGGCCACCTACATAAAAAGGAATTAATCATGCAAAACCAAGCTGCGCTAGAAGCGGTAAATGCTCAACTACAAACTGTTCTTAACCCGTTCGCTAACTTTAGCCAACTCGTTGCAAAGAACGTTGAAACTCTATCAAAAATGCAATTAGAAACACTGACTGCATACAGCGAGCTAACTAACGAGAACCTACAAAGCCTTGTTGCAATCGAACAGCCACAAGACCTGATGAACCACGGTAGCAAGCAACTAGAAATCATCTCGAAAGTAAGCCAACGTCTTCTGGAAGATGGCCAAAAACTAAGCCAAATCGGTAACGACTTCAAAGCGGCTGTTGATGAGATCTCTGCATCAACAATCAAAGCTGACAAAAAAGCTTAATTTAAGAGGCGGTGATAATCACCGCCTGATTTAACCATACTTTACAAGGATGGGAAGATGGACAAAACACCTCCATTCCAAGACGTTATTGACAATTACTTTAAGGCCACTCAAGGTTGGTTTGGTTCGTTTCAGAAGCCTACACAATCCACCATCTTCAAATCTCAAATGGAAGATTGGAATCAGCTGGCACAATCTGTAGCAAAAGATCCAACCAACCTTTTAGAACAACAGATGAACTGGTGGAACCAGCAAATCAATCTGTTTAGCGACTGCGTACTGTCTACAAATGACTCTCAAGAAAAAGAGACAGATCCACGTTTTCGTGATGAAAGTTGGACAACGAACCCATTTTATAACTACATCAAACAAAGTTACAAAATGGTATGTAAGTCAATTCTAGAAACCATCAGCAACAATCAGGATATGGATCCTGATGCAAAAGAAAGATTGGAATTCTTCGCACGCCAGTTCCTGAACGCGATGTCACCAAGCAATTTCGTGACCACTAACCCTGAAGTCATGAAGCTGACACTTGAATCCAACGGCCAAAACCTTGTTAAAGGTCTAGAGCAACTGCAACAAGATATGAGCAAAAGTGTCGATATGCTCAATATCCGAATGACCGACAGCGAAGCGTTCAAAGTTGGCGAGAACATAGCTGCTACCGAAGGCAAAGTGGTCTATAAAAACCACATGTTTGAGTTGCTACAATATCAGGCAACTACCACAGAAGTTTACAAACGTCCGATGATGATTGTTCCTCCATTCGTGAACAAATACTACATCATGGATCTGAACCAACGTAAGTCGTTCGTTAAGTGGTTGGTCGATCAAGGCCACACGGTCTTTATGATTTCCTGGGTGAACCCTGACGCGAGCTACAGGGATACTGATTTCGGCACCTATATCACCGAAGGCATTATTCCTGCACTAGACGCCATTGAAAAAGAGACAGGCGAGCGCGAAGTTAACGGTCTGGGCTACTGCATTGGTGGCACACTACTCACTACCGCGATGGCCTACCTGGCAGGTAAAAAGCGCAAGCAACGTATTAAATCAGCAACACTGCTTACTACCATTCTTGATTTCCAGCAGCCAGGTGAGCTCGGCATCTTCATCAATGACCCTATGATTTCTGCTATCGAAACACAGAACAACATGCAGGGTTACATTGATGGGCGACAAATGGCAGTGTCATTCAGCCTGCTGCGCGAAAATAGCCTGTATTGGAACTACTATGTGACCAATTACCTCAAGGGCGAAAAGCCAATGGCATTTGATCTGTTGCACTGGAACAGTGACAACACTAACGTACCGGCTACATGCCATAACCAAATGCTACGTCAGTTCTATCTGGAGAACAAACTGAGCCAAGCGGGTGAGTTTGAAGTGGATGGTGTTTCAATTGACCTAAGCAAAGTGAAGTCTCCAACTTTCTTCCTGTCTGCGATTGAAGATCATATCGCCCTGTGGAAAGGCACATACAAAGGGACAGAACTGTTAGGTGGTCAAAACACGTTTGTTCTGGCAGAAAGCGGTCACATCGCTGGCCCAATGAACCATGCCGATTCGACCAAATATGGCTTCTGGACTAACGATGATGTGAAGTCTAACGCTGATACATGGTTGTCAAAAGCAGACAAACACACAGGCTCTTGGTGGAACCACTGGCAGGAGTGGCTGGATGCTCGAAACTTCTCACAAAAGCAAGAAGCTCGTATTCTTGAAGGCGAGTTGGATGCACCAGGCACTTACGTTAAACAACGAATCGAAGACGTACTAGCAAGTTCACAGGAGAATGCAGATGTCGCTTAGTATTGGACAACAGGCAAGCCTGACAAAAACTTTGGATAAAGCCGCTGTAGAGCAGTTCGCTTCTCTGGCTGAAGATTATAATCCAGTTCACTTAGACGAAGCTTTTGCTGCCATGACGCCTTTCGAGGTACCAATCGTGCATGGCATGTTGGGTGCAAGTCTGGTATCAGGTTTGCTGGCGTCGAAGATCCCAGGTCCAGGCGCAATCTACCTTGGTCAAACACTTCAGTTTACTAGTCCGATCCGTGTCGGTGAAACTGTTACAGCACGAGTAGAAGTCAAAGAAATCAGAGAAGACAAACCTATCGCGAAGCTAATTACCGAAGTTCTCAACGAGCAAGGTAAAGTGGCAATCAAAGGTGAAGCTACTGTGTTGCTTCCTAACTAATTTGTTATTTACTGAGTTCCCTACCAGTTTGGACGGCGTAAGCCGTCCTTTTTTTTAACAAACAAATCATTGCGCTGCTGGATATGACCAGCGCTTTCATAGAAAAAGCAAAGACAAAGGAGTTGTCATGATAGACGTTGTTGATCTGTCGAGATTGCAATTTGCAATTACGGCAATGTATCACTTCTTGTTCGTTCCATTGACTCTCGGTATGGCATTCTTACTTGCCATCATGGAGTCCCTCTACGTAATGACCAACAAGCAAATCTACAAGGACATGACCAAGTTCTGGGGTAAGCTATTTGGTATTAACTTCGCACTAGGTGTGGCTACTGGCCTAACCATGGAATTCCAGTTTGGTACCAACTGGTCTTACTATTCCCATTACGTGGGGGATATTTTCGGTGCGCCGCTAGCAATCGAAGCCCTCGTCGCTTTCTTCCTCGAATCCACCTTTGTCGGACTCTTCTTCTTCGGATGGGATAGGCTTTCTAAACGTCAACACTTAGCAGTTACCTGGTTGGTTGCATTAGGTTCTAACTTCTCAGCACTTTGGATCCTAGTTGCGAACGGTTGGATGCAGCACCCTGTGGGCGCAGAGTTCAACTTCGAAACCATGCGTATGGAAATGGTGAGCTTCGCAGAAGTGGTTCTCAACCCAGTGGCTCAGGTTAAGTTTGTTCACACAGTAGCATCGGGCTACACCACAGGTGCGATGTTCGTACTGGGTATCAGTGCTTACTACCTACTGAAAGGCCGTGATATCGCGTTTGCTCGTCGTTCATTCGCGATTGCAGCGTCATTCGGTATGGCTTCTATCCTTTCTGTTATCGTTCTTGGTGACGAATCTGGTTACGAGCTTGGTGATGTACAAAAAGTGAAACTCGCGGCTATCGAAGCGGAGTGGCACACAGAGCCGGCTCCAGCAGCATTTACTGTGTTTGGCCTGCCAAATCAGGACAACATGCACACCGATTATGCGATCAAAATTCCTTACGTAATGGGTATCATCGCAACACGTTCTATCGATACACCAGTTCAAGGTCTTCATGACTTACGTGAAGAGCACGTGGATCGTATACGTAACGGTATGTACGCGTACGAACTACTAGAAAAACTGCGTGCAGGTGAGCGTACAGACGCAAACCTAGAAGCATTTGATGACGTGAAGCAAGACCTTGGTTACGGTCTACTGCTTAAGCGTTATACAGACAAAGTGGTTGATGCCACTGAAGATCAAATCCAAGCCGCGGCGGATGACTCTATCCCAACAGTTTGGCCACTATTCTGGTCGTTCCGTATCATGGTTGCGTGTGGCTTCATCATGCTATTCGTCTTCGGTGCGGCGTTCATTCAGACATGTCGTCAGAAAATTGAACAGAAGAAATGGCTCCTTAAAGCCGCATTATTCAGCATTCCACTACCATGGATTGCAGTAGAAGCTGGTTGGTTTGTTGCTGAATTTGGTCGTCAGCCATGGGCCGTAGGTGAAATCCTGCCAGTACACGTGGCGGCATCAGCACTGACAGCGAGTCAGATCTGGACATCACTATTCGCAATCATCGCTCTATACACGGTGTTCCTAATTGCCGAAGTTTACCTAATGGTGAAATTTGCACGCAAAGGCCCAAGTAGCTTGAAGACAGGTCGCTACCACTTCGAACAAAATGTCGAAACGGTAGAGAACAAAGTTAGTCGTCAAGTAGAAGCGTAAGCAAGGAGAAAAAGAATGTTTGATTACGAAGTCTTACGATTCATCTGGTGGGTACTGATCGGCGTATTGTTCGCTGGTTTCGCCATCACCGATGGTTTTGATATGGGGGTGGGTGCACTCGTACCTATCCTAGGTAAAACGGACACTCAGCGCCGTGTAATGATTAACTCTATCGCCCCACACTGGGACGGTAACCAGGTATGGCTAATCACCGCTGGTGGTGCACTATTTGCCGCTTGGCCACTTGTGTACGCAACGTCGTTCTCTGGTTTCTACCTAGCGATGATCTTAACTCTAGCAGCGCTTTGGCTACGTCCAATCGGTCTAGATTACCGCTCTAAGCTAGAAGACAAGCAGTGGCGTAACGCTTGGGATATCGGTATCTCAATCAGTGGTTTCGTACCACCACTTATCTTCGGTGTGGCGTTTGGTAACTTGCTTCAAGGCGTGCCATTCCAGTTAAGCGATTTCATGATGCCGACTTACCACGGTTCATTCTTCGCACTGCTAAACCCTTTTGCATTGCTGTGTGGTCTAGTGAGCTTGTTCATGATCCTGCTTCAAGGTTCAACATGGCTACAAATGAAGACCACAGGTGACATCCATACTCGTGCTCGCAACACAGCGCAAATTATGGGTCTACTTACGGTAGTGGCATTTGTTGGTGCTGGTTTCTGGATCCAAGGCATCGATGGTTACCTAGTAGTAAGCAGCATCGACGGTAACGCTGCTTCAAACCCATTAGTGAAAGAAGTGGTTCGCGAAGCCGGTGCGTGGATGACGAATTTCGAGAAGTACCCACTACTATGGATTGCGCCAGCACTAGGTGTGGTTATGCCTCTACTGGCGGTGCTAGCCTCTCGTCTTGAGAAGTGTGCAATTTCATTTATTGCTTCTTCTCTAGCGAACGGCGGCATCATCTTTACTGCTGGCTTTGCAATGTTCCCATTTGTAATGCCTAGCAGCATGAATCCAAACCACAGTTTGACTATGTGGGATGCTACGTCAAGTGAGCTGACTCTGAACCTAATGACAGCTGTCGCGTTTGTAATGGTTCCAGTCATTCTGAGCTACACCGCCTGGACTTACTACAAAATGTTTGGTCGCCTTGATGACAAGTTCATCGAAGAAAACAAGAATTCACTTTATTAAGGAACATTGAATATGTGGTATTTCGCTTGGATCTTAGGTGTACTGCTAGCATGTGCATTTGGCATCATTAATGCACTTTGGCTTGAACACAGTGAGATGATGGATAACGACAGCGAGTGAGCGTAGTCAACACTTAAAAGGCCTCAATTTCCCTCAAATAGACCTAATGGTAGGCGTCATTAGGTCTATTTTCAAAATTCAATTCAGATGAAAATATTTAGGATAATGTACATGATCGAAACCTATCGCGGAAAGGTATATCCCAACCAACTAGACCATATGGGCCATATGAATGTTCAGTGGTATACCGCCAAATTTGATGAAGCCACTTGGCACCTTTTGTCTCATATAGGCATTAATAATCGCTACATTAGAGAAAGTCACTGCGGTATGGCGGCACTCGAACAGAAAATTAGCTACAAAGCCGAGGTAATGTCTGGGGATCTTCTCGTCGTTAAATCAGAAATCCTGGAAGTCGCGAACAAAACAGTTCGGTTTAAACATCATATGTTTAATGCCGAAACAGGCTCGCTTGCAGCCACATCTGAACTACTAGGTGTACACTTAGATAGAAATGAGCGTAAAAGCACCCCCTTGCCTGACTTCGCTAAGGCAAACTGTGACAAACTCATCACTACTGCAGAATGATCGCAGCCACAAGTTAAGTAACTAACCATCATACTTGACCAATCTAACACCAGAGTGAATACATGACCCTCGCATGTATTCACTATTTATATCTCAATTCTATGATTGTACTTGCATCGCAGTAAGGTCTTGAAGCAAGCGATTTACTCAGCTTTATTCACATATAATGTGGACAAATTCCATCCAACCTCCCTTTTCTGCTCAACTCGACATTGTCCCTTACAGCCTGCGCTGATTTTGTCGCCTAAACGTACCCGGAATCACTCAAACACAAAATTTTGCAATACTATCGCTCAGTTCCCGTGGGTGAGTCTTAATGATCAAATGTCCACCTTTTATTGTTTGCCAAAGACAGTTTTTAATCCCCAGATTTAACAGTTTCTGGTTAATGATAGGCAGCACTTTATCACCTTGCCCCGAAATGATGAGCGTCGGCTGATCAATCTTGTTCAATTGATGTAGGTGACTATGAGTATTGATAGTGATAACTTGGGAGCTTAGCCCCCATAATCGGAATAACATCTGTAGTTGCCTACACACAAAACTCTCATATGTCAGCGGCTTGTTATCTGGCTCAGCGATGATTTTCTGCCACACTTCTACTGTAAAAAAGAGGCTGTATACACTGGTTAAGCCGCCTGCGGAAGTCGCAATTAAAATGAGATTTCGCACTGGACTGTCTTTTTCCATGGCTAGACACTGAGCCAAGACGCCACCCCATGAATAACCGACAAGATCACATTGATGGATGCCAAGTTCAGCAAGAATGAGCAACACCAACTGACTATGTTGTTTCATCGACAATGGCACTAGAGACGCTGGCGATTGACCCGTGCCCGGCACATCAAAACTAATACAATCCCTATCAGGAAATTGAGTCAGCAAAGGGAGCGCTGCTTCGAAATTTGAACCCAGGCCATTACAAAATACAATGGGTGGATGACCTTGTGGTTCCTCAACACTCTGCCTAGTAACTCGATAAACGCAGATGGAATACCCCGCTACATCAACCATTCGTGCAGTAAATTTATGTTGATTAAACGTCACGTGAGAAGTCATCATCTAATTCACCCAAATAGTAGCAACACAAAAGTCTTATATAACCAGAATAGATGATTAACGGAGAAAATGAAGGACTCACCTATTCACACAAGTCACAGTTATAGCCTCGACGCTTTAGTGTTAGTCAACCACATTTCAATTTCTGTCGTTACTTTCCTTTACGAATCACTAACAGGTCACTTTTTTGCAACAATAATGCCATCCAGACAAACAAATCATTTACAAATTACACTCAGGACGATAACGTTAAGCTGAGAGCAGAATGGAGGACTCATGAACGACTTTAATTTTTATCTTGTTAACGATTATTGCCCTTGTTGTAATGCGGTTACACCTCATGAAGCCTATGAAGTTAAACACGAGGATCTGAGTCGCAATGAGAACAGCAACGCTGTTGTTGAGCATCATTGCGGACAGTGCCAGCAACGTAATAAATAAATTAATAAACTAATAAATAGCGACATTATACGCTAGCTAAATACCCTAATTAACTAAGGGTAACTTTTAATCCCAATGACAATACAGAGGTTTCATCATGATTGAGCATGACAACGAAAGTAAACATGGACAGTTAGATCAAGCGAACGAAATTATTCGACTTCAACAAGAGATTAAACAGCTCAGAAGTGAAAACGAAATTCTCAAACAGCACTTCGAACGTCATGACGAGCTTTAATTGAGACGGCCAAAAAATCCAATATTAACAACTTCATGAAATCGCGCTCCATTTTTAAGTAAATGTGTAGCAAGAGACTTTGTCTGAGTGTTTTTGTGAGTCATGTGCTTTAAAAGATCTTCACGTTCGTGAAGATGACGGTGTTTTGTGGATGTGGCTTTCCAAGGAAATTCTGTGTAAAAGCAGTGTCACTCCACAACAATACCCAACTCCACTCTCTTTCGCTTACTAAGCTCCATAGACACGGTTCGCTACGCGGGTAAGACATTGAAGGAGAACGACAAAGATGAGGCGCAATGAAAAAGACGCGAAATATTGATTGAGTTCCTCGCAATCTAAAACCTATCCCCGTCCATTGTCGCAGCTGACTTGCTTCATAATTGCTAGTCCAGATTTAAGAGTTTCACGCCAGGCGTTCTCGATACTTTGGTTAAATATCGGATCGTGAGTTGCTACGGTTGAAATCAAACTGTCGACCCAAAGATAAAACTCATATTCAGATATGTTGAGGTTCATTTCTTTATGGCGAACAGCTAAGTTTGTTACCGTAGATCTCACCGACACATTCCCTTTAGCGTTGTAGATAAGGATTATTGACGCTTTGAGCATCTTGGCCTGGCTTTCAATATCAACCTGCTCGAAACGCTCTTGAAACCGTGGGTTCTTATCGCAAAAATCACATAGAAAGTCCTCCAAAAACTCTTTATCAATGGCGCAGCGCTGATAACTTTCATAAAAGACTTCATCTACATTCATTTGAACTCCACTATATTGAGAACTCATTCAAAGTATAGGTCTAAAACTATATATTGGGCTCGAAGTAATCCAGATACGAATCGTTCACTATAACTCTTTGAGACGCTACTCAAGAGTTAAGGCAGTTTTTCAATAAGCTCTGGCATAATTTCGAACAGATCTCCAACCAACCCATAATCTGCCACCTCAAAAATCGCCGCGGCCGGATCGCTGTTAATCGCCACGATAACCTTGGAGTCTTTCATTCCCGCCATGTGCTGAATAGCGCCGGAAATACCTATGGCCATGTAGAGACCGGGTGCAACAATTTTACCCGTCTGCCCAACCTGAAGATCGTTAGAAACAAAGCCTGCATCCACTGCGGCTCTTGATGCGCCAATTGCGCCACCGAGTTTGTCGGCTAAACGCTCAACCAATGCAAAGTTCTCTTTACTACCTAAGCCTCGACCGCCTGATATGACGACTTTTGCCGACGATAAGTCGGGACGCTCTGATATTGTGTGTTGAGAGTCAACAAAACTAGCCAGAGTTTGTTGACAAGCCTGTGGCTCAACCACTTCAACAGGTGAACTTTCTTGGCTATCCGTATTAGCTGAATCAAACGCTGAACCACGAATCGTCATGACTAACTTAGAATCGTTGGACTTTATTCGCGCTAGCGCATTACCAGCATAAATCGGGCGAATAACGGTATCGGGCGATTCTATTTGAATAACATCAGACAATTGCCCAACATCAAGCATCGCCGCCACTCTCGGCATCAGGTTTTTACCAAATGTGGTTGCTGGTGCAAAAAAATGAGTAAACCCCTCGCTTAACTCAACAATGATAGGGGCGACATCTTCAGCGGTAGGATGTGTAAATTGCTCGGTATCGACAAGCAATACCTGTGTCACACCTTCCACCGTTGATAAGCATTCAGCTACTGCTGTGATTTCGTGTCCGACCACAAGAACATAGATTTCACCGCCTATCTGGCTTGCAGCAAAGAGCGTTTTCAGAGTATCTGGGGCGATTTGACGATTATCGTGCTCGGCAATGATCAGTGTTTTACTATCCATGATTTCCCCTCGCTTTAGTTAAAGCACTTTAGCTTCATTACGGAGCTTGTCCACCAGCTCATCGACACTCGCGACCAATTGACCCGCCGCGCGAGATTTCGGTGGCATCACTTCTAATACCTGATGTCTCGCATTAACATCGACCGACAATGCCTCAAGAGGCACGACATCTAGCGGCTTCTTCTTCGCTTTCATTATGTTGGGTAAAGAGGCATACCTCGGTTCATTAAGGCGTAAATCCGTGCTGATAATCGCTGGTAACTGCAACTTCAATGTTTCTAATCCGCCATCCACTTCTCGTGTCACTAATGCAGCTTCACCTTCGATGACAAGTTTCGATACGAATGTACCTTGTGGACGATCAGTCAGAGCGGCAAGCATCTGAGCCACTTGGTTGTTGTCAGTATCAATAGATTGTTTGCCCATTAACACCAATTGGGGTGCTTCTTTTGACATGATTTGTTTAAGCACTTTTGCTACCGCCAAGGGCTCTAACATTAAATCGGTTTCAACATGAATGGCGCGTTCAGCCCCTAAGGCAAGAGCATTACGAAGTGTCTCTTGCACCGCACTATCCCCAATACTAACCACCACGACTTCCGTTGCTAAACCTGCCTCTCTCAGCCGAATGGCTTCTTCCACAGCGATCTCGCAAAATGGGTTCATCGACATCTTGATATCGCTTGTTTCCACCCCAGTTCCGTCGGCATTTACTCGGATTTTTGCATAAGGGTCGATGACACGTTTAACCGCCACTAATACCTTCATATCCCCTCCTGTTTTGGCTCAAACGCCATAAAGTGGTGATAAATTGAGCTTAGCTAAGTTTACGTTTACGTCAACTGCACTATAGTTATACGTAACATTTTTAGGATCCGATGGATGGCAACCGAGGTGTACAACATGCAAAGAGAATCCATGGAATTTGACGTAGTGATTGTAGGCGCAGGCCCTGCTGGGCTCTCTGCGGCAATCCGACTCGCTCAATTGCAACAGCAGCAAGAAAAACCACTTTCAATCTGTGTAATAGAAAAAGGGGCAGAAGTCGGTGCACATATACTCTCCGGCGCCGTATTTGAAACTCGAGCGTTAGATGAGCTTATCCCTGACTGGATGAGCAAAGGCGCTCCAGTGAACAACCCCGTCACCCGCGATGAATGCTTGTTCCTCACCACTCATCTCAATCATGTCGTAATACCTGAACTTCTAACGCCAAACAGCATGAAAAACCATTCAAACAACCACGTCATAAGCCTTGGTAATTTATGTCGATGGTTAGCAGATCAAGCAGAGCAGTTAGGCGTCGAAGTCTTTCCCGGTTTCGCCGCGAGTAAGGTCTTATATGATTCAGATTACACCGTGACTGGTGTACAAACCGCTGACATGGGTCTCGACAAAAACGGAGAAAAAAAACCTAACTTCGAGCCCGGCATTGATCTCATCGCCCAATACACCATTTTTGCGGAAGGTGCCCGCGGCCACCTCGGTAAATCACTCATCGACAAGTATTCTCTCGACCAGAACAAACAGCCCCAACACTACGCGCTTGGCTTTAAAGAGCTGTGGCAGCTACCTAAAGGCCATCCGCATTATAAACAAGGCAATGTTACTCATGGTGTCGGTTGGCCGCTCAGTGAATCGAGTACAAATGGGGGGAGCTTTTTATACCACTTACCCGGTAATCAGCTGGCTGTCGGTTTAATTGTCGACCTCAATTACCGCAACCCTCATCTCAATCCTTTTGAAGAGTTCCAACGCTTTAAACATCATCGCGCGATTTTAAAATACCTATCCGGTGGCGAACGATTGTGTTTTGGAGCAAGAGCCATCGCCAAGGGCGGATTACGCTCACTACCTAAGCAACAATTTCCCGGAGGCCTGCTCATTGGCTGTGATGCTGGTACGCTCAATATGGGCAAACTTAAAGGCAGCCACACCGCTATGAAATCGGGCATGTTGGCAGCAGAAGCGGTATTTAAGTATCTAGTGGCACCTCAACCAGGGCGTGAGGCAGACTATCAAAGTGAATTCGAAGCTTCATGGCTTTATGATGAGCTGGAAAGCACCCAAAACTTTGGTGCTAACCTTCATCGGTTTGGTGAACCTGTTGGTGGTCTTATCAATGTGCTCGAACAAAACTGGTGGCCGAAACTATTTAAGAAGTCAGTGCCATGGAGAGTACTGGATCTTACCGAAGATCATATGTGCCTTGATGGAATCGACCAGTTTAAGACCATTGACTACCCTAAGCCAGACGGAAAGCTTAGCTTTGACAAGCCTTCCTCGCTGTTTCTCTCTGGCACCCAACATGAAGAAAACCAGCCGTGTCATCTTCTCCTGCGCGAACCCGCCTTAGTAACCGAGACTCACCTTCCTCTGTACAACGAGCCTAGCCAGCGTTACTGCCCAGCGGGTGTGTATGAGATTCTCAATACCGATGGACAGCCACAGTTACAAATCAACCCCACCAATTGCCTACACTGCAAGACATGCGACATAAAAGATCCATCAGCTAACATCGATTGGACAGCTCCAGAGGGGGGCGGAGGGCCAAGTTATCGCGGGATGTGAACAACAAAAACTTCACTGCAACACTTGTATAGGTGCCTGGCATTATGAGACCCGTAGGGTAAATAAATTCATTGACATTCAGTAGTGTGACAGTTGCATAAGAAACTCATTCTCAAGCCCGCTACAATCACACTCCCCCGTAGTAAAAAAGAAAATGGATACACCATGAAAGAGTTAATTTATCAAACGCTTGTTAGCCTCTCCAACAAAATGCCAGAAGAGCATGCTGAAATCAGACAGAACCTTTATGAGCAGTTAGAACTGCCTTTCAATAAGCAGGCCGATCTGTTTGCTAGCGTGCTTGGCCCTGCAGGTGCCGGTAAATTTGAAAATGACCAGGCAATGAATGCCGCTGTAGAAAGTGCCATTCGTTTGTTGGAGACGCCTGAGCACTAATCAAATAAAGGCAGCCCTCTGATAGGGCTGCTTTAACTCAGTTACGCTTCTTTTGAAGCGGCATACAAATGAGTACCCGACAGAGGAAACAGAAAAAACTAATCCACTTCATGTCTTAATGAGTGCTCTACACTCCATAGAAAACGCTTGACTTCGATTTCTTGGATCATTTCACGTTTGACATCTCCGCATTCTCTATCCGTTGCAGACTGCCCTCTTCTCGCTAGTTCTTGAACCACAACCTCATCGTAGCCATAAGCAAGCGTTTGACAGAGTTCATATGAGTCCTGATGTTCACTTGGCGTGCTAGCGCATCCAACCATCAATGTGGCGCTAAACCACATTAGAGATGTCAGTTTCATCATCGCTTCCTAAAACGCGCAATCCAGGGAAGGGTTGCGCGTTATGATTTTATTCAGTTTTACTAATGGAATTTGGAATTACTTCTCAAGACATACTCGCTGGAAATCATTCCAATCACCTACGCCCGGAGCCACCTCCATACAACCCTCTTTTGCATCCATGACTGCCGTCAGTGTGGAGATGAAATCAGAACCATAGGCAGCATGCTGCGCGATTGGCTTAGTATTCAGGACATATTTAGCAGCATCGACATTGCCCTCTGGCGTGTTGTCGATAAACTGCTGTGCGAACTCAGCACGCCACTCGGTATAAGCAGTAGCAACCGTGCGTTGCTTATTTTTCTCACCTAAACCAACAGATTCTGCGAAGGCTTGCATCACGCCTGGACGCTCAGAGTGGTTAGCGTGGCCAACACCAGCAGAACGTTTAATCACATAGTTCTCACCATCAAGCATTTCGACGCCAACGGTATTACCGTTACTATCCGCAAAGTTAAAGTGAGAAGCGACCACTGTGCGGTATTGGTCGAGGATCTTTTCGGCATCATCGACATTCTTGGCATTTCGCACGAGATAGTTTTGAAGCGCACCTAGCTCAATCGCACTGTCTGCATCAAGACCCACACCTTTAGAGTCAGTACCTTGGAAGTTAATCACAACGCCGATATCTTTACCGAGCGTCTGACCCGAGCCATAGAAGCCAGATGCCATCACCTGTACATAATCATCCGCTTGCAATACCCAGTAGTTACCCCCAGAAAGTGATGGCGTGTCGTTTACCTGACCAACAACACCGGTACCAGCGAAGCTTACTGTTGTACATCCACTAAGCGCAGACTGAGCTGCCGACGCCAACGCGGCATCTAACTGCGATAGAGTGAACATGGTTTCCAGTGAAATGCCACCTACTTTGGCCAGCGCCTCAACGATTTCAAAATATTCAGGGTTTAACTTTCGAGAGTTTTCTAACACCTTCATTGAGTTTTTCTCAAACTCGACCACATTGATCCCTGCTAGCTTATAAACGTATTGCGCTTCCTTAATACCACGTCGAACTTCTTCGCCTACCTGCTTTTCAAATAACTCAGCGTACTCTGCAGGCTTGACACCACGAATATCCACAATTGGTAAAGTTTCCTGCTGCACAAATGCTTGGGGAGCATAGTAAGGCTGGTTCACATCCAGACCTGGAGCAGGTTCAAGAGAAATCGCCTGAGCTGCGCCTGATAGTACTAGTGCAGTAGCTAGGATTGCGCGTTTCGTCGTTAGCATGATGTTTACCCTTATGTAGTTGGTTTATCAGTAGAGACGGTATGTGTCTTCGTGTCTGGCTATTAAATTATCATTTCAAATTTCCGAAATTCAGATACCATTAAGGGACTGATTCCAGAAAAACGGACAAACGCGATGGCAGAAATAGAAACGGAAGGGTTTGAGTTCTTTGGTGTCGAAGAGACAGTATTTCGCAAAATGGTGATAGAGCGAATCGAAGCGCTCATGGTTCAAGCAGGGCTCTCTAAGAATTCGCTGGCAAAAAAAGCCGACATAGGTCGCTCTGCGCTCTATGAAAAGATGGATCGTGAAGCAAAAAGTCATTTCACTATTTTGGATTTTTTCCGAATTGCTAAAGCGCTTGACGTCAGCTTATTACAATTGTTCCCAATGACTCAGTTAGAGCGTTTACATGGCGGACAGTTGCCTCTGTCGGCGAGTACGCTTAAGTTTCTCGATCTCATGCTGGCAGCGCCTAAAGAGGACATTGAGTTTCTCTCTAACTTCTATGCGTCTTTAAAAAAACGTGATGGCGTAAACGAAGACGAATAGCCAAAAGTCGTATCCATAATTCATACAATCCAAGCCATTCCTTTCCGAATTATGGAAAAGCACTCTAGTAATCTAAGCCTCAATCGCACACAACATGCTTACATTGAGATAGAGATTACTGGAGGCCCCCATGAAAGCGATTAATAAATTTTTTCTTACCCCAATACTGACACTCTTCCTGTGCTCGACTGCAATCGCTGCTAATTCGACTGAGTCTAATTCAAGAGCCAACCAAACAGAGCAATATGCCATGGTGATCGCCTCGGGAAAAATGCTTAGTCTTACCCAATGGAAAGTCGAAGTAGACTTTGGCCAAGAGTTACAAATCGGAATACGAAATCAAGACCTCCTTAGAGATGATGAAGGAAAAGTTATTCCTTTTAATTCGCCAATGGATGCTCTTAATTATATGAACAGCCAGGGCTGGGTTTTGGTCTCTGCCAATGCTTCCGATAATCGATTTACAGCAATTATTAAGAGAGAGATCCCTGAAAGGGACGTCGAATAATACTTGTTTCATTCAAGCACCAACTTTTCAATATTGAATTATTAAAAAGGGTTTCTTCTCATGAAACAACGACGAATTATACCTAGTAATTACGTATCAACTACGGATAACGGTTTATTGCAAGACCCTATGGGGAGCGATGTACGCATTCCTAATCTATGCGTTTTATCAGCCGAAAGTTATTCACAAAAAATGAGGTCATGCCATTTATTAAATCATACATACGCACCAGGCATGCAGTCAGATAGACGAAGGCTGATCGAATCTGACACAAACAGGCAAAGAATTAAAGCGCTAAGTTGCCTGATTCTAAAACATCAAAGGGAGTTTGAAGCCCTAAAGCTTCCGTTACTTCCAGCACTAAAAGGTGAAAGGCTCGCGGTTGAACCTTCATGGGAACTCGACCAGCAACGCAGACTATCACTGATCCAGATATTGCACTTACTTAGCAATATGGTTAGCCGAAGAGAGTATCTAAGTAGCTCTCTAATTCGTAGCGGTTTTACCGCCGCATACCAGATTTTTGAATCATTAGATTTAGAAAAAACATCAAAACACTATATCAATTAGGAAATTTTTCATGAAACTTAAAAATAGACTTTTATTACTAGCAACTCCACTGTTTGCGATGCCAGTTCTTGCCGAAGGTCTATATGCTGGCGCCAGTATTGGCTACGGTAATCAGAAAGGCGTGTTCAGTGACTTGAGCACTGCAAGTGGATATGTAATGGCTGGTTATCGATTCAATGACAATATTGCAGCTGAATATCGATTTGGTGGCGTTAATACTCATGACAGCTTTATCAATGATCTAAGATCATTCAACAGCCTATACGTTCGCGGTAGCTACGAAATCGATCCGGGTTTCGAAGTTTATGGCCTTGCTGGTTTTACTCATGCTAGAGGTGGCGACTATTTTTCAAATGGAAGCCGCAACGCAACCAGTCCTAGTTTTGGAATTGGCGCACGTTATGAAATTGCGGACGATCTGGGATTGAACGCGGAATACGTATCTGTTATTTCTAAACGCGATTATTCATTGTCAGCGGTTTATTTTGGTATTGATTACCGCTTCTAAAGCCTCTACGACTAAGTGCACGGATGCGCTTACCCTTTCAAAACGACCATCAACCATTGCGTTAAAAAAGCAGCCCCCAGAAATAATCCAGGGAACTGTACTCATCTTACGATTAGCCTTAGATCACCAAGCCACCATCCACTTCAATCACTCGGCCATTGACGTACTCATTTTCCAAAATGAAACGTACGGTATGAGCAATCTCAGTTGGATCCGCCATGCGGCGTACAGGCACCATATTTTCCAGACGCTCACGGGCTTCTGGTTTCATCGAGGCTGTCATCGAGGTCTCAACAACGCCTGGTGCAATAGCAACAGATCGGATGCCGTAGCGAGCAAGTTCTTTACCCCATACGGATGACATCGTCGCGACTGCGGCTTTGGAAGCCGCGTAGTTGGTTTGCCCCATGTTGCCTGCTCTCGACACACTGGAAATATTAATAATAACCCCACGTGAATCGGACTCAATCATCTGTACCGCCGCTTCACGGCCGCACAGAAACGTACCAGTAAGATTGACATTGATAACGGCATTAAAGTCATCCAGAGACATTTTACTGATTTCACCATCTCGAGATTTAACCAGCATTCCGTCTCGCAGGATACCGGCATTGTTGACTAACCCATTCAAAGAGCCGAATTCCGTGACAATGTCACGAAACACGCTTTCTACTTGCTCTTCATTGGTGACATCGACCTGATAAGTTTGCGCTTTCACCCCAAAGGCCTCACAAAGTTCTTGCGTCTCTGTTAAGGCGTCTTGATTGACATCGAGCAGTGCTAAGCTCGCTCCTTGCTGAGCTAAGCTAGTCGCCATAGTTTGACCTAATCCTTGTCCTGCACCAGTAATAGCGATAACGCCCTGTTCAAGTTCCATTTACTTCTCCCTTCTACTGCTTATTGCGAAAAAACTCAAAAAGACTCGAGAAATCCAACTCCGCATTTCCGTTTCGGTTATGGAGTGCGTAGAGACTATGAGCTAACGCTCCCATGGGCACCGAAGATTGACTCATTTTTGCCGCTTCTAGCCCAAGCCCCAAATCTTTTGACATCAACTTACACATAAAACCGGGAGTATATTGGGCACTCGCTGGCGCGTGCTCAATCACTCCCGGACAAGGGTTATATAGTTCTAAAACCCAGTTTCTGCCAGAACTTTGCAGAATAATATTCGATAACACCTCAGGATTGAGACCGTTATCCATACCAAGACTAAGGGATTCACAAGTCGCCGCCATGACAGAGCCGAGAATCAGATTGTTGCAGACTTTCGCCATTTGCCCATCGCCGGCTTTACCCGCATGAAACACATTTTTACCCATGAAAGACAGCAAGTTATTCGCTTTGGTAAAACCTTTATCGCTGCCACCTACGATAAACGTCAACGTACCAGCACTGGCAGCAGCAACACCTCCAGATACAGGTGCATCGACAAACTCCAGCCCCTTGTCCTGTGCGTTTTTCGACACCAGACGAGCAGAGTCCGGATCGATCGTCGAGCAATCGATCAGGAAGGCATTGTTCGATACCAAGTCAATAATCCCTGGCTCTTGCTCAGTGCCAAGATAGACCTGTTTGACATGCTCTCCAGCCGGTAACATGGTGACGACAACTTCTGCCGAATCTAACACTTGTTTTATGTTGTCGCAGACCTTGGCACCTTCATTTCCAAGCGCTTGTGAGAGTGCCTCAACACGGTCATGAACCCGAACATTAAAACCCGCTTTGAGCAGGTTACTCGCCATTGGGCTACCCATGTTGCCAAGTCCAATAAATGCGACCGTGGTTTGTTTTTCCTGACTCATCACAACCTCCTTGGCTGTTCGTAATGTTGGTAGATTTTCTGTACTGGTTTCATTTGAATGACAACGGGTTGCTGACGCTCATTAAACTAGTAGTGCCCGAGCATGGCCAGTGGATGTTCCTCTTCGCGCCAAAGAGAAGTAAACAGGTTATCAATCACTGATTTAGGTACTTGGCTGATATGCGGGTATGTCCAGTTGGGCATACCGTCTTTGTCCACTAAGCGCGCTCGCACCCCCTCCTGAAACTCACCAAATTCAACACTTCGTAGCCCTAAAATGAGTTCCAGACGAAAACAATCGGCGAGTGACAACTGGCGGTAGTGTTTAAGTTGTCGAAAACAAATATGCGCGGTTATCGGGCTACCATCGATCAGATTTTGCTGCGCCGCCTGCATCCACTTTTCGTGACAAGGTAACGCCTGTATATTGTTATAGACCTCTTCAAGGGAGTCAGGTGAACACGCTTGTTGAATATCAGGAATAAGCGGCAACAGACGCCCGGCGGGTTTGGCAATATTGGCGTTAGACGCCAGTTCGGATAGTACTTCTGTTAAATAGTCATAACTGTCTTCTATGCTATCCCAATCCGTTTGTTGTAATTCATTTATCAACTTTTGTTTATCAGATGGGGCATTCAAGTGATCAGCTAAGCCAATGTCTAAGGCATCGGTGCCATTCATCATTACGCCTGTCAGTCCTAAGAACAGCCCAATATCATCATCGAGTCGATTTAGAAAATACGTCGCACCCACATCGGGAAATAAACCAATATGAATTTCTGGCATCGCTAAGCGTGAGTCCGGCGTAACTACTTTATGGCTTGCTCCCATAAAGAGCCCCATACCTCCACCCATCACAATCCCCTCGCCCCAAGCAACGATTGGTTTTGTGTAGGTGTGAATCAAGTAATCGCACTGATATTCCGTACCAAAAAACGCTTCTGCATACGCTTTGGCATCTTCTAAAGTGCCATGTTTCATTTTGCTATGTAGGGAACGAACATCCCCTCCTGCGCAAAATGCTTTCTCGCCATCACCATCAAGTATCACACACAGGATCTTGTCGTCCTCGTGCCATGTCTCAAGCTGGTTATTAAGCAACACCAACATATCGTGAGTTAATGCGTTTAGTGCTTTCGGATTGGATAACGTGGCCACCGCAATTTTGAATTGATTGTCAGCACACACGTATTCCTGAAATCGGACCGTATCGTGCGCTACGTCGGGCGAATTTGATGATGAAGTTAATGATGACATAGCGCCTCCTAGCGATTTTTCCATTGTGGTGAACGCTTCTCTAAAAACGCATTCACCCCTTCGCGCTGATCTTCAGTGTCAAACAGTTGAATAAACAGCTCTCGCTCTTTTACCAAACCATGCGACATAAAGTGTTGACGGTTATTTTGAATCAATGCTTTACAGGCGGTAACCGATGAAGGCGATTGATTGGCGACTTTCCTAGCAAGCTCAGTGGCAACCGTTAATGCTTCGCCTTTCTCCACCACCTTTTCTACAAGCTTGATCTGATAAGCTCGAGCAGCATCAACCTGTTCGCCACATAGAATGATCCGTTTGGCCCAACCTTCTCCCACCAAAGCCGTTAAATTTTGCGTGCCACCAGCACAAGGTAGCAAACCGACTTTCGCTTCCGGCAGAGCCAACACCGCTTGTTGTTCTGCGATTCGAATATCACAAGCCAGAGCAACCTCAAGGCCGCCTCCCATGGCATAGCCATTAATCGCTGCTATCGACACACCACGAAAATTCGACAGCGCTTCAAAAGCCTCACCAAACACACGCGACATCAAATAAGCACTTTCTTTGTCTCCATCGGCAAAGACTTTCAAATCCGCCCCTGCCGAAAAGAACTTTTCACCTTGTCCTGTGATGACCAACGCATAGACATCGAGATTTTGACTGAGCTCTTCGATAAGCCGCTTCAGGATCACCAAACTGTCTGCAGTCCACGTATTTGCTGGCGGATTATTTATCGTAATCGTAGCTATGTGCTGTTCTATCGTATGAGGAATCAAAGATTTTTCTGACATGGATGCTCTCCTTTTAGCAAATCCGTATCCACAAACTCGATATCACTGTATTGAGCCGCCATCACTGAGAACGCGTCTAGCAATGATTAAGCGCATGATTTCGTTAGTACCCTCTAAAATTTGATGCACGCGAACATCACGGAAGTGTCGCTCTAACGAATATTCCTTGATATAGCCGTAGCCCCCAAATAACTGCAACACTCCATCACAAACTTTAAAGCCAACGTCGGTAGCAAAGCGTTTGGCCATTGCGCAATAAGTGGTGGCATCAGCATGTCCATGGTCAAGCTTAAAGGCGGCCAATCTCACCATTTGCCTTGCGGCTACAAGCTCAGTCACCATATCTGCCATTGAGAATTGCAGCGCTTGAAAGCTCGCAAGAGGCTTGCCAAATTGTCGACGTTCGTGCAGATAGTTTGTTGCGAGGTTGAGGGCATGTTGCGCGGTACCAACAGAACAGGTGGCAATGTTGATGCGACCACCATCAAGTCCTTTCATCGCAAAGGTAAAGCCTTCACCTTCACGCCCTAAAATTTGCGATGCTGGCACAAGAACATTATCGAACGTTATCGCTCTTGTCGGTTGGCTGTTCCAACCCATCTTAGGCTCTTTTCGGCCATAGCTGATCCCCTCGCTCTCGGCATCTAATACAAATGCAGAGATGCCTTTTGCGCCCGGTTCACCGGTTCGCGCCATGACCACCAATACCTCAGTTTCTCCTGCACCAGAGATGAACGCTTTCGTACCGTTTATAATATAGTTGTCACCCTCTCTTACTGCCGAAGTTGTCAACGACGCGGCATCCGAGCCGGCACCGGGTTCAGTTAAGCAATAAGAACCCAACCATTCGCCGGTAAGCAGTTTAGGTACAAAACGTTGGCAAGTATCCTCGTTGGCAAAGCTTGCCACCATCCAGGTCACCATATTATGAATAGTCATAAACGCCGTCGTAGAGGTACAGCCCATCGCGAGCTGTTCAAAAATGATCGAAGAGTCAAGGCGACTCAGACCCAATCCCCCCTGCTCCTCACGAGTGTAAAGACTCAAAAATCCTAATTCGCCTGCCTGCTTGAGCACTTGTTTGGGAAAGTGACACTCGGCATCCCAGCGGCTCGCATTGGGCAATAGGTTATCGACAGCAAATTGTTGAGCGGTATCGGCAAACGCCCTCTGATCTTCGTTGAGTTCAAAATCCATCACCTACTCCTTGTTTCGATATCCAGATTAACGAAGCTGAATGGTCAGGTTCGGCCCATCTGGAATGTCATCGTCGAACCAACGTGCCGTGACCGTTTTGGTCTCCGTATAAAAACGCACAGCCTGCTTTCCATAAGCATGCAAATCACCATAGAAACTGCCTCGCCAGCCGGTAAATGAGAAAAATGGTAAGGGCACAGGTATCGACACATTAATGCCAACTTGTCCCACCAAAACCTGGTGCTGATATTTGCGTGCCGCCGCACCATTTGCGGTAAAAATGGACGTTCCATTGCCGTAAGGATTAGCATTCACCAGTGAAATCGCTTCATCTAAAGAGTCCACCTCAATACAAACCAGTACCGGGCCAAAAATCTCTTGCTGGTAAATAGCCATCTCGGTAGTCACACCACTAAATAATGTTGGCCCTAACCAGTTACCTTCAGGGCAACCATCAACTTGGCAATCGGAACCATCAAGCAGACATTGCGCGCCTGCTTGTTTTCCCGATTCAATCAGACTCAGCACTCGCTGTTTAGCTTGTTGACTGATCAATGGACCATACGCCGCATCCGGGTCGTCCCAGCGCCCTGGTTTCACCTTGGCCATTGCGCTGCCAAGTTCTGTTATCCACTGTTTAGAGCTACCCACAAACACCGCCACCGAAATTGCCATGCAGCGCTGGCCAGCGGCACCTACCGAAGAGCCGACTAAATTGTTTATCACTTGCTCTTTATTTGCATCCGGCATCACCACCATATGATTTTTCGCTCCGGCAAAGGCTTGCACTCGCTTGTGGTTTGCCGTCGCGGTTTGATAGATATATTGCGCTGTGGGTACCGAACCGACAAAAGAGACGGCACGAATCGCATGATGAGTAAGCAGGAAGTCGACTTGCGCTTTGCCGCCGTGTACAACCTGCAGCAGGCTCGGTGGCGCGCCCGCTTGATGAAACAGCTCCGCTAAACGAACCGCCGTTAATGGAACTTGTTCCGACGGTTTTAAAATAAACGCATTACCTGCAGCGATGGCGATAGGAAACATCCACAAAGGGATCATTGCAGGAAAATTAAACGGCGTTATCCCACAGCATACGCCTAGAGGCTGAATCAGCGAGTAGCTATCTATGTCAGTGGCTACGTTTTCTACTGTTTCCCCCATCATGTTGCTGGCGATATTAGCCGCTTGTTCAACAACCTCAATACCACGCCACACATCACCTTTTGCGTCCGCTATCGTTTTACCAGTCTCTTTAGACAACAAATGCGCGATCTCATCATGTTGCTCCTTGAGCAAATGTTGGTAGCGCAGCATCAGTCTCGCCCGTTCAGATATCGCCTCTTCTTTCCAATCTATTTGAGCGCTGACTGCGTGTTCAATCGCCGCTTGCATCTCTGTTTCTGGCGTCAACGGCACCATACCCAGTAACTCATTGGTGGCAGGATTAGTGACATCCAGCCACTCATTTGACATCGATATGACCGCTTTACCATCGATGAAGTTGGCTACCTTGTTCATGATTGACCTTCCTTATGCGTATGGTTTTTGGGTGGTACTTCTATTGCGATCGCAGTGGCTTCACCCCCACCAATGCACAGCGTCGCGATGCCTTTCAGGGGCTCCTTGCTCGTCGCTTGGTCGGCTTTCGCCCTTAACGCATGAATCAAAGTAACCAGTATTCGTGCACCACTGGCACCGATAGGGTGTCCCAATGCACACGCGCCACCATTCACATTGACTCGCTCTTCGTTCAAACCCAGTGAATCAACAGCAATCTGAGTAACCACAGCAAACGCTTCGTTTATCTCCCAAAGATCCACCTCATCAATTTGCCATTGCATCGCGTCGAGCAGTGTCCGTATCGCGTCAACCGGTGCCAAGGTGAACTCCGAAGGTTGACGCGCCTGAGTGGTAAAACCTTTGATGATAGCGAGAGGTGCTAAACCCAACGCCTGCATTTTTGCTTCGCTCATAAGCAGAAGCGCAGCAGCGCCGTCCGATATTGCACTAGAGTTGGCCGCCGTAATGGTTCCATTGGCATCAAAGGCAGGCTTTAACGTCGCGATTTTGTCGAGCTTGATGGTACCGGGTAGTTCATCGTCACGAACCACATCACCGGTTTGAAGCGTGATGTCACAGGTTTCAAGTTGGAAACGTTGTTCTTCAAGTGCACGCTTAGCTCTGGATGCAGAGCGCGTCGCCCAGTTGTCCATCTGCTCACGCGTGTATTCAAGCTGGTCCGCAATACGCTGGCCATAAACGCCCATCAGTTCACCCTCATAGGCATCTTGCAAACCATCAACAAACATATGGTCAAGGGTATGACGGTGGCCAATGCGAAAACCCGATCGAGCACCTTCAAGAAGATACGGTGCGTTACTCATGCTCTCCATCCCGCCCGCAATCACACACTCCGCTTGTCCTGCCTGGATTTGCGTGCTGCCAAGCATCACAGCTTTCATGCCGGAGCCACAGACCTTGTTAACGGTTGAGCAAGGCGTGGCGTATTCTAGCCCTGCGCCAAGAGCAGCCTGTCGTGCTGGCGCTTGCCCCAAGCCGGCGCTTAGCACGCAGCCCATTAAAACTTCATCCACGGCTGCTGGCTCTAATCCAACACTGGCAATGACGCTCTCTATCGCGGAACTGCCAAGTGCGGTTGCGGTTAAGCTTGCAAGTGCTCCTTGAAACTTCCCCATAGGCGTGCGCTGTGCTGCCACAATGTAGACATTGTTTTGACCTGAGACTGATTCCGGCGTTCGTTTCATCTTTGGTCTCCTCCTTGAAAGTCTGTCCGTTCGACTTCTCAACGATTACCTTGACGTTTTAGTAAGCATAGCACTAACATTTACGTAAACGTAAAGAAACGAATTTAAAAACCAAGCTCAAAGAACGCCGTGATTGCGTAACACCGTCATTGAGCGCAAACGGATTAAGACCTTAGAACCCGGAGAGTTGTAACGTGGACACCTATAAGATCAGTGAACTGGCAAAAGAATTTGATATCACCACAAGAAGTATCCGTTTTTACGAAGATGAAGGTCTGATCCAACCAGACAGAAAAGGGAGTATGCGCATTTATCAACGTCGCGACAAAATACGCTTAAAGCTTATCTTGCGTGGGAAACGCCTCGGTTTTTCCCTCGCTGAAATCAGGGAACTGTTCGAGCTATACGACACCCATCAGGAAGATGACCAGCTAACCAAAATGCTCAAAATCATTGATGAAAAGGAAGCCGTACTCAAAAGGCAGCTCGACGATATCAATACACTACTGGAAGACTTAACCATTGCGCGTCAACGATGTGAAACCGCGCTCTCCAAAACGGAGTAACCGACGTTAAGCCCTTGTCCAGTATGAGGAGGATCCATGTTCACTCACTATCGTCCCATGGACTTTGGTTTAGACGAATCGGTCAATTTACTTCGTGACCACGTGGGCAACTTTGCACGCGAATGCATTGCCCCACTTGCCAGCGACATCGATAACAATAACGCCTTCCCCAATGAGTTGTGGTCACAGTTTGGTGAGATGGGCTTACTCGGCGTGACCGTCAGCGAACAATATGGCGGAGCGGGCATGGGGTATCTGGCTCATGTTGTCGCCCTCGAAGAGATCAGTCGCGCTTCGGCTTCTGTCGCCCTTTCCTACGGAGCACACTCCAACCTATGTGTGAATCAGATATACCGTAACGGCAACCAAGCACAAAAGGACAAATACCTTCCTAAACTTGTTGATGGGTCCCATGTGGGTGCCCTTGCTATGAGTGAAGCCAATGCGGGCTCTGATGTTATCAGTATGCAGCTCAGAGCAGAGCGTTATGATGACCACTTTATTCTAAACGGTAGCAAAATGTGGATCACCAATGGACCCGACGCAGACGTATTAGTGGTATACGCAAAGACAGACCCCAACGCGGCTCAGCATGGTATTACGGCCTTCATCATCGAAAAGAAGTTTGATGGATTTAGCCATGCTCAAAAGCTGGATAAACTCGGCATGCGCGGCTCCAACACCTGTGAGCTGGTGTTTCAAAATTGTAAGGTGCCTATCGAGAATGTGCTCGGTGACGTCAACCGTGGCGTGGAGGTGTTGATGAGCGGCCTGAACTACGAACGCGTCGTACTCGCCGCAGGCCCGCTTGGCATAATGCAAGCATGCTTAGATCTTGTTGTCCCCTATGTCCACGAACGCAAACAATTTGGTAAAGCCATCGGTCAGTTCCAATTGGTACAAGCAAAACTTGCCGACATGTACACCCGTGGCAATGCAGCACGTGCCTACCTGTATGCCGTTGCCAGCGCGTGTGATAGAGGCGATATTACGCGAAAAGACTCCGCTGGTGTCATTCTTTACACCGCAGAACTTGCTACTCAGATGGCGTTGGATGCAATCCAACTGCTTGGTGGTAATGGCTACATCAATGAATACCCCGCAGGACGATTGCTGAGAGATGCCAAGTTATATGAAATTGGCGCTGGGACCTCAGAGATTCGTCGCATGTTGATTGGTCGCGAACTGTTTGATGAGTCGAAGTAAGGAGCCCCTATGCCACAAATCGTCACAAAGATTAAACGCGACTCTGAACTCTACCAAGACAATGTCGATGCTATGACAACATTAGTTGAGGAGATGCAAACACACCTCGAACTTATCAAACAAGGTGGTGGAGAAAGAGCGATTGAACGCCAAAGGAAGAAAGGCAAACTCCCTGTTCGCGAACGGATTGAAACTCTACTGGATCAAGGTGCTGATTTTCTCGAAATTGGTCAATTTGCAGCATGGGATGTCTATGACGAGGCTATCCCCTGCGCGGGCGTCGTCGCGGGTATTGGTCGTGTCAGTGGCGCTCTGTGTATGATTATCGCCAACGATCCATCAGTCAAAGGCGGCACCTACTACCCGTTAACCGTAAAGAAGCACCTCAGAGCACAAGAAATTGCGGCGAAATGCCAGCTTCCGTGTATTTATCTGGTCGACTCTGGCGGGGCGAACCTTCCTCATCAAGCGGAAGTTTTTCCAGATAAAGAACACTTTGGGCGCATCTTTTTTAATCAAGCACGTATGTCTGCCCAAGGTATTCCCCAAATAGCCGTGGTGCTTGGACTGTGTACCGCTGGTGGCGCTTATGTACCTGCTATGGCCGACGTGGCAATTATGGTGAAACAACAAAGCACCATTTTTTTAGCCGGTCCTCCTTTGGTTAAAGCAGCCACTGGCGAACAAGTATCTGAAGAAACCCTAGGCGGCGCCGATGTTCACTGCAAAAAGTCCGGAGTTGCCGATTACTATGCGGACAATGAACGGCACGCATTAGAGATAGCCAGACAAGCCATCGCCAATACAAATCAGAAACTCCCAAGTGACATTACATCTGAAGTTTTGCAGCCCAAGTACGATGCTCAAGAGCTCTATGGCATTGTTAATCGTGATTTACGCTTGTCATTTGATGTGCGCGAAGTGATCGCTCGGTTGGTGGACAACTCTGAATTTGATGAGTTCAAAGCGCTGTTTGGCACGACCTTAGTATGCGGCTTTGCTCGCATTGACGGGCAGCTCATCGGGGTGGTGGCAAACAACGGCATTTTGTTTTCAGAATCCGCTCAAAAAGGCGCGCATTTTATTGAGTTGTGTGCCAAGCGGAAAATTCCGCTTCTATTTTTGCAAAACATCACCGGTTTCATGGTGGGGAAACAAGCGGAAGAAGGCGGCATTGCAAAGCATGGTGCCAAACTCGTCATGGCCGTATCTTGTGCTGATGTACCTAAATTTACGGTCATTATTGGCGGCTCTTACGGTGCGGGCAACTATGGCATGTGTGGCCGAGCCTACGACCCAACCATGATGTGGATTTGGCCGAACGCTCGTATTTCAGTGATGGGCGGTATTCAAGCAGCTAACGTACTGGCTCAGGTAAAGCGCGAGGTAAAACAGCGCCAAGATCTTACTTGGGAGCCAGAGCAAGAACACCATTTTAAGCAACAGATTATCGACAATTATGAGCGTGAAGGCAGCCCCTACTATGCCAGTGCTCGGCTTTGGGACGATGGCATCATCGACCCCAAAGATACA
Source organism: Vibrio sp. 10N (assembly GCF_036245475.1). NCBI lineage: Bacteria > Pseudomonadati > Pseudomonadota > Gammaproteobacteria > Vibrionales > Vibrionaceae > Vibrio > Vibrio sp. 10N. Next base: position 584,767 of record NZ_BTPM01000002.1, on the reverse strand, counting down.
CGGCATGTCATAAGCCAAGCACTAAACGCTGCACTCAACGCACCGATAGCAGACAGTGAATTTGGAATTTTCCGAATGTGAGGCAAAACGATGAGCGAACATATATTACTCGAAGTCACTCAATCTGGCGTTGCCACTATCACGCTCAATCGACCAGATAAAGGCAATGCATTCTCGGACGAGACCATTGAAGCGTTGCTACAAGCACTAGAGACCATTAAGAGCCAGCCTGCGGTTCGCTGTTTGCTCCTCAAAGGGAAAGGCAAACATTTTTCAACTGGCGCTGATCTCAACTGGATGAAATCTATTGCAAATAGCAGCTATGAGGACAACCTAGCCGATGCCAAACGACTGGCGTTGCTTATGTCGACCCTCAACGAGCTACCTGTCCCTACCCTCGCTGCCGTGCAAGGTTGTGCTTTTGGTGGCGCACTCGGTTTGATCTGCTGTTGTGATATCGTCATTGCAGCGCCCAACAGTGTGGCATGTTTTAGCGAGGTAAAACTTGGGCTTATCCCAGCGACAATCTCCCCTTACGCTGTTCAAGCGATAGGTGTAAGAGCGTCACGACGCTATATGCTCACAGCCGAAAGAATTTCTGCACAAACAGCTCTGGAGTTAGGATTGTTTCACCAAGTCTGTGAATCCACAGACTTGGATGAGGTGCTCACAGACATCATTAACCATGTACTCAGCAATAGTCCGATTGCCGTAGCTGAAACCAAAGCACTCATAGAGCGCTGCACTGACAGCATAGACGATGGATTAATTCTTCATACCGCCACTCTAATTGCCAATGCGCGTGCCTCAGAACATGGACAGCAAGGTTTAAGCGCGTTTTTAAACAAAACGGAGCCTAATTGGCACTCTAAGGTAGATAGGCCATGAGTATGACGCTGCCTACATCAGTTAATATTGTTGAAGTTGGCGCAAGAGATGGGCTGCAAAATGAAACGCAAGTTTCACTAAATGCTAAAGTCGAGCTCATCAATGCCTTATCGCAAACTGGCCTGCGTTATATTGAAGCTGGCGCGTTTGTTTCAGCGAAACGCATTCCTCAAATGAGTGACTCCGATCAGGTCTTTGCCCGTATTCAACGCCATCCTGACATCACCTATTCTGCATTAACACCCAATGTGAGAGGGTTCGAAGCCGCTTTAGAGGCCAATGCCACCGAAGTGGCGGTATTTGCCTCTGCCTCAGAAACATTTAGTCAAAACAACATCCATTGTTCCATTACCGAGAGTTTAACGCGCTTTGAACCTGTCATAGCACTCGCAAAACAACACAATATTAGGGTGCGTGGATATCTGTCCTGCGTGGCTGACTGCCCTTACGAAGGCGCAACCCCCGCCAGTCAAGTTGCGTTGATCGCGAAAGCGATGCACGACATGGGCTGCTACCAAGTGTCTCTGGGCGACACTATAGGCACTGGAACACCACTTCGCATTGCGGCAATGATAGACGCTGTTTCAAAAGATGTTCCGCTCTCTCAACTTGCTGTCCATTTTCACGACACCTATGGCCAAGCCATTGCGAATATCTATCAAGCCCTGACGATGGGCATTAATACCATTGATAGCAGTGTCGCCGGTCTCGGTGGTTGCCCATACGCCCCTGGTGCAAGTGGCAATGTCGCAACAGAAGATGTGCTATATCTTTGTCACGGTTTAGGCATTCATACCGGGGTTGAGTTAAATAGTGTTATCAAAGCTGCGAAAGTAATCTGTCAAACACTCAATAAGACACCTCAATCAAAAGTAACTCAGTCATCAAAATAGAGTAAACAGCCCACATCATTAAATAACAGAAAAGACACACGGTATTATGGGAACGCTCATTTAAAGTTACTGATTAGTCTACATAATAAATCATACTAATTTGCCGGATAAAAACAAATATCACTTTCTGTTGAGTTGCACTACACTAGACTCATCTAATTTATGAGGTTGTTTATGCTGGATAATTGTCTTGAATATCTCTGTCAACGAATTAATCAATCATTACATACAACATTCGATTTATCAGAAGACCTTGCCATTGTTTCTGCCCCTAGTGATTCCAATAAGAATTCAGCAGGTCAAAATGATAATAAGGTATTGATATTTCTTAGTGGTATTGAACGAGACCCTTATTCAAAACCTGGGCAAATGGCCGCCTTTTCGTCACAACCTGGTGGCGCTATTACTGGCAAACCTCTGTACTTATCCATTTCTGTCGTCGTGGCTTCAAATTTTTCTTCAACAAACTATACCGACGGATTAAAAATTCTTTCTCACGTGCTGGCTTTTTTTCATAGAAATCCAATATTTAATCGTCAGAATTCCCCTGACATGCCTGAATTTGTTGAACAAATAGGCCTCGAGATGGACGTGATACCCGAAGGACAATTAAGCCATATGTGGAGCATGTTAGGTTCTAACTATTTACCTTCCTGCGTGTATCAAGTTCGCGTTGCAATACCCAATAGCGATACGCTATTACGCCAAGCGGGTCGATTGTCTTCTATCAAACCTAAGCTGTCCAATGAGGTGTGATCATGTCCAACTACACGCCATTCCTCACCATCAGAGTCGACCATGACTACTTTACAAATGCCACCGGCTCAGCACTGCTCTCCCTTATACCGACAAACAAGTCATTGGAGTGGTTACGTCAGCACCATATGTTTGCGAAGCAATCACCTGACGGGCTGACTATTTTTTGTGACCCAGAGCGCATTGATGACATCTCTCCCGCAGACGAAGAGTATCGCTTACAGTTTCATATCACCTCTGCTGATCCCTACTTTAGAAATTATACTCAAATTGATGATCTCGATATCAAGTCATTAGCACTCTTCAATTGCCAGTCGAGCGATATTAACAACCCTATCACTGAGGTGGCCCAGTGGATAAACTCTACCAAAATCAACAACCTTAATTATATAGAGCCCATTACTGAGCGTGATATAATCAAAAATCTCGTAGGAGTAATTAATTTTTTGGAACCAAGTTCACAGTTTGGGAATTTAAAAAAGGCAATCAATCTTCGATTCCGGAATAACTCTGCAATTTGGCAGTACTTTATTCCTGCATATTTAGCTGATAAAAACATCAGTATAATAGATATCAAAAGCAATTATTCCTTTCATAAGAAAAGTGAAATTCTGTTAGGAAAGACTAGGTTTATGATTTTTGAATCAGACACTAAACTCCCTATACACAAACGCTCAGAGCTTAATTTACAACTACGAAGTGACCAGAGAATATTATTGAGAAGATTAGCAACAGCAAGTCCAGAACATATGAAATGGCTTGATACTGAACCACAAAAAACGCCCCTATGCCATATCTACATCCAGTAGGTAAATACTAATAAAAATGTAATGAAAGCAATACCTTGCTATTTTTTACTTTTCTTGACAGCCTAATTAGCACCATCTATACCTAAGACTAAAGTTAATTACATACAACTTTTCTAGTACTTGTGTATTAGTAATTAGACTCGCAACAACGTCAGTACTGAGCCAGGCTTTCTCAGGGTAAACGCGAGCGTGAAATATTCATAAATGAAACCAAAAAGGAATTCACTATGGGTGTAATGAAGACCCCAGGCGTTTACATCGTCGAGAAAAATGCCTTTCCCAACTCCGTCGTTGAGGTCGCGACCGCTGTACCTGCGTTTATCGGCTATACGCAAAAAGCGGACAATGGCGGCAAGTCATTAAAAAATGTCCCTTGGCGAATCACATCCATGTCGGAATTTCGTCAGTATTTTGGTGACGCACCAGCACCAGCTTTCGAAATCGCCGATGCGGCTGACGGAGCGACAGAGATTGCGTTTAGCCAACAAGATAAGTCTTATCAGATCAGCCAATCAAACACCAAATATACGCTCTATTACAACATGCTGTTCTTCTTTCAGAACGGTGGTGGCCCTTGTTATATCGTTTCTGTCGGGTCATACAGTGACGATATTGACCCTGGGGTGCTCAAAGGTGGTATCGACCCACTAATTAAAGAGCCCGAAGCCACCATGCTAGTGATCCCGGAGAGTGTGCAGCTTGCCGAAGCAGACTGCATTAATGTCCAGCAAGCCATGCTTGGGCACTGCGGCGGAAAGATGAAGAACCGTGTTGCCATCCTGGATATTTGGGGGGGCTTCAAAGATCGCCAACATCCAGATGGCGATTGTGTTGAGAACTTCCGCTCCGATCTTGGTATTAACTACCTCGATTACGCCGCTTCTTACTACCCTTGGCTCAACACTTCTATCGTTCAAGACAGCGACGTCGACTTTCATAACATCAGTAATCCGGACAAATTGACTGAACTCCTTACCAATGAGGTCAACGCTGCCTTTCAAGATCTCGAAGGTCTGTCAGAAGAAGACCTAAATAGCGGCGGCAATAAGCTGCGCGCGACACGCAAACAACAGATGTTGGATGAAATTGCCAAACTGGGCACTGAGCTCTCCGACACTGAACAGGTTCTTCTAAACAAAGTACTGCAAACCATCAGTCCGCTTTATCAAACCATCATGGCAGAAGTTAAACATCAACTTAACGTACTGCCACCTGCTTCGGCAATGGCGGGTATCTATACCATGGTTGATAACTCACGTGGGGTTTGGAAAGCACCAGCTAACGTCAGCATGAATGCGGTGATCTCGCCAACCGTAAACATCAGCGATGACGAGCAAGAAGATCTCAACGTCACGACACAGGGCAAGTCCATCAACGCAATTCGACCGTTTGTTGGTGAAGGTACCTTGGTTTGGGGTGGCCGAACCCTAGATGGCAATAGTCTGGATTGGCGATACATCAACGTTCGCCGCACCATGATCATGCTTGAAGAGTCTATCAAACTCGCTTCCAAAGCTTATGTATTCGAGCCAAACGTCGCCAGTACTTGGGTTTCGATGGAGAGCATGATCAGTAACTTCCTATACGGTATTTGGAAGCGTGGTGGTCTTGCTGGTGCTGCACCTGCTGAGGCTTACAGCGTGAGCGTCGGTCTCGGCAAAACAATGACGGGAGACGACATACTAGAAGGCATCTTGCGCATCACTGTTTTGGTCGCAATTACCCGTCCAGCCGAATTTATTGAAATCACGTTCCAGCAAAAAATGCAGGAATCGTAACGTATTGCACTCAAAGCGTAGAGGACGTCTTGTCGTCCTTTGAACTTTAAAAATCGAATTATCGAAAGGAGATAACCATGGCAGATGATGGTTCAGCTCAATCAGAAACCGTATGGCCGATGCCGAAGTTCCACTTTGAAGTGAAATGGGACGGTGGCGCAGGCTCTGATGCAAAAATGGTCGCAGCATTTCAAGAGATCTCAGGTCTAGATACCGAAGCGCAACCTATCGAATACCGCGCTGGTAACAGCAAAGTGTTCTCAACAGTAAAAATGCCAGGCATCGTCAAAACCAGCAATGTCACCATGAAAAAAGGCATTTTCAAGAGCGATAACAAGTTCTATGACTGGTACAGCAAGATCAAGATGAACACCATTGCTCGTACCGGTGTGACGATCAACCTATTAGATGAAAGCGGCTCACCCGTCATGAGTTGGAAGCTAAAAAATGCATGGCCAACCAAAGTGACCGGTACCGACTTGAAATCTGATGGTAACGAAGTTGCAGTTGAGACCATTGAGCTCGCTCACGAAGGGTTGGAGATTTCAACTTAATCAATTTGCACTCCCCTGCCAAATCATGGGCTTGTCCCTATAAACGCATTGAATGCAGCTGTAAGCGCACGTCCGTGATTTGGCAACAAGTAACAATAATAATCATAAGAGAACAAGGTTTACATGGCAGACGAATGGCCGCTTCCGGCATTTTATTTTTCCGTTGTGATTGATAGCAACGACGATGATTCCGCTTTCCAAGAAGTGTCTGGTATCGAAACTCAGGTAGAAACCGAAGAGTATCGAGAAGGTGGCAACAATCTTACCTATCACCTGCCTAAAGCCATTAAAAGCTCAAATCTAACGCTTAAACGCGGTATCGCTGATTCCAGCTCTGCGCTCATTCAGTGGTGCCAAGAAATATTAGATGCTCAATTATCGAGCGCAATCACCACCAAAACTGTATCGGTGCGACTGCTGGATGAAACCGGGAGCCCATGCCGAGTGTGGGAGCTATACAACGCCTACCCAGTGAAATGGCGCGTCGAAGGGTTTAACTCCACCAAAAATGAAGTCGCCATTGAAGAAATCGAGATCTGCTATAGCCGATCATCCAGAACTCAATAACCGCGAGCTAAAGCGTTATGCCAATAGAAATCAAGCAACTGTCCGTCAAATCGAATGTCGTTTCTCCAAAAGAGAGTGACGTCAATGCGTCAAAAAAAAGTTGTGGCAACGAACCCTCTAGCCAACTAACCGGTAGTGCCGATTCAGCTCGCACAGCGCCACAGTTTGCACTGTTGAAATGGACACACCGCAAGCTACAGCAGGAAGCGAGAGAGCGTTAGTTATGGTCGATAAACTCAAAATAGTGTCTATGCCGAGTTCTGGTTCATCACAAACCTTTACCGCTATGCTCAATCCAAACTCGATCAAACATGACTTTGGTATTGGCTACACCGATGACCCTTGCAAACATCAGCAGTCACAGGGGGATATCGCTCCAACGGTTCAGTTTCAAGGCTATCAAAGTGAAAAATTGGATTTTGAAATCATGATCGACGCGACGGGCGTCGTTGAATACAAGGGAGGAGAATCGGTTCAGGATCAGCTTACGCAGCTAAAAGACGTGGCTTATGCCTACAACGGCAAGCAGCACGAACCTAACCCTGTCAAAATTACTTGGGGTAGCACCCTTAGCTTTCGGGGCCGTCTAACGTCAATGGCGGTTTCCTACGTACTGTTTGACTCCAGTGGTGTCCCATTGCGTGCTACTGTCACCATGAATTTCACACAGTTTCTCACCGAACAGGAAAAGGAAGCGCTAGCGAAAAAATCGTCCCCTGATCTGACTCACCACGTGATATTTAAAGCAGGAGATACACTGCCAAGTCTTTGCCATCAGATATACAACGACAGCTCTTACTATCCGGAAGTCGCTGCCTACAATCAATTGTCGAGCGTGCGTGGTATTCGCCCTGGCACCAAACTCTATTTTCCCCCTCTTGGTTAACGGAAACCTAGTATGGCTGAATCTCCAACTGTCACTAACTCTGACGTCACTACCTTTACTATCAAAGCCAATGGCAACGCTATCGACAGTGCTATCGGTGTGATCTCAGTAAATGTTTTTTATCAGGTGAATCACGTCGCTTACGCGGAACTGGAAATTGTTGATGGCAGCGTTGCAAAGCAAACATTTACCACAAGCACGAGTGATACCTTTAAGCCAGGAACTACGATTTCAATCAGTGCTGGCTACAACAGTGAAGAAGAAACCCTCTACGAAGGCGTGATCATTAGCCACGCCGTTCGCATTACTGACAGTAACCAAACAACGTTAAACATAACGTGTAAAGATCAAGCCGTTGCTCTGACCATCGCTCGAAACAGTAAGTCTTATTTACAGCAAACAGACAGTGATGTGATGCAGTCAATTATCGGTAACTACTCGAATGTCAGCAGCGATAAAGTCGACTCTACCTCCACCAAACATGACGAGTTGGTGCAATTTCACTGCACCGATTGGGACTTTGTACTTGCTCGAGCCGAAGCGAATGGCATGGTGGTTATCAATCAGCAAAACAAGCTTTCTATTACCACGCCGTCCACCAGCGACTCTGCACCACTCGTGGTCACCTACGGCACTGACCTATTCAACCTCTCTGCGGAGATTGATGCCAGAACACAGCTGAGCCAAGTGACGAGTGTTGGTTGGGATCCTAGCCAACAAAAAATGCTGTCAGAGCAAACTGCGGCATTGTCGATTTCAGATCAAGGCAACCTTAGTGCCAGTGATCTTGCTGCCGTTTTGGGTATCTCCGATTTTCGAATGCAGAGTTCGGCAACGTATCCACAAGACGCTCTCACCAGTTGGGCCAAAGGTCAACGAACCAAGTCTATGCTCTCCAAAGTTCGCGGCACGGTGACATTTCAGGGCAATGCCAAGGCGAAAATTGATTCTCTCATTGAGCTTGCTGGCGTGGGCGATAGGTTCAATGGCTCGCATTATGTCGGCGCGGTCCATCATCGAATTGATAAAGGTCAGTGGCTAACAACGGCAGAGCTAGGTCTATCCCCTATGTGGTCCACTGAACACCGAGATCTTGGCGCGCCACCAGCTGCCGGCTGGATACCACCAGCCGACGGTCTGCAAATTGGCGTGGTTAAAAAACTCGATGAAGACCCAGAGTCACAATATCGCATCCAAATTGAGGTACCAGCACTTGGCGATAGTGACAACCTCGTTTGGGCACGTATCGCTAACTACTATGCCACCAGTGAAAGTGGCAATTTCTTTATTCCTGAAATTGGTGATGAAGTCATCCTTGGTTACATCAATCAAGACCCGGGACAGCCAATCATCTTAGGTAGTCTATACAGCAGTAAACACACGGCCCCGTATGACCTGACCTCAGATAATTACACCAAAGCAATCGTCACCAAAAGCAAACTCAAGATTGAGTTTGATGATGAAAACAAAGTCATCACCATCACTACACCCGAAAATAATTGCGTCACTCTGAGCGACGAGGACAAATCCATCAAATTGTCGGACCAAAATAGCAACACCATCACTATGAATGAGAGCGGGATCAAAATCGATACGCCCAAAGATCTCACTCTTTCTGCCACTGGTGACATTTCCATTAAATCGACCGGCGGCACCAGCATCGAAGCCACATCGGATGCCAGTTTGAAAGGGCTTAACGTCACCGTCGAGGCGCAAACAGGACTGACAGCCAAAGGTTCTGCTACCGCCGAGTTTTCTGCTTCCGGCATCAACACCATTAAAGGTGCGATGGTCAAAATTAACTAACGCGATAGAGAGGAGACAAGGAATGCCCTTTGCAGCGCGAATTACAGATATGCACGTCTGCCCGATGGTAACACCGGGTCTGCCCCCTGTTCCTCATGTCGGCGGTCCCGTGATTGGGCCAGGTGTACCGACAGTCCTGATTGGCAGCATTCCTGCATCTATCGTTGGAGACATGTGCACATGCGTAGGGCCACCTTCAACGATTATTAAAGGCTCAGCTACCGTCATGATTGGTGGCATGCCAGCGGCAAGAGTGGGTGATACTACAGACCATGGTGGCAATGTTGCCATGGGCTGTCTTACCGTGCTCATTGGCGGTTAATAGGAGTCTATCAAGATGAGTCGTAACAATGGTTTTCTAGGCACTGGATGGGCGTTTCCGCCAAGCTTCGATTCTGAAAGCCGCAGCGCCAAATTGTGCAGCAATGAGCAAGATATTCGACAAAGCTTGACCATTTTACTCTCCACTGCACCGGGAGAGAGAATCATGCACCCTGAATTTGGCTGTGGCATTCAAAAATTTGTCTTCGCGGAACTTAATCGAACTACCCTCACCGAGCTGGAGTCGGAAATACGACGCGCCATTTTGCTGTTTGAATCACGAATCGACTTACGAACCCTTGTACTAACCCCTGAGCCATTAGAAGGAAAGATTGTTATAGAGATCGATTACGACATCGTCAGCACTAACACACGCGACAACATGGTGTATCCCTATTACCTGCAAGAAGGCACACTCATTAGTCCAGATCTTCTGCCTCTTGATGCCTCTGGGAGCCGCCTATGACCACTCAGGCCGAGCGCCACAATCCCGCTCTTGATAACGGTTTCTTCCAGCCGCATGAGCTTAGCTTCGAGCAATTGATATTGTGGGCTAAGCAGTTCGCCTCGCTTATCCCTTACCGTAATGAATTTGACCAACAAACCGGTGACTGGGGCGCGTTGTTTGAAAAGAACGAACTGGTTGTGTGTGCAGCAATCCTTTCTGTCGACGAAAAAGCGTGGAAACAGCAATTCAAACAAACTCAACATGGCGATGTTGAACAGACGCTCAGTTTTATACTGAGTGTGTTTAAACAGCTTGAAGATTGGTATCACCATCTGCCAACTACACCGGAGGTGAGCTATCGACTCAAGTTCACCCTTCTCAACGCATGCCAAACGCAATTACGAGAATCATTCCAACAGTTGTATCGCGTCACACCCACACAATATCACGCGCAATTTGTGCCATTTGATGCCATGTGGCAGCTTTCTAGTCCCAAAGCGACCAGTGGAAAAACCACTGTTTACGAAGAAGCGCAACATTGTCTGTCGCGCATTTTGGTGGTGATTGCCTCTCTCAAATCAGAATGTCGAAAGACGTTTGATGTGTCATTAAAGCATGGTGAGCACCCCCCTCAATTGGCGCTGTACCTTAGCTTTCTGAAACTATTTGAACGTGCGCAAGCTCGCATCAATACTTTCTCTCACCGTCATTTGCTGTTTTATTATCGCGATGTGCTCAAACAAGCACCTCAGCAAGCGACCCAGTCGCCTGTTTTCCTAAAGCTCTCAAAGAGCCAAGCAAGCCAAAAGCCGGTGGTTATCGAGCAAGGCCATAAATTCAGCCCGGGTAACGCGCCAGACTTTACACCGATTATCTATCACGCTGCTTATGGGATGAGCGTCACCGATGCCGAAGTGTGTAACCTTTTTCATTTTAGTCTGCGCCGTGACCCATTAATCTCACCAGAAAAAGAGCTGGGATTACCTTCAAGTGTGATCGGACAGAGACGAAGTCTCGATCCCGAAATGGCCGGGCATAAAAAAGACGAACAGAGTTCATTTGCACTGTTTGATAGCACTAAGCCGCTGAATGTCGGTGTCGACTCCGAACTGCAAGCAATGGGGTTAACAGTATCAGACCCAATCTTCGCGATGGCTGAGGGAGAGCGCTCTCTTAGCCTATTCTTTGAGCTTCAAGAAGTGGGCAGTAGCCAACTCTACCAAAGGTTGTCACTGCTTAGCCGAGAAGACAGTGATAACAATGCTACGACGTCAGATGACACCAGCGACGCATTAATCATAATCATCAAAGAGATCCTGGAGCTACAAATCCCTATATTCAGAGATTGGCAGATCCACATCGACAGCACTGAAATCGTTAATCATATTGACGAAACCGTGCTAAACAAGTTGCTTTCCATGCCTGCAGAAGCGCAGCTGCGTGCCCTCTATCGTGAGCTCTATCTCGCCCTTCTTTCCATCACATCACAAGCGCTGTTAGAGCAAGGCGTCAACACCAACGGTAAAGGCGACAAAGCACTACTATTTCGAGTAATAGGTCAACTCATCGCGAGGCAAGCGCTGTATAAGCAGCAATGGTTAAGCAAGGAACATATCACCACGGTCAGTACTCTCATTCAATCGCTAGTCGATGCGAAGCTCATCGATAAAACCGTGCATGCCACGCTAAGTCGATTGTTGGTTCACTCAAATACTCAAACCTTCTATGAGCTGTTTGAGGATGCATTTAACGTCGAGATCACGACAGAGGGCGGGTGGCAACATGTGAATCACGCCCAGCTCGTTCCCATTGAAGGCAGTCACAATGCTCAAATGGGTTTTGCACTGAATGTAACCTTGGAGCCCGGGTTCTCAGCGGTAAAACCAATAAAGCCCCTCAAACCGAATGCGCAAGCACAAGTCTATCCCGCTTTGCGCCTAACACTAAAGCCCCAGTGTCACTGTTTCCTCTATGCGGTACTCAGAGACTTTGAACTCGCAGAGGTGGTCATTAATTGTGAGGTATCAGGCGTATCTCAATTACAGCTGTTCAATCAAGATGGTCAAACAGATCCGAGCCAACCCTTCTATCCTTTTGGCGCTCAACCTAAAGACAACGCCTATTTGGTCATCGCCAGTAGAGAACTCGCCGCTAAACCTATTAAATCCATGTGTTTTCACTTCGATTGGGCTGACCTACCCCAGAGTCATGACGGCTTTAGGGCGCATTACGCTGAGTACCCATTTGATTTCAATAATCACAGTTTTCAGATCTCGACTCAGGTACTCAATAATGGGCGCTGGGGCGCCATCGGCCCCGACATGCAGCCTTTGTTTTCCCCTAAATATGGGCAATTAGAGCGCCACCACCACGTCCGAGTTAAGAGCATGCAAAACAGCTATCTGCCAAATACTCAGCCTTGGCCCATCATGCCTTACAGCCCACAGTCTCCGATTCGAAATGGGCTGTTCAAGCTCACTCTGAACGAACCAGATTGTGCATTTGGCCATAATGACTACGCCCTACTGCTCACTCAAACATTGAGTGAGAACGTCAAAACCAAAAAGCCTAAACCATTGCCAAATGCCCCTTATACGCCCTTGGTTGACAAACTAACAATAAGTTATCGTGCGACAAAGAAGGTTAACTTAACCGATATTAACGATGCACAAAGCTGCCGTATCGTTCATCTCCATCCTTTTGGGGAATCGCAAGTTTACCCACGCATCGGTAATCGTAGAGTCCATGTAGCAAGAATGCTGCCACAATACAGTGAAGATGGTCATGTGTTGCTTGGGATCCGAGCCTCCGACCTATCCGGCTATCTCAATTTGTATTTCTTGCTGGCTGAAGAATCCAGCCTACTTACACCGTTCTCGTCGCAGGATTACCAATGGTATTACTTGGTGGACAATATCTGGATGCCGCTGCCAGCCAAAAATATGATTCACGATACGACGCAAGGGTTCCTCAATTCTGGCGTAGTGACTCTCGACATTCCAGATGCAGCCAATACAGAACATACCGTAATGCCAACAGGCATGTATTGGCTTCGGGTCAGTACCAATAAAGGATTGGGACAATACCCTAAGTGCTATCACGTCGCGACGCATGTCATTCAAGCCAACCCGAGCGATGGCTTGAGCCAAGCGACCCAACCCTTTGCTCAATGGCAGCATCAACCAAAACTTGCCAATTTAGGCACGGTTGCTCAGCTCACTCCTATGGCGCAATGGCAGGCCAGTGAAGGTGAGCGCGAATGGATAACCAAAACCAGTGAATTACTCAGACATAAAGGAAAAGCAGAGAGTCCTTGGGACTATGAGCGCATAGTATTACAACACTTCCCTGCTATTGGTGCTGTCGATTGTTTCGCAGGCCGCCAATTTGATAGCGACAAGCCACAGCCAGGCCACGTTCTAGTCACTGTATTGCCCAACCAACTGAGCTGTGAACACGATCCGTGTGAGAGAAAAAACGTCAGTGCAGCCGACCTACTCGCCATTCAGACTTATTTGGCGGGCGTTAGTCGCCCTCAAACTCAGATTGCTGTCCGAAATCCCGGCTATGAAGAGATCCAAGTGCGCTGCACCGTCGCGTTTGCCGAAGGCGTTCATCATGGGTTAGCACTGCGCCAATTGGAGTACACCATCACGCAAGCATTATGCCCGTGGCATCAAGGTAGCCTCAACAAAGGTCTCGGCTGGACATTGTCCTTATCTAAGCTCACCGCGTTCATCAATCAACAGCCCAATGTCACTCATGTGAGTGGCTTATCAGTACTAAAGGTGACTCAGGATCCAAACAAAGAGTATGAGCTACTCGATAGCGCGCGCGTTGACGAACCCATATCCGCCAAACTGCCTTGGTACCTGCTCATTTCAGCCAAACATCATTTGATTAAACTGTCTTCACAGCCCCACTCTGTCGACCCAATACCCGCCGGCGTGGGCGATCTGACTATTGGCGAACAATTCATTTTAGCTGGACGTGACGGCGCTTCGGGAACCCTAGCAAACCGTCATACCAGCGATACGAACAAAGGGAGTCATTAACCATGCCTAAACGAAATCGAAGCACGTTAAAGAATTTCTTTCGCCCTGGAAACATGCCTTCTGCCGAGCACTTTTCGGATCTCATCGACTCTTGTGTTAACCAGGTCGAAGATGGATTTGAAAAGCCGCCCGCAACCGGATTACAACTTACCGCTCTCGACCAAGAACATTTACTCAGTTTCTATCAACAAAGTGATCGCGATACTGCACTTTGGCACATGGGGCTGGATGCCAAAACAACCAATCTGCACTTTAGGGCCAATCCCGCTGCAGATATCACCGATAGCCACATCGTCGCAAAGCCCAATCTGACTCTGACACCCACGGGTTTGGTTGGTGTTAACACCGCAGAGCCGAAGCAGGCATTAGACATCAACGGCACATTGGCATCACATGGCCGTGTCGGCGCACAAACGGTAGACACTCTGATCCCAGCCGACGGGCAATGGCATGACATCACTGAAAAGCTAGAAGGTTGCCAGATGCTGGAAGTCGTCGCCGGTATTGGAATTCGCCATACGGGGCGCTACGCAATGCTCCATGCTATCGCTACCAATACCTGCGCTCCGAACCATTGGTGGTGGCAGTGGCGACGCAAAAACCCAATCAAGGCACAGCATGCATTTTTCCGCTCTGCGGCGGATAAACTCCGACTTCGTTGGCTCCATGAAACTGAGTCTGGCACTGAGCGGCCGTACCGATTGCAAATTCGGACCAATACCAGCTATGGAGAGAATCGCTACATTCGCTATCACATCACTAAACTCTGGCACGACGACTACATGTCCGAATGTGAAGTTAGCAGTGATGATCAACAGGCATAACGATGACAAGCACCATATCTAGGCAAGCGCACCAAGAAGACCCAGACAAGTTTGAACGACTGTTCCAACTTGGGATCACTTATATCCAAGCGCTCAGTGGCAAGGTATGGACGGACTACAACACTCACGATCCGGGCGTTACGATATTAGAGCAGGTATGCTTCGCACTCACCGACTTAATTTATCGCTGTGATTTCGAGGTTCAAGACGTTCTTGCCAACGAATATGGTGTGATAGATTATGAACGGTTAGGGCTAGTCACTCACGACGCCATTTTTGCGGCACCACCACAGCTACCTTCAGAGTATGAATCTCTATTAAGCAACAGTATTCCAGAGTTAGAGAAACTCTGGTTCCAAGTGGATGACACTCACCCATACAGTGGCCTTTATCAAGTGTCGGGATTACTACAGCGCTTCTATCGCCAGCGTAGCAAAAACCAACAAGATGCCCATATTCAGAGCCCACCTCTCGATCACGCGAGTGTCGCCAGTGCCATTCGCTCTGTCTATTACTCCGTACGCGGCCTCAATGAAGACATTGCACACATCACAGTAACCGGTGAACACGAAGTCGCACTGCATGCTCGCATCGAGTTAAGTGACGAAGAAAGTGATGTCAACCACATCGCAGCCAAGGTCTATCAATATGCAGCTGAGTGGCTGCGTGAGAGGAACAATGACGATGTATCGGTATTACAAGAATCACTACTTTCTATATCGAGCGTCGTTTCAATCGCCAATCTAGTCGTCGTCCCGTATCAATCGGTCGAAGACGCACAAGCATCAAGCAAGCTTCCCAAACATGCCAGTTTGATCCTGCCTGAGAATCAAACTGAAATAGGCATAACACTGGTACAAAACCAACACGCGTTGCTGCTTGATGCCGCAGATATCATGATCCAGCTCGAACAGCTACGAGAATTGGAGACAGCCAATGAAAATCAAAACATTCCGTTTTACGACCTTCCTAGCGGACAATATCGCCAACTAGGTGGTTATGAATCGATTCAGACGTTATTTCCCCGTAACTATCAACTTGCGACTAAGCTGATCAATCGTTATGACCCTAAGTCTCAAGCTGAACGACATCAACTACGAAGCTACCTGCTGCTCTTTGATCAGTTAATGGCTAACTTTTGTGAAGACATTAATCAATTACCTGCTCTCTACTCTACGGAGTATCAAGGACTTGCCAGCTACCAACATCATGAGCTCCATGAGCATGAGTTTGTGAACATCGACAACCACTACCCGGCAAATGCGGAGGAAAGCCTTAAAGCACTACAGCAACACTTCGACCCTTACCCACAGCGAAAAGGACGTATATTTGATTACCTCATTGCCCTCTACGGAGAGCAATTTCCTGACGCCTTTCATCGAGCTTTTAATCCGTATTTCAGTGACAAGGAATTAGAATGGCGTCTGCTCGCTCACAAACAACACTTTATCCGTCATATCGCCACCATCACAAATCAGCGAGCAATCAGTGACAACCTACTAAACCCAGAACATCGCGGGGGCTATGCACAGAGGCTCTCCACACTATTGGGTCTCTCCTCGGCAGCGTACAACACAGAAAACCAAGACCGTACAGAGGGTGGCAAAAGCCATAGTGTTAGCCCAACGATCACTGAATATCTGCTAAACGTAGTCTCAGACGACGACTATCGTTGCAGTGACATTGGGAAGACCGCACTGTTTGAGCTTCAGCCCGCCGTTGAGCCATTCATGACGTCGATCCCTGAGCCTAGCGAACCTATCTCTCTCACCATTCAACAAAAACGTCAGTTGCGTGCTTCCGTCTATGCCATTAGTGGTCAAACACTGCCTGAATCTCTGCTGCAGTTTGGGGTAGACCATCGCCGCTATCGAATCTTACGAAATGGTCAGGAAGGTGAGTTTCGACTGCTGTTTGATATGGGAAGTGAACACCCGCAGCGCTGGCTCTATTTAGCGCGCTATAACCGTCACGACAAACTGGTGCGCTTTTGTGAGTGGTTACAAGCCTGGTTAATCGAATTGAATCAGCGCTCCGAAACCTTGTATGTCGTTGAACCGTTGATGTTAAGAAGCGATAAGGTCAATTCTCAAGGCGATAACAGTGTTGAAGATATCGATACGCTTGCCAATCGATTGTGTTTAGTCCTACCCAATTTCACCGCTCGCCACCAAAACTCCCTGTTTCAGAAACAGACAGAAGCAATGATACGCAGCAATACTCCTGCACACCTCTGTGTTCAAGTGCTTTGGTTAGATTTCTGCACCTTCTACGAATTTGAAAACCGTTATCATAGCTGGCGCCAGGCAAAATCCACCGCACTGACTTCACCGAATAACGAGTCCCAAGCTCACTGCGATGATGCCGCACAACAGTTATGGGCGCTTTTACGCCAGCCTCATGTCACCAGCGAGGCACTACTATTATGATGGACAACCAATCACTCGCACTCGATCCTAACGCTCAAAATCATGCCATTCATAAGGTGTTGCTAGAGGTAGATTTCGACAGCACTACCCATGCAGAGAGGTTTGCCGCCGAGATTTGTCCCAAGCTGGTTGCGGAGATCCTTCCTGCGGTGGAGGCAAAACTAAACGCCCTGATTCCCGCTGACACCGTAGTTAAGTTAGACGCGCTCACTATTGATTTAGGGACCATTTATCTAACGGATTCGGATAATGCTCACTTGTATTCTGTTTTGAAAGAACAGCTAACATGGCAACTCTATGACCAGCTATCGCATCAAATAAGTCACACGAACAGCAACCGCGATCGTTTACCTGCAGCGTCTAATCCACATCCGTCATCCTCCACGGCTGCAACAGAAACATTGAGCTTATTTGAATGGCAGCAAGCTTGGCATTTCCTCAATACAGGTCTACTGGAATGGCCATTTAAACAAACTCGTGACTGGCAGGATAACCAGCTGGAAAACGTATTATTAAATAACATTCAACGCTTTAGTCTAGCTATGTCTCAAAGTCGCAATGCGAGAGCCATCTATAAAAGAATGGCCCACCAGCTTTCTTCAGGGACGCTTTCCAAGTTGCTCCCTAGACTAAATTGTGATCAACGTATCTCTCTAATGAAGGTCTTGCTGGGCACCACCCACCATGAGCCCACTTTGCAATCAGCATTACACCAAGGCTGGCAAACTCGAATGTTAGACGCCATCCGTGCCCATCAGCTACAGCCTATGATGAGCATCTGGGATAGCCTGCTCACCCACTATCACAGTGCCATTATAAGTGCGCTATATCAGCAATCTCATAATAGCTCGCTACCCTTGCTACTGGTAAACTCGCTTTCCGTACCACAACGACTGGCGCTGCTGTATCGTTTGGAGCCATTAGAATACCCATTTCTACACCAACTCCTGAGTTTGCCTGACTTGTGGCAGCCGAAGGATAACCAACAGCAACCTAGTGACTCCCAATCATCTCGAGTCGTGCCGTCGCTTCTTTGGCAATTCACATTCCACTTTGTTTTAGTCGAGCGTGGCAGCCGATTTAATAAACTGCAGTACATGCGCAGCCTAATCGGACGTATGGCTGCCGAACGCAACGTGGACACCGCTACACTCATTAGTGAGCTTCGACGCCATCTCGACTCAACGCAAATTGACGGTGCACTGAGACAACAAATGTTGTTGATGCTGGACGACTTTTCAATATACGAACGTTCAGATCCCGATAAACGCGCTCATACACAAGGCCATCCATCAGAAACGAAACCGCACGGTAATCAGAACGCCGGTGCTGTGAAGCGCATTTCTCAGCTCGTCATACGTTTAAAAGCATCCAACATTGATCAGTCTTTGTTGAGCGAACTAGAGAGTGTGCTGAGTGAAGGCGCATTGTCCAAGGAGCTTTATAAGCAGTTTATTTCCGATGAAGATCTGCGCGAAGCGTTGTGGACATCGTTGTCTGATGATGCGTTAACGCTATTGCTGGACGTTTTTATCCAACAGCATTTTGATGAAAACCAGTCTGTCCCATTGGTTTCATCGTCAATCAATAAAATCGGTACTGACGATCCAGTAGACTCTTCTATTGAACAAAAATGGGAGTTACTAACTAAAAGCAAAACTGAGACAACAAGCTTTAATCATCGACTACTCATCGCCTTGCAATCAGGCAATGAAACCAGCCTTAAACAAGCATGGCCTAAAGATCCTAGCATCCTAAAATCATTATTGCTTTGGTCTGGTCAGCTCGCAGCTGTTCGCCGCCATTGGGTGGAAAGTTACACTAATCAAACGCTTCTCAACTTTACCGAACTCATTGAGCCTGCAGCGCTTCCAATCGTAAGCCAAGTGTTCAGTGAACAAGAAACGATTCGCCAGTCATTAATCGAATTGGTCACGCCAACCCCTGTCGAAACCCATATTCTGCGAGATAGCTTATGGGAGTTCACTTTTAGCTACTTGCTTATTGAACGCGGAAGTGAGTTCAACAATCGAAGTTACTTACTGTCTCTGACTGAGCAGATGGCAGCGCGGCGCAATATCGAACATCACGCATTACTGACGTCATTGATCACTGTGTTCTCCTCAGGTGCCAACGAAGTCCTTAAGCAAACCTTGCTCACGATGTCATCGCAGGTTAAAGCTTCCAACCAAACAACTGATGAATCCCCCATCACTGTTGCTCACTCTGTCGTTGAGTTCAACGTACAAACACATGAACTTTGGCTGGCAGTAACACAGCAGCTACCTAAGCTCTCCACGCAATTCTGGGTTGCACTGCTCAATGGACAACCAAAAGTTATCAAGTCATTCATTGATCATTCCAGCCGCGAAGCGAATGTGGATACTCGCCAAGCACAGAGGCTAATCCTAGCGATGATGAGTACGCCAAGGATTCAACATCGCTGGCTCAAAGCGATGTCTAACGAGGATCTGCTTACCGTAGTTAATTGGCTATTCCCCAATCAGCAGCCTCACCTGCAAACTTTGCTTTCACTCATCCAAACGCTGGAAACACACAAGGCAGCCCTGCGCTCACAAGGCTTGTCTTTTGGTTATATCGATACCAAGTCGCTCATTTGGACACCGCTATTTGTTAGGCTCTCCGTGTCAAGTTCTCAGCAAGCAATCCTAGAACAAGCAGTACTAGACTCGGCGCTACTTGCGCTGGTGTCAGCCATTGCAAAGCGCAGCCTTCAGTCTGAAGCTAACGTAGCCAGTAAACTGCTTAGTTTCGTTGCCGCTCACGCTCAAAGCCAACAGCGCGAATGGGTAAGCGACTTGTTAAGCTCGCTGTCAACGAGTCATGTCAATACTAATACGATGGCTCAGTGGCTAGATGAGATCCAAGCTTCAAACTCGGCCACCATTTGGCGCGCTGAACAGCGTCGACTCATTATCGCCGCGATCTTCGATACCCGCTCATCACTCGGTCAAAGTGCATTAACGCTAAATAGCCAAACAACTCAACGTGTTCTCACTCGCTTAGAGCAACCCATTAGCACGTCGCTCAAACAAAGCCTTGAGCTACTTTGTGGATTACTCGCTAAATGCAATGTTCCTGCTGTGTGGCTCTACCAACAGTTGCTGAGCACCAACCCGCCACAAACGCCAACCGAGTGGATAGAAGCCCTGTTTCACCAGCTCAATAAACAGTATCCCCAAAAAAGCCAAACCAAGCTTTACGCCGAGATGGTTGAGTGGATTAAGACCCAAGAACCTGCTCATCATCAAGTCTGGCTTTCAGCCGTGCCGGTTTCTTACCCCGCGCCTAAGTTAATTGAAACCTTGCTTGATGATGGTCAGACAGAATCTGCAGTGGCAGCCCTAGACGTCGCGTTAGCTTCGAAGCCACACACGATCAAAAGCCAACTGTCCAAAGCGCTACTCACTACTCACAAACTAGAACGCTGGATTACTGCGCTTTCTGCTTCAAGACATCTGTCGTTAATTTCAACATTGGCTCCAAACCTCTGGCCGATATTGGCTATCTATCAGTCACTTATGTCACACAGTCAAAACAACAAATATATTCATTTTGCGTTTTGGAAGATGCTATACCAACGAGTAATTGTAATCGGTGTGTCCGGTAATACATCTCAAACACTGGACTGGTTACTGACCGAACTATGCCAACTACCGCAGCTACAACAGATCTTCCAACTTTCCGCAGCAGACTCAACACAGCTTATGTCTAAACTCGAATTACCAAACTCTGTGATGGCGCTAGACAAAGTTTCGACCAGCAACGCTCAACGAGTGTCAAACATAGGCAGCTTTGTCGATCAGCCTAACAGCGTCGACAGCGCTCACCCTGTGGTAGAACAAATCAACCAAGCCCTGCGTCCTGCGCACAGCTTTGAGCGTGAAAAAACGGAAAGCGAACCTTTGTCCTGGCCATATCGCCAAGATGAGGTCGAAACATCAGAGCCCATCACCATCACCAATGCTGGGCTCGTTATTGCCGCGACTTACATCCCTGCTCTGTTTCAGCGCCTTGCCCTCACCCAAAACCAAGCGTTTGTTGATGAAGAGCACCAAGTCCAAGCGCTGTTTTGTTTGCAGTACTTGGTAGAAGGACTGACTGAGACGCCTGAGTATCTACTGGTGCTCAACAAACTATTGTGTGGAATGGATATACACCAGCCCATACCAAGCGACGTCGAACTTCCAGAAAACGCAAAACAAACCATCGATGGTTTGCTAACAGCAATGATAGCCCACTGGAGCGCCATCGGTTCCACCTCCATAGAAGGCTTACGAAGCACATTTTTACAACGCGAAGGCTATTTGACCAAAGAGGACAACCAATGGCAGCTACAAGTGATCCCCGGCACCTTTGACGTGCTGCTCGATCAACTGCCATGGAGTTTTCAGACCATCAAATACCCATGGATGGACCAACCCCTATTCGTGACTTGGCGCTAAGGATAACGTGATATGAACGACTATTTACTCGACTTTTACTATGACCCAAAGCGAAGACAGCGATTTACACAGCTGTGCAAGTTGGTTGGGTTAGTGTTTATTGTCTGGCTATCCTTTATTGCGCTCTCATCAAACATTGCTCACGGCGATACTGCGAGCACTCAACCTATAAGCTGCGAGGCAAGTCTGCCGACGAAGGACAGCCGTTATCAAGGGCGAGTCATACAGCAACAACTTAATGCGCTGTATCAGCACAACAAAGCCTTTCAGGCTGCGCTCAAAACCAACGGAAAAATGCTGACTGATGGAATTTTTGGCCCTGTCACTCATAAGTGGCTAGTGTACTTCTGCAGTGAATTCGATGTGGCCACCGCCTATCAAGTTGGTGGCGCGCGCAACACCACTTTTGTCGATACAACCTTAATTGATTTAGGTCGCGCTACCGAGATCAACGCACTATTCCCAGATTGGCGTGATAGTATCCCGGCCGCAGAGGTGCTCAGGTTAAGTTCCCAGCAGTTGCAACAGTTACTCGCACCTAACACGAATAACACCGAAAGTGCCCCTGTGGAGCCAAGTACCAGCAATACGGCAGCCATCACTAGCTATTATTTCCAACTCACTGACGAAGACCTTAATCGACAAGCGACTTTAAAAGCACTGATGGCACTTGCTAAACAACAGTTCCCCGAGCGAAGTAGCTTATATAACGAACTGGTCAAACTCATTGATCAGTTAGACGCCACGTTCAACCCAGCTCTCAATTTAAATACGTACATTCAATTGCAAAGCTTAAACCACACTAGTGAATCCAATAGTGAAACCGAAGCTACCAGCACCAGCCAAACAAGCAAGAATGCTGCCGCAAGCACGGATGCCAGTGCGACATCGGGCAATTCAAAACCCGCTAGTACCGCTTCTAGCTCTAGCACGAGTTCATCAAGTACCACTGCTGCGAGTTCTGACAGTACATCTAGCACTAGCACATCTGACTCGAGCGCCAGCAATAGCGACAGTCCTGTAACGCAAACCAACACAACGAGTACCACCAAAACCACAGCGCCACTGGTTCACTGGCAGCTAGACAGTAACGCCCTGTTTGCAGAGCTTAAAAAACAGGCGGTCTTCGCTATTCCCGCTAGCTTGCAAAAACAGTTGGTGCCGCTCGCCAATCAAGTGTTTGCCAGCCAGTATTTGTTTGAATCCGCGATGGCTCTTGAAGGCGTTGACCTCACCTCACCAGATGTCGCCAATGTCATCCAAGTCGCTTATAAGCAAGGAATAGCGCAAAACGACGCCTCTCCGATTCTATGGCAGGCGACTGAAGACTGCGGTTGCCAAGACAGTCGGCTGTCCATATTCAGCGATGCCACCTTTTACGGCTTTTACCCATATTGGGCAGGGGGTGATAATGCACAAGTCATCAATTTTAGTCAGCTAGACCGAATTGGCCTGTTTGGCGCCGTCGCAAAACCAAGCAGCAGCGGCAGTTTGTTAGCACTGCCACCTAATTGGCAAGCGGACAAACAGTACACAGAGTTTATACGTACTGCCCATCGCTATCGAAGCCAAGTGGACTTAGTGATAACGACACCCAGAGACCTCTCTGAGCTTGAGCTTATCGAGTTGCTCAATCAAAGTCTGATTGACCAAATAGTCGATGCTATCACGACACCTCTCGATAACACGCTGATTAACCGAATGAAACCAGTCATGACACTCGGGATGAAACCCGTGCCAACCATAGGTGACGGCGTCACACTTGACATTGATGTAAGCCGACTAACCACCACAGCTGGTCACAATGCTTACCTTAATTTCGTTCGCGAACTCAAACAGGCACTCCTTAAGAGTCAAGGTGATGACATAACGAAAAGCAGTGAGGTGATTGCTCAACCAAGTGATAGGTTTTTCCTAAACATCGTCGTGCCTGTTGATTCGCTACTGAGCGAGAACACTCAAAACTTCTATCAATTTAATCATGTCGACACACTTACTGAAATTGCCAACCATCTCATCATGCGCCCTCACGTGCAGCAAAGCAGTGACAGTCAATCACTGAGTGCAGCGGAGAAAGCACAACAGGAACGCCATCAAATACAACAGCTGCATAATTGGCTGAGCCATCAAAGTGAACAGCTTAAGGTCGAGCACATGTTTAAAAAAATGGTGCCGATGTTAATCACTCAAGACAACCGCCAATCAGAAACTGAACTCATGCAACTACTTCGGTTGTCGAGCTGGAGCTTTATCGGAGCGGCTTACCAGCCCATTCCTTTAAATGCGCTGAGTCAGGAGTTGGTGAACCAAACATTTTATCCAGACTCACCAGCGTTTTTACCGGCTTTTCAAGCTATGGAAGCCAAAATCACCGCATTGATGGATTGGGTTTGCCCCAACCGCTGGCTTCTTCGAGCCATCCTATTTGTCGTCTTTACCGCCATCGCTGCTATCTTGGTTATCAGCAAATGGTATTACCCAATTAGACCCTATTTGCTTAAACAACCCTTTGTACTGCTCTGTGTCGGTTCTCTAGCCACGCTGATGCTGGTGTTCATTGCTGATCCCTATTTTGCAGAATACCGAGTGGCAATCCTACTGGGTTTCATGGCGGTGATAATTTGGATATTGCTATTAGTGAGATGGTTAACTGTTGAGGGGGATAGGCCCTAAGTATCCAAAACTTAGGGCCTATCCAGAGGTGGATTCAATGGGCGCGCGGAGGTTACTTCACCGTCAAGGTGTCCGTTCGTTTGGCATCTTTGACTGCTTCTTTGGCATCATTTCTTAATGTTGTATAACTTGCTCGTCTTATTGGATTAATTTCACCGATGGTTGCAGCGAGATTATCCGCCCCATTATGGATATTTGCGATTTGTTGCAAATCCGTAAGGTGACTATCTCCGACTATGTAACCATTGTATCCTTTAGTTGGATTCGCCGTTTTGTATGCTTGGTTCTGCGTATGAATACCGGATATCTGTGTCAGTGTGCGAGCTAAAGCAGCAACCGCATGCATCCTTCCTAAAATTCGGTCTCCACCATGATATTTGGCCGCCGCAATATCCGTAATAAGTTGCTGCGATTGAGGGTTAGTGTGCACCGGCGCAGCCATAACTGCCCCTAGCCTTGCCGCTAAATGATTGAGCGTTTGGTTGAGGATATGCCCTAACCCATCGTTAATATTGCTCGTGGTGGTTCTGACCCACTGCTGCCTTGCAGATACTTGCTCCAAGCCTTGTGGTCCGGGTACCAAAACGTGAGGACTGGTTGGGTTGGTCGCGACTCTACTTAAAAATCCCGTTGTTTTTTCTGTATTCCATATCCCTTTAAGCGTTGCATCGGCATACTTAAGTACCGAAGCCTCATTCAACCCACAATGCTGCAGCACCGCAAACCCGCTCCCATTGGGGTAAAGCGCATCGACCTGTGCTTCAGTGATATTATGTTGTGCTGAAGACAGGGCAATAGATCTAAGAAAGACAGCCATATTACGTACTTGGGGATCTTCGATATGAGTTCTCGTGTCTTTCGGTGCTCGGGTTCCGCCTTCGGAGTGGCTGCCATACCCAATTAAGTTATCCTCCGCCCCCCATCTGGGTGAGTTGCCGCTGGCAATGCTCTCGGCATTTTGCATAACAGACTTAAAGTCGCCACTGGCCTCCATACTCGTCTTCATTAAAGTGCGCCAACTCCCTGGTGCATTCCAATGGTTTCTCTCAACCAATGCAGCGGCTAACTTACTCGGTTCGACTTTTACCGCCCATCCAAAACCTGAGCGCCCTAACAGGTTAGTGGTTCTTGTTACTTCTATTTTCTTTTCACCATGTGCTTCACCAATAACTGCCGAAGAAAAACACTGGATTGGGCTGTTGTCTGATGCGCTCCCTTCACCCAGCTTTGAAGATACACCGTACGACTGGCGTTGAAGTGCTTTGGCGCCTAATTCGTCCGCCTCTTTTTCTAACGCAGGATCGTCATTAATCTGCGTTTTTCCTTTTAGCTGTTTCGTCGGTTTGACCCGACCTTGCATCTGCTGAACAACGTGGCCTAACTCATGAGGGAGGTGTTTCTCTTGTCCGGATGCGAGATGAATGTCACTGCCTTGTGCATAGGCATGAGCCTGCACTGTCGCGGGTTTACTGGAATTATAATGCACTTTAACGTGGTCGAGATTCATGCCACTTAGGCTTTCCATGCCTGATTTTAGATTGTCTGGCAGTCCCGTTTGGTTTGCTTTTCTTTGCAATGCACTCGTAGCGCGATTATCTTCCAAAGCCAAAGAAGGGCTACTATTTTGCTTGCGTTGGACGGACTTACTTATGGCGCTTTTTTTTGCCGTCTCCTGCTCAGTAAACACAGTGATTACCTCGAACGATTACAATGAGTTAGTAAAAGTGTAGAAGCTCTCAGCCAATAAGCAACCAAATGACTATTGAGTTAATGTTCTCACCCTAGACAAGCTTATTATCTTTCTTTAACTCAGTTCGAATACTGTCAATGATATCTTGGTGATACACGACTTTCTCTCCACGTCGAATAGCGGTTAACGCACATTGACGCAGTACGTTGATGACCTGTCCACCAGCTATTGCATAGTCTTCAGCAATGCTCGTGAGGTTGACATCATCCGCGAGATCGCAAACATTGCTAAATGCTTTTTCCCAGAGCAATAAGCGCTCCTCTGGTCCTGGGATCGTAAAATAGACCATATTCTGAAATCGACGCGTAAAGGCCTCATCCATGTTACTTTTTAGGTTAGTTGCTACGATGACAGTCCCTGGAAAGTCCTCTATTTTTTGCAATAGGTACCCCGTTAGTTGGTTTGCATGACGGTCATTTGAACTGCTCGCTTCGGTTCTTTTTCCAAATAGAGCGTCGCCCTCATCAAAAAACAAAATCCAATCTTTGTAACTGGCAGCATCGAATACTCTCGATAAGTTCTTTTCCGTTTCACCAATATACTTTGATACCACCATAGATAAGTCGACCCGATACACTTCTCGACCTGTCACTTTGCCCAATAGAGCAGCCGTCAGTGTTTTTCCGGTACCCGGTGGGCCAAAAAAGACCGCTCTATAGCCTGGTTTTACCTTCTTGGCCAAAGACCACTCTTGCATCAGCGTATCGCCGTGGGATAACCATGCACGCAACTCCTCTATCTTGGACATGACCGAGTACTCCAACACTAAGTCGTCCCACTCTAATGGCGTATCAAGGTGATGAGCTGGAAAACTGGCACTCAACTCAGGGCGGTGTTGCTCCCCGCTGATAAAATAATTGAGCCACTGTTCAGACAGGTGAAAAACGCCTGCCAAAGCTGGGGCGCCTGGATCGACGTGCAATAACTCGATGACTTGTTCGGCCATGAGTTTGTGGTTACTGGAAAGTATTGATGCAGTGTGAAGACGCCATTCCGGATTATTGGCACTAAGAAGAAAGTTAAGCGTTTGTCCCGTAGGCACAAACCCATTGTGAGTACGGTCTACCACACCACCAAACTCAGTAAACGGCCTATCAATCAAGCCATTAACACCAAAAAAATAATCTAACGCATCAGGCCTTATAGAAGGGGCCATTGCCAATGCAAGTGCAAGTCTTTCAAATTGGTTTAAACGCCAATCCAAAATCGTATCGGCGTAGACACTATCACCACGTTTAAGCTGTGGCGCCTCAATATCGAGCCAGTGCTTCTCATGCCCTTCTTGCTTAAGGTAACTGCAAATAACTTGCCCGATGACTTGCGCTAACCAGTCTACCTCTCGATACAAGGCCAACAGGTTTTGCTGTTGCTGACCATTAACCGTTAAATCAGTATTCCAATCCAATACTGCCATATCTGCTCCTGCTATCCTTGCGCAAGCCTCATGACTAAAAATGGCTTCAGTCATGATTTAATTGAGCCTTTAATATCATGTGGTTAGCAGTATAGGAGAGATGATCAGAACCTCAAGCAAGAACCTTGGTTAAGAATGTGAGTTGAATTCAAAAAAGGCCAATGAAGTTTCAAGGCAACGAATACTATTCCGCTTCAGTAGAAACCGTGTAGAAACGTTTTACATTCACCGTCACTCGTCCCCAATCGGAATCGGCGACGCGCGCTTGGTGATACTCGAATGCCGCTTTGTTTACGAACTCTTCGTAAACACTAAATCGGGTTGGCTGATTAGTATCTTGCTCTACCGTAAACACCAGACAGCCCGGTTCGGCATAGGTCAGCGCTTTGTGTTGATGCAGCGCTTCTATCACGACAGAAAGCTCATCTTCCGGCACCTCGATATGACCTTTGAGGATCGTTTTTGACATAGTACTCCCTTACAACGTCACTTTGTTACACTGTCATTTTGTACCATCACTACGCTCAACATGCCAATATTTGTTTAATATTGAACTCCTTACCGGATAGAAGCCCCCATTCTTTACTTTGGCACTCAGGGCAAATGGAATGATTTTTCAAAACCGCAAAAACCTGCCCACACCCCCTGCAACGTGCATTCGCTTCAATGATCTCAATATCTAACTTAGTCTGTTCCAGTTCCGTGCCGTCCACTGCGACGGGATAACACGCCTCCACGTACTTGGGGATCATCGATGACAACTCGCCTATTTGCAGCACTATGGTATCTACGGCGGTAACCTGATGCTGCTTGGCAAAGCGCTGCACCGTTTTCACCACTTCAATGACGACTCCTAGTTCATGCATGGCACCTCCCTATCGGCTGGCAACCGTTCGATTGCCAGCGAATTTAGCTTACCTACCCTATCCAATATGCTATCCAATCGGCATCAAGGATTTGATTTTCTTGATTGGTTTATACATGGTCACTTTCACTTTACGCTTAATGGCATACTTGATAATTTGCTTACGTGCGTCACGCAGTTCACTGCCTTCCGCGTCATACGCTCTCACCAATGAGATGGCACCAAACTTACACTTGGTTGTACAAGAGCCGCAGCCTACGCACATAAAATCATCCGTAGTTACCACGCCACAGCCTAAGCAGCGCTCGGCTTCTTTTTGTACTTGTTCAGCGGTCAGATTACCGCGCAAGTCACGAAACGTAGTGCGAGACTGAGCGCCATCCACGTGGTGTAAAGTTTGACGCGGCGCCGTGTCATAGCCCGCCAATTGCACATTCGATTTATCAAAAGAAGTATAAGCCCGCTCTAGTCTGCCAAGTCGCAGGCTTTGACCTGGTTGAACATAACGATGAATAGAAATCGCCCCCTCTTTCCCCTGTGCAATCGCATCAATAGCAAACCTTGGGCCTGTTAACGCGTCACCACCGACAAAAATATCTGGCTGTGCCGTTTGATAAGTCACTTCGTCCGCCTGCACTTGTTGATTTGGCGAAACTGAAACATCACTTCCGTTTAATAGCTCGCCCCAATCAATTGCCTGTCCGACGGAAATCAACACACGATCCGCTTTGACATAGCGAACTTCGCTCTCATCAAACACAGGGGAAAATCGCCCTTCGGCATCTATCACCGACAAACAGCGTTTGAACACCACACCAACGACCCTGCCTTCTTCGCTCACGATACGTGACGGTCCCCAACCGTTGTTGATTGTGATGCCTTCATCTAGCGCCTCAGAGATTTCCTCTCCATGAGCGGGCATTGTTGCTCGACTTTCCAAGCAGTACATCGCAACATCTTCGACCTCCGTTCTTACAGCCGTTCGCGCCACATCAATTGCGACATTCCCGCCGCCAATCACCACAATGTTGCCCTCAATCGTTGAGGGGTGGCCAAGGTTGATATCCCGAAGAAACTCGACGCCCGTCATCACGCCTTTTGCATTGGCCCCATCAATGGGCAGTGCTTTGCCTTGCTGCGCACCGATAGCTAAGTAGAACGCGCGATAGCCTTGCTGACGTAACTGATCCAGCGTGACCGAGTGTCCGACATTCACACCGGTGCGAAACTCGACGCCTAGCTCTCTAAGTACCTCAATTTCCGCCTCTATCACATTCTTTTCTAAGCGATAAGAAGGGATCCCAAGCGTTAGCATACCTCCCAGCGCAGGCTGCTTCTCAAATACGGTCACGCTATAGCCTTCAACTGCCAAGAAGTACGCACATGACAAACCGGCAGGGCCGCTGCCTACTACCGCGATTTTCTTATCGGTATAGTTATGGCGCTTAGTGGGGATATAACGAGTGTCTGAATCTAAGTCTTGCTGCGCGATAAATTTTTTAATGTCATCGATGGCAACAGGATCATCGATATCTCCGCGAGTACATTCAGACTCACAATTGCGTGGACAAATACGGCCACAAACTGCCGGCAGTGGGTTTTCTTGCTTGATCAGCTCAAGAGCTTCAATGTATCTACCTTGCGACGCTAATTTAATGTAGCCCTGTATACCGATATGGGCAGGACAGCCCGCTTTACACGGTGCAGAACCGTCGTCGTTAGCGACCTGACGATTCACACGATAGTCGGGATTAAACTTATCGTCTCCCCACTCATTGGTGTATGGAAGTTCTCGTTCTGGTTTGATTTTGGGCTGAGTGGCACAAAGCTTTTGCCCCAGTCTGAGCGCGTTGGTTGGGCAGGTCTCAACACACTCTCCGCACGCTACACATTTGGTCTCATCAATCTTCACCACATAGTTGGATCGAATCATGTCGGGGTTTTGCCACTGCTCTGCCAACCGCAAAGCAAAACAGCCACATCCGCAACAATTGCAGATGGCGTGCGTCTCTCCTGAACCGTCAAAATTGGGGATTTGATGCATCAAGCCGTTTTCTTCTGCTTTGCGCAGTACCGCTTTGGCCTCATCTCGGGAGATTTCTTTGCCTCTGCCAGTGCGAATGTAGTACTCAGCGGCATGCCCCATCTGGATACAAATGTCGTCTTTGATATGCCCACAGCCCTCCCCCTGAGCTTCACGTGATGCTCGACATGCGCAATCGGACAGCGAGAACACGTGGTTGTCATCAAGGTATTTAGACACCTCCTCATAAGAAGCGCTCCTAGTATCCCCATTAATCGCGGTTTCGATAGGAATAACCCGCATCGGCCCTTTTCCAATGGGAACATTACCTGCAGCAATGGGGCCGCGCTTCTTACCAAAGTCATCAAACGCTTTGCCAAGCTGCGGGTATTGCTCAATAAGAGCCTTATTGTTGACCACCATCTCCATATGGCCCGGCACCCATACGTCATGCCAGTACTTGTCAACACCATCGATTTTATTCACGAACGCCGCACCTATTACGGCGAGTTCCCAAAGCAAAGTCTCTGTTACTTCGACAGATTTACCACATTTCTTGGCGACCTCAACTGCGCTCAGTGGCTGTTTTAATTCCAGTGCCAGTCCCACCTCTGCCATTTCATCACTCATGATGGGCTCAAAAATTCGGTACTCCGGGTCCGTGGCAGTGACAGCGCGCTTCGACCCATCCTTGACCATACTGATTTTATTCGCGTATGAGATTACCTTCTGCTTAACTACCTGTTCCATCGCCTTGCCCCTTAGTTAGCATTCCAATCACTCACTTGCTGACATAACCACCCAGTCCAATCCGCTATACCTGCGCCTGTTTTGGCAGAGATGGCAAAGATTTGAATGTCAGGATTAAGTGCTTTGGCGCGCTCTATGACCGCATCTAAATCGAAATCAAAATACTCCAGTGTGTCGATTTTATTAATTAGCAACACATCGCAGATCGAGAACATCAGTGGGTACTTGAGAGGCTTGTCGTCCCCCTCTGGTACACTCAAAATCATCGCGTTTTTTACTGCCCCAGTATCAAACTCAGCTGGACAAACAAGGTTGCCTACATTTTCGAGTATGACTAAGTCGAGTTCATCGGCTTGCAGTCCCTCCAAGCCTTGTGCGGTCATATCAGCGTCTAAGTGACACATGCCACCTGTATGAACCTGAATAACTTTAACGCCTTGCTTTGCGATAGTATGAGCATCAACATCCGAGTCGATATCCGCTTCCATGACACCAACACGAACGTCATGTTTGATTTGCTCTAAGGTTTGAACCAAGGTCGTGGTTTTACCGGATCCTGGAGACGACATTAGATTGAGAAGGAACAGCTTGCGTGCTTTTAGAGAGTCCCTCAACAAGTCTGCTTGACGATCATTGTTTTCAAACACACTCTCTTTAATTTCCATTACTTTGAAATCTGACATCACCCTTCCCCTCTAGCCAATAACGCCAATCAAAACACCACAACTCACAATAGCTGCTGCCAATTTTTGTGACGACACCAACTTCACCAATTGACTCCCTAGTACCATGATGACGACCGACCCCATCAACATCCCAATGGCAAATGTAGCTAGAGACGCATGACCCACTTCAACGCCGTGAGCCCAGCCATGGATGGAAACCGCTAACAATGAAGTTGTCACAAGTGCTTTTGCCAGCCAAGAGCCCGAGTTAAGCTTCCAGACAGCAAACCCGGCGACGAAAACTGAGCCTAGTATCAAGGCTTCCATCACACTGCGGGCCTCCCACCAAAGTCCAAATACAAAGCCAGCCCCCATCATGCAAAGAGCCGCTAGGATAAATAACCCGCCTTTTAACTTTTCAAAGCAAGACATTTGGCTAGCTATACCCATGGCAAGCAAGATCAACAGATGATCCAGCCCGAGGAAAGGGTGGAAAAAACCATTCAATAACGAAACTGATAGCCCGTCATGAATGCCGTGAGCGTGTGCGAATGGCGATACCAAAATCACCGCTACACTGAGTAACTTCATTACCTTTTTCATTGCAGTTTCCTTCCATATTTAAAATGAAATTAGAGTAAAAGCTCTATTTTGTAAAAACAATAATATGGAATCACAATGGTTTGCTGTGATTGCTCTCTCAAATACGAATTAGGGAAATGGCTAGATAAGAAACATGTTCAAATTTGCTACAAAGATCGAATTTATATGCGGCTATTTATTTAGGTAACGTCCAGGAATATAAAGAAAAAACCCGAAGCAAACTGCTTCGGGTAGATGCTTGACCAATGCGAATAACAAGTGAGTCAAGAAAGTGGAAGAACTATAGAGCTTCACAAAAAAGTTAGCAATCTCTTCTCGCATACCATTTAAATTAGGCAACACATCTTGTACTTCAACCAAAACTAACAATCTGATTGTTTGTTTACTATTCCACCTACTGTAGAACAGAACTTTGTGTTGCGTTCCCACTCTCTTGAGCAGCAAAGTACACCAATAATAATAGTGAACCTGCTGCACAAACTAAACAGACATAGAAAGCGTCGAAATAGCTATACAGCTCCCCGACCACACCAACGGAAAGACTCGCCAACAACATGCTAATTTGTAGCAGACTGGTGAACAGCGTTGATGCCGTACCTAAACGCTCTTTCATCATATCCTGCAACGCTACCATGCCGAGAGTGGCGGTAATACCAATGAAAATACCATTGAGGATTTGCGCGGCGAGTAATTGCCAAATCTGGGTAACATTGAGCATGACGAGATAGAATGCGGTACCACTAACTAAAGAAATAAGTAGCAGCTTCATGGTCCCAAACTTTATCGCCATGCGCCCTGCTTTTATCATGATTGGCAATTCGCACAGTGCTGCCATACCAAACATATAGCCCACCCAACTGGCATCAACGTTTAGCTCCTGTGATAAGTAAAGGGGCATACTGACGATATAGAGATTGTTGGCACAGAACATCAATATCAACGCAAGACAAAAAAGCGGTACCTTACTTCCAATCGGCGCACGAGGCTTGGGTTCTGACGTTTGTGGTTTAACGATACTGTTTGGCAAATAGAGCGCGGCAAGCACCATAGCGACTAACGTTGCGAAAGCTGCAATTAAAAACGAAGCGCTATAGCCAAAATGAGCTTTTAACGTGAATGCCATAGGAGGGCCGACTACCCAAGCAATCGCCGTTCCTGCTCGCATAATTGAAAGAAAGCTGGCGCTGTCCTTAATATGCTCATCGGCATACTCTCGCCCTAAAGCGAACAACTGGCCAAAAATAGCACCACTCACACTACCAAACACGACGGCAAAACCCACCGCGAGATAATAGTTACGAGTAAAGCTAAAACCCAGCACCGTAATTAAGTAGCAACCAAGCGCAACCAGCAGTATGTGTTTTCTATCCCAACCTTGATCAGACTTCATCGCGATGTATTGCGACACAATAACGGCCGAGAGAAATGAAGCAATCATGTAAACACTGAGCATGGTTGGGCTTGCGCCCAGCGCTTCAATAACAAACAGACTAGAAAGTGGATAGAAAAATGACCCACATATCCCAGCGACAAAGGTCATTATCAAAAAAATGATGGATTCTTTGGTTTTAAACATAGCGCGCTCCCCTCGCTTAGCCGTTTTACTCATTCGGTATAGTCGTTAGTTTACGGTCACTCCTCTTAAATCATTAATGGCAATCCGTCGATTGTTGATACTTTTCATTCATTTAATGAATTGGTTTTGACTGAATCGGCTAACTTTCTTATTCTGATGACAATTCAAGGACGAGAGTAAGGACGACAGAGCGTGAAGCCGCTGATAGAAAACGTGCTAAGTGAAAACGACTTTAATTGGTCGGTTAAAGAGTTTTATTGTCACAGTGGTAGCGCACAGCGCACCTGCACTTGGCATTACCATTCTGAGTATGAGCTGGTGTTGTATCGAGATCCTCAAAAGCAGGTCTCTGGTCACTATTTTGCTGGCGATTCCGTGAATGATATTCACCACAACTGTTTACTTTTATACGGGCCCGGCCTGCCTCATATGGTGACGGGCTCAATCAAAAATTGTCAGCAACCAGAGCACAGCACCCTAATTCTCTGGTTTCGACACCAATGGATAGAATCACTCATTGAAACGCTTCCTGAGTTCAGGCACTTAAAGCGAATACTTGCCAAAGCGGCCTGTGGCTTAACCTTTAGCGCAGAGACCGCAGAGTTTATTTATGAACAGCTACGCCATTTAGAGCAGTATGAGACGCACCATCAGCTTATCAGGGTGCTACGCGCACTCAGTGCATTAGTCGATGATGAAAATGCGCAAGCACTGTCGATTACGCCTTATGGAATGCAGCATATTGACGATCATGAATCAACAAGGCGTGTCGAACTGGCTCGACGTTTTATCGAGCAACACTACGCCGAACCAATAAAAGTCGGCGATTTGTGCCAAGCATTACACATCAGTGAGAGCTCCGCCTATCGATTGTTTGAGCGTCACTTTCTGGAAAATTTTAGTGAACACCTAAAAAGGTTTCGGATTGGGAAAGCGTGTGAGATGTTGGTCAATGGCGATATGCCTGTGGCATCGATTGCAGAGTTATCAGGGTTTAATAACGTCTCGAACTTTAACCGACAGTTCAAAGGCGTTAAAGGGATAACGCCATCCCAATTCCGAGCGCAGTACTTAACTGGCAAAGTGACCGCTTAACCGGCATCAATTACCGGTTAATAGTTGCTGCACGTTTCTAAGAGTTAGACGTCAACCACCATACTGCCATCTTCCGACTGGTAGCGAGACCATAGTTCAGCCAGAGTCTCTTTGTTAAGCTCAATTTCCTTATCCTTCAAAAACGCTTCATTGTATAACTTGGAGTACGAACGCTCAGCCAGATCGCAGCTGAAGGTAACAATAGTCTTTCCCTTACCCATTCTTGCGGCTGCATAGAGAGCCCCAGCTACATTTAGTGCAGAGCTACTGCCTAATAAAATACCGTCGTGCTCGGAAACTAGGCGCGATATCGTTACCAAGTCCTGATCCGGCAAAGTGATAGCATGATTGATTTTGGCCTGCCTGAAGTTCTCCACTTCTCGCATGATACCAATGCCTTCCGTGAAGGAACTGCCACTTGACTGATACTGCCCAGACTTCAGAAATAAATAAATACCCGAACCATCAGGGTCGACTAACCAGGTTTTACAGCTTGGCTTTTGCTGGGATAAATAATGAGAGTTACCCGCAATGGTTCCACCCGTCCCAGCCACCGTAACAAGAGCATCAATCTTACCCTCGGTTTGCTGCCAGATTTCCGGGCCAGTATGCAAATAGTGAGCTCGGTAGTTGCTCAAGTTCTCGAATTGATTGGCCCACCAATAGTCGTCGTGCTCAGCACCAATACGCTTAGCGGTATGGTA
Organism: Vibrio sp. 10N; assembly: GCF_036245475.1. NCBI lineage: Bacteria > Pseudomonadati > Pseudomonadota > Gammaproteobacteria > Vibrionales > Vibrionaceae > Vibrio > Vibrio sp. 10N. The sequence continues at coordinate 549,169 of NZ_BTPM01000002.1, read as the reverse complement.
AAAATGATCCGGGTTTGAAAAAGGGCAAGGGTCGACCAACAGCAGGTCTGCACCATGCAAAGCAACCATACGCTCTTTTTCTTGCGCTTGCCCTTTTGGCATAACCACCAGCATTTTATAACCCATTGACTTGGCCACCAATGCCAATCCAATACCGGTATTACCCGCAGTCCCCTCGACAATCGTCATGCCCGGCTTGAGCTCGCCACTATCAATCGCATCTTTCACGAGCTGAAGCGCCGCCCTATCTTTTATCGAGCCTCCAGGGTTTTGATGCTCGCATTTAAGGAGAATGTCACAGCCGGATATTTCGGAAAGACTATTGATTCGAACTAAGTCGGTGTTACCGATGAGTTCACTAACATTGTTTGCGATAGGGGCAAAGGACATAACCGCTCCGTTTGGTATCAGATTCACTAATTAATCGATTTGTTACTTGAACATCATAAGCTTAGCCGCGCAGGGTGTGGAGTCAAGACTGGGCATTAGCGGGATCATAGCGACAAGTCGACTTACTTGTCATATCGACAGAAACGGATTTTAATAGAGCAAATCACCCAATTTTTGATATGTTACATCTGAGAACCTAGACAGCTGACCAAGAACTTGGCGAAAACTTAGGATTCAGGGATACCGTAAAAAGAGTAAAGGAATCAAATTTAAATGACACTCAAACCAAAACACGCTTTGGTCGTTGAAGGCGGCGCGATGCGAGGCATATTTGCGGCTGGGGTTTTGGACGGCTTTATCGATCATAACTACAACCCATTTGATTTCTGTATTGGTGTGTCTGCAGGCGCAACCAACATCGCTTCTTGGCTATCAAATCAGCGTGGACGAACCTATACCATCATTGCCGACTACTCTTGTCGTCCTGAGTTTATCAACTTTGGTAAGTTTGCGAGAGGTGGGCATTGGTTAGATCTCGACTGGCTCTGGGATCATATTGCATTGCACTACCCCTATGATATGCAAACCTTTAGCAAGCAATCTATTCCCTTCCATATTGTGACCACCGATGTCACTACGGGTGCCCCTGTCTATACATTAGGCACTGAAAGTAATTTAGAAAGCATACTCAAGGCATCTTGTTCACTGCCCGTTGCCTATCGAACCCCTATCAGTTACGAAGGTCGAAAAATGATTGATGGCGGAGTGGCTGACTCTATCCCAGTTGTTGAGGCATACAAAAAAGGGGCAAGAGTCATCACAGTAATCCTGTCTCAAAAGCAAGGCTATATAAAGCGTCCCCCAAAGGCACCATGGATACTCCGCCGGCTGATGAGAAACACACCCAAACTCGCGGAGGCTATGATTAATCGTGCCGAGCAATACAACCAAACGATGGCATTCATTAACAATCCTCCAAAGGATTGCACAATCAAAGTGATTACACCCGAAGATAGCTTTGCAGTGGGCAGGCTAACGACAAACAAGGACAAGCTTGAAGCTGGGTATCAAATGGGATTAAGCGCTGCGCACAAAGTGGCTGCGCAAGAGACCTAACTGCTGCTTCCCAATATTCGGCCTTGGCTTACTAACGGCTGACCATCAGGCAGCCTTCATATTCGACAACCATGGTGTTGGTTTTCTCTATAGTAACCCTGGCAAGCAACCTGTGATACATTTGTCTTCATAGCTCATTGTGTGGGGGAACTTTTCATGGATATGGCGAATTTCGTTGGGCCGATCGTCACAGCTGGCGACTACAACCAAGACATATTAATGAATCTCAGGAAGCTGTTCCGGCAGTTTAAAGTCGTCAATGCCGTAAGCGTAGAGATTGATCAGTTACTTATTGAAAATCAGAGTGTTGACATCGCTAGGCTTAAAACCTTGCAACGAGAATCAATAGAATCATTGATACGTGAAGGCCATTGTGAAGCCGGCTTTGCATTGGGGAAGTTATTTTCAATCGAGAGTTTCGGTAGCTTCAACATTGCATTACAAAGTTCACCTAATCTTTCCAGCGCCATTCGTTTACTCTCTTTGTATACACCTCAATTAGAAGCCATTTTAAAGATCAGGCTCTGTGAAACCTCTGGCACTCTATTCATCGACTTTCAACAACAAGAGCAAACCCAACCTTGGCAGTACGAAGATGCGCTTGTGGCTTGCTGGCAACTATTATTGCAATTAACTGGCGCTCCATTGAAAGCACAAAGAGTCAGCATACAGGCCCCGGAGTCCGGCAATCGCCTAGAGCTCACAACGGTGTTTTCTGTCGATATAAACTTCGATGCCAAGCAAACATACATTCAATTGTCTGCCGAAGATTGGGCAAGGCCAACGGGGGCGCCATCGCCGTTAATAACCTCACTGTTCCAGTCTTGGACTGAACAAGATGACCAAAGTAGTAACCAGTTTCTCTCGGATATTTATCGTTCCATTTATCAACTATTATCGCTGCGCGATCAGCAACTCACGTTACCTAACATCGCGAATCAACACCATTGCAGTGTTGCAACTATGAAACGGCGGTTAGCGAAGCACAACAAGACGTTAACTCAGATGAAAGACGAAGTTTCGATGCTGGTCTGCTACCACTACGTCACCATGACAGTACTGCCCTTTTCGAGTGTTGCCGAGTGGCTTAGTTTTAGTGATGGAGCGAATCTCTGCCGAGCATGTAAACGTTGGTTTGGTATGTCACCCAGTAAGCTCAGAAAACTAAGTAGCATGTAGGTTCATTTGTTTACCGCACACTCAACAACGTCAGTGCTCTAATCTACTGCACGCAATAAAAAAGCGAGCCATATAGGCTCGCTTTTTACACTGAAAGATAAAACTTACTACAGAAGTTCCACCGACTGCTGTGCAATCACAAACTCTTCATTAGTTGGGATAACCATCGCCACTGCATTTAGCATCTCAGATTTCGCGATAACGCCTGCGTTACCAAAGCGAGCGTCTTCGTTGCCTTTCACGTCTTCTTTAAAGCCAAGAAGTTTCAGGTTGTTTAAGATCTCGCGGCGAATTGGCATAGAGTTTTCACCGATACCACCAGTAAAGATGATACCGTCGAATGAATCTAGGGCCGCTAGGTAGGATGCAATGTACTTAGATACACGGTAAGTAAATACTTGGAATGCCAGCGCTGCACCTTCGTGACCCTGCTCCATTGCCTCTAGAATGCCACGAGCATCGCTCGTTAGACCAGACACACCCAGGAAGCCAGACTCCTTGTTAAGCGCATTGAACACTTTGTCTTGTGACCAACCTTTCTTAAGAAGGTACTCAATGATGCCTGGATCGAGGTCACCACAACGTGTGCCCATCATAAGACCAGATAGCGGTGTAAAGCCCATCGACGTGTCTACAGACTCACCGTTGTTAATCGCACATACTGATGCGCCGTTACCAAGGTGGACAGAGATGAAGCTTGCTTGCTCTACAGGCTTGTTAATCATCTTCGCTGCTTCACGGCTCACGAAGTAGTGACTCGTGCCGTGGAAGCCGTAGCGACGGATACCGTAGTCGGTATATAGCTCATTCGCGATAGCGCCCGTGTACGCGCGTTTAGGCATAGACTGGTGGAACGCAGTGTCGAATACAGCGAATTGCGGCAGTGACGGGAAAGCTTCCATTGCAGCGCGAATGCCGATAGCTCCAGCTGGGTTATGAAGCGGCGCAAGATCAGCCAGCTTTTCAATTTCAGCAGTCACTTCTTCGTTGATTCGTACAGTTTGAGTGAATTTCTCACCACCGTGAACAATACGGTGACCGACTGCAACAATGCTCTCTTGCAGGCCTAGCTCATCTGTAAGGCCAACGAGTTTACCGATGGCAATTTTGTGGTGGCTGTCATCGCCTTCGATTGCGATTTCAGTTTTTTCACCATTGAATTTCCAGCTCATACGAGACTCTGGAAGACCGAAACACTCACCGAGACCAGACAGTACAGCTTCACCAGTTTGAGAATCAATCACTGCAAACTTTAGCGATGAGCTACCAGAGTTGATGACAAGAACAAACGAATTCGACATTGGGGGGATTATCCTGTTATTGAGCATGGATGGAAGACGACTTCCTTACATTGATTTGTATTATTCAATATTTTTTGAATCATTCAACTTTCTTTTAAGGTTTTGAATGTATCAAAATGATATTTATTGATAATGATCAAACTAGGATTTAATTCATGAGTTGAATTTAATCGATTGCATCCCTTGATTATAGTAGCCTCAGAGACAGGCTGCTTAGCACAGATACAAAAAAGCCGAGCTTACGCTCGGCTTTCAACTATTTTTGAGTGCTCAACTTTAATTAAGCTTCATCACGACGGTTGCGTGAGAAAGAACGCTCGCCACGGTGGCTTCCACGGTGATCGCCACCACGGTTACGGTCAAAACGACGCTCGCCATCACGACCACGGCCACGACCGCCTTCACGGTTACCGTCACGGTTGCCACGGTAGCCACCGCCATCACGGTTGCCATCGCGGTTACCACGGTAGCCGCCACCATCGCGACGACCGCCGTCACGACGACCACGAGGCTCACGGAAGTCATTGAAATCAACCACTACTGCACCCGCTTCTTTTTGACGGATACGTAGTTTCTGTAGCTTACCAGCAACATCTGAAGTCATTGCTTTTGGAAGCTGAACGTAAGTTGATTCACGGTCTAGCTTGATAGCACCGATAGAACCTTTAGTTAGACCTAGCTCGTTTGCTAGTGCGCCAACGATGTCTTTAACTTGAACGCCTTGCTCGCGACCCACTTGAAGCTGGTATGTATCCCAGTCTTGAGTGTTGAAGTTACGGCCACCATCACGACCACCGTCGCGATCGCGGTTTTCACGGCGCTCTTTACGACGCTGCTTGTCACGCTCGATAGCAGCAATCATTGGGTCTTCACCAATGTAGAACAGTGGACGTTTCCCCTGCTGGCGCTTAAGTAGAATTGCCGCTAGAGTTGCTGCGTCAATTTCTAGAGTTTCTTGTAGCTTCTCAACAAGCTCAGCAAACTTATCAAGTGACTTGTGCTCAGTTTCTTGAGCTAGCTCTTCACCAAGTTTAACTAGACGAGCTTCTGCAACCTTGTCACGTAGAGGAAGTTGGATTTCTTCCATTGAAGACTTAGTTACGCGCTCGATAGTGCGAAGCATACGGATTTGGTTTGTGCGAACAAGAAGGATCGCTTTACCTTTACGTCCAGCACGACCAGTACGGCCGATACGGTGGATGTAAGACTCAACATCGAATGGGATGTCGTAGTTGAATACGTGTGTAATACGTGGAACGTCTAGGCCACGTGCAACAACGTCAGTCGCAACTAGGATGTCGATAACACCTTGTTTAATGTGATCAACAGTGCGCTCACGTAGAGACTGAGGAATGTCACCGTGAAGTGCTGCTGCTTTGAAGCCGCGCGCTGATAGCCAGTCTGCAAGACGCTCAGTGTCTTGACGAGTACGTACGAATACGATTGACGCGTCAGTTTCTTCTGTTTCTAGAAGACGAGACATTGCTTCGTCTTTTTCTACACCTTTAACAACCCAGAACTGCTGCTCTACTTTGTCAACAGTGTGGTTTTTACCAGCAACGTCGATGTACTCTGGCTCACGCAAGAAACGATCAACGATCTTCTTAAGCATTGGAGGCATTGTTGCAGAGAACAGTACGCGCTGTGCAGTTTCTGGAGCGTGCTCCATGATCTCTGTTACGTCGTCAACAAAGCCCATGTTTAGCATTTCATCTGCTTCATCAAGAACAAACGTGTGTACTTCGTCTAGGTGTAGACGGTCACGGTTGATAAGGTCTTGAACACGGCCTGGAGTACCAACAACGATGTGAGCACCAGATTTAAGCGCACGCATTTGATCAACGATAGATGCACCACCGTAGATCTCTAGAACTTTAAGACCAGCAACATTTTTACCAAGGTTCTTAACTTCAGCAGCAACCTGAATCGCAAGTTCGCGAGTTGGTGCAAGAACAACAGCCTGTGGCTTACGTTGACCAAGATCTAGCTTGTTAAGTAGAGGAAGAGAGAAAGCCGCTGTTTTACCAGTACCGGTTTGTGCTTTACCTAGCGCATCTTTACCTTCTAGAAGGTGAGGAATAGCTGCAGCCTGGATAGGAGTAGGAGAAACAAAACCCATTCCGTCAAGAGCAGAAAGGATTGCGTCGTTCAGCGCTAAATCGCTAAACTGGATAGTAGAATCTGTCATTGGGATCCCATTCTTAGATTAATAACTAGGTCCCACGAGCTCTACCAATTCCAAACTGATCCAGATTGTCTCTAAAAACAATCGATTAAGAGCTGATTCCATTCAGATGCGGAAAAGTAGCAAATCGCATCAAGCCGCTAGGGACGTAAACAAGGAGGCGGATTATTCCCTAAAAGCACAAAAAAAGCCAGAAAAAATTGAAATACATCACAATTTTCTCCTATCTAGCAAAAATCTGTATAAAGCATAGTCAAATTGACACACTTCCCGCCTACAAACTAAGCACATTGGTGTTTACGCTCATTTCTTTCACTCGTTCTCTTCGCGATAAGATCGTCGAATTGCCATAACTTGTGTGTGACGGCATTCCTTTCCAATGATAGAATCCAGCGCAATATTCGCTTCTCTTAAGCAAAGGTTAACAAACACTACATGTTCCAAGACAATCCGTTACTCGCTCAACTTAAGCAGCAAATCCAAGAAAACCTTCCTAAAAAAGAAGGTACCATCAAGGCTACTGAGAAAGGCTTTGGCTTCCTTGAAGTCGATGCCAAGAACAGCTTCTTTATTCCGCCTCCATACATGAAGAAATGTATGCACGGCGACAAAGTCGTTGCGATTATCCGTACGGAAAAAGAGCGTGAAGTGGCAGAGCCACAAGAGCTAGTCGAACAAGCCGTTACGCGCTTTATTGGTCGCGTTAAGCTATTTAAAGGCAAACTGAACGTTACTCCAGATCATCCTCAGCTTAAAAAGCTAACGCTAAAGGCGAAAACGACCAAAGGTCTTAAGTCTGACGATCTAAAAGAAGGTGACTGGATTGTTGCCCAACTGATTCGCCACCCATTGAAAGGTGACAACGGCTTCTTTGCAGAAATCACAGAGAAAATCACAGACGCTGACGACAAGATCGCACCATGGTGGGTAACACTGGCGCAGAACGACTTGCCGAATACTGAGCCAGAAGGTCTTGAGCAGTGGGACATCAAAGATGACGCAGCACTAGAACGCGTTGACCTTACCGAGATGCCATTTGTCACTATCGATGGTGAATCGACCAAAGATATGGACGACGCTCTCTACGTTAAGAAAAACGACAACGGTCAATTTGAACTGACCATCGCTATCGCAGACCCAACCGCTTACATCACTCCAGAAGATAATATGGACAAAGTGGCGCGCGAGCGTGGTTTTACTATCTATCTTCCTGGTCGCAACATCCCAATGTTGCCACGTGATTTGGCTGACGACCTGTGTTCATTAATTGAAAACGAAGTACGTCCAGCGATTTGCTGCCAAGTTACCGTTGACGCTGACGGCGTGATCGGTGATGACATTCGCTTCTTCGCAGCCAGCATTAAATCACACGCTCGCCTCGCGTATGATCATGTGTCTGACTGGCTAGAAAACGGCAGCAGTGACAAATGGCAGCCTTCTGAAGAAATTGCTACCGTTGTACGTGAGCTAAGCGAATTTGCACAAGCACGTGCGACTTGGCGCGAAACACACGCTGTTGTATTCCCAGACCGTCCAGACTATCGCTTCGAACTTAGCGAAGATAACGATGTAGTGGCAATCCATGCTGACATGCGTCGTACAGCGAACCGCTTGGTTGAAGAGTCGATGATCACTGCGAACATCTGTGCCGGCCGTGCGTTAAGTAAAGCGTTTGGTTATGGTGTCTTTAATACCCACCTTGGCTTTAAAGCTGAGAAGCTAAAAGACGTGGTAGAACTCGTAAACCAAGATAAAGAAGAAGCAGCTTACACAGCAGAATCTCTATCGACACTTGAAGGTTTCGCAGCGCTTCGTCGTGACTTAGGTGCACTGGAATCTAGCTACCTAGATAACCGCATTCGCAAGTACCAAGCGTACAGTGAAATCAGTAACCAACCTGATGCTCACTTCGCAATGGGTCTAGACGTTTACGCTACATGGACATCGCCTATTCGTAAGTACGGCGACATGGTTAACCACCGTCTTCTTAAGGCGCTTATTCTTGGCAATGAGCCAGTGCAAAAGCCAGATGACGAATTGGGCGAAGAACTGGCTATCCACCGCAAGCATCACAAGATTGCTGAGCGTACGGTAGGTGACTGGTTGTATGCTCGTACGCTAGAAAATGAGCCAAAAGCCGGTACTGAGTTTACTGCAGAGATCTTCGACATTAACCGTGCTGGTATGCGTGCTCGCCTTCTTGAAAACGGCGCAGGCGTGTTTATTCCAAACCCACTTATCGTTGCGAACAAAGAACGTATCGAAAGCAACAACGAAACAGGCACTGTCGCTATCGACAAAGAAGTGGTTTACCGCTTGGGCGATACTCTGAAAGTAGTATTGGCTGACGTTAACCAAGAAACACGTAGTCTTGTTGCTAAGCCTGTTGAAGTGTTTGCAGAAGCACCAGTGGAAGCTGAAGCTAGCACTGAAGAAGTGCAAAAGTAATTCATTGAAAATCAGTGTGTTAACGTAAAAATGGGAGCCTTTGGCTCCCATTTTTTATGTCAATAAAACTAACTAAATAACATCATTACCAAAAGTACGCCTTCGGATCTTTCTCAATTTCACGCATGACTGCTGTTAAATCTGAACTCTTGCCGAGAAACGGGTACGGTATCCACACTTCACCATCTTGTTCATCAGGAACATACAGTAGCCATTGATTATCATGAGTATCGAGCAAAACTTTCGCGACGGCGCTGGTGTAGCTTGATGATTTTGAATCGAGCAAGTAATGAGCTTTAGAGAACACAACGCCATGTTCCAACATTTCAAACTGAGACTTGCCAAGCTCTACGGGCATACTACGGTTTCGGTTACTACAAACAATTTCTGCACACCGCTCTAGGCGACACTGCGACATTTGAATTAACGTCATACACCCTTCCTCTCGATTATTACCTTTAATATAACTGCTTTTTGACCACTTTGTTAGCGTTGCATAAGCCAAATCGATGCATTTGAGAGATAACTCCACCACAAGCAAACCCGGTTCACAAAACTGTCACACTAACGAAATATGATGTGGCAAATTCGTACTTTACTTGGAGTTTCCCTATGCTTCGCATTGCGCTAGCCACCCTACTCTCAATTACTTGCATTGCTCACGTTCAAGCAGAAGAAGTGAACGTATCCGGTTCGACCTCTGTCGCTCGTGTGATGGATGTATTAGCAGAACAATACAACAACCAAAACTCAGATTCCTTCGTAGCAGTGCAAGGGATTGGCTCGACTGCTGGCATTACTTTGCTGGAAAAAGGCGCAACAGATATAGGTATGAGTAGCCGTTTCTTAACAGTTCAAGAAAACAACGAATCACTTGAAGTGTTTCCCATTGCTTATGACGGTCTCGCGGTGGTGGTTAACTTAGCGAACCCAGTCCAGAACGTGAGTCGCGAGCAACTGTTTGATATCTACAAAGGCAAGATCACCAACTGGAAACAGATTGGCGGCCCTGACCAAAAAATTGCCGTAGTGACTCGTGAGGCTTCTTCGGGCACACGCGCAAGTTTTGAAAGTCTGCTTGGTTTAACACGCGTGATTAACGACAGGACCGTTTCAGACATCAACCCAACCAACTTAGTTGTTAACAGCAACAGCATGGTGAAAACCATCGTGAACCACAACCCACATGCAATTGGTTTTATCTCAGAGGGTTCCGTCGATCGCTCGGTAAAAGCGATTACCTTCGAAGGTGTGGAAGCTAACACCAAGAATATCTCAGAAGGTAAGTACAAATTGGCTCGCCCATTCTTACTGCTGCATAAGAAAGACGACATCGATGACGATGCTGACAAATTCATTAAGTATGTGCTTTCAAAAGAAGGTCAGCTATTGATAGAAGAGTATGGTTATACGCCAGTGAAAAAGTAACGCTAAAACCCAAAAGAGCCCTCAAACTGAGGGCTCTCAGACTGCTGACAAAGGTCTAGCTTTCAAGCTAGACCTTTGATCTAATAGGAGTATCGAAATATGGATACTCCGATATGCTTCAAAAACCTTCTCCTCAGCAATACGAACTCGAAATGGTAACCATGGAACAGCTCGTTCCACAGAATCATCTCGTTCGTAAAATTGATAATGCCATCGACTTCGAGTTCATCAGAGACGAAGTGGCACATCTATACTGCAAAGATAATGGCCGCCCACCCGTAGACCCTGTGCGTTTATTCAAAATCATTCTGCTTGGCTACCTATTCGGCATCAAAAGTGAGCGCCAACTGGTCAAAGAAATTGAAGTGAACGTCGCTTATCGTTGGTTCTTACGAATGTCACTGACCGAAAAAGTTATCCATGCTTCGACGTTAAGCCAGAACCGAATTCGACGCTTCAATGGTACTGACGTCTTTGAGCACATCTTCAACAACATAGTGCTTCAAGCGATGGAGAAAGGCTTAGTCGCAGGACAGGAGCTCTTCACTGACAGTACACACCTTAAAGCCAATGCTAACAAGAACAAGCACATGAATCGTCTGCGTCCAGTTAGTGCAGGCGCTTATCTTGATATGCTGAATGAAGATGTGGCTGCAGACCGAGAATCTGAAGGTAAAAATCCATTCAAAGAGACGCCACCAAAGACAGACGTCAAAAACACTAAAGTCAGCACCACCGACCCTGAAAGTGGCTTTATGACACGAGACAATAAGCCTCAAGGCTTCTTCTATCTTGACCACCGAACCGTGGATGGTAAGCACGGTATCATCGTAGACACATACGCAACACCGGGGAATGTGAATGACTCACAGCCCTATATCCGTCGTCTCGATCACACACTAGAGCAGTTCAACCTCAATCCTATCGCAGTTGGTATCGATGCAGGTTACTTCACTGCGCCTGTTGCTGAATCACTCGAGCGCCGCAGTATATTAGGTGTGTTCGGGTATCGCCGCCCATCAAGAACTAAGAACAAATTTAAGAAGAAAGACTTCAAATACCAAAAAGAGACCGATACCTATCGCTGTCCAGAAGGGCAAGAACTTATCTATAAAACCACAACACGCGCAGGCTATCGCTCATACGCTTCAGACCCGAAACAATGTGCGTTTTGCCCCGTTCGGGACGACTGTACTAAGAGTGAAAATATGCAGAAGGTCATAACGCGTCACCTTTATAGTGAGACGGTGGAGCGAGCCAATCAAATGCGACTCTCTAGCTACGGAAAGAAGACGTATCGGAGGCGAAGTGAAACAGTAGAACGAAGCTTCGCCGATGCAAAACAACACCATGGCCACCGTTACGCGCGCTACCGCGGTCTCGCAAAAGTGCAAATGCAATGTTGGTTAGCCGCTGCCGCTCAAAACATCAAGAAGATAGCGTTGGTGGTGAGCTATCTGCGAAAAATGGGCCTAAATAAGGCAGAAATAAGTCAAATACTAGCCTCTGTATGCCGATTTAAGCCTTACTCACTTCAGAACGCTATCTAACAAAAAATATCGCGATCGCGGCCTACGGCCGCTCCGAAAAAAGAACCCCGCTTGAAAAAGCGGGGTTCGTCAGCAATCTGAGAGCCCTCAAACTGAGGGCTCTTCTCATTATTTATTGATATATAAAGGTTATCAGTAAGTCACCGCGCAGTACCCCATCACCTCAACATCCTAATCAGCAATATTGCCATTCCAATAAACATAATTTTACTCCGCCTATTTGATCTCTTTTGAGCAGTTTTAAGCTCGGAATGAACTCGAGCTATGGATGATTCATATTCGAAGTAGTTTTTTGGAGTAGTACTACACTGGGCAGCTTTTACTCGACTTTGTTCTCTATCAAGGTTCCTGATCATCTGTATACGAACGACCGAGTCTAAGGAACGGCAAAAATAGCGAAGACTCTCATTATCTAACCTAGATAAGTCTCTCAGCATAGGGTTGTTGATCATTTGGATTTACCAGAGTGTCAGTCAATCAGCTATCCAGAAATTGGCCCTTCTTTTGAAGGGCTAATTGAAGCTAGTTAACTACTTAAACGTATATTGAAGACCTGCGCCACCAGAGACTTGAGAGCTCGAGTAAGTACCAGAGGTTTCATAGTTGACAGTAAATGAGGCTGAAAGGTTGTCTGTCAATCCCATGGCACCACCGAGCGCTAATGCTTCTTTGCTACCCGCGAACCCGACACCAGCACCCATTGCGAATTCACCTTCTTGAACAAAAGGACGCGCGTTGGTAATAGCGTGCATAGATGCCGTCACACCGTCCATACGCTCATCAAGCTCGTTGAGTTGATGCGCTTGTTGTTCAAACGCTGCCTCTAGGTTGTCAATACGTTCATTTGTTACAGCTAAATCATTTTGATAGCTTGTTCGTGTAGACTCAATCTGTTCATTAATAGCATCTCGAACTGGCAAATCCGGTGTACCCACAGAAGGAGGCACAGGAGAGCCATTGTCACCATCAATGATTGGCTTGTGATTGTCATCTGGCTTGCCACCCGGTAGACGATCTGAATGAGGCGGCTCAATAGGTGCACCTTCCTCACCAGGTTTATTTGGGGTATCCGGTTTATCTGGTGTGCCGTCCCCACGTGGTGGCGCTACTTGAGAGCCATCATCACCATCAATGATTGGCTTGTGATTGTCATCTGGCTTGCCACCCGGTAGACGATCTGAATGAGGCGGCTCAATAGGTGCACCTTCCTCACCAGGTTTATTTGGAGTATCCGGTTTATCTGGTGTACCGTCCCCACGTGGTGGCGCTACTTGAGAGCCATCATCACCATCAATGATTGGCTTGTGATTGTCATCTGGCTTGCCACCCGGTAGACGATCTGAATGAGGCGGCTCAATAGGTGCACCTTCCTCACCAGGTTTATTTGGAGTATCCGGTTTATCTGGTGTACCGTCTCCACGTGGTGGTGCTACTTGAGAGCCATCATCACCATCAATGATTGGCTTGTGATTGTCATCTGGCTTGCCACCCGGTAGACGATCTGAATGAGGCGGCTCAATAGGTGCACCTTCCTCACCAGGTTTATTTGGGGTATCCGGTTTATCCGGTGTACCGTCAACACGAGGGGGCGTTACCTCTTGACCTTTCCAAACAGCCTCACGTTCAGCGATGTCCGCATTTCCTTGGACTGTATCTTTATAGTTATATCCTTCACCAGAACTACGAGTTTCAGTATAAATTTTATTCGCTAGTTGTTCGTTGCCATTATACTTCGCTGCATCAATAGCCACTGATGCTAGCATTGAGTTTGAACCATCCTTGTTCGCGTTAAGTGAAACCTCGCGAGCAGCTTGCAGCTGAGCGTGGGTGAACTTGCCATCTTTAATATCTTGAGTAATAGCAGCTGCCGCAGCTTGCTGAGCAGAAGAGTCGCGAAGAATACCAGCCAAAATATACTCACTCACGTTTTCATTTTCAGCTTGAGCTGCTAGAGCAACTTTTTGTGTATTATGTCTAGTATCTGTAACTATATCTGCCATCGCTCCAAACGAAACCGAAGAAATAATTGTAGCAAGGATAGTTTTTTTCATTTTCAAGTCTCAAATTAATTATGTATCAAATATCAATAGTAAAGCTATTTTAATTATTAACCCGGTTAACGTCGGGTTAGCCGCAGTAGTTTCATAGGATATTTAGGTACTAATCCTCCACTACTTTTTTGTTATCATTTTATCTCCACTATCCTTTATGGAACACAGTATAACCTCTGTTAACTTTCAAATGGGAATACCACTTCCAACCAGACATGTATATTTTAATGTATTATCCATGACTAGATTTGTCGAAACAGAAGCAAAGAAACAATCCTTCCCTGTAGTAAAAATTTAATATTCATCCTAACCACACTGACGATAGTGTTGCCTTTTAATTAAACTCAAACACTGTGATTTGTTGGCATTCATTTAGTTACAAACGAATGCCAATTAAATCAATAGATTTAGATTAGTTTTTCGTGATGCCTTTGAGAGAATACATTTCATCAGCTTGAGCTTTAACTTCCCAAGCATCAATAGGCAAATACATACGGATCAATAAGTTTCCACCAGCTTCAACAGTTGCATTGCTCGCTGAAGAATCACAGTTTGTGGTAAAGCTAAACGTGTCACCTTCATCAATCATACTTTCATGGGAAATGTAAAAATCTTCATCATGGATCCAGCCGTCTGCGCCATAAAATGTCGCTGACATATAGCCATTGTTATTCCAATCCAATGAAGGTTTTTTGATTGTCCAGGTTTGACATTCCGCCGACGTCACCTGAACGGGTACATATTGTGCAGTCGTCATTGGCAATCCACCCCAACCGTAAGCGGCTGCGTATAAGTAGTTATGTGGATTAACATCTGCCATTGTCTTACCAAAGGCATCATGTCCGGCAATAGGCTGCTCACCCGAATTGACACGACGAACTAACTCGTCACGCAACTTAATGACTTCATCAGCATTGAAGCCTTTGCTTGGGTAAGGTTTTGCAGAATTAGCTTCAAACTTAAGCTGAGCTTGACGTTTCTTAGTATCTTCATAATCACCGTTATCACGAGTGCGAGCTAATAGATAAACAAAGTCACCGTTAATATCATCAGAATCTACATACAATGACTCGCCATTCTTCACTACTTGGTGAAATAAGTGATGTTCATCGATGATGTGGATTATTTGAAACTCATCACTAGCTGGAACAGTAAATGTAGCGCCTTCAGACACATCTACAATAGCAATGGAATACACCACATCACGATTCGAACGAATGACTTGTTGATTATCAAATGAAACCGGGTCGTCATGCATCCAAGTATTAACACCTACTTTGCTTTGAACCCCATTGAAATACCAGTCAGACTCTGCAACAACATAATCCTCTTCAGTAACTGAAATATCATTTGCCATTGAAGTTAATGAGAATGTAGATATCGCAATTGCTAATAGCGTTCTTTTCATGTAAATAACCTTCCACTCGTATATTTAAACGTTCTGTATATGCCAAACGATCTGAGATAGTAAACACCTTGAAATGAAAGCCGGTATTTAATGTTCAGCTCAATTAGTTGATGCGGGAATTCTATATACTTTCATTTTGCTAAACGATAACGCGATCCCTATACTAGTTATAAGCACAACTTATGGATTAAAAGATGGACTACAACTTGCTTCAGGCTTTTATGAAAGTCTACGAATACATGAGCTTTACTAAAGCATCAGAAGACCTCGATATCAGCCAAGCGGCGGTATCTCAGAAGATTAAAAAGTTAGAGACTCAACTGGATAAGCAATTGTTTGTGAAGAAAGGCCGAGGAATTGAAGCGACAAGTTACGCTGAACACATGATGTCCAAACTAGAGCCTGCAGCACGCTTGGTTAAAGAGGCATTAGAAAAAGAACAGTTCAAAGTGTACGTCAACGAGACTCTAGTCTATGACCTAGATATCGATGCGCTTTTAGTCGATTCGCCAAAAAGCGAGGAGCAGATTATCGAAGATTTGCGAACTCGAAGAGCAGACATCGCCGTTGACTTCATCACGGCCCAAGACGCATCCATGGTCTACGAAGTCATATCAGAAGAGCCTATTCTCGTCATTGCTTCTGGGACACATCCTCGGGTTAATGGGGGTATTTCTCACAAGGACTATTACGAAGAACAACACATCGCATTACAGACCAAAAGAAACAATTCTGATTTGATAAACCTGATTACAGTAGATCCTAAACCCAGAGACGTCGTTTATCGCAGCAACTCTATCGCTTCCCAAATGGTGTACACCATGAACAGTGATTGCCTTTCTTTAATACCAGAAAGAATGAGAGGGGTGGCAGAAAAAATGGGGTTGCAGGTGTTTGAAGCACCATTTCCAATTCAAAAGATACCTTTTAACATGGTTTACCACCGTAGCTTCCTAAATGATGAATCACATAAAATGCTTAGAGAGAAAATCAAAGCTCAGTTAGAAAGATAGGTTCGGTAACTTATTGTTTTATAAAGGCGCATACACACTAGTTTTCCCAAAACACAAATAGCTGTTATGGTGTATTGAATACCACCCTATCAATGCATATAGGAGCATTCAATGATAGTAACAACGACTCAGACTGTTGAAGGCAAAAGAATTGTCAGCTACAAAGGCGTCATCGCTGGTGAAGCCATTCTCGGAGCCAATGTGTTTAAAGACATGTTTGCGGGACTGCGTGATATTGTGGGTGGCCGCTCTGGTACCTACGAACGCGAACTTCAACGAGCACGTGAAATTGCCTTGAAAGAGCTTGAACAAAAAGCGAGTGATATTGGTGCTAATGCAGTCGTTGGCGTGGATTTGGACTACGAAGTGTTAGGTACAGGTAATGGAATGTTGATGGTATCGGCGAGTGGTACCGCAGTCGTTGTCGACTAACCGCTTCTGTTATTCTCTACCTCCAATACGAAGAAAAGGCAGCGAATATCGCTGCCTTTTAAGTTAGAAATTACTTCAAATTATAACTGCGTAACAGTAAGCACTGGCGCACTCTTGTCTGCAAAGTTAACCTCAAAACGGTAGTCACCCGCACTTGGGATAGCAACGCCCAAATTCTTAGTGCCAGAGCCCACGCTTAGTGTTAGAGGGCTGCCAAACTCAACTGATAACCCTTCTGCGTCTGGCGCAAAGATAGTTGCATCTGACCAGTTAGAGTCCGCTACTTTCATTTCGAAATTACCTGCAGTTAAAGATACTTCAAGCGCGTAAACATCATTAGCTACGTAAGTAAACTTCGCCGAATCAATCGCCGCCCAACCGGAGTCGGTGACGTCACCACGTAGGTAGAGTGCAGTATCACCCCAAGTTGGCGCATCTGGTGCTGCAACCACTGAAACAACTGGTTTGTCTGCTGTATCGTTTTGCATGTAAGACGCATCAACAGTGAACGTGTACTTGCCTGCTGTTTCAACAGTTAGCTTACAGTTTCCTGCTGTACCAAGGTCGATTGAATCGCTTGCTTGGTCAGCCCAATCACATCCGATGTTCGCTGTAGACCAGTTAGCATCTGCAAACTTGAACTCATGATTGCCCGCTTCCAACCCAACTGTTAGCGTATAGATGCCGTTACCAACGAAGCTCATCTTGAACGCATCAATTGCTGGCCAGCTATCACCCGTTAGACTACCACGAACATACACATCAGTTTCGCCGTAAGGAGGTAGGTTTGATACATCTTTGTTCGACATGTCTACCGGTAGACCAGCACCTTGCGCGCCGTTTTGTGGCAGCACAAATACTGCTGTTGTTAGTGCCGGAACAGTGAACGTGCTATCCGCAAACTCTGCCGTCTTCACGATATCATCAGCCGAAGCTTTCTGAACATCGTGCAGAACAAACCCGGCAGTATCTTCGATAGTGAAGTCTTGAGTTGTAGCCGTTGAGTTAATCACAACAACAATCGCATCATACTTGCTATCGACATCACCACCAGCACTGGTGCCATCGTCAATCGTCATGACAATCAGACCTTGAGTTTGGTCTGCGCCAACATTACGGAAATCGACACGGTTCTTAATTTCAGCTGCAGTCGCTAGGCGGAACAGTTCACTGTCGTTACGGATAGTAAGTAGCTCCATGAACTGCTGCTTAGACAGTTCGATATCGTCTGCATCTGGCTTAGCCGTTGAGTCTGCAATGATCTCTTTGATCAACTTCCAGTTTGCGCCATCTTTGTCTTCACGCGGTAGACCAACGTTCCAGTTATTGTCTGAACCGTCAAAACGAACGCGGTTATACCAGTCACCAGAATCGTATGAGTCACGCTGCATTGACTTAGAACGAAGTAGCTCAGAGCCCATGTGGATAAACGGAATACCTTGACCCATCATCACAGTAGACAGAGAGACTGTTTGCATGCGCGCGCGCTCTGCCGACGATGTACCTGACGCAATCTTGTAAGCGTTGTTATCCCACAGGGTTTGGTTATCGTGCTTAGACACATAAGAAATGTTTTCTGATGGCTGCTTTGTGTAACCTGCTGGCGCACCATTGTAATCAACGTTCTTACCCAGAGTGGTGTTGCCTTCAGAATCAAGTAGAACGTAAGTCGCTAGGTTGCCTGCCATCCCCAAACGCACTAGGTCTTGGTTATGAAGCATCGCCTTAGTGGTTGCAGCAGAGTCCTCAACCTCATCATTCATGTAAGCTGCATTACCAAAGCCCTGGTTGTACTTAAGTGAGCGACGACCATCTTGATCTTCACCGCCATCAAACGGGCTACCACCGCGCACCGCGTCACGTAGACGATCTGAGAAGGTACCGATACCTGTTCCCGCCATCGCAATCTGTGTTGCTTGTTCAAAACGCGCGTGGTTTGCTACTTCACCGAAGTCCCAACCTTCACCGTAGAAGATAGTGTCAGGGTCGATTTTCTTGACCTCTGCTAGTGCCTCTACCATGAGCGCTTTTGGTTGATGCCCCATAAGGTCAAAACGGAAGCCGTCAACGTTATAGTCGTTCGCCCATACTTTGAGAGAGTCGACCATCAGTTTACCCATCATTAGGTTTTCTGTTGCTGTATTGTCACAGCACGTCGACATTTCTACATCACCCGTGTTGATGTTCAAACGGTGGTAGTATCCAGGGACGATTTTATCCAGAACTGATTTGTCGTTTACACCAGACGCATTGGTGTGGTTGTACACAACATCCATGACAAATTTCAGACCCATGTCATGAGTCGCTTGCACCATTTCACGGAACTCTTTAATACGAGCTGAGCCATCCGCATCACTTGCGTAACTGCCTTCTGGCACTGTGTAGTGGAACGGATCGTAACCCCAGTTAAAGCTATCAAGCATGCGAAGATCATTCATCAGCGCTTGAGCATCACCGGTTGAGCTATCATACCCCTCTAGTACAGACTCGATGGTGTCACCCATGTTACCTGTCGCACAAATTGCCGCGTCAGATTTAGCGTCACAAAGGTCGCCAACAGTGTCTGTAATATCGACTCGATTAACTTCGTCCACTGTTGCAATATCAAATGCTGGCAATACATGCAGCGTAGTCATACCAGCATCTTTTAGTGCTTGAAGGTGTTTCACTGATTCACGTTCCGCTTCTGTGAACGCAAGGTACTTACCATTACTGGCCGTCGTACCAGTCGTATCACTAAAACTAAAGTCACGGATGTGAGACTCGTAAAGTACATGATCGATGTCTTTACTCGTCGGGCTTTCAAACTCACCACCCCAATTAGTAGGAGCTAAAGCAGGATCACTAAGGTCTACAACATGTGAATAACGAGAATTGGCTGACACACTTAGCGAGTACGGGTCGGTGACTAGACGTTCTTCTACTTTACCCGTTGTTGGATGATAAACCGTTACGTGATAGCGATAGAATTTACCTACAGCGCCAGAAACCGGATCGCTTGACCAAACACCATTGTCTGTGTTTTCGTCCATGTCGATCGTTTGCTCGAGCTTCTTGTCTTCGTCATAGATTTCAAGCGCGACTTTCTGCGCCGTTGGCGCCCAAAGCTTGAATGTTGCTGAGCTACCTTCAACGACTGCACCAAGCGTTTCAGACATCGCATTACCTGCTTCTTCTGAAGCGTAGATAGCGTCTAGTGCACCCGCTGATTGGATTTCAGTGGCAGCCATAATGTCATCGTTGCTGTTATAAGCAACAAGAACTACTTGGCCTTTAAGTAGATTGTGGATCTCTTCATCGGTGAAGTTATTCGTTACCGTTTTTAAGCTTGCTAGGTATTTAAAGCGCTCTTTCTGCTCATCGGAGAGATCGCCGCCAATGGAAAGCTCAAGCTTTTCACCGCCAGAAATGTTCTTGTCTTCATCCAGCTCAATACCACCTGTTTTGCTGTGGTACAGTGCCACTTTGCTTGCGCTTGCCGCCGCTTCCCAAGCAATCGTGTCTGCATCAATCCAGTGCGCAGATCGACCGTCAATCACAACCGGACGTTCTTCAATCGGTGCGTAGTAAAGTTTGCTGCTACCGTGGAAGCCAAATATCCCTTTGCTTTCACTGTTTTGAAGATTGCGAAGTTCGACCTTTTGATTGTTACCGCCAAACGCTTTCTCATCACCTTTATGAAGAATGAAGTTCATACACTCATGGGGATCCGAGGCATCAGGGTTGACTTTTAGAACATAATACGCGCCATAAGTGTCACTCACTCCAGCATGAGCGAACGGTGCGTCCCATGCTGTGCCACCATTGGCAATGTTCATCGCCGCAAGATCAGTACTTTCACAACCTTCACCATTCCAAAGGTGCAAACCCCAACCGTCATAAGAGTCGCCAGATTGTGCTGCTACATCACGCTTATAATAAATGACAACTTCATTTTCAGCCGGGCTGTATAAGCCTTCGATATTACCAGTATTACCGCCCGCATCCGTGCCTGAATCGCTGCTACTTGAGTTACAGCCCGCTAGAACCGCTGCAGAGAGCAGCGGTATCAGGGTTTTAGCAACCACTGTCATGTTTAGTTTTTTATTGTCCACTTTCTAAACCTTTTGTTATAGAGGGAAAAGAGTCGTCTTACACATCAAAGACTTCACCTGTCTCTATCGTAAAAAAGGCCAACCTAAACAAACTGTGAAAAATGTTATTAAAGTTATTGAAATGGATAAAATAACCATCACATTGGAGACATTTCACACATGGCGCATGAAAAGCCCAACAAAACACAACCAAGCGCACAACATTCAGGCGCTATTGTCGACGGCGTAGTTGAGGGGGTGGAGGAAATCAGGCGTAGAATTCATCCTGCAATGAGATAGATAGATCTCATTTTTCAACACACTTTATTTCCTACAAAAAATAACTTTAAAATTCTATATTATTGAAGTTCACAAAAAAGCCTTCCAGTCATCGAATAGACAACTGGAAGGCGTTTAAAGGACAAGTTCTACCGTCATCGATTACTCTTGCGTGACAAGTTGAACCGTCACATTGCCGCTGACTGTATTGCCCTGCTCGTCTTTAACCGTTGCTACCACAGCATTACCTGCGTTAGCGTCGAAGTTAACAGCTGATACATCATCAAGGCCTGCTACAAAGTCAATAACAAACGCACATAGATAGGTATCATTACCTGAACCGGCATACTGAATGGTCTGATTCAATTGACATGCAGGGTAAGCAACTTCGTTGTAAACGCCCCCTACATTTCGGAAGGTAAAGCCATCATCGACCAAGTCGGCTTCAAGTACGTTTTGATCAAACAGAGTTAATCCTGCTAACTGTACATCCTCAATACTGGTATTTTTAATTTGCAATACCACGACAATACGAGGTGCAAAGGCAAGGTCAATCGTTGGTGGAAGGTCGGTGAAGTTAACGGTTTCAGTGGCAACCGCCATCACATTTTGACCATCGGCATCGACCCCTTTCACATCCGCTTTGTTAATGTGGCTGTCTCCAGCGTTACCTTGTAGGTTACGAGAGATAACACAAGAGAATACATCCCCTGGATTTGCCACGTACGCGCTCAACTTGGTCGTTCCGCCGACCAAACATTCATCGACAAGCTCACCAAATTTATCATCCAATAACGAACTAAATGTAACAGTGTCTACCCCGGAGCTGTTTACACTGATCGTAAAGGTATAATCAATAGCCCGAACAACTGACGGATCGTCCCCAGTTTCTGGTACCGAGTTCGGTGTTGCCTCTTTAGTGAGCGAGATACTGGACGGAACATCGAGTATCGCAACGGCATGTGAGTTACTGCCACTTGCCGTATCACCTTCATTGTCGGATATCGTGACGCTTGCAGTATTTACAATGGCCTCGTCGCCAAAGTTGCCCGTGATATTTTGGGTATAGGTACATACCGCTTGTTCACCGACATTGAGCGTCCCTCCGGTCGTACAGGTTCCGGTGCCCCCTGTAATATCAAACAAGTTGTCACTGAAAGCATCAATTGACACTGGAGAGTCAAAATACGCAGAGGTGTTAGTAACTGTTACGGTATAAGTCACTGGTCCACCCGGTTCAGTCACCGAAGACACATTACCCTCTTTGACGATGCTAACACTTGGCATCACGTTAGTTATGGTAACATCGATGGGCGCACTACAATTACTGCCATTTCCTGAAGTTAGCCATGTCGGACACGTCGAACCATCTCCCACCGGTTCATTGTTTTTATCCGCTAAGCCAACATTAACAACATCGCGATAGACTTCAGTTTTGGTGGTGTTATCTAGATCGACGTCTTTAACATACACAGAAAATGCACAACTAAACGTAGCGGAAGGCACAACTTCCGTTGATTGCTCATGACATGTATTCGCTACTAGGTAAACCCCATCCGGGTCAGATTGAGTAGGTGTTGAGACTGGCGATGACAGTAAATTCACTGAATAATCAGCTGGCGCACTACCCACAGGAACTACGGAAATCTCGTCAATCAACGAAGTCACGAACAGTGAAGAGGCCGTGCTAGGGTTATTAAAACTCAACGTATAGTCAAATTTACCACCAGGCTCTGGAACACTGGTTGGGGATGCCACTTGTTTGTTAATTACTGGTGGATTCGGTCTGATAAACAAGTCAATGTTGAAGGTGTCACAGTTACATTTCGACTTGGTGTTTGGGATCTGACCGGTAGAGAAGTTAGCATCTTCAACCGTACAGTTATTTCTCTCAATGTTGTCCCATGCGGCACAGTACGTGAAATCTGCGCGACCATCTTGATCATTGTCTACACAGAGCATATTAATACGTTCATTGGTCAGCACATACTGATCACCCGTGTTGGTTTTGACGATGTCACCACACTGGTCGCCATCAATGTCAACATCTTGATCCGCGCCGCTATCACCTGGTTTTGGCAAAATGATGCTACAGTTTTCCGCGCCTCCCTGTACGACTTGAGGAGATTCAGGAGTTAATGGAAGGTAGAAAGTTGTATCATAGCGCTCTTTCGCGTTGGTTCGAATGGTAACATCCGCATCAAAGCTTACAATTTTCCCTGGGGTACATTCGCTGATCCCCACAGGCACTACATTAGTGATCTCTACGTCGTTTGCGGTACAGTTCAGTTGATTTTGAGGTAACGAGTTTCCTGGTTTGAGAAGATAGGCATCCGCCATACATCGGCGTTCATAATCATCGCCAAAGTCCCAGCCAGCGGCTTGTGTATGAGATGGACTGGCATATAAAAACATACCAAGTGCGATTACTACCCCTTGCCGAGGCAGGTGCTGCAATAGACTGTTGTTCATCGTTCTGTCCTTCTGAGCAAAAGAATACGCATACTGCTAATTGCGCTTTGAGAGTCAGAAGCCAGTGAGCATAGTTTATGCCAATGGTTAACCTACTAATTTAAAGGGAATTATTATTTTGGAGAGGTTGAACTTGATACAGAGTGTAAAGCACTAGTGTTGTTAGCTAGGTTAACTACAGGAAATTATTGAAGTCTTTTGCTCTTACAAAGTGTAAACGTGCTTGTTAAGCCGAAACATTGTAGCGCTCTGAAAGGAAAATATTGGAGTAGAATTTAAAATAGAATGGAATGGAGGCGCCTCCCGGAGTCGAACCGAGGTCCACGGATTTGCAATCCGCTGCATAGCCACTCTGCCAAGGCGCCTTAATTTGATTGCCGTAGTCTAAGGTAACTACGTATCTCTTTAGAAGAGAGTAAGATGGTGCCCCGGGCCGGACTTGAACCGGCACAACGCGAACGTCGAGGGATTTTAAATCCCTTGTGTCTACCAATTCCACCACCAGGGCACACAAATTTCTTTGTGATGCCGTTTAGTCTATGTAAACACCATCTTTTAATTTTGTTTCTCTTGGGCTTCCCCGTGAGAACGAGGTGTACTTTAACGGATTGAGATTTTCCGTCAACAGGTATTTTTCACTTTATGAATCAAGTGATTAAATAGCGAACTTTACAGTATGAAGCACGTACAATTCGTCGATAATTACAGCAAGCTACAGGTTGGCAATCTTGCGATCCAGTTGATACTTTTCATCTGTGACTATCTTTTCAAGCACCTCTACCCGCTCTGACAGCCGTTCAACTTTCTCCAATAGTTCACTATTTGCTCGCTCAGTCTCCGAACTCGCATTCTCTAGTTCGATAACACGCATTTTCTCCCTATGCGTGGCAAAGGTGCGAATCATACCGCGACCAAAAATAGCGCCAAAAATAATCAGTACCACGAGAACTTCTGTCATAATCACCTCCATGCATAATGTTTCCAAGAGTAAGTAGCCACTCTAAGAATTGCAATTATTGCCAGCCTTTGAACACGACTAACGTGTGCCACGTCTCAACTCACCTACTGCGCCAGTCATTGAACTAAACCCCAGGTTCTACGTAACACTGAAAGTAAATATAGCCCGAGAGAGACTCTCTCTGGAGCTTTAAACGTCGTTCTGATGTTAAATTAGAAGCGCAACGAATCCTTACCCAGCATGTATGACCTGAATAAATGTGAAGAGAGTATTGAAGTTATGAGCGGCTATCGAAAACTCTAGAAAAGTTGACGACAAGTGTATGAGACTACAAAAGTTTCATAGCCCAGAAACGACGAAGCCCCGACATAATGTCGGGGCTTCTGAATAATGGAGGCGCCTCCCGGAGTCGAACCGAGGTCCACGGATTTGCAATCCGCTGCATAGCCACTCTGCCAAGGCGCCTTTCTTTTCAACACGTTAGAGAAGCTCTCTCGCCGTGTTCGAGGCATACTTTACGGATATGAGAAAATTAGTCAAACAAAAAATCGAAAAAACTTTTTGTTCGCTGACTTTACCACCAATGTGATGGACAATTCAGCGAATATCCCAAAAAACCATCAACAACCCTGCCTCACCACTTCTTCATTAATCGTCCAACCAAAGTTGGATGATATGACCAACAGTGGTCAAACATGCTCATCAGCGACGGGTTACCATATTTTGACAGGTTGATTGCGTGAAAGCGGTTCTTGCGCGATTTGAGCTCATCGACTTTTTCCATAAGCTCTTGCGACTGCTCTGGTGCAATGAAATCCGAAATCACCACCATGTCGGCGTTTTTATAGGTATCCCCCTGCATTAAGTCGATGGATTTTTCTAATACAGGTTCGAGATCGGTGCCACCATGGAAGGAATAACTAAGAAAGTCTGCCGCTTCACGAAGACCGTCTTGTTTGGTGAGTTCATAAGTGATGTGAGTGGTTGAGAACAGAATCACATAGCACTCTCGCTCCTCCGCCAAGGCAATTTGCATTAATGCATAAGCCATCGCTTTGGCGCACTGCTCTGGAAAGCCGCTCATTGAGCCTGAAGCGTCAATACAAACGATGAATGGGCCTTTTTCAAGCTCGACTTTACTGTTGTCGGGTGCCGTAGTGCGAACTTTCTTGAGCGTTCTCGATTTGCCTTGTGTTTTGTAGTTCATCAAACGCTTATCAGCCAAGTGTTTGTAGAACACCACCTCTAACTCTGGATACGCCAAGAACATGGTTTCGTTCGGTAACAGTTTATTGAGATCGTCTGATTCATGAATGCCGACAATATCATCCGTCGCTTCATCACTCTGTTCTTCGACCATTTCAACGTTATCCGCTTGTGCTTTATTCAGCTCTGGATCGTCCTGCTCACTGGCCATCCGCCCTAGTTGTTCGGCAATCTGTTTTAACGCATGATTCTTTTTCAGAAATTCAGCATGGCTGTGCATGGTCTTGAGGTCGGTTTTGGTCAACTTGGCGGCGGCCATATCCCATAAGCGCCCCATTGTTGCTTCATCCCCCTGCTGGGTGACGGTGTCCATATCCTTAATGGTTTCCATACGCTGGTACAGATCCGCCAAGAACTTTTCTTTACTGGCCTCGAGTTCCGTCACCTCGGCTTGTTTAATGGCATCGGCGAGACTTTTGTACCAAAGGTCACAGAAATAGCGGGGAAACATAGGGTTATTAACGGATTTGTTTTTTTCCAGAAGCCTTCTCGCTTGTAGGTAAAATGCAGAGTGCCACTCTAGCTTTTTAACCACCTCGGGGATACGTTCGAAAAATGTCGCTTCATCCAAATGAATCACTTCTTGGTATAGCGTAAGCTCTTGTTGGAAGCGCTCGGTTTCACAAACGCGCGTCATACGTTTTTTCACCGAGCCACGCCATTTAAGCAGATGGTTTTTGACGGAACTACGCATACCACGATTTTCACTAATCGCGAGCACTTGTGAGCGCGCCATCAAGTCGTTCACCGCCGAGTCAATGAGCCCTGACTCAGCCACCATTAACGCAAGGTTTAACCCATCTGCTCCCAGCATTCCTGCCTCCGTTCGATATATTAACCCTTAAATTCGCTATCGCGCTGTTACGCGATACTAGGCGAAAAAGGTTTGCAGTCCTTTAATTCGAGCCACGGCCTTTTCAGCTTCCGCATTGGTTGACTCGAGCGTTTGAGTGACATTTTGAATACTGATTTCCATTTCCGTTGGAATATCAGGCTGAATGAATCCGTGAGGCAATGCGCCGTGGAATTTTGAACGCACCGAACGCAAATGATGCTCAGCATGTTTTAATTGAGTCAGCACCTGCTCTGATTTAGTGATCCACTCTTGCAGCAATCCATCGTCAATACCGCTATTGGTGACCAATGTGGCCAGTACAGAACGATTGGCAATGTCCTTGATGACCAAATGGCTTGAAGCATTGATATCGAGTCTTAAACGGCATAGGTGGGTATTTTGATTGACGTAACCATAGACTTCACTGCCGCCCTCTTTGATAGCTCGGCTCAGCTCATCTTTAGCGATATACACCCAGCGACTATCCCCTTTCTCACTTTCAGACACTGACATATTGCTTTGCAACAACACCAGTTTCACCAAATCCGTTGCTGGTCCCACTTTGTATGACTTCGCATTGCTGATGTCGTATTGATAGACATCTTTTCTAAGCAGCCCTGTTGTGGTCTCCATGGAGAGCGGCATCGCAAATTCGGCTTCAATCTCATCTTGAATATCAGCCAACTGCTCCTTGCCCTCTTCGATTTGCTGAAACACTTCTTGCTGGTCAAAAGCATGATTGAGGGCAAACTCTTTGATTACGCTACGCACAATTTCCAGCGATTCTGGGCTGTTCCACAGACAGTCTTGCAACAGCAATAAATCAAGAGGATTGACGCTATCTCGACCATTAAAAAACGCGCTGGCTTTTAAAAGCTTGACCGCTTTTTTCCAGCGTCGGTCGGAGACATAAAGATCAGCTTCTGACAATGTAGAACGGTGCTCTTCAGCAGCCGATTCAAGCATCGTCTTAAGTTGATAGAGTTTCTCAAAGACATCATCGCTCAATTTGACATCATTGAGCTCACGCTGCCATTGGTGGTATTCACTGTCCGTAATAGCCAGTCCCTCAGGGATCTTAGCTTCTTCGGTTGTGCCAACCGTCAGCATCGATTTGAAGTTTTGTTTGTTCTGAATACGGTTAACAAAAATACGCACTAACATACGATCATACAGCGCTTCTAAGCCGCTATCTTCATCGGGTAACTCGTTAGATGCCGACACCAATAGACGCATTGGCACTTTTTCAATATCGCTGCCGTTTTTGAATGTTTTCTCATTCACGACAGTAAGTAGCGTATTCAAAATCGCTGGGCCGGCTTTCCAGATCTCATCGAGAAACACCACTTGTGCCGTAGGTAAGTAGCCTTCTGTTAATCGCAGGTAACGGCCGTTATCTTTCAGTTCTTGAATACTCAGCGGCCCAAACACCTCTTCTGGCGTCGAAAAGCGCGTCATTAAGTATTCAAAGTAACTGCTGTTATCAAACGCCTGAATAAGGCGCTTCGCTATCAAACTTTTGGCAATCCCCGGAGGTCCCAAAAGAAAAACACTTTCTCCAGCAAGTGCAGCCAACAGACAAAGTTTGATGGTCTCTTCACGCTCATAAACACCATCGGAAAGTGCTGAGGCGAGTTTATTAATTCGTTCTGAAAGCAACGCCTTATCAGCGTGTGAAACTACTGTGGGCTTAATCATGCCAATACCTCAGTGCACAAAATTGGAATGCATTTGTAATTTTATACATTTGTTATCATTATGTTACAAGATCTTTCAGTGGCGATATTTTTTTGCCTGCCTTATAACTCATAGTTATCGTGTTGATTTTATTTAGATTATGAAGAATACAACGGTAGGCCATACTACCGATATTAGCCAAAAGTATGAGAGAAGGCTTGTCTGGCGCGATGCAATCCAACGGTCGGCTTTTTGACAATTTTACCCATTAGACTTGGGTGGTAACGCCACTGGCTATCGAACAGTGACAGCACCTCTGGGTTACCATATTTAGACAGGCACAATGAATGAAAACGGTTATAACGACCTTTGAGTGACAGCATATTTTCAATCGTTTCTTGTTCTTGCTGTGGAGCGATGAAGTCGGAAATAACGAGTAAGTCAGCATTTTTGTACTGCTCACTTTGCATTGTTTCTACCGCGTAGTTGAGAACTTTCGCAAGATCTGTTCCTCCTTTAAAAGTATACGAAAGAAAGTCGCACGCTTCTTTCAGCCCCTTTGAGCCCGATAAATCGTAGGTGATGAACGTTGATGAAAATAAGATCACATGGCAAGCTCGCTGTTGCTCTGCCGCCATCTTCATCAATGCATAAGCCATAGCCTTCGCCGATTTCTCCGGTGCGCCCTGCATAGAACCAGACACATCCACCGCAATCACCATAGGGCCTTTTTCTTTGACCGCTTCACCATGTGATTGTGTTGGTGCATGCAATTGACGGATGGTTCGCTGCTTACCTTCAGCTTTATAGGTCAATAAACGTTTCTCGACCAAATGCTGATAGAACACCGTTTCAAGCTCTGGATAAGCCAGATACATGGTTTCATTTGGTAGCAGCTTATTGATATCGTTACTGGTGTGAATGCCAACGATGTCATCGGTGGCGAAATCTGATTTTTCTTCCACGACAACATCTTCGTGGCTCTCAACGCGATTTAATTCCGGCGCATCCACTTCTTCCGCCATTCGCCCTAATTTATCCGCTATCGCGTTAAGTTCACTGTGTTTTGCAAGATAGTCTGCGGTCTGTTCAATCGACTTCCGGTCCTGTTTGGTCAGTTCTGCACCCGCCAAGTCCCAAAGTCGCCCAAGCTGCGTGTTCTCACCAGACTGAGTCAGGTTTTCCATGTCT
This sequence comes from Vibrio sp. 10N, assembly GCF_036245475.1. Taxonomy (NCBI): domain Bacteria; kingdom Pseudomonadati; phylum Pseudomonadota; class Gammaproteobacteria; order Vibrionales; family Vibrionaceae; genus Vibrio; species Vibrio sp. 10N. The sequence goes on along the minus strand of NZ_BTPM01000002.1, from coordinate 519,917 downwards.
TTCAGGGTATCAATACGTTGATAGAGCTGCTTTAGAAAGCGGGACTTTTGCTCATCAAGTGTCACTTGCTGCTTAGTTTCCACGGCGCTTTTTAGGCTCTGATACCAATGTGTACAGAACTGCCTAGCAAACAAAGAGCTTGGGTAGCTCTGTTTGGTTGCAGCAAGCTGACGGGCTTTATCGTAAAACGAAGAGTCCGGTGGCAGTTTAGTTAAAATATCATCGAGGTTTTTCTCGAACTCTGACTCTGTGAGATATACCGCATATTGATATAAGTTGAGCTCAGCTTGAATGGAGTCGGTATGTTGAGTTTTCACTAGCTTTCGTTTGACGCTCTTGGTCCACTTAGCCATCGAAGCCGTGAGGCTTTGCTTGACACCTTCTTCGTTGCCAAGTGCCATTAACTCAGTGTGTTGCATGATTTCGCGCACTGCCGAATCGATCATTCCCGACTCTGCCACCATCAATGCTAAATTTAACCCGTCTGCCCCTAACACGCCTGTCTTACCTCGACTAAAACTGCTCGAACACTCTGATATACAGAAACTTACTGAATCAAAACAGTGGGACAATCAGAGTTTCCATTTTCGATGTGCTTCCAAAAGCAAATATTGCAGTAAGTTTGCCCATCGACATTTGATAGTTTGTATGCTCATATTAGGTGTTCAACATCGAAGTCACGGAAGCTTTATGACTCACAAAACCCTTCACCAATGGAAGTCAATTGCACTCATTGAGGAGCAGGTCACCCTACCCAACCAGCAAATCATCACTCACACTACAATCAAGCATCCAGGTGCTGCGGTCATACTACCTGTTACCGCTGAAGGTGAGATTTTGCTGCTTAGTCAATACCGCCCATCGCTTAAGAAATGGTTGTTGGAGCTACCTGCAGGCACTATGGAGCTAGGAGAGGATCCGACACAATGCGCTCACCGAGAGTTGATTGAAGAAACGGGGTTCGCTGCTAATACTATGATTTCATTGGGACAAGTGACACCACTGGCAGGGTTTTGCGACGAAATCCAGCACTTATTCATCGCCAAACAGTTAACACCGAGCGATCAATACCAGTGTGACGACGATGAAATTATCGAGATTGTGACAATGTCACACAAACAATTACAACAACATATTATCGACGGTAAAATTACCGACGCAAAAACCATAGCCTGCTTAAGTAAAGCGGCGCTATGCGGACACATTTAGGAGATTTTCAATGGACTTTCGCTCAGACACTGTCACTAAACCCACCCAAGCCATGCGCGACGCAATGGCCAGCGCGCCTGTTGGCGATGATGTGTACGGCGATGACCCAACAGTCAATGAGCTTGAATCCTGGGCTGCCGAGCGCCACGGGTTTGAAGCGGCGCTATTTACAACATCGGGCACTCAAGCAAACCTACTGGGACTGATGGCACACTGTCAACGCGGTGATGAATACCTGTGTGGTCAGCAAGCACACAACTACAAGTACGAAGCGGGCGGTGCTGCAGTGCTTGGCTCAATTCAACCACAGCCGATTGAAAACAACCCAGACGGGACACTAGATTTTGATAAGCTTAAAGCTGCAATTAAGCCAGACGATAGCCATTTCGCACGCACGAAACTGCTCAGCCTAGAAAACACCATCAATGGTAAAGTTCTGCCTCTTTCCTACCTTGCTGACGCGAGAAAATTCGTTGATGAGCACGGTCTCAATCTGCACCTTGACGGCGCTCGTGTCTACAACGCTGCCGTAGCATTAGACGTTGATGTAATAAAAATTGCCAAGCATTTTGACTCTATGACTATCTGCTTATCGAAAGGACTTGGCGCACCGATTGGCTCTTTGCTACTTGGTTCTAAAGCATTCATCGAACGCGCACGACGACTGCGTAAAATGGTCGGTGGCGGCATGCGTCAAGCGGGTATTCTGGCGGCAGCGGGTAAGCTGGCACTGACCGAGCAAGTTGCTCAGCTCGCAACCGACCATGCCAATGCCAAAAAACTGGCTGAAGGCTTAAATGCCATCCCAGGATTTGGTGTGAATGCCGAATTTGTTCAAACCAACATCGTGTTTGCCAAGTTAGCTGAATCGGTAGATATTGAAGCTGTTGCCAAAGAACTTGCTCAGCAAGACATCACGATTTCACCAAGTAATCCGGTTCGATTTGTCACCCACAAAGACATCTCCAGCCAAGATATCGATGTGTTATTAGAGAAGTTGTCAGCATTGGTCTAACAAAGATTTGGTAAGTAATAACCTTGGTATACAGCAATAGGCCAGGGTAAAAACTTAGCCAACACACTGATCAACATCGCATTTCTATCTTTGATGCTTGAGCTTAACCTAGGGGTAAGGTTTATCTTATTGCCTAGGTTAAGTTTTTTGTGAGTCCTTATGAACACACTTGTCAAAATGGCCATTACTGGCCTTACTTTATCTCTATCACTGCTGACCGTTCAGGCACACGCTTCCCAAGCAAACACAAACTCATTTGGTGATGCCAAGCTCGGCGAGATGAAAGCACCTAGCTGCGTGTTTTGCCATAACCCAAATGGAGCGCCTAGCCAAGCTAGCTACCCTAATCTGAATGGGCAAGATCCTTTGTATTTGTTTAATGCGATGAATGCCTACTTAAACGATGAACGCTCTGGTGCAATGGCAGCCCTAATGAAGGCGCAGTTGCAGAACTTAACGGAACAAGATTTGCGTGACGTCGCGGCGTTCTACTCTTCAAAATAGCCCCGCAGAGCAGAGCAACGTGTGTCCTACATAAGCGATGAATAAGTTGTTAATTTTATTGGCGAGTAATAAGCTAGAGCGTCATTCAATCATCGATAAATAGCAATAAAAATTCAGATATGTCGCAATTAAAACAAGAAATTACGCTGCTTGGCGGCATAGGACAGATGTCCACTACCCTTTTAGGCACTGGCCTGTTTATGGTGCCCGCTATCGCTGCCAGCATAGCGGGTGAGCAAATACTCTGGGCGTGGTGTGCACTGCTTCTCACTATCTGCCCGATAGCCATTACCTTTGCCTCTCTGGGGAAACGCTACCCTAACGCCGGGGGCGCTTCGTTTTTCGTTCGACAAGCATTTGGATCTAGACTTGAAAAAGCAATCGCGCTGCTGTTTATCAGCGTGATCCCTGTTGGCGTTCCTGCTGCTATCGCGATTGCTGGCGGTTTTGCTCAGCAGTTTTTGCCTAGCTTCTTATCTCATCCTGTTGCTTCACAGCTGTTTGTGGTGGCACTGCTCATGGTGGTTAACTTTTCGGGCAGTAAGTCCTCCAGCCGTCTTCAGACCTTCATTGCCATCGGAATTATTCTATTGGTGGCCGGCTTCGTAACAAGCAGCGATATTGAAAGTTCAGCTTTTCTGCCCTCTACCGCTTTTGCCATCGAAACCCCAGCGATCACTCAAGCTATCGCTGTCATGTTCTGGTGTTTTGTCGGTATCGAAGCCTTTGCTCATATGGGAGAAGAATTTAAACGACCAGAGCGTGACTACCCGATCGCCATATTGGTCGGCAGCTTGTTAGCAGGTGCGGTTTACTACGCGTTCTCTGTTGTGGTTCTTGAGCATCATGCTTTTGGTACACAGGCGCTGAATACCGCCTCGGTGCCTTTTATTGCCGAGCAGCTTTATGGCGCACAGGCGAAATGGCTAATCAGTATGGTGGGCTTTCTCGCCTGTTTTGCGACCATCAATCTTTATACACAAAGCTTATCGCGCATGATCTGGTCATTGGCAAGAGAATATCGCCCTAAGAGCGCAGCCGCGCGTGTCTCGGTTAAGGGCGTGCCGACAGTTGCAACGCTTATCGTTGGTGCGACGCTCACCGTGTCATGTGTATTCGGTTATTGGTCAGGGATTGATATTGATGTCTTCCTTACCCTAGCCAACGGCATCTTTGTTGTTATTTATCTATTTGCGATGTGGAGTGCCGTTCGATTGCTGACAGGGTGGCGTAAAAATCTCGCCGTACTTTCATTGATTTTATGTGTCGTTGTGTTGTTTTCTATCGGGCTAGCAATGTTGTATGCCATTGTGATGCTGGGGTTATTGTGGATATTGGTAGGTAAAGTTAAGTACAGTGAGTAATGGACAAGATGGCGACAAGCTTTAACGCCACCTTTTGCTAATGCTAAACACATCATGCCTGTTAGATTTAGATGCTAGAAAGTACACCCGATGTTAAGAGTAGCTCTAATCATCACTGACTAAAATCATTCAGAGCTGTATTTGCTTTTAACTTCGTATACATCCACTCCGCTGTACGAACACTCTTCGCTAGTTGCTTCGTTAGAAGTAATTACAGTGATTACCTCCCCCGTATGCAATTTGAAGTCTACATGATGTATCTGACGATAAATATCTTCCCCAATTTTTTCCGATGCTAGGAGAGTTACTACAGTCGAATTCGGATTAATTTTTTCCTTCAGATTAATATCGCTATTAGTAAGTTGGACATAAGCCATAGTCGCCGCCCATGATTGTGGTGAGTCGCAATCAGGTAACGTACTAGATGCGTAGGCTAAAGACATAGTCACTAAAAAAGCGCCACTCATTCAAACTTTGCCTTTCTCGCATATCCAACAGCTGATATCTCAGTCAATCTCACGTACTTTTGTCGCTTTGACAATCTTTAGAATCTCCTGTGCTTCAGCTTTATATGGTAAATCACCACTACCAATATAGTTTTCCATTGATTGTTCTAGACTAAGGTGTAAATGGGTTAGCTCTTCATATTGCTCTCCCGAGTAGTCCGTGAACACAACCCCATCGAGATCATCTAACCATCGTGAAAAAGACTTTGGATGCTCTACTAGCATGGGTAGCATTACGTTTGGATGATAGATCAACGCGACAACAATTGGTTGTGAGACCTCCGCAGTTAACCCACCATCTCGCCGCAACCATATTTCCGTTAATGTACTTGCTACGGGAACCAGCTCAAAGCTACTTTTTTGAGAAAGTACATTTTCTATTTGATGATAATTCTCGTGAAACCATTCTAGGCTCATATTTAGTCGTTGTTCTTTGGCTTCGGACAACAGGGAAACCCAAATAAGTCCCAAAAAAGCAATTCGTCTAATCATCATCTACTCACTAAAATCATTTGTTATTACCACACGTATATTCTCCTGACGTTCTAATACCTTAAATACCTCGCCAGTCGCAGTTTTGCTATTTCCCACATAGTAATTATCACCTTTCATGCCCCAAGTTTTTCCGGGCATAAAGCACCCCTCAGTTTCCTCATGGTAATTACCCTTGTGGAATAATATGTAGCTTCTTCCTGGTACAGACATTACTTCGTATGAATTGGGGTACTTCGGTGATGAATAACGTTTTATGGAATACGTGGCTGCAACAATTCTCTTATCCGACCCCTCCTTTGTAGAGTCAGGACCACCAGGTTCTAGAACAAACCAACTTTTAGAAATACCATCAATCGTTAACTGTCCCAAAGTTGCTTCTTTAGATTGCTTTTTCCTTCGAACTCTCAGTGTCAACATGATTTCATTCCCTCAAAGAAATGGGCAAAAAAATAGATAAACACGAAGGATTCTTACAGCTTTTAACCGCTTGTAAATGACTACGTTGAATGGTTGTTAAAATAACTGTAGTGAATCGCACAGGCTATGAAAACTAAGTCTCTTTCGAGCTTAAAAAACATGAACCACTTCTCATCATTAAAGTGATGATGAGAAGTGAAACGTGGTAAATGACTACTGATTCATAAACCCTTGCTTCTCAAGATAACTCAACACGCTTTTTGAAAAGTCCACGTGTGACTCTCGGGTGTATTTAAGTTTTGTGTATATCTGAGCGAGGTTCTCAACGTCGGATTCTTCGATCATCTGCTTGAGGTCTGGATATGACATGTAGCGTGCCCACCCGTCTATTTCACGCTGTTGGTAGATAGCTTCTATCGTGGCATCGTCCTGATCTTGATATACCTCGTGATGCACTAAACCAGCCATTGGAAGTCGGTCGCGGATTTCTGGGTTTTCTGCAGGGTAACCTAATGAATAACCAACGACAGGAACCACGCCCTCTGGCAGGTCTAAAATCTCACCTATTTTGTCACAATTGGCCAGCGTTGAGCCCATATAGCAAAGCCCCAACCCTTTTGCCTCTGCAGCAATGGCGACATTTTGTGAAACTAGAGTGGCATCGATGGCTGCGATCATAAAGCTCATAAAATTATCGAAGTTGAGCGGTGCATCACTTTGCTTTAACCACTTACGCATTCTGCGAAAATCAGCGCAAAATGTGAGAAGCACAGGTGCGTCTACTACCATGTTTTGCTTCATGTGAGGCTCATACAAAGCTTCTCGTCGCGCTTTATCTTGAGTCACAATTATCGAATAAGACTGCATATTGCCGGATGATGAAGCGCGCACGCCGGCTTGGAGAATTTCATCTAGCAGCTCTGGGGCGATAGGATCATCGTGATATTGGCGAATAGAACGGTGCTGGTGAAGAACGTCAAAAACATCCATGCTTTTTCTCCTTTATTATAAGAAACAAAAGCATAAATGATTTTCCATCCTCTGGACATACCCTATAAACAACAAAGACAAACCCTAAGATTTGTCTTTGTTGTTCTCTTTAGCGCTTCTTACCGCGTCCTGCGTGGATTTTCAGCTTGGCTTTCATCTTGCGCTTATCTGCACCTCGGCCGCGTCGACGTGGCGCGCGATCCGGTTCGATTTCAGATTCAGGGCTTGGCTCAAATCCCGCTAGCCATTCTTGAGGCAAACGCGTGTCCAGCAAGCGCTCGATGGCTTCCAGTAGGTACTGCTCATCGTGGCTCATCAGAGATACCGCAAGACCCGCTTGTCCTGCGCGGCCAGTACGGCCAATACGGTGAATGTAGTCTTCTGCCTTATATGGCAACTCGTAGTTCACGACTTGCTCAAGCTGCTGGATATCTAAACCACGAGCAGCGACATCGGTTGCAATCAATGCGCGCACAGCGCCAGATTTAAAGTCGTCCAACGCTTTTTGGCGCGCACCTTGGCTTTTGTCGCCATTAATCGATACCGCTTTAATACCGTCAAGTTTCAGCTCTTTCGCCAGCGCATCACTTCCCTGCTTAGTTTTGGTAAAGACAAGAACTTGCTGCCAATTACGTGAACCTATTAAGTAGGCCAGTAGCTCGTGTTTGCGCTTTTTATCGACTGGGTAGACCATTTGCTTAACAGTATCGGCGGTAGAGTTTGCTGGCGTCACCTGCACTTCTACTGGCTGATCCATAATACGATGTGCGAGAGTTTTAATACGCTGCTCGAACGTTGCCGAGAACATCATGTTTTGACGCTCTTTTGGTAAGCGCTTCAGGATGCGGTTCAAATCCGGCATAAAGCCCATATCCAACATACGGTCTGCTTCATCCAGCACCAAGTACTCACACTCAGCAAGTGTTAGATTGCGTGTATGTTGGTGGTCAAGGAGACGACCAGGTGTTGCCACTAGGATATCCGCACCGCCACGCAGGTTTTTCGTTTGCACACCGATACTGGTTCCGCCATACGCGACAACGACTTTAAGCTCGGTCGATTGTGTGTATTGAACCAAGCTATCAAACACTTGCTGCGCGAGCTCACGCGTTGGAGTGAGAATAAGGGAGCGAATGACTTTGCTGTCCGCCTCTCTTGGCTTTGGATCATCCAGCAGTTTCTGAATCAGAGGCAAACCAAATGCTGCGGTTTTACCTGTACCTGTTTGCGCACCTGCAAGAATGTCTTTGCCGTCCAAGACAAATGGAATGGCTTTTTCCTGAATCGGTGTCGGCGATGTGTAATTAAGATCAGCAAGATTTTGCTTTAGCGTGTCGCTCAATGCAAAGTCATCAAAGGTGGACTGCTCATTAGCAGTATCGAGTAAAGTCTTGTCTGTCATAACGTCGCCAACAGGATGTATTCAAAAGGGTCGCGAGTGTACCAGAAACCGCGCGTTAGGTTAATGCTATTCTTATCGACTCTATTGATTAGCCTGCTGTTTTGCGTTTTCTAACACCTCTGGATACAACTGACTGAAAAACTCTGAAAATTGCTGATAGTTTTCCTGCAGTTGCCCTCCGCATTCTGCTAGCGGTGCCATTCGCATGCTTCGCAGAGACATTCTCTCAAGGGCAAACTTAATGTTATCGAAATCTTGATACGACTCGAGCCAGCGCCCTTGCCACATATGAGTGCTCATACGAACAAATCGCTCTGGTAATGGGGCTGAAGTCTGCTTAATGGTCAGCTCTGCATGATCAACAAACTGCGCAAGGGGTTGACGATGAAAACGAGTCCAATGTTTCGCAAGACAATGATCCCAAAACATATCCATCGCGATAGGCGAAAAGCGCTTTAGCTCGGCATCAAATAAGGTTTTGCACTGCTTCATAATGGGGTGATTGTCTGTATAGGAATCGACGAATCGATGCAACATGATGCCTTCCGCAATTTCCTGGTGATAGGTCTTCGTAGGGTCACCTTTGACAAAGTCCCCTAACAAGTTTCCCAGTAAACTGCTGTCACAATGCTCGGCAATGTGTAAATGAGCTAGAAAGTTCATAGCACTCTATATTTTATGGCTTTGCTTTATTGTGAGTGGCTAATTTAGAGACGTCAAACACAGGGGACAACCAAGCTATAGATTCAACCTTTATATCGAGCAAAAACCTCGAAAAAACTGAAGTCTTCCAAAACAACAAAAATTAAGAAATCACTTTATCTATTGTTTTATAAAGATTTTCCACCTCAACACAAAGCTATCAGCCAAACGAGCCAATCAACGAAAAATCATTTGTATGATGAAGTGTTTCAGCCGTTACATTTTTGAAGTACATCGTCCCAATAAATTCTTATAGGATCCCCGCCATAAATTTAGAGCTCGCTAATGTCGCTGCTTTCACTGACTTCTCTGGTGTAATTAATGGAACACTTTTCGTATCTGATTTCGTTTAATCATTTATTGTTTTCAATGGTGGCAGTGGTCATCATGGTTCTGCTTTCAAGAACCATCGTCGCAAATACTAAGTACTCGGCTGTTCTTGTCATTGTCGTGCTTGGTCTACTTATGGGCACCTTGTTTGTAAAAACTGGGCTTGCTCAACCGGGGCTTAAAGAATTCCCCGCTATCGTCCTATTAAGCCAAACTACGGTTATTGCACTCATCGCCACATTCTTTGTCGGGGGGCAAGAGATCCGTCGATTGCTCTCCAAGCAAACTGGCCACGTTGATGTACTAGCCGTTCCTGCGAAGAATGAAGTGTTTTTTGGCACGACAAGCACTCAGTTCGTGTACATCATTAGAGCATTTGTTTTGCTAATGGGCATTGAAATGATCTCGGCATTGCTAACAGGTCGAAGTGGCGCTAACCCTATGGGTGACTCATATTTGGCTATGGCTTACCTTTGTATCGGTGCTGCGATTATCTTCATCGATAGCAAAAAAGAAGTCGCTAAGATGCGTACATACTTGGCCAAAGGTACTGTAGAAATTCTAACCATTGTCATCATCATGATGCTATCACTAAGGCTTTCTCACCTTGTCGCCAGTGTGATTGGTTTGCCACAAATCTTCTTTGCCATGATCATTTCTTCAGGATTAGGCATGTTACTGCCAAAGTGGAAAGCAGGCCCAACACTGAACTCACTATTGTTCGCAGGCATCCCAGTGCTACTAACCGGTACCTTCTTGGTTGGTGGTTCTCACATGTTGGAAGCGTTCAGTATTCCAGGTCTGCAAAGCGTGATCGTTTATGGCTTTGCGGGACAAATGTTTTGGATGTTCGGAGGTCTGACTATCCTTATTTTCCTAGCCAAAGCGAACCACGTTCGTAACCTTGCTCCGGGGATGGCAGGCGGCTTGTCACACTCAGGCTTAACGGGCGCATGTACTGCAGGTGACTTTGGCTACACGGCGGCAGCGCGTGCGCCAATTATGATCAATATCCCATTCCTTGGTCATATCTTTGTATTTACGATTCTTGCAGCGAGTGCGGAGCGTGGCGCGTTACTTGTCGGTTGGACTCTGCCTCTAGTTCTGGTTGGTTTAGCCTGTGTGTACCTAGCAACCATAAACCTTCGTAAAGCAAATGGTGACCACGCCACCGAAGTGAAGGGGCTCATGCAGTTCTCGTTTGGCTGGCAGATTGTCGCGGTATTCGGCAGCTTCACAATTCTTCACTTCGCAGGCATGCCTATTGAGCACGCATCGATGGCAGCGGCTTCGGGTCTGTCTCACTTTGGCTTGTTCGCAGCAACGCAAGGTGGAATGTTCGGCGATAGTGCAGCAAGCATGATCACTTTCATCTTTGCTACGCCATTCTTGGTGCATCCATTAGTGTTTGGCCTGTTTGGTAAAGCGACAGAGAACAACGGTGAAATGTCTAGCAAGATCGTATTGCTTATCTTCACTCTCGGTACGCTAGGCGTGATCTACTCCGCGCTCTCGATTTAACATTTGATATTTAGAACCCAACTCCTTTAGTTGGGTTCTAAAATTGAGAGATTATGATGGTTTCTAGTTTGCATTTTGTCATTACAACTTTATTGGCCATTACCTGTGCCAAGGCAATTGGCGTGAGCGACGGTGATATCTCCGTTTTGGCGTTAGCCATTCCTGCTCTTTGGGTACTGCCGCGCAAAGGCGCCAGCGGACTTATACTGCTTGCGGGCATGCTGTGTTATGGGCTCACCCTTCCCCATCAATCTATCTCACTTTCTGTGACTCAGTGGATGCTGTTCCCTCTACTCTTTGTGGCATTCTCAAAGCGCAGCAATCGTAATGTCAGAATGATTACCGCGGGGATCGTCAGTGCGTTACAGGCGGGAATCATGGTGAGCCAACTGCTTGGTACATTGGATGGTTCGCCGTTGATCACCCTAGTTCAGATGGTCTCAATTTGTGTCATTTGGTGGGCTGCTAGGCACAAAACCACGTCTCGCAAACAAAACTGGTGGGTATTGGCACTCATTTTGCCACTGTGGTTTGCGGATCAGGCTTACACCATTGTCGTCGCGCTTTCCATTACGGGCATTATTGCTTCACTGGAAAGCTTATCTGAGCTTAAAGGGTTTCGCTGGAGCAAACTCATCTATTGGACAGTGCCAGCGGTAGGCTTTGCGACTCTTGTCGTATGGTCACGAGTCGAAGTCCCTCATCAAGTTGTTGTCGTATGGATGTGTCTGCTCGCCACCGCTTGGATGACGGATTACATTCTCCGAAGTATGGAACTGAAAGCGAGAAGGAGCTAATAGCTCCTTCAACACGGCCCCATTCACACGCATTGCGAGCCATGTGTAAATCTGACTAAACACTCAATAAAAAAGTGAAAACAGTGCCTATTGTCGACATCCCCCTTACTAGAAGGCTAACATCCCGGCAAATAATTCGTTACAACTCGCCATTTCTGGCACAAACTTTTGGATTTTCTTTATGGATAAAGATCATAGCCTACGCGAGAACTTGCTCGCCCTTATGCTTGGGAGCGCTTTGGTGTCTCTTGGCGTTATCTTCTTTAATCAAGTTGGCTTGCTAACTGGTGGTACAGCAGGTCTTGCACTGTTTATAACCAAAGTGACGACTCTGAGCTTTGGGCAAGTGTTTTTTGCACTAAACCTGCCTTTCTATATTCTGTCTGTAACCCGAATGGGCTGGCAGTTCACCATCAACACCTTTGTTGCCGTGAGTATCGTCTCATTCGCAGTGGACCATTTGCATCACGTCATTCAAATTTCGCACATTGAGCCAATCTATGCCGCACTTATTGGTGGTGGACTGATTGGCATGGGCATGTTGGTGATTTTTAGACATAAGATGAGCCTTGGTGGATTCAATATTCTGGCGCTGTTTCTTCAGGAACGATTCGGGATTCGTGCTGGCAAGGTGCAAATGGGCCTAGATTGTTCAATCGTAGTTCTGTCACTCTTTGTCGTCGATATCTACCTAATTGGACTCTCCATACTAGGCGCAATTGCCACCAACCTTATTTTGGCGATGAACCATAAACCTGGACGCTACCAGCCTGTAGTGGCCAATTAATTCGTCTATATTTGCAGTCGAGAGTCACAGCATGCCTGTCACTCTCGACTGTCAATGACTCCACTCACCTCGCTCTCTTATCCTGTTGCATACGCACATGTTTCATAAATGTCAAACCACGATCACACCTTAGCAACAAACCACCCACTACGTAACCCTATTTAGTAATGCGGTTGCACAGTTCTTGTGCAATGTTGTTTTCTCACTTTCTTTTTTAGTGACAAAACAGGACATTACAATGAAAACAACAAACCTTTTACGAGCCCTTAGTTTGGTCTCTCTTGCCGCCTTACCCTCTTTTTCAGCACTGGCCGATAGTAAGCAATTGCGTGTCGGCACATGGTTAAGCCCAAACCATACAATGAACGCTGATGTCATCCCTACTTGGGGTGAATGGATTGAACAAGCAACTGACGGACGAGTCACCGTTAAGATCGAATACAACATGGGACACCCTAAGAGCTTAGTCGACTTGGTCGAAGACGGGGCTGTCGATGCGGCATGGACATTCCATGGCTATATCCCAGGGCGCTTCCAACTTCCACAAATGGTGGAACTTCCAGGGGTTAAAGCAGGTGCGGAAGCCGTATCTGTCGCACACTGGCGCATCAATCAGGAGTATTTTGCCAAGTCGGGTGAAAACGATGGTGTTGAGCTTGCTGCGCTGTTTGTCCATGGCCCTGGGCACATCCATTTGCGTCAGCCTGTAGATTCATTGGAGTCTGTGAAAGGACTCAAAATTCGCATCGGCGGGGGTGTTTCCACTGAGATCGGTAAACGCCTAGGCGTCACGGGCGTCAATGCACCGGCGACTAAAGCATACGAGTTGCTCGCACAAGGTGTGGCAGACGGTATCTTCATGCAAATGGACTACATGCGTGTAGGCCGCTACAAAGAGGTCGCACCTTATACCATCAAGATGCCGCATGGCATGTACCTTGGTTCGTTTGGCATGTTCTTGAGTCCTGACTTCATGTCCAGCCTAAGTGAGGAAGACAGACAAGCGATCCGCCAAGTGTCGGGAGAAAAACTGTCTGCACTGGCAGGTCGCGCGTGGGCAACGGCTGACGACATAGGTGAAGCCGACATCCGCGCGACAGGTAGTACTGTCGTTGAAGCCAGTGACTCAGATATCGCCTACTTCGAAAAAATCACCGAAGGAATGGATGAAGAGTGGATTAAAAAAGCCAATCGTCGAGGTGTGGATGCCAAAACCGCATTACAAGCCTTTCGTCAAGAAGCTGAACAATACCAACCACTCGAATTACCATAGAGCGTAGCGATGATCACCATGCTTAAAACGTTATTTCGATACTGGGAGCACTCAGCCCAGTATCTTTATCATTTATTCGGACTCTTTGCTTGCCTACAGCTTCTCGCGCTTATGTCAGTCACATGTGTCGATGTGGTTGGGCGTTATGTCTTTGGCAGCCCACTTGTCGGAAGCGTAGAACTGACCGAACTATTGCTAGGAAGTCTCATATTTACCTCGTTGCCGTTGGTCACCTGGCGCAAAGAGCACATCAGTGTCGACCTTATGGAGGGTTTAATGAACCACCGGGTGCGTTCGCTTCGCGATGTCCTGTTCAATATCGCCATTGCCATTAGCTTGTTCGCTATCGGTGACAAAGTCTGGCAGCTAGCGACACGTTCCCATCGTTATGAAGAAGTGAGTGAGTATTTGGAGCTCCCCATCTATTACCTGATCTACTTTCTGGCGATCACCTGTTGGTTAACCGCTATTACTTGTGTAGTCCTCATTTTGACTCACCTTTTTGACAAACATTATCCGACGCAAGGACGCCCACAATGATTATTACTCTGTTAGGATTTGCTGCACTGCTGTGCTTGATCTTGCTTCGAATGCCTATCGCTTTTGCCATGGGGGTCGTAGGCTTTTTGGGCTATGCTGCGCTTGGAGACTGGAACTTTAACAGTGCTCTATCAATCAGTGCAAAACGCCTTATCGACACCGCGCAAGATTATGGGCTGTCCGTTATTCCAATGTTTATTTTGATGGGGAACCTCATCACTAAAGCGGGTCTATCACAAGAGCTTTACCGCGCTTGCTACGCATTTTTGGGACACCGAAAAGGTGGTCTTGCGATGGCAACGGTTGCTGCATGTGGTGGCTTTTCTGCGATTTCAGGCTCAAGTTTGGCAACGTCAGCCACTATGGCTCAAGTCGCGATGCCATCGATGCGCAAATACGGTTATTCCGATGGACTTGCGGCGGCATCCATTGCGGCAGGTGGCACACTTGGCATTTTGATCCCCCCTAGCGTAATACTGATCATCTATGCTGTGCTCACCGAGCAAAGCGTCCGTGATCTGTTTGCTGCAGGTTTTATTCCGGGCCTGATGGGCATTCTGCTCTACATCATGGCAACCCGCTTTGTGGTATGGCGAAACCCTAAAGCTGGGCCGTGTGGGGATAAACTGTCACGTCGTGAACGTTGGCAAGCACTGCGCTCCGTGTCCTCCATACTAGGCCTATTTGCCCTAGTCATGGGCGGGATATATGGCGGTGTATTTACCCCTACAGAAGCGGCAGGTGTAGGGGCATTTGGCGCGTTTGTGATTGCCCTTTCGCGCCGAGCACTGAGCTGGCGAATACTCCATGATGTACTTATAGATACCGCTCGAACGAGTACCATGCTATTTGGCGTTGTGATTGGCGCACTCATCTATTCCAACTTTGTTAACAGAGCTGGATTGCCGAGTGAGTTGGTTCATTTCGTCAGCTCTTGGGGAACTGAACCTATCATCATTATGTTGATGATCTTGTGTGTGTATATTTTGATGGGCACCGTTTTTGAAAGCTTATCAATGCTGCTACTCACCATTCCCGTTTTCTACCCACTTGTAGAGAGTCTAGGGTTTGATCTCGTTTGGTTTGGCATTATCGTCGTTGTTGTCACGGAAATTAGTCTGATCACCCCTCCCGTGGGGCTAAACATATTCGTTCTAAAAGGTGTGATCAAGGACATCAAGACCAGCACTATATTTAAAGGGGTGACACCGTTTTGGTGCGTCGATATCGTGCGTTTAGTGCTACTTCTGTTTATCCCAAGCCTATCACTTTGGCTACCTAGCTTGCTTTACTAAGCCAATAGGTAAGAAAGCTATTAACACATAAGGGGCTAGCCGCCCCTTATGTGTTACTTCCTAACCTTCTCTCCACCTCAACACTTCTCACTCCGCACAACCAAATGTGGGTTACACTACAAATAGTCATACTTTTCTGTCATGATGAAGGTTAAATCCAAGTAACCTCATTACACAGATTACTTGGTTATGCACCTGCGTAGTTTTAACAAGGTCTGTCTATTGTGGTATCGACTCTATCTTTATACCTAGACCTATCGCCCAATACATCCCAGTCGAAGGAGTAGATTCAGCGATGAATCAAGAAACAAAAACCATGGAAGTACCCGTTGCAATCGCAGACCGTGTACAGGCCCTAATCGACGGCCACATTGCCAAAGAAAAGTTTAATGCTGAGCGACGCGAGGTCGTGAATAACCTACTCGCTATGGATGGCCTTAGCTGTGAAATGGCTGTATACAGCCTGCCTCAAGATGAACTGATGAATACCTTGCGCTTCGTTTACGAACTATCAGGTACCAACAGTCGATTCGTCAAAAACATCCTGACTCAAACGCGTGAGAATCCGAGTAAGAAACTGTCTGACTCTCAACGCTCATCAGCGAAAAGCTTGCTGTTTAACCTGCTAAACGACCCTTCAGTCGTATCAGCGATGAAAGAGACGTCATAGTCAAAAAAACCGCCTCACCGAATAACACTATCGTGAGGCGGTCACCCTATAGCAATCGTTAGTTATGTGATTGATAAAACCTTATTGTTCAGGTTGCCAGTCCATCATGCTATCGAAGCCACTGCAATTGAGCATGACATCCGATGCTGATTCAATAAACACCTGCTGTGCCGCCGACACGGGATACTCTAAATACTCAGAGCACTTAGCACTTTGCCCATTACCCACCACCACCGTCGAACCAACCTGTAACGTGCATTTCACCAGTTTGTCGAGTGGTGACCACTGATAGCATATTTCATAGTCTTTCCGATAATCCGCCGTTTTACCTGCTGGTTGATTAAACGCCCACCAGTTACCAAATTGGCTACCGGGGTTGGTACTGTTCCAAGCTCGATAGATTGTTACCTCTTCCGTGCTTTGATAAACGGCGCCTTGACACAGCCCTCCAGCCAGAGGCTCACCCATCGCTGTGTCTAATAGTTTTGGGTCATCTACTGATTTGAACTTGCCCGCTAAGGCGCTTGGCAACATCACAGAGCCTTCACAGGCAGGTGCGTTGGCAGAGGTTGTCGCGGGCTGTGTAGCACACCCCTGTACCAACACCACCAGCGCGCTCGTAATTAGCCATTTCATTGATTGCTCCCTATTTATTGCTCCGAACATGGCGCCTCCCTACTTCACTTCTTTGCCAGTCGGTTTTTGGTGAGTAAAGTCATGGCGTGTCTCGGACTTAAATATCACACCTTCTTTGCGAAGCTTCGGATCGCTGGCTTCATCAAACAAGAACACGCCCTGGTCTACCCGTCTGCGTAACACGACTTCGATATATAACGTTTCGTTTGGTTGCAAGAAGGAATCGACCGCTGCATTATCGACTCGATATTCCACCGGATGATAGAAGCTCATCCCCTTGCTTGGTCTCGCAATCACACGGAAGCCACTAAGACGGGTTTTAGTGATGACGTCGTAGTTAACGTAGAACACCAAATGATTGGGGTTTGCAGCATTCTTTTGCCTATCCAAGAAAAACCCCTTTGCAAACCCTTTGGGATCCCGATTCTCACCCGCTAATAGAATGATGTCGCAGTCGGTGACCGCTTGCCCTTGATCGTCTTGCAGGACAAACACTAAATTGATAAAGCGCTTAGCACGCGCCTGTGTTGTTGCGGTCAGAGTCGCCAATGACTGGATTCTCGATTGATAATCTTGAGCGCTGTTAACCTGCAAACATTGTAAAATCTCGCCCACTTGCGGTTTGCTCGATGTCGGGCTGACCACACTGCGCATAATCCCTTTGTCTTTCCCCGAATGACTGGCTCTTGGAACCACACCAAGCGGCACAGGTTGTGGCCGCTGAACCCCTCCATCGAGTGAAAGTAAGTTAACCATTAGATCCTCTTCTCCATGTTTGACCTCATCTTGTTGGTCACTCTCAACAAATTTGACCATGGTGTAATTCATGTTTGCACCCGAGACTCGAACCACTCCATCGGAGCCTGGCTCGGTGAGGTAACTGTTTATGAAGTCATAAAAGGCTTTATCGATGCTTTCACCGGTCAATACAAATGGATAGAAGCCATTGTTTGCGGGTTGATAGTTTAAGTAGGCTTTGGAAAGATCAATTTGCGGTTGGCTACCGAGGGACAGCCAATCAAGAACTTGTTGTCCTGGTTCAATATCATCGAACCACGCTTTGATGCGCCCCACTCGCTGCTTACCCAATGCAGCCAGAGGAGAGCCATGGTTAGCTGGCGCTAACATAATTAGATGATTTAAGGGACTTTGAGCTAAGTGCTCGCTGCCATAGTAACGCTCTAGCCACTCGCGAACGACCGGGCCACCAGTTGAGTGAGTAATGCACGAGAATTCCGCAATCCCGCCGTCTAGCGGAATGGTGTCTCGCAATGCACTGTCGAACGCTCGAGTAATGTCCCCCATATTTACTGTGTCATCAAAGCTGATATATCGTCCCAACCAAACATGTTTGATATCGACGGATAATCCAAAATCAGCCGCTTGTTTGGCAATGGCCTCTGGAAGCAGCCCGTAGGTGTTGGTGTCTGTAACGCTCCATCCGTGTACAAAAATTACGATCATAACGACCTCCCATCATTAACAATGAGCCAGAGCTAAGACCGAATTTTGCTCTCTAATTCCCACCCAGTACCGCTGCAAACACCCTATACCCTGACGACTAGTATTAAAGCTAGACGAGTAAGCGTGATAACTTTTGAACTGAGATCACATAGTCAACTAATTACATAAATATCGATACTCACGAAATTGACACGAAATTTGTGGCAATTTGCTGTAGACTACGGCCTCATTTTTTCTAGGGGTATGGTCGTGACACGAGATCAGTTTGAATTGTTGGCACCGGGTGGTGATGTAGAGTCAATCAAAGCGGCCATCGCGGCAGGGGCAGATGCCGTGTATTGCGGACTGGATCGATTTAATGCCAGAAATCGCGCCGCCAACCTAACGCTAGACAACCTTACCGGGGTATTGGAACTCGCTCACGCGAATCAATGCCAAGTGTTTCTAACGCTCAACGTCCTGATCCTAGAGAGCGAAATAGCGGCGGTCATGCGCCTATTGGCGCAGCTGGTTAACACCGATATTGATGGCGTGATTGTCCAAGATCTTGGCTTGGCGTATCTGGTTAAACGTCATTTCCCTTCTCTCGATGTCCATGCGTCAACGCAGCTTAACACCCACAACACGGGGCAGATTGAGTTTCTCAAACAGATGACAGCCAGCCGCGTAAACCTGTCACGTGAGCTCAATATCAATGAAATCGGCCATCTCGCCAGCTTTGGACATCAGCACGACATGTTGATGGAAGTGTTTGTGCATGGGTCGTACTGCATCGGGTTCTCTGGGCTTTGCTATATCAGCTCTGCACGCAATGGAGCGTCTGGCAACCGTGGTCGTTGCAGCCAACCTTGTCGTGAACAATATCAAACCACCAAACAAGGCTACGACTATCCACTGAACCTCAAAGACAACTCAGCTTTTGGAGATCTGCAAGCGCTTGCCGATGCCGGTGTCTATTCATTGAAAGTCGAAGGGCGCATCAAAAAGCCTCACTATGTTTATACCGTGGTCGATAACTGGCGTAAGCAAATTGATCGTCTGTGTGATGGAAAGACGCTATCAGAAGATACCAGCGAACTTTACACTGTATTCAACCGCGATTTCTCAAACGGTTTTTTGCAGGGTGACTATGGTAAAAACATGTACATCGACAACCCGAGAGACAACGCGGTTACGCATTTCTCTAAGGTTTATCAATGTACCAGTACCGAGCAAGTTCAAGCGGTTAAGCAGCGCCTTTACGACAAGAAGACCGACATCATTCAACATGTCGACGCGCAAATTGCCGCTATGGATATTAACTCAGACCGCCCGTCAGCCAGTCTTAAAGGGGCAATTGACACGCCAGTACTGGAAACATTACCCCAGAACAATGAACTGAGCCGTCAAAAGCCATTGTCAGTGCTGATTTCTGAGCCGGAAGACACTGTGCTATGCAGCGAGCCAGAAGTTGAAGTGTACTTCCAGCTGCCTATGGGTTTGAGCGCTGAACTATCTACATTGATCGCGCTATTTGAACGTAACCCAAACTTAAAGCCCTGGTTCCCCGCTATTTTAATTGGCGATGACTTCGAGGCGGCAAAAACCTTCCTAGAAACCATTAAGCCTTCGCTGCTTATTACCAATAACTCCGGCGTCGGCTACCATGCGCAACAGCTAGGTCTGGCGTGGATCGCTGGGCCACAAATGAACAGCACCAACTCCTATACATTAAAATGCCTGCAGGAAGAATACGATGCTGCTGGCGCATTTTTGTCTAATGAGCTCAGCAAAAAGCAGCTACGCTATGTTCGCAGACCAAACGACATGCGTACCTTCTACAGCATCTATCATCCAAATACATTGCTCACTAGTCGCCAATGTTTGTTCCAGCAGACCGAAGGCTGTAAGAAAATCAAAATCAACAAAGGCTGTTTACGACGTTGCAGCAAGAGAACGTCAATCATCAACCTTAAAGACAACCCTTACGTGGTTCACAAGCAAAAAGGCTCGCACAACAGCCTTTACAGCGAGCACAATATTTTGAACCTGGAGGTTCTGGCTGACCATCGCGATCTCATTACCGATGCATTTATTGATCTAAGAGATATTCAAACGGAAACCAAAGTAGACGGTAGCAAACTTGAAGTAATCAACGCCTTCAAAGCGATACTTTTAGAGGACGACAACAGTATTGTAGACAGCCTGATTCAACACACCAGCAACCGACAATACCATAAAGGCATTTAGTTGGTGGCAGGCCCTCACCTTAGAGCATGATATTCAACAAGACCATTTGTTTGAAAAATGTTAACATTCTGATATGCCTCAACTTTCATTGAGGCTCTCTCGGACGTTCCACGAGCAAGGAGATTTCATGCTTAATTCTGTAACGGCGAAAGCAGTGATTGACCACGCCCTATTCCTAGGGGCAGATTTTGCTGAGCTTTTCGTCGAGCACCATCAGACTAATTCGGTCCAAATTGCTTCTGGCGAAGTGGACAAAGTTAACTCAGGTATCGATTTTGGTATCGGGATCCGCCTATTCTTCGGCCACAAAGTGCTGTACGGCTACACCAACAGCACGGACGAGAGCGAGCTAAAACGCGTCACGTCGCTTCTGACTGCAAAAGACAAGCGTGAGCAAATCGCTACAGCAGGTGCGATTAACCTTAACCGCTACCCTGTTCAGCACGGTTGCCGCCTGCCACTTAGCAAAGACGCCAACCTAGATTCTAAAATCGCCTTTCTACTTAAAACCGACGCAGCTGCACGTGCCGAAAGCGAATACATTACCCAATTCATTGGCAATGTTTTACAGCGCGAACAACAAGTTTCCATCTTCAACTCCGAAGGTCTACATGTTGATGACACGCGCCACTACATTCGTGTATCGGGCAATACCGTAGCGCAAAAAGGTAACGAGCAATCTTCTGGCTCAGAAGGTCCAGGCGCGCTCTCGGGTTGGGACTTTAGTGAGCAGCTTGATGCTCAAGAGCTTGGACAAACCATAGCTAAGCAAGCATTGATCAAACTCGGTGCAGATGCGTGCCCTTCTGGGGAAATGCCTGTGGTGATTGGCAACGGCTTTGGCGGCGTTATCTTCCATGAAGCGTGTGGTCACCTACTTGAAACTACATCAGTAGCCAAGAAGGCCTCTGTCTTCCATGACAAAATGGGCGAGATGATCGCTCATACCGCAGTGAGTGCTGTAGATGATGGCACCATGACCAACGAATGGGGCTCTATCCACGTTGATGACGAAGGCATGGCGACTCAGCGAACGCAACTCATTAAAGACGGCAAACTGACCAGCTTTATGGTCGACAAAATGGGCGGCATGAAGACAGGCTTTGAACCTACAGGCTCTGGTCGTCGCCAAAACTACAAGTTCGCTCCTACTTCACGTATGCGTAATACCTTCATTGAGGCAGGTGAACATTCTCTTGATGATATGTTGGCAGGCGTTGAACGTGGTATTTACGCGAAGAAAATGGGTGGCGGCTCAGTACAGCCAGGTACGGGGGAATTTAACTTTGCCGTTCGTGAAGCTTACTTGATTGAAAACGGCAAAATCACCAAACCTCTCAAAACCGCAACGCTGATTAGTACCGGACCAAAAGTGCTCAAAGAAATCAGCATGGTTGGTAAAGATATGGCACTTGCCCCTGGCATGTGTGGCTCTGTAAGCGGTGCCGTGCCGACAACGGTAGGTCAGCCTTCGCTGAAAGTCGATAACATTCTTGTGGGAGGTGGTAACTAATGAGCCAAGACAAACAACTTCTTGATGCCGTCGATTACGTCCTTTCCGAAGCCAAGCGCCAAGGTGCCGAAGCCGATGTCATCGTCAATCGCAACAACAGCTTTTCCCTGAAGGCAAACCAAGGCCAACTGGATGAGTACAAAGTGAGCTCAAGCCAAGTCCTTGGGGTTCGCGTTGTCAAAGATGCGCGCATTGCCACCAGCTACTCGGAATCGTTAGAGCCTACAAGTCTAGATTTGATGCTCACCAACGCTCTACAAAGCGCACGTTTCTCTAAGCAAGACGAGCATCAAACCATCAGCTGTATCGACAGTAAACTGACGACAGATGTCGCAGAGATTACTCAGCAAGATACCACTTCTGCCGATGAGAAGATTGAGCTATCACTTGCATTAGAGCAAGGGGTTGTTTCCCTTCCCCACGCATCAAGCGCACCCTACAACGGTTATGCCGATGGAGAGAGTCAGCTTATTCTCGCCAACACGCAAGGGACACTTTGTCAGCATTTTGAGCGCTCATTTAGCTGTTACGCGTACACGCTATTTGAGAAAGACGGCAAGCAATCCATGGCGGGTAAAGTCTCGGTGGGTCGCCGCTTTGATGAGCTGAATCCGAACTACTGTATCGAACAAGGCTACAACCTAGCGCGAGATTTGCTCGACGGTGCTCCGGTTGCTACTGGTGAGTACTCGGCGATTTTTGACATCGGTGCGCTTAGCAGCTTGTTCGGTGCATTTGGCTCAGCATTCTCTGGTGTTAGCGCCATGAAAGGCATCACGCCCCTCGGTGACAAAGTCGGCCAATCCATTGCGAGTGAGCTGATTACTCTGACCGATATTGCGTATATGCCAAACGGCATGGCAATCGCCAGCTTCGACAGCGAAGGCTTTGCGACCCAAGACAACGTGCTAATTTTGGGCGGAAAGCTCAATACACTCTTGCACAACAGCCACACCGCTAGCTATTTAGGCGCTGTATCAACCGCCAGTGCAGCACGCGGTGCGAAATCTAGCCTAGACGTTTCCGCCAACCACAAAGTCATTGCCACAGGCCAAAGCAGTGCTGCTGAAGTTAAAGCGGGTGAATATCTTGAGCTGATTGAACTTCAAGGCGTCCATTCCGGAGCGGATCCAGTCAGCGGCGACTTCTCATTTGGTGCCAGCGGCTTCTTGTGTCGTGATGGCGTGAGAGTCCAGCCAGTACGTGGTATTACAGTTGCGGGTAACTTCTACAAAATGCTGCAAGAAGTCGATGCGGTTGGTAACAGCCAACTGATTAACGACAGTCGAACTTTCTTTGCGCCGGATGTGAGGTTTGCTCGGTTGAGTATTGGTGGTAAGTAGGTAGTGATAAAGCCCAGCGAAAACGCTGGGCTTTTTAGTGATATGAAGTTCAAAAACAGCTTGCCGTCATCCCCTTGCAAAAGGGGATCTCATTCAGCGCGTCGCCAAGCTGATTTACGTGACTTAGTCTCAGATTTTTAGTTATCTACACGCGGTAGGAGGTCCTCACTTTCGTGAGGATGACGGCTACTGGGGCATGTTAAAAACGAACGGACGTAGACTATTTTTGTCCAGAGGTATTTTAGCGGGACTTGCGCTAACTCGCCTTTGCCCCATTCGGTGCTTCAAGCCATACCAAAAATCACCGTCATCCCCTTGAAAAAGGGGATCTCATTTAGCGCGTTGAAAAGTTGAATTACGTGACTTAATCGAATATTTTCAGTTGCCTACACGTGGTGGGAGATCCTCACTTTCGTGAGGATGACGGCTACGTGAGGCATGTTAAAAACGAGCGGACGTAGACTATTTATGTCCAGATGTGTGCTAGCGGCGCTGTAACACAAAAGTGCCCCATTTCGCGCTTCAACCCAACCCCCAAATCACTGTCATCCCCTTGAAAAAGGGGATCTCATTCAGCGCGTCGTGAAGCTGATTTACGTGACTTAATCGAATATTTTCAGTTACCTACACGCGGTAAGAGATCCTCACTTTCGTGAGGATGACGGCTACGTGGGGCATGTTAAAAACGAGTGGACGTAGACTACTTTTGTCGAGTAGACGACACTTGTTACCAAGTGCCGTCCCTCTAAGAACCGTACGTGCAACTTTCACTGCATACGGCTCAAGCCTCCGCTAAGGCATCGTTTGATACCCAGCAACTCATAAAGCAGTTGGAACAGGTTCAACCCAAGAGTTTCGTGCTTGTCTCTTTGATTTCCGCTTAGCCAAGTATTCTTGGTAATCGGGGTCATAAGGAGTCGCGGCGCTTCGGATTTTCACATGTCGCTCTATTGGCACTTTTGCGATTTGGAACAAGTTGAAGTGACAGTCCATGTTCATAATTTTCTGCCAACCATGAAATTGCCATTGGCCTTTTCGGTTGAGGAAATATTTGTGAACAACCCAGTCTTTAGACTTGGTTGGATGACGTCTAACTGCCCAGTGCCATAGCGCTTGGAATAGTTTGTGGCCTACATACCCAAATACTTGTTTAGCAACGCAATGGCGATAGTAATTCGCCCATCCTCTAAGTTTTGGATTTATCATCCTGATAAGATCATTAACGGGGATAGTGGCGTGCTTTTTGACAAGTTCACGTAGATTCCTCAAGAATAACAGCGTGTTGGACTTGCTCGGTTTAATGAGCAATTTCCCTTTATACTTCCTATGGTTGAAGCCCAGAAAGTCAAAGCCATCATCAATATGAGTGATCTTCGTTTTCTCTTCGGATAGGGTTAACCCTCTTTCAGCCAAAAAGTCAGCAATCAACGGTTTGATATCATTCACTAGCACTTCCTTTGAAGAGCAAGTGACCACGAAATCGTCAGCGTAACCAATGAAGTTAGCTCTAGCTCCTTTTCTGAGTGCTGTGGATTTTATGCGTTGCTCTAGCCCTGCGAGAGTCATTAGCATCAAGGTTGGGGATATTATCCCTCCTTATGGCGTACCCTCATCGGTGTCGTAGAATAGGCCTTTATCCACAAAACCAGACTTTAGCCATTGCTTTAACATTCGTTTATCTACAGTGATATTGTCCGTAAGCCATTGATGCCCGATTTTATCGAAGCAAGCTTTGATATCACCCTCAAGAACCCATTTTGCTGATTTCTTCAGAGCCAAGCATTTAAAGCATTGACTGATGGCGTCAGCGGTGCTTCGGTTTGGTCTGAATCCATAGCTGTTGAGGTCGGCAAGTGTTTCAGAAACAGGCTCTAGTGCAAGCAGGTGGAGCGCTTGTTGCGCTCTGTCTATCATGCACGGAATACCTAGAGGTCTGAGTTTGCCATTCTTTTTGGGGATGTAGATACGTTTGAGTGGTTGTGCTTTGTAAGTCTTGCGACTCAGTTGATTGACTGCTTTCATACGGCGTGCATCTGTGTTCCAGATGACACCATCTATTCCAGGCGTTTTACTGCCTTTATTTTGAGAGACTCGCTTAACAGCTAGAAGTTTTGCTGAGCGAGAATGAGTCAAGATCCACTGTAAGGACTTTACCTTACCGTAATTCTTTTCTCTTGTTGCTTTTGCGATACGCATTTGAAGCTTTAGTACGTGTGCTTCAGCGGATTTCCAGTCAATGGACTGCCACTGAGTACAGTCAGAAGATGCACTAATCTCTTTTGAGATCATCATTTGCTTTTCTCCTTAAATAAAGTTCTTCAAATTCTCTCGCAATGGGAGACCAGTCGGAAGTGGGCTCACTTTCGTGATCAGGCATTAGCCTGTATCTGCATCATTACAATGCAGTTTTCGCTTTTTCCGACCTCCTATACCTGCATCACTATCGGTCGCAGAGACTTTCCCATAGGGAGTGATACAGGCTTACCGTGTTCCGTATGTCACGCAATATCAGGTTAGATGCCCGCTATGGTGCGGAGAGCTCAATGATCACGAAAGAGTATTGGACAACCTCTTTCCTACTCTCGTTGCCTTTTGGCTACAGCGTATTAACCACTTCCGCTGCTTCATCACATAACGCACCTTAAACGGATTCACATATGTTCATCATACTGACTACCTAGCACTTACCCAATTCGTGGTTATTAGGAGGATCTTCTTCTCACGATTTCGATCCCGAGCAATTGTTGAACTGCTCTTCGTTACATTGTCAGAGCCGCTAATTTTTTTCAGGCTCGTAGGTTCATCTGGTGATACAGATGGTTCACTCTTAAAGCGGTGAACAGCGCTTCATACGACTTCACGTCGCACGCCCAAAAGAAAGTTACAAACCCTTCCGAGCACCAACAATCAAATATCGTGTTGAATGGCGTTCATTTTTAGTTGACTTAGAGCGGTGCCGTATAGCTCCGCTCTCTGTAGAAACTATGACCAACTCATTAAGACGAACAACTATAATGCGTCACTCCACCTACATCGAAAAGCTCCAATGGACGACGCTGGTCATACTTTGTTTCCACCTCTTTGCTTTGCTCACCATAGGGATCAGCAAACACCTGTTGCAGTTCATGAATAAGAGAATACTCTCCCTGCTCCGCTTGCTTATAAGCAGGCACCACTAGCCATTCACGCCAGGTGTACTTTGGGTTAACTTGTTTCATTTGTGACGCGATTTCTTCTGCGGTTGCAGACGGTAGCATTTCACGCCATTTTGTAAGCCACGCTTGCCACTCGGTCATGGTGTCTTCATTGGGTTCAGTGTAAAAACCTGGCGCAAGCTCAGAAGCGTTGTCAGGTAGTTTGGAGAGTTCGCGGAAGAATATTGTGTAGTCAACATGCGTCATCATCATGAGTTTGAATAGTTGCTGCAGTAAGTCACCATCAAATTCTTCTAGACCAAGCTTCTTCGACCACATATCGGTGAGTTTGGTTTGCATGACTGATGAGAACTCATCTTGAATGAGACCAAGTTGTTCTACCGCTGCTGAATCCGAAGCAATAAGCGGCATCAGCGCTGAGCAAAACGACTCAAAGTTTTTCTCGGCCGCTAAAGGCTGATTAAAAAACGAGAAGTGACGACCGCCACCAGTCCATGGCTGGAAATACGGTTCGAAGCGTTCGCAAAAACCAAATGGACCAAAATCGAGGGTAAATCCGCCAACGGCGCAGTTGTCACTGTTAAAGTTGCCTTGGCAGAAGCCGACTCGCATCCAGTGCGTCACTAACGTGGTTAAACGCTCTCTGAAGGCAGTCGCGAGAGTGAGAACTTTCTCTGCCATGGGCAAGTTTGCATCCACGTGCTGCGAATACTCGCGTTCTATAGCGTGTTCAACGATTTGTTCGAGCTCTTGCATTGCTGTTGGGTGAGCTTGACTGCGTGCTCGACGAGCAAACAACTCCAGTTGGCCGACACGCAAAAAAGATGAAGCGACTCGGGTGGATATGGCTACGGGGTTCGAGACCATAATGTCCGGGTTTTCCGCGTGCGATCCTTCCCTATACCAAGGACGATCAACGGTTTCTGATTGAGAGGCAAATAAGCACAGCGAACGTGTAGACGGGATGCCAAGTGCGTGCATAAACTCCTGAGCTAAGAACTCACGAACACTAGAGCGTAATACCGCGCGGCCGTCTGCGCCGCGGCAATATGGCGTCGTGCCGCCACCTTTAAGCTGCATTTCCCAACGCTTGCTGTTGAATACACCTTCAAACACCGATACTGCACGGCCGTCACCATAGCCGTTACCCGTTTTAAATGGGCATTGCTGTGTGTACTCAGTGCCATAGATGGAGAGCGCATAACCGGTTGCCCAGCCAAACGGCATCATAGGTGCTGGAACAGTGGACATATCCCCGGAGAACATAGCTGCAAAGTCCGGGTTGTGCACAAGCTCCGGAGCCAACCCTAATTCTTCAAACAGACTGACACTGTGACTGACATACACTGAGTCAGCAATTGGCGTTGGCTTAACTGGCACGTAATGCCCAGAGAACACTTGTCTTGGCCAAAAATCATCGCCGCTAGCGGTCGCCTCTGGGTCGGGATTAAGCACTTCTAACAAGGAGTAGCTTGCCGCGTTGGCAAGTTCATCCATGTTCGCTATCGATTTGAGATTCTGTGGTGCCGCTCGTTCGCTCATCGTCAATCATACTCCGTGCAATGATGCGTGTATCGTTGTTGTCATGATACGAAGATAAACCCATAAAGCCCAATAACCTTCTGATATAGTTTGATTCATTTAGTTTTACCCTGCCCCAGATAAGGACATTGAGTAACAGTAGCCAAACAGCTCGGTATTGGCGTACTATCGGAGGTTCTTCGCATTTGCCTCTCTCTTATTATGGATTATTAATGGCTCAAGGAATCCGCTACAAAGTCATTCTTCTCGCGTGTCTTATTATCAGCATTGGTCAACTTAGTATGGGGTTGGTGCTGCCATCACTCCCTTGGATAGCCAAAGATTTTGGTATCACACTCGATCAAGCTCAACTGCTGGTCGGTATCTATTTGCTGGGGTTTGGTCCATCACAATTCATTTACGGCCCTATTTCTGACGCGATAGGCAGAAAAAAAGTGCTTCTGGCTGGCCTCATTATTGCGCTACTTGGACTCATTCTCATCATTAGCATGAACCATTCCTTTGAAGGCATGGTACTAGGACGTTTTCTACAAGGTATTGGTACTGGTTGTTGCGCGGTTCTGGCACGAGCCTCGACTAGAGATCAATTTAGTGGGGCCGAGCTGCCTATCGCACTGTCGTATATTGCGATGGCGGCTTCCATTACTCCGGTGATCGCTCCGGTACTCGGTGGCTTTATCAACTTCCACTTTGGATGGAACATGGTGTTTGTGTCGCTATTTAGCTATGTCGCTCTCGCTTGGGTGATCATCACTATGCTGTTTAAGGAGACCATAGCTGAAAAATCGTCGATCCCATCCTTCAAGCACATCATAAAGCAGTATGGGCAATTGCTAAGTTCCAGCTACTTCATCAGTTTCGCGAGTATCAGTTGGCTCAACTTCAGTCTTATGATTACCGCAGTGTCGGTCATGCCATTTATCATGCAAAACCAAATTGGAATGAATTCGGATGAATATGCGCTATGGGTACTGATCCCAGCGCTAGGCATGATTGGCGGTACCACCATTTGCAATCGCATTCGACCAATCATTGGCAACAAGAGGATGCTGTTGTGCTCACCTGCTCTGCATATTGCTTCTGCCATTTGGCTGTTTGTTTGCCCTATGGAGCCTTTGTATATCATGCTTGGACAAATGCTGATGATTCTAGGAAATGGCATTGCCCTGCCCTGTGCTCAAGCTATGGTGATGTTGCCCTACAAGAAACAAGCTGGGGCTGCCGCCGCGCTCTCCGGCGGTGGACAAATGATTGTCTCGTCCCTAGTCAGTATGGGCTTGGTTAAACTTGGCCTAAGTCAGCCTTGGCATTTATCGGTGGTGATCGCGCTATTCGCGTTGGTAACGATAGGTAATATCGTTCGCGGCTTTCGTGTCACTCAGCCTCAATAGAGGCTGAGTTCTAACATCAGTTGAGCCTTTTCACACTATCGCGCACAACCAGTGATGGTTCCAGTTGCACTACATCGGCGGGAAGATTGGTCTTATCTATTTTCGCAAGTAAGGTCTCAACCGCCGCTTTACCCAGACGGTATTTCGGCTGGTGAACGGTAGTGAGTGAAGGCGTCATGTATTTGGCAATATGAATATCATCGTAGCCAATAATGGAAAGATCGTTCGGAACTTGAATGCCCTTTGAGTGCGCAGTGTTCATCGCCCCCATCGCCATCATATCGTTACAAATGAACAGTGAAGTAGGCAAAGTACCTCGGTTAATTAATGCCTCCAGTGATTTAGCACCACCATCACACTCAAAATCCGACTCAATGATCCACTCTGGATTAATCGCAATTTGATGCTCAGCGAGTGCCTTTTTGTATCCCTGATAACGCATTAGCGCCTGATGACGATTGAGTGGTCCCGTGATACAGCCGATCTCGGTATGCCCGCTTTCGATGAGATATTTGGTCGCTAGGTAGCCACCAAGAAACGAGTTATCCTGAATCTTGTCACTCTCAAAATGCATAGGTCCCCAATCCATGACCACCACAGGGATGGATGGGTACTGGTCAAAGATATCCAGCTTCTCACCTTCCAGCGTTGAGCACATTAAAATCAAGCCATCGACTCGCTTTTGTAGCAAGGTATCGATGGATGCCTTCATACGCTCGGTGTCGCCTTCGGTGTTACACAGAATCAAGTTATAGTTTTGATGGTAGCAACTGCGCTCGACCCCTTTTACCACCTCGCCAAAAAATGGGTTGGTAGAGGTGGTCACTAACATTCCAATTGTTCGTGTACGATTCATCTTTAAGCTACGAGCCAATGCTGAAGGCGCGTAATTGAGCTCCTTCGCCGCACTATTGACGCGCTCAGAAATCTCTTCACTGACGAATCGTGTTTTGTTGATGACATGGCTCACGGTCGAGGTAGACACTCCCGCGAGCCTTGCTATGTCCTTCATCGTTGCCATCGGGCAAGGCTCTCCACTGCTTCTTCTTATAATTACGCGAGCGCTTATAGTTCTAGGCTTGCTGCTCTAAAAACTGTTGTACTTCATCTAGCGTAGGAATGGAAGTCTGAGCGCCAAATCGAGTCACAGAAATTGCCGCCGCAGCATGAGCAAACACAATTGCGTCTTCGATAGATTTACCTTCCATTAAACCTGTCACCAAAGCGCCGTTAAACGTATCGCCTGCGGCCGTGGTATCGGTCGCCTCAACTTTAAAGCCAGGGATACGCTCACCACGACCGTTTTGGCTTAACCATACACCTTTAGATCCCAGAGTAATCATGACGATTTCTATGCCCTTGCGATGTAGAGCGTTCGCGGCTTCTTGTGCAGAGTCATCATCATTTATAGTAATTCCTGTTAGCACTTCTGCCTCGGTTTCATTCGGCGTAATCACGTCAACACAGCCCAATAGTGAGTCAGGGATTTCTCTGGCGGGCGCTGGGTTAAGCACTACATTGGTTTTCGCCGCCTTGGCAATTTTCGCTGCGTATTCGATACCTTCAATTGGTGTTTCAAGTTGAGTTAACAAGTAGTTCGCACCTTCAATTAAGCCTTTGTGCGGCTCTACACGTTCGGTCGTGAGCTTGGCGTTGGCTTCGGCTGAAATACAGATGCTGTTTTCACCAATATCTGCCACTTGAATCATAGCAATACCGGTTGGCGTACCTGGCTCTAATCGAACACCCGCAATGTTGATTCCATCCGCTTTGAATGCTTCGCGAATATTAATACCAAATGCATCGTCACCCACACAGGCGATAAAACCGGTATCACCACCTAGCCTCGCGGCTGCAACTGCTTGGTTCGCCCCTTTGCCACCAGGAATGACTTGATAATTACCACCATGCAGCGTTTCTCCAGGACGAGGGAAAGAAGGAACTTGCAGAACGTGGTCTGCATTCACACTACCCAGCACAATGAGTTTATTCATACTTTGTTCCTTTTAACTCTTTTGTTTGTTACTGATTTTTGAGTATCAGCTTGATAAATAACTTGGGATTGCCTTGGAGTGACAAGCCTAAGGTATCTAGTTGTAAGGTTGATGCTCAGCGAGCTTTTAGGTTCTCCCCCTTAACAAGGGGGAGAAATATAAGGCTGCTACTTTTGTCGCGACACCGATTACTCAGCGACAACTTTTAGCGGTACCGGAATGTACTCTTCAACTGTCTCGCCTTTCAGTACTTTATCCGCCGTTTCTACACCAAGCGCACCGATCATATCTGGTTGCTGTGCAATTGTTGCTGCTAGTTTGCCGCGTTTCACCGCTGCCATACCGTCTTCAGTGCCATCGAAGCCAACGATCATGACGTCTTTCCCCGCCGCTTGAACTGCGCGAAGTGCACCAAGTGCCATTTCGTCGTTCTGTGCGAATACGGCTTGTACATCTGGGTTAGCTGCTAGAAGGTTTTCCATAACATTCAGACCTTTAGTACGGTCGAAATCCGCTGGTTGGCTCGCAAGCAGTTCCATGTCAGAACCTTTAACTGAGTTCATGAAACCTTCACCACGCTCACGTGCTGCTGACGTACCCGCAATACCTTCTAGTTGAATCACTTTCGCTTTCTCGCCTACTTTCTCCATGATGTAGTGACCAGCCATTTCGCCACCTACTACGTTGTCCGATGCAATGTGGCTCACTACGTCACCACGGCTAGCACCACGGTCAAGCGTTAGTACAGGGATGTTCGAGCGGTTTGCCATGCGGATAGCGTTTGATACTGCATCTGAATCTGTTGGGTTGATAAGGATTGCTTTCACGCCACGTACTGTTAAATCTTCGATGTTTGATAGCTCTTTGCTTGGGTCATTTTGCGAGTCCAAAACGATTAGGTTGTAACCTAAGTCCTTGGCTTTCGCTTCCGCACCCTCTTTCATCGTTACGAAGAACGGGTTGTTAAGCGTAGAGACAACAATCGCCATCGTGTCTTGTGCTGATGCAGCTGTAGACATAGAAGCAGATAGCACGGCAGCAGAGATTAAAGTGGCTAGTTTTTTCATCGTTTTAGTCCTTTGTGTAGGGGGCGGCTCAACTCATTGTCGAGCCTGTTATTGTAAATAATCTAGTGTTAATCGAAGTTACTTGTTTTTATTGTCTACCAGTACCGCAAGCAAGATAACGACTGCTTTTGCGATCATTTGGTAGTAAGAGGAAACATCCAATAGGTTAAGTGCGTTGTTCAGGAAGCCGATGATCAGAGCACCAATGAGCGTCCCCATAATTCGACCTTTACCGCCCATCAAGCTGGTACCGCCGAGAACCACCGCAGCAATAGCATCTAGCTCATAACCCATACCCGCGGTTGGCTGAGCCGATGACAGACGAGAGGTAACGATAATGCCAGCAAGCGCTGCGAGTAAACCACAGATGGCGTAAACACCAATCTTCACTTTGTCGACGTTAATACCAGACAAACGGGTCGCTGATTCGTTACCGCCCAGCGCATAAACATAACGGCCAAAGCGTGTGTGGTTAAGTAGGTACCAAACCGATGCGAATACGACCACCATGATCCAAACAGGAACTGGGATGCCAAGTGCGTAGCCAGTACCAAACCATGCAAACGCGTCAGCAGTATCGGTAAAGCCAGTAGAAATTGGACGACCGTCGGTGTAAACCATAGTGACACCGCGCAAAAGCGTCATGGTTACCAAGGTAGCAATAAACGCCTGAACCTTGCCTTTAGCAATGATAATGCCGCTGATTGCACCAAGTGCAGCACCGGCCAAAAGTGCTGTTGGCACCGCTATAAGCACTGGCACTTCCATCGCAATCAAGCTGGCAGCGAACGCGCCACAAAGTGCTAAGACCGAACCGACACTTAAGTCGATACCCGCAGTTAAAATAACCAAGGTCATACCAACGGCGATGATCGCGTTCACCGAAGTTTGGCGAAGAATATTCAGAATATTATCGACGGTGAAAAAGTTTGGGTTTAGAAATGACACCACGATAATAAGGAAGATAAGCGCAATCAGTGATTTTTGCTCAATCAACCATTCTTTATTGAAAAGCGGTTTCTTGTTTTCCATCTCAACGCTCATCTCTTTGTTGATGGTTTTATTGTTCATGCTGCTTCCTCACTTACATTTTTACCGACAGCGCATGCGAGTAACTTCTCTTGGTCTGCGTCTTTAGCCATAAACTCACCGCTTATATGCCCTTCATGCATCACCAAAATTCGATCGCTCATGCCAAGTACTTCTGGCATTTCAGAGGACACCAAAATGATGCTCATGCCATCTGCTTTAAATTTATTAATTAGTTGATAGATTTCTTTCTTCGCCCCAACATCGACACCTCGTGTCGGCTCATCCAGAATGAGAACCTTGGGCTTGGTCATTAATCCTTTTGCAATCGCGACTTTTTGCTGGTTGCCGCCAGAAAGGTTGCCAATAATCTGGTCACGGGTAGGCGTTTTGATGTTGAACAACTTAATAAAGTCTTCAACCGCCATAACTTCTTCACCGTGCTGGATTTGCATGCCTTTCGATAACTGTTCGAGGGCGCAAATCGACATGTTTTCTTTCACAGATAAGCCCAGTACAAGCCCATCGCCTTTGCGGTCTTCTGAAATGTAAGCAATGCCATTCGCAAGCCCTTCTTGAGGGCTGTCCGGGTTAATAGTTTTACCATTAAGAATCACATCACCTGAGCCACGTTTAAGTGCGCCATAAATGATTTTCATCAGCTCTGTACGCCCTGCCCCCATTAAGCCCGAGATGCCAAGGATCTCACCTTGATCGAGACTGAAGGTCACGTCTTTCACGCCTGGGCCGGACAGGTTTTTCACTTCAAGGCTGGTTTTGCCATGAACCGCATCGATACGAGGGTATTGTTCATCAAGCTTACGTCCTACCATCATTTCGATAAGCGTATCTTCATCCGTTTCCGCAACAGTGCGTTGCCCGATAAACTTACCATCACGTAACACCGTGATGTCATCGCAGATCTCGAAAATCTCTTTCAAGCGGTGAGAGATGTAGACAATGCCGCAGCCCTGTTCACGCAGTTCTTTAATCACGCTAAACAGTGATTCGGTCTCGGTATCCGTTAGTGCATCAGTTGGCTCATCCATAATGATGACCTTGGATTCAAACGACAGCGCTTTGGCAATTTCGACCATTTGCTGTTCACCCAAACTGAGCTCTCCAAGCGGCGTTTTCGCGCTGTGTTTCACATTCAGTCTCGCCAATAGGCGATCCGCCTCGGCGTACATTTGTGACCAAAGAATGCGACCAAATGCGTTGGTTTTTTCACGGCCTAGGAAAATATTCTCTGCAATGGTTAGCTCAGGAATTAGGTTGAGCTCTTGGTGAATAATACTAATGCCCGCTTGCTGTGAGTCACGAGGGCCTTTAAACGAGACCTCTTGATCTTGATAGCGTAGCTCGCCGGCGTCTTTTGAATAAATGCCCGTCAGCACTTTCATAAGCGTGGATTTACCAGCACCGTTTTCACCAAGTAACGCCATTACTTTACCGGGATAAACATTTAAGCTGGCTTTATCCAAAGCTTTCACACCTGGGAAAGCTTTTTCAATCTCGCTGAGTTGTAATATGGGTTGCAGCATGAGGATGTCCTGTTGTGTTCGCTGAACTTAACTCTGAGTGGTTTCAATCACAATCAAACTAGAACACGACGCCAGCTTGAAAAATGACATTGGCATACGGGGTACACTCGCCCGTTCTAACTACCGCACGGGAGTCTCGTGTTTTGGCCTTAAATTCTTCGTGAGAGAGATAAGACAACGTAATCTCTATCCCTGTTACCATGCGCTCTTGCTCAATTAAAGACAGCAGTGCATCGTGAAGCTTTGGGCTCACCTGCTTAAACTCTTCAGCCAAGATAACGCCTTCTATCTGCGCTTCTGAAAGGTATACTTTCACCGTATCCAAAAACGCTGGGACGCCATGTGTGAGTGCTAAGTCAATGCGCTGCACGTCATCAGCAATCGGTAGACCAGCATCGCAAATAGTGACCTCATCGGTGTGGCCCAATGTCGACACTAAATAGGAAAGTTCTGAATTAATTAGGGCACTTTTTTTCATTTTTATACCTGCTTCAAGCGGCTTAATCGAAACTGTAAGGCTTAGACAAACATCGTTCGTCATTTTTATTGCTATGTTTTGTTTTTATGTTTTGTTGATAAAACAATCATCGAAACGTTTCGATGACAATCCTAGCGCAGCGTGTCGAAAGATCGATAGCAGTAAGATTTAACTGTGATCTGGATCGCCCCATCGAAACGTTTCGATGTGTTTTTCGTGAATGGATTCAAATTCCCATTAAACGAGATATCGCAACGATTAAAATGGTATGACTGTGAAAGAAAAAGTGTGTGTAGGCATCATGTTGAGTAACGGGCAACACCCGTTACCGGTTGGCGGAAATGAAAGGACCAGAGGCGTAGTGACAACCGATAGCCTTGAGTGACTCTAGTTGTCCAGGCGTTTCGACACCTTCGGCGATGGTCTCGATATTGAGTACTTCTGCAAGGCTTACAATCGCTTTTGCCACCTGCTCTACCGAACAATCTTGAGCAATTTCTGCGACCAGTTGAGCACCCACTTTGAGTTTTTGTAGCGGCAACTCACGGAGCTCCGATATCGAAATATGTCCCATACCAAAGTCAGCAACTGTAATTTGACACCCTAGTTCAACGAGCTGGTAAAGCTCATCAACGCAACGTTTTTTAGACAGCATGTCTTCAAACACTTCTAACGCCAAACAGTGTGGTGGTAGACGATACTTGTCGAGTATTTCCATCACTTCTTGAGTAAACAGACCGTGGCCAAAGTTTTTTGACGACACTTTCACCGCAACCGTATTCAGCTCGCCGACAGAAGCATACTTGCACGCCTGTTCAATGGTAAACAAGTTGAGCTTTCTTATCAGTTGCGACTCTTCCGCAATTGGGATGAACTCGAATCGGTCGACATCACCAAACATCGTATCGCTCCACTCTAGTCGGCTCTTATACGCCACAATGCGATTAGTTTTGAGTTCAACAACAGGCAAGAAGCTGACTTCAAGTTTATGGGATTCGATGGCTTGAGATAGGCGCTGCGCCATGGCCGTTTTGCGCCCCCACTGCTCGCCCATCGCCTCGTCATAACTCATCCAAGTAGTTTGACATTGCTTGGCACGATACATAGCGAGATCGGCTTGTTTTAACAACACGCTCGTAGGGATATTGCGGCTCACATTAGTGGTGATCCCCACTGACGCTGAACCTCGTTCCGACTTGTTGCCAACTTCGATAAAGGCAATAGCATCGACTAAGTGCTGGGCATAATGCTCTGCCCGAGTTTGCGAGCAGTTAGGAAGCAGTGCCACAAACTCATCACCGCCAAGTCGGGCAACCAGCCCATTTTCGCCCACCGCAGCATTGAAACGTTTCGCGACATCTTGAAGAAACAAGTCTCCAAAATCATGTCCTTTACTGTCGTTGATTGACTTGAACTCATTGAGGTCGATCAATAGCAATGAAAATGGGAGGTCAGTTTCTTGCTCTTCTACCAAAAATCGCTGTAGGTGCTCAAAGAAAGAAGTTCGGTTTGGAAGACGCGTTAATGGATCAAAATAGGCTAGATCACTTAGCTTGTCGTTCTGGTGTTTTTCAGAAGTCACATCACGTTTCACCGCAATGTAGTAAGACTTACCCAAATAGTTGAACGGGCTGATATGCGCATGCTCGATAAACAGCGTGCCATTTTTCTTTTTATTGACGAGTTCACCATACCAATCTTTACCTTGAAGCAGCTTTGACCACATATCTTCGTAGGTGGCCGTTGTGGTTTTACCCGATTTAAGCAGCTTTGGGTTCTTGCCCAGCACCTCTTCACGGTTGTAACCCGTCAGCTTTACAAACTGTTCATTGACGTAACGGATGTGAGCTTGTTCATCAGTAATTATGACGGCAACAGACGCGCTTTCTAATGCGGACTCCATCAAACCTAATGACAATTCAAATTCCATATAACGCGACGCCATGTTTACAACTAATGTTTTACCAATAAGTACAAAGCGAACATGATAGGGTTTAATGGAACCAACATCAAATAAAACGTCAAAAACCCGATGATTTGACAACGTTTTTTTGACGCACTATAAAATATTGGTCTTAATTTGAGCAGACAAAAAGAGGGGGCACCTAATATGTACCCACATTAGGTGACTGAAAGGTAAAGTGACAAGCGTCACTCGATTGATTTGCGTGACAGATCTAGTCGTTATTGATGTGCTTAACTACGCGGCATGGGTTGCCGACCGCAAGTGTGTTCGCAGGAATATCTTTGGTCACGACACTACCTGCACCAATCACAGCGTTATCACCTATCGTAACGCCCGGGCAAACAATCGCCCCGCCACCGATCCAAACGTTATGGCCAATTTTAATCGGCAAACCAAATTCGACTTCGTCTTCAACTCGCCCTTTAACATCGAGCGGATGGCCCGCTGTATATATCTGTACATTTGGGGCAAACAGCACGTTGTCACCAATCTCCACCACGTTCACATCTAAAATGACGCAGTTGAAGTTAGCGTAAAAGTTATTACCCACATGGATATTTTCACCATAATCGCAGCGAAATGGTGGCTCGAGATATAAGTTGCCTTTGCGGTTTGGGATCAACGATTCTTGCGCTTCCTTCCACTCAGGAGTATTTGGAATACTGTCGTTCAGTTTCTTCAACGTATGGCGACATTTCACTCGCGCGGATAGAAGTTCCTCATCCCACGCCATATAAGGCTCACCGGCCAGCATTTTTTCTCGTTCTGTTCTAGTTGACATCTTTGTTTCCAACAATGTTACGGACTGATCGTATTCAAAAACCTAATGGTTAGCACAATGTCAGAATCGTGTCAGAGCGACATCACATTTTCATTGAATCGTTGCAGGCGTCACAGTTGGTGTCATCAAAGTGAGAGGTGAATTTACTCAAGCGTCATTAACTTGATTAAGGCTTTCGCTGTCGCCTCTGAACTGGCGGGGTTTTGTCCCGTCACTAGCCGTCCATCCACCACCACGAACTCTTGCCAGTCTGGCCCTTTCAAATAGGTCGCCCCTCGTTTTTTGAGTTCATCTTCTAACGAAAATGGCACCACATCACTCAATCCAACGGCGTCCTCTTCAGCATTACTAAACCCGGTCAGTTGCTTGCCTTGCACCATGGGCGATTCATCTTCGTTAGCAGCATTGATAAGCGCACCGGTAGCATGGCAAACGGCGCCAATCGGTTTGTCTGCACTGTAAAAATCATCAATTAATGTTACCGAGTCAGGATCACAGGCGAGATCCCAGAGTGGACCGTGGCCTCCGGGATAAAACACCGCATCGTAATCATTCGCTTGTACTTCAACGAGACGCAATGTGTTGGTCAGATGTGTTTTCGCCACTTCATCCGCGTCAAAGCGTTGAGTTGTCGACGTTTGATGGTCATCTAGTTGACTAGTGGGATCTATAGGAGGATGGCCACCAGCAGGAGAACATAAGGTGATATGGAAGCCGGCATCTTTAAACGCATAATAAGGCGCGGCAAATTCCTCGAGCCAAAAACCTGTCGTATGTTCGGTATCTCCCATCCGGCTATGTGATGTTAGAACCATTAGGATTTTTTTCTGACTCACTCTATGCTCTCCACTAAGCGCTCTTTATAACCCTAGTGAAATGCAGAGATTTTTCAAATACAAAGGGAGATATTGTTCAACCCCCCTTGTTTAAAGTGCTCGGTTAACTTTGTATAGCCGGACGCGCCGATACTTCGTCAAACCAACGTTTAATATGTGTGTAAGACGGAAATACATCGAGTTTAAGGGCATTCACTGCCACAACGACGAAAATATAGGCGCTAATATCTGCAATCGTGTATCGGTCAGTAGCAACGTATGACGATTGGCTCAATTGTTTGTTGAGTTTAGGCAAAAACAGCTCTACACGATGCTTTGCCTCTTCACCCCATGCCTCAATGCAGTTTTCACGGTCGCTATAAATACCCGACAGGTTTCGAAATGCTTGGAACGCGTTCTGAATGCCCTCTATCTCGACAATACGGTTCCACATTTCAACTTTCGCTCGCTCTAGCGTCGTGTCCCCGAACAAAGCAAGGTCATTTAGGGTGATTTCATCAAAATAACGACTGATTGCTACGGTCTCACTGATATAAGTCCCATCGTCTAGTTCAAGCAACGGTACTTTTCCGTTAACACTTTTGTCTTGATAAGTTGAGTCAAGGTTTTCCCCTTCTCGGACATTCACTTCTACCCGCTCGATATCAGTCACGCCAATTTCTTTAAGAAACAGATTTAAGCGCTTTGAGCTGACCGTTACTGAGTGATCATACAATTTCATGTGTTCATTCCTTTTTCTGCATATGGCTGAGAGCTAGCTTTGTTGTTGATCGACTTTTATTTCTAACCGATCGTTTAGATATACTCTATGCAATTGCTAAACGATCGGTCAAGAATTAAATAGTGATTCGTCGATACTACTTGTACAATGACCAACAAGGGCATTTTGATATGATTTGTTATCTCTGAGGTTGATATGGCAAGAAAAGCCAACTTTTGTAAGCAAGAAAAGCTAGAGCAAGCAATGACGCTGTTTTGGAGTAAAGGCTATGCGAATACCTCTATCAGCGATCTCACTGAAACCCTCGCCATTAATCGCTTCAGTCTTTACAACAGCTTTGGTGATAAGGAGGCTTTGTATTATCAAGCACTGGATAATTACTTAACTTCCATTTCGTTTCCAAAGCTAGAACCATTGCGTGCTCCAGATTCCGGACTCGACACCCTTTGTCAGTTTCTCATCACCTTCGCTGACAGACAGAAACAGGACTGCTGTGGTTGCTTGATTCAAAATGCAGTCGTTGAGCATGCAGGTGAGAATGAAGAAGTACTCAAGCGCAGTAACTTGCTGTTCGACTCTTTAGAAACGGCCATCGTTGAGTCACTACACCATGCTCAGCAGCGCCAAGAAATCAGTACTCAGCAAAACGCAAACGAACTCGGGCAGTTTGTCATCTGTCAGATGCAGGGGATGCGAGTGCTCGGTAAAGCTAAGCGCTACAATGAAATCGACGCAGCGA
Source organism: Vibrio sp. 10N (assembly GCF_036245475.1). Classification (NCBI taxonomy): domain Bacteria; kingdom Pseudomonadati; phylum Pseudomonadota; class Gammaproteobacteria; order Vibrionales; family Vibrionaceae; genus Vibrio; species Vibrio sp. 10N. Next base: position 479,672 of record NZ_BTPM01000002.1, on the reverse strand, counting down.
CTAAGATGCTGTGCCGCTATTTAAAAAGCCTTAAGGAATAACGCAGCACCGGCTTTGTTGCGTTATTCGATGGAACTAAATTAGGAAGTTACGATCTGATCGGCTAGAGCAGTTAATCATCGTAGCCTTATGCCGAAACCTCGTCGATACAGCGACCTAGCCATTACTACCGCACTGATGGTAAGCGTAGAGTCTGGAGAAAGCTGCATTTAGCAGTCGACACCAGTACTCACGAGATAGTAGTAGCAGCAGAGTTGAGTTTATCGAATGTCACTGATGCAGAAGTTTTTCCTAATTTGCTTAAGCAAACACGTCGACGAATCATCGAGATATCTGAATATGGTGCTTACAATACAAGGAAATGACAAAGCCTGCGCTATCACCGCTCTGTCCTGAGCTGACATCAACTTGACCTTGCTGGCTTGCAATATTATTGGTGAGGTCGTTAAGAGTTTCTGACAGTGCTTTTTCAATGGCGGCCGTCTGTTCTGGGGAAAGCGAACCTTCCTCTCCAAGCGCCACTATAGGCTGATTAACGAGCTGAACGCCCTCTAGCAGTGGCTCTCCCGGAGCCAAACGCTCCCATGTACCATCGGGAAACACCTTCCAAACCACATCACCCATCTGAACGTAAAGCACTGGCACCATCTTTGGTCTCCGCTCGATACTAAGTCTTTCATATAAAGATAGTATTTACACAACGGAGCGTGGTGAAAAATGCCGCTAAAATCGTAGGAAAAGCCAAATATTCGCATTAAAGAAAAAGCACTCTAGCCACGAATCCCAATATTGCAGGGTTCAATGTGCTTGAGTGCTATCTAAAACTATTTTCTATCCGGCATATAACCGCACCTATGGGCAGTAGTTAACGCCCTCACCCTCTGAGCCGCCTCTCCAACTGCGAGCAACCGAGTTGTCGTAACACACCCCCGAGCTTACTGAAGTGGTCTCATATCGACCTTATAATTTCCCCTTCTCGATTCACTGGGGAATTGCTGTTTTATCAATAAAAAAAGGTAGCGTCATTGCTACCTCAGTTTTGTGGTATTAAGAAAAGTACTTTGAAGCGTTTATTGTCGCTATTCTATTGGGTTGAAGGCTTGCCATTGGTTAAAAACACCCAAGCGAAGAACAGCATAAACACGAAGTCATTTAATCCGTAAATGCTGTAAAAGATACCTGCAAATAGGTCTTGTTCATATACAGCACTAAGGCTATTGCCAAGAAACCACTGTAACCAAACGCACACATACACAAGCTTTTCGATAGCGAATGCGCCAGCTAACCATTTGACGCCAGACGAAATTGAAGCAGCTCCAAGGTAAGCCAGACCCCATACAACAATCATCAATAAGCCGAAGTTTGACATAACTACAGGGTCAAACTCATTAATCACGGGATTATTAAATCCACGAGAGAAAACGAGTACCCCCCCGATATTCATCGCAGCAGCAGCTATAAAGCCCAATTTAACCGTATCGTATTTCATTTTTTATCCATAACTTGAATACACAATGACTCTCAGAGTCATTGTTAATGTGTAATTTTATCATAGCGGGTGGATACGCTAAGTTAGGTTATAACGCTTATAACTTTTAGTTAGGCAAATGAATACTGGTAGATAAAATCGAATCTATAGCTTGGACTGATGACCACTCTTCTTTGCAAACTTTTGCATCGCTTCAGCAAACGTTGTTGTTCCGCCTTTCGCCTGAACCTGCACTACCTTATATCCCATCTTTTCTAACGCTTGGCGCTCTGCCAAGACCGCCTTGTCATCTTGCTGGCTACCTTTGGCGGGTTGATGAATATAACACCCCTCGAGTTGACCATCTTCAACGAGCTGGTGATGTTTCAATGCATTGATATCAAAATTCATAGTAAGTTTTTTCGTAAATCGTGGAGAGTTGTTATTACAGGCTACATTCGCTTTAAAGGCTTGACGACACTATCAAGCCCTTCAATCTTTAACGCAAGGCAAAGCTTCAACAGGTCACCAAGCTCGCCATTCGGGAAACCTTTCTTATCGAACCAAAGCAAATACTCTTCTGGTAAGTCGATAAGCACACGTCCAGCGTACTTACCAAAAGGCATTTGCATTCGTGCGAGTTTAATTAAGTTTTCTTTTTGCAGCATGTTCCTATCCGTAAAAAATGGCCAGCCAAATCGTAACAACATCGGCTGAAGTAGATTTAACGCGGTGTTTAACGTGTGCTGGTATGTTGACATAGTCGCCGACATCAAGTGTTAGTGTGGTGCCATCTTGATATTCAAGAATACCTTGCCCTTGCATCACCATTACCCACTCGTGTTGTGATTGATCATACCAATCCCCTTTTGGCGTAAAGTGCCCATCGGAGAGAATACGCTCGATACGCATCGTGTCAGTAGCGATAATGTCTTCGAAGATCTCTTCAGGTAACTGAGAAGGAATGTGGCTAAACAAATTCCCTGACTGCATAACATTACTCCTATTACACCTTTGAGTTCGGTGACGCCATGAAATTAGATGTGGAATCGCCCCCAGTATACTTGAAGCGAAACAGAATCTCATTGAGCAATGCTCGCGTGCTAACCACCGTTTTCTCTCGTAACCATCACTCAATCTTGACGTGTAACTCCCAATAATTTGTAACAAGGATAAAAGTTGGAACGCTTAATGCAAGATACATCACAGTTTTAGTTTGATAAGCGTCAGTTAAGGACGCTATATACATTTCAAGGAGAGAAATATGATGTTGGAAACCTTTGTAGAGTCTATCGAAGCTCATACCACACTGGACGACATTAGCATTCGTTCTGTTTTTGGAGGAAAAGGGGTACTTTCCGGTGGGATCATGTTTGCACTAATAAAGGGCAACGATATCTACCTTAGGGCAAGCAGTCCAAGTTTAAAGCAAGAGTTTATTGCGTCTGGTTGCAAAGCCTATGAATTTAACTGGCGCGCCGACTCACGGAACTACCCAAGCTTATCAAACTACTATTCACTGCCAGATAGCGTTGCACACAGTCAAAAGCAAGTTGCGTCATTGTGCGAAGAGGTCTGGAACGCTGGGCTAAAGGAAAAGATTCGCAAAGAGACACCAACGCGCATCAAAGATCTACCTAACATGCAATACAAAACCGAGCGCATGCTCCGCAAAGCCGGTATTCATTCCATAGACGAGCTTCGAGAGCAGGGGCCTGTAAATGCCTTTAAAGCAGTTTGTGTCAGTCAGGAGAAACATCCTGGCGTCAATTTACTGTTTTGTCTGGCCGGTGCGTTAGAGGGGATTCACTGGACCATTCTTCCCGAGCCACGACGCCAAAGGCTCACGCACCAAGTCGGTGGTGATTATCTCACGCATTGATAAGATAAAAAAACGCCCTGCTGTTTTCACAGCAGGGCAAACATCAATACAATGTTGGATGTGTGTGTGGTTAATTGAAGTGGACATAACAACTAAGCACGTGAGTTATTAAACCACTCTCGTTCACATCTTAATAGCGAAGATGTTTATCAAACCGTTTCCAGCTAATGTGAAATCGTGAAGCATTGTTTCCAAATGTGGCGAAGTGAGCAAAACCGACTTTTTTGGCGTCACTTTCTGCCCTCCTCCAATTTTAGCCAGACTCATGAGTTCACTCATACGCCGCATTTACGTACAAAAATTAGCTATTTTGCTCTAATAGACAAGCAAAATCCCTCCTTTGCAGTACATTGACTCCAGCTATAGGCACTGTTGTAATTTTGCACACCAATTCATATATTTATCAATAGCAAGCGCATCCTGCCAATATTCACAATGGTTGCCATTTCCCACCTAGTGACCAGACGCACAACTCACTATAGACTCCGCGCCCAAACTTCTTACATACACCCTATGAGAATTAACCATGAATCAAGTATTCAATGCAGCGCACATGACTAAAACGCTAATGCTAACGATCTGGATCGTAGCTGGCACTGTTATCCTTCAGAAACTAGGTATCCACGACAAGTGGCCTGCTTTCCTAGCGCTTATTTTCTTCTTTGAAGCGAAATTCGACCTATCTAAGCTAAAAAATATCTTTGCAGCAGGTATCGTAGGTATCGCAATGGGTATGTTGATCCCAGCAACACTTGGCGCGCTAGCTCCAGTCGTTGGTGGTGAGAACGCATTCTACATTTACGTTGCAGGTGTGGTACTTGTCACGATCGGCATGGGCCCTATCGCTCACTTCGCATTCAGCTACATTACATTCGCTTACGTTGTAATGTGTATCCTTCACAAAGATCACGTTGTTGAGCACGGTTTCTCTTGGATGGCCGTTGCACTGCTAGGTGGTGCTATGTACATCGCTGGTGTTACGGCTATCGCTAAGTTCCTTGAAAAGCGTGCACTAACTGCGCAGCAAGCTTAAGCAAACTACGCTAGCAAGAAACATTAAAAAACCCCGCAACGCTTAATGCAACTGCGGGGTTTTAATGTTTGTTCGTGGATAATCTAAGACTAGAGTACACGCTCAACTTGCGCGGTTGCTAGCTCAAAGCCTTCCTCTTCTTCGACCCAACATTCTACCATTTCACCCTCTAACTCAAGCTTGTCACAGTCTTCGAGAACACCAAAACGTCCGTTGGTTAGCATTACGACTACATCCATGTCTATCTCCTGATTTTCCACTTTATTAAGTAATAACTTAGCTAGTCAGAGACTCACAATCAACCCTTTACGACTAAAGTATAATGACCATTATCAAGTTTGAGACAGCCCAATGCTCCAAAAGTAACTCGCTGATTTAACATATGATATCGACTGGTATCCGCCGCCTGCCAAACGGTTTATGCTGCGCCGAAAAACGACCTGCAATCCGAAATCCGCAATGGCTGCAATGTCCTGTATCCGTGAGTGCACAAGCCCCGAGTTCAAACCAATTTCGACTTAACACTTTACGCTTGCAGTTTGGGCAATACGTGCTGCTACACTGCTCATTGTGTACATTGCCCACATAAACGTAGTTAAGACCATTGCGCTGAGCAATATGCCTTGCCTTCACCAAACTGTTCGCTGGAGTGCGCGGAATCTCCATCATTTTGAAATCTGGATGAAACGCACTGAAATGCAACGGGACATCGCAGCCAAGATGATCAGCGATCCATTGCGTCATTTGGTCAATTTCGCGCTCACTGTCGTTTTCTCCTGGGATCAACAATGTCGTGAGCTCAAACCAAACGGAGGTTTCGTGACGCAAATACTGAAGCGTCTCGAGCACAGGGGCGAGCGCACCGCCGCACACTTTGTTGTAAAAGCGCTCTGTAAAAGCTTTCAAATCTATATTGGCGGCGTCCATCACAGAAAAAAACGTCTCTCTTGGTTTTTCATTCATATAACCGGCAGAGACCGCTATGGTTTGAATATTGGCATCATGACACGCAATGGCAGTATCGACTGCGTATTCTAAAAAGATCACCGGATCGTTATAGGTAAAAGCAATACTGTTACAGTGGTATTTGGCAGCCGTGTCAGCAATCGCCTGTGGCGTGGCTTGTTGACCCAGTGTATCCATTTGCCGAGATTTACTGATATTCCAATTTTGACAAAACTTACAACCAAGGTTGCATCCAGCGGTACCAAACGACAATACCGAGCTTCCAGGATAGAAATGATTGAGCGGTTTTTTTTCAATCGGATCGATACAAAAGCCGCTAGAGCGCCCATACGTCGTCAACACAATTTCACCCTGTTGAGCTTGACGTACAAAACATGCCCCACGCTTACCTTCCCTAAGCGTGCAGTAACGCGGGCATAAGGTGCAGCGAACCCGGCCATCGGGTTGCAACTGCCAAAACTGTGTTGGATGCGATATTTCCATAAACTTCATCTCACACCAATGCCGTCCAATTTCTATACTCAATAAAGTATAGCCACGATGATGATTTGGGAGGCGACATGGATGTACGACCAACTGCCGTTGCGGGACGATTCTACGACGCCAATACGGAGCAATTACAACGGCACGTTAGCCAGTTGATGTCGCCTTTTCTCGGTAAAGAAAGATTCACCCCAAATGAGCAATTGGTGGGCTTAATTGTCCCTCATGCTGGCTACCTTTTTTCAGGCGCGACAGCCGCGTCGGGCTATGCCATTCTCAAAGCCAGAACCCCACCATTTAAACGTGTGCTTCTAGTCGGGCCCAATCATCGTGTTGCTTTTCAAGGTTGTGCCTTGCCAAGTCATCACTACTTCGCAACACCGCTTGGTACTGTCCCACTTGATACCGATGCCATAGAGCAACTTGCAAGTGATCCCCATTGCCACTATCTCGACCATGCTCATGCACAAGAGCACAGCCTAGAGGTACAAATCCCTTTCTTACAAGCTTGTTTAAAGGACTTTAAGCTGATCCCTTTACTGACGGGAAGCATCGATCCCACCAGCGTGGCCAAGCTCATCGCCCCCTTGTGGGATAAATCGACGCTGCTCGTCATCAGCTCTGATCTTAGTCACTTCCATGACTACGAGACCTGCCAGCGCATCGACAACAACAGTTGCAATAAAATTGAGATGGGTCAGCCGCTGATAAGCCAAGAAGCTTGTGGCTACATAGGCATCAATGCAGCAAACGAGATCATTAAACAACAACAGTGCCATCTGCAGCGACTCTCCCTATGTAACTCGGGTGACACTCCTCATGGCGACAAAAACAGGGTGGTCGGCTATGTCAGCTACGCAATATCAAGATAAAACGTTAACCAACGAAGAGCTGTCTAGACTGCTCGATATGGCCGAGATAACGGTTGGCTGCTATTTGGCTGAACAACCACTACCGAAGGTTAGGCTTGACGACTACCCCAAGGCCATCGCTGATAAAGGAGCGTGTTTTGTTAGTCTTCATGTTGATGGTGAACTGCAAGGATGCATCGGTACCACTGTCCCTAAAGTTCCACTGGTACTCGAAGTGATGCGCAAAGCTTGGGCAAGCTGCTGTCAAGATAAGCGCTTTCTGCCACTACAAAAATCGCAAGTCGAAGGGTTGGAAATTGAAGTCTCGGTGTTAACAGAGCCCAAACCCCTAGACGTTGCCTCAGAAAAGGCACTGCTCGATTACCTCGCCAACAATCCATGCGGACTCACGCTGTCGGATGGCAAAAAAGCAGCATTGTTTCTCCCACAGGTTTGGGAGCAGTTACCCAGTCCTATTCACTTTCTTCAGCACCTGAAACAAAAAGCAGGTTGGCACCCCACCTATTGGCCAGAAGATATGACGGTAAAAGTGTTTGAGGTTCAAAAGTTGAGTCGTAAGTACCGGAGAATGTAGAAGATCTTACTGATTTGCTCGCTGGGTGTTCAATGTGTGTGCTATTTAAATCTTTGGTGGTATGATTCGCGCTCACAACAGGAATTGAGTGAGCTAATTAAACTGGTTGAGCGAACAGAGGATGTCGCAATCACCACACCTTGAGAGTACCTATGCTTGAAGATCTCGTTGTTGTTGTAGATAAATTTGGAAACCCAATCGGGACCGAAGACAAATTAGACGCGCACAGAATGGGGTTTCGCCACCTGGCCTTTTCGGTCATGCTTTATCGTTATAACGATGGCGAGCTTGAATTCCTAATGCAAAAACGCGCATCGAATAAATATCACAGCGGCGGACTTTGGAGCAACACCTGCTGCTCTCACCCAAGGCCAGACGAAGACATCATCCATGCTTCTCAACGTCGACTGGACGAAGAGCTTAATATCAGTGATTCTCTATCGTTGACCGATATTGGCACTATTAGTTACTTAGCCAAGTTCGACAATGGCCTCACTGAAAATGAATTGGATCACATCGTTATCGCCGAAGGCAGCAATGTAACTTGGGACATCAACCCTCGCGAAGCTGAAGCGTGTGAATGGCAAGCCCTTAGCTCTATTGAACAAGCAATGGCTGCTCAACCTCAAAACTACACGGCTTGGTTCAAATTAGTATTAGACAAAGTGAAAGCCCACCTTGAAGCCTAGCAAATAACCGCGATATATAAGTTTAATCGACACTAAACCAAGTGTGTAAGTGTCGATTTACTAATTCAATTTACAATGTAAAACAAGCTCCCTACTGCGTTTCGAGCACGCAACCGTACAGCTTTAAGCTTCAGTACTCCCAATTCGCTGCCCGTCAGGTAATAGCCCTACATCATGTACTTGTTTGCACCAAGTTGAAACATGGCTGGATCTTAAGCACAACAAACGTGCGTGCACTCAAACTCCGTCCCTATTTTGGTGCAAACACCCAGTGAAATACTATGCTCTTCATTGATATTCAACGAGTTAGCCTCTGGCGTGTTTCTTGAAAGGTAAAAGACTAAACCTACTCTAATTGCACAGTTTCAGGGAGAAATAAGATGCAAGACGTTCTTACCATCGTCCTAGCGGGCGGCATGGGCTCACGGTTAAGCCCCCTAACCGATGACAGAGCCAAGCCAGCAGTACCTTTTGGCGGAAAATATCGGATCATCGATTTTACGCTGACCAACTGCCTACACTCCGGTCTCCGGAAAATATTAGTACTGACACAGTACAAGTCCCACTCACTGCATAAACACATTCGTGATGGCTGGTCTATCTTCAACCCCGAGTTGAAAGAGTACATCACTGTGGTTCCGCCACAGATGAGAAAAGGCGGCGCTTGGTATGAAGGCACTGCGGATGCTATCTATCACAACATGTGGTTACTATCGAGAAGCTCAGCAAAGCATGTAGTTGTGTTGTCCGGTGACCATATCTATCGCATGGACTACGAGGCCATGGTTCAAGAGCACAAAGAAAGCGGCGCTAAACTGACCGTGGCATGTATGGATGTGCCACGTGAAGAAGCCACCGCTTTTGGGGTTATGGCAACAAATGAAGCCAAACAAGTGACTAATTTCCATGAAAAACCCAGTGACCCAGCCTCAATGCCCGGCGATCCTAATCGCTCTTTGGTCTCAATGGGTATTTATGTATTTGAAATGGAAGCTCTGCAACAAGCACTTGAGCAAGATGCAGAACTGGACACTTCAAGTCACGACTTTGGTAAAGACATCATTCCCAAACTCATCGATTCACAAGGTGTTTACGCCTACAACTTTGGTGATGATAAAGGACGTGTTGCCCGAGACTGTTATTGGCGTGATGTTGGTACCATTGATTCCTTCTATGAAGCGAACATGGATTTACTTGAGCCTGTACCACCAATGAATTTGTATCAGGAGAACTGGGGCATTCGTACCTATGAGCCTCAGCTTCCCCCAGCGAGAACCGTACCGTCTGCCACGGGTAATGAAGGGATTTTTATCAACTCAATTATCGCCAATGGTGTTGTCAACTCAGGCGGCTCAGTGCACCACTCCATTTTGTCGTCCAATGTTCGTATCAACGATGGCGCGACCATTGCCGATAGCATCTTATTTGGCGATGTAACGGTTGGCCAAGGTTGTCAGCTAATGAACTGCATCATCGATAAGCACGTTAACATTCCAGATGGCACCATCATTGGCGTCAACCCAACTGACGATGCTAAACGCTTTCATATTTCTGAAAAAGGCATCGTGGTGATCCCTGAAGGTTACGTCTTTGAGTAATTGAGCCTACTGCTTCTCCTTGAAAACAGCACGCATTGCAAATGAAAAATAGCCGCTCTCCCCCGAGCGGCTATTGTTTTTCTTCGATCAATGGTTGTCACTAATGCAAGCTAGATAACACACACTTTTTCCCAGCTACCATCACTGCCTGGTACCGAATTCGTCCACCACTTGGCTTTATAAACAACGCCTTGGTAACTCATTTTGTCGCCACCATTGGCGTGACTTGGTTTGCCTTCCCAGTCAAGGTTAGGGAAATTCGGGTATTCGTTGACGCCCGTCAGGCTACACGTATCACTGCCACCACCGCCGGTTCCGCCACCGTTACCCCCACCCGCATTCAAATCGGCAAGCGGTAGATTCGGCTGCTCAAATGCAAAGGCATAGTCAACGCCATTGACGTTTACGGTGTAATTTGCAGGGCCAGAAATTGGTAAGTAGTACACCATATCAAGCTGATAGCTTGCGCCAGCCGCTAGATTCTTCCAGCTTGGTAAACTGAATGCCACTCGATGCATTGGCCCATCAAGGCCACCAATATTGTTGGCTCTCGTGTGACCCGAAGCAATCACCTTCAAACCACCACCCGATTGGTCTTTCGCGTTATCGGGCGCTGAAACAGGGATATCAAACTGGAACTCTGTACCACCAGGAAGATCGCTGCCCGTGTTGTTGGTAAACGTCACTTTTGGATTTATCGGATAGTTTTGGTCACCGACTTTAAAGCCACTGATTGAAACCGTGATATCCACCGCTTTTTCAGGTACCACTCCTGTTGTCACTTTGTTGCCATAAGGCGTCGCACTCAAGAACTTATCGTACATGGCCTTGGTCATGCTGTTACCCATGTGGTACTCACCATTACCCGTCGCACACGCACTCTCCGTTAAATCAACCGCACCACGTTTACCATCAGCATCAAGAACGTAACAGTTATAGTCACCCGCTAACTCCCAAAACATGATGCCACCAATTTCCTTGTCGATGACGTACTGCGCTTTGGTATTAATGGAATCGACATCTTCAGTGGAAAGGAAAACGTTTTTTTCTGCATTCCATAACCAAGGAGCCACAGCAACGCTATCGTAGTGACGCGTATAGGTACCAATAAACTTATCGGTCGGGTCATTGACAGGGTCTAAGCCATAAGCCGCAGCGTAAGAACCCCAAATGCCTTTTTCCAGGTTTTTAGCATGCCACATCGGGTTTGAGCCTGCGCCCATCTCATTGCCATTAGCATCTTTGTCGTGCCACATGTTATCGATACCCAGTGCGCCATAGCCACAATTGTTCTTCTCACCTTCACCCGTGCCTGCTGGACACTCTGATTGATTTGGTAACGGCGCTCTGCCCCACAGACCATTGGTACCACCGGTGACATTCTTCCAACCGCGCGTATAGTAAGGAACACCAATATTAATTCGACCCGCTGGCATCGAACCTCGGAAATAATGGTACGCCCAATCCGTGTTCAGATAACCAATCCCACCGTACGCGGCTGTACCATAAACATTCCACATCGCAAGTTCAGAATCTTTACCCGTATCATAGAGCGCTGCGTTGTGACCCACGTGATCATTCCAAGCACCGTGCAAGTCATAGGTCATGATATTCACGTAATCGAGATACTGGTTAACGGACATGGTTTCCATACCACGTAGCAAATAGCCCGATGAAGGCGCTGCGATAGTCAGCATGTAATGCACGCCATCTTGCGCACTGGCCGCATCAAGCTTTTCACGCAGCACCTTCATTAGGACTTCGTAAGACTTCCACAAATGGGGGCGTCTGGATTCGGCAAACGCTTTATCATCTGGGTTACCCGCTCCTGACATCGAAGTTGGGTATTCGTAATCAATGTCTAAACCATCAAATTGATAGTTTCGCATCATTTCAACGGCAGAGTTGGCAAACGTCTCGATACCTTGGGTGTTCACAGAGCCATCGGCGTTGGTCGTCATTGTATAAAAACCGCCGTCGGCGATTCGTTTGCCATCTGGACCAAAGTGCCCGCCGGTTTCAGCCCAGCCACCAATGGAGATAAGCGTTTTTACATCGTGTTTCTTTTTGGCCGTTGCCAATGCGCCAAAATGTCCTTTAAAGCCAAGAGCGGGGTCGATTTCCACGCCAGGCCATTCTTTATTGACGGCTACGTTGGTCGGATCATTGACATCACCCACATTAACCTTGCCATCAGAGCCTATACTGACAAATGCATAGTTAATATGAGTGAGCTGCTCCCAAGGTATGTCATTGACAAGATAGGCAGCCTGAGGGTCATCACCAGAACGCCAACTAGTGAAATAACCAATCACTCGTCTTGGGTGATCGGCCCCCATGATCTCGCGCCCTTCTGCATCGTAAATCGTGCAGTAGGGAACTTGAACTCCTGGGGTTTGATAGAGACCATCAGGTCGACAGTCTGGCTGCGTAGCAGTGGCAGCTGACGTTGGTGAGTAGATCGTAGCAGCGCAAATAGCAGCCAGTAAACTCAGTTTACTGCCAGTATTCACCAGCTCCTTGTGAATAGAATTTTCCATTAAGCAGTATTTAGCACTAGACATCCGCACCCACCAAACCCATTCACCTGAAGAATGCATAACTAGCGACCGATTGATAAATCACAGATGCTTTAGTTACCAAGAAAATAAAGTGGGTAAAATTTCCGCTTATTGAGATTTTTAATAGGCTTTATTAAGAAATGCCTCGCAATAATTTGCCACTTAGATGTAAATGACTAGAACTTAATTTGCAGCAATAACCCAATTTTACGACCGTGCAGAATGTTACAAAACATTTCATTTCCAGCGTTTCTTTCTAGACAGAAAGACTGTTTTTGAGCAGGCAAAAAATCAAATCAGATTTTGTCGATCTATTTTCAACAAAATAGTCCTATAATGCTTTTATTACAGTCGGTTACATAGGATGGAAACCATGAAGTTAAAATCGCTTTTGGCGAGTGCTATCGCTGCTAGTTTGTTAGTCGGGTGTGGCGCCAACACCACCCAAGGAGCCGCAGAGGGTGCGGCTGTAGGCGCGGTATCAGCAGGTATGCTGGGAGCGCTAACCGACCTCATTGTTGATGGTGAAGTCAATACTTACCGTTTAAGCCGCAACGTGACAGCAGGCGCGCTTGCTGGGGGCGCCGCTGGCGCTGTAGATGGCTATGCCAAAGACCAACAAGCAGAAGCAAAGCAAGCTGCGCAAAGTGCCCCACCTCCTCCTGCCAAACCGACGCTTGAGTTTGGCCCAGATGTAGAAAGCTCAGTAACAGCCTTGATAGCTTGTCAGCATGATGATGCTTACCGAGCTGCACTAAGAGCCGAGCAAGCGTCACAGCAGTCTTACCAAGAGGCCGGCGTGGCCATGCAAGCACTAATCGACTACGACCGTGACAACACAGAAGGTGTTGATAGAGCGGTAAGCAAATACGTGAAACTCAGCTCGAGTATGAGCGATGTAAACCAAGCGAAAGTTCAACTCGAAGCTCTCCACAAAGAACTTCAACAAGAGCGCCAAATCGCAGGCACTGCACCAAATTGTAGCTAGCTTGATGACAGTACACACTTCGAAATAGACTCACCTGGATCAGGTTTCCCCTTGAAGCCTGATCTATTTGCCCCAAGTATAAGTAACAGCATTCAAATAACTGAACATCAGTTAACTAAGCTATACATATCAAGCTTTCCATACCAAGCTATCCATACTAGGAATAAGGCAAAGTCATGAAATTCAGCTACGTGAACCCTACTGTGATTCACTTTGGCCAAGGCCAGATTGAACAAATCACCAACAGCATCCCTAAAGATTCAAAAGTCCTCGTTATCTACGGCGGCGGCTCTATCAAAAAAAATGGCGTTTATGACCAAGTCACTGCTGCACTAAGCGGCCATGAGTGGCTCGAGTTTTCAGGCGTCGAGGCTAATCCAACGAAAGAAACTCTAGATAAAGCCATCGACATAGTGAAAGCAGAGAACGTCACTTATCTTCTTGCCGTGGGCGGCGGTAGTGTCATTGATGGCACCAAATACGTGGCTGCCGCGTCTTTGCATAATGGCGACAGTTGGGATCTCATCACCGGTGCCTACAAACCAGAAACTGCGATTCCACTTGGTGTTGTCCTCACACTTCCAGCAACTGGTTCTGAGTCCAACATGGGCGCCGTGGTAACCAAAAAAGCGACCCAAGAAAAGCTCGGTTTCCTATCGCCTACGGTCAGACCTGCATTCGCCGTGCTAGACCCAGATGCTATGAAAACTCTGCCTGAACGCCAACTGATCAATGGCTTGGTTGACGCTTGGGTGCACGTCTGCGAGCAGTACATCACCTCGCCAACAGGCCACATGGTCCAGGAAGGTTACGCTGAAGTACTGCTTCGCAATCTGCTTGTACTTGGAGACTCATTTGAGCAACGTGATGATGCATGGCGAGCCAATCTTATGTGGACAGCGAACCAAGCACTCAACGGCCTCATTGGCACGGGTATGCCACAAGATTGGGCGACACATATGATAGGCCACCAGCTCACCGCCCTTTGGCACGTGGATCACGCGCGCTCGCTCGCCATTATTCAGCCTTCACTACTTCGCAGCCAAATGGAGTTTAAGAAAGGAAAAATCGAGCAGATGGGTCGAAACGTATTCGGTCTCTCGTCGAGTGATGATTTGGCCGAACGCACCATCGATGCCATCGAAGCTTTCTATACCAAATTAAACGTGGATACGCGCCTTTCAGAAGTTGAAGGCGACAAATCTGAGGCTGTAGAAGCGGTGATCAAAAAGCTTGAAGACTACGGCTATACCAAACTTGGTGAAAACCAAGCCATCACAATCGATGTATCGCGTCAGATTTTAGCAAATGCGCTGTAAATAGCCCCGTAAAAAAGCTCGGTCATTATTGCCCGAGCTTTTTGTATATTAAGTCTAGTTTGTCTAGCATCTCGATTTCCGATGCTTAGGGTGAGTAATAGGTATAGCGGATAGCAAAGTTTTGGTGTAATCATGCTTGGGCGTATGATACACCTCGTCACTCGATCCATACTCCACAACCCTACCTGCTTTCATCACTGCCACGTTATCGGAAACGTGTCTCACTACCGACAGATCGTGAGATATGAAAATAATGGCTAAATTTAGCTCACGCTGTAAATCAAGCAACAAGTTGAGTATTTGTGCCTGTACCGAGACATCCAGCGCTGACACTGATTCATCACATATCAGTAGCTTTGGTTTCACCGCGATTGCACGCGCAATGCCAATCCGCTGACGCTGTCCACCGGAAAATTCATGCGGATACCGATCAATGGCATCCTCCGGTAGCCCTACTTTCTCTAGCAGCTCTTTAACCCATAGTTGACGCTCAGCAGGGCTGCCTAATTTATGAATAACAAACGGCTCTTCTAAGATCATGCCCACGGTATGTCTTGGGTTCAGTGACTCCATCGGGTCTTGAAAAACAATCTGCATTTGCTTGCGAAGTGGACGCATATCGCGAGGAGACAACTTAGTGATATCTGTCCCTTCAAACACAATTTTTCCGTCACATGGCTCAAGCAGCTTTAAAATTGTCCTTCCTAACGTACTTTTGCCACACCCAGACTCGCCAACCAAGCCTAAAGTTTCGCCCCGTTTTATCGACAGTGACACCCCGTCCACCGCCTTCATGACATAGCCGCGTCGAAAAATGCCACCACCGGATCGAAAGTACTGCTTTAAGTCCGTTATTTTCAGTAATTCACTCATCTTGTAACCTTAAGAATTTCTACCTTAACGGAACATGTCTTCGGTAATCGGTTTAATATCTATTTTATGTTTGGGTGGATTATCTAAACTTGGTATCAAGCCTAATAATCGTTCTGTATAGGGATGCTTAGGATGATCAAACAGTTCAAATACGTCGGCTTGCTCTACTATCTTACCTGCGAACATCACGGCGACATCATCACAAATTTCTGCAACCACGCCCAAGTCATGAGTGATAAAAATCATCGACATGCCCGTTTCCTGCTGCAAATCTTGCATTAGCTCTAAAATCGACGCTTGTACCGTCACATCAAGGGCTGTGGTCGGCTCGTCGCATATCAAAATGTCGGGTTTACAAGCCAGCGCCATAGCGATCATCACTCGCTGACGCATACCGCCAGACAAGTTATGTGGATACTCATCTAGGCGTTTTTCCGGCATTGGGATCCGAACCTTGGTGAGCATTTCTAGTGAGGTGACACGGCGCTGCGCTTTGTTGAGTTCAGGACGATGCAACTCTAAGACTTCGTTGAGCTGCTTGCCTACACTTTGTACAGGGTTCAACGCTGTCATCGGATCTTGAAAGATAATCGAAATCCGGTCGCCACGCATGGCGTACATCTGTTCCGGCGCGAGTTGAAGTAAATCAGTATCACGATAGAAGATCTGCCCCGCAGTGACCTCGCCATAGGGCTTTGGCAAAAGCCCCATGATGGACATCGCAGTGACACTCTTACCACTCCCAGACTCGCCGACGATGCCCAATGTGCGCCCTGCTTTGACTTCAAAGCTAACCCCATGCAGTACTTCTCGGCTGCCTTCATCATTATGAAAACTGACGGCGAGATCTCGTACACTCAAAATCACATCTTCTTGCATTATTGCCTCTCGCTGCTCACTACTCATCACAGTTTGAAGGTGTCGTCGACTATGGTGACGGGCTCAAAGCTCTCACCTTTCTTCAGGGCTGACTTGGTCTGCTTTTTCAGATCACTATCAATCCAGAAGTTCGCTACATCCGTTACCGAGAACATGGTTTCAGTCAATTTGGTCATGCCGTTTTCTGGTACGCGCAACCAGCGCCAATGCGCTTCACGAGTGTATGGCACCATATAACCAGGAACGATTAAAAACTCATCCGACACTTTTTGTTGGATTTGATGGGACAATTGCTGCTTTTTCTCAACATCAAACTCAACCACATACTGGTCAATCAGCTTATCCATATCAGGGTTTTGATAGAAGGTGTGATTATTGGTTTGCGGTTTAGCATTGTCTGAGTGCAAATACTCCCAGTATGCGGGGATTTCACCGCCGCCCATGTGCAAGAAAGCGAGTTGATGTTTTTTCTCTAAGATGTACTTAAACGCCGACGAGCCATCAACAAGGTTAAGGTTAAATTCCAAGCCAGCTTGTTTGGCTTGCTCTTTAAGATACGCCACTCTTGGTGTGTGTGGAGGGTAGCCATAAGTGATATCGAAGCTTAGACGCTGCCCTTTGTCATTAACGCGAATGCCGTCCGGGCCGACCTTGTCAAAACCCGCAGCTTCAAAGTAACGAATAGCCTTTTTAGGATCGAATGCTGGCGCTTGATTATTTGGTCGGTCGTATCCTCCGTGGCCGGCTCCCATGCCATGAGGCATACGAAGGTAATCACCGCGGAGAACGTTTTTTAACATGCCGTCGTAATCAGAGGCATAGACGATCCCCGCTCTTACATCACGACTTTCTAGCATGGGCATAGAGGTATTCATCCAAAGACCACCCGCCCCTTGCGCGGTTTGATTGAAGCCCCAAAACTTTTGGATATAACCTTGCTGATACGGTTTACTGTCAGCCTTCTCATGCCACAGACTCGGTAACACTAAGCCAAACACATCAAGGTCACCTTTCTCAAAATGCTTTCTGGCAATGTCGGAATCGCGAATGACGGTTAAGCGTACTTTTTCTACGTTGTAGCGATTTTTGTAGTAACGGTTACTGTAGCCCCACCAATCTTCACCAACGTGCTTAAATGTGACACTTTTGCCTTTTTTAACATTGGACATGTAATAGGCCCATGTCGTTGGCTCAGCTTTGAAATTGAACTTACGCACAAAGTTATCTTCTATCCCGTCACCATTTTCATCTTTTTTCGGGTTAGCGAAAAAATGCTCTGGTCTTGGCTGAACACCATTGCTTGGTAAGTTAATTTGTATCATCAACTCTTCTTGGCTCATTTTAGTCGCCGATTTAATGGCGATGGTGTAATCATCAATTTTGACCACATCAGCGATTTTGTTGGTGAAGAAGTCGTTGTACCAAGGAGCAACAATATCTTTTGAGCGGTTATAAGTGAGCATGAACAAGTAGTCGTCGGCATCCACCTTTTCGCCATCGGACCATTTTGCTTTTGGATTAAGCTTAAAATACACCGTTTGGTTATCATCGCCATACGCCCAAGCATCGGCGAGTTGAGGGATCCAGTTACCGGTGTTTGGGTGCCTAGCCGCGAGTTTTGGGGTGCCGTCCATGAAATAGTGTCGCAGGCCCGAGTTGGAATCTGGGCCGACGCTTCTTAGCGTTTGCGGAAAACTGGACATGTGAGTGCGCAATGTACCGCCAAACTTTGCTTCCTCAGAGGCAAACAACGGCTCATTCATATTATCAATCCAAGTTAGCCCGGACGGGAGTTCATTGGCACTAGTTCCAGCGGAGAATGCAGCCAGTAACGCGGCTGTGATTAATGTCTTTTTATGCATGAGATATCCTTATTCTTACTTCTTAACGCTAGACGTCTCAAACGCCTCTATCCAATCGGTTAATACGGTTTTTAGCTCACAATGGGCAAGCCAGTCATTTAAACATAGCGGGTAAACTTCTTAGGGTCGAAAGCCGCTCTCACAGCTTCGCCAATAAATGTCACCATCACCAACACCGCTACAATGGCAGTAACAACGGATGTCACTATCCATGGTGAGTCTAGGTTAGACTTTCCTTGTTGCAGTAACTCTCCCCAACTCGGCGTTGGTGGCATGAGACCTAGCCCCAGGTAATCCAGAGCAGTCAAAGCGGTAATATTGGCGGCAATCGTAAATGGGGCAAGGGTTACGATCATCACCATGGTATTTGGCAATATATGGTTAAAGACGATGCGAATATTGGAAGCTCCGAGCGCTTTAGCGGCCGAAACATACTCTCGAGCGACTTCTTTGTAAGTCATCGTACGCATGTACCATGTTATTCCCATCCACCCAAACATAACGTTAATGGCCACAAACAATGTGAAGCTAGGTTGAACAATCGATACTAAAATCATGATGACATATAGAAATGGCACCATGGACCAGATCTCAATAAACCGCTGAACAAACAGATCAAACTTGCCTCCCAGAAAGCCCATTGCACAACCTACTGCTACCCCAATAGCGTATGACGCGGCCATAGTAAGCAGCGCGAACCCCATGGCAGTCCTAAAGCCATAAACTAAGCGAGCCAGAATATCGCGCCCTATCACATCAGTGCCCAAGAAGTGCCGTGAATCAGCACTTGGCGCATTAGGTGGATAATCGCCGGAGAAATCTTGCTCATATGGGTTCCAAGGCACTAGGGGCATGACAACAAAGTCCTCCCCCTTCTGAGCCTCGAAAGAGAGCTGAAGTGCGCGATAATCAGCCTCACCAGCATTGGCTTGGCCGAACTCAGTACCTAATCGCACATCACTGATTACTGGGAAATAATAATTTCCTTGATACTTCACCAACAACGCTTTGCTATTTATTAGCAACTCCGAAAATAAAGACAACACTAACATTGTGGAAAGTATAATAAATGACCAGTATCCTCGTTTGATGCGTTTGAAGTTAATGAGCTTCTTCTTAGTAAGCGGACTAATAACCATGAACTAACTCCCAAACTTCACACGTGGGTCGACAAATGCGACGCATATATCGGAAATGATGTTCCCGAAAAGTAATAAAATTGCGTTTATCGCCACTATTCCCATAACGACAGGATAATCTCGCTCCATAATAGATTCGTAACCAAGAAGACCTATCCCATCGATATTAAATATCACTTCTATCAAGAAAGCGCCTGTCATAAAGAACAATAGGGAATTACCGAAGTGGCTAGCAATAGGAATAAGGCTATTGCGAAGTGCGTGCTTTCTAACGGCCTGTTTGAAAGGCAACCCTTTGGCAATGGCAGTTCTTATATAGTCTGCGGATAAGTTTTCCATCAGATTATTTTTCATCGTCATCGTCAACGTGGCAAAATCACCAATCAAATAACAGATAAGTGGTAATATTGCGTGCCACATAATGTCTTTCACTTGCTCCGACACTAGCTCATAGTCTTCAAAGTCATCACTGGTAAAGCCACCCATTGGCGTCCACTCAAGGTGATAGCTGAAAAGCGTGATCAGCAACACGCCAACCACGTAGCCAGGCAGTGCGTAACCGACGAAGATTGCAACGGAAGACAAGGAGTCAAAAACTGAGCCATGCTTCAATGCTTTATAGTAGCCAAGAGGAATAGAGATAAAGTAACTGATAAAGAAGGTCATCCCTCCGTAAAACAGCGATACAGGCAGGCGCTCTGCGATCATATCCGTTACAGGCTCGTAATATCGAGTAGATTCACCAAGGTCTAATTTAACCAGGTTAGTGATCCATTCTAAATAAGCCACATGGACGGGCTTGTCGAGACCATAAAACGCGTTGAGCTCTTGAATTTGCTCTTCAGATAATGCGGAGTTTGTACCAGACATAGACAGTGAACTACCACCGTCTCCTTGCGAATGCATATTTGCCAGCATTCTTTCAACAGGACCACCAGGGACGAATCGAGTAATGGCAAATATCAGGATAGTCACGCCCAAAAATGTCGGCACTACTAGAGCCAGACGACGAAGAAAATAAGACAGCATTAATCAACTTCTCCATGTTTGCTGTTCACTAAATGACGAGATGATGAGACCTATATTTTCAGCCTCCAAAATAATATTTTGCGTCCTTGCTTCAATAATTATTTCTTGCCTCATTATTATCGACAACGTTTTTATCACAAACAAACAACAGTGTCACTTTTAATTAATGACACTCATAATTTAAAAAAAAGGACATAATTTCATAAATAACTCATCATCAATATTTCAAACTCCCACATAGAGCAATGACTCTACACAAAAATGTAAGAAACGTTCCATAATTAATGCATAAATATTCACGATGCAAATATGAACTCCGTATCACATGACCACTCAACCCGCCCATTTAAAAGGCTCTAAAGCCTCATTGTTCGAATTATAGACGAACCTTCTAAGTAGTGAATTACCGCTTGATTTTACAATTAGAACATCAATCTAGTTGAATCAGCAAAGAGCAGAATAAAACACCAAATGTTTAAGTCTAGATCGAATTATGATCTGAATTTACCTCACTTGCTAGATTCTACGAGATTTTTTATAAATCCGTCTGCGTTTCACAATTTATTTACAAGAAAACACCGTTTTAATGATTAATCAGAGAATAAATCACTTTTTACAAACTAACGTTCTATTTAAATGGCTGATTTGACATTACTTTTCCAACCCGTCATAAGTTGCGCTTGTTGTTAACACCGAATTAACGACTTAATCAAAAATGCAATACACAACAGAAGCCAGCAGAAACTGGCGCAATGGAGTACAAGGATGTTAAGAAAAAGCACATGCCTCTCGGTAGCAGTGAGTCTTGCGCTTGGCACCGCGAATTTATTCGCAGTGCCGATAGCGTTTGCTGAAGAAACGGGACAACAAGACGTAGAAAAGCTTCAGAAAATGAAAGTGACCGGGTCACGTATTTCTCGAGTGGAAATGGAAGGCGCAGAGCCAGTTCAGGTCCTTTCATCAGAATACATTGAAAATACAGGTCTAGTTGCCATAGGTGATGTCTTGAACCAATTACCTGGCGTGGGTGGTACGGTACAAAGCACATCGGTAAACAACGGCAGTAACGGTGCTGCAACAGTAAACCTGCGCGGTTTAGGTGCTGAGCGTACACTCGTTCTAGTCAATGGTCGCCGCATGGTAAATGGTGGTACGGGGGCAGACGCATCTGTTGACTTGAACATGATTCCTGCCGCAATGGTAGAGCGCATCGAAGTGCTGAAAAACGGTGCATCTTCTGTCTACGGCTCTGATGCCATCGGTGGTGTTGTTAACATCATCACCAAGCAAAATTTCGAAGGCTTTGAGCTTAATGCTAAGCGTGGTACAACCTCAAACAGCGATGGTCAAGTGACTGACATCAGCATGCTAGCTGGTGCGTCTAACGATCGCGGTAATATCACCTTTTCTGCGGGCATGACCAAAGAAGACGAAATCATGGCCGGTGATCGTGGTTTCGCCAATACTGACCTACAACACGATGGGTACGGTGGTCAGTTCCAAAGTGGTAGTTCAGCGCCACCATGGGGCTATTATGACGGTAAGACATTTGGCCCAGAAGGCAGCGATACGCTTCGTGACTTTAATGCGCCTGGTGATCTTTATAACTATGCACCGGACAACTACTTAAAGCGTCCAGCACAACGTCGCTATCTTGCCGCTCAAGGTAACTACCTACTAGGTGAAACCAGCATTCTTGGTCCAGTTACCGCGACATTCGAAGCCCTGTACTCAAACTCAGAGTCTAACTATCTACTGGCTGCCGAGCCTATCTTTGGTAAGTTCAGCGGCTACGACCCAATTTCAAAAGACAATGAGTTCAACAATACAGGGGCTGATATCGTTGACTGGCGTCGCCGTATGGTTGAAACAGGCGGTCGTAACCGCTTCTTCGAATCAGACACAGGCCGCGTAGTACTTGGTTTGGATGGTGAATTCCAAAATGGTTGGACTTGGGATGCTAACTACAACTGGGGCAAAACTAAGACCAAACAAATCGAAGACGGTGTATTCATTAAAGATCGCGTCAGCAACGCGGTTGGCCCATCTGCAAACGGCCAGTGTCTGGATGCGGGCGGCAACGTCATTCCTGGCTGTGTACCAATGGACATTCTTGGCAACGTCAGCCAAGAAGCACTGGATTACGCAACCTTCACTCGCCAAGATACTGGCTTTAACCAACAGCAAATCATTAACTTCAACGTAACGGGCGACATCTACGAGACCGAGATGGGTACCATCGCTTTTGCTGCCGGTTACCAAAACCGTGACGAGCAAGGTGCAAACCAACCTGATGCGTTAGTTGTTCTGGGTAACGCTTCGGGCAATGCGGAATCGGAAACCTCGGGTGGCTACACTGTTGATTCGTTCTACGGCGAATTACTGGTTCCAATTCTGTCTGAAGTGACGATGGCAGAGTACTTAGAAGCTAAGATCACCGCTCGTCACGATAAATACTCCACATTTGGTGGCGCGACGACCATGGGTTACAGCTTCTTGTACCAGCCGATTGGCGATTTGATGCTTCGCGGTACCTACAACGAAGTATTCCGAGCCCCATCCATTGCCGACCTGTACGGTGGTGCAACAGAAAGCTTTGACGTCTTATCCGACCCAACAGGTCAAGACACCAGTGGCCGTACCCAGTTCCCTGTTTTCTATGGTTCAAACAAAGAACTTCAACCTGAAGAAGGCCATACTGCGTCGGTTGGTTTTGTACTGTCACCATCATTTGTAGAGGGTTTCTCTGCCACGGTTGATTACTGGCAAGTAGAACTTGAAAACCTGATTGATGCCGTTGACCCTCAACTGATGCTGGATCAATGTGCCAAAACAGGCGAGTACTGTGACAAGATCACTCGTGATGGAAACGGCGACATTGTTTCTATCGATGCGCGTACCACAAACCTAGGTAAGCTTGAGAAAAACGGTATCGACTTCAACTTGCGCTACGTGCATGACTTTGACGTCGTTGTCTTCAAAGCGAACTGGGACAACACCTATAACTTCAAACACGAAGTGACACAGGCGGATGGCTCTGTTGTCGATTACGCTGGTAAATTCATCAGTGACCAAATCGGTCTATACAGTAAGTACCGCTCTACGCTTAACTTGGGTGTCACTCGTGACGCATGGCGTGTGAACTGGAATACTCGCATGATTGCGGGTGTTGATTACGAACTACCAGGTGCTGCTGACGCCCCACAAGAGACATACAACTTTAGCGTACCAACCATGTTCTACCATGACTTGAGCGCTGGCTATGCCTTTGATAACGGCTTCACTTTGTCTGGTGGTATCAACAACCTGTTTGATGAAACACCGCCACTTATCCTAGACACCATCTCGGGTAACACAGACGCCACAACCTATGACGTTATCGGCCGTTACTTCTACGCCAACGTAAACATGAAATTCTAATTAATCCCTTCCTCCTGTTTCCGGCACGTTCGCGTGCCGGCTTTTTACGACTGACAAAACACAAGGATGCACATATGAAAATTAAGGATATCGCGTTGAGTAGCCTCACCATAGCCATGCTCGCTATAGGTGGTTCTAGCTACGCTGCGGATAGTGGCCAAGTCGTCGCTACACAAGCAAAAGCAAACAAAAACGCACAAACGTCACAAGCAAAAATCGATAAGTACGCAGAGAACACGGATTCAATGCTGGCGGAATACAAAGGTTTACTTCGCCAAATAGACAGCATGAAAGCGTATAACCAACAAATCGAGAAGATGGTGAACTCACAACAAGGCGAGATTGACTCGCTAAATAACCAGATCTCTCAAATCGACCAAACTGCAATGGAAGTGGTGCCACTGACTCTCAATATGGTTCAAGCACTGGAAGACTTCATTGAACTTGATCTCCCCTTCCAAGTAGAAGAGCGCGGCAAGCGTGTCACCGAGCTTAAACGTCTTATGGATCGCGCTGACGTTACGACCTCAGAGAAGTACCGAAAAGTCATGGAGGCTTACCAAATTGAAGAAGGCTTCTCTCGCTCCATTGAATCCTATAAAGCCAGCCTAGAACGTGATGGCGAAGTCGTCACTTATGACTTCTTGCGCATCGGACGTACAGCGCTGCTTTATCAATCTCCAGACGGTCTAGAAACAGGCATGTGGAATCAGCAAACTCGCGAGTGGGAAGCACTCCCAGAGCAATACCGCGGCGCAGTTCAACAAGGTCTGCGCGTTGCTAAGAAGCAAGCGCCACCAGCACTGATCAAGCTACCAATCTACACCGGGGAGAATCAATAATGACTGCATTTAAATCTATGGCCTCACTTGTGCTCTCTGGCCTATTGCTTTTGCCAACCGTTGCGAGTGCAGAAACCAAACCTATCTCTATGAATGAGCTTTTAAAAACGGTTAAATCGCAAAGCTCATTAGAGTCCAAAGAAAATAAACAACGTGAAGCTGAATTCTTAGCCGATCGTAATAACCAAAAGGCATTGCTCGAAAAAGCACGTGCCCAACTTGCACAAGAGACAGCACGTGGTGACACACTCAAGGCAACATTTGATAGCAACGATGTGCTACTCACCGAACTCACTGAAACTCTTCGCCAACGCTCAGGCACACTCGGTGAAATGTTTGGTGTCCTAAGACAGTACGCGGGGGAGTTTAAAGGGCTATTTAATGCCTCTCAAAACGCGGTTAAATTCCCAGAACGTGATGCACTTTTGACTAAACTCGCTGAGAGTAAAGAGCTACCATCTACTGCGGAGCTTGAAGGTTTCTGGTACACCATTCTTCAGCAAATTGTAGCCTCGGGTGAAACCTCAAAAGCCAACGCCACCGTGGTTTATGGTGAAGGTAACGAAGCACAAACTGAAGTGACTTTAGTCGGCGAGTTTAATGCCATCGCTGACGGTAAGTACGTTACTTACGTCCCACAAACGGGCAAGTTTGAAGAGCTTTCTCGTCAACCTTCAGCCAACATCACTACCCTAGTATCACCGTTTGAAACCACAGCAGACAGTTATCAACCTCTATTTGTTGACCCATCTCGTGGTGTGATCCTTTCACTATTGGTTCAAAGCCCAACTGTGAAAGAGCGCGTCGATCAAGGCGGTATCGTCGGCTATATCATTTTAGGCATGGGCCTAATTGGCGCTCTAATAGCGGTGGCTTGTTACCTACGCCTTCTGGTTATCGGCGGCAAAATGCGCAAGCAAGCGAAGTCTGATCAAGTACTTAAGAGCAACCCTCTTGGCGAAGTTATCGAAGCATACCAATCGCATAAAGGCAGCAACCTTGAAGATCTGGAAGCGAAACTGGATGAGATCATTATGCGCAACGCACCGCGAATCGAACGTTTTGTCGGCTCTATAAAACTGTTTGCCTCCGTCGCTCCCCTACTCGGCCTTCTTGGTACAGTAATGGGGATGATCGGTACGTTCCAGGCCATCACGCTATTCGGTACTGGCGATCCAAAACTCATGGCAGGCGGTATTTCAGAAGCCCTCGTAACGACCATGCTTGGCCTAGTTGTGGCTATTCCACTGCTGTTCTTCTACACCCTTGTCCATAGTAAGGCACGTCGACTGGTTCAGACGCTGGAAGAGCAAAGCGCTGGATTTATTGCTCGCTACCAAGAAAAACTGCACTCATCAGAGGCATAAGGAGCGGCTATGTGGTGGTTAGTCGAAGAATTTGAGTCGATAAGACGCTTTTTAGGAATGGGTGGCGATGTCCTATTCGCCATCTTTATTCTCAGCTTTTTACTTTGGAGTGTGCTACTTGAGCGCTGGTTCTATTTCTTAGCCGTTGCTCCGCGCATGGCAAAGAAAACACTCGAAGAGTGGACTGCACGCCCCGAACATCAAAGCTGGAACGCAAAAATGATCCGCCAAGAGCTTGTCTCTCGCCAGGATATCGAGAACAAGAAAGGACTACCGGTGGTCAAAGTATTGATCGCACTGTGTCCGCTGCTCGGTCTACTGGGTACGGTTGTCGGCATGATTCACGTGTTTGACATCCTTGCTGTCGTAGGCACGGGAAGCCCGCGAGCCATGGCTTCAGGCATTTCCAAAGCAACCATACCTACCCTTGCGGGAATGGTCGCTTCTCTGTCTGGCTTATTCTTTAGCACTCGATTGGATCATCTTGCCAAAGTGACCACGCAAAAGCTGGAAGACCAGCTAAAACACGTCGCTTAGTAAACGGAATTATAAGGATATAGGTCATGAAAAGACGCTATAGCAGTGAAAGCAATGAAGAAGCGGCGATCGATATGACGCCAATGCTGGACATTGTTTTCATCATGTTGATTTTCTTCATTGTTACGACTTCTTTCGTCAAAGAAGCCGGTATAGAAGTCAGTAGACCAAGTGCCAACACAGCACAGGTGGTCAAAAACGGTAACATCATGGTCGCCATTGGTGCGGCTGGCGATGTCTGGGTAGATAAGCGTCGTATCGAAGTTGATGCTGTACGCGCTAACATCGAACGACTCAAAGCAGAAAGCCCGGAAGGCGCTGTGGTGATTCAAGCGGACCAAGAAGCCAGTGCTGGTGTCGTGGTGAAGGTGATGGATCAGATCAAAATGGCTGGGGTAGAAAACATCTCCATCGCCGCTACAGATAAGGGGTAACCTATGCGTTATCTGGCCTCTGTAGCACTGGCGCTCGTTGTCGCCCTCGGACTCTTCTGGGGGATGGACAAGCTAGTAAACAAAGAGCGCCACGAGTTAGCGTCGAGTGACGATCTGCGTATGGTCGATTTTATTCGCGTTAAACCGCAAGAAAATGTACAGGAGAAAAAGCGAGAGCTACCAAAACCACCACCACCGAAACGTCCGCCACCGCCACCAGAAATGAAAGTGGCATCAACGGTCAAACCGGTGATGGAACAAATTGCCATGGATATGCCTAATCTCAACCTACCCGTCAATGTCACAGGCGGTTCGGTGTTAGGTCACTACACCCAAGGTGGTAGTGCTCAGGTTGTGGGTAATAACGGCCCGGTACCATTGGCTACTTTCCAACCGCAAATGCCACGTAAAGCAGCGCGTTCTGGCATTGAGAAAGGTGTGGTACTGGTAGAGTTTACTGTTAACGAACGTGGCACGGTTGAGGATGTCAAAGTCCTCAAAGAGACCCCACGTAAGCTCGGTCTTGGCCGCGCGGCTAAAAAGACTATTGCTAAATGGACATTCAAACCTAAGCAAGTCGATGGTCAGGCGGTCAGTACTCGTATGTCTCAAGAAATTGAGTTTTCTACCAACTAAGGAGTCGAACATGAATACGTTCAAAAAATTGGCTTCTGTGTTGCTTATAGCGGGCTGTTTAAACAGCCCAGCTATCGCTCAGGATCCACCACAGCTTTCGGACAAGACCTTTCGCACAGTAAACAAGGTGCAAAAGTGGATTGCCGAAGAGAAATACGCGTACGCGATAGAAAAGCTAGAAAGCGCTATTGAATCAACCAAGAAGAAAAAGTACGACCGAGCAGTGTTACTGCAGCAAATGGGTTTTTTGTATTCACTTCGAGAGGACTATAAACAAGCGGCGAACTATTTTGCAAAAGCACTGGAGGTCAATGCCCTCCCCGTGCCAGTCGCGCAGCAGGTTCGCTACAGTTTGGCTCAGCTCTATCTCGCCGAGGAGCAATACCAAAAATCGGTCAATACCATGAAGGCTTGGTTTAAGGTGGCGGAAACCACGGAAGACAAACCTAACGCTCATGCGTACATCACATTGGCAAGCGCATACGTGCAAATGGGCGATTACAAAAACGCCATTACACCGACCAAAAAAGCCATTTCGATGACCAAAGAGCCGAGTGAGTCTTGGTACCTGTTGCTGCTCGCTTCGCACTATGAGCTAAAGCAGTACAAGAGCACGGCAGGTGTACTCAAGACACTCACTTCCAAATATCCACAGAAGAAGCGTTATTGGATGCAGCTTTCTGGGATTTACATGGAAATGAACCAGGATCGAAACTCGCTAGCAGCTCTAGAAGCCGCGTATGAGCTCAACCTACTGGAAAGTGAAAAGGAGTACTTAAGACTTGTAAACTTTATGGCTTATCAGGGCATACCCTACCGTGCAGCGAAAACACTTAAGCTCGCTATGGAACAAGGAAATATAGAGACAACGCAAAAGCATGTTGAAAAGCTAGCGTCTTTCTACCATCAAGCGCAAGAAGTAGACCAAGCGATTTTGGCCTACCAACAAGCGTACGAGATGGGCCCAACGGCCACGAGTCAAATCCGTATTGCTCGCCTAATGCTGCAAGACAAGCAGTATAAAGTAGCCTCTGAATACACTAAGACTTATGCACCCAACGCGACTAAGGATGAAGTAGCAGAGCTGCAATACATAAAAGGCATGGCACACTTTGAGATGAAGCAGCCCAAACTCGCGCTCAACTCAATGAAAAAGGCCGCAAGCTCAAAGCAGCTACATCCAACGGTTAGCCCTTGGATCAGTTTTTTGGAGCAGTAAGACTGATAAGAATATCGAGAGGAGATGGTTGTGTTCTTCTCTTGGTTAAGTGTGAGTCAGTCGCACGTTTAGGGAAGCTTCGGCTTCCCTTTTTTCTTTTTTGAATCTCACGGAACACAATTACACTTATAAATTACAAAAACTTACAGACATAAAATAACTGTACTTCCAACACAATAACTACATCTGCCCAGATGCTATTTTCTGTTGAGCATCAGTTACTGATTCAAGCCCAAACAGCAAATCTAGCATCATCATAATACGTTTACTATCGTTACCCCATTTCTTGGGATTAGTATTATTTGGGGCGACGAACTCAACCTCACCAACCTTTTTACGGTCTTTATAGGCATTCACTTTGGCGTCTGCGATAAATGTCTTAAAATCCCAGCTCCAGCGCGATACATACGTTAAGGTAAGCTCATTGTCTTCCGGTGGTGTTCCATCACTCACGACTTTGCATTTATGAGCAGTATCCAAACACCACTCCTGCATTGAGTCTAAAAAGATGTCTCGGGTTGCGTCATCTCTAATAATCGTAACCCTATCACTCTGTTCCGACGGCTCGATTGGGGCGACACTGTATCTTGGCGCCGAGCACGCAGTTAACAGTAAAGTGAACACGAATACTACGTAGTTCCTTCTCATAGATTAATCTCTTTGTTGGGTATTAAAAAAGGGGAAGCCTCTCGGCTCCCCTAAAGTTTATATAAGCTGAAGAGCCATCCTATTTTAGTGAGACCACTTTGCCTGTTAAAGCAACACCAGCAACAAAAGTACCCGCACCACATTGAAATGTTTCTTGGCTTGATGTGAGGTTGTTCTTGTAGTTCGACTTAATATCCACCACCGCATTTGCACCTTCTTTGAGCGCGCGTTCTTGCAGCGTAATCATGGCTGATAAAAACACCCACTCACAAGCTTCTTTGTCTGACTTGTTAAATGCATTGGTTTTTTTGTTAGTTTTAAATGTGCCAAAATCATGAACTACCTTTCCGTAGTCTTGGTCACCAAAGTAAAACTTCACGCTACCACCCAGTTTTGCTATTGCGTCTGGAGAACTCAGCGCATTCTTTATGTCATAACTGCCGACATCATCCCTAGCCATTGCAGAGCTGCATAAAAGGGCGCTTGCTATCGCTACTGTCGTTGTGATTTTATTCTTCATTCTTATCCCTACTCAATCAGTTTGCGGCTAACAACGTACGTTGAATATCGCTGTTTAAGTTTTTCACCCAGCCGTTGTATTTTCTGTGAATCGTGCCGTCGGGTTTGTACTTCATATTCTCGCTATCACGATAGTCGATATCGTAAGTATCTTTATGGAGGGTAATAAGAACCGATACATAGTGTTTTCTTACCCAAATATCGGCAATGAGCTTGCTCTCATCTTCAGCTTGCTTCACGACCCAACCACGCTTTGCACCAGCTTTCGCAAAAAGCGATTTCGCTTCATCAAAACTAAATGATGAATGCAATGGTTGTCCTGTAACAGGAATTACTTTTGCTGCATGTGCCATTGGAGCAAACGCTATAAGCGCCAGTAATACCAGTTTTATTAGGTTCATGATTTTCATTGTTACCTCTTTTATTATTACAAGTAGTTGTTATAAATATTTTGCACCACAACATAAAATTGCTCCAACTCCGCCTGGTTCGGGCGTGCCATTACTTCAAACTGCTGTAGCGTTTCGATAAGTTTCCATGGTACCTCGACTTCATTACCAACAATTTCCGCATGTCCTGCGGCAACCGTAGTAGACTCACTTCGCCTCATGTTATCAACAGATAATTGACTCTGCTCATTAAGTGAGAAAACATAGTCATCTTGCGTGCATTCGCCTGATGAACTATTTGAACGACAAGTGCCAGATTCGTCAGTTTTGATTATTAGATGTCGAGAAACCTCCGGTGCTAAGTCACCGGGATAATTAATAAAGTCTGTTTGCGGCGGAATCTGTAAATATTTCTCACCTGTTACCAAATAACAAATACCATCAATAATTCCAAGTGTCGCTATTCGCAACCAGTTAATACCACAGTGTGATGATGCTTCAATACCATTAAAGGGGGCGGACACGGTAACTAACTCTAAATCAGCGTGAGTAACGGTTTTTCCATCCTGACGATCTGCCGTCACCGCCCGACGCGAAATTAGACCACCTTGGCTATGCCCTATAATAGTTAATTTTTCGCCACCAACAACTGTGTTAAGTTTATTGATACTTTGCGCTAGTTCGCCTGAAACCCGCTCCAGGCTATCTCGGTCATCATATTCAAAGCAAGCAACCTGTTGGTCTAAGTGTTCATATACACCTGCAAGCGCCTTAAATTGCCCCGCTGAAGCAAAACAACCGTGCACGATAAGCACTAAAGGCTGCTCTCTATTGATATTCAGCGGCTGTTTCGAGTTGTCGCAGCGCTTAACTGACTGTTCTGGAAATAATGTAGTCAAGTCGACTGCAGCAGAAATATCTTCCGCAGTAGCGCTTATTGTGAATATTAAGGATAAACAAGCAAGCCAATATTTGAAACTATTCATCATGCCCTCCATGGCGAGGTATCAATTGATGCGTTATTGCAGCCGCGATATTCACTGTTCTTTTGCGGCTGCTTTGTTAGCTGTCTAAATCATTTTAAATATCATTGACGTATTAATACCACCAAAGGCAAAGTTGTTGGTCATCACGTACTCACATGATATCTCACGACCCTTACCTTTAATGTAATCTAAGTCACCACATCTGCTATCTATTGATTCCAAATTTAGCGTCGGAGCAAACCACTTCTCACGCATCATATTAATAGTAAGCCAAGCCTCAATAGCACCACATGCTCCTAATGTGTGACCAAAGTAGCTTTTCAAGCTCGAAATAGGCATACGGGAACCAAACACATTATAGGTTGCTTGGGTTTCGGCAATATCCCCTAATTCTGTTGCGGTACCATGACCATTGACGTAGCCAATTTGATCAGCGGTTAGGTTGGCGTCCTGCAGCGCCATTTCCATACAAATCTGCATCGTTTCGGCACGCGGTTGAGTCACATGAGCAGCATCACAATTCGAGGCAAAGCCAACCAACTCAGCAATGGGCTTTGCACCGCGAGCCATGGCATGTTCATATTCTTCTAGCACTAAAGCGCCAGCACCCTCACCAATCACCAAGCCGTCGCGGTCGCTATCATACGGACGAGGGCTTAACTCTGGTTGTGAGTTATATTGACTGGTCGCGAACAAGGTATCAAATACCGCCGCTTCAGTCGGGCAGAGCTCTTCCGCTCCCCCCGCTACCATCGCCTTTTGCATGCCATACTTTATCGCTTCATAGGCATAGCCAATTCCTTGAGAGCCCGATGTGCATGCCGATGATGTCGGAATAACGCGTCCACGCAATCCAAAGAACAGTCCAGTATTCACTGCGGTAGTATGTGGCATCATCGCCACATACGTATTGGCGTTGATATTACGGGTGCTGTGATCGAGCAACATGGTAGCAAAGGCGGACACTGGTCCAGTACTGCCGGTAGATGAGCCGAAGGCGATACCCGTTGAGCCGTCTGTCAACGCTGACTCATCAAGGAGACCCGACTGTTGCAGTGCATACTCAGATGCTCTGGTGGAAAGTAACGATACTCTCCCCATTGAACGAATTTTCTTTCTGGTGTAATGCTTTGGTAACTCGAAGTTTTGAATAGGCGCTGCGAGACGGGTTTGTAATCCATCATATTTGTCCCATTCATCCATCGTCACTACTGCATTTTTGTACTGTTTCAGGTTTGACCAGACGGTGTCGAGAGTCTCACCTAGCGCGGTGACCCCTGCCATGCCCGTTACCACTACTCTATTTGTCATTAGTAAAGCCCTCCGTTGACTCCGATAACCTGACGATTAATGTATGCTGCTTTGTCTGACATTAAAAATGCTGCCAATTCAGCCACTTCCTCGGGCTTGCCCATTCGTTGAACCGGTATTTGAGGCATAACTCGATCAACGACGTGAGGCTCTACCATGCCGGTATCAATGAGACCAGGTGCGATACAGTTGACAGTGATTTGACGGCGTTTATTGCTGAGCTCGAGTGCCAATGCTTTCGTTGCGCCTATAATCCCCGCCTTTGCAGCTGAGTAGTTAACTTGTCCTCTATTGCCAATCTGACCGCTAAGTGATGAAAGCGTGATGATTCGCCCCTGCTTCAAGGCAATCATCGGCATAATCAATGGGTGGATCACGTTGTAAAATCCATCTAGGTTGGTATGTACCACCCCTTGCCACTCTTCACTGGTCATCGATGGGAATGCATTGTCTCTCGACATCCCGGCATTGTTAACAACACCGTAATAGCCGCCATATTGCTCGATTTGTGCTTCAATCTCCTGCTTGCAGGCTTCTCTATCGCTGATATCAAACTGAACCAATCGGCAGTGACCACCCAATGCCTCGATCGTTTGCGCCGTCTGCTCGGCTCCAGCACGATCTCGACCATAGTGGACAGTGACGCAATAGCCCTCTTCTGCCAGCTTTACCGCAATCGCTTGTCCGATGCCTTTACTGGCCCCCGTTACTAGCACATTTTTCATCGTATCCGTTCTCTCTTTTAATTCTTTTTCGATAGTTCGGCGAGCATTTCATCACTCGCGACCACGGTGTTCACCTGCCCTGTGCTCATCACGTTGCCGTTAACATCGACAATGTCACATTGATAGACAGCCATGTTGTCATCTCTCACCAGTTCATTTGCTGTGATTAGGTAAGTCATACCCTCAGCAAAGGGGCCACCTTGGTGTTGATAACGCCTCGCTCCGAGCAAAAAGCCAATCGGTGGTTTCTGCCCTTCATCGCTGGCTTCGATTCCACCCAATGCAGCGATGGTTTGCGCCATGTACTCAATGCCGACCTGTGCTGGCACACTGCTATATTGAGGCTCATAAAGAAAACTGTCTGGAGTGATCGTCACCTCACAGCAAATGTGCTTCGCACTGTGCTCTACCACATTATCGAGCAAGATCAGTGGAGCGTTATGCGGCAACAGTGCCGCAATATCTGGGTATAATTTGTTACTCATCGCATTGACCTACTGCGCTTAATACTATTGATGCATTGTTACCGCCAAAAGCAAACGAGTTAGACATCACATGGTTTAGCGGTTCAATCTGGGTATCTTGTACAAGGTGGATGTCTGCTAAAGCAGGATCTGTCTTACGTTGCAAAGGCCACTGTTTCGGAATCGGCTCATTGTTAGCACGTAACAACAGCGTGCAGATCGCAGCCTCAACGGCGCCAGCAGCACCTAAACAATGGCCTGTTAAGGCTTTAGTAGAACTCACAGCAACCTCTGTACCAAAAAGCTTATGAATCGCTGTACTCTCCATGGCGTCGTTTTGCTGAGTTGATGTGCCATGAGCATTGATGTAGCCCACATCCCTTGGCTTTACTGCCGCTTTTGTCAGTGCCATCTGCATCGCTTGATAGGCCCCGCTGCCGCAAGGCATCGGACTTGATAGATGGTGAGCATCTGCAGACTCACCAAAGCCGCTAAGTTGCACATCACTTTTGTCTTTTGTCACAATGAGCAGCGCACCACCTTCGCCTACATTAATTCCGTTGCGCTGCTGATCAAACGGACGACAAGGCTCAGCCGACACCTGCTCCAGCGAGTCGAAACCGTTCACAGTAAGCTGGCAAAGCGTGTCAACACCACCGCATACCACCGCATCACAAATGCCACTTTGGATAAGTTTACTGGCACTGATCATCGCACGCGCAGATGAAGTGCATGCTGTCGACACGGTGTAAACAGGCCCTTTCGCTCCGATGAGCTTCGCCACCACCTGAGAAACATCACCCATATCTTGATGCTGATAGTCATAAGTCAGCGGCATTTCACCCGTTTCTGCCTGCTGCTCTGTAAAGGATTCTGTCGTTTCAATCCCAGAGGTACTGGAGCCAATCACCACGCCAATACGCTCGGCAGCGTAGCGTTGATGTAATGAAACAACCCCCGCTTCTATTCGCTGGCACAAGAAGTGCGCTAGCCGGTTGTTGCGGTTGTTGGCATAGTCTGCTTCATTTGCTGTTGGAAGGTCATGGATAACCCTTGCAACGTGCGCCTCTCTCCCGGAATACACCGGTTTATCCCAAGCCATGAGGCCCGGTGCTTCACCTGCGCGTAAATTGGCAAGCAGTGCTTCGGGCTCAAAACCTAAACTGCAACTGACTGCAATATCTTCTATGTATATCTTTTTATTCACTCACTACCTTCCATTGAAGAGTTTGCAATTGGTAACTCACACCATACTCTGGATAACTCACAGAGATTGATCCATGAGCACTGTGATGATTGTCATACTCGATACTCATCACCAAATCATTGGCTGAGTCATAAAACTGTCGTCGATTTTCGCTGCTGTCTAAGCGCCATTCCTTTGCTGCTAGTAGCGGGGCTAGGCTTGGTGTTGGCCAAACAGCCAGCATCATATCGCTCATAACATTTCGCGGTTGTATCGATGCCTTATCTAAACCCGGCATTGACTCACTTTTCAGCTCAGATCCGTCCCATGTCACAGTAAACAGTGGCACTGACAGCGTTGAGAACCCAGCCAGCTTTACCTCATTGGCATCAACCTGTAATAGAGTGCGAACTCGGTGTTGCTGCTGTTGATAATCCACCGTAAGCAATTGCTGGGTGAACAGCGTTCCACCATAAGACTCAGGGGACAACAAAACCTGAGGTGTGGAGACACTCGAGGAACTCATGAGTGAACCACAGCCCGATATCCACATCACACCAATACATAACAATGTCTTAATAAACCCAGCTCGTGTCAT
Source organism: Vibrio sp. 10N (assembly GCF_036245475.1). Lineage (NCBI taxonomy): Bacteria > Pseudomonadati > Pseudomonadota > Gammaproteobacteria > Vibrionales > Vibrionaceae > Vibrio > Vibrio sp. 10N. Next base: position 444,176 of record NZ_BTPM01000002.1, on the reverse strand, counting down.
GCTTGCTCCCTTGAATAGGCATGCTTGGTGCTGTTGGCATTTAACAACACGATTGCTGCTACGAGCCAGCTAGACAAAATGCCTATACCGACCGTGAGACCAAAGCTGGCAATAGCGTAGTTACTTGAAAGGGCCATCAAGCCAAATGACAGCAATGAGCTTATCCCAGCGACAAACACTGCCAATATCGTATGTTCAGAGTCGCCATGGCAATGAAGGAATAGACTGTAGTCGATGCCAATGCCAAAGATCAGAAATAGACCCAGTGCGTGGAACAGCGTTAATGGCTGTCCCAGTGCCGCTGGCAATGCGGCAGCGATAACGACCGCGAGCAGAGGGGCGGCCATCAATCTAGGCAGAGCACGCCAGCCAAAATAGACCCCAACGATTGCCACGACAGCAGCAATCGCCACAATAAGCAATCGAGAAACACGCTCACGGTAGTGACCTAACATCGCGCCAATATCATCCACGTAGTTGATATAGAACTGTCCTTCGTCAAGCATATGACTGTCAATCTCGCCGGTCATGCCAGATAACTGCACTAAGGCGAAGTGACGACCGTCATCAAGCTGGCTAGAGAGCGCAGGGATACCCGTAAGGCGCTGGTGGGCAGTTAAAGGCTCAAATGGATTCACTGTCGGCGCTGTATCTAGCGACGCAAGACTTGCTAACTTTTGGCTTTGCTCTGCCACTAATCGTTGATAGTGTTTCCAGTTACTGGTTTGCTTAGCGATCGATGGGATCCATTGACTCGATGCAACATAGCCTTGCAACTGGCCGTTATCGATCATCTGGTCTAGTTTGCGCGTTAATTGCTCTTCGCTTTGTGCCACACGCTCGGCACTCTCACCAACAACGATCAACCAGTCTGAGCCACCGAAGCTTTGCGTCAATGCCTTAATACGCTGTTCATCGTTGACCAGCGCTGGGTCTGGCGACTGCAGCATCCGCACATCATCATTGGTCTCAACCGCGTGCCAAGCGTACACAGCAATGCCGCAATAGATCAGCGCTACCCACCATACCCGCTTGGGATGACATAGACGTTGAGTGATCCTCATTAATCCAGAGGCTACACGAAGTGGTCGTGGCGATGTGTTCCACACTCGCATAAATGGATACCAGAACAGCACGGTCGCCAAGGCGCCAAACAGCCCAAACACCGAAAAAACCGCCATCTGATTTAGCACTGGCAGGTTGGCAAATAATAGGAAACTATAGGCTATTGATGAACTCACCACACCGGCCAACAAGGCGGTACGTAGCTTGGTCACTACGCTCTGACCATTCATCAAGCTGTCATGGCAAGCGCGATAACTTAGGTAGTGAAACGAATAGTCAAAGGAGAGGCCAATCAGGCTGCTTCCCATTACAATGGCGAGTACATGTATCTCCCCAAACCATGCTAGCGTGGCAGCAAGCCCGAAAATGACCCCGCTAATAATGGATAACAGCGTCATAACGAGGGGCTTGGTATTGGCGAATACCCACATCACGACCACTACCACCAGCAGCAAGGCTCCACCACCAATAATCGATACCTCAGAGGTAGCTTTATTCATTGCACTAGCGGAAAAGAACCCCGCTCCAGTGCGATAAACCACGACCTGATGCTGCTCGGACACCGACGCAAGGATGTCGTTAAGCGTTGCGATTGCCCCAAGTGAGTCACTACTAAAGGCACTGCTGGCTAACGTTAACTGCATCAGTGCTTGAACTTTTTGATCTTGATTGCCGATTAAAAGGTCATCTTGATAGCGAAAGGTATTCTGGTCGACAATCGCTAACATGTAACGCTCAAAGGTTTGCCAAGGATCGTTGACAAATGCTTGGCCACTGATCCCCGCCGGAGAGTACAGGCGGCGAAGGGAAGACGCGGTCAAAGCATCGCTGTTTCCGCTGCTTATCGTCTGGCTATCGGCCTCAGTAAGCAACTGATGGCGATAGCGAAATAGTGTCTCGATAAACTCAAATCGCTGCTCTGCCCCTACCACAGTAACGTCATCGATAGTTGCAGTTAACTCTGTGATTTGCTGAGCCGCTTGCTTAACCTGAGATAATTGCTGGCCCTCGACCACGACCAGTAGGCTATGCTCAAATGCTTTTGAGGCATGCTTCAGCGCGATATCGAGCGCTTCGGTCTGTGTCTCTGAGGGAAACATACTAAACAGACTAGTTTGCACCGCACCGCCGGCAAGCCACCGACCACCACTAAACAGCAGTGCGGCACCTAGCACGGCAGCCCATAACCAAGGGACCAAAGCGCGGCGCATTACTGACCGCCTCGCTGTAACCAAGACGCCAGCGCGTCGCTAGTGGCGGTTGGTAGTAGCTCTACCACCGTATGGTCACCCGTCACCTCATACATGGTGATTTGTTCAATCGCCTGCTCGGTGCCTTGCAGCACCACAAGTGAAAAAATCGCATTTAATGGTGCCGAGATTGGGGTCATCTCGATGCCCCAACCAGCGGGCGATTTAACACCTTCAGGATTGTCGATAACGGACAGCTCAAAGCTACGTTGTAATGCTTGTCTATCACCCGCAAGCATTGCAGTAAACACCTCAGCCATCAGCGAAGATACACTGGCGGGAACATCCTGCAGCACCAGTTGGTCACCTTGGCCGCTATACAACTTTCCTGCTTTAATGACCAGCAAGTCTTCAAACGGCACTCGCTGTTGCCATACCACACCATTTTCTAGCTCAATGCGGTACGTCCCCTCAGACATCAGTGGCTCGCTAAATCCTTTGATAGATTTACGCTGTTTATAGTGGCCAACTTGTACCGTTTCTCCGCCCAAGGCGGATAGAACGGCGTCGAGCTGATCCACTGTCTCAGCTGATGTTGGCAGAGCAAGAACAAGCGCCAGCGCGCCTAGCATCAGTTTACGCATGCTTGGACCTTGTCTAACAGGCACTGCGGTGAGGCAAACAGCATCTCTTGTGTTGTCAAACAGACCGCACATTGAATGGTGTGTGCTTTAATGCTTACCTTTCCCGTGGTGTGGTTAAACACCACAAAATCCATCTTGACTCGATTTTCCCACTCCGTCAGTGTCGCGGTGATCTCAAGCTTATGCGCATGTTGACTCGGAGAGACAAATTTCATTCGCGTGTCAACGATGGGAAAGGCATAACCTGCACGCTGCATGTCCGCATAAGAGAAGTCGATACGATCGAGCAAAGCACGGCGTGCCTCTTCTAGATAGCGATAATAGTTGCCATGCCACACTACCTGCATCGGATCGCAGTCTTGGAAGGCAACAGTGACAAACGCATTAGAGCTGATCATCTAATACCCCTTAAAATAGCGACCGTTAAGTCGGGTTACACACTCACGCAGTTCTGCTTCGAGCGGGCGATCGTGAGTTAAAAATGGAGAAAACTCTCGCACCTCAGCAATCGTGGTCGCAATCACAGAGCTCAGTTCACCCGATTCCAACTCTTTGCTGCTCAAACGCAGTTCGACCCCTTGCGTAGCCGCAAATAGGCAGGCTGCGGTTACTTGCTCGGTCAGTTCAATCACACGTCGGCAATCACGAGACGCGATAGTGCCCATACTGACTTTGTCTTGGTTGTGACTTTCAGTTGAGCGCGAAAACACCGAGGCTGGCATAGTGTTTTTTAGCGCCTCTGCTGTCCATGCCGAAACACCAATCTGCACCGCTTTAAAACCGTGACTGATTGGCAAGGTAGCCTCGTCAGCACCCGTTAGGTTGTATGGGAGACCGTTGTTAAACTTGTAGTCACATAACTGCGCCAATTGTCGATCTAGCAGATCTGACACATTCGCCACGGCGGTTTTTAAACTGTCCATTGCCATGGCGATATGCCCACCGTAAAAATGTCCACCGTGCAGCACGGTCTCATCTTCACCATCGATGATTGGGTTATCATTGGCAGAGTTAAGCTCGGTTTCAATCAGCTGTCTGGTCCAGGTTAACGTGTCCTCAAGCACGCCAATAACATGCGGTGCGCAGCGCAGTGAATAGCGATCTTGCAGACGGTCAGAGTTACGTGGTGGACGCTCAGAAGCAAGGTCCTCACGCAACCTTTTGGCGCATTTAACCTGACCAGGGTGAGGCTTAACCGCATGCAGACGCTCGTCATAGTGAAAGGCATTGCCCTTCATCGCTAACGTCGTCATGGCCGTAATACGCGTTGCCATCTGCGCTAGGTAATCGGCTCGTTGCCAGTTGAGGCAGGCAATGGCTGTCATCACAGCGGTGCCGTTCATCAGCGCTAGGCCCTCTTTCGGGCGCAACACAATTGGTGTCATCCCAGTTGCTTGCAGCACTTGTTTTGCCGGTACCTGCTCACCTTTATAAACAACGTCACGCTCACCAATAAGCGCTGCGGCAACATAAGAGAGCGGGGTTAGATCTCCCGAAGCACCCACCGAGCCCTCCTCCGGTATCAGAGGCATAATGTCATGCTCAAGCAGATGAACTAGGCCCTTGAGTAGATCACCTGAAACGCCAGATTTACCAATGGACAGCGACGCTAAACGCGCCGCGACAATCGCACGCGACTCGACCTGACTAAAATGGTTACCCAATCCACAGCCGTGAAATCGAGTCAGTTGCAGGGGTAGAGACTCAACGAGATGTTGTGGAATGGTGACGGTGCAGCTGTCGCCATAACCCGTAGTCACACCGTAGATTTCGCCGTCTTCTTTCAACAATCGGTCTAAGAAGGCAACCGAACGCTCGATGACATCAACATACTCTGGTGTACCACAAATAGCTGGCTTCGCGTTACGCTGTGACAAGGCATTAATACATTCAATAGTGATAGGTTGACTGCCAAACATCACTGTCTCTAAACTACTCATTATCTAACTTCCAAAAATCAAAAAAATTAAACCATTGCAAAGGGTAACGCAGCGCATAATGCTCCAAACGCGATACATAGAGATCAACGTTGTGCTGAATATCCTGCTCTCGGTTATGCCGACTCAAAGGCTTGAGAGGCAATGCTTCAAGGTGAACATCAATGCCGTCTTTGTCACTAAATCCAAACATCACATAAGTGGGATGCTTTAGCACTGATGCCAAAATAAAAGGGCCTAAAGGAAATGGGGCTGACTGACCTAAAAAGTCACTCCACACCACTCGCCTGTTCTGCGACACTGGTGTCCGGTCGCCAACGATGACCACCCACTCGCCTTGCGCCAGCTTCTGCTTCAACAGTACCGCAGTGTCTGGACCTAGATCGGTCACCTGTATTAGGTTAAGGGCACTATCTGCATTGACAGATTCCATGACTGCATTGAACTTTTCAGCGTGTTGCGTGAACACGATGGCATTCATTTTAAGTCCGGTATACTGACGACTGAGGGCCCGACATACCTCTAGATTACCAAGGTGACTGCCAATGATGAGGCAGCCCTGCTGCTGATTTGCAGCTTGATCGAGCAGCGCCCTATCATTGATCGAGATCTGATTGACATCGTACCCCCCCATCCAAGCCGCGAGCTTGTCTAGCATGGATGAGCCAAAATGGTACAGATGGCGATAGCTACTGTGCACCTTGCTCTCACTACGCTCAGCTATCGCTAACTGAAACTGTTTTGAAGCACGACGAGATTTGTGGTCGGCAAGGTAGTAGTAAGCGATAACAGGATGCAAAAGGAGATTAAACGCACCACGACCAAGCAATCGATACAGCGTAAACAGTAACTTCATTCCCAACACAGTGCCGTTCTCTTTGCGCTTAGACCAGTGGACATGACGACTTAGATTACGCAGTAACAGTTGTGGAATTCTTGGCAGCATGCCGGTAATCAAACGCGTGTGTAGCCAACTGATACGAAGGTTATCTTTCACCCCTGAGAAATGACTGAGTCCATCCTCTGGGTAATGAACCTGTACCGGCACATAGGCTATGTCCACTCCGCGCCAGTAAAGACGCACCAAGACTTCGATATCGAAGTCCATTCGCGTACCTAACTTAGTGCTATCAAACAAACAACAACACTCATCCAATGGATAAACTCGAAAGCCAATCATCGAATCTTTGATCTGCAGCGATAGTGTTTCAATCCAAACCGAGATATGGGTCGCATAACGTCCGTAAAGGCGCGCCTTCGGAACAGACTCTCCATAAACGGGCATCCCAGATACCAGCTTGTTAGGGTCTTGCTTGGCTGCATTTAATAACTTGGGGATCGCCTCTAAATCGTGCTGGCCATCAGCATCAACCTGCACTGCATGGGTAAAGCCTGCTTTATGCAAGTGACGGATCCCAGCCATCACCGCGCCGCCCTTACCTGAGTTTACGTTCAGGTGCAGTTTGTCCACCAACAGGTTGTCGCTAGCGAGTCGATCGATGATCTCCGTGGTTTGCTGATCACTGCCATCATTGACAATAACAATGGGCATCTGCAACGTGACCAGCGATTCGATCACCTTGATCAGCGCCGGACCATGATTGTAGCAAGGGACAAGGATGGCACTCTTCATCGCAGCTTTACCTTACCTCGAGAATAGGTCTTGGTTGAATCAAAGTAACAAAAGCTAAGCTTGTTGGTCGCAGCATCCAAGGAAAATTCTAGCGTGAGCCGCGTATTGGGTGGCACTGGACTCTGATACTTAATTGCTTCCATTCCAACCAACTCGAGTCTTTGCTGGTACATCAACTGGGCGTAATGAAGCACCCAATCAAGCTGAGACACGCCGGGCAAGATAGGAAAGTGCTCGAAGTGTCCCTCAAAATAGCGCAGGTTAGCGGGCACAAACAGGGTTAACGACCAGCTACCTTGGTGCTGTTGGCTCTGTTCTAGTTGGGGTAATTGCCTTTCCATCGTTAAACAAATAACTCCTCGATTTGCTGAATATTGATCTTGCCTTGGTTGTTGTATGGGATCTGCTCAATGACCCTCACCTTGCGTGGCAACGCTACAGATTCCGTTTCTTTGAGCAGATGTTGTCTTAGGAGCCTCCACCAATCACCGGACTTAAATGAGTGATTGAGTTCAACGCCCACTTCACTCAACACGATAGCGAGGTTAATGGCCTTGCGGGTATCCGTATCAATAGTAACGGCAACCGCGTGGGCAACTTCTGGCAGCGTTGCTGCCAAGCGTTCGATGGCCGTCAAAGAGATCCTTTTTTCGGCAATCTTAACGACGCGATCACTGCGTCCTAACAAGCGAAAGCTTCGCTCGTCTATGGCAACAACTCTATCGTCGGTAACGTAGTCTTGCTCTGGTAAAATAAAAGGCGAGCGGACAATCAGTTGTCCTTGTGATGTCGAATAACTGAGCCCTTGCAGTAGTTGCCACGGCTTATCGGCCTCGCAGGCCTGCCGCCAAGCGATACCGCCCGTTTCCGAGCTACCAAATACCTCGATTGGCAACAGGCCCGAGAGCGCTCGAAAACCTTGTGACGCGGTATAACTAAGTGGTCCACCAGAGCTGAATACTTTTGCAGCACAAAGCCCAGAGCCCGCCGTATTTAAGTGTTCAATAAACACCGGACTGGTAACAAACCCTGTTTGCTGGTCACACAATGCGTTCGCCGTGTCCGGGTTAGTTACCATACTGGTGTGAAACGGACGCCCAGAGAGCAGCGGCCAAACCATCAAGAACAGAAACCCGTAAATGTGAATGTGTGAAACGCTGCCGACTACCTTGGTTACTGTTCGGCACTGACCAAACTCTCGCTCCAGCACCGCCGCCTCACGCTCAAAGACCAGTAGAGGCTTGGTGATTTTTTTCGGCGTACCAGTGGAACCAGATGTGTATAGCTCAACCTGACAACTTTTCGCGTCAATGGGCTGGAACCTGACGTCAACCACTTGTCGCGTGGTATCACTCCAGCTCACCAGCAAATCGGGCGTGGCTTCGTGATTGTCTGACATCAACGCTGCATGCTGGTGATACTGAGACAATGTCGCCGGTGCTAGATTATGCGGAAAAACCACCGTTTTACCTGCCTGTTGGCAAGCAAGCATCGACACTAAGTGTAGCCATGGGTTATTAAAGGCTAAAACCACACGCTGTTGCTGCAACGAGCGACATTGTAGAAGTAGTGCTGCAACCTCTCTTTTGAGATCTAGGACAGTTTTGTTGTTGGTTCTGGACAATGCCAATATTGAATGGTCTTGTGAAGACTCTAATAATTGATGTAGCTTGGACAGCATGCGACTAGCCTAATTTCCTTTTTCGATATATCCATTCACCGCCACCCAACGCGCCAATGAGTAAGTAGCTAATAAAACCGTTATAGAGCATCCACACCTCATGGCTAATGCCTATGGTAATCGCAGCCACTGAGCCGTTGACGAGAAAAAACAGGCTCCATATTTTGGTTAGTTTCCGCGTATACACTAAACCAGCTTGATCCAGTGGCTCACGCAATTGAGCAAGCCGAGTGATGACCGGAACTCCCGAGTTCAGCGAGGAGTAAAAGGTGGTAAACAACGCCCCGTTGATGACCACCGGATAGATCAGCATTCCCAATGCCTGTTCACTCAACAGAGAAAGGACCATCACCGAGAGGCCCAGTACTGGAGGCAACCAGTGGTTGATCTCTCGCTCGCCCTGGACATAGTGCGTGAGCAGCTTACAAAGTAGTAATAGCGACATGACGCCCGCTACCAACTGAAAATATCCATTCGACATCGCCCAATACAGCGTGAACGGATAACCCAATGTAGCGAGCAGTAGCAGCGGCTTGATAAGGCTCACTAACACGCCTCGTTATGCGTCCGCAGTTGCGACGAGCTTCACCACAACGTCGACGATGTCTTTTACCTGACGAACAGACTTAAACTCTTCTGGCTTGATCTTGATTTCCGTTTGACGTTGCAAGTGAACAATCAAATCGACCGCATCAATGCTGTCGAGCTCAAGATCATCAGCAATATTGGCTTCTAAGGTGATCTCTGCTGGGTCAAGCTCAAACAGCTCTACCATCGCGTCTTTGATCAGCTCAAATACTTTCTGTTGGTCCATACTAGGCCTCCGCAGATACACTTTGTTGTTCGATCAACGCCGCTAAACTAGCAACTGAACGAAAGTACTCTTTCGCTTTAGGATCATCACCGTTGATGACGATGCCAAACTCTTGCTTAATCGCCAAGCCAAGCTCTAACGCATCAATAGAATCGAGGTTCAGACCAGATTCATCACCAAACAATGGCTCATCAGTATCAATATCTTCAACAGAGAGATCTTCAAGGTTTAGCGCATCGATAATGAGTGTCTTAATTTTATTTTGTAAAGTTTCCAAGAACGTAATCCTCTATCGTCATTTGTTCCGGTTTGAGACTTGGCTCAAGCGAAGCCTCAAAGTAGCGAGTTAATCGTCGTGCAGCAATTGGGGTCGAGCGTGAGCAGTCGACAAGTGCTTGTGTCGACTCACACTCCAAAATTACTACATCTATTTGTGGCTTTATTTGCGGGACATCGTACCAAGCGATCCCCTTGTAAAGCGTTGCTGGATTGCTAGTGATCAACACTCGTTGGATATCGGTGTTGCAACGAATAGCAAGTTGAGCAGCGCCTCTTTGGCATTTGACTACTGAATTTGGGGTCGTTCGTGTGCCCTCAGGGAACACAAGCAGTTTACGTCCAGACGACATCTTACTCTCACAGATGTCCAAAATATCTTCTGAGTCATTAGGGATATAACCCGCCATCTGAATAACATGTCGAATAAATGGGTTTTTCCACAAAGAGGCTTTTACGATGCAATCACACTGGCGTAATTGTCCAATAATGATAACCACATCAATTAATGTTGGGTGGTTCGCCACAACCAACGCCCCTTTATTAGTGACAAACCTCTCTTTATGATGCACATCAATAGAGAGTACACCGACAAAATTCATGAACCATACAAAACCTTGGAATGCCACTGATATCCACCATTGACATAAGTCTTGCCTAGCTAACTTATTTCGCTCACAGATAAATATTAGAGGAAAAATGACATAGGAAAGAATTAATCCACCAAATCCAAATAGTGTGAAGCATATCCCAAAACCTAACTGCCTAAGCCTAACTGACAACTTACTCATTATAAGGCCACTAAACAAATGTTTAATCGATTCGCTATTAAATCTGCCGACTGTTTGCTTATGACGTTACTGATAAAATCAACCAATTGCTGTTGGTTTGAATGCGTCTGTTGCGAGTTAGTATTGTTATTAATAGATGTTAAGCTAAATCGAAAATCAGTTCCGGCAGTTAACATCATAGCCAAAACACCGGCATCATCACGGTTTATGAACGGTTCCAGATCGGGTGGCGGATATTCGTCGGCTAACACCAAACACACCGTAGAGCCCGGCGACGAACCTAGGTGAGAAACCGCCTCGACCATAGCCATTGCAAACGTGTCATCGCTAGCACAAACTGTTGTAAATGAAACGTTTTGACTGTTAGCTATAGTTAAAAGACCGGCGGCAGTACTGTGAACAGACTGAGCAAACTGGGTCGGAGATAGTTCCTGATTATGTGCCAAGCTTTGCAGTAATTTCTGGGTGCGATTCAGTTCCCCATGTTTGGTAGCGAACACAAGGAAGTCAATGTCTGAACCAAAAATAAAATCACTTAGCGCCAACACCTCTCGTGTCAAGGTGCTGCTTCGTCGAAGTATTGACTTTGGGATATTCGGTGCTTGCGATGGAATGTAAACGTCATCCAAACTCGTACACCGCGCTGTAAATCCTTGGCTCATAGCGAGCTTAATCTGTAAATCCATTTCTTACATAAACGCTAAAATTATTACACCCATAATCCTATATAATATATAGATGTCGGTAAAGGGATTTGAACAGCTAATCAAATCGGTTGTCTAAAAAATTAACAATCTAGTTAGCGGTGAATATTACAAAACGAATTAAAACAAGCCATTAACACAACATTAACGCACAATGTGTTGCAACACCAATGTCATGGCAAAGTAAAATACATTCTATTGCACTAGCCTTAAAATTAAAATAGGCTATATCTGCAGTTCAATTATTAATGAATAAAAAGCACTAGATGGAATTTTATAGCAACGATACACTCACGGCGGTTCAAGCCAAAGAAGAAGCACAACGACTCGCATTTGCACCCGTTGCATTTCAAGCAGCAAAATCTTTACGTGATATTGGAATTCTCAATGCGCTAGCCACGTACCGAAAACAAGGCGCGTCAGTCGAAACTCTCGAGCAACTTGTAGACGCAGACCACTACGGTATTAAAGTGCTGTTAGATATGGGTCTATCTGTAGGACTGGTCACTCTGCAAGGCGGCAACTACGTTTTGACTAAACTCGGTCATTTCGTCAATCACGACGAGATGACACGAGTTAATATGGATTTTGTGTCTGATATTTGCTATCAGGGCATGGCTGAGTTAACGACTTCTATTTTAGAGTCTCGCCCTGCTGGGCTAGAGACACTAGGTAACTGGCCAACTGTTTATGAAGGATTATCAAGCCTTCGCGAGCGAGAGAGAAAAAGCTGGTTCGACTTTGACCACTACTACTCTGATCGCAGTTTTCCTACCATCCTTGAAACGGTCTTTTCGCGATCAGGCAAATCCATTTGTGATATTGGTGCTAACACTGGTAAATGGACGCTAAAATGTTGCGAGTATAATCCAAACATTTCAGTGACCATGGTTGACCTACCACAGCAGCTTGCCATCGCCACCAAAAACATTGAAGTTCAAGGATACAGTAACCGCGTTTCTGCTCATCCTACCAACCTACTGGACATTAATGCGACTCTACCTGAGAAGCATGATATCTATTGGATGAGTCAGTTCTTAGATTGCTTTAGTCAGGCAGAGGTAGTCAGTATCCTTTCTCGTGTCGTTGAAGCGATGAAGTCAAATTCGGAGGTATACATATTAGAGCTGTTCCCTGATCGTCAAGATTACGAGTCTGCAAGCTATACGCTTAATGCCACCAGCCTTTATTTTACCGCAATAGCAAACGGCAATAGCCGTTTCTATATGAGTTATGACTTCCTGCCTTTAATTGAAAAAGCTGGACTAAAGATCGTATCCGTCACAGACAAGATTGGCTTAGGCCACTCACTTGTCCACTGTGTAAAAGCGTAACCCTAACTAGGAGCGAACTACTATGTATCGTCTGTCTCGGTTTTTGCTCCTAAGTTGTTGCCTCTCTACGACAAGCCAAGCAGGTGAGATCCTGTTTGGCTTAGGCGCTGGCCCCCAGTTTGGAACTGATGACCACAATCAAGCCGCCTTTGTTGATGCCATCCTATACGACTACCACCGCAGCTCGCGCCAAATATTGAGCCTCGGTACCAGTATTACCCATCTAAGGACAAACAGTGCATCTGGAAGTAAACAGCTCACAGCGTTTTCTATTTTTCCGGAATTGCGATTGAGCTCGACTCTGGGCAGCAAAGAGGTGTTCTTCCATGTGAGAGCTCTGGGGCCTAGTTACCTAACCACTACTACATTTGGAGAACGAGAACAGGCAGTGCATTTCGCCTTTCAAGCTCAAGTGGGGGGCGGGATCTATCTGGATAAAGAAAAAAAATACCAGCTTAGATTTCAATACCGACACTTTAGCAACGCTAACTTAAAACAGCCGAATGACGGAATAGATGTACCATTTATCGCAAGTATTGGCATAAAATACTAATCAACCGCAATAAATGGTACAGCTCTATCATTCAACCGTCTCTTGACTACAAATCGGAAATCAGTTTCGCTCTTTTATCCTCAAACTCTTGTTCCGTGATGACACCGTTGTGAAAAGCCTTATTGAGAATTTCCAGTTTCTCGGCAAAACGCTGATGTTCGTTTTGATTATATACACTGACAAATCGATTGAACTCAGGGCTCGCGATTAGCTGCTGGAGATGCATAGCTACGGCCTTTGGAAAATATACTCCCATATTTCGACACGCTTTATCCGCCATATAAGAGCTTTTGTCATTATATATAGTGGAGACGTATGCTACAGAGTCACCCAACGTATACTTCCCATCGATATACCAATTGGTATTTCCTAAGGTAGTTTCAAAGTCAACTCGAGTAAGCCTTACTTTGATCTCTTTAGGACTGGAGACTTGGTACTTTTTACCTGCAATCAACTCACTCTCCAAAGAGCTTGCGACATACTTAGTAAAAGTATCACCATTGATTAATTTAACTGGACCGGCTCCACGACATTGCACTACACCAGTGTCAGTAAAACTGGCTGGTAAATACGTGACCGATAACTTAGTTTGTACGTTACTTAACGCATTGATATTTTCAACCTGCGGTGAGTAACTTTGAATCGGAAATGTGGAGCATCCCGAAAGCGTTAACATAGAAAAAGCAATTATTATTTTATATTTCATTGTTACATCCTGATAAAAATCAGCATGTTAACACTAAATATAAAACCAGGCGCATACCTTTGCTATATTCGAGTTGCTCATCACACTATGTGCTCTAGTCTATTATCTTAGTACCCCTAACGGCCAAATTAGCGCACAGCAGATTGCCTCGCCAGCAATGAAATATAGCGACAGTTTGCTAGCCCGAGCAGCGTAACCCAAACAAGCACGAGCTGTGAGTAAGTCGCCAAATCTATAACCGCCACAAACACCGTCAATACCCAGATTAAGATCAGTCTACGTTGATTGTTACACTTTGAAAGAAACTGCGTCGATAAATGCAACAGCCCATATAGATGCCCTGCATCTGTATTACTGCAACCGAGATCACCTAGCATAGCCGTCAACCATTCAGCTAATGAATAGAAGGCAAACGAGCTCAATCCAATACTCGCGGTAACTTTCCAAGCAAACAGGCACTTGATGAGCTACTGGTTTCTATCTCTTACTAAATACACCGTAATATCTGGTTGTATAACTGGCGACTTATTGTTTATTAAGCTATTGAAATAAAGGGAAGACTTGGAGCGTGCAGCGGGAATCGAACCCGCATCATCAGCTTGGAAGCATTATACCCACTCAATTTTTTACTGTCGAATAATTCAAATTAAACGACATTTCAGATAGTTACCGTTGCATACCCTACCAAATCTCGATCTCATTTTTCACCATTTTTGATCGATTTTTTTAATTTTGAGTCTCGAGTAATGTACACTTATTGTACATTTTATGACTTAAACGAGCGTTTGAAATGTCTCATATTTTGTCGAATCGTTCAAAAAATCGATTAGAATTTTTGATTCATAGGGCTGCCCTACCCGCCTTTTCGTTCTTTCATTCTCGGCAGTTTTGGGTGGATAAAGCGGTTATGCAGCAGTCGTCTTTAGATGAGATTAATGTCGGTCTCACACTTCAGGCCGTGCGCATATCAAACAACAAAATCGCCATTATCTCCGGATTTGAATCCTTCAGTTTTTCATTAACAACGCTGAAGCTCGTCGACTGCGAAGTGCTTGTTCACGATGAGATGAGTGATGTTGAAGTCGAGAAAAGAGCTTGGTTGGCCGTGTTACGCGCGATGCTTTCCTCAATCGACAACAAATCAGCAGAAGACTTTCGTCGAGCTCTTAATCAACAGGCGCCCAACACCATCATTAAATCTCTTTTTGATAAGAATAAATTGAGTCAAAAACAGCTCTCCGACATGACACACTCTTCGAGAAGTTCTCTCGCTCAGCAAAACGCAAAAGCCCAAACCCAAGAAACGCCGTCTAATGAAGAACCTTCCATTTTTGAGCAGCTGGTACGGGAGAAAAAACGAGATGTTTGAAGGTGTAAAAGAGCGGTTTAAACACAAGAATATCGAGCGTTTTCTAAAGCAGCTCTTCCCATTCGACGAGAGTCACAATGCCCTTATCGCAACTGAAGTCATTCGGCTATGTGCAATCATCAGAGAAGAATATAGAAACGAGTTCCCAGAAATCCCCTTTCTTGTTTCAGAGGCCCAAAGAGTACAACGCCCGCCGGTTTCGGCAAATTTGCACGACATAGTCATCTCAATTTCGAATAGTAAGAATCTTGGTGTCCACTATCTACCTGCTTTCTTGTCATCCAATCTTTTGCTTACTTCCTATGACCGCAACAAATTCGACCAATATAAAGCGCTGACTTTTTTATCCGTGGCGCGCCTTTCATTTATTGGCACGCATCAATCCAAAATCAAAGACATCTGTAATGACGTGAGGTTATTTGCCAATGGTAAACGAGAAACAATGGCCGCTTACTTGCCAGACATTGAACAGCTCAATTTTCACCAGCTTGTAGAAGCGTTTCAAACTCTTGTTGATGAAGAGAATGATGATCGTCCTCCAAATCAAGTGGTCGACAAACTTAATCACTATCGCCGGCCCTATGAGTCCACTTTAAACTACTCGGACGGCTACACTCGTAATGTTACTAGTAATGAATTCAAAAAAAGTGGTCGACTTGAACAAGGTGAACTCAAAACACTCGATGACGATGGTGAAGAAGGGTTATTTGAGCTAACACAGTTCAACGAAGGCCCCAAATCAACGAGTCATAGCTGGCAAAAAGAAGACCACCACGGTGAGAGCAGTCGAACGACAAGTATAGTGAGCAGCTACACCCACACTCAACCGAGCTATGCAGCTGGGGCGTTGCATGCTCGCGCCATTCAGGCTCGCATTGAAAAGAGAGACATGAGTCTTGCTTGCGATATAGACAGTGCGACTATTTATGAAATAGGTGCCTTGGTTCGCTATTGCATGGAACAAATCAGCACCAATTCAAACACTTTGATGGCAGCCAAGTTACTGCTTGTTATGCTATTTAGCGGCAGTACCTACACCCAAGCCAAAAAGCTGAAAAGTAAACGCTCCTCGCACCGAAAGCTCGTAGGCTTTTGCCGAAAGCACAGGCTGCCTTCTCAAAAGCAGCGTGCTGAGCTCCTACCCCTTCTGACAAAAACCTCGGAAGAGTTTTGGTTGCCTTTACCGCAGATTGTCTGTCAGAGCTTGAGCAGCCTTACTTTCAAGGGTGTGGAAGAAGCGGAGCTGAAAGGGTTGCTCAGTTACATTAACAAGCGGCATGATACACATCTAACACTGAGAAAAGTTACATCCTATCTCAGACAGAAGCTGTCGCATGAAAATGTTGACTCGACCATTATTGCTTTGCTTACAGGTGAGCCAATTAACACCATACCTGCTGTGTTTTACCTACAGCTTTCTGATGGCTACCTACTTCAAACATACAACCGTTACTTGGACTTCCTATCACACTTAACCCCAGTTCCCTCCGCGTTAACTCTGTTCGATGAAATTCCCAGTCCTTTATCACTTGGTTCACCCTTGTATATTGAAACGGACGTTTTGTCTTCATTGTTTGCCCACCTTCAGTCAAAACTGAACTCAAAGCAGCCAAAAGATGAATGCTTCCATAACAACATCACAATTTACACTCAGCTTGTTCTTGCGATTGCATCAGGCTATCGCCCCGTCACCGGTTGGTTTGGAAAAATCACGCACCTATCGCTGCAAACAGGCGACTATTGGATTTCAGACAAAGAGTCCGGTATTGGTGATAATAGCCGCGTCATCAAGCTTCCAGACATCACGATTAAAATCCTCGACAACTATTTGAGCTATTGCAAGCGACGAGTATTACAGCTCGCCAACACTCAACCAGAGCTATCACTCGAGTATAAACGTTTACTCACAGGTGAGACTCATCTCTTTTTCTACTTAAGAGAAAGTCAGTATGAGCCGTGTACACCATCAAACTACACATTTTTCATTGACTCTGTCTTCCCTCTCCAAGCCAATTGGGCACGGCATCACGCTCGGTCACTATTAACGGCAAAGGGCGTTGACACCTCAGTCATTAACGCCTGGATGGGACACATGAATCAATCGAAGCGCAGTTTTCACGAGTTTAGTACGCTCACCCGCCAACATATGGTGACGATCTCAAACATCCTTAACGAACACCTGTTAGATATTGGCGTGGAGGCCACCTATGACTGAGATTGGTGTCGAAGCTCGCCGTAAAAATCGACTGAACCAGATAGAGCGAGTCAATCAAAAAGCACAGCAAGTATTTGAAAAATATTTCCCGAACCCAGTCATAGTGCCGAAGCCTGAACGTTTTTATAAAGACTGGGCGAAGTTCATCGATGACATCACCCACATATTTGGGCGAATTGGCGATTACCGACGTGCCTTTAACATCGGTGTAAAAAACGTCCTCAGTTATCAAAAACTCTATAACTGGAAGGTCAGCCCTCCAAGTTACATTGTCACCAAAAAGTCACCTAAACCACTGCGCACGCTCGATTGGATGCAGAGTGCTTGGAAAGGCTATGAGTTCTATCAACATTGGTACTTCGGTGAGCTACTGAAGTCGCCCGCTCCATCCAAAGAGCAAGCTTTTCGAAATCTCATCCTTTCGCTCATCTATCATAGCGGCCAAGCGAATCCTGATGTTGTAGACGCCTTCCAACGATTAATTGCTAGCTCAAACGTCACAGTGCATCATTGGAATCAGTCGCCTTTTATTAGCGTAACCATCGACTCTGAACGGTTTAACACCAATGTTGATGTCGCGAGAAAGAAAGTCACCCAATTTCATTGCTACCTTCACCCTATTACACTTGGCTTACTTCGTTTATGGAAACGGTGGCAGCGCCATAATTGGCAGGCGCCTAGAGATAGAGGCGAGTTGGGCACCATATTGACAAGAAATCAATGCGACCTGACTTTCAGTCAACTTTGCAAATCCTCGGTCTACGTGGCAGAAAACCAATCTGATTTAGCAATCAGCCAGGCGCTCATTGAATACCAGGTGAGCAAAACAAAGTCTTACGGTCTTCCGCCGAGCAATCTTGCTCGCTTGATTCACCCAATGGTCTATCCATTGACGGATATCGACGTTACCCCCGCTTCGGCTTCCTCAGATTCTGAGTTAAGCGCAAAGAATGCGAAACCAATATCACAACACCTTGAACTCTTTGACAAGCTAAAAGCTTGTTTGCGCCCCAAAGGAACCCTCAAACCAGTGAGCAAAGCAACACTCAAGCAAAGCCTGGAAACGTTGATAGCGGAAATATCGAGTGAAGAAGCAATAAACCAACGCTTACTCATCCAGTGGTATCGCCATAAACTAGACTCTTGCAGTGTCGGCACCTTAAAAGCGTACCATTCGAGCCTAACACGCAAATGGCTTTACCTTAGCGAAAGATATCAACTGAATTCACTCAACAGTGAAGAGTTGGAACAAATCTATAAGCAAACCATCGACAGCCACACGACAGACAAGTCAAAGAAGTACTTTGCAGGTCGACTTAAAGACTTACACGCTTTTGCTGTGGAAGCCAATGTGCTTACGCCTATTTCGAGTGACTATTTGCACACTGACCCTACGCAAGCCCATACTCGCGCCGCGTTTGTCGATGAAGCACTATTCACAGGTCTACTTAACGGTATCTCTTCTACTGAGGGGCTAAATGAAGCCGATAAACTGTGCCTTCAATCAATGTGTATCCTCTCCTATCGATGCGGCCTAAGACTCAATGAATTGGTCAAGTTACGAATCAAAGACATTGAGCCTTCCAGAATTGGCTGGCTCTCCGTTCGAGATAATCACCTTGGTCAAAACAAAACCGCAGCGAGTTTACGGAAAGTACCGCTTTACCCAATGTTGCTTGAGCACGAAACCAAAATCATCAACGACTATTACCATATCAAGCAGGAACAACAACTTGGACAAAAACACCCCTTCTTTTCGCTTGGTGCTGACGCAAAGCTTCCCGTAGATAGCTTTCGAGTGTCTATGCTTGTAGGGGAACTGCTCAAGTCCCTTTCCCAATTGAACTATTTTGTGTTTCATCACCTTCGCCATAGCAGTCTAAGTAGGCTGCAACTTATCTTGGAAGTCGATGACTTAAGATCACTACCCCAACAGTTATCCCCATACGATAGAAGCCAGCTCCAGAAAATCAAAGACATCGTGTTTGGACGATCGGCCATGAACGGCTACGATGCCATCGCCGCTATGGCGGGTCATGAATCGCCACGGATGACCTTTGAGCATTACTTCCATTTTTCTGATTGGATCGTTGCTCAAAAACTGAGAGAGATCGACTTTTCACTTCCTCAAGGCGCAATGAGCCAAGTGGGCTTATTGCCTCAAAGGGTCCCACTTGAGAAAAGACTCAAACGATATGTCCTGCCCTACTTGATGAAAAAGCTCGCGATTCAAGAGCTATCAACAAACATACACAATGGTATTGTTCCCAAGCTCCATATTGAAGAGGATAAAGAACTCCGTTCCATTCCGGTTTGCCAAAGTGCTCTAGAGCGTTACCAACAAGGCTTTAGCCGTGAAGATATTTGTGCGAGGCTAAGAATCAGCGAGACAACATTAGACAAGTGGATTAGCAATGCCAAACACATCAAAGCATTTTCCACGGAGTCGGCTGGTCAGCAATACTCCCGTCATTTTTCTAATGCCCGCTCGACGAAACTTCTGCCCTCAGCACTCAAAACTTCCATAGAAATCAAAACGCAGAATCAATACATAAAAGATCTAAAAGAACACCACCAGCTACACCATGAAGCTATTGTCGATGCCATTAAGTACGCCCTCAACCACGCCAGTGTTTCTCGCTCAGGTATCCATTTCAACTCACCCATTGAGTTGAGCAAATTTCTTGAGACAACCCACTTATTTATCCCTAAATCTCACTGGCGCGCGGCAACGCAGTACCTCGATAGCAGCATTAAAAAACCGGAATGGCTCGATGCCCTCAAAGGTATTAAAACGTACAAGGAGAGGAAGCCATCAGGGCGTAGTAAAAAAGCACAAGGGGCGGTTAGGTTAGAGTTAGCGCACCCTAGTTCACGAATGAACAACAAGTCAAAAACTAAGCGATCATCCCCACTTTTGCTACATTTGTTCCATATGATGGGGATTATGATGATGAACCTAAATGGTGGGGATGAATCGACCCCCTAAAAGGAACACCTATTTAAGATGCTAGGTCTCCACTTAATGCTTAACGTCACTTTTGAAAGCAAAGAGATCAACCACGTTATCTGGGATGGTCGCTTTTTCTTGTGACGTTTCATTCGTCATCGAGGCCGCAACCATTTCCATTTGTGCCTGGATTTCCGCTATTTTTGCTTCACCTTGAATACTATCTATCATTTGACAACGTAGGGAGGAGAAAAACGGACGAACTAGCTCCAATTCATTGTCGTGCAACTGACCATAATGGCTTGCCCACTGCAGGAACATCTCTTCATCAGGATAGAAGTAATCTTTACTTACTTTAGTTTTGCGAAGCAAGCTATTCACCCACTCGTCAAACGAAGCGGATTCAAACTCATTATCAGGCAGCGTACCCACTTGATAAACACGGTCTTCGAATTGCCAAGCTACATCATTAATATGGCTTTGCACGCTGCGGTCGCCTCGTTGGCAGAAATAAGGACGTGGATGAAGAGTAAGGAAGCAGTTAAACATCTCATGAAAGCTGTCATCATCGCCCCACTCAAACTCCTCCATAAAAAAGTGAAGATTGTTAAACAGGCGCTCGACAAGTAAGTTGGTAAATTCAAGCCAATCCCCCTTCTTCACGCCGCAAAATACCATCGCATAACGCGTATGTACATGCATCGCTACAATCACATTTTTTCGCTGGACCTTGATGACATGCACAAGCCACTGTGAAATGGGCTCAAAAGTAGTACCTACGTCGGAAATGGATTCGGTGGGTTTATCTTCAATAGGTGTCTGCTTTTGACCTCGACGAGAAACAGTAAAAAAGTCCGAAGCGGCTTTAGTGCAATTGAATACTAACAAAACGTCTTCCTAAGTTGATTAATGGTCACAAATCACGCTGCCGTTTCTTGCTGATATGACGACAATTATATACTGAAAGCATCTACCAACCTTACTCACAAGTCATCTCGATGTCACTATGAAAGCTCTAAACAGCCGCATATTCCTTGAAGTTCGCTGCACATAAACTAAAGTTACAAAAGGTAGTCGGTAGCTCGCCGTTAATGAGTATGGCTTAGCGATGGGAACTCGCCTCAGTGAATACGTGTTCCCCTTGATGTATTCACTGTTCTTTCCAGTTTTGCTTGCAATATATCAACTCTATGAAGCAAACGTTTTATTGCAAGTTATCCACTAAAACTGTGTACAAAACTCAACCAAAACCAGTAACACCGTTCAATCGAGACACTGATAAAATACCCCTTTAAATTCAGAAGAATAAAGTCTAAGCCTGTGAGTTAATGAAAATACTGCTTAATGCGAGTGCGCATTTTTCATACAGCAACTGTTAATTTCTATCACTTGAGCCAATTTAACGACGATTAGCAGAAATAGTAGAGAACAACCAGGGTCGAAACAACCTCAAATTATACATAACCATCTGAAAAAGTTAACTTTTATATAACTTTCAGTTTGACACTGGAAACACAATATTATTAGAGGACTCCTTTGCCCTATGCTAACCTCAAGTTGTGTTTAACCCACCTGAGGGCTTTGAAATGTTTGCTCAAATCCATCACACCGAAAGACGTAAATCACTCAAAGTAGCGACCAAAATCCTAGAAAAATGGGGGTGTACACAACATCAGGTGGATCGACTACTGAACACAAACTATTTCGAAGAGCCTGAAAACGACAGCTTGATACGAGTCAGCTACATTTTGTCGATCCATTCATCATTAAGTCTATTTTTTTCGAGCAAGGAAAGTGTTTACAGCTGGGTATCGAAAAAGAACCTTCACCCCGCTCTCGGTGGTTCACGTGCTCTTGATTTGATGCTTACCGGAGAACTGCGAGAACTGAAAAAAGTCGCAGACATTGCCAAGTCAATGATCTACTCAAACTAAGGATGTGCGCATTATGAAAATTCTATACTTTATGGCCCGCCGTACTCTATATTCTTATAGTTACCTGACGCAAATTGGAGCGACTACCATTGGGTTAACTCAGTCTCAATTGTTCAAAACCATACCGTTCGACGTTAAGGCTGTAAATGCTCTATCCACAGCAGCAAGAGAGCACGGGTATTTACTTTACCCTATCGACAACCCAGAGATATATAGAGATCTCGTCAATAACCACGTATTTCCTGAAGAAATCTTAGCACCGGATATCGACTGGGTAGGAAGAATGAGGCTTGATGATGCAGACCCAGTCAGACGCTTATTAGCTCATTCTCATCAATTAAACGTAGATTCTTGGTTCGTTTATGGTGACGTTGACCTATCGCATCACTCAGCCTTCGCTGAGCGCCAGTTCCTCAGTAAGCACTGCAACAATATTAATCGAGATCTCGCTGACAAGATTTCATCGTACATTACAACGAAATCGCATTAAACCGTGCGTGATTTGCCCAAGTTACAAGATACAGGAATCAACTTGGTGTTAAAATCTCACACCCATACATCGAACCCAAACCATTGGGTGCGTGAATTCCTGGTAACATTGGCAAGATGCTCATAGTCCCAATGTCAGCAAAACTTGTAAGAGATCGTCCATAGCAATGGACATAATGCATCTGGATTCATTGCTAAACCTACTTGGCCATACACATAACCCTCTGTTTTATCGTTCTACTAATCCGTACATTGCTTTATCAAATCAATCTTTACCTCGCGTTAACACCCATTTCATTCCCTAAGCACGTAAAATGTCTCTCATCGACGGTGCTAGTCGAGTACAAGGAATGCCTTTAGAGATAGGCATGGTTTTTGAGGATAGGAAAACCAGAACGGAATCATAAGGACACCGCGTATGGATGGCGATTTGGCCTGATAAGGATACTGCAACTCCAAGGAATAATTATGGACACCGCTAGGACAGCGATGGGAGCCAGAAGCTGAACGATATCAGCCAGTTCATTAAGGATGATTTTGCATGGAGCAACATAAGTAGCATGGGGGCTACTGCGTCAATTTAGGCTCCGATGATGGTTTTACCTCTCGGGGCTACTTTATTTATTTTGACAAATAGCTTTTTGCGCATAAAAGGCATACAAGCCAAGGAAAACAACACATGGATTTGAATCACATTGAAGCTCGTATTCAAGAAGAGCTTACTCATACTCTAGCGAGTATCGACAATACCCGCGCACAGTTAAGCCAATCCGCCGTTCAATCTAGCGATTGCTGTGACACAGCTGACCAATTGCAACACCATTACCAACTGAACACGATTATGGGTCGTTTGAATGCACGCGCAAATGCGTTAACTCTCGCTAAAGCAAAATTGTCTTTGAATGATTATGGGTATTGTCACGCATGTGGTGACGACATCGAACCGGCTCGCTTAGCCTTTGATGTCACGTGTACACACTGTATTAGTTGTCAAACCAAAAAAGAAATGAACCAACACCTTTACGCTCAGTAAAACTGATGTATTGGTAGCAGGACACAACCTTTTTAATACTATGAATATTAAGGAAAATATGATGAATGCCACTTCTCATTCATTTAACGATTGGTATAGCCTCACTGGACAAAGAATGGCCGACTGGGATAAGAATGGACTGTCTTTAAAAGAAGCAGAGGCCTACTTAATGGAATATTTCAGTGACTTCCCTGCGGCAGGTCTTGAAGTAGGAAAATACATTGCAGAAAACTGGACCAGTCGTCGAGTTAAAATGTTAAACCCAAGAGCAAGACAAATACTGATACAAGTTTGTAATGATTACGAGCTTGTCATCAATGAAGGCCACATTAATAGATAACGTATTGCCCTGAGATCTGCCTTAGGGCTCCTTCCAGTTTTACTTGCAATCTACCAACTCTATAAAGCCAACGGTTTATTACTATCACCCTACATCTACCGCTCATTACCCCTACAGAACTTGCGCGAGTTCACAATAATAGATTCATTACTTAGCAAGTCTGTAAATAAATACCGAAACAGAGTACTAATTAATTCTTTTACTTCATAAGGTTAACATTCACGTTCGAAAATACGGACAAGAAACATTCACGACGGGAATGGGAAAATCCAAATGCATTCCCTGGCAGTATTTGAAGTATCTGACAAAAATGTATATATTTCGCGCAAACGTTTTCCTAATACTACAACAACGTCCTTCAGGCTTATTACATGAATCATTCAACATTTGATCTTCTTAAAAATACCACACGTGGAAAAATAAAAAATATCGAAAGGATCCCACCTTGCAGTAAAGAATCGTTGCTCGATGCCGTCGACAATGTGACAGATCTAGACGATATTATCGTTATTAATCAGGCGATAAAAAAACTTATTGCACACGAGAAAGCTTCAACAGTACGTTCAAGTAAGGCGGTAAGATACTGAAAAATGATCCATTAAAAACATATTCTTGGCATTATAGACTGCAGTGGCCAAGTCGGATTGGCCACGGTTTCACAACTTCATTAACTCTCTTTATAAGTCCGAGTCCAAGTCAGCCGCTGCCTTCAACCAGTAGCCCATCGACTCCTCACTAACCTCTCCGTACTCTTTCGCAACCTTAATCACAGCCTGTTGAAATTGGTAGCTAAGCTTGTGTTGTCCGCAAAGCGCAAGGCTTCTGATGATTCGTGAAATACGAAGATGGTTATGGCCACCCCGCTTCAACCAAATATGCTCGCGGATGTTTAACTGAGCGCTAGGAACGATTTCCCCCTCTTGCCACTGCAAACCAAAAAAGTGCAGCAACAAATCTAAAGATTTTCGTTGCACTTGCTGAAGCACCTCCGACTCAAAAAATGCAGCTCTGTCATCTGTGGTCAAAACTGGCGCATGTCGGTTGAACTTAGTTTGCGCATCGATTGGAAATAGCCACTGGATGTACTTATGGTCGTGCTCAAGCCAAAAACTATTGAAGTCCCATATCTCGCTAATGAATCGCCCTTGGTGATCGGTACCTTTTCCGAGTTGAAAGGCGAGCAATGCCGACTGTTCAGTCTTCATAAATGACATCCAGAAGTCGAAAATCTGGGTCGGTTACATAGCTGCCTTCAAGGAGGGGATAAACGGCCTTATAGGTTGCCGCAGCACGCTCAGGTTCTGGTGATACCAATCTCAGCTGATAGCTGCAAATACTGCTGAAGCAATGCATTTTAAAGGCTTGATAATAGCCTTGGTATTGTGTGCTTTCGCTAAACCTAAACATTCGCTTGCGGTTGAAGCCTTGTTCAAAGCCAGCCAAGTCTGGAAGGAAATACTCTGCACTTTCCATCGGGACGTAGTAGTTTTCACCATCTTCAGAAACGTGCTGATAATCAGTAACTAACACTCGTTCAGGTACCAATGTCCATGGAAGTTCAACCGACAAAAAGAAGATACCTTGCTCTTCAATTTGCTGTTGAAGAAAATGATACATCTCAGAGCCATCAACAGCGAGACTAACCACTTCTCTATCTTGTTCGATAACCAATTTCTCAGTTAATGTAATGCGAGCCAGGTGATACGGATATGGCTCTACCTCCGCCTTAGCGGGTAAAGAGCACAGTATTAGTTGCGCCAAACCTAAAAGGCCAATTAGCGAGCGTTTCATATTTTTCTTTTCAAGCAAATGTGACGACACCTTTCCAGTAAAAAGCCGGAAGCTTAAGCATTGTGGACGCCCCATTAGTTCTTTTTAGAATTTCTCAAAAACGCTGGAATATTTAGGTATTCCATTGCTTCTCTGCGCGTTTCTGGTTCTGTGCGAGTTGCTGCTACCGTATTACCCTTAACGTTCGTCTCAAGGTTTTCTACAGTGACAGGCGCTTCAGTTTGGCTGACGGTATCTTTTGGTGTCTCATTAGAGACAGCAAGTTTGATGGACTGACAACCTTCTAGCGCACTTTCCTCTGTATCTGAAATACCTGTGCCGATAACGAAGATCTCAATCAGATGCTGCATATCCGGCTTTTCAGTAATACCGCTAACGAGGAGAGTGCTCGGTTTGAGCATACTTGTGATGGTGTCATTGATCTTGTTGTAGGTGCCCACCGTGATTTCTTCTCTGACATTAACCTGCACCAACGCGCCCTTCGCCAAGGTCATATCGCGATCTTGATATATTGGATTGTTTACGGCGGCTTTTACAGCTAGTTCTACAGCAGACTGGTCATCAGCCTTACTCGTGCCCAAAATTGCATCACCCGTCTGAGACATAACAGTAATAAAATCATTAAGATCGATATTCACGTAACCTGTACTGGTTAACATATCAATCAAAGCACGAAGGGTATCTTCCAACATTCGGTCTGCATGTTTGAATGCACTGAACACACCAACACTCTCACCCAACGTTTCAAGTATATTATCGTTCGGTAACGTGACGACCGCATTTGCTAACTGTTTGATTTGCTTTAAGCCCTCTAAGGCATTCTTCATTCGAAGCTCGCCTTCTGTCTTGAACGGCAAGGTAGGAATACATATGACTGGCTTGTTGCTGTTTCTGGCCAATTCAATGATGAAAGGCGTCGCACCTGTTCCCGTGCCACCACCTAAACCGGCAGTAATAAAGATAATATCTTGACCGTCAAACAGCGCCTTCAAATCATCTTCGTTCTCTTTTGCAGCATCAAGCCCTACTTCCGGTCTTGCTCCAGCACCAAAACCATTGGTCAGCGAGCGACCAATCAAGAAGTTTTCGCCCGATTTACAACGCTCAAGAGCCGAGGCATCTGTGTTGATGTTAATGATTTTAAGGTTATCATCCTCGATGGCATCTCCAATGGTCGAAGAGGTATTGCACCCGCAACCACCAACTCCTAAAACTAGGATTTTGGGCATTCCATTGTCGCCATCAACCGTAAAAATCATCTGTAGTCCCTTTCTTTACTGATTGATTACAAATATATATGAAATTATTCGCGCTTTCACGCGTCTGGCATGTCTTCGTTTAAACGATAGACAATTGAGGTAGTGTAATTGATAGAAATGTGCTTGAGCGCAAACTCTGCATTGTACTGTGTAACCCTCTAGAACGGATATCATCATCGTAATCAGTCAAATTGCTCTCTGGCGAACTAGGGGTAAGACGATTACCCGACATACCTTGGCTCTCTCTATTTTCAGGCAGAACCGTTGGACTTTCTTGCGGCTTATGAGGTGACATCGACAATGTATTATCTGTTAAATCGCTTCCCGAACTCGGGCGATTCCCCACTAGCTGCACATTACCACTAGGCCACCTAACGACAACCTCTGTGGTATACCGGTCTTGTCCATTTTGATCCTGCCATTTTCTGGTTTGAAGCTGTCCTCTATATATAGCTGAGCGCCCTTCTTAACATAATTTGCAAAGAAGTTAACGGATTGCCTTCTATTAATGCTCTTCCTAGCTCAACACCAGCGGATGTTTTAACCCTATTTGTTCCCTATAAAAACGGAAGTCCGAACAATGCTCCAACAATCCCAATAGGGCTAATAGGCAGAGCAACATCGGCAACTGCCTCTGCCAATCCCTCACTGACTGTATCACTTGCTACGCTTTCAGCAATATCAGTTACCACATCATCAGACAGGGCTTCTGCCACGGCCTCGCCCAACACCGCATTATCAATTCCAGAATCAATCACCATGGTACTATCAAAACTATCGGCGACTTCGCTCGTTACAATGACTGGTATATCTGGGTTATTAGCAAGCGTCTCGTTGATATAAGCAACGCTATCAGTCGCTTTTAACTGCACTTCAGCTGCGATATCACCGTCACTCATTAATGCAATATCAGAAACAGGATGGTTAGTGGCTTCAAAGAGCACGGCATTCATATCCTGCTCATTAAGTGCAGTAGCAACTTCTTGCTCAAACACCATGCCTTTGATATTGCTGATATGCCCCGACATAACGTCGGGGTTGACATCAGCAAAGTAATCCTCAATTTCATCGTTGCTAGCGAACTCTAGTTCACGGTAGCCGCGGTGAACAGAATCAAAGATAGACTCTTTACTCAACATCAATAAAATGCCCACTCAACGTCAAAAGAGAAATAATGTCTTTATGTGCTGAGTCAATTACCTCTTTATCAAAACCAACTTTTGGTGCAGCTTCCATTGCAAATGATTTAGCACTTCTATTTGTGTCTTTGGTTCTAAGAGCAATATTTGCATCGTTATCAACTAATAGACTAGCTACTTCTAAGTACCCATTCTGAGCGGATATCATTAATGGCGTTGTTTTGCTTTCACCTGCGAGGGCGTTGATATTAGCTCCACTTTCCAACAACAGCTCAATCGTAGTTTTGTGGTTATATAATGTCGCAGCATGAATAGCGCTAACTCCCTCAGTGGTAGATAAATTAACGTCTGCTCCGTTATCTATAAAGAGTGAAACTAATTCATCTTTACCATTTTTAGCCAACAATAATATCGCTGGCCGAGAATTCATATCTCTTGCATTAGGGTTAGCACCCGCAGCAACGAGCGCTCTGATCATGTCATCATCACCTTTAGTAATGGCGATAATCAACATGGTTTCTTTATCTTCGTTTTCAACATCTGGATTAACGCCATCGGCCAGTAGCTTCTTAGCGATGCTGATATGCCCATTTTGATACGCTGACAGCATGGCAGCTTCTGAATACTTCGCACTAAACACCGCCCCATGAGCAAGGAGCTTGTCGACGACTTCTAAGCGTTGTTTAAAGTAGGCACCCGTTACCGCATTCCAACCATCGTTGTTACAAACATCGACTGCGGCACCGTGCTTTAGCAAAAATTCAACCGCTTTAATTCGGCCTTTCATTGATGCCCAAATTAATGGCGTCCAACCCTTGTCGTTTCGGATGTTAACTTCAGCACCTTTTTCGACCATCAACTCCGCGAGTTCAAAATATTCGTTGTCCAAGCACAGTAATAATGCACTGCTCAATTGCTTCGGTCGATAGTTTGGGTTAGCGCCTTTATTTAACAAAGACTTGGCAATATTCAAAAAGCCAAGATCGATGGCAAGTCGAAGTGGGTTATGGCCTGAATGGTTTATATCGAAACCGTCCACCTCGATGAGTACTTCGGCCAATGATGAGAAACCATATTTCAATGCCAACTCAAATGGGGTTGCTTCCTGCTCATCAAACACGGTATTAACCAGTGCAGGCTGCTGTGTAATAGTATCCTTCAATAACGTTAGGTTACCCGATTCTATGGCGGCAAACAGTTGGTCAGTCATTGGCGCTTTCTCCTGTTTTACATCGCTCAGTTTCCCTTAAAGGCAATCTATCATTCATTGGTGTTTAGTTCCGTCAACTTTATCGCTTTCCAGTTATGGCGAGATTTTGATTTATCCCAAGCCATAATTCGCATTGCACGAACTGTGGTTTCGTTAGCTAAATTGCCAATCAAAAAAGGAGGAACAAAGGTTCCCTCTACGAAACCAAACCCCTTTGGGGCAATGCGTAAAACGCCTTCAACAAAAGAAACATCATCCATCGCTACTTCTTTGCTAAGGATTGAATTTACAACTTCTTTTCCGTCATCAGTAGTAGATAACGACAACTCGACATAATCTCCCGCACTCGGTTTTTCCTTACTCTTATGCACTCCCATTCGAACAGGTAACGAAGTCGAGCGATCAATAAAGGCTTGAAAACCCTTACCCGACTTATGGATGTTCTCAACGATAGCCTTAACGGTTTCTAATGGACCATGTAGGTAATCTATAGCATCAGTACATAGCGATTTGAGAAAAGAATTGAGGTTCGTTTCGTCAACACTCGAATCAAACCATTCTTGCTGCGTCTGCTGTTGTAGTTCAGGTTTAACTTTCCAACCGTTCTTTTCATAGGTAGATATTGCAAGTTTTAGACACATCGACGCTTCTGTTGATTGCTGATTGGACAACAGTAATGGAGTAATACCTTGCAACAATCGCAAGCTAAAGGTCACATCATGCGCTGATACAATCCCCTTGGCAAAAAACTTTATTGCTAAATGCTTATCTTGATTAGTATATGTGGCTGCTAATGCACCCCATGCCCAAGATTCTCTCTGTTTCTTTCTTAAAATAGGAAGAATTAAATTTCGCGCTTGCTCATATTGTCCAGCAACAACGAGACACTTTGCCTGGTCGTAATCAAGCCAAATCATATGTTTGGTATCAGCAGCTTGCTCACGTGTTTGATTCAAAAATGCCAACACAAGCTCAAGGTCCAGTTGCCAGTGGTCTCTCGCTCTGAGCCAAGCGCTGGCGACTTGTCGAGCAGTGGAAAGCATTAAACTAGGCACTTCACCTTTTTCAGCTTTAAAAGGTTTTTTCGTATCTTCATCAAACAAAGCGCTTTGATGGCTGAGTACGAGGTGAACTAAACTTGGGAACCACTCCAAACTCTTTTTAAATTGCACCAACAGCATTTTGTACTCCAAGCCACCAGTGGCTATGTCCAAATTAACAATGGTTTGCAATAGATTTTCAATCTGCTCGAACTCAAAATCAGTAGGGCGATAGTTGTTAGACGTATTTGCGCGTTTATTCAAGTTTTCCAGTTGCTGTTTCAAAAGCTCATAGCAAACCCAGAACAAAGAACCTTTCAAGTAGTTATCTTGAGGGGCACCCTGTAATGCTTTAAAACCAAAATCCCAAGCGCCCTGCAAATCACCATTTTTTCTCAAATTATTGACTGTACGATTGGCGGGTTCGTTCATGCTAACACTCCAATATGTTCAATAACCTCATCAATAAGTCGTGTAGAGTTACTTAGCTGAGGCATAGGCTGTACTTTAGTAAACTGACTCGATTTGTTATACCAAAACTCTATTACTGCCAGCTCGTTGCCACATACAAAAACATACCTCTCACAAAACGAACGTGATTCAATTCGGTTGATTTCCACTTTAATGCTCTGGATTTGGCTAAGAATGTTATGATAAAACTCTTCTAGAAAGGGCTCTGAAAAATGAAAATGTGAAGCATCAGAGGGCTTAGCAACGTCAAGTAGACTACCTTCTAAAGGCTTCAGCAAGGTCAAAAGTTCAACCTCAAAGCCGCTTTGCGTTACCCCTCTAACCCCCGATACTTTCCAATTTCCTTTATAGTTAAAGCTGATGGAGCCCTGCTCACTACCTCGTTGCAATACATATCGCTCTTGATAATTGTAATGCAGCACATCCGCTACAACGATTCCCGTACCTTCAATACACGATGTAACAAGTTGTAGTAACTTCTCAAGCTGTGGAGTATCTGTTTGTAATTTAAATGTCTGTGGTATCACAGTGTCTGTTTCTTTCACGCGCGGTGGTGTAATTTCAGTAACTTTTGCATCTTCCAAAGATAAAGTTTTAACTTTAGGTTGATATCCTCCTGAAATCTTCATCCCTCCCCCTAAACGTAACTGTGGCGGATTCATCACATATAACTTTTCCGACGCTCTGGTAATTGCCGTATATAACCAACGAAAGTAATCTTTAGTTAAGGACTTTTGATGAGTCTGACACTGCAGGAATACATTTTTCCACTCACTACCTTGAGCTTTGTGACCAGTAATGGCATATCCAAACTTAATTTTAAATGCATTAAAATAAGGGTCTTGCAATAGTGCTATTCGAAGTTTTTGCTCATTACCTCTTCGCCTTAACTCAGGGTTTTGATTTAAGAAGTGAACGTAGAGTGCCTTGTGTTCATCAGATGATAAAGTAGGCTGGTCGTTATAAAGCAGGTTCTCAATGATTTTGGCTTCAAAATAAAAAGGCTCTCCATAATCGTTGCGAAAGCCCAGCACGACATCTCTAAAGCTAAGATCCACTTTTCGCTTGACCATTTCCCCGTTATCACCTTTTACACTAATAACAACACTGACCAACTCTGATTGTGGTGACAAGACATCCTTAATCATACCAAATTCGCCATTGGTGATGCTGGCATCAGCACGATAGTGGTTGGCTACTGAAATGATTTTATCACCCTTAACCATCTGCAGTTGATCACCGAAGAAGTGCTCGCGTACTAAGCGATTGTATTCAGATACTTGTCGGTTCGACGAGGCAATAATCACATTCTCACCTGTTCGGCTAACTTTTCCATCGCATGAGTCTAAAAATGTACTAAGCAGCTTATTCGACTTTAATTCAAGAACGTCACGTTCATTGACGTGAAATTGCAGTTTATTAAAAATATTTTGCTCTAATCCACTGCGTAACATATCTGCATTAGTCAAAACACCACTATCACCTTTTTGACGCACCACTTCCATTAAGTGTCCTGAAGTTACGGTCACTTGATATTTTTCTTTGAGGTACTCTGCATCCAAGGCAGGGGAAGTGTTCATGCCAACAGGTGGTAGCTGTGCATTATCTCCGATAAAGATAATTTTCTTATTATGATCGTTGTGGTCAATATTGATGTATTTGAGCAAGTCTTTTAATAGGTAGCCTGAACCAAACCGGAAAAATTCACCATCCGAATATCGATCGGACACCATAGATGCCTCATCAATGATATAAACCGATTCAGCAGTATCAACATTAGCTTTTAGCTCAGCGTAACAACGGTAAGTTTCTGAGCCTTCAACACCATCTACTTTATATTCTTTGACATTGTCATAGTTGTAGATAACCCGATGTATTGTACTGGCAGGTTGCATCGTTTTATCTGAAATAACCTTTGCCGCTTTGCCCGTAGGCGCCATAAGTGTAAATTCACGCCCAATTTTTTCTAAATACTGAGTAATTCCTTTCGTAATAAAAGTTTTACCTGTACCTGCATAGCCATTAAGTAAGAATACATTTTGGTTTTTGTCGTTGAAAAGTGAACCTATTTGCTCGACGATCATACTCTGATCATTAGTCAGCTTCATATCTTCAAAGCATTCAAAGATATTAATATTACGACGAGTGACTTCCATATCAAGATCAAAGCTCGATGCAGAGCTCACACTTGCTTGCTTAAACGCTTCACGCAAGTGATAGTCAGCCACGACCTCTTGTGTAGCAACTAAGTCTTTTTGCTTTTTTTCTAATTCAGCTTGCAACAATACCTGCTCTCTTTTTACTTGAGATAGGGCATCATCTTTAGTGCGCAGTTCAGCTAGCAATTCATTCGTCTGCTGCTGCAAGGTTTGTTGACTTAAAGAAAGCTTTTCATGCAGTTCGGATTCTCGCTGTATAAGCTCTTGGCGCTGTAACAACAATTCTTGTTCTAAACGAGCTGTATGATCCACCGGTTTCTCTGGCTCTATAAAATCTGGTGGCGTCAGTGGCTCATTAAGAATAGTTTGTGCGTACCAACGCGCAATCAAATATGCTTCTTTTATCAGCCAAAATACATCTTTTTCAGAGATATCTAACTCACCACTGGCAGAGTGTGCAGCTTTGTTTCCTCTGCGACGCAAAAGATCTAATTTTGCCCATATAGCGTTATCACCAATTGCGTCTTTAAGTTCAAGACTACGTAGCCGGTTAAATAAGTCATCTTGAACAGGAGGTATAAGCGATAAATGTGAATAAATATCGCCTACAACCAGCTCAGTAAAGCATCGCAACTTGACAAGTGCAGCTTGCTTATCATCATGACAATAAAGCTCAGCGCTAGAGCCAAGGTTTGCTAGCTCAGGTTTCACAATTTCTAAAAAACTAAAGTTACTCATCTCGGATTGCACTTAATTTCCTTGCTATACATATGAATTTTTTACTACTAGCCTATTCTTAATGCGAGCTAGAGGGTGATCTTTCTACTTCGCTAGCTACTTAACCATCAATGAGTAAGCATTATACAAACTCATTTGACTGCGGCCTTTATACTCAGTGATAACTCCCTTACCACATACTGTTTTACCAACCAACTTATCAAAACTACCATGCTGCTGGTTGAACTGAGACAAGTCATCTTCCCACGCGATTAGCGTTAATGCTTGCTTCGGATAACGAGCTTCAAGGTTGAGGTAAATACCGCGCTTAAAGCGGGATGTTTGCACAAGCTCACCACATGCAATGACAGTTTCGCCGGTATGAAAAGGCGCATCTTTTGCAGCTATTTGAGTGGTACTATAGGAAAGAGGGCTGAATAGGATTAAGGCGGTAACGAAGATACGACGCGTATTCATATTTGCTTCAATAATTACAAAAACATCAATACAGCATAGTATCCAATATCTTGAGCCCACCTACAATCAACCTGCAAAATACATACCCCAAAAACCATTTGGAAATGTAATTTTAGGTCAATAACTCATTGATAGTTTTTACTATCTTTGTTTACTTCACCCCACTCCTAAGTCAGCTCAATGTCAATAAATGTGAAGCCAATCTACTTTAAGTCCAATTTTCAAGTGTCTTACGATGATTGAGCTACCCGTATCGCTTTAAGGTCGGCCCAAACAAGTTGTAGTGAACTATCAACCCCTCTCCCTTATTGATATTATTAACACCAAAAGATATCCGAAGTAACTATGACTCATGTACACATATACACCAAAGAATTACCCATCCGAACTTAAGTCTACTCAAAACTCTATCACCGCCTACAGAAACCTAGTCGATTGCCGTGATAAAACCCCGACACAAATTGAAAATGAGTCATTCCATGCACTCGATAGTTGTTTTGAAGACATTTTCTTCGTTGAATTAGAAGGAACAAAAAGCTTCTTAAGGAACACTAGTCGTGCACTCGGGGCTATTACCTCCCTTGGTGGCTCTTATGTTTTTGCTCTTCAGCAAAAACATTACTCAGACATTTATGATGCACTCTATCAACCTGGACTCAATGAACTAGAAGATTTACAGAAGCAAACAAACTACATTTTGGATGAAATCGGTAATTTGCTAGCACACTACAGTCACACAATGAAGAAAGCAGAAAAGGTGTTAAAAACTAATTCTAGCTATCAGTTCAAAAATTCATCAAAGCAAGCAACTCCACACTCTCAAGTGCGAAAGTTCAATACAAAATATAATTCTATTTTAACCAATGGTTTTGGTGGCTTAGTTGGTGGAAGCACCGCAATTGGCGCTTGGAGCATCGTATCTATTATAGGTAGCGCGTCCACTGGTACA
The DNA here is from genome assembly GCF_036245475.1 of Vibrio sp. 10N. Taxonomy (NCBI): domain Bacteria; kingdom Pseudomonadati; phylum Pseudomonadota; class Gammaproteobacteria; order Vibrionales; family Vibrionaceae; genus Vibrio; species Vibrio sp. 10N. The sequence goes on along the minus strand of NZ_BTPM01000002.1, from coordinate 409,306 downwards.
GCAATTTCCTCTCTTTCAGGAATCGCAGCGACAAACGCCACTCTTGCATGGTTCGGTGGGGGGTCTCTCGCAGCCGGCGGTGCAGGCATGTCCGGTGGCTTCTGGGTACTTGGTGGAATTGTAGCTGCGCCACTAGTGTATTTTTCTACAAAGAGCTCTTATAAAAAGGCGAAACAAATCAAAGCTGAAAAACACAAACTAGTAACAGAGCTTGAGAAATTCAGAAAGCTCAAAGTTGAAGCCACTCACCACCTGAAAGAGGTCAAAGCCCAACTTATAAAGGTGAAAAGTGTTGTTAGCACCACTGTACCTGAAATAGAAAAAGAACTATCTTCGTTCAAGTCTGCTAGTTCATTTACCTATCGAGTTTTCGGTGGACAAATGAATCCGGCACAACTTTCATCAATCAAATCTATCGAGACTTTATGCGTAGAAAGCATGACCGAACTTGGTTTTGCTTGAGTAGACTATGGCACCTAGCCTGTATTTCTCGATACTAGGTGCCTATTGCCAGATTTTTCAGAGTTAATGTTAATGGCTGGCGATTGTCTTTCTTCAATCAACCGAGAAAAATATCGCTGTCGGCCACTTACCACTTCGCAGTTTCCAATCAGCATATAGCAAGTCACGAGCCGAATGCTCTATTGGCTCATGCGGGTCTAGCCCATTCTCGTTAGAATATTTATCAACCCACCAATACCCAAACCCTTGATCCAGCCAAATCTGCACTGTCACGCCATCATCAAAAACTAGCGACATAGTTCTGGCATGAGGTAACGAATACTTGTCTCTTGTCTTAAACGCGATATCTAAACCAGACTGATAAATGGCCTCATCCAAAACTAATTGACGCTCTTCCTCACTTCGCCAGTTATCTTGAATAGTTTTATTTTCGCTTTGATTCTTCCTGTACGGTTCTTTTTCTAGTTCAGCTTCTGTTTTCAGTGCTCCCGTTACTATACGAGCTCGGCATCCTTCGTAATGACCAAGTATGGCACCAACTGCTCGAAGGCATAGGCTCATAGGAAGAGGTGCCACCAGGTATCTATCTTGATATATGATTTCTGTTATCTTGTGCTTCTGCATTCTCTTCATTAGAAGATCAGATGACCTAAGCACGCTTGTCCAGAATAGGGCTCCGAACCGATCTGCTGGTCCATCAAGTTCTTGGTGAATGGAAACACTCCCAACTTTTTCAGGATCCTTTAGGATCTCTAGAACGCATTCCGCTAGTGCAGGCGCCTTTCTAAAGCCCTTTATCAGCTGTGACTCATGCTCATCGACAATACCCCAACACTGAGCTAGATCGTCTTCTACAACTTCAGCGAATATAGTCTGTCCGTCCGGTAATACATTTTTCGTTTGCCTCAAAGCAATGTTTGGGTGACTTGAAAGCCAAGATAAACTAATTTGCTCTGAAATATCTAAGTGGGATAACTCACTCTCTGACAGCACTAGGTTCAGCCTTCGCTCTCTCGCCCAATCATAAATTGAGTTAATCAATGGCCAAGCTTCAAGTTCTGCCAGTGCTTTCTTCGATATATATACATTGAGGACTGGCGTCCTAACATGTGCAATAGCCTGTTCAATGGCAACACCCAGTGGTTTTAATTCCCTCTGGTTGTCACGTTCGAAAAGCTCAAACTTGCTGGGCAGTAACATTCGATTGAAAAAGTCATTATCTAAAAAGCCAATCACAGCCCTTCTATCTAATAGCTCTAGCGCGTGTTGAGTAGAATAATCAACTAAGCAACGGTGACATGCCCTATCACACGAACAACTGACCGCTTTGCGCTTAGATTTCTGCAATAACTCAACGATATACTCAGAGGCCTTGATTGAAAAACCTGCGCCTCCAGCAGCTGAGTCGTAAAGCACAATAGCTTGAGCTTCTTGTTCAGCATAATTAACCGGCTTTGTAGTACAACCAATTTCATCACTGTTAATGCCAAGCTTCTCTGCCAACTCATTTCTAATCAGAACAGAAATGGAACGAGCGATGGTTCTATTGCTCAAGACAGAACCGTCCGCATTAAATAGCAGCAGTTCAAACACGTCAGTATGTGTACTGTGACCCAGTTCGATTGGTCCTTTTATCGCAAAATCTCGCTCATTGCCTCCACAAAAGACTTCACTCTCACGCTCTAACTCACCTTTACCTCCACGAAGGCGCGTATGTCCTTCAAGAACCTTATGAGCCGTTACAGAGTCATCATCAGGCATAGGTTCCATTCGACCACACTCTAAGCAAAGAGCGTACCCACGATTAGATAAGCCGGTACTATGGTAATAGACATGACCGTCATGGCTAGATTTAAACAAAACGCTTGGGTTTACACTCATTTCCACCCAATCTTTTTTCTCAACTGTCACCCACGGATCTTGAAAAGGGATATGGGTCAATTTTGAGATATCGTTATGTGGTTTGTTACGAATATCAATCGCAAAACTACCTGGCTCGATGAAACGATGGTAAGTGTTTGGTTCCAACTCAGAATCACAGCTTTTACAACTGGTTGGCAGTGCTCTGTCAACACCGCTAGAGCCACAATGGTTGCAACGCCATGCCCACAATAAGGATTGGATTTCACTGACTTGATCTGCTGATGCTGGGCTGTGCCAATTGAGAATGACACCACCTGATTGATAAACGCGTCCGTCCAGAACAACCTCCGCTCCCGGTGCGTAATCCCTGATGGCGACAGACAGATCACGCGATGGATAGTCTCTGGCGCTATATAAGTTATCGATACGATGCTCTAGCTGATTATCCTTCGCAGACTTCGCCTGCTTTGCTGCTTGTATTACGTTTTTGCGGCGATTGATCGATTCGATATTGTCATTGTTAAGCGACACAACATCCGTAGGAAAACCATATCCAGGTAAAAAGCCTTTTCGAGCCAGCTCAGAAAGCAAATACTCCCCTTCCAAGCGTTGAATTTGAGTTTCTACAGCAGCTTGAGCAGTGGATAGCCTATTGCTGTCACTCTTTATCTCCTCGCTTTGTTCAATCAACAACTCATGTTCTTTTTTCCAGCGCCCTAGAATGTCTTCAATTTGACTAGCGGCATCTCTCACTAGTTGGTGCTTCGCTGTTTCCTGCAATATTGTGCGCTTAAGAAGTGTTTCTAGGCCTGCGTTAATCTCATTCAAAGCATCCGTTCGACACCAGCTTGCAAACAGCTCTGCGTGGGCTGGACAGCTATCATGGAGAGGAATAAAGAAATTGCCGCAGCTCAAACGCAGCGCATTGTCACTAAGAGGATGCGTCCTCAAAAATACGGAAAGCAATAGCGCATTGATATGACGCTTAACGATATACTCACTCGACAGTGAAACATTGGGAACATGGATAGGAGTATCAAAAGCCCAACGAGTTTGCTCGAATATATGCTCACCATGTGGAGTATTCTTACAGAGCGTCAGTGCTACGGAACGACTTTCTCCACGGCGGCCAGCTCGACCCGCTCGCTGCAGATAGTTTGCAGGGTTTGGCGGCGCATTATTCATGGCGACGACCGAAATACCACCGATGTCTACACCCATCTCCATAGTAGTGGAACAGCTAAGAACATTAATAGCCCCTGCTTTAAACTTGTCCTCGTAATCTCTTAGCAAACTCGCAGGTAACTGTGCAGAGTGCTCCGCAACCCTGAAGTATGGTGTTCGTTCGACAATTCTGTCTGAAATATCAGACCAAGCATTCTCACGACGTAGGAACGTTACCTCTTCGTTTTCTTGCCAACCTCTTACTTGTTCCAAAGTTACCTGAGAGCCATCTTCAACGTTTCGTCCATAGGGGTACGGGTACGATGGCGTAGGTAGAAGGCGGCAAAGCTGGTCTTGGCGAGCTCCCTTAACATTAAGGTAAGGTGACACCTCTTGTAAGGGTGTATCAATGATCTTTTGTGTATGAGGACACTGCCACTTGTCTTTTGTAAGGCTAAAGCTGGCCTGTTTCTCGAGTTCCAGTCGGTAACCATCTCCACTGGCAGAGAGAACGTGACGTTGTAATACTTTCCACGCCTCCTGCAGAATGATATTTATTCTTACCCTATCCTCTTTCTCGTCAAGGTTAAGATTAAACGCAGTAACCAACAACCTTACAAGTCGTGGTTGTACGCTACCACCTTTAACCTGCGGCCAACTTTGAATGTTACGATATTGACTGTCGTCACCCGGCGCTATAATCAACCCAGGAGAGAATTTGGCACCAATCCAACGCTGCTGTTCTTCACTGAGAGAAATCGCTTTGTTAGCTCGCACATGGAAGTTAAGGCAAAGTGTCAGAAATTCGACCCACGATTTTTGAGCTTCATCTACTGACGAGTTTAATTGCCTCCACTCTGGTGGTGCTGTGTTGCCTTTATCTTTTATGGCAGCAAACTCCAATCGAATGAGCCCCAATGTCTCCAAGGTGTTTTGTCGCTTTGGTCGGCTGTTAAACTCTCTTAATAACAGCAATCTCGCAAGCAATAGCGGGTTCTTGACCATACTCATTTGCTCATCAAAGCGCTGATAAGAGTCCTTAATCCAATACTGAAGCTCCTTCTCTTTGGCCAACTCATGCTCAACATCAGACCAAGGAATAGAAACATCACCAGCATTTGCTAGCGACGCAATTTTTTCCTCAATGATTTCAACCATGTCATCATCACCTAACTCTTTGAACGTATCCAATCGAGCTTTATATTTTTCAAGGTCTGCACGTTGTTCAGGGGTCAAAGTACCACTTTTCAGTGTTCTGTCCGCGACTAAATGGAATAGAGCTGCTCGTAAAAACTGTCTTTCCGCATCTTGTTGTGATTTAGCAGCAAAACGAGCTGTGCCTTGCCGACTATCTGTAAAAGTAATCATCCGACGGCCGTTCCACGGACCTTTTAGTTGCTCTTTTTTGCCATCTTGGCAGAACTCTAGCAAGGTAGGGATCACCGTCGATAACATGAATGGCGCACCGTTGCGGAAGTGACGGTAAAATTCAAAGTTTTGGATCTTAGTATGTTGGCAACAAGGGCAGCGCAACCCCAAACCATTGCCGTTGGACTTCTCATAGCCTTCGACTTTATTGACCAAATATGCCTGTTTGAAGCTCGCACTTTTCAAAACTCGATCATTATTCAGCCAGTAAGAACCCGTCTCATCCGATGGTTGCTCCGCTAAAATACACAACCTAGAGTGTACATCACCATCATCAGCGTCAGCATCTTCATACGAATCGATGTCGTCGGACTCAATATCCAAAGAGAAATCGTCCACACTGGATTCTGGTTTGGTCAAACTTAGAACGGTATCACCAGACTCTTTAGCAATACTTTCATCTGCTAATAGAAGACTTGTGCCACAGCCGTTACAACTCGTCATTTCAAACACAGGAGAACCGCACGAACACTTTTCTCTACGTGACATGTACACCATGCCAAAGCGCCACTCTATGCTATCGAGAGGCGTGTTCGTTTTTGCAGAGCAACTCGGATTTGAGCACGCCCAAAGGCCGCCCGAGACTCTATGGAAAAGGTGCATACGAAATGGAATAAAGGCCATTCCGCTGGAATCTTTGGTTGATGCACATATGTCTAACCATTTAAGTGTGATTTCTTCACTCAGCAGCTCATCTGTTGCTGAGAGGAGCTTTCTTATTTGGAGGAGCGACAAGCGGTTGTCATCAGCACTTAAGGTTTGACGAAGAATACGAAGCGGCACAATCGACTCTAGCGCCTTATATCGCTCACTCATGCTGGCAATGGCATTTATTGCTTCCAAATCCATTGCATACGGTAAATCAAGCTCTGAAAGAGACGAGACTTCACGATGGCCTTTCACAAGATAAACTTGAGATATATCCACACCAGCCACATCCGCCAAAAATGCTTTCAGTTCGGTGTCTGAATCCTTACCGCCTATCGTCGCAGAGGTCGCTACAAATCGAACTTGATCTGGAGTGACATCAAAACCATGCATAACTCTTCGGAGCAACAGAGATAGTTCTGCAGCCTGAGAACCTATATATGTGTGAGCTTCATCTAAGACAATCCAACGCAACTTGCCCTTGGATTTAGCTAAGATGGGCTCATCTTTTTGACGAACCAACATGTATTCCAACATCGTCGCGTTGGTAACTAAGATTTGTCCTGGGTCGGAACGTAATGCCTTTCTAGAAAGCTGTTGATTCGGCTGGATACGTTGCTTGGCAGCGGGCACGTTCTCTTTAGTTTCGCCATTGTACAAACAAAACTTTACATCAGCGCCAAGCTCATGTGTCCAAGCTGCAAGTCTATCACGCTGACTGTTAATTAAAGCGTTTAGAGGATACAAGAACAGCGCCTCAACACCGTTTGATTTGCTTTGGCGTCTTACAATGTCGTTAAGAATTGGAACAAGGAAACATTCTGTTTTACCTGAGCCAGTACCGCTACTAACAATCACTGACCGAGGTTCTGATTTAGAGAGATGTTCCCAAGCCTCATATTGATGGGCATAGGGATACCAACTACTATCGAACTTATAGTCATCACGAAGCTCTTTGGGAGGGTTTTCCATCGCACTGACCAGACGGCTCTCCAACAGTCTGCCTGATAAGGCGGTCATGGGTTCGGTGTGTGGTTTCCAACCAAAGGTTGCTTCGAACACAGGATCCCCTAGAAATGCCCCATCGTTACCCGGCGATTGACTAAAGGCATTCCATAGAAACTCTCTGAGTGGTTTAGAGCGAAGTCCAAATTGCCCAAGTGTTGCTCTCGCAGCACGCTTCGTTAGCTGATCAATAATTGATTCAAAATATTCCATTTCGCTGTCTCCAAACTAAACGTTGAGCAAACCAATAATTAATTTCTGTGTCAGATTAAACGCTTCATCGAAGTAGGTTTCATCAAACCTACGATATTCTCGCATCGCATGAACAACCTCAGCGGTCATTCGTAAATCAGCATGTCCAGCCGTCGCCAATGCAAGAAGGACGGGAGCGTTCATTACATTGTTTTTAAATGAGTAATCACCAGTGAGACAAAGTTCTACGATCTGTTTGTGCACTCTTTGCATCACCTGCCCAAACACATCGTTCGCGTTATGGCATGGCCATTCATTTTCACACTTCCGCTGTGCCAATTGACCACGTATGGCTCGAAGTTGAGCGGTATAATCACCGACCTCTATAAAGGACTTCTCTAAATTGAAAGCAATCTTGACGCCCAATAACTGTATGAGCGAAGAAAGGCTAGGAAAGAAAGATTCTAATTCCGATAGCTTTTTCATAATCCTGTCTTGAACCAGCTCTTCCATGCCCTCTCCACCTAGCCTTTCCAGTAAGTACTCATAGTAGGCTCGAACTACTTTAATAGACTGCTGAATATCGAGTGAAGTCCACAACATAGGAAACTGTGTACCCATATGCCATACAGCTTCGATTTCTGACTTGTTAGCCTGCAGTAGCAACGCAAGCATGAATTCAGGTTGCTGAGAGGCTCCGCGCCATAAATCGAAGGTAGTTAAAGGTACTTGATTGAAAGCTAATAATGTTCGAACGTACTTCCACTCAACCGATGAGTAGTCAGCGGCTAACTCTTTTGCTGCATGACTGAAGGCTTTGATGCGATCAATGTTCCGACTAATGCCAGCTGCGGCTTCAAAAGCACCTTTAGGGGCCGGAAGAAGTTGTAGATCTTTCGTCCACATAACAGGTCGAATGCCAAATTTAGGTTCGTTGCAATAAACTAACCAAGCGCCCGGCTCGAGCTCCTCATCAGGCATATGCCAACAATAGCGTCCTGAATCATCTACAGACTCTAGTTTCAGTGGAATAGGCGTCTGGTCTGGCTGCCCTAGAGGAATGGTAAACAAGTCTATAGCTACAATGTTATCTAGGTGTGAGCTCGCCGCTGAGCTCAAAACTACATGGCTATTAGAACGGTCTGGTAAGAGTGAACATTGATACAGTGCGAGATCAACGGAAAAAACCTCGTGGCCATGATGCATGACTTCCATTTTTACTTTTGCATCTAGACTTGTCGAAAGCGCAAATAGAGATTGAATGCTAGAGCGAAATGCGGAGAGTGATAAACCAGCAGACATGTCTTCGACCGAAGAGAGCACCGTTTTATAAAAAGCAGAACGAGCAAAGGCACCTCTAACGTCCTTAGCTTTCAACGAGAACTGAACCTCAATCTCACCATCTAATCCACAACCGTATAACTCATAGCTACTCAAGCTATCAACCAAAATCTCACTGTAGTTGTCAACTCTCTGTTGCTTAGCGTCAAGTAAGCACACTCCCTTACTAGGGAAAGGCAATCTCATTTCTATAGATTTAGGCTTATCTTGCCACCAGATTTCGATATCTATGTATGCTGGCGGGTAAGTGCCATTGGCACTAAGTTCGAGAACTACTGCTTGCTCCGTTGACGACAACTCCATTTTGACATCATCATGGTTGTCTTTTGCCAATGCTACCAAAGGGGGACAACTGGTTGATATGATTACTCTGCCTTGGCTAAGATCCGTAGCAGGAATTAAATCAACTCGAAAATCACTCGGAACACTAGCAATTCGAAAGTGCTTGTTGGTACCTGACTGATTTGTGTATCGAACCTCACTTTTCCCCGATGGTAGTGTACTCAACGAGGACCATTGTTGCTTATTCAGATCGTGCCAATGAACCGAGCTATCCTGTATCGGAGTTCGAACACCTTGCTCATTCAGTTCGATGAGTTTTGGGGTGCCTATGAAGCTTTTTTGTGGCGTTGTTTGAAATGGTAAAACGTCACCTTGCCACACATACTCTTTGGGTTGAACCCTCTCACCTCCAAGTACGATTTGATACTGACCGACATTGTATCGACCAGCCTCTCGAAGCATTGTAAGCTGACGATTATCTTGCAAAGCAGAGCTGGCTATGTCCTCGCATTGCTCTGAAGCCGATTCGACTACATATCCTTGTTGAGTCGCAATGATTGCCTTGCTGGCCTCACAGATGACGTCCCCTGCGCCTGAGAACACCCATTGTTCTTCTTTCTCGATGAATACCCAAGGTTCTTTATCAGATGCCGAGCTACCTCCTATTACAGGAGCAAACCACGTCTCACCTTGATCATCTCTAGCCATCAACTCTATTTCACAGCTAAACCAATCTGCAGGCAGCTGACTTTCAAGGACATCAACTAAGTATCTATCCGGGGTATTTTTGGGGCGAAAGGCCTTCGCCACAAGAAGCGGTTTTTTGCCCACAGCGAAAAGACTGAAACGTTCAGGTAAGCTCGCCATGTTAAATAGCTGCTGAATGTAAAGTGTGTTGACGCGAGAACGCAACGTTAGTTCTAACGAGTAAACGTAGTTTACCTCAACCTCACCTATATCATCGACCGTAAAGGCGTGTCTGTTGTGCTGTGGTTTTAACGAGCGAAGTAATCGAATCGTTTCCGGCATCTTACGCTGAACAACAATCGCTTTACCTAACGCCCTGTCTAACAAACTCTTAGCGACCGTATGCTCTATGTTGAGTGGCAACCTATCTACCCAGTTGGGCTCAACGACGTCAAGATACATTAAGGGATCTTCTTGCTTACCTAGGTCATGCTGATCGGCCAAAGAAAAAATCGCTTCAGCGATCTTACCGACCACTGAGTAAACCGCATCGTTTCTAAATGAAGACGCAATATGATGATCATGAGCTTTTGCTATCGCCAATGAATCAGGCTTTGATAGTGTGAATTTACCAAAGTCTTGAATCACCTGTTCAAAGTAATAGGCGAGTTTACTGCTCGAATCGGTCACCAACTGCAGCGGCAGTCCCCCTTCAACAGCAACTGTTCCCAGAAACATATGACCTTGCGCATTCATTAGAATTGGCCTTCGCCAGTAGCGGCAGCCAGCGGCTACCATACGACTTCTCTGCGCAGGAGAAAGCTCTGACTCATGAATACCTAAAGCACCAAATACAGGCTCCCAACTCCAATGTCCACCTGAAAACTCCCTGCGCCACCACTCAGAGGCAAATAACACAAAGGCCCCCGACCATTCAGAACTGATAGCCGTCGGAACGTAACTGGATATGCTATTGTTTCGTAAACTGTCTGACAGTGATTGTTTCAACAGCTCAAACTCGTTATCGCTGAGCTTATAGCTATAAAGTGGTTGTCCCGTCACTTTGTCTAAATCTCTAAAAGACAAAATTGACTGAATACAGTGTCTGAATGTGTTCATATTGCCCCTACCTAACTGACGTTATTGTTACTTTTCTAATTGACTAAAACAGACCCGTTACTCCGGCAACAAATATCCCAAAAACATTTCAATATGCTTTAAGGTCTGTACCTTAATTTTAAGCGCCGACTCCCCTCGCGTTAGACCTGGCGTGCTGTATGTGTTGCTGTGACGACCTTTATCTTCGGGGTAACGCGTTGTTGGGATCTCTGGTAATGTCACATTACCAAATGGTTCAGGTAGCCAGACATTGGCATACGAGCCATCTTTTGGCGTATCGACCTCAATCACGATGCCGAACTGGCTGGTGATATGCCATGCATTTACCTTTTTAGTGACGCGTGCTGGTTCACCAAATTCAAGTAAAAGTCTGTCTAATAGTTCGTCTCTAATCATTAGCGGTTCATTCTTATTACAATTTTGAGCATTACAATTACTTAGAGCTTAACTCACAAATGCAAGGGTCCACTCTTCATAAGCTTGTGAAATGGGTGATAGTCTCTGGTAATCAATCGACTAAGCCCACCCTGCTCTATTTCAAACGGGACAACCCACAACCGTAGGTCTTTGGTAAACTCAAATGAGAACTCTATCGGCTCTTGGAACCCATCATGTTGTGGGTAAATCAGCACAAGATCACCGGCTCCATCTTGATAATTCTGCCCGTAGGCCAGCATTTGATAGAAGTCAGACTGAGCCAAGCCATAATTGTTAGCTTGGATATCAATCAACTTCCATTTCGTGTCCAGCACCAGTTTTATTTTTTTCGAACTTATACCTTCAGAGTAAGTAATAAGCAGATCAGGTCTTAACTGAAACTGGCGCCGCTTTTGATGTTGAACCAAATACTCACTGGTCGTTTGGGTATGCAGTTTTGCTTCGGGTATGAGTTGCTCGTTTAGCACTGAGGCAACGTAGCTTTCGAACACTGATTCCATCGGAAACAGCAACGATTGTGCGCTCGACATGCCTTTCATACTCAGCGGAGAAAAACCTTCGAGAATCAAACGAGCCCACACCAGAGGTGCTTGGTAATAGCTCATACTTCGGTCCAATTTCACTCGCGCAAAATCTTGTTTCGCGTTAAGACTTGCGGGTACCTCATCGAAAGCAAAGTCGAGTTCTCGCAATAAACGCTGGTTAACATTGGCTCTGGTGTACGAGGCAACCTTTTTTAACGCAGCCCTAATCAGACGGTTCGCCGGTCGATCTTGAAGATACTCGTCATACTCAACAAAGAACTTATGTTTGTTCACCACATTGTGACGAAGCTGCTTAGATACTTTGAGCTTACCCTTTTGAAACGCTAAATTGTCTTCACGGCGCACATAATCACTTCGCAAGCCGCGTTTGACCAGTTGATTTACGCTATCCAAAAACTGCTTAATAAATACTTCAAGGAGCGGCATCTTAAGCGTATCGACGCTGGCGGAATCGGTGGCTAGGTGCCTAAACTCGCCTAGATGTCTGAGCATCATTAACAGTTTGCTTCGTGACTCAGTAACACCCAATTCAAAGTCTTCCGCCGTTTTGGCTATTTTGGGCAACACCTCTATATGCTGGCCATGTGGCGTAAAAATGACACCAACGTAGTTCTTTACTTGCAGCACCTTGTAACCAAAACGGGTTCTCAATTGCAGAAACTGCGATACGTTACTGTCTCTCTGCTCTAGATCGTGCTGGCTGGCACTTTGTTCATTGAAGAAAAGCGACTCAAGGTATTCAAAAGAACGTTCGGAGACATGGCAAAAGCCGTACTGAATCGCAGCGTCTTTGTCACTACAAAGAAAACCAAACTCAAAGACAACAGGATGCCCGCTCGCTACCCCGTTGCCCTTGTGTAATGGACTGTTGTTAGCGCCCATGATTAATCACCCGACGCTTGGCCCAACGAATAGATCCCAATGTAGGCAGAAGGATTATCCCAGACACTGTCGGTTTTATCTTTTAGTGTGAATTTCTGTTGTTCCTCACCGTACTGGTTTAAGCCATGGTTATGGCCAAACAGAGTTCCCAACGCCGCGGTGGTAAGCTTTTGTTCAGAAATAAACTGCAAGCTCTCTAATTGGGAATTCTCGGCTTTCTGGTTGTCCGCTAGCACCAAACGGATCTTGTTCCAATCTTCAAAGAAGTACTCTTCGAGCAAAGGGATGATTTTGTTTTGAAAGACCGACTTCAACACGATAAAGGCCTGAGTATCATCACCTTGCTCAACACATTCCTTGACTGGCATAAAGAAAGCATGCCCCAAGGTGTGTTCATGGTCGTAAAGTACTTCAATACGTTGGTTTAGAGTTTCTAGGAACTGCTCTAAATCTATGCCTTTAACCATAATGCTACTCAAAAGGCTAGGCTTTGGCATCATCTCGACAAACTCGAAACGGCGTCGCAATGCGGTGTCCATCATAGCTAGTGAGCGGTCAGCAGTGTTCATCGTTCCAATAAGGTATAGATTATTTGGCACAGAAAACGTCTCGCCAGAGTGAGGCAGAACGACTTCGATTGATTCAGTCTGCCCTTTTCCAGAGCGCTTGGAGTCTTCTATTAACGTAATCAGTTCACCAAATATCTTTGAAATGTTGCCTCGATTAATTTCGTCGATAACTAAAACAAAGTTCTTGGCATTTTGTGCAGAGGTCGCAGGCTTTTCTGGTAGCTTATATTTGGTGACTAAATATTTGAGTATGGCTTTTACGTATGAAGGGTTATAGAACTCCCTTACATTTGCTCCTCGATAGAGCTTACGAATACTGTCTATAGCAACAGGATAGCCGTTACCCAAATCTTCATGACTTGTCTCATGGGGAAATGCTCTGAAGGTCGTATTGCCGTGATATTGAATATCGAACGCCTTACCTCTTTGCGTTGATAAAGACAGTGAAGAGCCTTCTTCAAGTTCTTCTTTAAGCGCGGCAATTGCAATTTCCAGCGGGTCATTGTCTTGCTCTATCCCTTGTGTCGCCTGCTCGCAAATACTTTTAAAAATGCCCGATTTGACATCATAAGAGACTTGTCCATCTACTGAGTTTGCACTCAACCCTTCTACAAACTCCTCATAGCCATAGCTTTGATGGAACGTGACAAAGCGGATACGCTTAGCATCACACAGTTCTTGGTATTTTTTCTGGAGCGTAGCACGTTGCTCCGCAGTGGCACCGACCTTCTGATCGATATTCAGCTCAAGGTAAAACTCTGGCTCTGCGGCTTTTACTGCTGCTTCAATAGTGTGGTAGGTTTTACCTGTTCCTGGTGGGCCATAAAGGATTTGGTTCAATGGTTCAGAACTTTTGACTGCTGTCATGCTGCTTTCCGATGTATACGAATTATTTGCCTTTTCTTGTATTTCACCATCACCTAGACGGTTTTCTTTAAGATCCTCATAAACTTGCCATGTTGCCATGTTCGCAAGAAAATGGTCATAGTCTTCAGGAAGGTGCGCTCTTAACGCCGTTGTATAAGCTTGATTAAGTTCGAACCAATTGCCTTTAAGTGACAAGCCCAAATCGAAACGCTTGTTAAGGTAAGTCAATGCCCTAATTAAATAGCGGTCATCTACTGTTGAAATGCATATGCGAGGAGCTATTGCAGAAAAGGCTCTGTTAAGCAGCGCTTTATAGTTTTTATTGAGTAACTGTTTAGATTTGTATTCGAGCATTAGCCGCTGAGCTTCTGAGTACATCTCTGCTGATGGTTCAGCCTTTATACGCAGCGTTAACTCCCGCAGCGATGACTTCGCTCTCTCAAATTCTTCTTGAGACGGGGCCCCTTGCATTAGACTTGAAACATAGTTATCACGCTGATACCAAATCAACGCTAACGTTTCATCTGTAATGTCGGGATCATTTTGAATAGTTTCACAAGTACGCGTGTAACCAGTGTGCCACTTTGCAGTGGCATCTTTATACTGGTTGAAAAACTGCGCTAAGCTGGTTTCACCTGAATATTGATTTGACGTTTCCATTGTTACACTCATAAAAAAGCACGCTGCTGTGCGTGCTAATAAATTTATAAATTAATTATTTTCAGCAGCCTTTTTCGCTGCACGCTTTTTCGCGTTCTCTGCTTTTTTAGCGGCTTTAGCGAGCGCTTCGGCCTCTTTGCGGGCTTCTGCGATGCGCTCTAAAAGCTTGTCTGCGGGCTCATCGTTTGGATCTTGTGGAACCAGTTCACCACGGAAGGCTTTTGCTAAAATGCTTTGGGTTAGATTATCTACCCTCACTTGTGCTTTTTTCACTTGTGCTTCGATGGTGTTAGCGAGATCAAATAGGTTCCTAGCTTTAGATGCAATCAAGTTTTGTGTTTCCATACTTGGTATAGACAATTTACAAGACATAATGTGCTTTGAACCGACATTGCCTTGATTAACACCACCTGTCTCTCCTGCAAAAAACTGGTTTCTAAACAATTCCGAACGAAGGTACAAGTGCAAGTACTCAGGGATTACCTTTTTACGCTCAGGAAGAATCCGACCAACTCGCTGATTAATTAACACCGGTAAGTCCCTTTCAACTAAACATGCAAAACCATAATCTCTTTTGAACTTAGTCCCCGTCATGGAAAGTAAAATATCACCAACGCTTGGCTTAAATTTAAGGTATTCCTGTGCTTGCTTAGAATTCAAATAAGCAGGTGCTGTATCTAACTTTAAATAGTCATCTTTAACGTTACCAAGCTTGATTACTTGAAAATCGCCTTCATCACTAAACCACCCACTCTTAAAAGCATAGCCATTTTGAAATGTCGCAACATCGGATAGTTCGCCTTCTAACCATATGCTAGAGCTAGTCTCCGTCAACTTACCCGACACCGCAGCAGCAAGTACCGATTGGCGGAAGCGTTTTAGCAAATCAGGGATGCCGTCTAGGCGGGCTTTGATGGTGTCGACCTGTGCCAATACCTCGTCGAGTTTTTCGACGATGCGTTTTTGTTCGGTAAGTGGTGCTATATGCACTGGCAGTTTTTTCAACGTCGCAGCTTTTATTCCCTTAACAGTTGAACCAGTAGAGTTCAATCCAAGCTTTTGGTTAAACAAAGGTGAACGAAGATAGTAGTAAACAAAACGTTCTACTTCATTTTTGTAAAACTGAAAACAAATCGCTCTTTGTGCCAAAGCAAATTTTTCTTTTATATCAATCTGAGCAACGTTACCTAGAGGAGCTTCTGTAGTTAACAAAACATCCCCTACTATAGGTATACCTCTAGTCATCCAGCCATCGTAGTCAGCTTCAGCAATAAACTCCCTCGGTTCGCGATTGATAAAACCATCTTTAATGTTCTTAGCCGTGATTAAGGGGATACCTTCCTCAGTTTTTTTTGGAGTACGTCCTCGATAATCAATAAACTTAGCTAAGTCAATTAGTGACGACTCAACCCACCCCTTCGGCAACTTACTCATTACTCTGCCTCCGGCTTTTCTGCCAAGCCAAAGGCTTCTTCAAGCAATTGTTTTTGTGACTCAGCTTCATCGTTCGCACCAAGTGCTTGCATCAGTTGGTAGATCTCAGACATGGCTTCAGTGAGTTCTGCCATTGCTTCTCCGGCAAGCACTTCTGGCTCTGGTAGGTTTTCCGCACTCGTGGCTTCGAGATCTTTAAGCCATGAGATATCTAAGCTATCGCCTTTTTGGTCGCGAATATATTCACGGCTGAACTTGCGGAAACGTGCATTTTCGATGGTTTGCTCTACTGAAGATTCGCCTTCTGCAAACACGTTACCTAACGTTTCGTATACACCTTCAACACGATCAGATTGACCATTCGCATCGCTACCGTATGCGTCTACAAATACATCGAAGTGTTTGTCTGTTAGTGGGCGGCGTTTACCAAAGGTGTTCATATTGGTTCGCATATCAAATACCCAAGTCTCCTTGGTGCAACCTTTGTCCTGAGCTGGATTCTCTGGCGTGCCTTTTTGGAAAAACAGCACATTAGTCTTCACCCCTTGCGCGTAGAAGATGCCCGTTGGCAAGCGTAGGATGGTGTGCAGGTTACATTTGTCCATTAAGTCTCGACGGATTTCTGTACCTTTACCGCCTTCAAACAAGACGTTATCTGGGATAACAACCGCAGCACGGCCACCTGGCTCTAGCGCATCGTAGATATGCTGCATAAAACAAAGCTGTTTGTTACCCGTTGGGTGAACAAAGGTGCGAGTAATGTTGGTGCTTGCGGCACTACCGAATGGAGGGTTAGTCAAAATCACGTTGGCTTTTGGCAAGCTTTCACCCGCACTACCTAGTGTATTACCAAGGCGAATAGCCCCTTCATCTTCATCGCCCTCGATGTCATGTAGCAAGCAGTTCATCAGTGCAAGACGACGGGTCTCTGGCACCAGTTCCAAACCCACAAAGGCTTTGGTCATTTGGAACTCTTGGTCATCATCATCGAGGTCATCAAGATCGTTGGTTTGCGCTTTGATGTATTTATCAGCTTCAATCAAAAAGCCTGCTGTGCCTGCTGCTGGATCTTGAATGATTTCACGCGGCTGCGGCTGCATAAGTTTAACGATGGTGCTGATAAGCGAACGCGGCGTAAAGTACTGACCAGCTCCTGATTTGGTCTCGTTCGCGTTCTTTTGTAGTAGGCCTTCGTACATGTCACCAAAATCATCACGGCTCTTGCCCTTATCACCTTCAAACCATTCAAGGCTGTCCATGTTGTCCACTAGCTCGGTAAGCTGCGCTGGCTGCGTGATAGTGGTGTTGACGTTTTGGAAAATCGCTCGAACAATCGCGTGATCATCGGCGCCCAACTGTACCAACATATTGCGGTAGAACTGGTGTTGGTCTTGGCCGATTTTTGCTTTCAAATCCGCCCAGCGGTACCCCTCTGGTAACAGGTCATCTTCCTGACCCGTTTCTTCACACATTTTAAGAAACAGCAGTGAGGCCAGTTCGTTAACGTAGTTTTGGTATGACACCCCACCATCACGTAGGTTGTCACAGAGTTTCCAGAGTTTGGCGACGAGATCGTTGTTGTTCATGGTTTATCTCTTTATTGTTTGAGGGTATTCCCTCTAGCTTTCCCCTAACAATGGGTATAGCTATTAAGTTTCTATGGCCTTGCTTGTACAGAAAAAGACCATCAAAGTATCCATCAATTATATGGATTTAAGCAGGCTCATCCTACATATATTCCGTCTAGTTTGAAGAGTATGGTGCCTAATTCAACACTGAAACCGAAACATGGTACGCCTGAAGGCTTGAACATGCATTTTCCGCAGAAGAATTGTGCTTACAAGGCGACATAAGTCACCCTGCCCTTATTCGGTTCCCGTTATCCCAATCAAACCAGTGTATCCTAAAAACTGAAACTGAACGCAAACCTACCGTTTGATGAACTCTCCTCATTCAAACTAAATAGCGACCGCTTAACGTCTAAAGTCCAAGTTGCTTTGCAAGTTTTGTTTCTGCAAGCTGCCTTAAAGTAGTCTTTCGTTGTTTGCTCAACACTACTTTCGTGAGCTGGCTGGCTACAAACCGGACACTGCTTTAAGTACATCGATATATGACTTTTAGTGACAATTGCGTTGTACAGCTCTGTATTAGCATGTTCCTTCGCTATTTTGAGTTCTTCATCTGACAAACTGAAGTCAAATTTCTCTTGATATAGCTTGTCTATCGCGGTGGGCAGCTTGACCTTAAACCCAGTCAAATACTCACGAATGATAGTTTTCAAAATCTGCTGTTGCAGTTTACCAGCTAAGATTTCTTTTCCGTCAAGGGCAATCGGTGAGATTTCGATAATGTGGTCACTTGAACTCAACGTATTATTTTCGGGACATACTAGAAACACTCCAGGTGCTAACTCTCTTTCTGAAATTTCTTCAACCAATGGTTCAGAAATAGCAACTATTCGAGCTACTACATCTTCTTTTTTTACTACTAACCACTCACCTTTACCTGAGTGTTTGACCTCTAGTTCAAACGTATTGTTGTGTGTTAATTTATAGCCATCCTTTGCTTCGGATAAAGACCAGCCTAAATTAAAGAACACTTGCCTCAACACTTGGTCAAAGTATCTTTGAAATTGGATGAAGTTATGCTGTTTTTGTTCAAGAGCCTGTTTTGGTGATAACTTATCAATATTCGAGTTTGCAAGCCAAAGTCGCCAAAGCTTAGCAACTCTTCGATAGTTTTTGTCGTGAACCAGAATATTGGTTTGTTTCAGCTCCATACCCACCTTAGCTGCACGTGGAATCGACTGATACAGTTTGTCTGATCGTAACTGGGATAGCTTTCGAATACTGGCCTTGATTTTCTCTAGACTTGATTCAGTTTGATCCTGCAGTTGCTCCATCGAGTCGGTACTGTTTTCATATGCCCTGCCCCAGTCCTCAGTTAATTGAGTGATATAACGATGATCTTTGTTGCTGCTGTCCAGGGTTCCAAATTTCCCAATGAAAGTAACAATCTCCTCAAGACGTATTTTGTATAACGTCAAATAATTGAATAAATTATCAATTAACCGTACGTAAACGATGTTCTCATAAATACCGATCTCGTCCTCACTAACTTTTGCCATTAGTTTTTTAGGAACAATGCCAACAATCGTCCTTTGCTGCCAGCACTCGGAATGTGCAACTAAGTGAGCTTGATAGTTATTCGCATACCGCTTTACTCTACTCGTAGGCAACAGTTCTGTGTCGTAACGCATGCTCATTCTTGGCGAGCTATTTATCTGAAATAACACGCCATTATCGAAAGCATCGTCTATTCCGATATCCAGCTCATTGGGTGTTATGTTTTTGCTAATTTCTGGTGGTAGGAAATGGCTAAACTTATCTAGGTCAGTTGTATCAAATTTATCATTGATTTGATGGATAGCATCGTAAATCACTCTAAGTTGTTGCTCGCTCTTTAGAATATCTTCATTAGTAAACAGATCCTCCGAAGGCTGAGCAAAAACGAAATCTGTCGAGAGTCCCTCTGGGATAATAGGCTCTAATATCAGTGATTCTTCAAAGCACCCCTTACGTTTTTGAACAGTCAGGGCATAACGCCCTGATTGTAGGCGAGATAGTTCGTTGGGATTAACATTTTCAGAAGTTACCCTGTCTATTAACATTGTTAATAAACCCCTTCTTCTTTACGAGTAATTTCGCTCTCAATGATATTAATCGCTCTCGTACAAGGGCTATTAAAGGCCTTAAACAAGACACCTAGAGCACTTTTTAGGTCTTTAAGTTTCTCCACTGAAATATCATAACGTCCAAGTACTTTGCCTTTACGAAGCACTCTCGTAATCAGCAGGTGCTCAAGTGCATCGGCTTCATGACCACCACACTCTTTGTAAACGGATACGAATTTCAGTGCCTGAGCTTCCAAACGATTACCCCAACCGATATCAAACTGACGTTCAAGGATTGCTGTAAAATCAGATTTAGTGAGCTTTTTAAGCATGTCTAAGACCAGTTTTCGATGGGTCTTTTGTGCCTTCACAAACAACTCATCAACTGAATCAAAATCTATGACGGTGTTCTTGATAGACTTGGCAACCCAACCTTCAGGCTTAACTTGCTTCTCCAAATCTAATGTGAACGCTCGGTCATGCGTTTTATCCGCAAATTCGAATGTCGTTTCATCATGGTTCGCTGTCCCCATAAACCAAGTATTGGTTTTAAGTAATAGCTTTCTCTCTTCTACAAAGTGCTTCGGCGGATTTGCGACAGAAGAGTCCATTAACACCACTTTACGTTTCTGTTCATTTTGCTCCATTGCCGACAAAAACTCTGCGAAGTATTGTTCTGGACGAGATAGGTTCATCTCATCCAAAAGGATGATATTGAATCTATTTTCGTAAGATGGAGTATGTGCTTTATATAGGCCTTGCAGACACTCTTTTTCATAGTAGCGTTTTTCAAACGCATTGTAGTGACCGATTAAATCGTCTCTATCCCGCCAACCAGCTTGGACTGGTACCGTCGTCACTTCACCGCCTACCGCAGCGGCAAACGCGTTTACCAAACTCGTTTTACCTGTTCCTGAGATCCCTTGGAAAACGTGCAAAGGGCTGAGAGCTAAACCAGCCATGAACTTTCTGAGCAAGTCTAAATCGTAATACAGCTCTACATCCGTAGATATAGCGATTCTATGTTGCAACTCTTCTGTAAATTCTTTCAATGAATTAACGGGTTGTGCTGGAACCGGCTCACGATATTTTCGGTCCATTAGTGTCAGTTCTTTAAAAACTTCTTGAGACTGCTGCTTTTCGATTAAGTCATCTAATTGAGACTTAACCGCTTCGATACTGTGAGTTAATGCTGCATTGCTAAGTTCAAGAAGATCCTTTTGCTTCTGCAGCTCTAACTTTTCTCTCATGCTGAGCTTATACTTACCTTCTCGTAGCTTAACCTCTTCATGTTCTTGTTTTAGATCTCTTAGCTCTTCTTCTAAATCATCCACTCGATCTTTGTAGAAATCTAATTCTTCTTCCAAATCGTCTTCACTGCGACCTTTTAATTTAATGCGTGCATCTCGTAGGTCTTTTTCAAGCTCATCAATTCGTTGTAAAACTGCCGCAGGAGAGCCAAGTTCTTTGATTTTAGCTTCTCTTTCCAACTCTTTGTAACCACGTATACGTTCAGTCAGAGTTATAATTTCTTGTTGATCACGTTTACGATAATCTTCTAACAGCTTCAATTGATTTTCTAAATTTACTTTTTCCGTCTGAAACTCTCTTTGACACTCTTCTAAGGCTTGTTTTTTCAATACAGCATGCGCACCAAGCTTTTTCTTAAGCTGCTCATTTAGTAACTTGTTTTCTTCGATTTTTTTGTCAAGCTCGATCTGGCGCTCATCTAACTGCTGCTGCTCAACCAACAGCTTGTTCTTCAATGCTTCAAATCGGATATTTTCTTGCTCTTTTACTCGTTGGTTACTTTGAGCTTGTTGCTCAAGGATTTTGATTTCATTTGTTCTTCGTTGCTCATCAAGGTGCGCAATCTTTTGCTCAATTTTTTGATACTCTTTTTTTAAAGATTCAAGAGACTGTTGACGTTCCAGAACAAAACCTGCGTTTGCGTTAGCTTCCTTTTCTAATAACGACTTCTCTTTAATTGAAAGCTCAGATGTTTTCGCTAGCAGCTCTTTCTCTTTTACTCCAATAGACGCCTCTTTTCCTTCTATCGATTGGAGTTTAACTTTAGCTTCTTCGTGATCTTTGGCTGATTGCTCTAAATTGAAATCAATTTCGACTTGAGCGTCTTCTTGTTCTTTCTTTCTAGTCTCATTTTCGGAAATTAAATGTTCGAGCTGGTTTGTTAGAGCTACTAGAGCCTGTTTTTCGTCTTCATTAAGCTTACTCAGTAGTTGCTCATCCGAAGGGACACCTGCTTTTTTGAGTAGACCACCAAGAAACCCGTTTGAAACTGAGGATTTTGATCTTTCGGTAGGAATATTTGTTGCAACTTTTCTATTTTTACCTTTAGCCATTTTTTAGCCTACTAACATATTATCTAAAACTTTGTGCAC
Organism: Vibrio sp. 10N; assembly: GCF_036245475.1. Classification (NCBI taxonomy): domain Bacteria; kingdom Pseudomonadati; phylum Pseudomonadota; class Gammaproteobacteria; order Vibrionales; family Vibrionaceae; genus Vibrio; species Vibrio sp. 10N. The sequence goes on along the minus strand of NZ_BTPM01000002.1, from coordinate 387,645 downwards.
AACATTGATGTAATGTAACGCCTGTTCATTTGTGAATTTTGTATTGTTTCCGTGCGAAGCCTCATCACGGGAATGCGACAATTTGTATACTTCATCGAATAGCAAACTATCGTTTGTAATAAACAACAGTGGATGGTGTGGGTAATCCCTCATTGATATGAAAATCGTCGCTAACAAAGAGCGAAGACTTGAATTCCGACCCTTCGCTGTTTGAAAGATCTTCCCTGGCTGTACGCTGAGAATGCTCTCTACCTGTGAAGCACTGAACTTACCAACTTCTTTCAATAGCCACTCGAGCTCTCTTTTCTTTTCATGATTTGAAAGATGTTTCCCCGGTAAGACGTTTAGTCGCTTGAATGGATAAGCCTTCAAAGTAGCCTTACACAAGACTTCTAAAACAGAGCCACATCCATTAATTAGCGATTTATTTAGGCTGTAGTCAGCCGATTTTTCTCGATTAAGCCTCTCTTTACCATTCATCAGCTCAAATAACGGTTCAACCAAATCTTCAAAACGCTCTGCATTCGGGTATCGACTTAATACTTCAACGCGGGCTGTTTCTTTCATAAGATCAACAGCTTCCTGATAAGAGAGTTCCTCCTCGGAGGTGTCGAATTTTGAGCAGGAGAACTGCTCTAACCTATCATCCGCATTTCTTGCGTGATCAAATAGTTTATTCATCCACGATGCCTTGCTTGAAAGACCAAAAGGATCGAAGAAGTCAAACTTAAAACCCGATGAGGTGTCTGCCCACAGCAACAAATACGCTTGCTCCGCTTCTTTATCAGACAGAAGCATTTTTTCTGCCTTGATAGGCAGATGATATCTCTCTTCACTGATGTTATTCGCGATCCAACGAGCTTCTTTGTCCTTGCTCAAAAGGTTTTCTAAGTCAGAGATAGTCGGCCGACTAATCTCTTGCAACCGTTTTCTTGCTCGATATGCTCTAACCGTTCTGTCTGTTGCTCGATCGAGCTTAAACGTCAGTACATTCGTGTCATTTTCTGGTTTGACCTCGATTGAGTGATAAGAAATTCTAGGAAGCCATTGACCTGTTAACGCACATTGAAAAACGGACGCCGTTGCCATCTCTGGTTCCAACTCAGAATCCAAGATTTTTCGGCCGCTTTCTGTAATCTTAAAGTTTTTATCCAGCCAACCATTCGGTTGCAATGTTGCGGTTAATATGTATAAAACCATTTCTTTCTCTAAACAAAGCCATGTAGCTATCTCACTTGCAGACAAGTCTCTATTACCACTAACCCTTATTAGCTCTAAAATAGCTCTTTCAAAAAGATTAAGTTCACGACCTCTATGCGAAGACAGATACACTTCCCAAGAGTATACAGGCCATGCGAAAAGCTGGACTTCTCTGCCTTTAGGGAAGTCTATTGTTTTAATATATTTATTAGAGAACAAGACCTTTCTCCTTTTGACACAGTTCATTAAAGAACTTGGGAAAGCCAACTAGTAATCTTTCAGCTTCAGATGTTCGAGTGGACTCTGGCATAAGTTGGTTCAGCCTATTCGAAGCTAAGCTAGCATCACCTACGACGATCAAAAGGCGTTTCTGTCGCGACATGGCAACGTTTATTCGGTTTGGTATACGGAGAAAACCGAGCTGCGCATTGACACTATCTTGTGTGATTTCATCTGGTTCATTCCAACTTCGAACCGTAGATAATAAAACCACATCAAACTCTTTTCCCTGGAACGCGTCAACAGAACCAACACGGAAGCGCTCTTCAGGCGTCTCACCTGAATTTGGTCTCGTCATTCTGTACTCAGAAACGACACTAGAACCTGAACCGGAATCCTCCATCACTCTTCTCTCCACCATTTTTTCAATGATATGGTCTCTTTGAGCTGCATAGAAAGTGATAATTCCTACACTTAAATCCGGTCTTGCTGATAGTATCTTGTATGCTTCGTCTGCTATAACTTCCGCTTCGCAATCTCGATATTTGGAGCCATTCTTTGATGACATCTTGCCTTTTGAACGCTCAACATCAATCCATGCTGCAAGCTTTCCTTCATATCCTGGGACATCTAAAGGAAAATACGATTCATCCAAGCCTGGTTTCACAGGAGGTAAACCAAACCTCTCGTAAAACTCTTCGCTGACAAATGCACCTAGCTCAGGATGCATACGAAACTGAGTATCTAGCATAACAACGCGTTTGTGTTCTGAAGAACCATCTTTTTCATATTTAGAAAGTGAGAAATACAAACGTTCAAACAAACTTTGTTGCAACAGTTCGTGATCAGTAATCTCTAGCTCGTTTTTATCTTGCAATTCTTTTTCTACTCTAGGTTCTAACATATGCGGAAGCTGTCTGTGATCCCCCACTAAAACAATACGTTTGCGCGCCATTGACATCGGTATCATGAGATCTAGCGGATTGGCTCTTGCAGCTTCGTCGACAATCACCGAATCAAAGTGAATGCTTTTACTGTGCTCAACAGACTTTACACCGACCATAGCTTCTCCAGCAGCTTGCTGACAGGTCGCTCCTAGTACGGCACTGTATTCTTCCAACGATTTCCGAACCTGTTGTTTCTCAAGCATCAAGTGATCAAGGTATTTTTTACGATAATACAACTGGCCAAGTCGCGGCGAACTTGCTAAACAAGCTTTAAGTTCTTCGATTAAATCGTCTAATAGTCTGGTTTGCCCGGTCTTCAATGAGCGTTGGTTTGGGAGCACAAACTGTTCTTGTAAAGCTTCCAGTAACCTGTCTTTTACGCTTTTTAATATCTCAAAATCTATGTCGGTTTGTAGCATCGCTTGGAGCTTTTCTGTGCCTTTGGCAGCAATGTTAAGCTCAGAAAGTAGAGTAGTTAGCCTTTCTAGTCTGAGCATCCCATCATCTTCATAAGAGATAGCTTCAGTTCTCAAAGCCCTTACCGCGGTTGTTAGTTCTTGCTTTTGAGCAGCCGTTAATGCATAAGAAGACGATAAGCTATACTTCTCTAAAAGCTGTTCGATATTTCTCTCAACCTTAGAGGAGACCTTAATGCCATAACCAAAAGCCAATTTCCTAAGGTTCACCTGCAATTCGACTAAGTTTTGATAAGTGAAGCTGGCACTACTAGAATTTTTGATTTGAAAGACGAGCGAAGAAACCTTGTCTACCAATAAAAATTCATCACTACTTTCAATTTCTTTATCGACGATTGGCTTTACCTTATCGACAACTTTGGATATCCAACTAGCTACGCCATTTTCTAGTAACTGTTCAGCATCATCCTTCTTACCCCCCACTTTGATCGCAGGAAGACCGAAAACACCAGATCTTGCTACAACGTTGTCTACTGCGTCGTGTTGATAGCTCGTCAATAGAACTTGATGTTTAAGTGAAAGATTGTACTTATTTCCCTCTTCAGCAATTCTATGTTGAATCGCAGAGATAACCTGAGTTTTCCCAGTACCTGGAGGGCCTATAATTAAAGCGATATCCGGTGTATTTAAGGCTACTTTTACAGCTTTTTCTTGTTTCTTAGTTAAGGACTTTCTACCAAGTTTTTTCTTTAAAGTTGTTGTTATCGCACGGAGCTTTTTGGTCTTCGTCTCTGGTGGCGTTACACCTTCTAAAATAAACTTGAGCTGCGGCATTGGGTTTCTTCCATCCTTCAATAGATCAAACGCAACTTTTTTCCTTTCGTGTTGCTTTTTCATACCATTAAGAGAAACGAAGATAAAACCCTTAGTTCTTGGTCTTTGTCGTAAATTTGCAACTAAATAGTCGCCTTCAACTTTAACTCTATTCAAGAAAACAGGTCTTGAACCTGCCTTTTCAAAGTTCTCTGATGAAGTGAGCCAACTCGGCAAATCCAAAGCGACCTGTAGCTCTAACTCTGACATCGAAAAGGTATCGCCGAGTGCATCTAACTCACTTTTGTATCGTTCAAAGAACGAGGCCAGTGCGTCACGCCCTACCTTGAACTTAAATCGTATTTCAGATTCTGATTCACTAGAGGCAGAGTCATATTCGAGGAACCCCACTGCTTTCGCCAATCTTGAGTGTTGCTCCCAGTGAAGGTCTGAGTATTTTTTCCATAGCTTAAAGTAACTTGCATTGTCTTGCAGATGTTGTTCAAGTTGATGTTTATAGTTAGAGCTATTTAACTGCTCTTCAATTCCATATAACTTAAATTCATGCTCACCATGATAAGCATATAATTTATCTGTCTCACCATCGAAATGACGAATTGACGAAAGGTGCCAATTTCTACCGATTCTATCAACTAAGATTTTATATTCTTTGCCAATAAGGAAGAATGATTCTGTAGAATTATCAAGAAATTCAACAAAGATGCCGCCTTTATTCTCTTTTTCAAAAATAAACTCATCATTAAGCCACGCTCTTACGCTCTCATTGTCAAGCAAAGTTGGTACTTGCTTTTTTATCTCCTCTACAAAAATAGGTTCAATCTTAAACTCAAGATCCTCATCGTAGCTGTCAATGACGCTGACATAACGGATAGCTATAGCGCGAGAATTTTTGTAGCAAGAGACTGCACAAACTCTTCTCGCTCTAGTACCCGAAACAGCCATAGCTAAAGACGTATTCTTGAACGTGACTTCAGCAAAAAAATCTCTATTTCCCTGTTTGATGTAATAAGAATCTACCTCAAAAAACAGTTCTACTGCTTGACCTGTTTTCCAATCCAAATTCGCATCATTAGGATCTTCGAAGACAAGTTCAATGACATCGCCTGTAAGGCATTTAGAGTCTAATAAGTTCATTTACCACCTCACACCAATTGCCATCTATAAGCACTCAACAAATTAACATAACTAGCATCGTGCTCTTCTGATTTCCGCCAGGTAGTGAATTCATAAGGGTCAATAGCACTGCGGCGCTTTGCAGCTATTCTCTGTTTGTGTTTAATTTGATGTACCTGGGAGGTATTTTTACGAGATATATTACAAACCGCATGGTTCTCTGGAACTAAATAGATATCTCCATTACTCATGGTTACAGTCAAGTCATCCTCACTCTCAAACCATAACTCTGTGTTATATGGAGCAGATTTAAAATTCAAAGACGTACCATTACTAACAATACGAAGATTGTTAGTATCAACAAAACCATCAGATACATTCGGCGTCTCGCGCAGTTCTTCCTCATTGAGGTAAATAACTTGCTTCAGTACAGCATAGTGTTCTTTATCTACAACGGCCGAGCAAAATGGACAAGCCTGTTCATCTGTTGAAAAATCAACAAAATAATGACTTTTGCAACTTGGGCATTCCAATAGATGGTCTAGTGCCTCCTGAAGTGAAACACACCATGCACCTAATGAGGGCCTCTCGTATGGATGAGTTTTGCCTTTGGTAAAACATCTATCGAACAGATTGTATAATGCCTCGTTGGATACTAAGGAAAGATCGATCCCTCCAGTGCTCTCGTTGCAATCATCTTCAGAATCATAAACCCAAGGTAATCGTCCTTCATATGCCTGCTGCTCGACAACCTCGGCTTCACCATCTTCGACTTCAAGGCCCATAAATGGATGTTGATGCGTGAGTAGCTCAAAGGCCATTACGGCAAAGGACCATTGATCTGTTAGTGCATTGACACCTATGTCACCTCTTACGACTTCTGGAGCGCCGTATCCTGGAGTATGTATGTGAGTAAAGCCCTCTCGTTCGTCGACACACAAATTATCGCAATCGATAAACCATACTTCTGAGTAACGACTGTCTTCTGAGACAAAGATATTCGCTGGTGAAATATCTCCGTATGCATACCCTCGACCATGAAGCTTAGCTAGTGTTTTAGCAACTTTAAGAAGTATGTGTAAACGTCTTTTTAATCCACCTGTCTTTATGTACTGCTCAATGCTCTGGTTATCAACAAGATCGCTAAAACTTTTCTCTAATACTTGTTGTAGTGGAATCAACCCATCCATCAACTCCATAACGTAGCCTAGGCGCGGTCTTGTTATTTGAATCTTAGGATGAGCTAAGTTGAGCCCAGTTAAATCTTGTCTCAGACTCCACTCCAACTGGCTTTTCCATTTTTGAATAGCATTCTCATTCTTGGTATTTAATATTTTCACCAAAATACCGCTTAATTGAGTTTTGCAGACAACGCCCTGCCCCCCCTCGCCAATTTTTTCAACTAGCTCGTACGCATTGCCATGTTTATCAAAAACCGTGTTTCTCTTCTTGCTATTCATTAACTAAGACCACTGCAATTGTTTTGTCATCTGTATGATGTGGTGTAGGCCAGTTGTTAAGTAGACCTTTTAACTGTTTTTTTGTTGCTCTCAAACTAACTCGCTGTGCACGCGTTATTAATGTGTCACAAAAGCCTATGTGTTCTTCAATATCTTCAGATATTCCATCAGTCATTAAAACTAATCCTCGACTTGCTTCCTGTAACAACTTTCCGCGCCCCGTTCGCCAATGTGAGAGCTTTTTACTAAGGCCCAAGCCTGTTGTTTCATTAGAGAACAAATCGTCTTCTGAAACAGAATGATTAATAATGTTGCTGCAAATAACACCATCACCAAGCTGGAGAAAACGGTATTCTCCTCTTGAATTTCCCCAAGCAACCAGTAACGTAGTGACAGCATCGTTAGATTCTATATTTTTGAGGTGAAGTCCACTTAACCACCTTGTATAGATGTCAGTAATGAGCTCTCTATCAGAAATACCTTCGCTGCTATCTATACAAGAGCTAACCGCTACATCAACCGCCAGTTTTGACCCAATATGAGATAAGACTCTAGACCCCATCCCATCAGCAACTGCCACTGCCCATCTACCTCTATCCGTTTTTGATGCGGCAGCGTCTTGATTGGGCAAACTTAGATCAACGTGTGAAGGACCTATAACAGAGAGTTTTGATATGCTGACTTTCATCTACAACGGGATATCTAAATCATCATCAGCTAAATCATCACTCACAAACTCCAGTTTCATAGGCTCATTTGATTTTTGGCTTTTAGAGTGATTTGCTACGCTCATTGTCACAGCACGGAAAAAACGACCTATTTCGGCAGCGTTATGTGCAAAAAAGAGTGGCGCCTCAATATCATTACCAAAAGACTCAAGTAAGGAGTTGTCAGCATCTTTACCTATTGATAAAGCGAACCTCGTTGCCTTTTTAGCACGCTCGCTGTTTAGCAAGGCATCAAATGCACTATTGTAGTCATCGGTCGGGTAACCATCAGAAACTAAAATTACTATTGGTCTGTACGCCCTAGATGGAATGCACTCTTTATTTTCAATCATTTCTTTAACAATTGTGCAAGCAGCTCCTAAAGGGGTCGTGCCTTGAGCAACAAAATTTTCTATTTGCTCTATTTGATGAGCCGGAGTCAGAGGAAGGTGTGTTTCAGCGTCGAGACCAAAGGTAACAATGGCCAAGTGGATCTCCGCTCTAAGACGACTTTCACTTGCAAAGCTTGTGATCATATCTTTGATTGAGCGATTTAGTGCTTCAATCTTGCCGTGTTCTCGCATACTACCGCTAGTATCGGCCATAACGATTACGGGTAAAGGCCGAGCTCTATTCGCAACAAATTTATTCAGTTCCATACTGTTCCTTATACTTCAGTTAATTCGATATTTTACTTCTTGTCACGGAAGCTAAATTGATTCACATATCTAACAATATGAAGAAGTAACTCGCCTTAGACCATTTCAATGCCAATTGATTTACGCGGGTTCGTCCCAAATATGTTCGGTGAACTCAAGCAATATACTTTCTAGGTCATCATTAAAGACTTTCATAAGCTTGCGTTTTCCACCTTTACGCTTGTAGTTACCGGTTTTAAAGGTGTCATCATCGAGTATGACCTTGTCTTTGATGGATTGTGCCAACCTATCGAGCCATGTCAGCTGTTCTGTATTCCAATCATTGGCCGATTTTATTCTCTCTAGAGCGAGCTCAACACGCTTTTCAAACGGAAGTAGCGCATCCCCAATAGAGGCACGTCGAATATGACCGATAAGCTTAGCGGCAATATCTTGGTTCTTAGCGGCCTTCCATGCGCTGCGAAGATTCGCTTCGTTGAAGTCTTGTGCATCGAACCACTCTTGCAGTTCAATCAAGCCTTTGCGAGTTAGGTCTCGTGGACGATTAATAATAGCGTCCAACGCTTCCTGTTGGTTTACGGAAACGTCCACTAGCTTATCGAATGCCTCTAAGAAGTCTTCTGGGTTATCAAAGTCTCCGTACGCCTGGGTTACCTCAACCACTTCATCGTGAATATCCGTGAAGATTGGCATGTCTCGCATAGCGTTAATGTCGTTTTTAAGCTGCTCTAAGCGACCGACCATATTCGGTACTTTGTTGAAGATTTCAGCAGACCACTTTGGTCCCTTGGTTTTGAGTGTTTTTGCCAAGCTTGCAAAGTCACATCCTGCTGCATTGCTGCAGATTTCATCTAGGCGTTTCACTTGAGATTCTATCTCTTTAGAGCGATCACGGTTGAATTGCGCGTGGCTAATAATGCGCTGCATTTTCGCCACTAACTGCTCGTGACTATGCTCGGCAAAGCTGCGTCCGTCAGCTTCTTTGGTTTTGTAGGTTTCGGAATCGGTGATCTCGTTAACCAACGTTTGCAGCTCTACTTGTGGACGAACCACTACTGGTCGCATGGTGTCTACACTTTGTAGTGTCGAGTACAAATCCACGGCATCAAAAATTCGGAATGAGCTTTTACCGACTGCAGGACATAAGCGCGTTGCTCGGCCTTTCATCTGCTCATAGAGAATTCGGCTGCGTACTTTTCGCATGAATACTAGGTTACAGATACTCGGGATATCTACCCCTGTCGTTAGCAAATCAACGGTGACCACGATGTTAGGTAGTCGCTCTTTTTTGTAGCGAGTGATCATTGATTGGACTTTATTGGCGTCCTTGTCGGCATCGCCTGTGATCTTGATGATCGCGTCGTGTTCAAGGTCTGGATATTTCGCCCTAAACGCAACGCGAAGCTCTTCAACTACCGTATCTGCATGAGTGTTGTTGACACAAAATACCAATGTCTTTTGGGCGCTTGTTGGATCGATATGCTGTACTAACTCCTCACATACGACCTTATTGAAGTTTGAAGCAATAAGGTTGCGGTTAAAGTCTGCGACTTCAAACCCTTGCTCATCTTCTAAGGTGTCGTTAATGAGTTCGCCTTGGTTAGACAGACGCACGACCTCTGCACCTTTTGATAAGTAGACACCTTCTTCACTCAATTTGGTCTTGATTTTGATTGGCGGCTCTTGGTCGCACAGGTAACCATCAATGACCGCTTTTCTATAGCTATAGCGGTAAACCGGCTTTTTCTGAGTGTCACCCAGCGTGCCACCACCAAAGATATCAATGGTATGCAGCGCTGGAGTCGCCGTAAGTGCAATTTTAACCGCATCAAAATGGTCGATTATACGGCGATAAGAAGAGATAAAATCGAGCTGATTACGGAACTTCAGTTCCCCTTCCGTCTGCTCTTTATCGAGGATGTAACCACGGTGCGCCTCATCAACGATAATGCAGTCATAACGACCAACAGGCATCACTTCATCGCTTTGAAGTGTTCGTTTAACCAACGACTGTACTGTTGCTACATGAATCTTGGTACTGTCTTCTGGGAAGCGATCCGTTAATCCTTTTATGTTGAAGATAGCGTTAAAGGTATCGCCTTTGATATTGGTATCTTCAAACGAATCCAATGCTTGCTTGCCCAGTGAAGTTCGGTCGACTAAGAACAACACACGTTTAAAACGCTGTGACTGAATAAGACGATACATTAGGGCGATAGCAGTGCGCGTCTTGCCTGTACCTGTGGCCATCGCAAGTAGAATGTCCTGTTGACCTGCGATAATCGCCTTCTCGACCGCTTGCACCGCTTCTTCTTGGTAGTAACGTAAACCAAGATCGTTCATGTCGGCATTGTCGGCAAACCATCGGTTTTGGAGCTGCAGGTCGTTCTCCAGTTTGGCGACAAGCTCTTCTGGGCGGTGCCACTCTGGCAACGCCTTTGGCATATTGGTGTTATGTCTTACGTCTCGAAACCAAATGCCGCTTTTGGTTTTCATTGCAGCTCGGTAGTCACGACCATTGGCGGAGAAACAAAATGGAATTTTGTAGCTTTCTTTTCCACTGGCGTCAGGCCAAGTAGGTGCATAGTTCGGGAAGGTTTCGGCAATTTGGTCCAGCACTTCGTCGTCGTTAGCTGCTTGTTCTAACTCTTGCTTCAAGAAAGCCGAATCAAAGTATTTGCTGTAACGATAAGCTTCATTGAGTTTCGCGGAGACATCAGTGTTCGCTTTTTTGGCTTCCACCACAGCAATGGGGCACAATCCAACAAACAGTACATAATCTGCAAACCCTGTTTTTCCTGTCTCATATTTACCCGTTGGCCACTCTGCGATGGCAATATTGCGACCTACCTGGGGACGAGTTCCATTAGCAAACGTGAGCGTTTTACTGTCGGCATCCCAACCCGCTTTACGGAGTTGCGAGTCAATTAAGAAGCGAGTTTCTGCCTCGCTAAGCTCGAGGCTACGAGATGCCGCTTCTTTGGTGATTTGCTGCTTGTAAGCCCTGCGTTCACTCTCTGTCTTCTTGGAGAGCTCCTGCTCTTTTTCTTGTAGCTTCGCTTCTAAAGCTGCAATTCGAGCTTGAGACTGCTCTTGAGTTTCCTCTTGTTTACTCTCTAAAACGGAGATGTAACCGTTAAGTGAAATGAGCTTCACTTGTTGTGCTTCGAACTCCGCTTTGGTCAGCGTTTCTGCTTGGCGCGCCTGTGCCAGTTCAGCTTTTAGTGACAGTATTTCTTGTTCGAAGGCTGGGCTGCTGTCAGAAGTTGGAAGTTCAAACTGCGGAACTGGGAAGTCATATTGCTTGGTAACGAGGCGGTAGTACCAAACCGCTACTCTGAATGCGAGGCGCAAACACATCTCTGCATCCTGCAGATCGTTATGATATTCATGAACTGCCTTGTTGCCGTTTTTACGAAGCTTATGGAAGACGCTCAGTATGCTGTCATCAACAAAAGGGATTCTGCCTAGTTCGCGCAGTAGGTCGTTTTGATTTTCAGGAATCTCAATGTCGAGCAACTTTGCAAGATGCTTTGCTGTCGATTCACCGAATATTCTGAGTTTGACCAGAGTTGTATTTGGGTCATCAGGATAGTTTTTTTCTGCTGCACGAGCGATAGCAAATAGAAAATCGTTGACGCCTTTCAGGAACTCAAAGTTAGATTTAGCCATAGTGTCTTTCCTTTAACTCTCTGATTCACAATGCTTGTTGATGACAGACACTTCGATATCCGGGCGACAAAGTGCAACTGAATAACGCTGGTTTACACCCTCAGAAATCGACACTACCTCCAACATACCTGCCGTTTGAGTTGGTAAGGCTTTCTTAAGCTTGCGATTTATGGTCGAACAAATGGGCTGCAGGAAGTCTTTGCTCATACCAGATAATGTAGAGTAATCACCCTCTACAAAATCTTCAGGTGTAGTGCCAAAGGTGCCAAATACCCTTGGGTCACGTGCAAACTGGCAGTAAGTGTTTAGAAAATCGATGCTGTGCTTCTGCTGGTCTTCAAAATATCGATCAACAAGCAGACCCTCAGTACCTTTGTCTAAAAGCCAAAGATAGAACGCCAGCTCTTTGGCTGTCAGTGAAACATCTATGCCCAATGTGGAAATCAATTTGGATGAGCCATCGATGGTAACGGACAGCTCTCCCTCTCGAGAGGAGTTCAACATGCCCACCGTTTGACTAAAAGAAAGATTAGCCATAGTGGATAGCACTGTTGGGTCAACGGCATTTCTCATCCTAACAAATGGAATTTCTGCCAATGTTACCGTCGCCTGACTTACATCGACTTCACCTTGGCCATTTTTACCCGTAACCCACTTTTGATTCTTGGTCGGATACCAAAAATCTCTAACAAACTCGTAAGCATCATCGACAAACACGTGGCTCAATGTGTCCTGCGAGCGGCCGAACATGGACATCGCATAACCAAAATAGAATGCCATGGTTTTTCGTCCACCAGCTAGCGACGCATGAATTGCCGTATGTTCATCTTGAGTCAACTCAAACACTTTTTTGGTAATGAAATCAGCCATAAAGGTTTGGTCTTCGATGGACTTGGCGTCGTCGATATACTCGCCTTTATCATTTTCTATCAACCAAACATGGCTTTCATCAAAGGTGAACTCTGGCAGTTGATATTCGTTTTTGAGTGCTTCTAGATGACCGTCTCGGATTAGGCCATTGAGCAAAACATCTTTACTGCTTTGTGTGGTGATGACGTACACTTCATCTGGAAATGGTCGACCGCTCTTTGCTATGGCAAAGAGTGTTTCTGTTAGGACTTGCGGGCTGGCGCCAGTTGTTGAAAGAAGGATGTTTTTCATTCTATTCTTTGTTTTTTAGTGGGTTACATCGAGCTACATAGTCTGATATTACACTAGATGAATATCCACACATACCTTAGGTGATCTCAGAATGACATAATTTTTTACTTAATAAGCAATTCTAAAGCGATTGGCGGTCTCAACCGCTTCTTTATGCCCTTGAGCTGCTGCTTTAGAAATCCAATCTTCTCCATACTTTCGGGTTCTCGCATCGCTGTTTGAACCCAAAAGCATATTCTTGCCAAGCTGCCACATAGCTTCTGGATTACCTTGATTAGCCGCTTTCTTTATAAACAATTCGTAATCAGCTTGATTTCCGAGTTGCTTAGCCATGATCGCCTTCGATAGATACAAAGTACTTTTCTGAGCTAAACCACGTAACTCTCCAAACTTGCCAGTTTTAACTTCTGCTTCCCAAAATCTTTCAATCCACGTTTCTAAACTCGCCTTACGTTTCTGAACCATCCCTTCGTCTGGTTTGGGTAGACCTCTGCTCTCGGAGTACTGGCCTAGTGCTTTCGATAACCCTTTGAAGGATTTAGTGCCATTATTTGGAAGGACTTTAAACTTGGTTCTAAGAAGCTTTTCACAATAGTGTTGCCAAAAATCAAGATGGTCATGTACTTCAAGCTGAGTCATAGTGCGAATGTCTTCACTTGTCAGAGCTTCGCTATCAAACAACTTTTGTGTATTCCAGTCACTCTTTTTATAAAATCGCGTTTCTGCAATGGTTCCTCGAAGAAACTCAACAACAAGCAAATTATCTAGTTCAAAGATATAGATCTCACTGTCTGTATTTGTGGAGTTTGGCAACACATGTACGAATTCGGGCAGGCCCCCATTTTGAGACTCAACCCAGTTATAGCTCTCGCTCGGAAGTAAAACCCTGACTCGTTCAAATCGACTACTGTAATTTGACCAGAACTTGGAACGACTTCTAATCTGGCGGGTTTGATAATCGTTAAAATCAAGCTGAATAGCCGCCTCTTCAGAGTAGAGGGCAGCCGAAATTGCATGCAAATCAAAGTAACTTGTTAAACCAAATTTCTTTTTTAACACTGCTTTTGATGCGCCACCAAGTTGAGGCCAGTAGCTGTTTTTCTTTAGAGGAAAACAGTGATTTTCTATGATTTCAGCACACTGGTCTCCGTAATCGAATTGTTCAAGCTTGCCTATAAAGCGCTCACAAAAATCAACTCTTTGTTGGGTGGTGTCTAATGCGTAAAAGTTGTTGGCAAGCCAAACGTCATCAAAATCTGATAGATTCCCATCCGATATTGGACTTAGCAGGCAATTAGCCAACTCTGCCTTGTAACTGTTAGCTTGAGGCAACCTCAAAAACTTAATATAGCCACTTAAAGTCTGTTTACCTTGGTAGCAAAGCGATGCCATTTCATCAAAATCTTTTGTTTTTAGCGCCAACAGCCAATCCAATTTGGCTTGATCTATCGCACTCCAGATAGGCACGGTTCTCGCTATATCTATCGATTCAACAAGTTCAGAAACTACACTCGTTGCTTTTCCATCTAACGCTAGCCCCATCTTGAACAGCGCAATATCTCCAAGCACCAGCTGACTACCAACACCGGTCCAGACCGCAACACAAGCACGCTCACGTTCTTGCTCGTTTAAGTTTTTCCACTGGACTTCGCTTTCAATCGCTTCTAACCATTCGAAAACATGAACTTCGTCTGACCTTTGAGCAGAGACGAGCGCCACTATTTGCATGAGTGTTTTTGGTGGAAAGCTCGGTGTCCTGTCGTCAGTAATTCCTAGTTCCAGAAACTCATCGAATGAATGGCTGGTTAACTTATTTGAGCTGGGTAATCTCGGCTGCGAGAACGAAAAACCTGAACTACTCAACTTTTTTCACCTCTGAGAAATTGCCAAGAAACTCTTCATCTTTGAACTGAAAGCGGAACTTCACCTTACGGTCAGCCGCATCGGCTGCGTCTTGTCGAGCTTCAATGGGGCCTCGTCCAGAAATTACCGCCTTATCGAAGAAGCGCTGTTTATTACTAAATTCCATTGAGTTAACGAAAGCGATAACACTGTTTGCGCGTAAAACACTCAGTTCCATATTCCTGTCAAACGCACCTTCGGAACTCGAATGTCCCTCAATCACAACTCGGCTAACTTCATCAGCGGTAGCTTGAGACTGAAAAATCGCATCAGAGTATATTGGAATGAACTTTTCCAAAAACTCTTGCCCTGACGCTTTCAATTTATAGTCGTTAAGGTCAAATAAGATTGAATCTGTAATTGAGATATCACCTGTTTCTGGATCAGCTTGGACGCCAATTCCCTCGGCATTCAACTTATCGTTGATATCTTTGATAATTACGATTCGAGTATTTTGGCTTTCTTCATATACCTCAGAAATTTGAACCAAAGCACTGATGAGCAGCAAGGCGAAGATCATCAGCAAGACTGACATTAGATCCCCAACCGAGAGCCATACACCAGACTCTTCTGCATCTGCAGTTCTTGGTGAGTGGGATAAACTCCGCATCAAGCCTCCGCTCTATCTGCTTCAAATTCTCGATTTTGAACTTGAGCGTTAATCAAGTAGCCAGCTGCTTGTGACAATTTATTATGGATCGTGCTTGCCGATTGGTCGAAATCATTGAAGAATGTTTCAAAGCTCTCATTTGCTCGCGAGAAGTATTCGTCCATGGCTTTCGGAAGGTTCTCTGTCACATCGGTAAACGACGCAGAAGCCGTTGCATACTCTTTCTTCAATAGTGCGATTTGTCTTCCCATTGTTTGCGCAGCATCTTGAAGCTCTGCCATTCTCGACGCTTCGTTTAACCCGATTGCTTTAGCGACACGCTCAACCGTTTGGGCAGAAGCTTCTAGTTTTTCATACTGTGCCGTGAGCTCTTGAAGTAGATTGTGGCGAGCTTGGTATTCGCTCTCGAAGACTTTGCGGAAATTCTCCACAACCTCATTGAGACCGTTACGCTGCTTACTTAAGCTATCCTCTAGTAAAGAATTCTGCTGTTCGAAGTACGCCGTTAGATTCTGTTGATACTGCAGCCGGAAAGCTTCTAGCTCTTTCTGAACGGTTGTCGACATCGACTTAACTTTTTCATCAATGTCGCCTAAGCCTGACTCTAGTTCTTGCTTCGCTGAAGTCATTAAACTACTAGCTTGATCGCCTACAGCCTCCAACACATCAGTTTGCTGCTTAAACGCAGCACTTGAGCCTTCGATGAGTGCATTGATTCGAGTCTCCACACCGTCGAATAGTGCTTTCTCTTTTTGTTGCCTTTCGTTAAGCGCACCATCCATTGAAGTTTTGATTCCTTCAAAGGCTGCAGAAGCTCTTCCCGCACTGAGTTCAAAGGCATCCCTCTGCTCTTCCAGACCTTTCGAAGCGCCATCAAGCAATGTTTGGACTTCTTTCGCGATTGTAGACATCGCTCCTTGAGTGTCGTCTTTAAAGCTCGCGAGAATTTGCTTTAGTGATTCAGCAAACTGTTGCAACTTGTCCATTGTATCTTTCTGGAACTCGTTGATTGTCTCTACAGTTTGCGCAGTGCTGGTCACCACTTTCTCAACATTGGCATTAAGCTGAGCGGAAACTTCATTACTCTGAGAGACTGCTTCACTTGTTTTCTTAAGCTCTTCTGATACAGGGTCAATCAACTCTGATTTCATCTTATCCACGAGCAACTCAACTAGCTCTTTTTGTGATTGCTCTTTGATGTCTCTAAGAGCAGAGAGTTCTCCTCTTATCGCTTGCATTGCAGGCGTAAGCTGGTCTTCGATTGATCCCTTAACTGCCTCAGATACTTTCTCCGCTATTGCATTGCCATCGAATGAGTCACCCAGGTTATTAAGGGAAGCGGCAGTATCCCTAAACTGTTGGCTCATGCTTTCGATAGCTGAAGCAGAACGCAACTGCGCGGCAACCACTTCCTGCTGCCCTTCATTCGACATGTTCTTCAGATAATGGACTGGGCTCGCCTCGAAGTATTGACTTGAAATAGCTTTTAAGAATGCTCCTTGAGCTTTAGAAAGACGGCTTGAAGACATTTTCATTAAAGCCATAAACACGGCTGAGCTACTTAAACCAGCTAGAGAAGTGTAAAAAGCTGTTTTCATACCTTCCAAGAGCTCAGCAGCAGAGCTCAGCAACGCTTTGGAATCTCCAGCCATACTGAACTGACTCAAACCAAGCGTGATCCCCAGAAACGTACCAGTGATACCTATGCTGGTTAAGAGAGCAGGAACCAACTTGTAGCGGGTCGAATCACAAGATGGAAGCATATGAGACAGAGGTGACTTCGTTAACCAAAGCCCCGCTTTGCTCTCAATTTTTAGACCACTTTCGGTAGGCGTGTAAACTAGGTGCTCAGCCAACCATTTAAGTTGAATCTCCGATAGGCTTTCAGGCTCTACTAGGTCTGTGGAATGATTGTTTTTAAGGCCGGCTATAGCTTTAAGCTGCGAGATTGCCCCCCAGGTAGCCTTTATTTCACGCACTGCGAAAAAGAAGAACAAAGCTAACGTTGTGATGATGATAATATCTGTTACCCCATCACCCGATATGATTGCGACTCTGTCTAGCATATTTAACTATTCCTTAAAAACTTACTTATTTCACTTGAAGTAAAAATCTGTTCTGCAATGCGTGCTGGTAGGTGCTCAGCATCTTCTCGAACTACACCATTTACTAGTACTTTGTCTCTGAGTCTTACGCTGTACAAAGCTTCTTCGTGATCATCACTATCAGAGGCTACTCGCAGATAGACCTCTTCTGGAAACTCCCTGAGAAGCGTTGCCTGAAGTGATGACTTTGTATCTCTCAAGGAATTTGTAGCAATGAAGTCGGCTCCAAACTCCTCTTTGGATAGCTTCCAAGCGTGGTTGACTGAAATAATTCGCTCCAATACTTGATCCAATCTCATCTTCATCATCAATGCCTCAACGTGTGAGCCTGGCTTCTGTAATCACTCAGAAACTCATTTGCTGTTATTACTTGCCAACCTTGTTTTAGTGCATCATTAATATCATTTGGTGAAATCGCCACACCAAATCGACGTTTAGGCCAAGCTAGCTCAATACGAGAAGCTATATCCCCCAAACTATCCTTCACATAGTAGTTAACCTCAGGCAGCGAAAGGTGTACTTCGCGACAAGCATGTAAAACACCATGAACTCCTGGGTCTGACAGCTCGAACAATTCCTGCCAGCCACCAAGGTCGTCTAATAATCCTTGATCCTTGCGAAGATCGTTAATCAATTGTCTTTCGCGATGGCTCAGAACCATGTGCTGGTGTTTTGGTTGCTTACTGTGACAGTCGATACATAGTGCTTTTAGGTTCTTCTCACTATTATCTGACTTAACGCCATTGATGTGATGCACATGCAGCAGTGAACGGTTCGTGCGTAAGTTTACCTTACAGTCCTCACATTCAAAGTTCTTGTCTACGCGATAACGTGAAGACACTCTCGACCAATCGTTGGTGTATCCTGTCTCAGCTGTTTCTGCGTTTCTAGAAGGCATATGAGGGAAAAACGAGCTATATGTCGCAAAGAATTCTGCCATGTTAAATTCAGCTACTATTGAGCGAATGTCGTTGGAAGAGTTACAGCCTTTATAGTTAAGCTTTCTCAAACAGTTCTGGCAGACTTTCAGTCTCGCTTTAGTTTCCCCATACCCAGAGTCAACAACAAACTCCCCAGAAGTATTATTCGTCACTACATAGCGTTCAAAACGTCCATTCGCTCTCATCGATTGAAGAGTTTTACAATCAGAGACGTGGAAACGAGCACTAGAGCCGTTAGCTTTGATATACAAGCTGACATTCCGTCCTTGGTAACTTAATAGACCAGACTCTATTTCTACATCTTTAAGCTCTACATCTTTACCTTGCTCTAGTTCTTTATCGACTTTCGCTATATGCGTTTCTTCATAGGCCCATTTGAAAGAACCTTTTTTCTCTGGTTGCATGGTATTGATAGCTGTCATCAAGGAGCCTAAGTTGAGAGTCAACTTCATTCTGCCCCCAAAATCTTGAGTATCTGTTGTTCAGCATTGGTAATGATTCGGAAAGACACTCTACGTGAACGCTTTTCATCTTCAACACCAGCCTCGTCTAATGCAAGTTTTGAAGATGAGTAACCAACTGCCGCTACGTTCCCTTTAACCCACTCATAATAGTCATTCTTAACTGGTTCCAAGGCCATCACGTACCCCAAAACAGCTCGGGTACGTGACTGAGAGAGTCGCATATTATTGAAGTAGGCTTCATAGTCTGTTGAATCATGATTCCAACGACTTGAGGTGTGACCTTCAATTTTGATTTCCTGGATAATTGGCTGGTATTTTTCAAGAACAGCTAAATAGCGAGGGAAAAAATCATCCAATATTGATTGAAACTGGTCGGTTAGATTAGCCTTACCATTAGCAAACAGTACATCTGGAGCGGTAAAGTTGACACTCAGAGTATCACGGTCGATCTCTGCTCCCCAGTGATCTAAATCCTTAGCGAACTCCTCAAGGAGCGCGATATAAATAGCTTGCTGAGTTTGCTTGTAGGTTTCAGCAACATCTTTAATCTTGTCGCGTTCAACCATAGCATCACGCATCAGAGCAACTGAAATGAATAGGAAAACCATCATGAGTCCAGCCATAAGGTCGGACACAGACATCCAATGTTCACCACTTCCTTCTTTGGGCTTTTGAGAGCCAAACAATTTTTCCATCGTTAAACTGTTGCTCCAGCGTTGACCACATTAGACATTTCTCGAACAAGCTTCTGATAATCTCGAGTGAACTGCTGCGTGATCGTTGCCAAGGCCTCACCCATTTCGTTCATAGTGCGGTTAATCTCTTGCTGCATTTGGATATCAAGCACTTCAACTTGTTTCTCTACCGCGTTACCAGTTTTACCAACTGAATCAACAATTTGGTCTTCCAAACTATCAAATGTACGCTTGACAGCTTGAGCCTGGATCTGGAAGACATCTTCGAGTGTGGTTTCTAAGCGATCATGAAGTTTTGTAATCGCTTGAGTCGTCTCAGTTTGAATCTCACGCGTGCTTGATAGCAGCTCTTGGTTAGCAGACTTAAGTACGCTACCCGTTTCTTTAGCATCGTCTTTGATGTCAGCAACGAGGACACGTAATTGAGAGTTTAATTCTGTAATAGCATCTTCAAGCTGTTCTTTGATTCGATCTGAGTTATCGGTTAGATAAGAAGCACTGTTTTGAAGCGCACCAGATGCACTGGTAACATTATCCGTGATGTCATTTGATGCCTCTGCAAGACGCCCACCAATTTCAACCGCTCTAGTCTCGAGTTCACTCGATACTTTAACAGCTCCTTCTTCCAAGTTGGTGCGCATAGTCTCAACGCTCTGATTGGCTGTGGTACTAAAGTTATCAATGATTTTCTGAGACTCGACTAACATCGACTCATAGTGCGTAGAAGCGGCCTTAACTGAATCACCAATCACTGCCATAGTACTGTCCATTTGCTCACGAATCTGAGGCATTGCTTCAACAGCCTTGTCACGCAAGTCCTTAAATGCCTCAAGGCGGTGTTCCAGTTCCGTAACTTGACCATGACCCAGTTCCATTACATGGTGAAGTTTTTCCATCGTCTGTGGAATGGACTCTGCTCGTTCATTAATGCTAGCTACAGATTTCTCTGTTGAAGAGATCGCGTCTACACCAAGCTGATACTTATTTGCCATATCTTCTAGCTGAAGCTTGTAGTTTTCTTGCCAGTCCACTAATTTTTTCACCGACTCATCTAGACGTTTGAAGTTCTCTCCAAACTGCTCGGTGAGCTTATCGTTAAACTCGACAATGACTTCTTTCAGCGCGTTAATAACTTGCTCTGTTGCAGACTTCGAAAGTAGCTCGCCAAATTCATCCATTTTAACCCATAGCTCGGCTCTAAACTTCTCATTTGATTGAGAAAAGTTTTCCAAATGACTATTGAGTTGTCTGTTACCGTCGGTAACATCTGTACGTAGATTCTTGATTTGAGATGTTAGAGATGAATCACTGTCTCCCCTTATAGCGGACAATAACTCTGAAGAAGATTCTAGCTGCTTATTTGACGCTTCTAGTTGCTGAGACATAACGGCGTAGATCTCATCTGGCCCTACCGATTTCTCAACTGACTCTTCTCGTTTAGGCAACACACCCAATATGGCTTTGTAGACTATCGATCCCGCCATACCAACTAAGCTTGTTAAAAATGCAGTCTTAAGACCCGAGAGCAAAGATTCGATACTGCCGTCAATATTCTTAGGGTCAAAGTCCATCAACCCGACCACAATGCCCGCAAAAGTACCTAAGATACCAAGAGAAGTTAATAGGTTGGCTGTACTAGCAGTCAATCGCGGAGCTTTTCCAATAGCAGAAAGAGCAATAGAAACAATCATTAATGCAGCAATAATCAGGATAAAGGCATCGGATATCGCATTTGCAGTAAATGATGCAATGAAAGAGGCTATCTGGTCGGTCATAGGAGTTTTCTATAGATTTGAGTTTAAACGCGCGGAATTCTACATTTACAGCACAGCATTCTGCAATAGGTTTATTGTGTCATTTATCTATAACACTGTTACTGATTATATGCATTTCGAATAGTATTAAGAAATCGTAAGCGTACAAAAACATGACTTCAATCAACACCTCCTTTCCATAAGATTCACTGCAAAAATAACCCGCCACCAATAAATATAAATACTTAATGATTAAGTGGCTTTGATTGCACTAAATACGTGCAAAAACGAAAAGTCCATACCTAATCGCCTGCATCTACATAGCAACTAGAAAGGTTAACCAGCAGCACCAAAAAAACAATCTAAGCAACAATAGCAGTTCGAATAGTGTTAGCGTTAAAAGGTCAGTTCTGGCATACACTCAATCGGCAATGATTTGGGTTCGGCTATTTAATGAGAAAGAAACTCTATGGCATCAGCCAACTGATCGGAATTTCTATTCCATCCGAACAAGCACAAAAACGCTGATGCTGCTAGGCAGCATCAATACGAGAAATTATGGCTTCTATAGGTAGGTCTTTCTCTTGGATAAGAGCAACCACTTTGGCGATATCCTCCTCTCGGTTTTGTGCAATCGCAGTGTTCAAGTCATCAATTAACATCAACGCTTGTGCTTTAGTAAGCTGTCGTAGCAGGCTTACTCGATTGCTTGTCGACATGCCCATGAGTTCGGTGGCGGAGTTGGCATGTTGCTTACTCTCACTATTATTTTTTGTTTCCACCGAAAAACATGGGCCATTTGCCGTTTTCACTGTGGTGCTTTCCACTGTGTCGGCTTTTTCATCCAACTTAATGACGTTGCTAGTTTGGATTGGTTGCTGAGCTGCCTCTTGTTCATCTTCAATCTCGCCTTTCTTGTACTTCTGTTTCGCGTCAAGCAGCTCTGCATAAAACGCTATAGATGGCAGCATGAAGTTCAGATGATTGCCAATTTTATCCTCGAGCACTCTCATCTCTTTCGATTTAACGTAACTGCCTTGCTTACGAGCTTGAAGAGACAATGACAGCGCCTGACTAACTGTTTCGATGCGGTGATCAGCTATCACATCTACGTTTTTATGTTCAAGTACTAACGCCTCTTCTTTCGATTTGAGCGCATCGAGACGGGTTCTAAGCGATTTCACCGTATTTTGAATTAGGCGGTCACGAGACACTTGCATTGGGTTAGGAAGCGCAGGCTTACTCACTATCGCCTCATCAGTTTCCTCTTGTTGGCTCGCTTTCACTTCACGCTTCACTTCAGCCATGAAGTTGTTCAGAGATTTACTATCTGATGGCGTTGACCCCGTATACATGGGTTTTGGCACCCCTTCGATTAACACCTTTAAGTGGTTGTTTTGCGCCCTCTCATAAGTGAAAGGTATTTCGCTTCCTAGGTAGTCGGTAAGAAACTTAATCACGCGTCGTTGATACTTGCTGAAGTTTGCCTGTGAACACATAAAATCACCTCTGGAATATTGCTTAACTGCGGTTGATGAGTGGTATCTTATCTGTGAATGGGTGAGAGCGGATTTCGTAAGGTTACGAAATCAAACTAGACTGGTATCGCCTTGTTTATGAGGATGAGCTTTGTCATACTGCAGAAAAACACAGCTACATATATTAGTAGCTATAGCGATCGGGCTAGGTTTCACAATTTTGCGCATCAAAACGAAATGAGCTAATCAAATGATTAGCTCATTAAACCGTGGCTCACACTGTTTGACCTAGTGCTTTGCCCTGTCTATCGCCAACTCAATTTGTTGCTCTACAAAACTCAGCACCCACCCCACATCTCGCTTTGAACGGTGATGACGACATTGGTATAACACCTCCACAACGCTATTCGCTACCATGTCGAGAAACCGGTCTTCTCGCCAATACTGGTGAGGTAGCATGTACGTTCGGCCTTTAAGTAGAAGATAGATTTCTGCTTTAGATTGTTTGATATCTTCAACCGTCATTTCATCAAAGTAATGACTTTGAATAACATCGAAGCACAGACTTGTGCAATGCACAGCTAACGGTGAATAGCGCATTAGTTACCCCCTACATTTAAGAAAGCGGCAAACGCGCTACCATCTCGGCGCGTAAGGTTTGGGACGTAACGAGAATACACACGAAACAGCATCGTAGTCGTAGTGTGACCCATTTGATTCGCGATCCATTCAGGAGATTCACCTGCCGCCAAAAGTAACGTTGCGAAGGTATGGCGGGTTTGATACGGATTACGTCGTTTTAACCCTGCTCTTTCAATAGCCGAATACCAAACGGAACGAGCAACTACAGCGTAATTGAGGTGACGATTTTGTGCATTAGTAAACACATATTTCAGTTTTTTATCGGCGCAAACACAATGCTTTTCAAGAGCTTCCACCACCCTATCTGTAAGCTGAATCACGCGATATGAACCATCGGTTTTGAGCCCTTTCAATCGGCCACGCACAATACTTTGACTAACCGTAATGGTTTTGTTCTCCAAATCCACGCCTTCCCACATCAACCCATCAACTTCACCGGTTCTCATACCGGTAAAAAATCTACTTGGAGTGCAGTGTCGGTGAGTTGTTAGAACTGATTCCAGATGATAGCGACTAGTTTCGAATTAATTGTGGTAATAGTAGGCTGACAACTAGGCCATTTAAGATCAGTTAACACCATATCTACTTGAAAAGTACGATGGTCTAGATTTGGTCTCAAAGTGGTCTCAGTGCACGGAGATTGGTTTGGAAATCTTTAGTGATAGCTTTAAGCTGAAGAGCTATAGATGTGATAATGCTTTGATATTATTTATTTTTTGGGAGTTACTGTAGATAAGAAACTTGGAGCGTGCAGCGGGAATCGAACCCGCATCATCAGCTTGGAAGGCTGAGGTAATAGCCATTATACGATGCACGCATCATCGTGGGACGAGAGTTAATATGCCATATCTAAACTAAAAAAAAAGCCTCTTTTTGCGTATTTTGGCTTAACTGCGCAACTTTGCCTCAATTTGGTCTATAAATGTACTATTGCACTGATATAAAAAGGAAAAACGAGAAGTAAATCTCACTTTTCTAGGCTAGAGCCAATCACCATTCGTTTACATGAGGAGAATTTATTATCAGAGTTCTTGCTAATTCATTGAAACGTTTGCGGTTCACCACCCAGCTTGCTGTATTTCGTTCTATTACAGTGAATAGAATTGATAGAAAATTGAATATTAACTATCGAAAAACCCTTGAAGCTTTGATACCTTTACGCCACCGAAGTGGCACCACGACATTGATTAGACGAACCTATGCCTTCCACTCAAACAATAAAGAAAATCGTAGATATCGGCGACACACTTCATCGTAGTGGGTGTGCCCCTTATAAAGTGGAAAAGTACGCGCAGTACTACGCGCAAAAACACGGCATCGATGTCATGGTGCAAGCCACACCCACTGCCATCAACTATCAATTTCCAGACAAAGACAACACGGTTGTACTAAAGCGACTAAAACCCGCCTCCATCAACCTAAGCTTGCTCGCCAACACTATCATTCGAATCAATCAGCCGAGTAATGAGCCCGTACCGGAGCCTGTTGGTTACCCAAAGTGGGTGGTCGCACTTGCTAATATGGGGATCCCACCCGCTTACCTCATGTTGGTAGGCAGCACATTGGAAGCCATTGCATTTTCTATGTTGCTGGGTTTGATGGTTTGGGTATGTCAGCTTGTTTATCGTGGACGCAACTCTATCGCCGTAGAGTTCATTTCTGCTCTACTAACCGGGGTTCTCGTGGCCTTTATCGCCAGTACCGGCGCAGCGATCCCTATATGGGCGTTATGTATCGCGAGTGTCGTTTTGTTTGTACCTGGTTTATCAATCGCCAACTCACTTGAGTGTTTGGCATTTAATGATTTAGTGTCAGGAACGGCATTGTTGGGACAAAGTGCACTGACCCTTATTAAGCTGTTTATTGGCGTCATGATGGGGTTAAACATCGGTGAAGCATTCTGGGGACAGGCAGAGTCCATCTCATACACCAATGAAGTTCCGTTGTGGCTACACTGCTTTGGGCTTTTGCTTATCTCAACGTCTATCGGTGTCATCTTCAATGCCAGACCTAAGGACATTCTACTTGGACTGCCTGTCGCTGTACTTGGTATGTGGGGGCCATTTTACTTAGGGTTTGATAGCGGCTGGGTTGTGGGAACTTGGGTAACTACCGTACTCATCACCTTGTATGGTACCTGGGTGGCTAAAAGGCTCGATTTGACCGGCTCTATTTACATCGTTCAGGGTATCATTATCCTCGTACCGGGTAGCCGTGTTATGGTCAGTGCCAGCCAATCTGTGTTTGAACAATCGATATTGCCGATCCCTAATATCGGTTTATCCGCATTATTTATGTTTTCGGCCATTGTCGCCGGTCAAATTACCGCATACTCAATATACTCGCCAAAAATAGAGAGATAGACCTCAATAAAGTGGTAATTCTATAAAAACCTAATGCGCTTCAAAATAATGACATTGTTTGCAGAACCTTTACAAAACATTATTTCGAAGCGCTAAATAATGTTTTATATCAATATGTTACGCATCAACACCAATGTAGATCCAGCGTCCAAAAAACTGTTATCGGTTTGAAATGTCATGAAAGTGCCATCTAAAAACGAGCTACACTTCAAATATTCGACATTAATACATTCACCGTACTTTGACTTGCCATAGAAGTCGCTTATATTCATCCGTGGCTAGAAAAAAAGTTCCATTGTTTACAAAAAGCAATCGTTGAATTCTCGTGATTCCCCCGACGCGTTGTACGCAATAGCAATTTCATTTTCCACGCTATAGCTGCCGGATTGGCAATAGAAACAAGATAGTAAAATTTAGGATATAACTATGTCTAACACAGTAACTGGTACAGTTAAGTGGTTCAACGAAACTAAAGGCTTTGGCTTCATTCAACAAGAAAATGGTCCAGACGTTTTCGCTCATTTCAGCAACATTAAAGCAGACGGTTTCCGTACGCTAGCTGAAGGCCAAAAAGTGGAGTTCCGCGTAACTCAAGGCCAAAAAGGCCCACAAGCGGAAGAAATCACTCCTGTTTAAAACTTACTTCCAGTAACGTTTGAAAAATAGCCAGCTTCGCTGGCTATTTTTGTATCAGTTAGTCCCGTTCCCCCACTTTGTTAGTATCCTTTTGCGTTGAGACGCGTACTATATAGTCAAACGATATTCACAATTTTTGAGCAATCTCATGGCCTTAAAACCCACAATTTATAAGTTTCGTGTCGCACTGACAGACATGAATCGCGATTACTACGACTCTCTTAACCTCACCGTTGCGCTGCATCCTTCTGAAAACCAGCAACGAATGATGGCGAGGCTTATGGCGTTTTGCTTAAACGCGTCGCCGGACCTACAGTTCACTAAAGGTCTATCGACGATTGAAGAGCCGGATATTTGGGAAAAGTCACTCGATGATCAAACCTTAGTATGGATTGATATCGGCGAACCAGATGTGGATCGCGTAAAAAAGGCGACTCGCCTTTCCAAGAAAACCAAAGTATACAGCTTCAACACCAAAAGTGATGTCTGGTGGCAACAAAACCAAGGTAAGTTTGGGTATTTAGACGCAAGCATTTATCGCTTTAACAACGAGTCTATTGAATCATTGTCTGAACTCGTCACTCGTACTATGGATCTGTCTGTCATGATCACCGGAACTTCGCTCTTTGTTGATGCGGAAGGCGGCTCAGTCGAAGTTACTGTAGAGGAACTGCAAGACAAATGATTGAATTGAGGAAAGCACTCTCCGACATCAAGGCTGACACGCTCACGATCGTAGCAACGCACGAAGAAGCGCTAAATAACCTTTGCGAACGAGAAAACCTCTTGTTTGCCAGAGCTCAAGAAAATAAACCAGACCATGCGCCATCAGGCTTGTTACTAGGACTATTTACTAAACTCAATGTCGAAGCGCTTTCCTCCCTTAACGCTCATCTAAACCAAGTTCAGGCAATGAAGTCTGCAATTGAACAGCAAGTTGGTAGTGAGCATGCCAATGCATTTAAACTCCCTGTTTTGGAGGAGCTCGTCTTAGTCACCCATATCTGGGTTTATATCCAAGGATACCTGGGGATGGACTACAGCCTTGCTAATGACCATGCGCTTCAAACCAGTGAAACACTCAGCCCTTTGACTCAGCAAAGTGTTGATGAACTAAGAACTGCATTTAATCAAAGCTATTATCAAGGTTTTCGTGAGTTCGAAACCAGAAAACCACCGTCTACGGGCTGGAAACGGTGGTTTGAGAAATGGTTCAACTAGCCGTGTTATAGCGTAGCGTGTGGGCCAAATACTTCATAGTGAATGCGCGAACGATCCACATCCATAGCCTCAAGTTGAGTCACCACAGCCTGCATAAAAGCAACCGGCCCACAGAGGTAGAATTCACCGAAATGCACTGGCAAAGACTCTTTGACGGTATTGAGATCCATCAGCCCAGTGTGACTCTCTCCCGCTTCTTGCTGCGCTGTTGGTTCACGATACCAAATATGCTGTTGCCAGCCGTTAGCTGCCAAAATAGTCGCGGTTTCATCCATAAAAGAGTGTTGTTGCTCATTTTCACATGCATGCAGATAGGTCACCTTCTGTGATAAGCCTTGTGTACCGAGTTTTTGCAGCATCGCTTGCATTGGAGTACACCCTACTCCCGCAGAAATAAGCACTACCGGTTTATCCGTTTGTTGATAATAGAAGTCACCCGCTGGAGGCATCACCTCCAAGCTCGCCCCCACATTCAACTCACGATGTAAGAAGTTTGAAACCAAGCCATCATCGTGCTCGTTCGATTGCTCTTTTTTCACCGAGATACGATAGTTCTTACCGTTAGGTGCTTGTGAAAGCGAATATTGACGGATCTCTACGTTGTCGCTACCAGTTGGGGAGACTTGAATACCCAAATACTGACCAACTTGATAATCAAGTACCTTACCACCATCCTCCGGCTCAAGAACGAAGCTGGTCACCAGTTCCGACTCCGACGTTTTCTCTTTGACGACGAATCGACGTGTACCACGCCAGCCACCCAGCGCCTGTTCACGCAGTTGGTATAGCTCTTCTTCACGATCAATGAAGATTTGTGCTAAGAATAAATAGGCTTCGGTCCACGCTTCCTCTACAGCCTGAGTGAATGCTTCTGGAGCTAATTCACGTAACGTTTCAATCAGGTGATGGCCGACAATTTGGTAATGCTCCGCCTTGATATTGAAGCTGGTGTGCTTATGAGCAATGCGCTCAACCGCCGCGGACAATGCCGCTAGGTTTTCAATGTTTTTAGCATAGGCTGCGACGGCCTCAAACAAGGCAACACTTTGACGACCTGATTTTTGGTGCGTCATATTAAAAATGTCTTTCAACTCAGGGTTATGAGCAAACATTCTTTGGTAGAAATGCTGAGTCAGCGCAGGTCCTGCAGACTCAAGAAGAGGAATAGTACTTTTGATAATATCGATATGTTGATTACTTAGCATAGTTTTCCTTAGAAGGCTTAATAGTATGACTTTATTAATAGTTATAATAATAGGCCGAATGACAAACCGTCGTGTCTGTACCCAGCTCTGTTTTCTTTGTTCGTAGTAAACACTGCAGGGTTTGTGCCAAGTATGAAAACATCGGTTGTTATTGGTTTCAATAGAGTTTTTCATCGTCAACTAGGTCAAAATGACTGCTTTCATTTGTGTCCAAATGACACTAAAATGATAACAACACTCATTTGACGCGCAGTACTCTTCATGCAAGATATCTCTACATCCAGTTTAATCGACCTGACTGTTGGCCTTGCCAGCAGCAGCAACGACCAAGAGCGTTTCGACTCACTGCTCAATACCATCAGAAAAACCATCCACTGCGATTGTGTCGCTCTGCTCTCTTTACAAGGCGATACACTCGTCCCACTGGCGATGCAGGGATTAGCTAGAGAGACATTAGGCAGACGCTTCGTCATTAACGAGCACCCTCGCTTTGAGCAGATTTGCGCCGCAAACAGTCCCGTAATTTTTGATGCCGACAGTGAACTGCCTGATCCGTTTGACGGTTTGCTCATCGACCATCACGGTGATCTTCCTATGCACTCATGCATGGGGCTGCCTCTGATTTTTGGTGAGAAAATGTTGGGAGCATTAACGCTGGACAGCTTAGAACCCAACGTCTTTCAAAGTATTCCCACACGCAATCTCGAAGTCTTATCAGCCATTGCCGCATCTACATTAAAAATGGCGCTCACGTTTTCTCAATTGGAATACCAAGCGAAGCAATCCCAGCGACTGCTCGAAGAACTCAACGAGGAAGCATGGGAGCGTGACGGCGGTGAAATGATTGGTAACAGTGAACCAATGCGCGCACTCAAGTCGGACATTGAAATCGTCGCCCCTTCCGACTTCAACATTCTTATTCATGGTGAAACCGGGGTTGGTAAAGAGCTGGTAGCACGAACCTTACATTATCAATCAACGCGCAGACAGCAACCTTTGGTTTATGTGAACTGTGCAGCGATCCCAGAAAACCTGATCGAAAGCGAACTATTCGGTCACGTCAAAGGCGCATTTACTGGCGCTGATAAAAATCGCTTAGGTAAATTTGCTCTGGCGGATGGCGGCACTCTGTTTTTGGATGAGATTGGTGAACTGCCACTTGCAGCTCAGAGTAAACTATTACGAGCTCTGCAAAACAATGAAATTCAGCCTGTGGGCAAAGACCAAATTCAGAAGATCAATGTCCGAGTATTGGCCGCGACCAATCGCGATCTTAAACACGAAGTCGACAAAGGTAGATTTCGCGCCGACCTTTATCACCGATTAAGCGTCTACCCTATTTCCGTCCCTCCACTTAAAGATCGCCTAGGTGATGTGGAGTTGCTGACAGGCTTTTTCTTAGAGCAAGCGCGCAGAAAATTAGGGATCCACCAAATCAAACTAAACCCCAATGTGGTGACCCACCTAAACCGTTATTCATGGCCAGGTAACGTCCGTGAGCTAGAACATGTCATCAACCGAGCCGCGTTAAAAGCCAAGGCGCGCACGATGGGAACCAAAGTCGTCATCGTAACCATCGATGATTGCGGGCAATTTGATGATGAAATAACACAATCTAATCAATCGAAAGCGTCAGCAGCATTGGAGCTTCCTCAAGAGAGCACCGGGATACGTGAAGCCACGGAAGAATATCAACGTGCTCTGATTTCCAATGCGCTCATAACCGCAGATTACAACTGGGCACAAGCGGCACGAGCACTCAAAACCGACCGAGCGAATCTCATCCGATTATCCAAGCGCTTAGGCCTCAGCGTAACAAAACGTCACAGCCTGTCGCGAGACTAAACGTATCGGTAACGTAAAAGAGGTGTTAAGATTTGGCGCTGTATGCGTTCGTAGAAGAACGTAATAACAACTATAAGCTCAACAAATTCAAAAGAAAGGTAGTTATGAAGCTCATCCGCATTATTTTAGGTAAAATTATTCTATTGCTGAACTTTGTGTTTTCTCCTCGCGGCGTTAAGCGCAGCACCGAGGCACAGCAGCAAGCCGATGCGAAAGCATCCGCTATGCAACTTTATCAGTTTGAAGCGTGCCCATTTTGTGTCAAAGTGCGCCGTGAAATGAAGCGCCAATCTATTCAAGTAGAACTGAAGGATGCCAAAAACGATCCAGTCGCCCGCGACGAGCTTCTCAACGGTGGTGGACGAGTCAAAGTGCCATGCTTGAAAATTGTCGAGAACGGCAACGAGACTTGGATGTATGAGTCCTCTGATATCGTGAGTTACCTGCAAAAAGAGTTTGCCTAGGCCGCTCTGTTCAGTCCGTAACCGCTATTAAACAAACGCCCGACACATTGGCCGGGCGTTTTCTCGTCAAGTGTTACTGCACTTATTCCACGCAGTCCCAACCGGTTGGGTCAATAGAGTTAATCCAATCAGCAACCAGTGCTACACCCTCTTTATGCACCACATGGCGACCTAATTCAGGCATCATATTGCCATTATCGATGTTAATTCGATAATGCAGTACAGAGTTATCCGCATCTCCTGGCATCACAACATAAGGACTTGGCCCTTTGTGGAAAGTAATGCCACGAGCACAAAGGCCCATTTGACCAACGCCTTCGCGCCAATATTCCAACTTAAATGGGTTACTGGCTGCTTTACCCTCGGTTCGATGGCAATGCGCACAGTTAATATCTAAGTAGGCTTTGGCATAGTCTTCAAGCTCGGCTGGCGTTAAGTTTGTCGCCCCTGCTTCAGTGTCAAACTCCGGCACTTTCGGCAAATTACTAGGCGTATCCGGAAGGCTTACCAAACCTAAATTTTCCCAATGCAACAACTGGTTGATTGGGTTACCAGAAGAGACTGAACGAACACTGTTCATGTTGCGAGCTTTTGGTCCAATGGGTGAGAAGCCAGCGGCTTGCGTACTGCCCACAGGATCGGTGACATCTTCGGTTACTTTATGACACAGCGTACATTCGTTACGACTTGGCACTTCGTATTTAAATGCCAGTGTCTCACCGTCGTGTTCAATTGTGCGATCAAACGGCACAGACACAGCAGTCAAGGTGGCATCCGTTTTATCTTCATTCCAGACATACGGTAGAGCAACCCAGCCCGAATCTCGGCGGATCAACAGACGAGTCTCAATCAACTCTTCATCTTCACCGATGGCATTATCCGTACTCGTTGGTAAAGTGAACGTTTTGATAAGTACGGTACCGACAGGGAAATCAAACACCTCTTGAGAACGATAGCTCGCTGATACATCTTCTGGCATCAACACATAACGATACTTACGAGCGTAATCAGTGAACAGCTCCACGTTCATTTCATACAACGTCCCTTTACCCGATGTGGCTAGGTTGAGATTTTTAGTCGGGTCGCTGGCATCGGCAAATAAGTGATAATCAGACAGATTGGTACAGTTTTCAGAAAAACTCGCTGACTCTCGAGTGAGTGCGGCCCAGTTAATGTCGCCAGCAGTATTGGCACGGCACATCTCATTCCCGACAATACCATTATTGCCAGACCCAGAGTCTCCGTCATCCGGTGTTTCATCGGTAATGCCCCAACCATATTCCACACCATCAATCGTGACTGTGTTAACGGCTAACGCTTGTTTCACATCACACCCTGCGCGAAGTAATGACGTATGAGGGTTCTGGTATAAGAAGTCCGCATTGGCAGGATCTTCTGAGTAACGACCGATTGCCGTTGGGTCTAAATGATCAACCAATACACCAACACTGGCTCCCGTATTATCGATCACGCAGTTTGCATCTGCATCGGTGAAATTAGTTAGATAATTCCAGCGATCAGTCTGAAATGTATAATTAAGCGCATCTCTTAGCTCTGCGAACATTTGCGAACGAACTAACGATTCCCCTGCACCATCATAAAATACCGCAGGAAACGCTTGATGCTTGAGTGAATACGCGAGCACCATATCATCAATGAGTGCGCCATTTGGATTCATACCGACGTTAGTGATGGTATTATTGTGAAAGTACATACCCGTTGGCACAGGGTTCCAGCCTTGCAAAATAGCCGCCCCTTCTGAGCTACTTGGCCCCGTAAAGCTAGGCACATAGGCATCTGGGTTATCATTAACCAGTAAGTAACTGGTCATCGCTACCGCCATCGAGTCGTGATTGTCGATAGTGTTGTTAAAGAATTCGCCATTGCGGCCAGACAAGATCACCACGCCTGTCCCTGGTGGTACGATACCAACGACGCCACAGCCACCGACGCCTTTATCACATGTCGTGTCGACGTAGTTAACTAAGTTGTTATCACGAATAGTATTATTGAATACCCTTACGTCATCGACTAAACGGCCAATCGTTGTTGCACCAGGTAAGTCAAACAACAAGACGCCCCCCGTGTTACCCACGGCAAGGTTGCCATAAACGTCCACACCTGAGCTGTTTTCAATTTCGATACCGGCAATATTTTTCTCGGCCACATTGTTACGTACAACAGCCCCGATAGTTTGCCCTACATAAACACCAGCATCCGCACTGCCGTAACTCCAAGTGTCCTCTATCAAGACATTTTGCGACTTCACCGGATAAATACCGTAGGTGCCGCGCAGAGAGCCATCTTCATCACGTTCGCGAGGCACTTCAAGCCACACTGTAGCCACATCGCGAATAATCAGCCCTTCCACCGAGTCGGCTTTGATGCCGTTTTTCGAAGCTTCTGAGACTTGCAAATCAGAAATAACGATATTGCTACCGCCACTCACGGCTATACCATCTTTGCCATCTACGTTAGAGAAGTCTAAGAAGGTTTTGTCTATCCCTGCCCCTTTGAAAACCACATTGCTTTTTGAATCTAAAGTGAGCTGATTGTTCATTTTAAAACAGCCCGCTGGCAGCGTAACCGTGCTATTGCTCTCCGCCAGTTCCACCAAGTTTTCAATAGCGGTCACTTCACTTGCACTCGCCCACTCCATACCATCAGCACAATGTACTGGTGAACCATATTCCGAGAGCGCATAAGCAGCTGTCGATTGTGGTTCATCATAGTCTTCGCCGTTACATCCTGTGAGGATGACGGCAACCATCGCCGCTATCGACAGCGGTCTTAAAAACGTCAAAGTCATCATTCATTCCTTGTCAAAAATCGTCATCCATTAGAAGCGATGGTTAAACTGCAATGCATACAAATACGCATCGCCTTCTGATTTAAAGTCCAGCGTGGTTCCCGGCAAGCTCTCTGGTTCTAGTTCTTCGCTAAAGGTGGTCTCTTTAGCATCGATAAAGCTAAAGCCGAAGTCCAGCCAAGTCGAATCACTAAAGGCGTAGCTCGCGCCCACGCTGTAGTTCATGCGATCGGAGTCTGGTAAGCTGATACTTGGATGATTGACATTAGGAGTTTGGTCAAACGCGATGCCAGTGCGCAGCGTCACCGCCGATGACACACCGTAGGTAAGCCCGAGTGCGTACTTAAACGAGTCTTCAAACTTTTCGTCTTTCTGCATCACGGTGACACCATTGACCGTACCGCGTATTTCTTCAAATGTACTCCAACCCGTCATCACAACGCTGTAATGAAGCGCTAGCGGATCGGTCACTTGGTGATAGCCCGAAAACTCTGCAATACTCGGTAAGTTAAGTTCGAGTTCTCCACCGACCGTTTGACCCGGTTGAGTGATAATCCCATTGGGGACGGGGACATCCGTGGTGTAATCGCCTTTGAGGGTAATATCCACTTTTGAGCGATAGCTTAATCCAAAGCGATGGTGTTCATTAAGCTCCCACAATAAACCTAGGTTAAAGCCATATCCCCAACCATCCCCTTTTAAAGATGTGGCTATATCAGTACGGTTATAACTCGTGCCGTACCCGCTATTAAGAGCATCCGCTAAAATACCCAAGGTTCGCTCTAATTCGGCATCCGCATAGACGGCACTTGCCCCCACAGATACACTGACGCTGTCATTCACCTTATAAGCGACATTAGGGTTAATATTCATCGTTTTTAAGCTAGTTTTACCGGCAATAGGACCTGCCAAATAATCTTTTGGATATTCCGTCATTAGACCAAAGTCGGTAAATAGACCAATTCCCCAGTGCCAACTTTCGTTAATAGGCATGGAAAAATAGGCCGATGGCACAATAACATCATCCACGACGTCATTATTTGTTAATTGTTGATTAAAGCTCTCCGAAGGGCCATTACCGGTTACACGAACTTGCGGGGCAATATACGCTGAGCCCACTGATATTTGCGCTTCGCTAAATCGAGTAATCGCAGCACTGTTGTGAGCTAATACCGCCGCAGAATCGGCAATCGCCGCTTCACCAGCATTGGCACGGCCAAGGCCGGCGGCAGAGTGCTCTGCAAGTTGAAATCCCGCCGCCCATGCGGGTGCACTAGGCATCACCAGTAAACTGGCAAGGGAGAGCGTCGCATACCTTTTATCCATTATTATCTACTCCATGATTTTTTAAGGATGCAAAAATTCCGTACGTTTGAGGGAAAACGCACGCAGTAAGGAAGTCAATCCATTGTTATTTTGAAAATATTGGCCACTTAGTTTTATAAAACACTAAGTACGATGCGACATGATAATTCTTAATTCACCTCTCTATTAAAATAGTAACTGAGTAAACTATCTAAAAGTTAGAGCGAAAATTCCAACACCGTTAGAGCAATGTTACAGAAGTGTTAAGTTGATCTCGTTATTCAATCATTTAACAGATTAAAAATTAAGACATTAATCGTTACCGTATAGCCAACTTATTTGTTAAACACAACTATACGGTAAATATTTATCATCTGATGAGTGATTCCATTTCATTTTCAGTGCGGGATTTAATATTGCTAAAGTAGAAAGCACTAATCCAGTGCAAAGCAAGCTCGAAGTTTTGCGGTTTTCTAACTATCGTCATGCATCAAAATATTGCGCATCGCTCATCAAAGTACGACGCTTATCTAATAGTCAACGAACAAAGCTAAGACTGAGCTCAATGTGGCCTTGCACGGTGAGAATACGATTACCGACGTGGACAGACTTTCGCCCATATTGGCAGTTCTCTCCAACTACACCAGATGCTAGAATGTGTACCTAATGGCAACAGTAAAACAAAGGTAACAAAATGAACCCAATTATTGCCCTATTGAAAGAGAACAATATTGGTGACGCGCAAATCAACGAGATTTTCGAGACGCTTACACAAAACCCATTAGCGGCAATGGCAACCATCAGCCAACTTGGCCTGCCACAAGATAAACTGCAGTTGTTGATGGGCCAAGTCATGCAAAACCCTGTGCTGATCAAAGAAGCCGTTGAAGAGCTTGGCCTTGACTTTGCGAAAGTGGAAGCCGCTAAAGAGCAACTCAACAAATAGCGCTTCATAAAGTTAAAAAGCAGAGGTGACATCACGTCACCTCTGCTTTTTTATTGCCATCCAATACCAACACTTTACCGAAGTTGCCACTCTAGGATTTCGTAACCCAACCCTTTGGCATTGATCTTTTCTGGTTCGCTCATTGGCACCGAATAGTCACCAACTGGGCAGGCGGACACCGCCACCAAAATGTCCATGTCGGCGACAAACTCAACGTAGTCCCCCGGCTTACTCTGACTGGGAACACTATCACCACTGCCATCAGGCTGGATAAAGCTTGGCTGAAACACCATGAAATTATCGTGAATAATGTCTTGCTCGCCCATCCCAAACTCTGATACCGCCTGAATCCCGTTTGCGTGGCAACTATTGTGATTCTTAACACCGCTCAATAGCTCCCATTGTGCAGCCGTACAGTGGCCACCTAATGCAACGTGATTATTAAAGTTTTCCGGTAACTTTGGATTGCCAGAGTGCTCCACTAAAAGTGTTGCCAGTGAGCGCACATGCGGCATGCAAGACCAAAGCTGGCTGTATTGCTTTAGGTAAGCACCTTCATATAAGAAGGTGGTGTGCCCCATGAAGTGCTCTTTTGTATCATGCTGATTAAATACCCACACGTCGCCAATCTGCGGCCCATCGGTTTGAATAATACGGAACACCTGCCCCTTGTTAACTTTAAATGCTTTTCCACTGTGGCGCTCGATATAGCCTTTACCGACACTGACCAGTTGATCTCGTTTAGCGCTCATGTCTAGATACTGAGCTTCAACTGGCGTTCCCATTAGCATGCCTGCGTTCTTCGTTATTTGCGTCATAATGCCACCTACCAGTTAATACGTTGACGATCAGTAAAGAAGCCTGCTGTTGGTCCTGAGTCATCAAGCGTTGCCAACCATACCGGTGTATCAGCCCCTTCTCTAACCGTTTTGGGACGATCTTGTGAATCACCATAGTCCGGCAATTCATCAAGGTTCATGTCTGTTTCAACCCAGCCTGGGCAGCAGCTATTCACCTTACCACCATACGACTCTAACGCTTTCGCGAATAACACCGTGTTGGCATTAACTCCCACTTTGCTCATTTGGTAAGCCGCACAAATGTCTTCTTTTAGTGGTGAGTTCATATCACTCAACTGCTCTAGCTGTGCGACTTGTGTCGACAGATTGACAACGCGTGGCGCTGCTGACTTCTTCAGCAGTGGTACCAGTTTTTGTGTCAACAAAAACGGACCGATCTGGTTAATTTCCAGCACATCACGCAGCATAGATTCTTCCATTTCAATGGGACCGATACCAAAATCCTTAAGAATGGCGGCGTTATTAATCAACGCATCCAGTTGGCCAAATTCACTCTCAATATACTCAACCAACTTATCAAATGAGCTTGTATCAGAAAGGTTCAGATATGCGGCGTACGCGTTCATATTTTGTGCTTGGAATGCCTTAGCTTTTGCCTCACAGTCTTGAATATCGGCCATGACAACCGCGTAGCCTCTTTCAAGCAGTAATTCTGTTGTAGCGTAGCCAATTCCTTGATAAGCACCGGTAACTAATGCAACTTTCATAATATCAATCTCCAAGTATTTGGTTTCTGTCAGACATCATACGCGCTACAATCAAGCAATACTTATCTTTATAGCTCATGTTTTCTCGAGGGCACCATGTATCCTTCTCTGTCATTGCGCCAACTGGACGTTACCTATGAATACAATCGACATACTTTACAGCGCCTTAGACAACTTTTCAGTCAGCTATCACCAGGAAATACAACTAAAAATCAGATAGATAAGCTAATCACTAAACCAACATCTCTGAAGAAAGACGAGTTGAGCCAGTTTATTAACTCGTCTATTGAACAGCTTGTTTTAGATGGTCATAGCGAGGCGGGACTTACATTTGGTAACAGTTTTGACATAAAGAGCCTATCAGGATTTAACATTGCGCTCCAAAGTGCCCCTAACCTAGGACAAGCGATCCTATTAATTGGGCGCTATTGCCCACTCATCGAGTCTATTCTGCAACTTGAGTTTTGCCCCACGGACTCTCGGCTGTACATAAGCTATCGGGATATAACTACTCCACCGTGGCTTTACGAAGACGCTTTAGCTGGCTGCTGGCAACTCATTCAACAACTTGCAGCGACTCCAGTTACCGTTACCGAACTGCAGCTTGCTATCCCTGAGCCTAGTCATACTGAGTGTTACAAAGACTATTTTCCAATCGATGTTCAATTTGACGCCCCAAAAACCTATATTCAGCTCTCTCATGAAAGTTGGCTGACGCCGATGGCAATCTCTGCACAGCCGGTCACCGACTTATTTGAATTCTGGCTCGACAAAGAGCCCTCTGAGCATCAAGCTTGGCTGGTTAATATTTATCGTTACGTCATAGACACCATGACCACAGCCTATACAGAGCCTTCCTTGACTACACTAGCAGAACGCCAAAATTGCAGCCTTGCGACTATGAAACGCCGCCTTGCGAGAGAAGGGAAGAATTTCACGCAGATCAAAGACGAAATCAAAATGATGATCTGTTATCACTACCTAACGATGACCAGCCTGCCCATATCGATGATTTCTGAGTGGACTGGATTTACCAGCGCTACAAATTTTTCTCGCGCTTGTAAACGATGGTTTGGAGAGTCACCCCGAAGTTTCCGACGTCCAAGCCTGTAAAACGCTCATTCTCTCATCGGAACCAAGGCGACTTCTCTACCCTAAGTTGCTAGAATCCGCACAGCCTTCAACAATTACTCGCAAACAATAAAGTGTCTATGTATCAATTAACCGTAAATCTTGCCGACTTCCTTGCCCAATATTGGCAAAAGCAGCCAACCATCATTAAAGGTGGTTTCGCCTCTTTCACGGATCCCATCTCTCCAGAAGAGCTTGCAGGGCTATCGATGGAAGAAGAGATCGACTCGCGCTTTGTCTCCAATCTTGATCAAAATTGGCATGCTGAGCACGGCCCATTCACTGAACAAAAGTTCGCAGAGCTTGCAGATAGCCACTGGTCTTTAATTGTGCAGGCCACCAATCACTGGCACGCCGGCGCAGCAGAACTCGTCGAGCCGTTTAAAGCACTCCCTCAGTGGCTGTTTGATGATTTAATGGTGAGCTACTCAGTCCAAGGTGGTGGCGTGGGGCCACACATTGACCAATACGATGTCTTTATTGTTCAAGGTATGGGGAAACGTCATTGGCGCGTTGGCGCGAAAGATATCGGGCAATACAAAGAAACTAAGCGTCACGAAGCTCTGCGACAGATAGAGTCTTTTGATGCCATCATCGACGATGTGCTTGAGCCTGGCGATATTCTCTATATCCCACCTGGGTTCCCACATGATGGTTACGCCCTAGAGCCATCACTCAGCTACTCCGTTGGCTTTCGCTCTCCAAAAGAACAAGAGCTTATCAGCAACTTCGCCGACTATGTGTTAGCTCATGACTATGGGGATAAGCACATGGATAAGCCGACTCTCAATGCTACCGAGCACTTTGGTCAAATCAGTACCGATGACAAAAAAACGCTGACAAGCATGTTGATGTCGGCACTTCAAGACGAGTCGACTCTCAAAGACTTTCTAGGTTGTATGCTCAGTCAATCACGTCATCAACTCAATATCATTGAACCGGAAGACAAATGGAGCTCTGAGGATGTTGCTCAGCACCTTTCAAATGGTGGTGCTATCTACAAAGTGGCTGGGTTGCGAGCTCTGTTACATGAAGAAGAGCCAACCATGGTGTACATCAATGGTGAAGTATTCAAGTTGCCAGAAGCACAAACTTGGCTAGCAAGATCGCTCACAGATAGAGAAGTTATCGTTGATATCGAGCCTAACTCTCACGTTGTACCGCTTCTGACTGAGCTCATTAACAAAGGTTATTGGTTCATCGACTAAAAACAAAAATGGCGTCCTAAATGGACGCCATTTTTTCTTCTACTTGGAGTAAATTAATCTTTGATACGCGCAAGAGTAAAGAGTGCAAAGGCGAGTGCCACTGCCGCCGCTAACGCAACAAAGCTAAACAGGCTCGCCATACCAGCAACCTCACCCACAACACCACCCAGCGATGTGCCCGCAGCGTAACCACCAGCGATAGCAAACAGTAGGAAGCCTTGAGTCGCTGCAGGAGACAGAGTCGTGACTTTGGCA
This sequence comes from Vibrio sp. 10N, assembly GCF_036245475.1. NCBI lineage: Bacteria > Pseudomonadati > Pseudomonadota > Gammaproteobacteria > Vibrionales > Vibrionaceae > Vibrio > Vibrio sp. 10N. The sequence goes on along the minus strand of NZ_BTPM01000002.1, from coordinate 347,711 downwards.
ACAATTGCGGGTTTCACCATGTCTACCATAGACAAACACTGCATAAACACTAGGTGCATCACAAGTGGCAGGTAGAAATATTCTGTAGAGCCTGTGACTAAGTTTGAAAGTACCGTGCCAACCACAATGTAGCCAACTAATCCCACGACCCAAACTTTACCTGCACCGAATTTTCCAAGTGCACGACCAGCAATATCCAACGTTAATAGGCTTATTACCGAAGAGATGGATAGCAGCAATGCTGTTGCTGACTTATCAATATCAAACAAGCTTTCAAATAGGTTAGGACCTTGCGCGACTTGGTTAGAACTTGCCAGCATTGCAATAAACACTGCCAATAGGAAAGTTACAAATGTTAGGTTCCAGCGGCCTTTCTCTTCGCTTTCACCTTGTTGTGGTGTATCCGACACAATGCGCTGCGCAGCCACCTTGCCATCGATAGATACAATGATCATCGCAACAATCGAAAGCGCACCAACAATACCAAAGCTGAGCGTTGCACTGATGCCTTCCGCTATGGCCAAAATAGCGCCCATGACAATCGCGCCAACAAAGATACTTTGGTTCATGCGTGTCAAGCGTAATGCCTCTTGTGCTTTATCAAAGCCTGCCGCCACGATAAAGGTCGGGTTGACGGTCATTAGGGTAATAGATCCAAGACCAACCAAGAATGTCGCAAAGTACATCGCCCACGTTGCAGGGACAAAAGCGAACAACACCATGGCAATTGCATAGAACAAAAGCGAGGCTTTTTGTGCTGCACTATGCAGTTTCAAGCGATCCACGGTAGAGCCGATTAGTGGCGCAATAAAACCGCTTAATCCAACAAACGAAAGCGCCGCACCCGTGTGTACCATAGAGCCCGTCACTTCAAGAATATGACTCGGTATCAAAAGCGGTAGCGCAATGAGCTGGATAGCACCAAACATAAACGCTGCGGCATACCAAAACGAAAGACCGTGTTTTTGCATAAGATAATTACCTGATTCTCTGATTTCTATTGTCAGTCTATTCTTATTTGCTGCCAATAAGCAGTATCAAACCAGAATAATAGGTAACATACGTTGCTGGTTTCATGAACGTTTTAAACTCGTATTAGCTAAATTAATCCAACCCATTAACAGAGCTATATCTATTTCACGCGCAATTTCACAGTTACATATTTTGTAATATTTAGCTTCCGTAAAACAATCCTTCAGTTGATGCTGATCAGTATTTAAAAGCGTCGATATCCTCAGACTATGCATTCTGTTCCACTCTCAATAGGTTGTTCCATGTCTGACTTAACTAAAGAACGTAAGGTAACAATCGGAAGCTATATAGCCTTAGCTTTTGCGATTGTTTTCTTCTCTGGCTTACTCCAATCCAACGAATGGTATGGGGTATTTGATTTCACCACGCTCAACGGTGCATTTGGCCAAGTCGCTCACAACGTCACTGAAACTGAAAGTGGCGTTCAAGCTGCAACCACCTCTTTTCGCGGTGTTGGTGGCAGTGGCGCACGCGACGGCTTCATTTTCGCATTAACTTTGATCCCAACCGTGATGTTCGCACTCGGTATGATCAATGTACTTGAGCACTATGGTGCGCTGGATGCAGCTCGCAAACTACTTTCTCCCCTTCTTCGTCCACTGATGGGCATCCCAGGTAACTCAGGCCTTGCTTTGATCGCGTCTTTGCAAAGTACCGATGCAGGTGCCGCTATGACACGCCAGCTCAAAGATGAAGGTCACCTAACCAAGCGCGAAACCGACGTTTTCACCATGTTCCAGTTCACTGCAGGCGCCGCGATTGTGAACTTCTTCTCCTCTGGTGCCGTGCTTTTCACATTAACGCTTATGGACGGCTCTCTTGCCGTGACGTCTTCAATTGGGTTAGCCGTCGCCGTCATGTTCTTGTTTAAGTTTGTTGGCGCTAACCTGTTCCGTGTGTACTTGAACATCACTGAAGGCAAAGAAGATAAGACACCAAAACAAGACCAAGCAAACACGCAGCAGGAGACCGCATAATGAGCGACGTAAAAGCGAAAAAACCTATGGTCACCGACATTTTTGTTGAAGGCGCAAAGAAAGGTTGGGTCATCGCCACCACTTCAACCGTACCGAATGTCCTAATGGCATTTGTGATCATCAAAGCGCTGCAAATTACGGGTGCCCTGGATGCTATGGGCGCCATATTTGCTCCAGTTATGGCCATTTTTGGTTTACCTGGCGAAGCGGCTGCTGTACTTATTGGCGCTTGGATGTCGATGGGCGGCGCGGTTGGTGTGGTCATCACCCTGTTTGACCAAGGCATATTAAATGGTACTCACATTGCTATCCTAGCACCTGCTATCTACCTGATGGGCTCTCAAATTCAATACATGGGTCGTATCATGGGACCGATTGGTACTGAAGGGCGTTACATTCCAGTGATGATCGCTATCTCTGTACTCAACGCCTTTGGCGCTATGTTCCTAATGAACATTCTGGTCTAGCGACACCACTAGCTGCGCTCAAAAAAATGGTTCATCGCGGATTAGCGGGAGCTGAAAACAAAAACGGTAGTTAATGGTATGGTTACATCGCCAAACACAACCTGCCAAAAACTACCGTTTTCATGTCGAATAATACTTTCCTATCTTCCTTCTGGGAAGGCTTTGAAATCATAAAGTCCCACAAAACTGACTCCTTAATTACAATCACCTTGAAGCCTGACTCTACCGCTCACTGCCAATGCGGTCGCTCATCCGACTCTATTCATGACTACCAATGGCGAGTGCTAAAAGAAACAATGATGTTCGATATTCCTGTTGAGCTTTTGGTACAAACTCGACGGATAAACTGTCCTGACTGTGGCGTAAAAACGGAAGCTATACCATGGGTTGCACCATATGCTCGAATCACAAATCGCTTGAAGGGCTATATTGAAAAGTTACTGCCCCTATTGCCTATCAAGCATATCTCCGAGCTGACCGGAGTGCATTGGCATACGATTAAAGAAATTGATAAACAACGTCTTAAGCGAGTTGTGCCAACGGTGCCTTGGAGTGATTTGCGTCAACTTGTTATGGACGAGTTCGCCATCTTCAAGGGGCACAGATATGCGACGGTCATTGCTGATGCTCAAACACACCAAGTGCTTTGGATTGGCATAGGCCGAAGCCGAAAGGACATTCGCCCATTCTTTGAAGAGCTCGGCGACAATGCCGTCAACATTGAAGTTGTGGCAATGGATATGAACACAGCTTTTGACCTTGAAGTGCAGGCGCATTGCCCAAATGCTCGTATTGTCTATGACATGTTTCATGTTGTAGCCAAGTTCGGTCGAGAGGTCATGGATAGGGTTCGTGTAGACCAAGCAAATCAATTAAAAACGGACAAGAAAGCACGTCGTTGGATAAAACGTTCCCGTTGGGTGCTTCTGAAAAACCGAGAGAACTTGAACGTAAAACAACAGAGTTATCTTGATGAAATACTCTCAATCAACCGAGACCTCATGATCACTCATCTGCTTGGAGCTCAACTCAAGGAACTTTGGTATTGTGACTCAGAGGAGCACGCTAAAGGTTTATGGGAAGTATGGTGGCAGCAGGTGAATGAAAGTGGCATACAACCTCTTATTAATTTTGCTAGAAAGCTCAAACCTTACCTTCACGGAATAGTGGCATCAGCTTCATACCATCTGAATACTTGCACCTTGGAAGGTATCAATAACAAGATAAAACTCATCAAGCGAATGGGTTATGGTTACCGAGACACGGACTACTTCTTTCTAAAGATTAAAGCGGCCTTCCCCGGAAAGCCGCGATGAACCAAAAAAATGCCCATCAATTGATGGGCATTTTTAATGGATAAACGTTACACCTTAAAATTAGCGACTTGCTGATGAAGCTCGCCCACGTTCGCTGTGACCTGCTCAGTCACCTCGTTCGCTGAACGTGTTTGCCCTGCGACCGCAGTAAGAGAGTCATTGATATCATTGACTAGCCCTGAGATAGTTTGTGTCGCATTCGCCTGCTGCTCCGCAGTCGCAGCCAAGCTCGCCATTTGCGCATTCACAAGCTCTACCTGCTCTGCTGATAATTGGATTCGGCCCAGTGCTGCGTCTGTTCGCTCCATCGCATCAGAAGCGATTGAGGTCCCCTCATTGATCTGCTCTTCCACTTTTTGGGTTGAACTACGGATAGCGTGCACAATGGCGTTGATCTCTGTGGTGGATTCCGTTGTTCGGCTAGCAAGCATTCTCACCTCATCGGCAACCACGGCAAAACCTCGACCTTGCTCTCCCGCTCGCGCCGCTTCTATCGCTGCGTTAAGCGCTAATAAATTGGTTTGCTCAGCCAAGCCTTCGATTACTTCAGTCACTTTACCAATGGCTTGACTCTCATTGCTAAGCTTCGCGACGAGCTGCTGCGCCGTTTGAATCGCACTCACCAAATCCGTCATATTGCCGTGGTTTTCGGTCAGCATGGTTTCGCCTGAGGCCAACTCTTGCTTAGCATCCACCAGCGCAGAAGAAGAAATCTGAACCTGGCTTGCGGTTTGCTCAGAGCCCACCGCCACTTCAGACAACGAATGACCGATGTTATCTAGGTTTGAAGACTGCAACTCAACTTGCTGCAAGCTTTGGCGACTATGTTTGGTAAGGTCATCCATTTTATCCTCAACAGCGCCCACACTCTGCGACACTTGCCCCACTAACTTAGACAGTGATTGATTCATGCTGTTAATCGAGGTCATAAGATCCGCCAATTCATCGCGGCCAGTGACCGTCAGTGGCGCACTCGACACATCACCTGCTGCGATCAATTGCGCACGCTTAGCGATAAGCGACACGCGGCCACCAATTTGGCGCCCCAAGAAATGGGAAACGACAAAAGCAACACCAAGAACAACAACGCAGCTTAACGCTAATATTGCCAGCAATGAATTCACGCTAGAGCCGATTCGATTTTCTGTCTCGCCTGCTTTTTGCTGAGCAAGAAGAACCACATTATCTAACTCACTTTGAACGTTCTGAATTGCGGGTAGTAATTCAGATTCCATCAAGAAATTAGACTGGTTCCAGCTCGGAGACTGGCGCAGTTCAATCACTTGTTTTGCTAACGGTAGATACAGCCCCTTCATCTCATTGAAAAGAGACCATAGGCTTTCATCACTACTACTGAGTAACTGTGTTTTGTAGCCGATTTGTTCGACAACTTTAGTGTGCGACTTCAAAAAGTCATTGTACTTATCGAGGTAATCTTGGTTACCGTACTGAAGATAATCTCGCTGAGCAGAAAGTGCATTGGCAAGAGAGTTGTAGGCATCGGCATAGAGTTTGAATAAGTGTTTGCGCTCACCACCCGCCGCACGACCTGCTTCGTCGTTGATAAGCCCCTGAATTTGATCAAGAGCGACTTCTGCTATTGGCGCTGCTTCATTGATAAATAGCGCATGAGCTGGAAGGTTGTCATGGGTTTGCGCAATCTCTAAGATTTTATTCGCAGTCTCTTTAATTGATGCCCAGCGCTCACTGACTGCCAAATAGGTTTGTTCTGGCAACAATCCTTCTAAGCTAATAAGTTGAATATCGACGTGATCAATATGTTGCAGCACTTTGGCTTTTGAGGCTTCGACTTGCTCTTCCGAGCCCACCAGCAACATATGGCCTCTTAACTCAGAAACCGTTGTTTGCAATGACTGGCCAAGTTGGCGACTGGCATCAACCGTTGGTAGGTCAAAACGCAATAATGAATGTGTTTGTGTTTGCAGTCCATCGACGCTTCGATACACAAACAGAGATGAGACGATAAAAAGTACCGCAAGCGCCAGATAACTCATCCGAAGCTTACTCGATATCGAGAGTTTCATCCTTAAACCTCTATAAAATACAACCGAATAATCACTATATCGGTAAAATGGAAGAATTCTAAACATTTTGTTGATGTTTTTATTAGCAGTTTTTTGCGATGCCATGGTTTAGACTTTAAGATTGAGATCAAAGTCGACATCACAAGGTGCAGTTATGGCTAAAGATTTATTCGCCAATCTTGATTTAAACTTATTGCGAACCTTTATCATCTTGAACCAAGAGCGCAATATGCGAAAAGCCGCAGAGCGCCTATTTGTCTCACAGCCAGCGGTGAGTAAAGCTCTGCAACGTCTACGAGATCACTTTGATGATGAGCTGTTTGTCAAAACACACCATGGACTGCGCGCCACCGAAAAAGCACACCAACTTGCAGATACTTTGAGCCCTGTTATGGATGACTTAGCCAGCGCAGTCAATCACTCTGCGGAATTTGACCCAGCGGAACTTGATGTCACCTTAAAGATTGCTGTCTCTCCTTTTTTCCTCGCAGGGATTGCCAACCAACTGTTCAATGCCATCAGAGCCGAAGCGCCTAATGTGCAGGTTCAGTTGCTCAACTGGAGTAAGTCGACGATTCAAGACATTGTCAATGACGATATTCATTTAGGCCTAAACTACACTATCAATCACGCGCCTAAGGAGATCATTCAAAAACGCATTGCCGAAGAGCAATTTAAAGGTTACGTGCGAGCCGGACACCCTCACGAAAAAGACTATCTAGAGATTGATGATGGTGTTGAGTTTGAAATTGCTACCCTTATTGCAGCTGATGTGAATTCAAATCAGTCCATCACCGAAAAAATGATCCGTATGCGCGGCCACGAACCTAAAATCGTATTTCGCTCCGAGATCCCTTCTGCTTTAGTCGATGTGGTGAAGAACTCCGATATGATGTTCCCAGGCTCTAGCTATTTAAACCTAGATACACATCCAGGATTACGCTCACTCGATATCTACTTCGGTAACGCCACCGTAGATACAGACATCAATACCTTCTACCACTATAAAAACCGAAACAGCGCGACCACTTTGTGGCTAAGTAAGCTTATTAAGAAGATTTTAACTGCTGATAACCCTAAGTTATCAGGCCAATAATTACAATTTATTAATAACTTAAGTTCATTTCCATGATAAAGGCTGTTCATTAGTTCAGCCTCATCAAACTGTTTATAGTTCTCTCATCGGCTCGGAACGCCACTTAAAAAGCAAGATGCCCCCTTTAGTTCCAATACAATTTTGAGAGATACCCATGAAACTTAAATTAATCAGTGCAGTCATCGCCGCTTCTTTCCTAGCAGGTTGTTCATCTAATGGTTCTAGCAACGACGGTGGTGAGCAAGCTCCGCAAGATGGAATCGCCAACGTAACCGTTCATGAAGGTGATGTGTTCAACGCTGCGCTGGTTGAAGGCGACGAAGGTAACCACAACGTACTTGCTATAGCGGGCGACGAAGGCAATGGCTACATCATTCACAATGGCACAACATATCTCGTCGAGGCGGGTGATGTCACTACCGTTGACGGCCAAGAAGTAGGTAGCATTCAAGCTCAAGACGGCGGCTTCATTTTCCACGGGGTTAATGGCGGTGAAGTTAAGCTGACTAATGTTGATGGTCGACTCATCGTTTCTGATTACCAGCCACCTCGCCCTGATAACGATTTGCCAATTACCGATCCAGATTTCGGAGTCACGCCAAGTGATGTTTGGTTTATCGACAGCGAAACTGGCGAGCTCAAGTTTAACGGTGAGACTGTGGGAACCATCACTCCGACGGATGACGTCATTGATGGGACCGGCACTTACGAAATTGTTATCGGTGATTCCAATGAAGCGAAGCTGGTACAAGTCATCAACTACGGTGGTTATGTAGAGGTAAAAGTACCAGGTAAAGGTCGCCTTGCTATCACTATCGATAACGGCGTGATCAGTCGCATTGGGTGGGATGCTCCAGAAATGGATCAACCTATCGAGATTGACCCAGGCTTTGACAATGATCGAGTAATTAAAGACATCGAGCGCCAAGAAACAGCAACAGGTGTTGAAATCAAACTCGTTGGTTTTAACGGCGGTGAAGTTTATGTATACACTGACCGAAATGGCAAAGTAGAAGATGTAAAAATGAACTCAGAAGCGAGCGCGTTCATTAAAGCTCACTTACCTAAAACAGAGATAAACCGCGATGAAGTTAGACAGAAACTGCAATCACTATCTCAAGAACAACGCCAACAAATCAAGCAAGCAGTAAAAGACCGCGTTGGTCGCTCTTAACAGACAACATCATTAGATAAAACCAAAGGAGCCGGATTTATTCGGCTCCTTTTATTTTGAGCGAAACAAATATGAAGAGATACATTGCTACCGCGATGGCGTTATTGCCTTTTTCTACGTTGGCCGGTCACCATGAGCTGTCCTACTACGAACCAACCATGAGCTTTCAAACTTCGAAAGTGGCAGACTCTTGGATCGGGACATTGTCGGGTACGGTTCAAGCGACGGAAGAAATCAACCTTGGCTTTGAGATTGACTCGACAGGTTATCTAGAGCTAGGTGCCGGGTATGGGATGTTACTTGGTGAAACCTATACCGAAGCATTTGCAACCTACGGCAGAGCAGACCTAGTCGACATTTATAATCTTGGTGCGTTTGCAGGTCGAATGCTTAGTCACAATGTTTTAGTCTTCGCTTCAACATCCTATGAGTGGCGAAAAAATGTCTTTCAGAGTGATGACTTCCCTATTCTAAGTCCCAATTTCAGCACTCACAGAGAATGGAAAGCCAGCTTAGGCGCAAGCTACACCCCAGTAACTTGGCTAACCTATAGCTACGCACTTAACCACGACCGAATTATGTCCGACACCCATTTGGAACCGAGTATTTTCCACGCCGACTTTACCCTAACCTTCAAGCCAAAGTACGTCGAGCCATATGTAAAATACCGATACGGCCAACACCGTGTGCGCCCGGGAGAGCCAAGAACGACCGAAGGGACTTTTGAGTTTGGGTTTAACCTAAACTTTCGTTAGTCCTAAAATCAGATAAGACCAAATGCAGCTCGCATTTGGCCTCAGGCAGGTGGACGGAACTTGGCGCTTCTGCAAACTATAAGACTACTTCCGCTTCCTAGCTCGATGTTGTTTAAGTGACGCAAGCGTTAACAAAGCAAGAAACGACAATATTGACGCTGACCCGCCATTACTTGTAGTAGCGGATGGTGCCGTAGGTAATTCAGGAACGTCAGTATTAGGGTCGAGGCGTGGGGTGTTTTCATCACAGCGATCGATACTGTTAGACTGCGCCGGCTGACAATGAGCGATATAATCGACCTCCATCGTTGCACGTTGCAAATCAGGATCTATTTGTCCTCCTAACATGCCTCCCATGGCAACATTGAGCAGCACAAACATCGGCTCTTTATAGCGTGGACACTGGCTCACATCATGGCGAATGACTTCCTGCTCATCAACGAAAAACGTAATCGAGTCCTGATCCCATTCGATGGCATAACGATGCCAATCTAAAACATCTTGGGCACCATTGGGGTATGGGTAACGATATTCAGCACCGCAACCCGCAGTATTAAAGAAGTTGGTAATGTAGCTTTGGGGCTGATTAGAGAACCACTCCCAAACATCAATTTCACTCGCCCCTGCATTCGGCCAACCGACGCTATCGTTGTCACCTTTAATTGGTTGCTCAGCGATTCTGTTTTCCAGCATCCAAAATGCTGGCCAAGTACCCGCTTCTAAATCATGGAAGCGAATACGTGCTTCTATGCGCCCATACAAAAACTCTCGTTTGTCTTTGCTATTAAGTCGCCCTGAGGTCCAAGTTTTGGTTTGCCCTCCTAGCGTCACACATTGGTTGGTGTGCTTTCTAGCGATAATCTTGAGCGTGCCATCGGAGACATCGTAGTTACGCATCTCAGAAGAGTCATCATCGGTATAACACTGAACTTCGTTGTTGTAGTTTGCTTGTGTTTGCGCTGTCCAGTTATCCCAATTGACCGCTTCGCCTTCAAAGGTGTCAATCCAGTGAACCTCCCATCCAGCAATCGCTTGTGGCGCTGCGATGCTGGCTGTTAGCAAACCAAACCAGAGGCCTAGGCTGCTATACCTTTTTCTAACCATTTTTAACTCCTGTACTACAGACAGCACAAAAGCCACTTGCGGCACGGTGGCCGAAGTAGAGTTGAGCTGTGTCATTGGTGAAAAAATTGGCGATGGCATCACTGCCACCGCCTATTGATATTTACCTTCTATCGATAATGAAGGTAAGGCTTACGTTCTTGCTTCTGAGAGTGCAGACTCACTCGAGCACTACTCGAACCAAGAGATATTGCGAACCTGAATATCTGCATCAGTAAGACCTACTTTGGTGGTACCGTGCACAATAAACGGCTGAGTGACTTGATTTAAGTTTGGATCACTTGAGAACTCGCTGATATCAACTTCAAACGATTGCCACTCAGTCGTGAGCTGACGCTCACCTTCGTTAAAGCGAATCGTATGATTGGTTGACCATTGCTCGCCCTTATCCGATTGGAAACCAACGCCAAAGCCAAACTCGGCGAGTGCCTTACCGCCTTCAATAGAGCCACGGATTTCAAATTTCAGTGTCTTAACCGCGGTAAAATCACGGCGGCTGTCGTCACCAATGTGTGCGCCCCAACCCCAATCTTTCGCAGTGTTTGGTGAAGTGGCCACCGTTAACACGCCCTCTTCATCAACACCTGCCCAAGCCGTATCTTCCCATGCATAGGCACCGGCACCGCTAAATAGACCAGCACCAAGGACCTTGAATTCACCTTCTACTGGAGGCTGTTCAACAGGAGCGAACGGAGGTGGTAGAACATCATCCAGAAGTGACGCATAGATCCCACCGTAACTAGCAGTAAAACCATTACAGTCACGCGTCAGCCCAAGCGCATTGAGAGTTTCAACTTTGTCCCACGCGACGTACTTAACATTACAGTCGATATCGATAAGGCCGAAGTTTTTCTCTGAGTGACCAGGGTTATCTCCGCCTTTCCATGGCTCGTCAAACGCTTGGAAGAAGAACAGCGATACGCCTTCGTTATTAGCGAAATCACGCATATCGTCATGGAACATTTTCTGTTTGTACTCATCAGCAGCTTGTGTGCCACCCTCGCCGTAGCCGTCGTTTGAGTTAGTAGACCAACCTGTCTCACCGATATGAATTGGCTTGGTTGGATCAACACTATTCACGAACTGCTGCGCCGCAGCATACTGCTCAAGTGAATGCTTGTACGCTTTCTGCATTGAAATGGCGATTTGTTGTTCTTTCGTCAGTGTTTGATCCGCTTCTGCAACCTTCCAGTCTTCCTTAAATTCTGGATGATAATGCGTGTCGTGATGAGCGTAGGTGTGCAACGATACATAATCCACTGCCTGTATCAATGCTTTAAGATCCGCTTGATCACCGTAGTTACCATTGGCATCAATACCTGCCCATACTGCCCAGTTATCGGAGGTGGTGACCCAAAGGTCTTCAGTATCAGTACTTTCCAACTTCCAGCTTTGTAGGTCATTCACATGGTTTAAGATAATTGAAGGGTGAACCTTATACGAGGCAGCCCAGTCGACCATAGCTTCATTGCCCACCGCTATCACTTTGACGATATCTGGATAAGCCAGTGCTAACTCTTTTGCTTTGGCAAGTTCCAACGCATTATTAGGTGAGTCGACAGACGAATCGATAGGTTCACCCGTCCACGCGTTGTTGGCATCTATCCAAACGCCAAGCATAACGTACATCTCAAAGCTATTGCTATCCGCGGCCGCTTCATCTTTAAGCTGACGAATCGCTTCTAGCAAGTTTTCTGTGTTGCTCTTGCCATCAGTGCCAATAAATCCTTGAGTGTTATAAGTACGAACGACCTTAATCCCCATGGCATTGAGAATTTTCATGTCTTCAATGTGATCCGCCACTGAAGGAACGAGTTCACCCGATGCACGAGAGTCGCTACGCCATGCACCATAAGAAATCGCTTGATATTGAGGGTTACCCAAAAGTGGTTGACCCGTATCGGAAATCGGGTAGCTTACGGGTACAGGTTGTGACTCTAGTCCCTCACCTTCTAGACGAATATTGTCCCAGTAAAAGACTTTATCGCTACCTACATTGCCAAAGTCAAAAAACAGACTCTTCATATCGTAAGTAATGGCTTCACTTAGCTCGCCTTGATTCAATTCGGTAAAGTCAAAAGTAAGCTGCTCCCATTCATTCGCCTTGCTCGTTGTGACTAAGACTTCCGCAAACTGAGTGCCATCATTAGAGTTTTCAACTTTGAGCAACACCGGTACGTCAACCTCTGGCGAGTAAACCCAAACAGTCACAAGGCTTCTTTCACTGCTTAACTCAAGACTCGAGCTATCAGCAATGGTGCTTCCTGCCCACGTTTCCGCTCCGGCCAATTTTGTCGTCTTAAGTACTGAGCCCGTGACGTACATGGAAGTTGGATCTGGGTTGATAGCATTAACTTCTGTGAGCGCATTACCAAAATCTATCGGTGCTTGCGATTTCACGTCCATCTGATAATCAGGCGTAACAGAAACAGTGATTTCACTGCCACCACCGCTATTGTCTCCACCTTGATTACCACCATCTGTCGTAGTGTCTGTAGAGTCAGAACCACAGGCCGCGAGCATCGCTGTCGCTGTAGCAAGAACAAGAGGTTTCAAACTGCTTTTGATCATTATAACTTCCTTGCGTGTTGGAGTTTTTTATTGTTGATGGTGCATGTCACCACCGGCAGATCAGCTTAAAAGACGACCAAATCTAGGTAAGCGCTTTCTTTTTTAAACAAAGAAAATTACCGATGGGTCTCTTTTTATTTCACTAACAATGGCGAATTAATGGTTAATGAAAAGCTTGTATATCTAGTATTAATCAACAGTTTGTAGGTGTATAGCAGTTAAAAAAAGTTGTTGTCGTAAACAAGAAAACCATCACCAAAAAGAAAGCGCTTACTTTAGTGCGATGTTAATCAATAGGCATACGCTAAAATTATTTCGATGATATTTGCCCAAATTACCACCGTCTCACATCCCCATCTTAGCAAGCCGATTCACCTAAAAAGCACGTTACCCCCTAGAGAATTCAAGGAGGCGACGTGCTTTACTATAAAGTACCGGAAAGAAAAAAGGAGCATACGAATATGCTCCTTTGAGTGAGTTAACCTTATGTTTAATGACTATCTTTCAAATCGAATATTATCGAGCTTAAACGTCATTGCACCCTGAGGTTCAAAAACTAGCAGGTTGTTTACCGCTTTCGGGTCCGCCTGTGCACCAGGAGCGAAGCTGTTATCACTATCTAGAATATCCGCGATAGCGATTTTCACCTGTCCCCACTCTCCCTCTGCTGGCGTAGGAACGACATAGTCACTCGTGTTTGGCCAGCCACTGTCCATCTTGATAAGTAGCTCAGTATCTGAGCCCTGCTCTACTTTGATATCAAAAATTAAGGTGCCGTTTTTCTTCCACTCGGTCATGTCCGTCACTGGCGATCGGAAGTAAAGGTTACCCGCACCATTTTGCTTGGTAATTTCAAGTACCGAGCCACGATCAGCTTCTTCGACGACCGCATGCTCCACTAAGTTCACTGGATCGTAACTTGCGAACGCCAGTGCTGCATTCAGCGTATCCGTGAAAATATCCAGTGTTGGGCCGTCGGCATAACTATCGTCCGCCGCCAGGATTGCCGGTGCTGCATGACCTTCTACATGCTTCGCTAGTTCAGAACGACTAGAACACCCTTTTCCTTTCCAACGATCCACACCGCATCGATACACTTTGACGTAATCCACCAACATGGTTTTTGGATAGTCGCTGTCGTCCACACCTTTATCATTGGCATTCGCAGACCACGAACCACCTATCGCCAGATTAAGCAGTAAATGGAACTTCTCATCAAATGGCGCAGCACCCTTGGCGTTGACCAATAAACCCTTCTCTTTTTCGTATTGGCTATACCAGCCATCTTGTGTTTGTGTCGCGTAATGCAAGTTATCTACATACCAACGGATCTCTCCTTCTTCCCACTCAATCGCGTAGGTGTGAAAGTCATCCGCAGGGTTGACACCATCAGGCAGCGTTGCGCCTTGACCACTATAAACGTTGTCCGGCCACTTTTTACCGTAGTGCAAGCTACCATAAATGCGATTTTCCCCGTCACCAGCCTGTGCGTTAGGTGCATCCGACTGAGTCTTAAGGTTTACAGCTTCCATAATGTCTATTTCACCGGAAGCCGCCCAAGTGCCGTATTTGTTTTCGGTTGGCAACATCCAGATTGCAGGCCAAGTGCCCTGACCTGTCGGCAGTTTTGCGCGAATTTCAAAGCGACCGTATTTCTGATCACGTTTATCTTTCGTTCTTAGCCTTGCAGAGGTGTAAGGCAGTGTCTTTTCTGGTCCTGCTTTGCCTTCTGGGTTATCCGGCCCTGTATAGCGCTCCTTGTGCGCCACGATGTGCAGTAGGCCATCTTGAACAAAAGCATTCTTGCTGCGACTGGTGTAGCATTGCTGCTCATTGTTACCACCGCCCCAACAGTTTTGCTCTAAGCTCCAGTTTCGTTTGCTGATGCTGTCACCCTCAAACTGATCTTCCCAAACCAGTTGCCAATCACCGCTCACCTCTACTGGCGCATTTGTTAGCACTACCGGCGCTTTCGTTTGCACTAAGCCTGTGTCTGTTTCTTGATCCTTATCCGTGCTTGCGCAGCCCGATAATAGCGCCAGTGAGATAACTGAGCCCAGTAATGTCGGGGTTAAAGTTGCTGTTCGCTTTTCCATTCGCATCACTACTCCTTGAATACGAGTATGCCTAAACCGATTAAAACTGTTTAACCAAAAACTTATTCTCGATTCTGTCCTAGATAAATTGAAAGCGCTTACTTCTTATTTTGTAAAAATAGGCGTTCAAATTACTGACTCCACCAATAAGTTTTGAGCTGTTGTGCTGCCTCTATCACTAACGCAGCCCGTAATAACTAGTTCACTACAAATAAGACACCTTGTACACAGCATTAAAAGTCCCTTTCCTCAAAACTAGCGAGTCATCACCAAAAAGAAAGCGCTTTCAATAGCAAAACTCGCATATTGGCTATTTTGTCATCTAGCCACCTATACGCGGCTAGAACGCAGACAAAGAAACTAACGTTTTGGTGTACGCTTTCTCAGGACTTGCAAACAACTGCTGAGTATTTCCCTGCTCGACGATCTCACCTTCTTTCATCACGATGGTGTAATGACAAAGCGATTTAACCACATTGAGGTCATGGCTGATAAATAAGTAGGTCAGCCCATACTTAACCTGCAATGACTTAAGCAAATCGAGCACTTGCGCTTGAACGGTGCGATCCAGCGATGAAGTCGGCTCATCCAATAGGATAAACTCCGGCTTTAAGATCAAGGCTCTTGCGATAGCGATGCGCTGCCTTTGCCCCCCAGAAAACTCATTCGGGTAACGATGCCGAGTTTGCGGGTCTAGGTCGACTTCACGCATCACATCACAAATCATCGAATCAAGAGTTTGCTCATCGTGCTCAAAATGGACACGCAATCCTTCACCAATAACTTGAGCGACTGACATACGTGGATTCAGTGCGGAAAATGGGTCTTGAAACACGACTTGCATTCGACTTCGATACGGCAACATTCCCTTGCGATCTAACGTTTGAATGTCTTGTCCATCAAACGCGATAAGTCCTTCACTTTGAACCAGCTTAAGAATGGCCATTCCAGTGGTCGATTTGCCCGAGCCACTCTCGCCTACTAAGCCAATGGAGTGCCCTTGCCTTAGTTCAAAATTCATATTCGTAACGGCTTTTACATGATCGATCACGCGTTTAAATAAGCCACCTTTGATTGGAAACCATACTTTTAGATCGGCAACAGACAGTAATGGCTTGGCACTGCTGCTGACTTCAACGGGTAAACCGCGTGGATCAGAATTAATGAGTTTTTGAGTGTATGGATGAGAAGGTTCATTGAATACCTGATGACACTCGCCCACTTCGACAAGTCGGCCTTTCCGCATCACGGCAACACGATCAGCAATGCGTCTCACAATACTCAGGTCATGAGTAATAAATAGCATTGCCATGCCCATCTCTTGCTGAAGCTCTTTAAGCAAATCGAGGATTTGCGCCTGGACGGAAACATCCAGTGCAGTGGTAGGCTCATCGGCTATCAGTAACTCAGGCTCATTAATCAGCGCCATGGCGATCATGACTCGTTGGCGTTCACCGCCAGAAAGCTCGTGTGGATACGCAGTAATTTTCTGTTCGGGATTACGAATGCCGACTTTTTTCAGCCAGGTAACCGCATGTTGCTCTGCTTTATTGGTTCGCATTCCCCTGTGGATAGACAAAGTTTCCACTAGCTGCCTACCGATTTTATGCAAAGGGTTAAGCGATACCATTGGCTCTTGAAATATCATGCCTATGCGGCCACCACGAATACCTCGCAGTTGACGTTCGGAACAAGCCAGCATATCGATATCGTCAAACTTGATATTGCCATTCAAATAGTGGCTTGAGCCTTTCGGCAAAAGCTTAAGAATCGCATTGGCAGTCACTGATTTACCTGAGCCACTTTCGCCTACCAGCGCTAAGGTCTCGCCTTTGCGAATATCTAATGAGACGTCAAAGGTCACTGGCTCTACATTTTTACCTCTGCCAAACCCTACCGACAAATTATCGATTGAGAGCACGTGTTTTGGATCGTCTTTAGTCATAGCGCTCTCCTTAGCCTTGTTGATGTGGGTCGAATGCATCGCGTACTGCTTCACCAGCAAATACCAGCAGAGTCAGCATCATCGATAACACAGCGAATGCGGATAAACCTAGCCAGGGTGCTTGCAGATTGGCTTTACCTTGTGCCAACAGCTCACCCAACGAAGGAGAACCCGCAGGTAAACCAAACCCTAAGAAGTCCAGCGAGGTCAGTGTGGTTACGGAACCAGAAAGAATAAATGGCATCATAGTTAGCGATGCAACCATCGCATTGGGCAGCATATGTCGTAACATGATACGTTTGTCATCCACACCCATAGCATGGGCGGCTTTCACGTAATCGAAATTTCGACAGCGTAAAAACTCCGCGCGCACCACACCCACCAGACTCATCCAGCTAAATAACACCATAATACCGAGCAGCCACCAAAAATTGGGCTCAACAAAACTTGATAAGATAATCAGTAGGAATAGCGTCGGCATGCCGGACCAAACTTCGATGAATCGCTGCCCGAACAGATCAACCCATCCACCGTAGTAACCTTGTGTGGCTCCGACCCCCACACCAATGATGCTAGAAACAAGGGTTAAAATGAAACCAAACAGTACCGAAATCCGAAAGCCATATATCACTCGCGCTAGTACATCGCGACCTTTGTCATCCGTACCTAACCAGTTGACGTTATCTGGCGCGGATGGCACAGAAGCTACAATGTCGTAGTTGATGGTGTCATAACTAAAACGGATCAGCGGCCAAATCAGATAGCCTTTTTCTTCGATAAGCTCAATGACATATGGGTCGGTATAGTCGGCCTCAGTCTCAAACTCACCGCCAAATTCAGTTTCGGCGTATTGCTCAAAGATGGGGTAATACCATTGGTTGTCGTACTCCACCAATAGCGGTTTATCATTGGCAATAAACTCGGCAAAAAGGCTGAGTACAAACAACAACATGAAAATCCACGTTGACCAGTAGCCACGTTTGTTGGCTTTAAAACGCTGCCAGCGCGCTTTTGTGAGAGGGTTCATCGCCATTTATCGCGCCTCGAAGTCGATACGAGGATCCACCCACGTATAAGTTAAGTCAGAAATAATGCTCAAAATCAGACCCAATAACGTCATGATGTATAGCGAGCTAAACACCACCGGATAGTCACGCTGTATGGTGGACTCAAAACCCAGTAATCCAATCCCTTCTAAAGAGAACATCACCTCAATCAACATCGATCCAGTAAAGAAGATACTGATAAAGGCTCCGGGAAAGCCAGCAATAATAATCAACATGGCATTGCGGAAAACATGCTTATAGAGAATACTGCTTTCATCTAAGCCTTTCGCTCTCGCCGTCACGACATACTGCTTGTTGATTTCATCTAAAAATGAGTTTTTAGTCAGCATACTAAGTGTGGCAAACCCGCCAATGACCATGGCAAGGATCGGTAGCGTTAAGTGCCAGAAATAGTCAACGATTTGCTGATACCAGGTCAGCTGTTCAAAATTACTCGATACCAGCCCACGTAACGGGAACCAGCTGAAATAGTTACCACTGGCAAAAAAGATGATAAGAATGATGGCAAACAAAAAGCCGGGAATGGCGTAACCAACAATCACCACAGCACTTGACCAAATATCAAACCTAGAGCCATGGTGAATCGCTTTGAGTATACCGAGCGGTATTGAAATCAAGTAGATGATGAGCGTGCTCCACAGTCCCAATGAAATAGAGACTGGCAGCCGCTCCTTAATAAGATCAATCACATTGCCGCCACGGAACAAGCTGTCGCCAAAGTTAAACATGGCGTAATTTTTCAGCATATCAAAGTAGCGTTCGTGAAGAGGCTTATCGAAACCAAATTGAATCTTGATCGCCTCTACAACTTCAGGATCAAGACCGCGAGAGCCTTTGTAACCAGTCGCAACATCACCCTGCCCTGAGTCCAGCTCCACCTCTGTACCGCCACCACTAAAACGCTCCATGATGCCTGAGTCTAAGCCTTGCATTTGCGCCAAGGCTTGCTCAACTGGCCCGCCGGGCGCAATCTGAATGATGAAAAAATTAATGGTTATAATCGCCCAAAGCGTTGGGATCACCAACAACAAGCGTCGGAAAATATAGGCCGCCATGCAATCCTCTTATCGACGTTTTTCAGGAAGCTGTTGTGCCTTCTGCTTTGATATCCACCAAGTATCTACCCCGAGATCATAAGTTGGCAGCACATCTGGACGTTCAAACTTATCCCAAGTCGCAACACGATACTTCTTAATATGCCACTGGGGAATGACGTAATAGTTCCATTGCAGCACTCTATCTAGTGAGCGACCAAGTACCTTTAATCTTTCTGGATCGTCTTGGCTCTCTGCAATCATGTCGGTTAATGCGTCAACAACCGGGTCTTTAACGCCAGCTTGGTTGTAAGTGGAATCAATGAAGTTTGAATTCCAAACAATTTTCAGATTCGAGCTAGGGTAACGATGCGCCGAGTAACTTGATGACACCATGTCATAGTCTCGATCACGCCAGCGTTTGAGATACTGGGTGGTATCAACGGTGCGGATTCGCATATCGATCCCCATAGCACGCATATTTTTCTGTACAGGAATAGCAATACGCTCTGTCGTCGGATTGTAGATCAACAGTTCAAAGCTCAATGGCTCACCGGTCTCAACATTCGTCATGACCTTGTTTTTCAGCTCCCAACCCGCCTCTTTTAGCAAGGCAAACGCTTTACGCATTTGCGGTCGAATACGGCCCGACCCGTCGGTCACTGGTGGATTATATTCATCCGTAAATACACGCGCTGGTATTTTGGCTTTGAATGGGGTTAACACCTCTAACTCTTGAGAAGAAGGCAACCCTTTCGCTTCATATTCTGTATTTTGGAAGTAACTGCGTGTTCGCGTGTATTGGTTGTAGAACATATTGCGGTTCATCCACTCAAAGTCCATCGCATAACTTAACGCTTCACGGACTATAGGATCGCTAAACACGGGACGCTCAATGTTAAACACAAAGCCTTGAGTAGCCATTGGCTTATGGTGCTCTATTTCTTGTTTTTTAATATAGCCACGTTCAAAATTACTCCCCGTGTAAGAGCTTGCCCAGAACTTGGCACTCGACTCTTGTCTAAAGTCGAACTCCCCTGCTTTAAATGCTTCAAGCATCACGGTGTCATCACGGTAGTAATCGTACTGAATCGTTTTGAAGTTGTTACGGCCAACATTGACGGGCAAGTCTTTTGCCCAATAATCTTCGTTGAGTTTGTAGGTCAGAGACTGCCCCATTTTGTAATCAACAATTTGGTAAGCGCCGCTGCCCACTGGAGGCTCATTCAATGGCTCTGAAAAGTTCTTATCTTTCCAAAAGTGTTCAGGCAACACTCTGGTACCTTGAGCTAGACCAAACAGTTTCTCTTTGTTTGGTACTGCCATATCAATTCTCACAGTGAGCGTATCGATGGCTTTAACGCTCTTCACGTCTTTGTAGTACGCCTTATATTGCGGTACCCCTTCAGCCATGAATTTATTAAAGGTAAATTCGACATCTTTGGCGGTGATCGCGACACCATCACTAAAGCGCGCTTTTGGGTTGATATCAATTTCAAGCCATGAATAGTCATCAGAGTAACGCACTTTCTCTGCGATAAGTGGGTAGTAGGCGTCGACTTCATCACTCGAGGGAAACATTAACGGATCATACAGCTCGCCAGTCGCTGCAGCAGGTTGGCCACGGGAGGCATAACGGTTGAAGTTGTCGAACGTACCCATCTGTCCAAAAGTGACGTTTCCGTACTTAGGCGCATCGGGATTAACATAGTCGAAGTGTTTAAAGTCCTGCGGATACTTTGCTGTGCCAAATCCAGTCAATGAAGTGGTTTCGACTACATTGGCAGCCATCACGGCCGATGTAAACAGGCCCGCACCGATCGCAACTACGGCGTATTTTATAAACGTCATCCTTTCCCCCGAAATGAAGAAAGGGCGTCATCGGCGTCCTTTCTTCGCTAGCGTAATTTTTTTGCTTATTTTCTTAAGTATATAACTATAAATAGCTGTATTTGACGGGGTTTTCAAGGGTGGTAAGCGCGAGTTAATTCAATATTAGGTTAAACCTTCATCTCAAAGGGGTTAAGCGATGAATTAATCACCACATTCGCGAATGTGTTGGATTTGATGCGTGTCAGGGCAATACATATGCACACGTCCTGAGTGACCTTTTTTCGACTTATAGAGCGCTTTGTCCGCTCGTTCGATAATGTTGCTGTCATCGGAAGTGTGGGTTGCTACACCAATGGAACATGAGACCTTGAACTGCGTGCCACTACTACTTTGAAACTCTAACGCATCAATTTTACGCGACAGTCGCGTCGCTAACGCATACGCCTGATGGACATGACTTCCCGGTAGCAACAATACGAACTCGTCCCCACCATAGCGGCACAGTTTATCTTGAGAACGCGTGCACTGGTCGATCACTGTCACGACGTCGACCAACACCCTATCGCCTATAGAATGCCCGTACTTGTCATTAATGGGCTTAAATCTATCGACATCAATGATCAATAACGAACTCGGCACGCCTAGCTCTCTGTATTTGGTTTTCTCTTCTTCAAGGGCTAAGTGTAAATAACGACGATTAAAACAGCCCGTGAGACCATCTGTGTTGGCTTCTTCAAGAAGCACCTGTCTTTCCGCCATGTCTTTCGACACATCAACAGCGAAACCAATGACACCGAGTACCTGATTGTTCTTAACGATGGGTGATGAAACGGTGAGGTGATACAACTCAGTATCATCAATAGAAAAAGGGATTTTCTGTTGGCTAGGTTTGCAGTGTTCTACGACACGTTTGTCATTTAATCGCATCATTTTGGCGGTGCGAAAACCGAACAGGTGCCAGTCGGTTTTCCCTTTAATACCCTCTATGGTCACACCAAACGTGTCGAGCACTTTGCGATTAACGTACTGGTAGTGACCATCGATATCTTTGATAAAGATATAGGCATCAACCGCATCGAATACCTCGGACAAACCAAGTAACTCTTCGCTGGATTCATGTTGCGTGGATAAAATCAGGTCAAGCATACGCTAACGCTTAGAGTGCACCGTGTTGAATATAATAATCCTAGAGTTTATACCCAAGTTTGCACTTTTGCTGTGCAAGCTCGCTATTTTGTCATTACAAATACCAATTTTGATAGCTAGCACACATTTTGAACAAAGGTCACATGATCACTCTACAAATTCATACTGCCATGATTGACACCAAACAAAACCAGTTCTTGAAACACGCTCAATTTGATTAATTATCTGAATGGGATCAGGCCGATTGACAAACCACACCGGCTTGGTGAGGCACTTGATAAATGGCTGTTTCGGTCTAGTATTAGAACAATAAGTGTGACGAGAGTCACGTTTTGTGGATATTGGAATGACTAACCACAGGATTGAGTTATGAAAACACTATTTATTGCGGCGCTGACGTTAGGCTTCTCCCTATCAGCAAGCGCCGTACAATTAGAGCCTGCAGGGGTAGCGACAGGACAAGGCGGATCGAATGTCTGCCTATATAAAGCTGCTGATACAGAAACCATCGTATACGCTCTATACAGCAATACACCTTGCCCTACCCTCACAAGCGAGTAGATGAAACCCGTAAATGAAACGAGCAACAGAGTAGCCTCGTGACTACTCTGTCTCAATGTCACTAATATTTTTTCATCGCCTCAACAAAGGCCTTCTCTGCACTTTGAGAACCAAGTGCTTCAGCTTCTTTTGACAATCTTAACGCCTTCTCAAACTGACCTTTTTCTACGGCTCGTTCAATAGCACTGTTAAAAGCCTGCTCTTTTTCCGCAGTGAGTGCGGTACCAGACTCAACTTCGACATACTGTTCTACTGTTTGCTGGCGTTCTTGCTGCTCCGCGTCAGTTTCTAGACGAGGGCCGGTTGGCTGATAATCCAGCTCCATCGTGACCAGTCCAATCGCAGCATGAGGAATGACGTTCGTCGAATAGAAAGGATCGTTCGCGGAGACTTGACCAGACTGTAGAGCAAACTCGCTTGGCTCCATTGGCTCTGAGCTTTGCGACATCGCTTCATCGGTTGTGACTACCACGAGATAAGTCGGAGCCCTGCCGTCAGGGTAACTTTTAGGAATCGAATACTCGCCAATAAAACCAGATTTATATAGTAGTGAACTCTCACGATGCTGAATGATTTTGTCATCAATCACATCAATCACTTGATACTGACTGTCTAAGATAAGAACCGTAGGCACGATTACTTGCTTTTCAATCACAGAGTAAACCGTGAGGTCCACGTTCCCCAGAGCATGTGGAAGCTTTAGCCCCTGAGCATAACTACGACCCGTTTTTAACGCAACCTTTGCAGATTCAGGGGTAAGTAGAACATCCACTGAACCAGGTTCCGTGACATTTTGATAATTAAGATCAGCCAATGTTTGGCAGCACCCTTCGGATGAAGCAAGTTGCTCAATACCGAGCACATCATCACCACTTTGTACGATTTGATTTTGTTTCGCACAACCAAAGGTGGTCGCGAGGGCAATCGCGAGGATGGTTTGTCGTAACATGGCAATACTCCTTACTGCTGTTGGCTACGTCATGCTAAGGACTATTTTAACCGAAAAGTAACCGCTTTCACGATATATTGTTGGAAAGTTAGAACTCAAACAAAAAAAGCCACTCTGTAACAGAGTGGCAAAAAGAAATAACCTAGATAAAGCAAGAACCAAATCCTTTACCTAAAGCCTAAACACAATATAACTCATCAATATTGTGAAAAATACGGATATGCTCTCTCCCCGTGATACACATATCCGTCCCCTCTAGTAGACAGTGGTTTACATTACCACCACATATCCGCTTGAATACCGACTAGTAGGTCTGCTTTGTCGCGGTTAGAACCGTCTAGGTAAGTCGCTAGGAAGCGGATTTCTGGTGCCGGACCAAAGCCTGTACCTACGGTTACTGTTGGTGCAATCGTTAATTTGTAATCGTAGCTGCTACCACCTACATCGTTTGCATCAGACCAGTCGCCATATTGGTAGCCCGCTTCTGTCGCGATAGACCAATTCTTAGCGATTGGGAACGTTGGACGAATCATCGCCGATGCCCATGAATCTTTACCACGTTTTTCTAGGTCATTATATTGGCCTTGAATGGAGTGGAAAATGCTCACGCCGTTTTCAAAGAAATAACCACCCCAAATAAGTGCGCGAGTTGATACATCACCAGAGTCCACTTTCTTCATATTTGCAGGACCCATAGCACCACCGTAACCTGGTTTCCATGCATTGTAAGTAGTAATCGTGCCACCTAGTAGCTGACCAGAACCTAGACCTTTACCTGCTTGTGCAATATATTTGGTAAAGCCTTTCTCAGATAAGCCAAATACAGTGTCAGAATGATAAATACCTGTAATTTCCATACCTGTATCTGCATATTCTACGTCATCAACAAAGTTATCTGGAAGGTATTTACCCATAGCATGAAGTTCAAAAGAACCAAAGTTCACACCAATATGAGCAGAGTGCATAGGGTTATTATCATCTAGGCCCCAGTACCCGCCTTCAGCATTATCACTGGCCATATAAGCAAAGTCCCACTTATTACCACCAAGCTCCATGCCTTCAATACCGACACCTGTACCAGACATATCTGTGTAGAAGAAGTCAGTCATAAAGATGTAGTTGTCTTTACCGTAGAAACGTTTACCACCCCACATGGTGCCCGTTTCTGTCACGCCATCAAATTCAACGAATGTCTCAATCAAACCAATGCTACCATTCGCTGCATCTGCGTTAGTACCTAATTGGTTTTTACCTGCCGACTGCGCGTTATCCGCACCAGCACGAGTCTTAATACGAATTGCTTGACCGTCCGCAGTGTCAAAGTTCTTTTGTAGTGCAAGCTCAAAGTGGTTATCTGATTCAATACCTAGACGACCCAGTTTTTCTTTTGTTGCAGGGAATTTAGAACGTTTAAAGTCATCATTCTTACTATATAGAGCACCTGCACGGAAATAACCATGGAATTCGAAACCTTGAGTATTTTCAGCGGCGATCACGTTTGAACTAGTAACACTTAGACCAGCCATAAGGCAAGCAAGCGAGATTTGTGATAATTTCATTATCAGCTCCTGATTTATTATAAATTGTTTTCCGTTTTAAAGTGCCAGCAAATAAACAAACAACCACTGCTTTTATTTAACCTACACTAAGAGATAGAAATGGAATGAAATCAGACCCCCTCTGAGTTCACACTACTTCTGGTTTTCACCCCTTCCTTAAATAAGAAAGAAAATAAATCTGATTTATCATTTTTCTAGGTAACTACCGAAATTTAGGATGCACGTTTTCCTCGACATTTTGTCGATAATTTTATTCTGTGACATGCATTCAACGTTGTAAGCGCTTTCTTTGTAGCGCTTAAAAAATGTTGCTTCGGTCAGTTCTCATTCATCTTAAACATGCTGCATAACTCACTATGCTTGAGTTTTCATACGTGATTTATCTACCTAGCCTCAATAACTCACTTCCCAACAAGGAAAGCGCTTACAATTCCTTTTAGATTTAATGACGAATAGCGTTCTCGTGATGGCTTGTTCCTCATTGCTTGGTATTCATATTAATAGTAGGCAGGCACTATGTACACAGGGCTCGTAATCGTTGATATATAAAACTTGAAGTCGATCACCGCAAAGAAAGCGCTTTCTTTTCTTAGTGTGGAGTCTGTCACTAAATGTAAGAAAACAATTCGCTATGATGCTTTCAGCCTACAAATCGCTAGCAAGATCACAGATCGTCATCGTAGATTATGCGTACAGCTTTCGAATTACCATTGCAGTTGCGCTTTGTAGTATAGTTAGAGGATGTTATTGAAGTAATTTCCAATAATTTCAATAAGATTGAATGATAGGATCGCGAATTGATTACAATTAAAGAAGTCGCTGAACTCGCCCAGGTATCTCAAGCGACGGTGTCAAGGACACTCAATGGCCACGCTTCTGTAAAGGAAGCCAATAAGCAAAAAGTCTATGCGGCAATGGAAGAATTGGGGTATCAGCCTAATACCTTCGCGCAAGCGCTTGCATCAAACCGCTCGTGTAGCATCGGAATGCTGGTTGGCACACTGGATGGTCCATTCTACGGCCCTATGATGCATGAAGTGGAAAAAGTGGTAAGGTCAGAAAACTACCACCTTATTATTACCAGTGGTCACGAAGAATATGACGAAGAGCACGAATCTATTCGTTTTCTGCGTTCTAAAAAGGTGGACGGTCTCGTGCTTACCGTTGATACCCTTTCGGACAGCGAGCTTCTCGAGATTTCTCGCCAAAATGAAGCTACGGTGCTCATTAACCGTTACATTCCCGAAATGGCCGATCGCTGTATCTGGTTAGACAATGAAAAAGGTGGGTTTCTAGCCACCGAATATCTTATTAACAAAGGGCATACTCAAATTGGCTGTATCAGTGGTCAGTTAAGTAAGGGAGACAGTCGAGATCGTTTGCAAGGTTACCGAAATGCACTGAGCCACTATGGCGTTGCTTATAATCCCAATGCTGTTGTGGAAGGCCGATTTGATAACCAATGTAACCATGATGCAATTCGTCGCCTACTTGATCGAGATATTCCTTTGACTGCTATCTTTTGCATGAACGATAACATTGCAATGACAGCTTATACTCTTTGTCTCGAGCGTGGACTTCGTGTTGGGGAAGATATTTCCATCATAGGTTTCGATAACGTACCATTTGGTCAACATATGACACCGGGACTTACAACGGTTGACTTCCCTATCCAAAAAATGGCCACCGCCGCGGCGAAAAAAGTCATGGCTATCGTTAAAGGTAAGAGCACAGCATCACAACCAATTGAGCCTATCGAGCCAAGTATCATAAGTCGTGGGTCGGTGAAAAACCTCAATAGCTAAATCTCGCTCTCTGTTATTTACACCTATTATTCAATCAATAAAAAGGCCGGACAATATTATTGTCCGGCCTTTCTGTTAACGCGGTATTGGTTACATCACCAACTTGCTCGCAGGGATGGTTACAAACACTGCTTTAACCTGTCCAGAGCGATCGAAAATGTGCTTACTTAGATTCTCAGGAATCATGTTCGACACTTTCTCAATGGTTGGGCCATTCACCAATTCAACTTTCAGTGACACATCATGCTGTTCTTCACTAAGCGAGTATACAAACGGTACCTGACATAGCGTGAATGCTAGGCTGCCAACTTCAACATCAAAGCGATTGGCCTCGCCTTTTAGGTCGAAGTATTCAAACGCAACGGACTCTGTCAAAAACTCCGACTTAGCCAGTAAGTTTGGTGTGATTTGGATTTCACCATCCGTCACCGAAATACCCAGCTCACCAAAGCGCGTGATCACCTCTTCCTTCACCTGACCAGTCATACCAGGTTGCTGAGCACCGGCTTGTTTTGGCGTATGTGAGTACGGATCCGTTGGGAACGCACCGTATACAAGTGGCGACTTGTTAAAGCCAATCCCTTCACGAACGCGATAGTAGAACTCCGCCAACTGCTGGGTTTTCTCTGTATTTCCAAGTTCAATCCACGCTTGCTGGTAGTTTTCTTGAACCGCAAGTAGCAATTTAGACACCATGTGCCAGTAGATACAACCTAAGCCCTCATAACCAAACATCGTCCCCGAACGACCGGTAAAGGCTTTGTGGTTGAAAGTCTGCTCATAGATTTCTGCAACTTTGGTCCAGTCTTGACGGCCAAAACGCGGATAGTCAGCAGCAACTTGTGCAATACGAGCTTCCAATACAGCCGCATTTTCAAAGTCAGCGCTGAAATGGACACGGTTCTCAATATCTTGATTAACAATGCGCTTATCGCCACTTTTTAGCATCGCTTGCAGCAGTTCACTGCTATCGACTAGATTTTTGGTGATATGGTTCTTCTTCAAGAACGACGTAAGGTCGCGATCTGGGTAAAGCATGAAGCTCATTTGGTCTTCACGGAACATATCGCTATCAAACAACTTAGTCAGCAAATCAACCGTCTGCGTTGCATCTAGAATACCAGCGCTCAAAATAGCTACCTGACCTTCAAGCATTGGGTATAGGTACTCTACGTTAGCACTATCACCTTGCAGATCTAAGATGTTGTATGCGTTATACAGGCCATCTTCGCGCTTGTTACTATGGATAGTATGATCCAACAGCGTTTTCGACACGCGAAGCAGTTCTTCAACTTCCGTCATTTCTAATGTCGATTTACCAGAGAAGCCATCCGCATAAACGCCCATACGGTACTCTTCTGCAACTTTGGCAAGCTTAGTCAACAAAGCCTTACGTGATTGCGGCGTCACTTTCTCAACACGCAATGAAGCGGCGGCTTCCGATAGAACTTGGCTGGTTTTAGTCAACCAAGTCGCCACTTCACTCGACAGCGCAATATTGATTGGCGCACGACAAATGAGCTTCTGCATGAAGGTCACATAGCGACGCATGTAGTACAGTGTCACCATCGACAGACCGTTACCTACAATCGCGTTGTTCGCATCGTTCCATTCCGGACGCTGCGTGTTCAGCCAGATACCACCATCAATAACAAAGTTACTTAACTTAGAAAGCAGAGGAACAAGCAGTTTTTCAAGCAGGTTCACTTGATATACGTCACCATTGTCACCCATGACCAAGCGACCATCGCTACCTAGTGAGGCACTAAGCTCCTCAGTAATCGCTTGCTTATGTTCATTGAATGCCACTGTATCTTTCGGGTTAGCAAACAGCTGATCAACACCGGCAATTTCATAAGGAACATTGGCGTAGCTGTATGTCTCTTCGCTCAGCCACTCAATCAGGTCATTGCTTTGATACTTGTCTGCTAGCTCAAGGAACTTAAGAAGATAAATGATCTGATGGTCGCCCCAGTACCCGATGTTGCTCCACGGATCATCCAGCTCAAGCAGTTCCCAATCGACACCTTCTTTGGTAATACGGTAAGGGTTGTAGCCATCGATGGTCGAGGCGTTCACAAACTTGGCCACAAACGAACCAATGAAGTTTGGATAGCTTAGCGCCATTGCCTCCCAGTTTTGGAAGATATCACGCCAGTTACCTTGATAAGCCAGTAGACGCTCACCTTCTTCATCACGTACTTTAATCTCAAAATGGTTCCATGGTCGGCTTGGGTCACCGTGACGACGACCAAAGGTTAATGGAAGGTATTCATACGCCATACGTAGCAACTGTTGATCGCCCGTCTCTTTCGCCATCGACACTAATTGAGGGTGTGATAGGTTTTCTGGAAGAGTACGTAACAACGCAGAGTGCTTTTCAACTACTTTACTGTTGATGCGAGAGAAGGTTGCAAGTACATCGCTGCTATCTAGCTTATAACCATCAACAAATACGCCACCGCGCATGTTGTTAAATAGCACGTTTGCGTAGTGGTGCACTGCCGTCTCTTCAGAAGACGTCAATTGCCAAGCATCCGCGCCAGCCATAAGCAGTTTCAGTTCGTCATGGTTAGCCTGAACATCTTTTGCAACCGTCGTCGTAATTTCATCGTCTAAAACGATTTGATTTTTCAGTGCGGCAACATCAGCGTGAGATTTGTCAATATCCGCAACAATCGTCCATGTTTCAGCGTCTCCAGCAGCAAGCGTCAGAGATTGAGAAATCAGGAACGCACCGCGCTCACCACGAGTAAGCGACTCAGCGTTTAACGGCAAACCTTTGCGGAAGTTCGCAACGTCTTTTGCATTTAATGAAACTTGCTGGGCATGCGGTGCAACACCAAATACCGTCGTAGCACGCAATGATTCAGCAGGCTCCGCTCTGTCACTTAGCTTGGCATACATGCTGTAGGTTGCCATTGGCAAGTCTTCGATGCGCTCGTTCCACTTGTACGCGTCCACTAATGCGCTGCGTGTTTGCAGTGCTTGCAGTGGTGCCCCCGAAGGCAGCAAGTTTTGGATACCGTCAATGATATCGAACTCGGCTGCACTGTCGCCAAGATTAGTCACATGGGTTTCACGAACAAAGCCAAACTTGTCCGAAGTCGACCAGCTGTACTGATAACTCAGACCTAACGTATGGTTTAGCTCTTCAAAGATGATTTTGTCACCCACCGCGTTCTTATAGAGATTGCGTTGAACATCGTAAAGACCATCGTGATGCGGGTTAAACGGTTCCCAAAGTGCAGGCTTGCCCTCGCCCTTTTTAACGCGTAGCACAGCTTTTGAGCCCGTGTTATCGGCATTTTCATGGATATGATCAACCGAGCGATAAGGGAACAGTGCGTTCTCTGGGCGAATACGACCAGCAGAAAGGCTGCCAGTCGACGATATAAATAACCAGTGGTTACTCGCAGAGACAACACTGATAAAAAACGGTGCCATCTGATCGACGTTAGAAATCTGATAAAAACGTTCGTCGTTGATAGTGATAAATTTTCCGTGTACTTCAAACGCTTGATTAGCTTGTAATTGTTCCGTCATATTGGTCACTTCTGATTTTGTAAGCGCTTTCTTCAAAGCGCAAAATTTTTGGGATTCTTTAAATTACATGTTGTGGCAACGAACAAAGTGTTGCTCAGAGATCTGTGTCGTCTCAGGCATCTCTTTGGTGCAAATATCGGTTGCGTTCGGGCAACGTGTCGCAAATGGGCAGCCCACGCTTGATGGTTTCCAAAGCGGGATCTCACCTTTCTTCACCGCTAGATCACGGCGACCAGAGTTGCCTACTTCTGGCACTGCAGACAGCAGTAGCTTCGAATACGGATGCTGAGGGTTT
Source organism: Vibrio sp. 10N (assembly GCF_036245475.1). NCBI lineage: Bacteria > Pseudomonadati > Pseudomonadota > Gammaproteobacteria > Vibrionales > Vibrionaceae > Vibrio > Vibrio sp. 10N. The sequence continues at coordinate 317,320 of NZ_BTPM01000002.1, read as the reverse complement.
TGAGTTACGCTATCGCTCTCGCCCCACTCCACCATATGGCCGACATACATCACTGCGGTTTTTTCCGCAAAGTAACGCGCTGTCGCGATATCGTGCGTAATGTACATGAAAGAAATACCATGCTTGTCCTTGAGATCCGCCATTAAGTTCAAGATACCAAGGCGCACCGACACATCGAGCATAGAGATAGGCTCATCCGCCAAAATGACATCCGGATCGACGGCAATCGCACGCGCAATCGCAACACGTTGTCTTTGGCCACCACTTAGCTCGTGAGGGAACTTCTCTGCGGTTTCTTTTACCGGTGTCAAACCCACCAGCTCAAGCAAGTCATACACCAATTGTGGGATGGCTTTCTTGTCTGCACGGTTGTGAATCATCAACGGACGTGCAATGTGGTGATAGATTGTATGCACTGGGTTTAGTGAGCCAAACGGGTCTTGGAAAATCATCTGCACTTGACGTGCGTATTCCAATTGGCCGTTTTGCTTGATGTACTCATCGATTGGCACACCCTTAAAGTGGATATCACCAGCGGTCTTGTCATAGATTTGAGTCAAGATACGCGCACCAGTACTTTTACCAGAGCCAGATTCACCTACAATCGCCAGCGCTTCACCTTTGCGAAGTTCAAACGACACATCGTTGACCGCTCGCATTAGGTTTGATTTCACCGATTGGCCTAGAGGGAAATCTTTAACCAGGTTTTTTACCGATAGGATGACTTCATTACTTTGCATCATTACTTCCTTAAACCAGATGACAAGAAACTTGACGGCCGTTCGCCAGTGTTGAAAGTGCAGGTTCTACTTTCTGACACTTCTCAAAACACTCACCACAGCGAGCTTGGAAATTACAACCCGTTGGGATATCAAGTAGGTTTACAGGGTTGCCTGGAATACCAAATAGTCTTTCTTTAGGGCCATGAATCGTTGGGAACGACGCCACCAAACCTTTGGTATATGGATGCTCAGGAGCACCAAAGACCTGCTGTGCTTCACCTAGCTCGATCAAGTTACCGGCGTACATAACACCAATACGGTCTGCAATCTCACCCATTAAGCTCAAGTCGTGACTGATGAACAAGATAGAGAAGCCAAACTTGGTTTTTAGGTCGTACAGTTCGTTAAGGATCTCGCGCTCTACCACCACGTCCAGTGCCGTTGTTGGCTCATCCATGATGATCAGTTTTGGCTCAAGAGCGAGCGCTACCGCGATAACCACACGCTGACGCATACCACCACTTAACTGGTGCGGAAAACTTCCCATGCGGTCACCGTGAATACCAACGATAGACAGCAGTTCTACCGCTTTTTCATGTGCTTGCTTATAAGGAATTTTCTTGTGTGCCAAGATAACGTCCGTTAGCTGCTCACCAATGGTAATTACCGGGTTTAATGAGTTCATCGCACTTTGGAATACCACAGACACATCGTTCCAACGGAATTGACGCAGCTTACGGTCATTCATTTTGAGCACGTCTTCGCCCTTATACAGAATTTCACCTTCTGAGATAAGCGCTGGCGCTTTATGCAGACGAGAGATGGCAAACGCTAGCGTACTTTTACCGCAGCCAGACTCACCAGCAATGCCTAATGTCTCACCTTCATTGATGGTCAAACTGACATTGTTTACCGCACGAGCCACACCATTTGGCGATACGTAATCGACACAAAGGTTATTGATTTCAAGTAAAGCGCTCATCGTAGGCCTCTCTTTTTATCTGCTTCTTTTTTCAGTTTGTGCCACAGTTTGATGTGTGGACCAGTACGAAGTTTCGGGTTACTTACTTGGTCAATCGACATGTTAATCAATGCCAGTGCACCACCAGTGATTGCCAGTGCCATCGCAGGAACCATCATTTCCCACCATGCACCTGTATAAAGTGATGATGACGTCTGTGCCCAGTAAAGCATTGAACCCCAGCTTACTTCTGTCGCATCACCCAAGCCTAGAATACCCAAGCCTGCTTCTGCGCCCATCGCGTAGATAACCGTACCCAAGAAGCCACCAAATACGATTGAGATAAGGTTAGGTAGAATTTCTACCAGAATAATACGGATTTTAGATTCACCCATTACCTCAGCAGAAATAATGAATTCCTTATTACGAATCGCCATCGTTTGAGAGCGTATCACCCTTGCACCCCACGGCCAGGAGGTGATACCGAGCAACACGGTAATAACGAGGGACCCCACCTGCCCTAAGAATGCTGCGAGTACTATGAGTAACGGTAACTGTGGAAATACCAAGAATACGTTGGTCAAGAAGTTCAAGCGTTCGTCAACCTTGCCACCAAAGTAGCCAGACGATACACCCACTAGCACAGCGATACTCATCGCAATGACACCAGCAGTCAGTGCTACTGTCAGTGATTTGCGCGCTCCGTAGAGCACCTGGCTGTAGACATCACGACCACTACGAGTAGAACCAAGCACGTGTTCTGCGTTTGGCGCCACATGAGGACGAGCAACACGGCGCTCTGGATCGTGTGTTGCCAATGCTGGAGCAAAAACGGCACCAGCTAGAACGATAGTCAGAAGGAAACCACCAATGATTGCCGGCGGGTTGCCATAGAAAAAGGCGTACACCTTACCTAGTTTTGATTTGATATTCTTCCACGAGAAAGCAGATTCTCTCACCGCTAATTTGCTCTCGCGGTCATATTTATGAGCGTCAATTAACTTATCCATAATACAGCCTAGTTGGAAATTCGTGGGTCAAGCCAAACGTAAAGAAGATCGGCAATAAAGTTAGCAGTCAGAACTGCGGTCACTAAGATAAGCAGAATGGCTTGGATAAGCGGGTAGTCACGAGCAACAATGCCTTTTAGTAGGATGTTACCAAGACCTTGGTAGTTAAATACCACTTCCGTCATGATCGAGCCTGCGAAAGAGAAACCAATCGCCATCGCAATCGCGGTTGCAACTGGCAAGATAGCGTTGCGACCTGCGTAGCGGTACATCACTCGGAAGCTGCTAAGACCTTTGGCTTCCGCCATAGTTACGTAATCTTCACCAAGCACGTTGATCATCGCATTACGCATGTTGAACACCCAAGTAGCGATACCAACTACCACCATGGAACCGACTGGCAATACCGCGTGCTTAGCCACACTTGCAATGAACTCCCAAGTCCAACCTGGCTCAAGCGACGGATCGTACGTATACGCCAGTGGCAGCAATTCCATTTTCAAACCGAAAAAGTAGAACAGCAAAAGAGCGGTTACGATATATGGGAAGTTACTAATAAACGCCAATACCGGTGGTACAACTTGACCAAAAAAACCTTCACGGCGATAAGAAGCATAAGTACCGATGCTTACACCAATGATTAAGGCAACAATCAATGAGCCAAGCGCCAGGAACATGGTCCATGGCAACGCCATAGCAATCACTTCCGATACGTTGATTGGGAACATCAACACTGAAGGACCAAGATCAAGAGTGAATACACTTTTGATGTAGTGAATGTATTGAACAAATACGTTGCCATCGACGAAGCCGTACATTTCACGAACGGCGTCCATTTGAGCCGGATCCATACGACCTTGAGCAGCTGCAAACAGTGCATCAACAGGATCACCCGGCATCAGGCGTGGCAACATAAAGTTGAATGAGATTGCGATTAAAAACGCAGTAAAGTAGAAGCCAAAACGGCGAGCTAAAAACGACATAGCAATACCTTTTAATGTGGGGCCTCAGGAGAGGCCCCAAACGTTACGAGTTACTTAAGGTGCAAGTTATTTAGGATAATGACTCGCTTACCACCATCGTAAAATACAGGTTGAATGTATGGGTTTTCTTCGCTTGGCCAACCAACAATTTTCTTAGTGTTGTACTGGAACCAAGTCGCGTTAGAGAACAGCGGGATAAACGGTAGGTTTTGCGCCGTGAACTCTTGCAGTTCAGAGATGATCTCTTGCTGCTTCACTTTGTCACCCGTCTTACCGAAGCTGTTGATTAGCTGATCGATTTCTGGGCTATTTACACCGTGGCCAGCGTGCCAAATCTTACCTACATACGCAGATGAGAAATAAGCTTGGTATGCCAAGATTGGGTTAGTTGAAACCATTGACCAGTTGATAGACATCTTGTAGTTGCTGTCTTTTAGGTTTTTATCGTAAACCGCCCAGTCAACAGTCTTAACGTTCGCTTTTACGCCAACTTCGTCGAAGAATTCCGTTGCCATTTGAACTACTTGGATCCAGTCAGTCCAGCCGTTAACAACTTCAATGTCAAATGTGAACTTGTCACCGTTTGGCATATCACGGTAGCCATCACCGTCGACGTCTTTCAGACCCGCTTCATCAAGTAGCTTTTTCGCTTCTTCTGGGCTGTATGTTGTTAGGTTGCGATATTTCTCAGTCACACCTTGGTCAATGTTTGCTTTGTAAAGCTCAGCAATACCGCCCGCATTGTAGTTAACGGTTGGGTAACCGTAAGCGGCGATATCAACGATCATTTCACGGTCAAGTGCCATAGAAAGAGCCTGACGAACACGGATGTCATCAAATGGCGCTTCTTTTGTGTTCACATATAGGTGAATCGCATCGTTCGCTGGGTACCAGAAGTGGTGGTTCTCAGGATTTTGCTTCACGAAAGTACTTTCGATGTCAGCGATGAAGTTTGAACCCCAGTCGATTTCACCTTTGATAAGTGCAGGTTGAATTTGCGAGTTGTCGTTGTAAGAACGGAACGTCATACAATCTAGGTAAGGACGGTTATCTAGGTAGTAGTTCTCGTTGCGGCAAAGCTCCATTTGTTGCGGTTTAAGGTACTTAACCGTCGTCATTGGACCGCTACCAATTGGATTTGGGTTGGTAAAGGTCGTTAGGTCTTCTGCTTTGCTCCATACTTTCTTAGGAACAATGTGGTAATCCGCAAGGTTCCATAGGAATGTAGAGTCCGCTTCTGCAAGGTTAAGCTTTAGCGTACGAGCATCAACAACATCGATACCTTTTAGGTTACCACCAGACCAAATACCTTTAAGGTCAAATGCCGGTGCTTTCTTAGTCATTTCGAAACTGAAAGCGACATCTTCAGCCGTCAGTGGGCTACCATCAGACCATTTTAGGCCGTCACGTAGTTTGATTGTGATGGTTTTTAGATCGTCAGAGTAATCTGCAGACTCCGCCAAACGCCAGTGCGTCTCACCCGTCATATTGTTGAAGACCATCAGCGGCTCAAACATAGTACCGTTATAGATGTCTTTTACTGTATATGGGTTGAAGTTATCAACGAAACCGGTGTTGATGATTGGCACCGTCAACGTGCCCCCTTGCTTGATCTCTTCCGCTTGTGCAGTTACTGCACTACCAGCAAACAATGCACCACAAATCACTGAGGCGATAAATGTTTTCTTTTGCATCACTTTGTCCTTTAGTTTTGTTTTTGGGTCGAGCGATTTTCAATTTAAGTGGAACTGAATCAGTCCGGGGGTAACACTTCATGAAAGCGCTTTCTCAAGATGCTAAGCAATCCATTGCTCGATAACAAAAGTGCCAGCCAAAAAGCCCGCGTCGATCACAGTTCTATAAATGCATTATTATCAACAACTTAACTCGAATGACTAGAAAATAACCGCATCTTTCTCAATAATATTAGTCTTTAAATTCAAGCAATTAGCTCACCTCAAGCACTAAAAATACCTTATCTACAGAAATGTGATCTAAGCAACTTTGTAAACTAAATTAACAACAGGCACGCCATTCAAAACCTAGTAACACTCATGCATAACCGGGTGAATTTTAACCTGATAATTATTCATTATTATTTTAATAACAGTAACTTATAGACCAAAAGTAAACTATTAATCGGTTATGTGATCTGCTTACTACCACCTTTTATTCAAACTGATATCATCCAAAAGAAACCGCTTACTTTTTGGTGATCAATGTGACAATGATAAATTCGGTACGTTTTTGGAACGGAAACAAGTCCGCGTATCGTCAACAATTCGAGCTGGACGTGCTCAATCTGCTGCTCTCTGTAACCGCTGACAGCCATGGCGACGTCAGCATTATTGACGATCGTACTGATTTCCCGCTAGCTGAAGATGAAGGTGCGGTCCTAGATAACGGCAGTGACGTCCTGGTCACCGTAAAAGGAAACGCTAAGTTTGCTGGCAAACGCTTTATTGAGCTTGCGCTATCCGTGACAAAGCAGCTACTTGGACAACGTATCTTGTTCGCCCGCGAAGACAAGCTCAGCGATTTTTCTTCTGTCGACGATATCACTGGTAAAACCGTCGGCGTTCCAGAGACTTGGGTAGATGCAGAATTATTTCGACGCAACGGTTTTAACGTTGTTGAGCGCGGCAATTTCGATGGTTTATTTCAACGCCTGACCGACGGCGAGTTCGATTTTGTTTGCTTTGGAGCAAATGAAGCACTCGAAGTGTTTGAAAGCCGTGTTGCCAATCAATATCCCGTAAGCCTCGTCGGTGGCGTTATGATCGAGTACCCCTTCCCTTTAGTCTTTTATGTCAACGCCGACAATCCGGAGCTGGCCAAGCGATTGCAGCTTGGTTGCGAAATCGTACTCGAAACCGGTGACTATGAAGCGCTTTATCAACGCTACTTTGCCGACATCGAACGAACGTTAAAACTTGAGCAGCGTGAACGACTCGAACTGAATAACCCATTTATTTAAAACTCAAAACTATAGAAAAATAACAGGACTGGTATCCACTTATGCCCTTCACTCGCATTGAACTAGCAAGGCAAGCCCTTGCGCCTGTCAGCCGCCAAGCCGCCGCTGAAGGCATCGTTTTATTGGAAAACATCAACAACACACTGCCGCTACCTGCAGACTGTCGCGTATCACTTTTTGGTCGCTGCCAAATTGACACGGTGCGCAGCGGCACTGGTTCGGGCGGTGCCGTCAACGTGCCTTATTCAGTCAGTGCACTAGAAGGGCTCAACGCTCACCCTAACATTCAAGTTAATCAGGAATTAGTGAGCATCTACCAAAACTGGCTAGAGCAACACCCATTTGATGACGGTGGCGGCGGCTGGGCTGCGGAGCCTTGGTTTCAGCAAGAAATGCCACTGGAGCGCAGCATCGTAGAGGGCGCTCGCAAGCAAAGTGAACACGCTTTAGTGTTCATCGGCCGTACAGCAGGTGAAGACCAAGATAACTCTGACGAAGCAGGCAGCTATCGCTTAACCGATACTGAGCATCAAATGCTTAACCTGGTCTGTGAACACTTCGACTCAGTGATTGTGGTACTCAATGTGACCAATATCGTTGATATGTCATGGATGGATACGGTTTCTCAGCCAGATTCCATCAAGGCTGTGCTGTATAGTTGGGCTGCGGGTATGGAAGGCGGTCACGCACTGGCTGATGTTCTTTCTGGCGACCTTTCGCCAAGCGGTAAGCTCGCCGACACTATCGCTTATCAACTTAGCGATTACCCATCGCATGCTAACTTTGGCAATAAAGATAAAAACCTCTACCAAGAAGACATCTACTTAGGCTACCGCTATTTTGCAACCTTCAAACCGGAAGCGGTTCGCTATGCCTTTGGTGAGGGACTAAGTTACACCCAATTCGAACGTAACCTCATTTCTCACTCTATCGAAGGCACGGGCAAAGCACGCGCTATTCACTTCCATATTGAAGTGACCAACGTTGGTGAACAGTACAGTGGTAAAGAAGTAGTACAACTGTATGTAGAAGCGCCGCAAGGAAAGCTGGGTAAGCCTACTCGCAGTCTTGCCGGTTTTGGTAAAACTCGCATGCTAGCGCCTAACGAGTCAGAGTTAGTTCGTGTTGTCGTACCGCTTGAGGTGCTCGCCTCTTACGATGATTCGGGCATCACAGGCCACAAGTCCTGTTATGTCCTTGAAGCTGGCCGCTACGACTTCTATTTAGGTGGCAGCGTGCGAGAAGCTCAGTTGACGGATGCACCATTCCTCGTCGACACGCTTCAGGTGGTTGAGCAGCTTTCTGAATCAGCCGCGCCTGTTGAATCATTCCAACGCATCAAGCCCACTCTGCAGCCACAAGACGGCACTTTCCTAATTGAACATGAATCTGTGCCAACTCGCACGGTAGATATGCAAGCACGCATTGATTCACGTCTGCCTGATGACATTGAGATCACTGGCGATAAGGGGATCAAATTGCAGCATGTTGCCGATGGAAAAGCCTCGTTGCCAGAGTTTGTTGCCCAGTTCACCCCATCAATGCTCGCCACCATAGTGCGCGGCGAAGGCATGTGCAGTCCAAAAGTGACTCCAGGCACAGCGGCAGCGTTTGGCGGCGTTAGTGACGCGTTATTTGACCTAGGTATTCCTGTCGCGGCAGCGGCGGATGGTCCTTCGGGCATTCGAATGGACAGTGGTCATAAGGCGACACAAGTTCCTATCGGCACCTTGTTGGGTTGTACTTGGAATACCCAGCTTAATGAACACCTGTTCTATTTGGTTGGTGGTGAGTTGCAAAGCTACCAAATCGATACTTTGCTTGGCCCTGGTATCAATATTCACCGTCATCCACTCAATGGTCGTAATTTTGAATACTTCTCAGAAGATCCGCTACTGACGGGCACAATGGCAGCAGCGCAAGTTAGCGGCCTGAAAACGGCAGGAGTATCAGGCACCATCAAACACTTTGCCGCCAACGACCAAGAAACCTCTCGCTTTTTCGTGGATGCCGTTATGTCTGAACGCGCGCTTCGTGAAGTGCACATTAAGCCATTTGAGCTCGCTGTGAAAAAAGGCGGTGCGACCACTATTATGACCTCTTATAACCCAATCAATGGTCACTGGGGCGCATCAAATTACGACCTCAATACGACGATCTTACGTGGCGAATGGGGATTCGATGGCATCGTCATGTCTGATTGGTGGGCGAAGATGAATCACCCGGTATCTGGTGGTGAAGAATCAAAGACCTACACCTCGTTCATGGTTCGCGCACAAAACGACCTATTCATGGTGGTTGAAAATGATGGTGCTGAACGTAACGCAATGGATGACGACACACTGAGTGCATTGGAAGCGGGTCAATTGACCCTTGGTGAATTGCAACGCAGCGCTATGAACATCTGTCGATTTATCTTAGATGCGCCAGTGATGCAACGACCACTGGTTCGCTATAATCCAATCAAACCATTCACTGCGCACGATGCTCAGCCAACAGGCTCGGTACACACTATTGATAAGGCCGTTCAGCTTGAAATCAAAGAGGATGCGACTATCGCCCTTAACGTGACGAAAGCAGGCCAGTATCTGGTGAGCATGAACGCCAGCTATGATCGTAACGAGCTCGCTCAATCGTCGTGCAGCTTACATCTAAACGGCGAATACAGCATGTCACTTTCCACTAACGGCACTGAAGGCAAGCCCGTTGATGTTGAAGGATTGATTGTAGAGCTGCAAACCGGCTGGTATGAATTGGACGTCTCTTTCGTTAAGCCAGGTTTGACCTTACATCACCTTAATTTTGCTCAGGTTTAAACCTCCCAGTAAATAACTAAAAAGGGCAGACGTAAACGTCTGCCCTTTTTATCTCAATGCCCTTTTAGGCCAACCTGCTTCATACAGCTGCCTGGCGCTGACTCACAACCCAAACACGAACGTGGTCATAAGTTAGATTGTAGACAAACGCGTAGACAGTCACGAATATCGTCACACCAATATCCATGACAAACGCTTGCCATAGATTCACATTAAGCATGACTGCCATGACAGGGACAGTGGCGAGCAACAATCCCGCCTCAAACAGTAGCACGTGAATAATGCGAACCATCACAGTTCGTTGTACTCGGTCACCTTTGACAAAATAGTCGAAAATTAGATTGAAGAGATAATTCCAACACATTGCCATCGTCGCAATAACTATCATTGTTCCCGACAATCTACTGATGTCATGATCGGTAAATATCGCTAATCCTGCTATTGATAAGCTTACGGCTAACACTTCAAACAATACTGAATGAAAGACTCTCTCAAGCACTCCCATTGTCGACTCCTCACTAATTTCATATGTTTTGTAGATGATTTATCTCCAATTATGCCCACTCAGCGATAGATAGAAAGTTAACAGCTATCACAAATCGTGATACCTTGAGGTCAATTTTGTGATTGAGAATTCACCATGTACAGTTTCGAACAGCTTAAAGTGTTTGTTGCGGTTTGCGAGTATGGCTCATTTTCCGCAGCGGCGCGTAAACTCAAACGCGCTCAATCGGGCGTGAGTCAGGCTATCTCTAACCTTGAAATCGCAATCAACCAAACCTTGTTTAGCCGAGAGAAAAACACGCCAGAGCTGACCGAAAACGGCAAGGCACTGCTGCCGATCGCACGTTCGATTCTTCATCAGCAGCAGTATTTCGATCAAAAAGTCGATTCACTGGCCAACGACTATGAGCACGAACTGGTCATCGCCATTGATGAGAGCCTAATGAGCCGCACTTTGTTGTCTATCCTTGCGCCTCTTGCAACTCAGTACCCTATCACCAACTTTGAGATCATCACCGCCTCTACATTCGACGTCGAAAAACTGGTTAGAGAAGAAGTGGCGCAGATAGGCATTGTTTATGCCGATGGCGAGCTACGCGTTGATATGGACTTCTTTGTTATGGGCCAAGCACGATTTCTCACAGTAGTTGCACCCGACCACGCTCTTGCAACGCTGCCCGTCGTTAAAGATTCTGATCTCAAAGCGTATCGCCAATGTGTGCACCGTAGCTCAGATAAACAAGAGCTTTGGTTTACCTATGGCATAAGTACCAACGTGTGGTACGCCAATACGCATCAAAACTTGGTTGATATGGTTTTACAGGGCATCGGCTGGTCAAACCTACCTGAAATGCTGGTAAAACAAGCAATACAAGAGCAAAAACTGGTTGCCCTGCCCGTCGCGCATGAAAAAAGCGGTTGGGTGACGACCGTCGGATGCTTAGTGTCGCGCCGACATGGGAACGGACCTGTGCTCAGCGAACTGGTTAACGTGTTGCAGAAACATCAGTTTGTAAATGATCATTGGCAATAAAATCAGTGACAACGTCACTAATATAACTTGGAAATTGTGACTGTATACCTAAGTCAAATGTCGCAATGTATCTATACTTTACAATGCGTTATACCCAAATCTCACTCCAATCAACAAGGGCGAACCCATGCAAGCAGCTTCCCAGCCAAAACAACAAAGAAAAAACTTGGGGATATTAATGGAGCTATTAACCTTCATTCGTCCTTATCAGATAAAAGTGTTTGCAGCGCTGCTTGCTCTTATTATCACCGCGGGTTTAACTCTCTCAGTTGGCCACGGGGTGCGAATGTTAATCGACCAAGGGTTCACCCAACAATCGCTCAGTGACCTAGAAAGTGCTATTCAGTTTATTCTGCTCATCACCCTCTGTATTTCCATCGGCACTTTTTTTCGATTCTATTTGGTCTCTTCGGTTGGAGAGCGTGTTAGCGCCGATATTCGCCAAGCGGTATTTGATCACATCATCACCCTCCACCCTAGCTACTTTGAAACCAATGGCAGTGGCGACATCATGTCCCGTATCACGACAGATACCACGCTACTGCAAAGCATTATTGGATCGTCTTTCTCCATGGCGATGCGCAGCGCATTAATGTGTGTGGGGGCGATTGTAATGCTGTTTGCGACCAACATTAAGCTGACACTAATTGTACTGGCCTCGGTCCCTTTCATCTTGGTACCGATCCTTTTTTACGGCAGGCGCGTGCGAGCACTATCTCGTCAAAGCCAAGACTCTATGGCGGATGTGGGCAGTTATGCAGGAGAAGCGATTGAGCACATCAAAACCGTTCAAAGCTACAGCTTCGAGTCCCAAGAGCGAGCTTCCTTCGCCCTAGAAGTTGAACGCGCTTATGATATCGGACGCCGAAGAGTTAAACAGCGCGCGATTTTAATATCGGGAGTGATTGTGATTGTTTTCAGTGCCATTGCTGGAATGCTTTGGGTCGGCGGCAGCGATGTGATTAACGGTGTGATGTCGGCCGGTGATCTTGGCGCTTTTGTGTTTTATGCCATCATGGTCGCTTCATCACTCGCGACGATCTCAGAAGTGATGGGTGAGCTACAACGCGCTGCTGGCGCGACTGAAAGATTGGTTGAGATATTACACGTTGAAAGTCGAATTACCGCCCCAAATCAGGATCGACTTTCACCCAATTACCTGCAGCCAGAAGTTGCCTTTCATCGCGTGGTCTTCCACTACCCTTCCAGACCCACGCAAGCTGCGGTGGAGTCCCTAGATTTGGTCGCCGAAGAAGGCAAAGTCTTGGCATTGGTTGGGCCTTCCGGCGCCGGAAAAACCACCTTATTTGAATTGATGCAACGCTTTTACGATCCAGAGACAGGACAAATCACGTTAGGCGGTATCGATATTCGACGCTTCGATCCCCATGAACTGCGTAAGCAGATGGCATTGGTCCCTCAACAACCAGCTCTATTTAGTAATGATGTGTTTCACAATATTCGCTACGGTAATCCTACAGCAACTGACGAGGAAGTGATTGAAGCAGCGAAGAAGGCCCATGCTCATGACTTTATTATGAACCTGCCCGAAGGTTATCAGAGCTTTTTAGGCGAACGTGGCGTGCGCCTATCTGGTGGTCAGCGCCAACGCATTGCCATTGCGAGAGCAATACTGAAAGATCCGAAGATTTTGCTGCTCGATGAAGCCACCAGCGCCCTTGATAGTGAAAGTGAGCACCACGTCCAGCAAGCACTGGAAGAGCTGATGCAAGGTAGAACGACAATCATCATCGCGCATCGCCTGTCTACCATTCAGCATGCTGATCAAATCGCGGTTCTGGATCATGGCCGGTTAGTCGATAAAGGCAATCACCACGCGCTGCTTCAGAGCTGCGAGTTGTACAGACGGCTCGTTGACCTGCAGTTTAAACACTTGGCAAGCTAGTGGCACTGCTCTTCCCACCTCTGACGTGACAAACCATAAATCGCATGATCCACGACTCGACCATTCAGGTTTTCGGCGCGAGTAATTACCCCTTCAAGCCTAAATCCAAGTCGCTCGCACACGCTGCGACTAGGTTGGTTGTCTTCGGCAACGGATATCTGCACTTTCTCCATGTCGAGCTGTGTGAACGCGATATCTATCATTTTCGCAACCGCCTTGGTCACAATGCCTTTCCCTTGTTGAGACTGAGCAAGCCAATAGCCGACTTCCACTTTCTTAAGTGAATGGCTAATCGTGTTAAAGCTGATATTTCCGACCAGTTCGCCTTGATAAATGATCCCACACGTCATCGACTTGCCGACAGCATAGTCATGTAGCGATTGCTCGATAAAGCGAGCAAAGAATTCTTGGTTTCTACCGTGCTCGGGCCACACCAGCCACTGGGAGAGATACGCCCTATCGCGAGAGACAATGGCAAGATACTCAGAGGCAAAACTGGGTTGCACTAATGCTAATGAAAGCGTGTTGTCGATATCGAGTTTGAACATAACATCCTTATTTCTTGTTCTTTAAAGATAGTGAGGCTCAGAAGAAGCCAAGAAAGGTAAACCACTAGTAAAACTCTGCTAAAGCTGAACGATAAGCGTTGCAGGCAGCCTGACTTAAATAGCGGTCCATTCGAACAAATAACTCCAATAGCTCTGCGCCATACTTAGCTTTAAATGATGTGTCCGCCAATACTAGCTCGAGCTCATTAGCGACAGTGATCTCACAAAAATCAGCGGCTAGTGCTTCTGTGAGCTCAAACCGCGCATCGGTAAATCGGTCTCGAAACATTATCTTCTCTTGATGGCCGAACTGCGCGAAAACAACATCTCTATCGCAGCTACAATATAGATAAACTAAGGACTCCGCTTCCTTACCTATCACATCGGCAATGTCTCGGCGCTGATTTAATGACACCATGTTGTCATTAAATCCCGCCGTGCCGTACGCAGCATGAAACAGACCCGCGTCGATCACCGTATCCCTTGCCTGCCACTGTTGTAATAACTGTGCAGTGCCCTTCAGGTGGGCTTCTAAACTGCCGTTAAGATGCTGAAAATCACCCGCCCCAAGCGCTTTCAATAGTTCAAATTTCTGCATCTGATGTCCCTCTATTAGCCACGTTTGACCGCTATCACCGAATAGATATGCCAATGCTTCTCGATCCCGATCGCCGTCGTACCTGGCTCATTGCGCTCATGAAATCGAATAACGTCAAAGTCGTCAAACAAGGCTTCTACTTCGAATCGAGTGAGTGGGGTCGTTTGCGAGGGATAGTCAGACGCCCAACTGTCGCTGAGCCCCAAAAAATCGCCAACAAAAACACCGCCTTCTGCAATGGAATCACTGATACGCTGCCATGTTTGTTTAAACGCAGTAGGATTGGCAAAAAGCAGACTTGCACCAGCGATGACAACGCCAGCGTTTGGGTAGGAGAAGTTCTCAAAAGTATCTTGCGATACCTCAACCAAGTCATCTTTAGCGAATCGGTCATGACAAATGGCGACGGCTTCCGCATTAATGTCGAACCCAAAGACACGATATCCCTGCGAAGACAAATAACCGATATCACTACCGGTACCACAGCCACAATCTACCGCAATCTGAAGTCCAGATTCATTCAGAGACAGCGCGAACTCCGTGCGCTTAGCATGAGGTTTGGCGAGTGATTTTTCGTAGTAACGTTTCCATTTTTCAGCGTGGTTATCCATTTCTAGGGGCCTAAATTAGGACGGAAGTCCGTGTAATGAAGTACATAATTAATGTACTACACCCACTGCAATATACAGTGAAGCAGAATCACTCAGTATTGAGACTTGGTTCTCAGTGACTGAGCCAAATACCTCTACAGCACTGGATGTCGAGTGGAGCATTCCAGACAATGATGTTTGTTCTTTCAGCCACCCAACATAGAAATTAGAATCAAGTTGTAGATGGTGCTTATGTTGGATACGCTCCACTATTTTGGCCACTCGCTGTGAGGCTTTATCTGTTCGTAAATCTGAAGAGTAGTAATCGATCGTGTAGTTGTTTATTAAACAATACTTATTCTCCACCACTATTTGATCGCCATCTTCAAAAATAAAGTACTGCCGAAAAACTTCCTCATCTGAGTCATTGTCCTTTGTTTGGAAGCTATAAGATACTTCGGCTTCATTAAAAGCAAAAACCAACTTTACTTTATCACAAGCATAACTTGTATTGGATAGCATCAGAAGTATAAATACAGAAATACAGCGAGTGAGCATCATGATACAGCCTCACTTATTGGCTTGATATTAGGTACAATTTCCACATGCCAGCAAGAGTTAGACATCTTAGATTCATCAATAAATAAACTAATAAATCCGTCTTCATACAGCTCTTTTAGTACCGAACTAAAACTCTCTATTGAAAACATATCATTATTTGACATTCTCGTAGAATTCACACCGATGTCGATAATATTACGTTTCTTATAATCAGAAATCGTAGTACAGTGTTTCGAAACCTTTCGTCCTTGATTTGTTAACTCTTCAATCTTACTCGTCATCAACTCGATAACATCATCAGGTGTCCTGTGAATATTATCTTTATAGACGCCTAGTACCGTATCTCCATTGGTTCCATACAATCTAAACTGCTTTTGAAGATCTATTTTGGCATTCCGATACATAATTGACGCTTGCTCCGTTGGGAACCTAAGTGTGCTTGTTATCACAGCACTTTTTAACCCAGCTCTATCTAGTGCTAGTTTAAGAACTTCGATTGAATAGTTGCTTACTAATCTCTTGTCCATAGAGACTGATGGTGCATAACGAACCGACAAGGATTTTCTCGGAGCTTTTTTATTGAGTTGCACCCTACCAGCTTCACTTTTGACTATGATAGCGCGGCTACTCAACCTTCTGTCTGCTTCAGAAACTCTTAACGCCAGAGCCCTGAATGTTCTTCCACCTGCATCTACTCTCCCATCAGGTCGCCAACTAGGCATAATTTCCTGTTGAAAGGTCAATATTTCTCTCTTAGTCGCTGACCCACAAAGACCATCTACAAGTAGCTTTTTACGATTTCCGACATTCAGCAACACCTGAACTAGCCTAACATCATGTCTTTTATTTATGCCATTATTCCCCACAGAACTATCAATGCCAAACACAATAACCCCCCTAATATCATCACGAAAAATATAGAAGATGGTATTGATGACCAATGGGGATTCAAATCATCTTGACGTTTATTCGAGCAGGGTCAATGAGTTCTATGTCGATATGTAATCTATATATTTAACACCACAAAAATCGCCAATAACAAAACCGTTATTGGCGACTATATAGAACGTTATCATTTATGATTAGAGGGCCATAGCTTTGGCCTATCTTTACCAATGCACATCCAAATCCTGATCGATACCATTTTGGATTGCTTGCCATTCTTCCATCAGCGAACTGGCTTTTTGAGCGCTAATGGGTTTCTCTAATGATGCATTTTTGTGGTCATTAACAGAGAGCATATAAGATTGTGCATTCAGATCGGCGGGGATATTATGATAGTCCTTGATACACTGCTCTGTGGTTTGATTCGGTCCCCAAGCTAGAACCAGTTTACTTCCGTTAATATCCATTGTGATGGCTAGTGAGCTGCAGTCCATATCATTCTCCTTATCTCTTTTAGAGCTGTTACACCAAAGAGCATAGTCAAGCTACTGCGACAACGTGATATTAATACCAAATCCGTGATCACTGCCGATATCACTTTCCCCCTGTTTAGGTGGCTTGCAGTACAGCGGTTGGTTTCCCGTAAAGCCATCACTTCACCCACAATGGTCAATCAATTTCTAAGTTTTTGGCCATTTTTGCCGCTGTAGAATGAAAGCTTTCAAGCTCCGCTTCTGTCAGCCCATTAGCCATCATCGCGAATACGCGCTGGTCAATCTCCGCTAAGCTTGCCATAACTTTTTGTCCCGACTCTGATAACTCAAGATAGTGACTACGCTTATCGTTTGGGTTTGGCGCTTTAACCAAAAGAGATTGCGCTATCAAAGCGTTAATCAACCGTGTCACCTGAGCCTTATCTCTATCCAGATAATGCGCAATATCAATCGACGTACACGGCGATGTTTTGGTGATGATCTTCATGACCCGCATGTGCATAGGTGCAATGTCATACTCTAGGTTTTCAATGTGTTCCGCCATCTGACGCTTAAGTGAATGAACTAAACGAAAGACAGATTCTAAAGACGTATTTTCAGACATGATCGATCCTTTCTAAATTTAGTTGACATTGTCAACCATCGAATTTATAGTTGACATTATCAACTTAAATCAAACTTATTTCAAGACTGGAGAATCGATATGACGACACAAGCAACACTGCCCTCTCTAGGTTCCGACGTCTCCCTAGAGCCAAACAAGAAAACACCTGTACTGCTAAAGGTGCTGGTCATGATTGGTTTAATGAGCTTAATTGGCGAATCATTAACTGCAGTAATGACCTATATGAACGTCGGACTAGGAGATACCTTTGTCCAGCAATGGTTGTCTTCTTGCGCACTTGCCGCTCTGGTAATGATGCCTGTCGGTATGGGGATGATGGCGATAATTACCAAACTCATTGCAGCGCTAATGCCGAATAAAAGCGAACCAATTCGAAACTTAGTGGTTGGCTTGGTTATGGCTACAGTGATGGAGTCACTTTTGGCCTTGATCACAGCGGCAAACACAGTTGGATTTACTGATGCGTCAAATTTTGCCACTGGATGGTTCAACGGCTTTATCGCCGCACTGCCTATTGGATTGACGATCATGATTGTTATGTCATTGACCGTGAAACCTAAAATTGAAAAATTCCTAAAAAGCTAAATCTATTTACGTTTTTGGAGAACCAGATGAAATCATTGAGCAACAAGCACAACCAGTACCGTATTACGATTGAAGAGATCAACACCAAAGCAGATCTTGAACTTCAAACACTCACATTCGAGATTGAAGACAGAGAAGATATGTTCGCTATTGTAGAAAAGATGAAGCAAAGTAGCGGGCTAGATGAGTCGTCTGCAACTCGCTTAGGCGTCAGCCTCCGTCTTTTAGGCCCTATGATGATGCAAGACAGAAAACACCCGTTATTTGCAGACTTCATGCCTCACTTTAGAACCTTTATGCAAAGTCTAAAAAAGACCATCAAAGGTCAGTAACATATATAAGCCTCGCATCTGCGAGGCTTATTGTTTTTAGACGCACCGACATACCTCGAAGTTTTACAAACAGCTAAGTCATTTCAACCAAAAAGTGAAAAGGTTAACGGCGCGACTCACGCTTTGCTGCTAGGGTTTAATCTCACCCATAGATGAATCAAGGCGATGTATGTCAAAGACAGCGAAATTGGAAAACGAAGACAAGTTGTTTAAAAAAGCACTTGAAGTGGGGTGTAAAATGGCGGCTATGCAAGGCTATCCAATTCATGACCCTTCAGCGAGTCAGTCGATGAAAGCTAGAGCGCTGTATCTCTTCTTAGTGGAAGTTCGCCAAATCGTCCCGCTTCCCGAAGATAAAGTCGATGGGCAAAACATCAAAAAACGACTGGCACTTTGGCTTCATAGTGCGCTTCCAGACAGCGATCCTTTAAAGTAACGGGCTCTCAAAATACGTCCTTTAAACGTCGCGCTTACTGATGGCGCGACACTTCCCCCATCCAAACGCTGGCAAAGTCTGGCCATGACCAGTCAGTAATTTTCACGCCTTGCAATACACTCCCCCAACGCAGCGTTTGCCTATGGTGAAACAGCGGCAGCAAGCGGTTTTCTAACAATAATGTCGTGGTAATCGACTCGAGCTCACTCAAGTAATGGGTAACGCTCTGGTGCTCTCTGAGCTCTGAAAGTTGGCTATCTAACCAATCTCGACTGTCCGCATCCAATCCGTGTCTTAACATCGAATCAGAGCCCAACCACCTAAATACCGACACCGGCAGATTATCATCGACGATAAAGCTTGCGATGATCATATCCTCGTCAAGCTGCCCATCGCTCGCCTTTCGATGAAGCGACTCAAGTGAGTAAGTATTAATTTCGCATATCACGCCCAGTGAGTTCAGCTGCGCTTTTATTGCATTCGCACAGTCTTGAATAACAAGGTGGTCATACACTGCGATGGTGAGCACTTGGGGTAGCGCAACTTGGTCGGCAGTGCGTCGCTTAATCTTGGTCCAACTTGGTAACACATTATGGGCGGGTATCGAAGCGCGAGACAGTGGATGCAACTTAGGGTGTTCAAGTATCAAATAAGGTGAAAGCAGACTGCAAAGATAATTGCGCTGCACCGTTGTCATTGGCGAAGTAGCGCTGTTAGCATTCAACAATAGATAGAGGCAACCATTTTCAATACGGGTTTGAGTGTGGTCTTCTATAGAGGCTATCTCCCCTTCGAGACGAACATTTGAGTCTTTCGGCTGGGAATATTCGAGTTCGATACGCTCAGTGCCCGTTTTTTCAAGCTGCCAAATGGTCACAGTATCGGTTAAAACAGGGAAGCCAAAGTAACGATCATTGGCTGCCAACCGCAAACGCTCACTGGAATGTTCAATCATTCGAAATGGGCCACAACCATCCACCACTCGACCGTCTTGATTGTCAACCTGCGATACGGGCTGAATAGAATAGCGCAAGTCGGACACCAAGGCGTCAAAGCTCATGTCAGGACAACTCAACGAGAAGGTGATGGTTTGATGACCAAAACTCACCCCTTGCAGATGCGCTAACTCCTGCTGGTATTCAGGCAGTGTACTCAACTTTTCAAACAGCTTAGCTACCGCTTCTGGCGTCAATGCCGCACCCGAATGAAATTCTAGTCTCGGCCTCAAGTAAAAGCGCCATTGAGTATAATCTTGGTTGGTATCCCAATGGTGAGCAAGCTGTGGCGACACCTTACCTTCATGATCACAAGCCGTTAAGCATGAGTAGATCTGACGCACTAAAAAGCGCTCACTATTTCTCAGTGGCATGTGTGGCAAGATAGGCTGAAATGCACGTTGGTAAGTCAATTGAATATGAAGCTGCCCTTCTCGCACCATAGTGCCTGAAGTTTGTTGCAGCAGTTGTGAAAATTGTTCTTGGTCACCATGCAGCAACGCAAACGCCGATTCATACTGACCTTGCGCAATCAAATCACGTCCCATCTGGTGACGAAGTGTTGTTGAGTCGAAATGCAATGCCAAATGCGAACGCTGATTTCTACCCGATTTTGGCGACCAAGTAACCCAGCCGCGCGCTTGTAAGGCTTGCAATACCGTTCTCGCATGCCTTGTCGTGGTGCACAAGACATTGGCGACCTCATTGAGCGGCAGATGATGCTCCTTTTTGGAACTTAGGCCTAACAGCCTCTCATAATATTGCAGTGCTCGTTCGTTTTTCATACTCAATAACAGGAAGTTCATAAGACCATTTTTTCCTAATATTAGCCTATTCAGCAAACCAAACCTATTAAGCCTCGCCAAATGACAGTTAATAGGAAAAATAATCATCAAATCTAGCTCTTTTTAAGTTCCCCTTATCGTTAGATACTGCGTCTATGTTGAACGAGCACGCTACGGTTAAAACGCGCTCGCTAATCTCAATGATTCAGAGGTTTCTATGATTCAGTTTCCAGACAATTTCCTTTGGGGTGGCGCTATTGCCGCAAACCAAGTAGAAGGTTCATTCACGCTCGATGGTAAGGGACTATCAACGTCAGATATGTTGCCTTCTGGTATCTTAAGCACGCACCAAACTCGTGAGGCACGCACACCAGGGATCAAAGATATTGCGATCGATTTTTACAATCGCTACCCGGAAGACATTGCACTGTTTGATGAGATGGGCTTCAACTGCTTGAGACTCTCCATTGCGTGGACGCGCATTTATCCAAACGGTGATGATGCAGAGCCTAACGAAGCGGGACTCGCATACTACGACCGTATTTTCGATGAACTGGCGAAATACAACATGACGCCGTTTGTGACACTCTCTCACTACGAAATGCCCTACGCGCTGGTCGAAAACTATGGCGGCTGGGGAGATCGCAGGCTGATTGACCTGTTTGAGCGTTATGTAACTACGGTATTCGAACGTTACAAGAACAAAGTAAAATTGTGGCTGACATTTAATGAAATCAACATGTCACTGCATGCGCCATTCACGGGCGTTGGCCTACAAGAAGACGCCAGCGAACAAGCGATTTACCAAGCGATCCACCACCAGTTGGTTGCAAACGCTAAAGCAGTTCAAGCCTGTAAGCGCATTATTCCTGATGGCCAAATCGGCAACATGCTATTAGGGGCATTAAACTACCCTTACACATGTAACCCGGATGACGTCATTGCCGCCATGCACGAAAACAATAAGTGGCTGTTCTTTGGCGATGTGCAAACTCGTGGTAAGTACCCAGGCTACATGCTGCGCTATTTCCGCGAAAACGGCATTGAAATTACGATGGAAGATGGCGACTTGGAAACCATCGCTAATGCGTCTGTCGATTTCATTTCGTTCAGCTACTACGCCAGCGGCTGTGCCAGTGCTGACCCAAAACAAAAAGAGGTTGGAAACATCGTCGACAGTGTGCCAAACCCATACCTTGAGAAGAGCCAGTGGGGATGGCTCATCGACCCTAAAGGTCTGCGAGTGCTGCTTAACTTCTTGTATGATCGCTACCAAAAACCACTGTTCATTGTAGAAAATGGCTTGGGCGCTCGCGATGAGTTGGATGAAAACGGGGAAATCCAAGACGACTACCGTATCGCCTACTTGAACGATCATTTAGTGCAAGCGCGCGAAGCCGTAGCCGATGGCGTCGAGTTAATGGGCTTCACGAGTTGGGGTCCGATTGACTTGGTGGCGAACTCTACAGCTGAAATGAGTAAGCGTTACGGCTTCATCTATGTGGATCGCCACGATGATGGTAGCGGCACATTAGAAAGAAAGCGTAAGAAGAGTTTTTATTGGTATCAAGGAGTTATTTCGAGTAACGGGCAGTCACTGTCAGACTAGTTCCCACTCCTTTTTGAACTGGTAAAGAAACCATCAGTTGCGCCCAAACATTTCATAAACTTCTAGTTTCGGCGCGGCTTCAGTGTTAAATTTATGAAAAAATTAACAGGGAGTTCACGATGAATTCGAAAATAGCAGTGGTCATGGGCTTGGCGTTAGCAGCGGTACTAGCAGGATGTGCACCATCGAACGAATATCGTAATAACCAAGAAATTGGCACTAAGATGCAAGACGAAGCGAAGCGTGAGAAAGAGATTTGTACCGCACTGGGTGATATCAACTGCGCGCAGCAGCTTTAATCAAAACGCATAAATAGTAGAAAGGGAGCCTAGGCTCCCTTTTTTGGTTAGTTTCTTAGCTTAATCTTTCTTGGAATCAACTCAACACCAGGGTTATAGCGTTTAGCCGATGCATTGAGTGCTAACTCAAGCGCACTATCGCAGATCAGTTCAAACTGCTGAGGAAGCGAATTGACGCGCAGGGGTAGAAAATCGAGTAGACGATTGTCACCAAATGTCCCTATCTTAACTTTCCCCATCAGTTCCGGGTTATCAATCAGAACATCAAGCACACCTTCAAGTAAGGTGTAAGAAGTAGTGACCAATGCATCCGGTACGTTACCCTGCTCTATCCACTCCATAAAGACTCGCTTGCCTTCATCGCTATTAAAGTGGTCACCATAGGCAACAACAGATTTGAGCTGCTTTTCTTTTATCGCAGTTTCAAAACCCAATTGACGCTCTCGAGAGATGTTCAGCTCTGGTAATGCCCCAATCAAGCCAACTGTATTGACCTTGTTATCTAACACTGATTGAGCCAACTCGTAAGCCGCCCCATGATCTTCACTAATCACACAGCTAAAATGCTCATCATCCAAGCTTCGGTCAATCGCAATGACAGGCGTACCGCGCTGCTGAATAGGCAGATAGTAGTCACTGGCGTCAGTGATCGCACTTGCGACAAACAAGGCATCAATACGACGAGAGATCAGCGCATCCGCCACCAGCTTCTCTGTGTCTGGATTGTCATCCGAACAACCAATCAAGATTTGAAATCCCGCCTTGCGAGAATTTTGCTCCAGCAATTTAGCGATGCGAGCGTAACTGGTGTTTTCGAGATCTGGAATGATCAAACCAAATGAGCGGCTTTGTCCCGCTCTTAGAGACGATGCAGCATGATCGGGGCGATAGTTGTGCTCCTCAACCACAGCCATAACTTTGCGCTGCGTTTTTTCCGAAATTCGATATTTTTGAGCTTTGCCATTAATAACATAGCTCGCGGTGGTTTTTGATACCCCTGCGAGTCTGGCGATCTCATCTAGAGTCATGTTTCGATCCTTTTCTGTGCGATGGATCATATAAATGAATCCTAAGCCTACTGATGATTTGAATTATAAGCTGAATCGGTTCAGTATAAAAGCTGAAAGGATTCAGCAAGGTTCACAGTTTTTGAACTTGGTCCATAATGATAATGGATACCGATAAGAGTGGCGCTAGATTTGATGTCGTTAGTCAGGCATCACAGGAGCGAGAGCTCAGTTAAAACGGCCACTTCGACAACAGCAACGGATTTGCTGACTTTTTTTGAGATTTTTGCTGAATCGATTCAGTTAAGCTAAAGCAGTTATCTGAAAGCAAACATGAATCGGTTCCTAGATAGAATAAAACAGGTGAGCAACTATGCTTCAACTCGACACAAATACGATCACACTGAATCAATCTTCCGATAATAAACTAAACGCAATCAAAGCCATCGCCGCTGACCTTACCGCTAAAGGTTTGGTGCAAGACGGTTACGTTGACGGCATGCTAAATCGTGAAGGCCAAAACTCGACGTTTCTTGGTAACGGCATTGCCATTCCGCACGGTACGACTGACACCCGTGATTTGGTGAAACAAACAGGTGTCGCCGTTCACCACTTCCCTAACGGTGTAGACTGGGGCGACGGCAACATTGCTTATGTGGCTATTGGTATCGCAGCAAAATCTGACGAGCACTTAGGCATTCTTAAGCAACTGACTAAGATCCTATCTGCGGACGGTGTCGAGCAAAAACTTAAGCAAGCGAAAAGCGAAAAAGACATCATTGCCCTTCTAAACGGTGACGTTCAGCTGGAAGCTGACTTTGATGCATCACTTATTCAACTTAACTTCCCAGCAAGTGACATGGTTCAGATGTCAGCCGTAGCTGGCGGTCTTCTCAAAAACACTGGCGGTGCGGGCGCAGAATTCGTTGCCGACCTTGTGACCAAATCTCCGACTCACCTAGGCAAAGGCCTATGGCTAGTGAGCAGCGACAAAGCGGTAACGCGCACTGGTATGGCATTCGTTTCTACCATTAACCAGTGCGAACTTGACGGTACACCCGTTCAGGGACTCATCGCGTTTGCAGCGTGCAACAACGCTCACCAGCCTATGCTAGACAAAATCACTGAGCTGGTATTTAAGCAAGAGCAACACACACTACTGTCGCTCTCTGCTGAACAAGTGCTTGGTTTCTTCACTGGCGAAGACGTTCAAGCGGCAAGTGCCGAAGATGGCAATGTTGCGGTATTCAAAATCAAAAATGCTCACGGCCTTCATGCTCGTCCTGGCGCTATGTTGGTGGCTGAAGCGAAGAAGTTCGAATCGTCTATCAAGGTGTCCAACCTCAATGGCGATGGCAAAGCGGTTAACGCGAAAAGCCTGATGAAAGTTATCGCGCTTGGCGTGAAACACGGCCACGAGCTTCAGTTTAGTGCTGAAGGCGCAGATGCTGCAGAAGCTTTGGAAGCGATTGGTAAAGCTATCGCATCGGGTCTAGGTGAAGGCTAAGGAATCTGTTATGACCACTACAAATAAAGTCGTCACCATCACACTTAACCCAGCGCTGGACCTCACAGGCAGTCTGGAGACCTTGAATAAAGGTTCCGTCAGCTTAGTGAACCAAGGCTCTTTGCACGCAGCAGGGAAAGGCGTAAACGTAGCTAAGGTACTCAGCGATCTCGGAGCTGAAGTGACAGTCACAGGTTTTCTGGGCAGCGATAACCAAGAGCTGTTCTGTCAGCTATTCACTGAGATGGGCGCGTTGGACAAATTTGTTCGTGTTGCGGGCTCTACTCGCATCAACGTAAAACTGGTTGAACAAAGCGGTGACGTTAGTGACATCAATTTCCCTGGTGTTGAGGTTGACACGGAGGCAATCGCCGCATTCGAGCAAACCCTCAATGAGCTCATGGCAGAGCACGATTACTTTGTCTTCGCGGGCAGTTTGCCACGCGGTATCACACCAGAGCAATGTGCGACTTGGATTGCGCATCTGCAGCAAAACGGTAAGCGCGTCCTATTCGACAGCAGCCGCGACGCATTAGCCAAAGGACTCGATTCAAAACCTTGGCTAATCAAGCCCAATGATGAAGAGTTGTCACAGTTTGTTGGTCGTCACCTCACCACGCAGGCGCAGTGTTTAGAAGCGGCCGAGTCACTTTCTGACAAAGGTATTGCCAACATCGTGGTTTCGATGGGCGCCGAGGGTGTGCTGTGGTTAGAGAGCGGTGAATGGCTACAAGCAAGGCCACCAAAAATGTCAGTCGTGAGCACCGTTGGCGCTGGTGACACGCTCGTTGCAGGCCTATGTTGGGGTCATATGCAATCTAAGCCGAAAACAGAATTACTTTCTTTTGCAACCGCCTTATCTGCGCTAGCAGTAAGCCAAGTTGGCGTCGGTGTTGCGAGTGTGGAAGAAGTTTTATCCCTACAACAAAAAATAGAGTTACAAAAGCTTAGCCACTAATTTACCTAAGCCTTTGGCTTAGATTCTTGTGGCAAATGGACACGAAGGTCGAACCTATGAAAATTTCAATTATTACCGCTTGCCCTAGTGGCGTAGCAAACAGCATTATCGCGGCAGGTCTTTTAGACCAAGCTGCAAAAGCACTCGGACACGAAGCGAATGTTGAGTGTCATT
Source organism: Vibrio sp. 10N (assembly GCF_036245475.1). Classification (NCBI taxonomy): domain Bacteria; kingdom Pseudomonadati; phylum Pseudomonadota; class Gammaproteobacteria; order Vibrionales; family Vibrionaceae; genus Vibrio; species Vibrio sp. 10N. Next base: position 291,420 of record NZ_BTPM01000002.1, on the reverse strand, counting down.
CTAGTGTGGTGGAAACACAAACTCTGACAGAAGCTCAAATCAACGAGTCTGACGTTATTATTGTGGCCGCTAACGCGCCAGTGGATACTCAGCGCTTTGTAGGCAAAAAAGTCTATCAAGCGAGCATCTCCGAGTGCACATCGGATCCAAAAGCATTCCTTGCTGATGCTATCGAAAAAGCGACCGAGATAGAGCAAGGTGTAGCTGTTACTGCGACAGCAGACACATCAAGCAGCGCGAAAAAAATCGTGGCTATCACAGCCTGCCCTACTGGCGTGGCGCACACCTTCATGGCGGCAGAAGCTCTTGAAGACGAAGCTAAGCGCATGGGTCACACCATTAAAGTGGAAACTCGTGGCTCTGTAGGTGCGAAGAACCAACTGACGGCCCAAGAAATTGCCGATGCGGATCTGGTTATTATCGCAGCAGATATTGAAGTTCCACTGGATCGTTTTGACGGCAAACCTATGTACAAAACCAGTACTGGCCTTGCTCTTAAAAAAACCGAACAAGAGATCAACAAAGCGTTTGTTGATGCCTCTCCTTATAAACACACTGCTGGCGCAAGTCAGTCAGGTGCAACCGAAGAGAAGAAAGGTGTGTATAAGCACCTTATGACCGGTGTATCTCACATGCTTCCAGTGGTTGTCGCAGGTGGTTTGATCATCGCTCTGTCGTTTGTATTCGGTATCGAAGCATTTAAAGAAGAAGGCACCCTAGCGGCAGCGCTCATGACCATTGGTGGTGGTAGCGCGTTCGCTTTGATGATTCCAGTACTCGCGGGTTACATCGCGTTCTCAATTGCTGACCGTCCGGGTCTAGCTCCTGGTCTAATTGGCGGCATGTTAGCAAGCTCAACTGGCGCGGGTTTCCTAGGTGGTATTGTCGCTGGTTTCCTAGCGGGTTACTCAGCGAAACTGATTGCCGATAAAGTAAGCCTTCCACAATCAATGGAAGCGTTGAAACCTATCTTAATCATTCCGTTTGTGGCTAGCTTGTTCACAGGCCTTGTGATGATTTACATCGTTGGCGGTCCGGTATCTGGCATTATGGCAGCCCTAACTGACTTCCTGAACAACATGGGTAGCGCGAATGCAGTTCTACTTGGTGTGCTTCTTGGCGCGATGATGTGTTTCGATTTGGGTGGTCCAGTAAACAAAGCCGCTTACACCTTTGGTGTTGGTCTTCTGGCTTCTCAAACATACGCTCCTATGGCAGCTATCATGGCAGCGGGTATGGTACCTGCGCTTGGTATGGGTCTGGCGACATTCCTAGCTAAAGACAGGTTTGAAGCAGGTGAGCGTGAAGCAGGCAAAGCATCTTTCGTGCTAGGTATGTGCTTTATCTCTGAAGGTGCGATTCCATTTGCTGCGAAAGATCCAGTACGCGTTATCCCAGCTTGTATGGCGGGTGGTGCACTAACTGGCGCACTTTCTATGCTAGTTGGCGCTAAGCTTATGGCTCCGCATGGTGGTCTGTTCGTACTGCTTATTCCAGGTGCCATCTCACCAGTACTAATGTACCTAGTAGCGATTGCAGCGGGTACTGCAGTGACAGGCTTTACTTATGCGTTCCTAAAGCGTCGTTCAGATGACAAAGCGTTAGCAGCGGCTTAACTACCTTAGCCCAAACAGTTTGACTGTTTGGGCACAATGCCAACCCCCACGAATATGGCATTTTTAATTAGCGCTGCCCTCGCAGCTAATTTTTTATGCTATACAACGGCCTGTTGTGACGCCTACGCATCCACCCCAGCGACATTAAACTTAACGATAGCCACCACGACAAAGCACCTCCCCCGCCGTCACCGCCACCTGTAGTTGTGCTACCTCCTTGGAATATCACCCGGCCATTAACACCCAAATAGTCAATGCGATCTTGCTCGGTCACAATCACTGTTGGTGTTCGCTGCCCACTGAGCACGCTATCAATCCAACTGGCATAATCGGCAATCTCAGTGTAGGCAGAGGTCACTGCTGACGCCGCATCACCGCACTCGGCAGGGCCAAAACTGGTGATCCCTACCTGCTTGAACGCGCCATTATCATTCCAGTAGATCGGCCCTCCAGAATCTCCTTGGCATGTTCCTGCTTTTAAACCGTTAGCTACGGATTTGCTACCACTAAAGCAGATCTGCTTATCGGTTAGGTAGTTACCGTTGGTGAAATTATTAGCACATGTCAAATTGGTCACCCAAAACAAATCCGCTCGCTGTAGAATACTGGTGCCTTCAACGCCACTCTCCACATTCCCATGTCCTAAAGCAACAAATGACGCAAGTCGACTCCTGTATTGTTCTGACTCCACTGCCGTCGCTCGAGTCACCGCGCTTCCTCCTGAGATAGGGCTTTCTAAACGAATGATCGCGATATCGTTAGGTAACAGCTTAGTTATGTTGTTTTCAAAGTTAGGATGAAAAAATACGGCTTCCGCGCGACGTTTCTCTGCATTGAGAAAGTCGTTTTCATTTTCAAGCCCAGCCACCGCGCTGGTGAACAGCACAGCACCTTGGTCATAACTGTTGTAGCTCGACAAGCAATGCCCCGCTGTCATCACATGACGACTATCAAGCAGAGTGCCGCCACAATATGCACCTGAAGAGTAGCGTCCGTCGTATTCCAAAGAATCAATAAAAAGGCTAACGAAAGAGGGAAAATCTGAGATAGATGCGTTGGTGCCGTTGACGATCATCGGCGCGATATCGACAGAGGATGCCGTGCCGGACACTGGCTCCGACTCACCGATGTTAGAGTAAACCTTGCCCGCCACAAAAGTGAGTGGCAGAACCGATAACGCCAACAACCAAAATTTCACGTTTCGATTCATTCGGAATCTCCTTTCTGAATAATTCGCGGGAGTTAACGTGATGTATCTCTCACTTTCAGTATAGAGTGTTACGAAGGAACTCGTGGACTCGATTAGGTATTTCTTAGCAATGAGTCAAAGGCAATAAAAAACGCCGAGCAGAGTACTCGACGTTCTATTTAGATAGGGCTAAACACTTGGCTAGCTAGCCGTTCACTTTCGTCTCAACCAACCAACACAGGCGAGAAGCGCGGCGAATAACCAAGGTACGCTGCCACCGCCACCGCTGCCACTCTCTGTCGATGTATTGGGTTTAGGTGATACTGTTTCGCCAAACTCAACACGCTGTTGTTCTGTGGGTTGATAAGTTGGCGCCTCGTGCCCGGCTAACACACTTTCAATCCAATCGTAATGCTGTGATACTTCGGTAAACACAGAAGTTACTGGGAGATCAGGGTCGCCACATTTTGAAGGGCCAAAGCTGGTGATACCAACTTGCACTAAATGTCCGTTATCGTTCCAGTACACAGGTCCGCCGGAATCTCCTTGGCAAGTGCCACCATTCAACTTAGTTACGTCACTATAGCTGCCAGAAAAACAGATATAGTCATCGCGTACGCCGTTCAAACCGAAAATATCGCATTGGCTATTGCTAACATAATTAAGTGCCACCTCAAGTAACTGCGTAGAATCATCTTCGTGAGAGCGGGTATCACCATGCCCTACTGCCACAAAACTTGCTGGCTGGTAGCGATAATCGCTTTGTGAACCGTAGCTGACCGGTTCGCCAAGTGAGGCTGACGTTTCTAGTTTCAAAATCGCAATGTCATTGCGCCAAAGATAATCTTCTCCGTCTCGGTAATCCGGGTGGAGATAGATTTCAGCAATGCGTAATCGCTCGGCACTGGCGGCATTATCGGTATTCTGTAGCTTGGTAACCGCAACAGTAAACAGTTGGTTCCAGCGAGCGGCATTGTCATTGCCGTAAAAACAATGCGCAGCGGTCAATACATAGTCTGGACTGAGTAAAGTACCGCCACAAAGCGGCCCTTCAAGCGAGTAATCGGTATAGGCAACGGGATCCGAAAACAAAGACACAAATGAACGATAGTCATCGATTTCGGCCACATTTCCATTAACGATGTATGGTGCAACCGACGTACTATTTTCAGTAGCAGTCATTGAGTCTGCATGAGAATGAAGTGAGAAAAAACTGGTCGATAAAACCGCAGCGGCGATTGCACCACGGGTAAAAGAGCGTCGAAACACGAAACGGTACTCCTTGTCATGTGTATCGTAATGCTACGTGATAAGTAGCGTCGTATATCAGTGTACGTCCAATAGTAACTATCTTAATTGCCACGTTTTTTTACACTACTCACAGCATGACAAAGTTCATACAAAAAAGCACCACTGGATGACAGTGGTGCTTTGGGGTGGCTCTCAGATTTAGGAAATAAACCTAGCCGTCAATCTACGCTGAAGATCAACTAGCCGCGGTAATAACGCTGAGGCACAAACGGCATCTTCTCTACCGTCATTGCCAGTTTCTTACCACGTACTTCTGCAAACACTTCTGTGCCAATTGCCGCAAACTCAGTCTTCACGTAACCCATAGATACTGGTTTTCCAGCAGTTGGACCTGCTGTACCACTGGTTACGATACCAATTTCGTTGTCATCAGCATCAAACAGTTTCGCGCCTTCACGCACTGGCGCTTTAGTTTGACCAATCAGACCAATACGCTTGCGAGCCACATCTTTAGTTTCGATTTGGTTTAGAACGATATCTGCACCTGGGAAGCCACCTGCGCGCTCGCCGTCATTACGACGTACTTTCTGAATGCCCCACAGTAGGCTTGCTTCTACTGGCGTGGTCGTTGTGTCTAGATCATGGCCGTACAAGCACAGACCACACTCAAGGCGTAAGGAGTCACGAGCACCAAGACCAATCCACTCTACTTCTTCATATTCTGTTAGTGCTTGAGCAAGCGCTTCTGCATTCTCCGACGGTACTGAGATTTCGTAACCATCTTCACCCGTGTAACCAGAGCGGCTAACAATGCACTCAACACCATTAATATCCAACTTACGAACATCCATAAACAGCATCTCAGCCACTTCAGGCTGAATACGAGCCAAAACTTCAGCTGCTTTAGGGCCTTGCAGTGCAAGCAACGCACGGTCTTCGATCACTTCCATCTCAACACCTTCATCAAGGTGCGCTTGAAGGTGAGCAATGTCCTGCTCTTTACATGCCGCGTTGACGACAACAAACAGATGATCGCCTAGGTTTGCCACCATGAGATCATCCATGATGCCGCCTTGCTCATTAGTAAAGAACGCATAACGCTGTTTACCCGCTGGCAGGTCAATAATATCGACAGGAACCAATGTTTCGAGGATTTTAGCGGCGTTTGCACCGTGCAGACGAATTTGTCCCATGTGCGACACGTCAAACAATCCAGCAGCATCACGACAGTGAAGGTGCTCCTTCTTAACACCCAATGGGTATTGTACTGGCATATCGTAGCCAGCAAATGGCACCATCTTAGCGCCAACACTTACGTGTAATGCATGCAAAGGTGTTTTCAATAGATCTTGGGTTGCTTGTTCTTGAGCCATTGTAATCTCCATTGGGTTGGACCACCTTTCAGTGAGTCCTGCTCCTGTTGTAAGGTGAGTGGTTCACTATCTTTATCTGCGCAAGTTTACTGACTTACACATGTTCGATGGATTCAATCGGTATCCATAAAATAAGTAACCTGAGTGGTGAAGAGTTCACCATCAGGAAACCATGTTTCCTATAGTGAACAAGGATGCGGGTATTTTTCTCATTTAACAAGATACAAACACCGCAAAATGTGACATTTAACATCCCATTCACAGAATTAAAGTCAATAAAAAAGCGCCATTTCGACGAGCTTACCGTCAAAACCGCGCTAGTTCAGAGCATTTTCGCAACAAAGCAAACGTTTGCTTTCATTATACGAAACTCAATCAACTGATGATTATTTCGCCGTCACCCAAAGAATATGAGCGTCTTCTTCACTGGTTGATATGAGCATGTGACCCATATTTGCGTCGTAGTAAACACTGTCCCCTTCGCTCATGGTCATCGGTTCATAGAACTCGGAAAAGAAGGTCACTTGACCCGAAAGAATCAGCAAAAACTCTTCTCCATCATGCCTTACCCAATCGCTATATTCTTCAAAAGCGCGAGCTCTCACCGTGCTTTTGAATGGCATCATCTTTTTATTCGATAATTGTGTCGCCAGAAGCTCGTGTTCATAGGTAGGTGTTGGGTGTGGTTTCCCCTCTCCACGCTTAGTAAAATCGCGGCGACCTGTTGCCACTTTTTTCTTTGGCGGTTCAAAGAGTTGGGGCATATCTATATGCAGGCCTGATGCCAGTTTTTGCATCGCCTGAAAGGTTGGTGAAATCTGCTCGTTTTCAATCTTGCTCAGTGTCGAGCGCGCAAGCCCTGTTCGCTGGCTCGCTTCCTCAAGCGTAAGCCCCATCTTAGAACGAATGTCCTTGATGCGCTCCCCCAGTTTCAGAGGTTCTATATTTTCGTCCGCAGACTCTCTGGCCAGCGTTAAGGACGGATACTCATCGTAGATGTCTTCTGACATGCGATCCTTCTTTTTCATGACTTCCTGTTTTGCAAATTCATTGTTGCATGAAGCGACTTCTATATTAAAGACCAAGTATAAAAATAAAGCGTGCTCTCGGTAACATTTTCGGAAACTGTGTTTCCTATAGGAAATTTCTGATTGATTGTTTGAGCTGACAGAGGTATGTTATCGGCTTGTTAGATGAAGAGATGCACTTACGCGCTGGCGAGTCAACGGAAACGCACTACTCTACAGCCCGTTTACTGAATGATTTTTGTCCTACTTATTGGGACTAATTCGCGCCGCTGTTTTGAACAGGTTATCTGTTCTTACAGTACTAAGACACGACGCAATCGACACCATGAAAAACACAAACGTCGATTGAACAATGGAAGGTTTACCGCCATGAATGCTCAGTACTCAAAAAGCTATCCAAATCACAGCCTAGAAAACTTCTTCTCAACCAACCTGTCTGCGACAGACGACGCTGTGTTCACCGGAATCCAAGCAGAGTTCGCTCGCCAGAACGACCAAATCGAGCTGATTGCTTCTGAAAACATCGTTTCAAAAGCAGTTATGCAAGCGCAAGGCACTTGCCTAACCAATAAATACGCCGAAGGCTACCCAAACCGTCGTTATTACGGTGGTTGTGAGCACGTTGATACCGTAGAAGCTATCGCTATCGAACGCGCAAAGTCTCTTTTTAAGTGCGAATACGCAAACGTTCAACCTCACTCTGGTGCTCAAGCCAATGGCGCAGTAAAACTGGCGCTACTTCAACCTGGCGACACCATCATGGGCATGTCGCTAGACGCGGGTGGTCACCTGACTCACGGCGCTCGACCTGCACTTTCTGGTAAGTGGTTTAATGCCGTTCAATACGGTGTGGACAAAGAAACTCTAGAGATTAACTACGACGACGTACGTGCTCTAGCTGTTGAACACAAGCCAAAAATGATCATCGCTGGTGGTAGTGCGATTCCACGCGTTATCGACTTCGCTAAGTTCCGTGAAATCGCGGACGAAGTTGGCGCAATCTTAATGGTCGACATGGCGCACATCGCAGGTCTGATTGCGACAGGTGCACACCCTAGCCCACTGCCACACGCACATGTTGTGACTACTACAACGCACAAAACACTGCGCGGCCCTCGTGGTGGCATGATCCTAACGAATCACGAAGACATCATTAAGAAAATTAACTCAGCGGTATTCCCTGGCCTTCAAGGCGGTCCGCTGATGCACGTGATTGCGGCAAAAGCAGTCGCGTTCGGTGAAGCGCTAGGCCCACAATTTTCAACTTATATCGATTCAGTGATCGCGAACGCAAAAGTACTTTCTGAAGTATTGCAAACTCGCGGTTGCGACATCGTGACTGGCGGCACTGACACTCATCTCATGCTGGTTGACCTACGTCCAAAAGGACTGAAAGGCAACAAAGCAGAAGAAGCTTTAGAGCGTGCCGGCATCACATGTAACAAAAACGGCATCCCGTTCGACACAGAAAAACCTATGATTACTTCTGGTATTCGTTTAGGGACGCCAGCTGGAACCACCCGTGGTTTCGGTACTGAAGAATTTAAACTCATTGGTGAGTGGATTGGTGACGTGCTAGACGGCCTAGTGGAAAGCCCAGAAGGCAATCCAGAGGTCGAGCAACGCGTACGTAAAGAAGTGAAAGCGCTGTGCGCTCGCTTCCCGCTCTACACTTAAAGAACAAAACATCCTTAATTTTGGAGATAAAGCAATGGACAACACTTTGAAGTTTTCTGACAGCCACGAATGGGTACGCGATAACGGCGACGGTACTGTGACTATCGGTATTTCAGAGCACGCTCAAGAAATGCTAGGTGACGTAGTGTTCGTTGACCTACCAGAAGTAGAAGACGAAATCGAAGCAGGCGAAAGCTTCTCTCTTGTTGAGTCTGTAAAAGCGGCGTCTGACATCTACGCGCCAATCACTGGTGAAATCGTTGAAATCAACGAAGAACTAGAAGACAGCCCAGAGCTTATCAACGAAGAGTCTTACGAAGGTGGCTGGATTGTTAAGGTGAAAATGTCTGATGCTTCTGAGCTAGACAACCTTAAGAGCGCTGAAGAATACCTAGCGTCTATCGAAGACGAATAAGCAATACGTACTATAAGCTGCCCGCGGTTGGGCAGCTTATTTTTTAAAGGTCTCGCAGAAGATCTTTGAGAAGGTAAGGGAACCATGACTGAATTACTCAACAGCCTAAGCACACAAAATGAATTTGTTGCTCGCCACAATGGGCCAAACAAATCTGACCAACAGAAAATGCTGGACGCGATTAACGTTCTAAACCTAGACACGCTTATCGACGAGACTGTCCCAGCGCAAATCCGCCTAGAACAACCAATGACGCTAAATGCTCCAATGAGCGAAGCGGACATGCTGGTTGAAATGAAAAAATTCGCGGATTTGAACCAAGTAAAACGCACATTTATCGGTCAGGGTTACTACAACACCTTCACACCAAATGTGATTCTGCGAAACGTTCTTGAGAATCCAGGTTGGTACACGGCGTACACACCATATCAGCCAGAGATCTCACAAGGTCGCCTTGAGTCATTGCTGAACTACCAGCAAATGGTCATGGACCTAACGGGCATGGAGATTGCTAACGCGTCTCTACTTGACGAAGCAACTGCTGCTGCAGAAGCGATGACGCTGTGTAAGCGTGCTGGTAAGAGCAAGAGCAAAGTCTTCTTCGTGGCAGACGACGTGCACCCACAAACACTTGAAGTGGTAAAAACTCGCGCTGAGTTCATCGGCTTTGAGGTTCAAGTCGGTTCGTTAGAATCTCTGCCAGAGCAAGACGTATTTGGCGCGCTAGTTCAATACCCTGGCACAACAGGTGAAGTTCGCGACCTAACTGACATCATCGCTGCGGCGCAAGCAAACAAGACGCTTGTTACTGTTGCCACTGACCTACTTGCTTCTGCACTGCTTAAGCCAGCGGGCGAGATGGGCGCAGACGTGGTTATCGGCTCTGCACAACGCTTTGGTGTACCTATGGGCTACGGCGGTCCACACGCAGCGTTCATGGCAACCAAAGATAAGCACAAACGCACTATGCCAGGTCGTGTAATCGGTGTGTCTATCGATACCAACGGTAATCAAGCACTGCGCATGGCAATGCAGACTCGTGAGCAGCACATCCGCCGCGAGAAAGCGACATCGAACATCTGTACTGCGCAGGCGCTGCTAGCCAACATGGCGGCGTTCTACGCGGTATACCACGGTGAGGAAGGTCTTAAGACTATCGCTCGCCGTACGCACCACATGACGGCAATTCTAGCGGCTGGTCTAACGAAAGCTGGCTATGAACTAGCTCACAACAGCTTCTTCGATACCATCACTGTTAATACTGGTGACAACACAGATAAGCTAGTCCAAAAAGCGCTAGCGTCTGACATCAACCTTCGTCAGCTAGAAGGTCAAATTGGTATCAGCTTCGATGAAACCACCACAATCGAAGACATCAACGTTCTATTTGCTGTGTTTGAAGTAAAAGAAAGCGTTGAAACTCTATCTACAGAAATTGCTGACAACGAGTTTGCAGCGATTCCTGAAAACTGCCGTCGTACCTCTCGCTACCTAACTCACCCTGTGTTTAATACTCACCACAGTGAAACACAGATGATGCGTTACCTAAAACAGCTAGAGAACAAAGACTTCTCACTAACACACGGCATGATCCCACTTGGCAGCTGCACCATGAAGCTAAACGCTGCCGCAGAGATGATCCCTGTGACGTGGCCAGAGTTTGGTTCTATCCACCCATTCGCACCACTTGAGCAAGCAGCAGGCTACACAGCCCTAGCGGATGACCTGAAGAAGAAGCTATGTGAAATTACAGGCTACGATGAGTTCTCACTTCAGCCTAACTCAGGCGCATCGGGTGAATACGCAGGTCTGATCGCAATCCAGCGCTACCACGAAAGCCGTGGTGAAGGTCACCGTAACGTGTGTCTGATCCCAAGCTCTGCGCACGGTACTAACCCTGCAACAGCGTCTATGGTGTCAATGAAGGTTGTTGTGGTTAAATGTGACGACAACGGCAACATCGATACTGATGACCTAGCGGCGAAGATCGAGAAGCATCGTGACAACCTATCAAGCATCATGATCACCTACCCTTCTACGCACGGCGTGTACGAAGAGCACGTGAAAGAAGTGTGCGAAATGGTTCATGAAGCTGGCGGTCAGGTTTACCTAGATGGCGCGAACATGAACGCTCAGGTTGGTCTAACGAACCCAGGCTTCATTGGTTCTGACGTATCGCACCTTAACCTACACAAAACCTTCTGTATCCCACACGGTGGTGGCGGTCCAGGTATGGGTCCTATCGGTGTAAAATCACACCTAGCGCCATTCCTACCAGGTCACATCGAGAACGGTGTTGAAGGCGAAGACTACGCAGTGTCTGCAGCCGACCTTGGCAGCGCTTCAATCCTACCAATCTCGTGGGCATACATCGCGATGATGGGTGAAGCTGGCCTAACGGATGCAACCAAAGTCGCTATCCTAAACGCGAACTACGTGATGGAGCGTCTACTTCCGCACTACCCTGTTCTTTACCGTGGCACCAACGGCCGCGTAGCACACGAGTGTATTATCGACATTCGTCCGCTGAAAGAAGAAACAGGCATCAGCGAAGAAGACATCGCTAAGCGTCTAATGGACTACGGCTTCCACGCTCCAACTATGTCGTTCCCGGTAGCGGGCACACTCATGGTTGAGCCTACTGAATCTGAAGACCTTGAAGAGCTAGACCGTTTCTGCGAAGCGATGATCGCTATCCGCGAAGAAATGACTCAAGTGAAAGACGGCGTATGGCCACTAGACAATAACCCACTAGTGAACGCACCACACACCCAAGTTGACCTTTCAAAAGAAGAATGGGACCGCCCATACTCTCGTGAACTAGGCTGCTTCCCATCTTCTCACCAGAGAACTTGGAAGTACTGGCCAACGGTTAACCGCGTAGACAACGTTTACGGTGACCGCAATCTGATTTGTTCTTGCCCTTCGATTGAGAATTATGAAGATTAATGAAGTTGGTTAACTTCTAGAAATTGAAAAGCGAACCTTAGTGGTTCGCTTTTTTGTTTTGAGAGCTAGTAAAAATAGCACCTAGCTCCAATCTTATGACTAACCAACTTAGGACTCTAATGACGCAAACTCCCAATGATTCGCCATTCTGCACTTGATGCAGAATCTACTTAACACGGGTACTGAAAGTTGAGGTTTGCGTTGTTCGCCACAACTGTGTCGTTGCAGAGATAGCGCATTATTGGACAGAAATAGTCTACGTCCGCTCGTTTTTAACATGCCCCACGTAGCCGTCATCCTCACGAAAGTGAGGATCTCCCACCACGTGTAGGCAACTGAAAATATTCGATTAAGTCACGTAATTCAACTTTTCAACGCGCTAAATGAGATCCCCTTTTTCAAGGGGATGACGGTGATTTTTGGTATGACTTGTAGCACCGAATGGGGCAGAAATGCTCTACATCCCTTCATTTCTAACATACCCATATAGCCGTCATCCTCACGAAAGTGAGGATCTCCTACCGCATGTAGGTAACTGAAAATCTTCGACTAAGTCACGTAAGTCAGCTTCACGACGCGCTGAATGAGATTCCCTTTTTCAAGGGAATGACGCTGTTATTTGTTGGGTTTGAAACGAGAAAAGGGGCAAAAACGATTTAGACTCCTTCACTAAACCGTTTCTATAAAGCTAAATCAGCCTACCTAACGAAAACTAGGAATAATCGCCGGAATCCCAGGTAGAAGCCCCACCAACGCCATCACACTACTTAGCACAATAAACATGATTCCAGGCAGTACCCAACGGCTCATTTTACTGAGTTCACCGCTGCGCTCTTTACAGCCGACCAAGCCTAAATTGTCCAACAGCATGGTGAGAGACCAACCAAATGCTGGGTTAACGAGTACCGATGAAAACACGACGATTGCTGCTGACTGTGTGGTTTTCCCTTCACGCGTCATTTCCATTCCCGCCTCTAGCAAGGGTACAAATACCCCAACAATGAGCGCTACACAAAGGACAGGCTGCCAAATTGCTAGATCCATTGGGTAGCCCCAAACAGCGGCGATGATACAGAACAGTGCCGTCAGTAACGCACCTGCTGGTATAGGACGTTTAGCAATGGCTGCTGGCACGATATAAGTGCCCCACGACGAAGTAAAGTTAGTGCCACCGAGCAGAGAGCCGAACGTTTGACGAATCGAGGCCGTGGTCATGGTGTCGTCGATGTTCATGAGCACTTTTTCGGTACGCTCTGGGTAGCTGATTTTCTGGAACACTTGATGGCCTAAAAAGTCCGGTGACCACATTGCCACGGCCAAAATAGCAAAAGGCAATACCACCATGAAGTGCTCAAGCGTTGGTAAGCCTAGCATCCAGCCGGTATCTTCCCCCCACCAATACATAGGGTTCATGTTGGGTAAACCTGGCTCGGTTTGGAACGAAAACGGAGCACCCATGGCAAACGCTAGCGTCCCACCGAGTAAACAGCTAAGCGGTACAGCTAGCCAGCGCTTACGAAAATGTTCCAATAAAGCGTACAGAATAATGGTGCAAAAGATCACGACAAAAGCAATGTGACTCATGCCGATTCCCTCAGCCCAAGCGAACAGCTTTTTAACTTGTGAAGCGGTTCCAACAAAACCTAAGTAGAGTAATAGCCCGCCACATACACCTTTACTGGTGAGGTTGGCCAACATGCTGCCACCTTTACTAATGGCTAACACTAATCCAAAAGCGCCAATCAATAACCCAAACGCCATAGGGTGTCCGCCAGCAGCTACAACAATGGGAATTAAGGGAATGAGTGGACCATGTGTACCGGCTAGGTTAGCGGTTGGCAATAAGAAACCGGAGAAAAGAATAATGAAAACAGAGGCTATGAGTAGTTCATAACGCACGTTTTCTAAGACAAAGCCCTCATTAAGCCCTAGTGCGCCCGCAAACGTCGCGGCGATGGCTCCCACCATCACCACTTTACCAATGGTCGCCGCCATTGCAGGGATAGTGTCCTCTATCTCAAATCGATAGTCTTTAAACGGCAAATTGGGACGCCAGCGTTTAGGCGCCATGATTTGCAATTCGTGTTCTAAATATTGTTCTCGGGATGAAAATTCTGATCTTGGTTTATGTTGTTGTTCGTAGGTGAGCTCATCCTCATTAACTTGAGGCTTATCGGTTGTTACAGGTATGGACTCTAAAGTACTGCTCATTGTGATTCCTTTCGTTCACACTCTATGGTGTGTTGTTCCAGCAAACGTTATTGGTTTACTGCACAAAGGTTTATCGAATCGTCTCTCATTCTTTTTTGCTACAAAGAGCTGGCTGACTCTTCGTTATGAAACCTTGAAATACAGTCGCTAGTACCATATACCAAACGAAAAAAAACAAATAGTCTCAGACAGTTAGACATTAGTCGTAGAGTACAGCGTGCAGTGTGAGCCTTATTTATTTGGATGGAACGGAATCAGGTAGTTACGATAGGAATGACGGTCTCAGTTGCCGATATGAAAAAGCGAACCACTCAGGGTTCGCTTCTTCGTTTCAAATTATCAAGGTCTCACACAGCAAAATTAGTTCGTGTTGGCTGCGGTGTGTTGTTCGACCATAAAGGCAATCATTTCGTCATTTAAACAAGATTTACTGACATATTGGCGCTGTTTACCCATATGGATGATGAACCCTAAATCACTTTGTTGAAGCTGGTCGATATCACTCCAGGCAATAGTATTATTAACCTTGCCACTTTTATACGTCACGCCTTTGGCATCAACCTTGAGCTCCACTTTACTTCCGGCACTCGAGCTAATGTTCTGACGCCAAACCCACCAGCCTCTTTTAAAGTAAACGCTTAAAGCCTCGACAAAACTCAACACAATAAAGAACCAACCCAAATAGCCGTTAGGCAGTAACTCAAACTTAACTAGCACCGAGCCAAAGAGCAGAAACAGCGCGGCCTTGTAGTAGGATTTGGGGAACTCTGTTGGCGTACTAGTTTGATCGTAACATTCTGCAAAAAACGCTTTGTTGAGGGTGTACTCTGCGGTGAATTCTTTGTTGGACATATTTAGTTTCTTTGAGGCTTCTGTGAATGACTATCCTGTGCTGCGAAAACGCAACTCGAGTATTGTATCTCTTCTCTCGACGTTTCTTTAACTGTTTTAATTATCTTTTGTAAATCAATGGTAACCCAGACAAAAAACACACCTCATCAACGACGCTTTAAATACTCCCAAATTGCTCTCAACGATTCACTTACTACCAAATAGAGCCCGACTCCAACACAAAATCGAAATCAGGCTCCTTGTTGATGCAAAATACTACAAATTACGAGCTACGCCCTTTTACCTTTTCTCGTAGCGATTGCAACATCACGTAGAACACGGGAACCAGACAAGTACCGACGATTGTTGCCGCTATCATGCCTCCCATCACTGCATAGCCGAGCGAGACTCGACTTGCCGCGCCTGCGCCAGTGGCTATAACCAATGGAATCACCCCTAGAATGAACGAGAAGGCGGTCATGAGTACGGCACGAAAACGCAGCCTAGCCGATTTAATGGCAGCTTCGGTGATACTCAAACCACTTTCACGCAACTGTTTGGCGAACTCTACAATCAAAATCGCATTTTTACAGGCAAGACCAATGAGTAGGACTAAACCAATTTGTGTGTATAGGTTGACGTCGGAGCCCATTATCCAGATGTAAATAAATGCACCTAGAATAGCAACCGGAACCGCCAACATAACCGAAACCGGAATGGTCCAGCTTTCATACTGCGCGACTAGGAACAAGTAGGTAAATACCAACGCCAAAGAGAAGATAAGAGGCGCGAGGTTACCCGCTTTTAATTCTTGATAGGTTTGCCCAGACCATTCATACGTGTAGCCATTAGGGAACGTGGTATCAGCGATACGTTTTACTGCGTCAATCGCTTGTCCCGAGCTGTAGCCGGGTGCTGGAAACGCATTCACTTTCACTGCGCTGTACAAGTTAAATTGGTTTATGTACTCGGGGCCGAGTTTCGGTTCTACATTCACCAGCGTATTGAGTGGCACCATGACATCGTACTTGTTTCTGATATAGAAACGGGCAATGTCACGATCCGAGTCTCGAAACTCTGTTTCCGCCTGCATGTTGACTCGGAAGACCTTACCAAATCGGTTGAAGTCGTTCACATACATAGAGCCAAGCATGGTCTGCAATGTGGTGAAAATGCTATTGAGCTCCACACCTTGCACCTTGGCTTTGTTGCGGTCTACATCGACAAATAGCTGTGGCACATCCGCTTGGAACGTACTGAAGGCCGTTGTCAGCTCGGGCTCAGATGTGGCTTGGATAGACATCGCCCTCATGACACCTGCGAGATCGGCTGGCGTTCTGCCCAATGTATCTTGAATATAAAACTCAACACCAGAAACCGTCCCCACGCCCGGCAGTGCGGGTAAGGAGAAACCCGCCGCGGTCGCTTCACTATACTGCGAAAGAGCCGCATTCGCCCGGCGTACTATTTGTGACTCTACCAATGAAGGGTCTTGTCGCTCATCCCAATGAGAAAGTATGACTACCATCAAACCCGCATTAGAGGACACCGCACCAGAGATAATCGAATAACCGCTAGCAGAAATGACGTTGGTGACACCTTCCATTTTATTCAGCTCATCAACCATTTGAACCATCACTTCTTTGGTCCGATTTATCGACGAACCGTTAGGAAGCTGAACATCGACGAAAAACGCTTTTTTATCTTCTGTCGGAACAAACCCACTCGGTAGTGAGGTTGCTAAATAGCCCGTAGCGCCGATCAAAGCGACATAAACGACGCCCACTAGCATGAGTTTGCGCACCATCCCCGACACGAAGTTCGTGTATTTTCCCGTCGCCTTTTCAAACACAGCATTGAACTTGGCATGAAAGCCTTTTTCATGTGTTTTTGGCGGCTTAAGTAGCGATGCACACAGTGCCGGACTCAGGGTTAATGCGTTCACCGATGAGATCAAAACGGAGATACAGATAGTGATGGAGAACTGAGCGTACATCTGCCCTGTGATCCCCGGCATAACGGCCGTTGGTGCAAATACCGCAAGTAAAACAAGCGTGGTCGCGATAACGGGCCCTGTCACTTCTTGCATTGATTTGGTGGTCGCCTCGACGGCGCTAAGTCCTTCTTCCTCCATCAAACGCGTGGTGTTTTCCACCACAACAATCGCGTCATCAACAACAATACCGATTGCCAAAATCAAGGCAAACAGCGATACCGTGTTGATACTCATCCCCGTCGCGAGTAGAAAAGCAAAGGTACCCACCAAGGAAACTGGTATCGCAATCGCAGGCACCAACGTTTGTCGGACATCCTGCAAGAAAATATAAACAACGAAAATAACCAACACGACAGCGATCAACAGCGTTTCGATCATTTCATCTATGGACGTTTCTACGAACTGGGTCGTGTCGTAGAGAACTTTGTAATCCATATCCTCTGGAAATTGCTCACGCAAACGCGACAATTCTTCGTGCACACCTTTTGCCACTTCTAGCGCGTTCGCGCCACTGGACTGATAGATGAACAGCAGTGCCGACGGTTTGTTGTCTAGCATCGCTTCCGCATCGTAACTGGCTGCACCGAGTTCAATTCGGGCAATGTCACTCATGTAGACCGCACTGCCATCGGGGTTTGAACGGATAATGATTTGCTCAAATTCCTCTGGATGACTTAGGCGACCTTTGGTGGAAAGGGTGTATTGAAATTGTTGGTCTCTGGGTACTGGCGCTGCACCAATACGCCCAGCGGCCACTTGGATATTCTGCTCTTGAATCGATGCAATGGCTTCTTCTACGGTGACACCTAGGCTTGCCATGCGATCCGGATTGAGCCAAATACGCATGGAATAATCCATTCCACCGATAATACTGACTTTGGAAACGCCGTTCACACGAGCAAGGTTGTCCTTAATGTTGATGCCCATGTAGTTGTTTAAGAACAGGTTATCTAAACTGCCTTCTGGGGAGACCAAGTTAAGCATCATCAAGATGTTCGGATCTTGTTTCTCTACTTTTACCCCGTTTCGCTGAACCTCTTGGGGGAGCCGGGGCATGGCTTGCTGTACCCGGTTTTGAACGTTAACCTGCGCCATATCAACGTTGGTCCCCACCTCAAACGTCACATTGAGAGAATAGCTACCGTCGTTCGCCCCCTTGGATTCCATGTAAATCATGTTTTCCACGCCGTTGACTTCCACCTCAATGACTTTTGAAACGGTGTCAGCGACCACTTCTGCACTGGCTCCCGGATAGGATGTCGTTACAGAAACCATAGGTGGCGAGATGTTCGGAAACTCGGCTACAGGCAACGCAGGAATCGACAGTAGCCCAGACAAAGTCAGGACTATTGAGATAACGAAGGCAAACTTCGGCCTATGTATAAAAAACTTACTAATCATAACTTGTCCTTAGGAGTCGTTTTCATCAAAAGGCTGTACGGTATCCATCTCGTACTCGACTTCAGCACCTACGCGGGCTTTTTGCAGCCCTTCTGTTATGACCAGCTCACCTTTTTCTAAGCCTTCTTCAAGCTCCCAGTCAACGCCATATCGTTTACCCAAAGTAACGTTCTTACGTTTGACGACGTTTTCGCTATTGACCGTTAAAACATAACGACCTTGCTGATCTTCTTGAACGGCACGTTGGGGGATCAGCATCACCTCTTGAACTTCTGGCGCTTCAATAATGGCCGTCACATACAGCCCAGGAACGATAAGGTGTTCGCTATTCGCAAACTCGGCACGAACGGCCAAGGTACCGGTTGTTGCATCCACTCGGTTATCTATAAAGTCAATCATGCCGGTTTCTTCAAACATGGAGCCATCTGGAAATCGTAATTTGACTGGAAGATCTTCAATCTTATATTGATGCTCAGCGGTACGAGCTGCTTTTTGTGCGTTAATGATCACTTTTTCAGGAAGCTGGAAGTTAACCCAAATCGGCTCCATCTGTACCAAATTCACCATTTCAGTTTGCTCAGGAATGATGAGGTCACCGGAAAATACTTCTGCACGACCGATTCTTCCTGCAAAAGGGGCGTGGATCTTGGTGTAACCTAGCTCCAACTTAGCATTGTCTAACTCGGCATTGGCGCTCTGAAGTGCCGCGGCATTTTGCAGCTTGGCCGATAACAGGTTGTCGTAATCCGCTTGACTGATGTACTTATCTTTAATCAGCCCTTCACCACGTTTAAAGTTACGAACGGCGGTGTCATAAGCGGCACGAGACTGAGCGACGAGTGCCTTTGACGACTTAAGTGCTGCTTCATATTGCTCCGGATCAATTTCGAAAAGCAGCTGGCCCTCTTCCACCATGCTGCCCTCTTCAAAATAGGCCTTGAGGAGATTCCCCCTTACTTTCGCTTTTAATTCGATATCTTGCGTCGCTTCTGTACGTCCCACAAACTCTTCACTAGGCGTGATTGCTTTCATGGTGACTTCAAGAACTTTAACGCTAGGTTTTACCGCAGGAGGGGCTTCGACAGTTTTTTCACATCCTGATAGAAAGAGTAGAGGTAGCGCAACGATGAGTCCTTTCGCAATGACACCATCTGCTTTGGGAAAGTAAGACATAGACAATCCTTGTTTTTGATATTTATATAAAAAACTAATCTTTAGAGTTTAGACTATAAACAGGAAATAACCGTGCAGTACTCAAGGAAAATCATGAATTGAATTAATAGCTTAAGTAGCGTTAACAAAAACTGCGACGAATGATCAATCAACACAGAGATATAAGTTGGCTCGGCTTTCGGGCTCCCCCTCGAAAGCACACACCCAAAAAATTCTTCCAACCAAAATTTGTGCTATCCAGCCCTAGCACTTTAGAGATATTAAAGCCATAATCCGCCCCACCTTGAGGGCCTTCCTCCTCCCAGAAAAGACAGTAAGTAAGCAGAACCATAGCAATGACAACAGAGTCCCCGGTCGTTATTGGCCTTCATAATCCCAAAAGTCCGACCAATGTTGGCGCCGTCATGCGTGCCGCTGGGTGCTACAGCGCGAATGAAGTGCGCTATAACGGCACGCGATACAGCCGTGCTGTAAAATTCCAAACCGATACCCAGAACATTCAAGATCGAATTGCGTTGGTGGAAAAAGACGATCTCACCGCGGACTTGGCGGATGATGTTGAAGTCGTATGTATCGAATTTGCCGTAGGTGCTAGCTCCCTACCCCGTTTTGAGCACCCTAAAAAGGCCATGTATGTGTTCGGGCCCGAGGATGGTTCTTTACCACAAGCACTTGTAGACAAAGCGCATCACGTCGTTTACGTGCCGACGAATGGCTGCATGAACCTTGCTGCGACCGTCAATGTGGTTCTGTATGACCGCTTGGCGAAAACAATTGGGACGATTGACGATCATCAGCAAGTCATTGCCAATCGAGACAATAAGAACCGTTTAAAAGTGAAAGCGGGTTGAGCACACCTATAATCACAGCGTCACAATAAACAACCTCTAGATAACGTTATAATTACCTCGACAGCGCGGAGTTTGCTAAACTCCGCCCATTGATGAGTGAGACCGCTAAAATGATGACTGACGAAGAAAGAATTGAACTGCAACGAAACAACCCACTTCATGGACTAAAACTAGAAACCATGTTGCAAGAGTTGGTGGATTTTTATGGCTGGGACATTCTGGATACGGCAATGCGTTTCAACTGCTTTAACACCAAGCCTTCCATTGCAAGTAGCGTGAAGTATTTGAAAAAAACCGAATGGGCAAGAGAAAAGCTAGAGAACTTTTACCTGTATCGCTTTAAGCGCATGCCACGAGCGAGCGCTGAAGAATACGATTTGCCACCTAGAGCACGTACCTTCCCTCATGGTCTTGAGCCTAAAGAGCCAATGCCACTCACCGTAGAGTCGATTTTGAAATCGCAGGCTAAAGCGGCCTCTGCATTTAAACAACGCTCAGGACGAGGGCGTCAGACGCGTCGGTAGTACTGCACGGCTCGTAAATTACGTCGGCGCCCTGCACCGCGCCGACCTTGGCAGTCCAAACACAGTCATGCCACCCCGTAAGTTCCGGGGTGGGTATCAACAGTCCACTGTGATATTAAAACATAGCCTGAACACAGGCATTAGCATGGCTACCGACTAAGCCATGACTTGCGCCATTGATTTCCGTACACCGCGTGTTAGGGAGCAAATTATTAAGGTGGCCGGCGATGGCATGAGCCACTGCATTAGACTGGCTTCCGAACACGATATTTGTCGGCACCTCCATTGAAACAAGGTCAAAGCCTTCTTCAGGAAAGGTGGTGCAAATATCCCAATGGCGTACGTTGTTTTTCACTAGCGTCGCCATCATGCTTTTTACATTATCTGGAAAGTGAGCAAATTCACTCCGCCCACTCCAAAAATCGATCACCTTACCGCACGCTTCATCTTGGTTTTGCTTTACTGACAACAAGTAATCTTGCAAGAAATCATCCACGGCCTTCATCATAGGGCGATCGTTTTCCAGCTCGAGAACCCATGTTGCCACTGGCTCAAATAAACTCAGCTTTGCAAGTTTTACCTGTTTCTTTAATGCCAAAGCTAATGCAACAACGCCACCATAAGAGTGGCCCACTAAATGGATTGGCTCGTCGCACTCTTTCGCAATAATCGCCTCAATAATGCTAAGTTCAGTTTCCACCTTAGCGCAATCGAAATCATTTGGCTGCAAAGCACCACCATGGCCAGGCAGTTTAATCAGAATACAACGGTGTCCTTGTGGAATAAGCGGCAGCATTCGCTTCCAAGTCGACGTGGTAGCATAAGAACCATGGATCATTACAATCGGACGTCCTTCACCGTATGACTCATAATATTGTTCTAAATCTGCATTACTTTCCATGCCACCACTCACCTTTAGTCATTCACAATTGCTTAACGATATGAAAACAATGTTAATCTGATTAAATCGATGTCCCTATCCCCCAATCTGGGGATAATGCGATTGATGGAAGCGGTAACAAACCCAATAAAACACGCGGTCTTGAACGACAAAAAGCCTTACTTGACGCATCAAGTAAGGCTTCAAAAATGTTGACAAGCGATTGAACTGACGAGGTCGACCCAATCACCTCTTCAGCGCGCAATTAAGGTCGCGGCTACATTATATTAGCGGTTGCGCTTATTCTTCTTTTTACCCGTGCCTTCCGGTTTTGCACGCGGTTTCATAGGAGCAAAATACGCTTCACTTTGATCGTCTTCCACTTCAAAGCCCTCTACCTGCTCACGCTCAAGCTGGAACTTATTTTTCTTCTCGATCACTTTAAAGTGGTGGTAGTCATCATAATCAATCAAAGACAATCCCAGACCAACTTCACCCGCGCGACCACTGCGTCCAATGCGGTGCATATAATCAGCAGGGCTACGTGGAAGATCAAAGTTAATCACCACAGGCAGTTTTTCTATATCCAAACCACGCGCTGCAATGTCGGTCGCGATTAGCACTTGGATCTCACCAGACTTAAAGCCGTCAAGAACACGAGTACGGGCGCCTTGTCCTTTGTCACCATGGAAAACCTCCGCGGTGATGCCACGTTTCGACAGTTTTTGCGCCAAGTGGTTACACGCGTTTTTAGCGTTAACAAAAATCAATGTTTGTCGCCACTGGTGCTGTTTAATTAGGTGCGCAAGCACAGCTGTCTTCTGGCCTTTGTTGACACTAAATACGCGCTGAACCAAGGTACTGGTTTCCGCACTTTGTAGCTGCACTTCAATAGGGTCATTCAATAAACCCTTAGCCAGGCTAGTTACTTTTTCAGGGAAAGTGGCAGAAAAGAGAAGCGTCTGTTTCTTCTCTGGCAGTAGTGCAAGAATCTTGTTGAGTTCCTCGGTGAAACCAAGACTCAACATACGGTCTGCTTCATCAAGGACAAGTGTTTTTACTTGGTCCAACTTGACGGCGTTGCTTGAAACTAGATCCAACAGGCGCCCCGGAGTGGCAACAATTACGTCTGCTCCACCACGAAGTGCTAGCATTTGAGGGTTCACCGAAACGCCACCAAATACAGCGACCGTTTTGATTTTATCTCTTAGGTGGTACGAGTAAGATTTAACGTTGTAAGCAACTTGCGATGCCAACTCACGAGTTGGAACCAAAATCAGATGAGACACATAGTTACCACGACGACTCGCTGACGTATCTTGCTGACAGATCTTTTGAAGGATCGGCAACGCAAACGCAGCTGTCTTACCAGAGCCAGTATTGGCACCACCAACAATATCTCGCCCTTCAAGCACATGAGGAATAGTGTGAGATTGAATTGGCGTCGGTTGGCTATATTCCAACGCTTCTAGTCGTTCGACTAAAGTTGGAATCAGGCCAAGGCTGGCAAATGTCGCTTGCGGTGTGTTATCTGT
Organism: Vibrio sp. 10N; assembly: GCF_036245475.1. Classification (NCBI taxonomy): domain Bacteria; kingdom Pseudomonadati; phylum Pseudomonadota; class Gammaproteobacteria; order Vibrionales; family Vibrionaceae; genus Vibrio; species Vibrio sp. 10N. The sequence goes on along the minus strand of NZ_BTPM01000002.1, from coordinate 268,520 downwards.
CATTACAAAAAGTGGCTCAGTGCTGGGTAAAGGGCGTGTATCTTATTCTATTTGTCGGAAAGATGTTAGCACTATTGAAATCTCGGACTGAAACCCAAAAGCTCTCGGCGATGCGAGAGCTTTGCGATTGTCGATAGCTTGGCTTATAAGTGCTTAAGGGAAATGCCTTCTTTATTAAACAAATGGATTTTTTCAGGGTCCGCTTTCAGGTAGATCTCTTCTCCCTTATGGAAATCCAAAATGCCAGGCAGCTTCGCCACTACGGCTTCTTCATGCCCTTCGACTCTGACGTGAAGCAGGGTAACCTCACCTAATGATTCCACAAACAGTACCTTGCCGGACATCAGTGCATCGGCAGGCTCAGCAACCAGAAAATCTTCAGGGCGAATGCCCAATTGTAGTTCAGCGCCAGCGGCAGACGCTTGTGAGGGCACTGGCACTTCAATGTTATGACCACTTTCTGCCGTTACCAGCGAGGTTTCTCCCGTTTTCTCCATAAACGCCTTACTAATATTCATGGCGGGAGAGCCAATAAACTGTGCAACAAAGACGTTGGCGGGGTCGGTATACAATTCAAGTGGTGTGCCGACTTGCTCAATTCGCCCAGCAGAAAGCACAACGATTCGGTCTGCCAGAGTCATCGCTTCAACCTGATCGTGCGTCACGTAGATCATGGTGGTCTCGGTGAGTGCTTCTTTAAGATTGGCGATTTCGATTCGGGTTTGAACACGCAGCGCAGCGTCTAAATTAGACAACGGCTCATCGAATAAAAACACTTTGGGCTGTCTTACAATCGCCCGTCCAATCGCTACACGCTGTCTTTGTCCACCAGACAATGCCTTTGGTAAGCGATCAAGGTAAGGCTCAAGTTGGAGCATACGTGCCGCTTCCATTACGCGTTCATGGATCGCCTCCTTTGACTCCTTGGCAATTCGCATCGCAAAAGCCATGTTGTCGTACACTGTCATGTGTGGATAAAGTGCATAGGTTTGAAAAACCATCGCGATACCACGCATCGCCGCTGGGAGCTCGTTAACCCTTGCACCTTCAATACACACTTCACCAGAGGTAATCTCCTCAAGCCCGGCAATCATCCGCAGTAGTGTCGATTTTCCACAGCCTGATGGGCCAACGAATACAACAAACTCCCCCTGCTTGATATCAAGATCAATCCCTTGCAGTACCTGAGTTTCACCGTATGATTTTTTAACGTTTGTTAAAGATAATCCTGTCATTTCACTAATCTCATCTAAAATCAGTCACATCGTTGAATCAGGAACTGCTTACTTAACAGAACCAGAAAGTAGTCCACGCACCAGATATCGTTGAAGTGCGAAGAACACGCCCAATGGCACCGCTATCGAGACGAAGGCCGATGCCGTTAATATCTCCCAATTACCACCACGTGAGCCCAATAGTTCACGCAGTCGTGCGGTCAATACCATATGCTCTTCACCTGTCCCCAAGAACACCGTTGCCACTAGTAAGTCATTCCACACCCATAAGAACTGGAAAATACCGAATGAGGCCAATGCCGGAAACGACAGTGGCAGTACTATTCTCATAAAGATTTCAAAGTCAGTCGCCCCGTCCACCTTCGCAGACTCGATAATTTCTCGTGGCAAACTAGAGATGTAATTCCGCAGCAAATAAATCGCCAGAGGCAAACCAAAGCCTGTGTGCGCTAACCATATTCCAAGATAGGTTTTAGCCCCGACACCAAAGAAAGCGCCAATATCGTTGTACAGCCGCAGCAAAGGGATCAAAGACATCTGCAAGGGCACCACAAGTAGGCCAACGACCAGAGCAATCAATAAGTTTCGCCCCGGCATTTTCATCCATGACAAAGCGTACGCAGCGTAGGCTGCAATAAGGATGGGTATGATAGTGGCAGGAATGGTGACAGTAAGTGAGTTCACGAACGAACGTCCTATCCCTTCCGCCGTTAACACCTCGCGATAGTTATCTAACCCGAACTTTGGCGGTACAACCGCAGTGTAGAAAATTCGTTTGCCGCGTTTACCTGTAAAAGGCTCTGGCGAGGTCATCTTGTAATGACCATCTTCGCTAACCGTCAGTTTTCCACCTTTACGCATTTCCGCGATTTCACCTGGCAAGAACTTGGTCGGCTCTCGAGACGAAAAACCAAACGCCATGATCTCGGTCGGAGCGTCGTTAACCAATAACTGCCCAGAAAGCACGTAAACATCACCTGATTTTACTTGCGTATCCGGGTTATCCGTTCGAGCGACCAAATTTTGTTCTGATGCCGTTAGCGAAGTCCACCAGCCAGATAGTGCCAGCTGATCTTTATCTCTAAAGGATGAAATCAGCAGACCCGCGGTCGGCAGCGTCCATAAAATAACGATGAGCAATACAGATAAATGCACCAGAATCGTTAACGGCGAGCGACGGAGTCGACTGATACTCAACTTGGCGCTATCTGGCTTGGTCGATGAAGAGGCAGCAACTTTGCTTGTCATTATCTGTCCTCCATTTGCATACTGGCCTGACGCATATTCCAAACCATAACTGGTACCACTGCGACCATGATGATAACGGCGATCGCCGCACCGCGACCAAAGTCACCGCCACCACGAAACATCCAGTCAAACATCATGTTCGCGAGCACCTGAGTACTCCACTGGCCGTTGGTCATCGCAAGAACAATATCGAAAACTTTGAGTACCAAGATGGTGATCGTGGTCCACACCACGGCTATCGTGCCCCATATCTGAGGGATCAAAATTTTAAAGAAAATCTGCACACCATTAGCGCCATCAAGAATGGCAGCTTCGACGGTTTCTTCAGGAACGCCTCGCAGCGCAGCAGCCAAAATCACCATGGCAAAGCCGGTCTGAATCCAAATAAGGATGACCATCAAAAAGAAGTTGTTCCAAAACGGGATGGTTATCCAAGCTTGCGCTGTGCCTCCAAACGCTTCAACGATGGCGTTCAATATCCCTATTTGTTCTGAGCCAGGAGCACGATAGTCATAGACAAATTTCCAAATGATCGACGCACCAATGAAGGAGATCGCCATTGGCATAAAGACTAAACTCTTAGCGATGCTTCCCCAGCTCACTTTATCGGTAAGCGCTGCAATCACCAAACCGAAAAACGTCGATGCTGCTGGCACAACAAGTAGCCACAACAGGTTGTTAAATAAAGACTCTCTAAACTCTGGATCTTTGAAAAGCCAAGTGTAGTTCCCCATCCCAACGAATTTATCCCCATTTCGATCGTGCAGTGACAAATACAAGGATTCAAAGACAGGATAGATAAGATATAGAGTCAAAAACGCGAGTGCTGGCCCTAAAAACAGCCATGGACGGATCGCCGCAGCACGCCTAAGGTTCTTCGCCATCGTTTGATTGGTGACGTTTTTAGTAGGGAAAATAATCGTGAGTAAAAAGTTGCTGCCAACAAAGTAGACCACACAACTGGCTACACCCAATACCATGATAAATAGAGAGGAATAGAGCTGCTCCATCACTACCTCGCTTTATTGATGCCTAACAAAGGTGTGAAATATGAACACCGATAGACACACGAACAAGTGACGTCTATCGGTATCACGTTACTGTGCCTTATTACTTGAGTGCATCCCATGTCTTCTGAATATCATTGGCCACGTCTTCGGCTGACTTGCCACCGCTGTAATCAACCATACCCGTCCAGAATGCCCCTGCACCAATTTTACCTGGCATCAAGTCAGAGCCATCGAAGCGGAACGTAGTCGCATCGAGCAAAATCTCACCTTGCTTCTTAAGAGTATCGTTGCCGTAAGCATCAATGTTGACCCCTTTATGTGGCGTTAAGAAACCAGACTGTGCCATCCAAATTTCGTGTGCAATTGGGGACTGCAAGAAAGACATAAATGCTCTTGCCGCTTTTGAGTCTTTGGTGATGCTCCACATAGTGCCCGCACCCAGTACCGGTTTACCTAAATCTTTTGACTCATAAGCAGGGAAGTAGAAGAAATCGACATCGGTTCCCAGCTCTGTACCTTCAGGGAAGAAGCTAGGAATGAATGAAGCTTGACGATGGAGATAACACTTAGCCGGCGATGTAAACAGCCCTTTTGGAGAATCACGGAAATCCGTTGCAGCGACCGCACGCGCACCACCATCCACAAATTTGTCGTTTCGTGCAAACCAACCAAACTCTTCTATCGCGCCAACTACTTTCGGATCATTGAATTTAAGTTCGTTTGTCGTCCATTTGTCATAGTCAGATGGCGATTGAGTGCGAAGCATCATATCTTCTACCCAGTCTGTCGCAGGCCAGCCCGTCGCACCGCCCGACCCCAAGCCCACGCACCAAGGTGTTTCTCCATCTTTGACGATTTGCTCGGTTAACGCTTTCAGCTCTTCCATCGTTTGAGGTACTTCGTAACCCACATCTTCAAAGTTCTCAGGCACGTACCAAACCAGAGATTTCAAATCCACTTTATAGAAAAAGCCATACAAGTGATCTTTGCCTTCTTTATCAGCAAAGGTACCTAAATCAACCCAAGAGGATCCCGCGGCATAGTTGTCGTTAATCCATTGCCCCATTGCCGGGTCAAGTGGCGTCAGAAAGCCCTTAGAGGCAAGATCGGCAGCAAGGCCAGGCTGAGGGAAGATGGCAATGTTGGGAGCACTCCCCGCTTGAACATCGATGGCAATTTGCTGCTCAAAAGAATCTGAACCAGAGTAGTTCACCTTGGCACCCGTTGCGGCTTCAAAGTAAGCAATGACGCTTTCAACAAGCTCTTTATCTTCGGTTAGCCAAGGGCCAAAAATGGTGACGGTTTCACCTTTTAAATCCATGTTTTTGAGCGCTTCGTAGCTCTGCCAATTAAAACGGGCATCTTCGCCTGGTGCGAATTTTAGGTCAGCAGCAAAAACAGCAGAGGTAGAAATGGTCACAGCGATTGCACTAGCAAGTAGGGAGGTTTTCATCAGCAAGACTCCATGTATTCAGATACTTTTTATTTGTCTTTGTGTCCTCGGCTTTTCTGACTACGACGTTCACAAGCAAACAACTTAATCGGTTAAGCCAATGTAAACTACCTTAAAACCTTATTGACATTTCGACCACTTTCTAACCAGTTCTTGTGTCATCGATCATGTTTTATGGCTTCCCATATTCAATAAGATGATGAGGTTCAAATTATTTACTACGTACAATAAAGTCACATTTCCAATCTTTCTTAATCGTTTTAGTATTAGTAACAATCCTTCGCCATTCCTGGCTCAAAATAGAACAAACTAGGGGTTGCTATGCAGCGCAAAAAGCCAACTCTCAAAACGGTAGCAGCGCATCTAGGGGTATCGACAGCGACGGTCTCCAACGCCTTCAATCGTCCTAGTCAGCTTTCTAAGGCGCTAAGAGAAAGTATTCTGCAAGAGTGTGAAAAACTCGGCTACACCGGACCTAGCAGTACTGCACGTAGCTTACGTACTGGAAAAACGGGGGTGATTGGCGTTTTGTTAGCGGATAACTTGGCCTATAACTTCACCGACCCTGTGGCTACTGAGTTTTTGGCGGGTGTCTCAAAGACTTTAGATGACGCGCACGTCAATATGTTGCTACTCCCGCCAAGTAGAGAAAACTATCAAAATACGCAGGTAGAGACGATCCCAGACAGTTTCATTGTCTATGGAAAGCCCGTCGACTCAAGCATTGTTGACCTGATACTGAGACAACACAAACCCGTTGTTGCGGTCGACTTTTCAATCCCTGACGTCCCCTCTATCAATATTGATAACCACAAGGCAAGTTACGATATTGCCAACCACGCTATTCACAGCTCCCATGATAATGTCTTGATTTTAGGTCTTCGGCTTGAACCTTCTACTTCACTTTCACTGGCAAATCTCGACAATCTTTACACCAGTGAAGAGTCCGTGTCACGTTGCCGCTTTAACGGCTATAAACAAGCGTTAGAAGAAAATCACATCACATTGTCGAATGAGAGCGTTTGGCAGATCCACGACCTTGAAGAAACCACGCTTAAAACCATGTTAAGGGGCGCGCTGACCGCCCCAAAGAAAGTCGATGTTCTGCTATGCATGAGTGACAAAATCGCTCTTGCCGCTCTCGCAGTCGCACAAGAGCTGAACCTCGAGATCCGGATTGTTGGCTTCGACGGTATTCCGATGGCGGCTGAAGCCGGACTGACCACTATTCAACAACCTATTGCAAAGAAAGGCCAAATCGCCGCACAGATGGCGCTAGGTCAATTGCCCTACGAATCTATTCAGCTTGATACGGAGCTCATCATTCGCAGCAGCTGTTAGAACTTACCTCACTTGCTAAGGAGAACACTTCCATGACAACGGAACAACTGGAGCAACGTTGGTGGCATGACGCCGTGGTATATCAAATCTACCCAAGAAGTTTCAATGACTCCAATGGCGATGGCATTGGTGATATTCCCGGCATCATCGAGAAACTCGATTATATCCAAGGCTTAGGCGTTAATGTGATTTGGCTAAGCCCAGTTTACAAATCTCCGATGGATGACAACGGCTACGATATTTCGGGCTATCGAGAGATCGCGCCTGAGTTCGGGACTATGTCTGACATGGAAGCGCTCTTGAGGGAAGCGGATCTGCGGGGCATCAAGATTGTCATGGATTTAGTGATCAACCACACTTCAGATGAGCACCCTTGGTTTGTCGAATCTAAAAGCAGCAAAGACAGTCCCAAGCGTGACTGGTACATCTGGAAAGATCCAAAAGAGGATGGCAGTGAGCCCAACAACTGGGAATCATTCTTTAAACCCAAGGCATGGACGCTCGATGAGACCACAGGTCAATACTATCTGCATTTATTCAGCAATAAACAGCCTGATCTCAATTGGGCTAACCCAGAAGTCAGAGAAGCCATTTACGATATGATGCACTTCTGGCTCAAGAAAGGCTTAGGCGGCTTTCGCATGGACGTCATCAATATGATTGGCAAGCCATCAGACTATCCGGACGCCACTATCTTCGATGCCGGTGTCGCCGGTTGGGAGCATTGGTCAAACAACTTACTTGCTCACCAGTATCTGCGAGAAATGCATGACAAAGTACTTAAACATTACGATGTACTTACCGTCGGTGAAACACCCTTCACCACGACGCTCGATGGGCGCTACTACTCTCACCCAGATCGCAACGAAATCAGTATGATATTCCAGTTCGAGCATGTCAGCATCGACCGCGAAGAGCACAACGCAGTGAAAAAAGATTTCGATTTAGTTCAATACAAGGAAATCATGTCTCGCTGGCAAGAAGACCTCTATCAGAAAGGCTGGAACAGTCTCTACTGGAGCAATCACGATCAACCTAGAACCGTGTCTCGCTACGGTTCCGACTCCCCTGAATATCGCGTCATTAGTGCGAAAATGCTCGGTACCGTTCTTCATATGATGAGTGGTACACCCTATATCTATCAGGGTGAAGAGATAGGGATGACCAACAAGCACTTTAGCCACATTGATGAGTTTAACGACCTAATGGCTAAATTCCATTACCAAAAAATGATGGATCGCGGCGTATCTGACGAAGCTGCCATTGCTTTTCTCAACGATTTCTCTCGTGACCATGCTCGAGTCCCAGTTCAATGGAATACTAACGACCATGCTGGCTTCACCACTGGCACACCGTGGCTTCCGGTCAACAAGAACTATGTCGATATCAATGCAGAGCAAGCCGTCAACGATGAAGCTTCCATCTATCACCATTACCGAAAACTCATTGCACTTCGTAAGAGCAAAGAGTACGGCGACGTTATTGTGTATGGGAGCAACACTTTGCTCGATCCAGAAGACAGTGAAGTCTACGCGTACATTCGTTCTAGTGGTGATAAGTCACTACTGATCATTGCTAATTTCACTCACCATACCCTACAGAGGACCTATCCGGGTAGCGTTAAGAAAGTTGTGATTAACAACTACACCAATACACTGAGTTCCTTACATGATGTAGTACTTATGCCTTATCAGGCTCTGGTCATTGAAACCTAAACCTCCCACATGACAATCATCGCTTTAAGCGAGTCTATAGTGGCTCGCTTAACGCGCAAAAAACGATATAAACATCTCTAAATGAAACAATATCAATCAATCGTAAAGTGCGGTTTTATATAATAAAACAAGCTAACGTGACGTGCTTTTAGCCTACCAACTCTTCTCTACTTCTATTTTTATCACTACTTGAAATGCACGTGTTATTTACACAAAAGTTAATAATTAACTGTGCGTTTGAAATCAGGTGCTAGCTCACTTTTCTTTTGCTTACATTACGCATCGTTTACTCAATTATGCATTCACACTCTAAATAACAGCCCAAAGACAACCCCGAAATACATATATTAAAAACTAGGCTCTCAATAGATTAGTAACCAATTTCATACAATTTCCTCTGTAAATCACAAAAGAGGAAATAACATGTCTGATTACAACGTCATCGATACGCAAGACCACAACTTACTGTCTATTGAAGACGAGAAACACGCGTTGTTGCAACAAGTCCACAATTATGTTGAGGCTAATTGCGACGATACACTGTTTGAAACAATTATTAACAAAAGAGTCAACCAACTCATTAATTCTGGGCTATGTGATTGTGCCAATGGCAATTTAGCCAGCAAATACGATTCAGAAATAATGTCGAACTTAATACAAAACACGGCGCTGTTTGATGTGCCCAATTTTTATCGATATATAGAAAGAAAATCTCAACCGCTGTTTGGTAGTGTGTTGTCATTATGGGCCGAATATCAACGCTTTACATTATTGCTCGATACTTGTCTGACTCGAGGCGATGTGGCTGACGATGAACTACGGGTTTTAGCAAAGGTGGAGCTAGACGATGGATTTCACGCAGAGCTAGTACAAAACATCGAGCAAGATTGCAGGAAATTTCTGACGCATTTCTCAAGCCAACCGCTTGATCTGTCCAATGCCAATACTTTGATGAATTTGGAAACCTTTGTGAAACAGCAACAGTGGTATGAAATGTTGTTTGAACTGGATCTATCCGCTCAAGGAGAGCACTTTATTCTTTACCAGTGTGACGATTTGGGCAATCGAACCTTAGTCGCTTCAGCAAAAATCCAGCGCTGGGATAAGAAACAAGATTGGTTGGCCTTTGCGCCTTTCTTTCAATCAGACAACTGGTCCGTTTCAATTAATGATAGAAATATCAGAGCTTTAGAGTCTTCCGGTCTATTTGACGGCGCACTCAGCGATAGGCTCACACTATCGACAGCTCAACATCTTGATACGTCTTTTGCGCAAAGCTTGGCACGGGGTCACGACTGCTGTGAGCTAATAAGAATGGCCGTCAGCGGGCCCGCTCGCCGATTAAATACTATTCTGTATTTATCCATCAAACACATCGCGCTTTTCATGGAGCAAGTGGGGATTAAAGGAGTCTATGTCATCACTGAGCAACCCGCCTTGTTGTACTTCTTCCAATCAGTCAATTTATATAGCGACGAACCTGACTGTTACGTTCCAATGACATACCTGAGAATAAACCCGACAAAACCTTACACTTACAAAGGGTTAATTTTGAGCAATCCAATGGTGAAAGCTATTGGAGAATGCAACTATAAGCAGTACTATAAGCAGGTGTTGTCAGCAAGGAAGAAGAGCACGACTCATTTTGCATCATGCCTGAATTTTTAAAATACGCACTCTCTGATACACCGGCACTGATCATGTACTTGATTGGTACTGGTGTATTGATGTGGGCGATTTACATGTCATATAAGATGGTTAAGAACCAGTTTAAGGTAGATCAATCGATCTACCTTCCTTACTGTCTGTATGCATTTTTCATCGCATGTTGGATTTACGCCAATGCTTATTTTCAATCTGACTTGCTGACTTATTATGACCCGGACATCGCTTTAGCGATGGCAGTAGGCGCAAATATATTTTGCGCCCTCGCCATTCTGTCAGCATATTGGTTTTCTTGTAAGCTTATTTCCAAGAACAAAAATAAGAATATCTCTAAATTACAGTCTGTTATATTAATAGTACTGTCAGCACACTCACTTGTCGTCAACTTAATTCCTGACATGACAGTTATCAGTGTCGATGTTTATTCGTCAGGGAGTTTTTTAATTCGATTCGGAGACTACAATAAAATATTTTTTCTCACCGCCCCATTTATCATCGTCCTTACTTTTCTTAACTTTGTTCGAGCATGGAAAAGCGACCTTCGATTAACTCAGCTGAAGTCGGGCTATATGATGGCGGGTGTGATCATCTTCATGGCATCAACTTTAATTGTCATGATAGGTATTCCCTACTTCTACAATGACTTCTCATTGGTGTGGATTGCACCTACCTTATCTGTGTTTGAGCTAATGCTGATCGGCTACGCCCTCCTCTACAATCGATTTTATAGTGGGCGGTACATTGCCCTAGTGAGCATCAGTTCACTCACCAATATCGCCCTGTTTCTTAGCCCTACATTGCTTCTCAGCTCAATTGGCAGTTATCAGAGCGTGGCATTACTGGGTTGGGTTGTCTTTACTGGTCTTTTCTATCAGAAGTCATTAAAAAAGGTCTACTGGTTCTTCAATCGTGTGCTGTATGGAAAGAGTGGCAACAGTATTGATCAAATAAGCAGTCTCGAGTCAGAATTTAGATACTCATGCAAAGATGCGGTTGAAAAGCTAAACCAAGCCCTGAATGTCTCTAACGGCCATGTTCGGCAGATTATTACTGAGAAAGATAGTCAAGTTCTTAAGTTCTTCAACAAGGGGGAGCGCATCCTTATCAAGGACGAACTGGCCTACATTCTCAACCATCACATTGACGTGAAAGAGAGCATGGCGGATCTCATTGACTACATGGTGTTGAATAAGGTGTCACTCATCGTGCCCATTTTCGACGACCGCAAGCGTATCTCTCATTTATACCTCGCCACTCAGTCCGCTCAGCAGCCGCTCATGACTGCAGACCAAGTAGTAGGGCTACGCTCACTATTTAAAGATGCCGGCCGCTGGATCATCGCCGAAGATAAAGTGCGAAAAAGCCAAATTTTGGCGGGCTCTATCGCTCACGAAATACGTAACCCATTCAGTAAGCTAAAGTATCAGTTTGAGCAAATCGACAGCAAAGTGTTGGGCAGTGACCCGATTGATCTTGGCAAGCATAACTCTGAAGAAATCAAACAACTGCACCAAGCGCTCCACGAAAGCAAACGCGCTGTTCAAACTGGAACACGCTTCATCGATGCTATGCTGTCGGAACTAAGAGGTGAATCGCTTAACACAGAGCGGTTCTCAGCTCATTCTGCTGGAGAGTTAACTTTAGCTGCCATCAACGACTTCAGCTTTAACAAACCTGAATATCGCCAACGAGTCAATGTCAGTATCGAAGACTTTGCGTTTTGGGGTGACGATACCCTGTTTAGCTTCGTGATTTACAACTTACTCAAAAATGCTGTCTACTACTTTGAGCAGTACCCACAAAGTAAAATAGAGATCGGCGTGCGTCGTCAAGGGCACAGCAATGCTATATCGTTTACCGATTTCGGCCCCGGTATTGCTGACACTCACCTAGAGCAGATTTTCGATGATCTTTTTACTCAAGGAAAAAGCTCTGGCACAGGCCTTGGACTATCGTATTGTAAACGTGTCATGGAAGCCTTTGGTGGCGACATCCATTGCCGTTCTCAATATGGCAAGTACTCTACCTTCGAGTTAACTTTTCCAACGGTTGATGAGCACTCCTACGAAACAAGTTTGCATGCTAAGCTCCAGCCGATTCTGACTAATAAGAAAGCACTGATCATCGCCCCTCTCACCTCTCAGCCCTGGCTGCGGCAGGCGCTGGACGATGAGTTTGTACTCACCGTTCACTACGTCACTTCCAAAGAGCAAGCGCTGTCCTACTTAGAAGCCAACACGGTTGATGTCGCGATGGTGGCAGATTTTGAGCCCTCAAAGGCCAGTGAGATAGCCAATGCTATCCATGCTGTGAATCAGCAAAGTGGCGTCCCTACGCTATTCTGTACCACACGTACTGAAGAAGAACTTAGCTACGTTGATGCCTTCCAAGCCACACTCTTTATGTTCAGCAAATATAGCTTCTGGAGTACCTTTGCTAAAGCTGAGCAAGCCGGCGCTTTGAAGAAAAAGGAATCGTTAGTCGGTAAAAAGGTGCTGGTCGTCGATGATACTCATGTTAACCGCTTACTGGTGCAAAGCTATCTGATAACAGAAGGCATAAAGGTTGAGCAAGCAGCGTCAGGAGCCGAGGCCATTGAAAAAGCGAAAGACACGGCATTTGATCTCATTTTTATGGATATCCGCATGCCTAACATGAATGGCTTTGAGGCTTGTAAAGAAATCCGTAAGTTCAGCGCATCTGTGCCTATTATTTCGCTATCGGGAGAGTGCAGCCCGGATGCTCGTCAATCGATTGCAAACATAATGGACGATTCGATTCATAAACCTGCGGATAAAGCGAAGCTGATAGACATGCTAGAGAAATGGTGTAGCAGCAACAAGACAGTCGAACTTCCAGTGAAGCCGCTACAAGCGTAGCTTAACTGAGCGCATCCATCTCGATAAGATCTCGCTTCCAACGGGCTAAAAGTTCGATATGCCTTGGCTCTATACCACAACAGCCCCCAATTATCGATGCTCCTAACTCATACCAACGCTTAGCAAAAGCAAGATACTCCCCAGGCGAAAAATGCCTTACAGTTTGCATGGCTTCATTCGCTTGATGCCCTGATTTAATCGGCGTAAAACTGTTGGCAAATACTCCGATCTCCAAAACTCTACCTTCACTTGCAGTGATGCGATTCACCACTTCTATCGCTTGGGCAATCACCTCAGGGATCGAGCAGTTAAAGAACAGGCCCGTCGCTCCTGCGTTCAATAACAATGTCACCGCTTCTTCCAATGGCTCACCGGAGCGAAGCTTTGCAGGTTGGTCAGGTTCATCTTGCAGCGTAAAACAGATATAAGCGGGTTTATCGGTAGTGTTAAAAAGTGCCGCGTACATACGAGCCTCAGCGATACTCGCGACAGTCTCCGCCAACCACAAATCAACATAGTCATCCTGAGCACATAACAGTTCTCGGCTGATCGCTTGTGCGCGTTCTGCCTGGAACAAGTCAGGTCGATACGAGCCAAATACCGGTGGCAGCGACCCTGCAACGCGTACATGGTGCTTCGCTTCTGTGGCCGCTTCATGGGCGAGTTTGGCCGCTTTAGCTGCGAGCGTGACACCTTGCTGCGCGTACAGCTCATCTCCTAAATGGAAAGGAACGCAAGCATAGCTATTGACCGTAATCAGTTCCGCGCCTGCTTCGATAAAGGCTTGGTGCGCTTGTTTGACAAAGTGTGGAGATTCAATCAACGCTTGCGCGCTCCACAATGGCTGGGAGAATGGCGCGCCAATACGCTCTAACTCTCGACCCATGCCACCATCTAAAATAGTAACTGCTTTCATATTCTACCTACCGCTATCAAAAGCATACCTAACAAACACCATGAAACCATAATCAAGACAAACGTAAATCCAATCATGGAAGCGCTATTCCACGCTCACCTATATTAGCCTTCTCAGCCATCAAGCTCTAGTCGCTTTGCAGTTGACGACGATGACCTGTCACAACAATAAGCGCGATGAACACCAACGACAAAATAATACCTACGAGTGCAAGGGTAAATACCGAGGCATAGCCAAAGGCATCTATGCATAGGCCCGCCAATAGCGTACCGCCGCCAAAGCCCCCTGCCATAGCAAACATCAGCATACCTTGAGTTAAAGCCGGAGACGTCGGGCTCAATCTCACCGCGATAGCTGGAACCGCGAGATCATTCCAAGACATCGCCTGGATTAATATGACCAGCAAAGCTACCGGCAGGACATCGGGCACTGTCATGCCGACCGTTGACCAAAACACTAAGCCCAACACCAAGAAAATACCTTGTGCTGTCAGCCAAACTTTAAAGGGGCCACTTTTTTGCATCCATCTTCCAGCCGGTTCAAGCAAGAAGATGCAGATAGCGGCAGAGGTCGCCATACCCAACGCGGAATTGCCAATCTCAACGTTGTAGACTTCTTTGATGAGCAGCGGTCCAAGCTCCATCAAATTGGCCGACAAGAACATTGAGCAAAATGCCGATAACAAAAACAGTGCCCAAGGCAGAAATGCCCTTTGTAGATGGCCTGGTGTTTGCTCGCTCTCCGTTACCTCCACTGGCTTAGCGTTGATGGGAGCAGGAGGTGCGATGAAAACCGCAATGATGATCATCACCAGCAACGCCATGAGCAGCTGCAATTTCACCTCTGTTGTGAGCTGATAATGGCCCGCAAGCGCAATAAGCACACCAGAGACAACAACACCCAAAAATTGAAACTGAAACAACTTGGCCAAGCTGCGCCCTTCTTCCTGTTGGTTTTCACTGTGCGCGATGACAAAAGTAGGGTTTAGAACCAACAGCGTAACAATCGCAATCCCCATCAGCGCCCCTACCAACCAGTAGGTCATCGCGGACGATTGAGCAAAATAGAGCACAACAAGCGCAGCAAGATTAATAAGCAGCGCCCCACGTTGCAGCAAACGGTGGCAGGCGTACTTATCGGCAACGGCTCCAATAACCGGAGCCAAAATGCCCGCTCCCCCAATAAGAGCCATAACTTGGCCAAGCAGAGTCCCGCTTGCCGTGCGTTCAATAATGATTGGGTTTAGAAGGATGGCAACACCAATCCAACCAACGATGCCAATCGAAGATTGCGCTAGGTACCAAAGACGAAGTTGAGTCATAAGTAGACGCCATTGTATGTGATAAAAATGAGTGCACGCAGAGCTGAAAATGACAAGACACGCACGTGAACTAGGCATAGGTTCTAAGTATGGATGAGCCCCTAAGATGCATTATTTAAAGTTAAGATTAGCAATACCTTAAATTTCATCCACAAATGCTTTTCACCCAAACCATTACCCAATAAAATCAATAAGTTATATTATCGTGTAACATATCAAACTTCACTCTCCCCCCACAAATCAATTCTGTCGCCTTCATTTGATGCAATTTGGCAATCAACTGATTTTAAAGAAAAAACTTTTACCAACTACAAAAACAAGCTATACCTATATCCATATCGCCATAAGACGTAAGATTCAGAGCGAAACCCTCAATGACATTCAAACAAATACTTCAAATCAGAAATGTGCGCTACTTTTTGATGTTTCGCAGCAGCTATTTCGCTCGCTTTTACTACCCAGTATTTACGCTGCTTTATTTAGACTACGGCCTAACCTTGTCTCAATTTGCCATGCTAAATGTGGTGTGGGCCGCGACCATCGTAATTTCTGAAGTCCCCTCCGGTGCCTTTGCCGATACGTTGGGGCGGAAAAAACTGGTCGTCCTATCTTCTATCGTAATGTTTGTTGAAATTGCCATGATAGCCTTTGTACCAACGGGGAATCCGAATTTGGTCTTCATGGTATTTTTGGTCAATCGCGTGCTGAGCGGACTTGCGATGTCACTAGCCAGTGGGGCCGATGAAGCGCTCGCTTACGACACGCTAAAGGAACAAGGTAAGTCAGAGATATGGCCGCAAGTACTACAGATACAACTGCGTATTGCTTCCAGTGTGGGGATTGTAGTAACCCTAGTTGGGGCTGCAATGTACGATGTCAACGTAATGGGTCAGGTCGCAGAGTGGTTTGGATTCGCCAGGCCTGAAAATACCCAAGACATCATGCGAATTCCCGTTTACGCTACACTGCTCGTCGCCTTAGTGGCAATTTATGCTGCCACCAGCATGCAAGAAGAGAGCAAAGCAGCCAGCCATGGGGGTGGTAAAGTTGCGACCTCAATAGCCAGCTTAAAGCTCACCCTAGATACCGGGAAGTGGGTTTTATCGACACCTTACGTGCTGTTTATCTTGCTCTATTACAGCTTGTTTGAGCACACCTCCCGAATGTTTTTGACCATGAACAGTCAGTATTACCGTGCCATTGAGATCCCGATCATCTACATCGGTTTTATTGGTGCCGGCGTCAGTGTGTTTCAAATTCTATTGGCAGGGCAAAGTCGCAGGTTGGCCGAACATATGGAACCCAAGTCCTTCATTGCACTGATGGGGCTTGCTGCCATGGCGAGCTATTTCTGGATCAGTCGCGGCTGGCCTATTTATGGCGTTATTCCCGCTCTGTTATTGGTGTTCATTACCATGACAGTGAATATCTTTATTAGCTATCACCTCAACAGAAAAACCGAGTCGCATAACAGAGCCACCGTTCTTAGCTTTAAAGGTCTTATGTTTAACCTCGGCTACGGCTTAATCGGTATGCTGTATGCGTATTACTACAAAATGGTGTCTCAAAACTACAGCGAGCAACAAATCGCACAGCATCTCGACTTTCTGGCGTCACTGTCCTCGTTTTTCTATTACTTCGCCGCCTTGTTCATCGCGGTCAGTACCCTGTTTTATTTCAGCAATAAGAAACGTCCCGTATTTGACTAGCCATAAATGAGGTGCTCATGCCATCACTGTCGATCCCACAAGCTCAAAAATTAGCCTTGCTGTCACAGGGGCTTCCTTCCCAGCCCCTTGCAGGCAATGCTTATCAACAGTCGATACAGGCTATGAGAAGCTTAGGTTACGTGCAGATTGACACCATCTCTGTGGTGCAACGTGCGCATCATCATACGCTTTGGAGTCGAAACCACCGCTACTCAACCGATCATCTTGATCGCATGGTGCAAGATAGAGTGGTCTATGAATACTGGTCGCACGCGGCGTCGTATCTTGATATGCAAAACTATCGCTTTTCGTTACCCAAAAAACACGCGCTCAAATCTGGTCAACAGAGTCACTGGTTTAAGAAGAACCCCAAATTAATGGCGGAGGTGCTCAGTAAGATCACTATTGATGGCCCGCAAATGGCGAAAGACTTTACCCAGTGTGCAATCAACTCTACCACGGTAAAAAAGCAAGGCTGGGAAAGCAAACCGACCAAGCAAGCGTTAGAGACACTGTACATGCAAGGCGATCTAATGATCAGCGAACGCCGAAAATTTCACAAAGTGTATGACTTAACCGAGAGAGTACTCACGTGCGACACAGATACGCGCATGCCAACTGCAGATGAACACGCACAGTTTCTAGTACTAAATACCCTAAAAACCCATGGCATCGCCAACGTAACAGAGATGAGCTACTTGCGAAAAGGCACCAAACCTATAGTGCAGAAAGCACTGTATGAACTCGAAGAAATGGGCAAGATAGAGCAAGTAACCGTCAAAGGCGAAGCCTACTTTGTATTACCGCAATCGCTTGAATTACTAGACAAACGAATAAGCCGCCAGCAAGCAAAGCTGCTTTCACCTTTCGATAGCTTCATAATCCAGCGCGATAGACTGCGTAAGTTTTTTAACTTCGATTACTTGTTAGAGTGTTACGTTCCGACAGCCAAAAGAGAGTATGGCTATTTTGTGCTGCCGATTTTATGGGATGGTCGATTAGTCGCTCGAGTGGATTGCAAGGCTCACCGAGATCGGGCTCATCTGGAAGTATTTAAGCTATATATCGAGCCAAGGATCTCGCAGCGAGAAGCATTTGAGCATGCGCTTGCAAAAGAACTGACATCCTTTGCCTTGTTCAATCACTGCGATAGCTACAACATCAATAAGACCATCGTGATGTAATACTTCCTCACCAACTTGCACTCGTAGCGAGCATTTGATGACACGCCGTTACGACTTCGGCGCACTGTCATTTTGGCAATTACTGTTCACCAACTGAGATTGCTCCGCTTTGATACGCTTTACAATTCGCTCATCGCGCGATTCTATCTCCGCTAGGTTTACTTGCGAAATATCAGCAACCGCCTCATGTTTCATCGCTGTCATATCATCTCGCAAGTCCTCGCTCCATTCCTGTTTATCAAGCGTGTTAGCGGCAGCAAAAGCAGAAGACGTGATAGCGATAACACCAAGAGTAGATACGAGTAAGCTTTTCATAATGTGCCCCTTTGGGATTGGTTATTAGTAACTGTGCAGACTACCTTACTTGCCCAATTCCTGTTGCACATGTAGTGCCAACTTTTTAACGCCTAAAAATCAATAAGTTAAAAAAATCTAGTCAATGTCTATTGTCTAGATTGGCAAATTTGACACACATAGTGTTAAATTTACCAACTGTAAACAGTTGCCGATTCGCTATGTACACCGGGGTTGGTTCACCCTATGACAATGAACCTTGCAAGAGTGCCTCCAGCGCTAAGCTACCCCTTAAACTTCCCAGAAACACCAAAAAACTGCTCAGGGGCTTTCTCCTCTCCATTTTGAATCACAAACTCGAGTTCATCAGCCAGGGGAGATTTTAACTCACGAAGTTTCGCCAGATCGTCGTTAGCAAGAGAGGCATTACCCATCTGTACATGGAGCACTCCTCTGTACATGTAAGGCTCAGGGAGTAAAGGAGCGATGGTGATGGCTTTGTTGTAGTGAAACAATGCCGTATTGTAATGATCAACGCCCTGTTTTCGGAGGGTATAAGCGAGGTTGTTGTGGGCCTGTGCCCAATTTTTGTCTCGTTTTAGTGCGGCACGAAATTTTTTCTCGGCATCAAAAAACTGTTTATTCATCATCAGTTCGACACCTTTATTGTAGGTACGCTGCGCTTTATTAAGCGAGTTATAGCTCGAGCCAGACCCAGCGGACCAAGCACTAAAAGAAATGACCATTGAGGTCAGTACGACGATTAGCAGTTGCATGGTGTTCTCCTTTTTCAGCGCTTGCTCTGCTATCTACGCGTCGAGTATCTATTCCGTTCACTATGCTTCACTCACGACATGAAAAGTGACCTCAACTCGCGTACCAACATAGATCCTGTTAGCAATTTGATATATATCGAACTTAATATCACACCTACACCAATCAGAAAGAAAACACACCAATGCCCCTCATAAAAGACACAGCTTAAAAGAACATTCATCTAAACCGGTCAACAAAACCTTATCAATCTATTGCACACTTTGTGACCCATTACTCTCATCCTTGTGGCTACTCCCCTATCACCCATATCAAGGGATGATTGGCTCCAATCTCGCTCTCATTATGCTGGCTTCGCCCTAATCAAAACAAAAAAAGGACAACCCATGACATCAATAAAATCTGCTTTGTCTATGGCAGTGATGAGTGCACTTATGTTTGGCTGTGCGTCAGATCCAGCAACTTCTTCAGCGGATGAGACGACAGCAACGACAACTGCGGCGGTAGCCGCTGCTCCAGCAGGTGTTGACACTGCTATGATGGCAGCCTGTGACAACCCGACAGTTTCTGAAGCAGGCCCTGTACGTAAAAAGCTTTATGTCGTTGGCACCTTCCCTGGTGCAAGCTGGAAGCACATCGACGCTCGCGTATTTGAGCATAAAGGCGATGGTCTATATCAAGCTGTAGTCGAGGAGAAACCGGGGAAATACTCCATGCAGTACGCAGCGTCAGACTGGAAACCGCAGTTCACCGCAGACGGTCGAGTTCTCAACGTTGGCGAAACGAAAGTATTGAAATGGGGCGGCTACGGGAAAGACACCAAATCAACCATTGAAGCCGCTGGTAAATACGTTTGGTCGGTGAAATTTGACGAAAAAGCGAACCCAATTGCTGTAAGTCTTAACCAATGCCAATAAATCTCTAGCGCCAAGCGAGCATTGCTCGCTTGGCATCAAGCCTTTGTGCTAAAACATCGACCTCGTCCCGCGAATACGTTTGCCAACTTAGCCCCTTCATCGCTATCATTAAATTTATCTGTTGCAACTGTTGCCCTTCTCGATGAAAAAGCACGAACAGCTGGTTCAAGATCTGATCAGCAAAATCTGCCAAGGTGTGATCACCCAAAAACTCCCTTCAGAAAGGGAGCTAGCCGACAAGTATCAGTTGTCGAGGTTTTCAATTAGGAAGGCCTTAGCAAAACTTGAAGCGATTGGTGTGGTAAAACCGAAAACAGGATCCGGTTATTTTGTTAATACTGCAATTATCGGTACACCACTAATTTATAACTCTATCACTGAAAACAGCTTTGAGCATATTTCTTATAAGAAAGTTCAGCTAAATAAACGCATCCCCACACATCATGAGATGCAAGTATTTTCTATAGGTGAGGATGATTACCTGTGGCATATCAAACGCTTAAGACTAGTACAAGATAAGATCACTCAAATTGAAGAGACTATTTTACCCGTACATTTATTCCCTAAAATGAATGATACTCTGGTGGAGAGTTCGCTGCAAAAGCTAGCACTTTCACTTGGGTTAGAAATAGATAGCTACCTTACCACTTACAAAGCCGTTAGCGTATCATCAGAAGATGCGAAAATATTACAATGTAAGCGCTCAACCTCTGCAATGAATATTACCAACCGCGGTTTTTTAACCTCTGGTGAAGCTTTTATTGTCAGCGACATTATAGATATTAATTACCAATGCACGTATCACACCAAATTTAATAACGAAAGTTTGCAGTACCGAGATCAAAACGACCGCTAAATTAGCGGTCGTTTTGATTTGCTTCTTTTATTTTCGACTATTAAGGCGTATGAATTGAACCATCAGGCAGTCGGCTTTGTGTCCATTCATGAGCGCGATACTCCACAGGGAAGTCCGTTGCTGCCTCAACATCCATTTCCACGCCAATACCCGGCTTTTCGCTGGCATACAAGAAACCTTGTCGCGGCTCTGCTGCATTAGGGAATAC
This sequence comes from Vibrio sp. 10N, assembly GCF_036245475.1. Taxonomy (NCBI): domain Bacteria; kingdom Pseudomonadati; phylum Pseudomonadota; class Gammaproteobacteria; order Vibrionales; family Vibrionaceae; genus Vibrio; species Vibrio sp. 10N. The sequence goes on along the minus strand of NZ_BTPM01000002.1, from coordinate 247,795 downwards.
GCGGCGAGTATTCTCTTTGTAATGCACGTGCTCTTGAATGGCTGCATTATGGAGATGTACATTCAGGTGCGTGTTCACCGCTGCGCCAATCGGTGTCATATCTGGCGGACAGTGCCACGCGATACGCACGCCAAAGCTTTCACATAAGTGGCCCAGCTTAAGTGCTGGTGTAATACCACCAATTTGCGACACGTGACAGCGGATGAAGTCAATCTGGCGATTAATGATCACCGACTTCCACTCTTCTGGATTATTGAACAGCTCACCAAGTGCCAGCGACACAGATGTTTGACTACGCAGGTTCGTCAACCACTCGGTTTGATTTGGTGGCAGAATATCTTCGATAAAGTACGGATAGTACTGCTCAACTTGCTTGGCAAACTGCAACGCTTGATTCGGAAACAGTCTTTCATGCACATCGTGAAGAATGTGGAACTGGTTGCCATACTTCTCACGAAGCTTTTTAAACATGTCGATAGTGTTCGCCATGTACTGATCTTGATCGTAATACGATCCCGCCGTTGGCTGCTCCGTAGTGTGCATGTTTTCTGGAACACCACCATAGAAGCCTAACTGACAGCGAATATGTTTGTAGCCTTGCTCTAGAAACTCATCGACTTGCTGGTATAAACCTTCCATCGTGTCACTGGTTGCGTGAGTGTAAACCTGAATTGCGTCGCGAGATTTACCGCCAAACAATTGATGCAGAGGCATATTTGCAAGCTTAGCTTTAATATCCCAAAGTGCCATATCAACACCAGAGATTGCATTATTAATAACCGGACCATTGCGCCAATATGAATTCACCATCATCATTTGCCACAGGTCTTCAATATTATTTGCATTGCGACCAACAACTAAAGGTTTAATATATTCATCAACCATGGTTTTTACAGCAAGTGGACGCTGCTGAAAGGTTGCACAGCCATAGCCAGTGATGCCTGATTCTGTTTCAACGATAACAGTAATAAGATTATGTCTGTCCGGCTTCGTAATGATGCACTGGACATTTGTAATGATGTTTTCTTTCACGATATGGGCTCTTAGTATGAAATCTCATTCTATCTAACAGCGAAAAATAATGAAATTCAAGCGCTAATTTATGTCCAATTTTAACTGGTTCGTTATCGATGTGATTTTTTAAAGAAAAACGAACCAATCGTCAAAAATAGCTTAAAATTAGTAAATTCACGCATTTAATGTGATGAATCTCTCTGTTTTTTCGATTGGGACAAATCTTATCGCTGGATATGATAGCCCCATCGAATAACGGTAGAAGATAGGAAATCCTACTATGCAACTAACCGAAACGCTAAACGACGTGAACTCAAAAACTAATACCAATAGCGAGCAAAGCCGTTTCAACGACAATCTACAGTCGCTTGTCACTGCGCTGGGTGGGGATGACAATATCATCAACATCACGCACTGTATGACGCGCCTTCGCTTTAAGCTTGCCGATGAATCTCTAGCCAACAAGGACGTACTAGAAGCTATCCCAGGTGTCAAAGGTGTGGTGCTTGCTCAAGGTCAAACTCAAATCGTCATCGGTGTCGATGTCGAAAAGTGGTACAACGCGCTTTCCGGCGTAAGCACTACCACTGAAGAGCCTATTTCAGAAGCAGAGAAAGGCAAATTGTTCCAAAATGCCATGCGTATTGTGGCGGGTATCTTTGGCCCTGTCGTTCCAGCGATTGCTGGCGCAGGTATGTTGATGGGTCTGCTTTCAGGCCTTATTGCAACGAGTGTGATTTCGGAGTCGTCGGACACGGTATTCTTCTTCCGCTCGATTTCAGTTGCGGTGTTCTTCTTCCTTCCTATGTTGGTATCTTTTTCGGCCGCTAAAGTATTTAAAGTGAACGAGTACATTGCGCTTGCGGTTTCATCTGCAATGCTGGCTCCAAAGCTTGTTGATAAAGCGGCAATGCTAAAAGAAGCGGGCAGTACTCCTGAGCTAACCGTATTGGGCTTCGTGCCTATCGAACTGCTAAACTACGGCGGTGCTATCGTGCCAGCAATCCTTGCAGTTTGGGTACTCTCTAAAGTGACTCCGTTTGTGGACCGTTTTGTGCCATCTTCTGCGAAGCCTGTATTCACCCCGCTACTGGCCTTCACAGTGACTTCAACCATTGTTCTTTCACTTGTTGCTCCGGCAGGCATGTGGTTAAGTAATGGCGCGGGCTGGGTAGTAAGCTCACTCCTAGAGATTTCACCAACGCTTACTGGTTTTGTGTTCGGTATCACTCGTCCTATTACTATTGTGTTTGGTATCCACCACAGCATGACACCAATCAGCCTCAACAACTTTGCGTTGTACGGAAAAGATTTGCTGATGCCGATTATGTGTCTGGGTAACCTAGCAATTGCTGGCGCAACGATGGCGGTATGGTACAAACAACGCAATCGCGTTTCTAAAGAGCAATCTTCAGTCACAGTAGGTTCAGGCGTAACCGCTATCCTTGGTATTACAGAACCAGCACTGTTCGGCGTACTGACCAAGTACACAAAAGCCCTATTTATGGCGAGCCTAGCAGCAGGTATCGTAGGCGCGATTTCAGTGACCATTGATACTCACCTAACCAGCTACATTTTGTCTTCTGTGTTCAGCCTTCCAGCGTACTTGGCGAGCGGTACTCAGAACTTCATCCAAGCCGTACTGGGCGTTGTAGGTGTATTTGCACTGGCCTTTACGCTCACCATGATGTTTGTGAACGTTGACGACAAATAAGCGCAACAGCTAAACATCCAAAACACAATATAAAACAAAGGCTCATAACCTCTAGGTTGTGAGCCTTTTTTGTTTACCGCCTTTGTTAGCGCCTAATACAAGATGTACATCCCCGGCATGCCGAACGTGTTGCGGGATCGAGACGGCCTCGCTGGATTTTGCAATACGCATTACGCAGAACTCGCCTCGCAGCGAACCAATCATCTGGTTTTTGCATTAACAGATAACCATTGAAGCGCTTGAGAAGTGGCAGACGATATTCATCAAGAAACTTGCGGTCATAGTCGACTTCAAAATAGTCAAAGACCTGCTCAAGAGCAGTGAAAGTGGCCAGTTTGTCTTGGATATCGGTAAAGCTCATTGCAGCCGGAAAGAGAGGTGAACGTATGAAGAGTGTATTAGAGATAACAAGAAAGAGGAAGCCCGAGACGCCATACCTATAAATAGGATGTCCCCTCGCCTCGAGCCTAATCTTGTTACGTGATTTGATTATCGTGCTCAAGTTACAGCACTAAACAGTCAATTACGCTTGGTATTCTGGGTAGTCTAAAAGACCAACCTCGTTACCACCGAACAGAGTCTCTGGGTTGTGCGGTGCTAGGGGGTAGCCGTGTTGGATACGACTTGGTAGATCTGGGTTTGCGATAAATGGACGACCGAAGCCTACCATATCCGCAAGACCGCCAAGGATCGCTTGCTCTGCTTTGTCCTGATTGTAACGACCGGCGTAAATAATGGTGCCTTGGTACGCTTCACGTACTGCCGTTTTAAACTCTGCAGGCGTGTCTGGGGCATCATCCCAATCCACTTCAGCAACATGCATGTAAACCACATTGTGTTTGTCCAGTACGCGCGCTGCTGCCGTGTACGTCTCTACTGGTGTTTTATCGACTGTGCCGTTTAGCGACGTAAATGGAGCGAGACGCACACCCACTTTATCTGCACCAATCGCGTCAACAACGGCCGCGACTACTTCATCTAGGAAGCGGAGACGGTTTTCAATTGAGCCACCATACTCATCATCACGGTTGTTCGCTTCTGAGTCGATAAACTGGTTAATAAGGTAACCGTTTGCACCGTGCAGTTCGATTCCATCAAAGCCCGCTTCAACAGCGTTTAAAGCCGCTTGACGGTACTGACCAATCACCTCTTGGATGTCTTGTTTGGTCATCGCGCGTGGCTCAACAACGTCAACAAAACCTGGCTCATTGCTGCCATTGTCGACGAACACTTTCACGTTTTCTGCTTTGAGCGCAGACGATGAAATTGGCTGTTCACCACCGATGTTATCTGGGTGCGTAACACGGCCTACATGCCATAGTTGAGCGAAAATTGCGCCTTCTTTAGCGTGCACGGCGTCCGTTACTTTTTTCCAGCCCGCAATCTGCTCTTGCGAGTAGATGCCTGGTGTCCAAGCATAACCTTGACCCATTGGAGAAATCTGCGTGCCTTCAGCAACAATTAGACCTGCTGAAGCGCGCTGTGCGTAATACTGCGCCATCATGTCGTTGGCTACGTTGCCTGGCTGCGATGCACGAGAGCGAGTCATCGGCGGCATCACGATACGGTTTTTTAAAGTCAGCGAACCAAGTTGAATGGGTTGAAACATTGCATCTGTCATAATCGTTATCCTCTATCTGTTCTCTATTATTTGCTCGATTGAATTAGCTCAATAGAATAACCATCGGGATCTTTCACGAACGCGATGTGAGTTTCGCCGCCTTTCATTGGACCCGGTGCACGAGTAATGTTGCCACCAAGCTGTTCAATGCGCTCACATGCCGCATAGATGTCATCACAACCGATTGCAATATGTCCCCAAGCATTACCTTGGTCGTACTGGTCTGTATCCCAGTTATAAGTCAGCTCGATGGTAGAGCCTGCATCTTGACCTTCGTAGCCAACAAAAACGAGTGAATAGCGATACTCTTCATTCTCGAAACGGTCTAACACCTTCATGCCAAGAACTTCTGAGTAGAATTTAATGGACTTATCTAGGTCCACTACGCGAATCATTGTGTGCAAAACTTTCATATTTACCCTCGTCTGAATCTTATGCGGACACTCACGGACATGGGTGAGTCGACGACATAAACGAAATGGTGATCTCCAACTGGCGCTAGATTACGACAAAAGGGAAAGTACGTTAAATTATCAGATATTATGATTTGGATAATTTTTTGGAATGATGGACCTAAGACAATGCCTAAGTCGCAGTAGACATCCAAAGTTGTCTGAGAACAATATTGTCATCCCCTTGCAAAAGGGGATCTCATTCAGCGCACTTCAAGGCTGATTTAAGTGACTCAGTGAATATTTTCAGTTGGCTACGCGCTTTAGGAGATCCTCACTTTCGTGAGGATGACGGATATATTTAGGATGACGGATATATTTAGGATGGCGGATGTGTTTGGGGTGACGAATTTATTGAGGGTGGGGAGTCGGGTTAAGGAGACACCTTAATATCACTGCCTTTGAACGATAAACATATGATAACCAAACTCTTCTGCAAATTTTGTACAGATCTCTACCTCATGCTTGATATCTTTCCATGCTGCCTTTTCAGACATCTCTGATTCAAGCTCTTTGACGCGCTCAGCAAGCGGTTCATAGTAGTTCGCCCATGCTTCGTGGCTCATCGGAAAATGCTCGACAACGAGATAACCTGCTTTTTTCATCTGCTCAAGACGTGTCTCAACCTGTTGGATGTCCGGGTACTCTTGATTCCAAAATGCCACAGATGCTTCGCTTGGCGCTGATGTCTTCCAAACCATGTCACTCAACATGATACACCCCTGCTCGGCCAGCAACGGCTTCCATTGTGACAACGCTTTCTCTACACCCATTATATAAGCGCTGCCTTCCGCCCAAATGAGATCAAAGCTTTGTGGTTCAAACAGAAGCTCGGTCATGCTTGCGGAGACAGTATTGAGTCTCTCGGATAAACCAAGCGCTTCAAAGCGCTTAGTAAGACGATCTAGCGCTAACTGCTCATTATCGATGGCGGTAATGTGTGCAGTGCTGTTTTCTGCTAGTACTTTGGTTGCCAAACCTTTGCCACAACCTATTTCAAGAAGCTGCTGAGGCGCTTTTGGTACTGCGTTTAGTGCTTTACGTGTTTCTTGTTCGCTGCCCGGCCCCCAACGCTCTAGCGTTTCGAAAACCTTCATAAAGTCAGCCATATAAATATCATGTTCGTTCATATCTTTAGATAACCATTTCAGACGCAAGGCCTCCTTTTCATTAAAGCCTTGCTTAATTAACCAATCTAAATGAGCATCAGGTGCAAGTTTGTCTAGCCCTTCGTGCCAAGCTTTTAAATCACCTTCACCTAACATCGCCGCCAGTAGATCACGCGACTTCTGCTTCTGCTCAAGTTCCTGCTCCAGCGTTTGCAGCCGGTTTTGAAGCAACGCTCTATCGACCTTTGCTTCTAAACACGCTTTACACTCTTTGAGTGTTAATCCACCCGCTTGCAACTGCTGAATCAATCGGACTCGCTGTAGATCGTTATCACTATAAACGCGGTAGCCGTTAGCTAATCTTTTGCCACAAATAAGCTTCTGTTTTTCATAATAAAGCAGCGCGGTCCGCGACAGCCCTACTTCGGCAGCCAGCTCTGATATTCGATACACAATAGCGCCCTCTCCAATTGATGGTTATGGACTTTAAACTATAAAGCTGTAGACAGGTCAACGAAAAATGAAAAAAACCGCGACCAAAATGGCCGCGGTGCTCTAACTTCTAAATTTTGGGACTATGCCTTAATGGCAGTACAAATGCTGACATCGGCGACATGTGTCTCCACATCATAAGAGTGGTACAGCTCGAAACAAGGACGATCATCGGTTTCAAATTGCTGCTCGACGACTTGTCCCAGTAGCTCTTCCCATGCTTCGCCATATTGAGATTTCTCAGTGATGGTTTTTCTAATGCAAGCGTACTTGCCACCTTCAAAGTCCGTTAACTCAATTCCTGGTGGTGTTGTCGTTGGCTTTTCAATCAGCAATCCGATGTCCGTACGACACTTCTCTGCTGGCGTGATCTCAGGGTTATCATGGTAAATGAAAATACTGGTGTTGCCCGCAAGACCGTTTGGTCCTGCCCAGCCATAAAGCTGATCCACAGCTGGCTCGTAATTTTCTCCGTATGGTCCTGTTACTCTCACATAAGCCAACTGGCTCGCTTCAAATGTTTTAATTTCCATAGATGTGCTCCACGTTTTTCGTTTGTTATTCAGCGATTGTGCGTTTGCTGTAAGTTCGTGTTCAGTATATGGAGAGCCAGGGGCAACTTCGTGTCCATTATTGCCAACTAAGTGTCCAATCTTGCTATCCCGTATTAACTGAGTGTATTGCTCAAGATCGTCACAGTCGCGGATCTGACTTGGTGTGATTCCAAAGTACTTTTGAAACGCTTTAGCCATGCTTTGAGAGCTCCCAAAGCCGTGGCTAAGCGCGACTTCGGTGACACTTGGTTTGTTATAAAAAAGCTTGTTGGCCGCCTGCTCCAACCTCAATCGACGCAGAAAATCATTAAGAGTTTCCCCGGTAACGGCCTTAAAAATTCGGTGAAAATGATACGGAGACAAATGAACGCGCTCAGCGACCCTCTCTAGGTTAAGGGCTTGGCCATAGTTTTGCTCTATATAGCGGATAACTGGACGAAGTTTTTTGTGGTAATCGACTTTCATTGGCTGGCTTCATAGACGAATAAACAACCAAATTATTGTAGCAATATACTGTATATAAAAACAGTTAAATACCTACACCTCACTCGCAAAAAAGCGACAAGCCCAATGAAACTAATGAGCTTGTCGCTTTTCAATAAAAAGGAGCGGAGCTAGCCTTCATATCCCGAGTACTTCACGCCAGACAAATGCGCCATATCCCGATCCCAAGTCGCCAAGTCGTTACGGTTAAACTGACTCAAGTCGTGGTGCCCGCATGCCCTAGCCATGACTTGCATCAATGACACAGAAGCCTCAAAAAAGTTTTTCAGTTGATGCGATGCCTTCTCCACGTTCAGTCGTTGTCTGAGATCGGCTTTTTGGGTGGCAATACCTGCAGGGCAATTATTGGTGTTACACATTCTCGCAGCTACACAGCCTATTGATTGCATTGCGCTGTTGGAAATTGCCACACCATCAGCGCCAAGTGCCATTGCTTTCACAAAATCCATTGGAACGCGCAAACCACCCGTAATGATCAACGTCACCTTACCGCTCATGCCTTGCTCATCAAGATATCGCCGCGCTCTCGCGAGTGCTGGAATGGTTGGCACGCTGATGTGATCTCGAAACATTTGCGGTGCGGCCCCGGTTCCTCCACCACGGCCATCAAGAATGATGTAGTCTGCGCTGGCATCAAGAGCGAATTGGATATCTTCTTCAATGTGGTTGGCACTAAGTTTAAAACCAATCGGAATACCGCCTGTGATTTCTCGCACCCGATCTGCGAACGCTTTAAAATCCTCAGCTGTATTGAGATCTTTGAACGTGGGTGGCGATATGGCAGGCTCTCCTTCAGGAATGCCACGTACCTGTGAAATCTTGCCAATATTTTTATTACCAGGAAGGTGCCCTCCGGTACCCGTTTTGGCGCCTTGACCACCTTTGAAATGGAATGCCTGCACCGATTTTAGCTTCTGCTCATCGTAGCCAAAGCCTGCACTCGCCAACTCATAAAAGTAGTGTGAGTTGGCAGCTTGCTCTTCCGGCAGCATACCTCCCTCACCAGAACAGATACCTGTTCCTGCCAGTTCAGCACCTGTAGCAAGCGCAACTTTTGCCTCTTCAGATAATGCGCCGAAACTCATGTCAGATACAAACAAGGGGATCGATAGCTTGAGCGGTTTTTTCGCCTGAGGGCCAATCACAAGCTCTGTCGACACCTTGGTATCCTCCATCAATGGCTTAGTTGCCATTTGTGCCACCATGATTTGCAAATCGTCCCAATGAGGAAGCAAATGCCTAGGAACCCCCATGGATGTCATAGGACCATGATGACCAAGTTTCGATAGCCCTTCTCGGGCGAGCTGATGAATAAACTCTACCGTAGGTTCTTCTTTGGTTGGCGACGCGACTGGCGCTTGCTCACTAGACACAGAGACCCCTGGGCCTTCTTGTCCGACTTGTTCACTTGAAAAGTTTTTATGTGTACCGTCGCAATATGGGAGATTCGCCGAATGTTTGCATCGACAAAGGTAGGCATCACCCGATGAGTCAGCGCTGAACGCCTTAGGGGTAAAACCGGTTCCAGCATGAGAACCATCACAATAAGGTTGGTTTTTTGAACGCCCACAAGTACAAAAGTAGTACTCTTGATCTTTGACTAGCTCGACTTTTATTGGGGCATTATTGGCAATTATCGGTTTGCTCATATAACTTCCTTGCTCGCTTCGTGTAGTGTAAGCGTAGAACATCCTTTACTAGTTTGGAGGGCGATAATGATGCAGCCAATAGTCCTAATTCAAAAAAAAGCCAGCCCACATTGGGCTGGCATAATCGACTCACTATAGATAACGATGTATCGGTATCAAAACCTAAAAAGGCGCTAAACAATCCGTGTAATCCTGTGGTGCTACAGGCAAGGCATTATTGTTGTTAAAACCATCCAATGTCGCACCTAGCGAAATGATCGCCTCAACATCCGATGAAGACCAAGTCGTCACTGCAAGCGCAATGATATCGTCGATGGTCATCCAAGTCCCATTCACTTCTATGGTTGCAGAGCCAGACAAACCGCCCGCTCCTGGTCTATGACGAGTATTGAAGATAAACGCTAGCAATTGCTGAGCAAGCTGCTCTTTGTGCATATTTGCTTCCGCATTACCATTACTATCAACCAAGAATTGCGACACTTCAGATTGCCAGGTACCTGCCTCCCAAATAACGCTATCGCCACTAAAGGCTGCAGCAACAGGCTCTCCGCCTTGGAACTGGCCATCGAAAGGTTCATCACCAGCTTCGAAGTAAGCCGAAGGTGAGCTATAAGGCGCTAGGCTGTTAACGTAGTCACGATCAGACTCGTTAAGCTCAGCTAGGCCATTTTTGTTGTGCCAGTAACCTTTGGTGTCAAAGTTTACAATGACATCGCAAGCATTATTAAAGTCAAACGTGTCACCAGTTTTGCCGTCGTTGCGGTTCACGACTTCACCGTCAATGACTGGTAGACCGTTAACATAGGTCAGTACTGAACGAACATCGAACAATATCGTTGCCGCTGAGGTATTGCTCCAACCTTGAGCTTGGCTTAACTGTTCGCTCAACTCATAAGGGGCAAGATCGCCACGGATATTCGGTACCAACGCTCGGAATCTCGCACAACCATTATCAGATGTTTGCTTTGAGATCACCCGGTTATACATGCCACTAATGTCATTGCCAAAAATAGCCACCAGCTCAGCCCATAATTCTGGCGTTGCTTGCGGGTTAATGTCATCTGGTAGAGGCACACTCAAAGGGACGGTTAAACTCACTGGCCAGTTCGGGATATAACCCTCACCGTCATTTTTCATCCCATCTTTGTTTTTGTCGAAGACTTTACACACTGTAATGTCGGCAATACCAACGCTACCAAAGGCAACCACGAGCACAGGGTCGGGGTCGACGCCTTTTTTGCCCGGTAGTGCATCTGCAAAATTACTCGGCACAAAACCATCATCGGTCTGCTCACCAGAGTCTCGACTGATCACGGCAGGTCCCACCCCTTGATCACACGCCAAAGGTGATACAAAGCCGAGACGCAAAGCGCCATCGTTGTGTTGCGCGGCATAATTACGTAGCTCCGCAAAGGTCGTAAAGTGAGTAAAGTTGGCATTGAGTGGAGCGACATTGTTGACCGACGCGAACCACATAAAGTGGTCTACAGACCAAGCCAGCATCTCTTGCTCTAACACACTAAAGGTGATTGGGAATGCTTCTGAATTGGTGGTGCGGAAGATGTTTCTAAGTGCAAGCGGGTCTGTCACACCAAAGTCCCAGCTTTCAATGAGTTCATCACCGTTAGCTGGCGTCGTGTAATCCGGATCGTACTGACAATTCAGGTTTTTATCATGAAACGCACGTAATCCAATGTCGTAAGTGACCGGTGTTTCTTTGTCTCCTAAGCGCACCTTGAAGTTGTCTGTTTTTGAGAACTTGGGAATAAAGCCAAAGAAGCCACTACAATTTTCACCCGTTTCACCGTTATAAACATTCCCGTTACAGGCGTTATAAACACTGTCATAGGTTGACACCCAAGCTTTGTAAACGCCGCCAGAATTGGGCGTATTCGCAAATGGGAACAATTGGATGGTGTCTCCTTCAGAGAGCTCACCGCCATTCTGTGCTAGATATTCACTTCCCAGTAGATGCTGACAAGGTATCTCTTGCTCTACCCATTGCCCTTTGACTTTTTGTGTCACTGTATAGGTTGAATTAGTGAGTGTTATACCATCCTCACCATCAAAGTAAAAAAGGCGACACTCGAGAGGCTCTGCCACAAATGTTTCTGCGTTTTTCGGCCCACCTTTACCCTTCACTGCTTCATAACATGTCCCACCATTCACACCTGCGTCCGGCTCAACGCTTGACAACAAACACTTACCAGAAGGATTAGTCACTTGGAAGTAATAATAACCAGCCGGAAGCGCGGCGGCTGTCCCTGGAGCATTGGGCCCTGGACCGCCATCAAGGAAAACTTCAAGTTTGGATTCATAGCGCACATTTTCATTGACGATCTCCCCACCGGGGGTAGTGGTAAAAATGGCGCCGTCGAGTTTAGCTTGCGCATGGCCTGCTAGCGCTAAAGAAGACGCTAATACAGCAGAATAACAAAGCCGCTGCGCTGTTGTGGTTCGCTGAGAGTTCATTCCATACTCCTTACGAGTGATGATTGAACTCCTATATGAGCAATTCTTATACCAGCACCTAACTTATTGTTTTTAAACAACCTCGCGATAGATAGGGGACAGTAAAATCCAGTAAGGTACTGATATAAAAAAAGATCCGAGATATAGAGGGGTGTTACAAGGTGTAAACCCTTTCCGTTAACTGTCGAGATCTAAATTGTGTTTCTTGATCAAGCGATACAAGGTTGGGCGAGAGATATTGAGGTAGCGAGCAGCGGCTGTCATGTTGAACTTATGCTCACGAATGACCTGCTCTAAGTCCTTTGAACACAAGCGATTGTGCCCCAAGGCTTGAAAACTACAAATCGCATCAAGACCGAGTGCGTCCGGCTCGATAATATTACCTTGAACCAGCACCACCGCCCTTCGTATCACGTTTTTAAGTTCACGAATATTTCCAGGCCATAAGTGGTGCTTCAAGACCGTATAACTGCTCTCTGACAGGCGAATGTCCGAGCGCCCAAGCGCGGCCATTTCCTTGGATAAAAAGTCATTAGCAAGCTCTAAGATATCATCAGCCCGCTCACGAAGCGGTGGAATGGAAAGAGGTAGAACATTGAGACGATAGAATAGATCTTGACGAAAATCACCTCGCGCAATCAAGGCGTCGATCGGCTCGTTGGTCGCCGCTACAACTCGGCAGTCGACACTGCAATTACTGTCAGAACCTAGACTGTGTACCTCTTTCGACTCCAAAAAGTGCAGTAAATGCCCTTGAACTTCTAAAGGCATGTCTCCAATTTCGTCTAAAAATAGGGTCCCCTTATGGGCACGTTTGATAAATCCAACGTGTTTTTTAACCGCCCCAGTAAAGGCACCTTTCTCGTGACCAAACAACTCAGACTCAATAAGGGGACGAGGAATGGAGCCACAGTTGATTTCGACAAATGGCCCTTGATGACGTTTTGATAATTCATGAATCAGTTTCGCACAGCGACTTTTACCAACACCAGTCTCTCCTTGGATCAGTATCTCACTGTCACTGGCTGCATATTTTGAAATCCGTTTATTAGTAATATCAATGGCTTTGCTGACTCCACTTAAGCCAGTCAAAGGATCCTCCTCACTAAACTTAACGACTACTCCTATACAGTTTAGCTGTAGTCATCACATGATGAGGGGTGAGAGTGTCTCATTTATGAGACGCTGGAATCGAGTACCATTAAGTCTTTGTTGTTACAGCTGAGTCTCGCTTTTCACGTACGTTGTTGAGAACTCAAACGACTCACACAGATGCTTTGCCACTGAATACTCAAATAGTTGACCATTATCTAGGTACGCATTTTGTGCCACACAGACCAAGTGTCCACCCGTAGGTATGCTGAGATACTCTCCCTCAGTCGCTGTCGCGTGTCCTACTGTTATCTTGAGGTTCGCGCTGTGAACAGTTTGGTTTAGGTGTTCACTCAGGTAGCCATAAATCGACGACTTAACATGTTCGATAGACAAATTTGAAACCACAGCCTTCGATAGGTAGATGTACTCAATAATCGTTGGTACGCCGTCCAATATCCTAACGCGAGTAACGCTGTAGACCTCATCGCCAACCGCACATTTTAGTTTCACCGCGATATCTTCTGTCGCTTCCAGTAACTTAAACGTGACAACACGAGTATTAACGGTTTGCCCGCGATCCTCAGCTCGCTTTTTAGTTCCAAGTAGGTGAGATTGAGACACAGCACTTGAGCGCTGTTTCACAAACGACCCCGAACCACGCTTCCGCACCACCAACCCTTCTTTGACAAGGAAGTCGAGTGCCTTTTTGAGTGTGATCTCGCTGCATTCAAACTCTTGAGCTAGAGTTTTGCCATCAGGGAGCTTATCGGACGCACTGTAATATCCCGATAAAATACGCTGCTTCATTTCACTATAAATGCCCTGATATTTGACCATTTCACCCACTCACTTTCTCTAATTCTTGATGCACACTTAGACTACTTGTTAGTAAAGTCATACTCAAGCAATTCAACATAAACCTATAGTTTAATTGTTTACCCCATCAGAAAACCAAAGACAAATGGCGATCAAGATCTAATTTTTAAGCCCTGGTAATTACAAAACCATATGGTTTTAATATTATCGAAGGCAGAAAACAAATACATGAAAGGGTTAATCGGGGTAGCTATGGCATTTCAAGAGAACTTCTTATGGGGCAGCGCATCAGCAGCCTATCAAATCGAAGGTGCAGCGAATCTAGATGGTAAAGGCGATTCGATCTGGGATGTGTACTCACGCGTTCCAGGTAACACGTTTAAAGATACAACAGGTGAAGTAGCGATTGACTTCTACCATAAATATGAAGAAGACATCGAACTGATGCGAGAGATGGGACTGAAGGCCTATCGCTTCTCTGTCGCTTGGACGCGCATCATGCCAGATGGCCGCACGGTAAACCCGAAGGGTGTAGAGTTCTACCACAACGTTATCAATAAACTGATCGAATGTGGCATCACACCGATCCTAACTATCTACCACTGGGATCTTCCACAAGCGCTGCAAGACGAATATCAAGGCTGGGAAAGTCGTGAAATTCTGACGGACTTTACGCGTTATTGCGAAGTCCTGTTCAGTGAGTATGGTGACAAGGTGCCTTACTGGGTTTGCATGAATGAGCAGAATATTTTCACAAGCCTAGGGTACGTTCAAAAGATCCATCCACCAAAAGTTTCTGATTACCAACGCTTTATCAATGCCAACCATATCGCAAGCCTAGCAAATGCCAATGCTGTGAAGCGATTCAAAGAGATGGGTATCAAAGGTCAAATTGGTGCGAGCTTTGCCTACAGCCCGACCTACTCAAAAACCGCCTCTCCAGAAGATGTGATTGCTGCTGAAAACGCACAAGAGATACAAGATCTACTTTGGATGGATGTCTACGCGAAAGGGGCTTATCCAAAGATTGGTCTAAAACTGCTCGAGCGTCTTGGCATCCACATCGACTTCCAAGAAGGTGATAAAGAGCTACTTAAAGCAGGTATCTGTGATTTCATGGGTCTGAACTACTATCAATCAGCTACCTATGTTGCACCAGAAAACCGCCAAGAGACGGCACAAACCGGTAATGCTGCGCAAGTGTCTGTGGTTTCTGATGTCGCTCGCATCCCTACTGATGATTACTATGTTCGCGCAGACAACGAACATCTAAAAATGACCGACTGGAACTGGGCAATCGATCCAGAAGGCCTACGCGTCGCACTTCGCCGTATCACGTCTCGCTATAACTTACCGATTCTTATCAGTGAAAACGGATTGGGCGCGTATGACACGCTGACCGAAGACGGTCGTGTGCACGACGACTATCGTATCGCATTCTTAAAAGCGCACGTTGAAGCTATCAACGATGCTATTGAAGATGGCTGTGAAGTAATCGGCTACTGCACTTGGTCTTATCAAGATCTGTTCAGCTGGCTAAATGGTTATGCGAAGCGTTATGGCTTCGTCTACGTTGACCGCGATGAAGAGAGTGAAAAAGAGCTAAAACGCTACAAAAAAGACAGCTTCTACTGGTATCAAAGAGTCATCGAAACCAATGGGGAGAACCTAGGTTAACCGTCTTAAAAGGTCCAGTTCATCTGGACCTCAGACTGCTGACAAAGGTCTAGCTTTCAAGCTAGACCTTTGATCTAATAGGAGTATCGAAATATGGATACTCCGATATGCTTCAAAAACCTTCTCCTCAGCAATACGAACTCGAAATGGTAACCATGGAACAGCTCGTTCCACAGAATCATCTCGTTCGTAAAATTGATAATGCCATCGACTTCGAGTTCATCAGAGACGAAGTGGCACATCTATACTGCAAAGATAATGGCCGCCCACCCGTAGACCCTGTGCGTTTATTCAAAATCATTCTGCTTGGCTACCTATTCGGCATCAAAAGTGAGCGCCAACTGGTCAAAGAAATTGAAGTGAACGTCGCTTATCGTTGGTTCTTACGAATGTCACTGACCGAAAAAGTTATCCATGCTTCGACGTTAAGCCAGAAC
This sequence comes from Vibrio sp. 10N, assembly GCF_036245475.1. Taxonomy (NCBI): domain Bacteria; kingdom Pseudomonadati; phylum Pseudomonadota; class Gammaproteobacteria; order Vibrionales; family Vibrionaceae; genus Vibrio; species Vibrio sp. 10N. The sequence goes on along the minus strand of NZ_BTPM01000002.1, from coordinate 232,189 downwards.
CGAATTCGACGCTTCAATGGTACTGACGTCTTTGAGCGCATCTTCAACAACATAGTGCTTCAAGCGATGGAGAAAGGCTTAGTCGCAGGACAGGAGCTCTTCACTGACAGTACACACCTTAAAGCCAATGCTAACAAGAACAAGCACATGAATCGTCTGCGTCCAGTTAGTGCAGGCGCTTATCTTGATATGCTGAATGAAGATGTGGCTGCAGACCGAGAATCTGAAGGTAAAAATCCATTCAAAGAGACGCCACCAAAGACAGACGTCAAAAACACTAAAGTCAGCACCACCGACCCTGAAAGTGGCTTTATGACACGAGACAATAAGCCTCAAGGCTTCTTCTATCTTGACCACCGAACCGTGGATGGTAAGCACGGTATCATCGTAGACACATACGCAACACCGGGGAATGTGAATGACTCACAGCCCTATATCCGTCGTCTCGATCACACACTAGAGCAGTTCAACCTCAATCCTATCGCAGTTGGTATCGATGCAGGTTACTTCACTGCGCCTGTTGCTGAATCACTCGAGCGCCGCAGTATATTAGGTGTGTTCGGGTATCGCCGCCCATCAAGAACTAAGAACAAATTTAAGAAGAAAGACTTCAAATACCAAAAAGAGACCGATACCTATCGCTGTCCAGAAGGGCAAGAACTTATCTATAAAACCACAACACGCGCAGGCTATCGCTCATACGCTTCAGACCCGAAACAATGTGCGTTTTGCCCCGTTCGGGACGACTGTACTAAGAGTGAAAATATGCAGAAGGTCATAACGCGTCACCTTTATAGTGAGACGGTGGAGCGAGCCAATCAAATGCGACTCTCTAGCTACGGAAAGAAGACGTATCGGAGGCGAAGTGAAACAGTAGAACGAAGCTTCGCCGATGCAAAACAACACCATGGCCACCGTTACGCGCGCTACCGCGGTCTCGCAAAAGTGCAAATGCAATGTTGGTTAGCCGCTGCCGCTCAAAACATCAAGAAGATAGCGTTGGTGGTGAGCTATCTGCGAAAAATGGGCCTAAATAAGGCAGAAATAAGTCAAATACTAGCCTCTGTATGCCGATTTAAGCCTTACTCACTTCAGAACGCTATCTAACAAAAAATATCGCGATCGCGGCCTACGGCCGCTCCGAAAAAAGAACCCCGCTTGAAAAAGCGGGGTTCGTCAGCAATCTGAGGTCCAGTTCATCTGGACCTTTTCTTTTTGATATAAGCAGTATGTAACCAAAATCAGTACTTGGAAGGTTCCCTTCACGACGCGTTCAAGCTAGACTCTGCCTCCCTACTTTTTCGTGAGATTTCGCTATGTCCGCACCCGCCACCTCCGCCATCGTACTCGACTTTGAGACCACGGGCTTATCGCCTAACCAAGGCGATCGCGCTATCGAAATTGGTGCCGTGAAACTGGAGAATGGCCAGGTGGTTGATCGCTTTCAATCATTGATGAATCCGGGGTTCCGAGTTAGCAGCTTCATCGAGGGCTACACAGGTATCACCAACAATATGCTAAGCCACGCACCAAACTGTGACGAAGTGATGAGCGAGTTCGTCGATTTTATTGGCGATGCCAATCTAGTGGCTCACAACGCTTCTTTCGATAAGCGCTTTCTAGATGCCGAACTGGATCTGATTGGTAAAGGTTATAGTGGTGAGTTTGCCTGTTCACTCTTGGTTTCTCGCCGACTAAACCAAGAGGTCAATTCACACAAATTGGGTGATCTGGTGGCCTACCATAATATTGCTAACGATGGCGTATTCCACCGAGCGTTAGCCGACGCCGAGGTGACAGCGTCACTATGGTTGATTCTCGTCAACTCGCTTATTGAGAAACACGCCATTGCGCAGCCTAGTTTTGAGCTAATGCAAAAGCTCGCCAAACAGCCAAAAGCATCGGTTGGCAAATTCCTAACCAAACACAAATAGCACGACTTCAACCTTTTAAAGAGACGACTATGACCACAACTTTTGACTCCATCGTCCCTGTCGGCGTTCGCTACATGGTGTTATCGGCACTCGGCTTTGCGCTGATGTCTGTCTGTGTGAAATACGTGAGTACTTATGGTATTCCCGTATTTGAAATCGTAGCGGCGCGTGCATTGGTTTCACTGGTGCTGAGCTATCTGGATGTTAAAAGGAAAGGAATTTCAGTGTGGGGGCACAATAGGCCTTTGCTGCTATTGCGCGGTATCGTCGGTTCACTGGCTTTGATTTGTGTGTACTATTCAGTGACAACGCTACCTCTAGCGGAAGCGACAATACTCCAGTATATCCACCCTATCTTCACTGCCTTGCTTGCGTTCTGGTTTCTAAAAGAAAACATTCAGAAGTCGACCATCATTTGTATCGTGCTGAGTATTCTCGGCTTAACGTTTATGGTAGGACCAACGTTAGGCAGCAACACGGCAGAGTCGCTACCATTATTTAGTGTGGGTGTTGCGCTCCTTGGCGCATTTGGCAGCTCTATCGCCTACGTTATCGTTAGGAAGCTAAGCCAAACTGAAGACAGCTCAGTGATCATTTTCTACTTCCCATTGGTTGCATTGCCAGTCTCAATTCTATTGATTGGCGACGACTTCGTGATGCCGGATTGGTATCTCACCATGATGCTGGTGTTGGTGGGTGTCTTCACGCAAATAGGTCAACTAGGATTGACCAAAGCAATGCAAACCCAAGCGGCAGGAAAAGCTTCGGCATACTCCTATGTTCAGATTGTGTTCTCTATTTTGCTAGGTTTAGCGCTGTTCAATGAAGTCCCTACTGTTTGGACTTACATTGGTGGCTCACTCATAGTGATAGGGGCTTTGATCAATACCTTCGGTAAACGAGTCGCTGCTAAATAAACACTCAATGACAGCGGGCACACGCAGCTACTGGGCCACTTGTGCTTGCTGCATTCGTTTTGCTCGCTCTTCTTCTTGCTCAACCAAAATTTTCTCATGGGTTCTGAAGAAAGGCAGGTAGATAAAGTAAGCATTGACCATAGCAAACACGACCATTAATGCGTTCATGTAACTACCATTGGCAGCCCACGCAGCACCGATTGGAGCTGGTACTGACCATGGGATCATTAATACCACGCGATCCAAAATCTCCGCCGAAGTTAAGAACCAAGCAATGGTTGCGTTGAGCATTGGGACAAAAATAAACGGCACAAGGAAAAGCGGATTCATAATAATTGGGAAGCCAAACAATATTGGCTCGTTAATATTAAATATCGCCGGAATCGCGCCAACCTTACCCACCGACTTCAACTGTTTTGAACGGCTTTTAATCGCAAGATAGACCAATGGTAATGTTGAACCTACCCCGCCAATCAAAACAAAAAAGTCCCAAAAAGCAGGTAGATAGATGTGAGGGAGCACCTGACCGCCAGCTTCCAACGCAGTTTGGTTCTCAAGCAGATTGGACATCCAGAATGGATTCATAATTCCGGTAATGATCAGCGCGCCATGAATCCCCATAAACCAAAGAAGCTGACAAATCAGTATCGAAATTAACACCGCAGCGAGGCTATCTGAGGCTAGCACTAAAGGGCGGAATAGCTCTTCTATTAATTGCGGAAAGTGCACACCAAACTCAGCATCAAGGAAAACATTGAATGTTGAAATGCTGATCATCACGGCAAAGATCGGCACGATGAGCTTAAAACTTTGAATCGTTAAAATAGGCACATCTTCCGGCATCTTGATGTACCAGCCCATGCGGATAAAGAACCTAACGACTTCTATTGAATACAGACTTGCGATAAGCGCTGTAAACAGACCGGCACCACCTAGATAGCGAGCATCTTCTTGTCCATCGATATAGAAGCCGGCCAGCATGAGAAACGCCATACACCCCGTCAATCCAGACAGTCGCTCTGGCAATTGATAGCTCTTCGCGAGACTGGCCGAAACGCCAAAAGAAACGATAAGCCCTACGACGCCCAGTGTCAGTTGATAAGTTGGCAACAAGATGGGTCTTAAAGCCAGAGATAAGTCCATCCAAGCCATCGACATCCAAGACTCGGAATCGGCAAACGGAGGAAAGATAATCGGGACAAACATACAGCCGACAAAAATGAAGGGCATCGCCAACTGGAAACCATCACGCATAGCCATAAGGTGCTGACTGCGCATCAGCAGTTTTGCTACAGGGTTCATGAACTGTTCTACCTGATTGGCACACAGTCTCATAATGGATTGGTTCATTTACTCTACCGGCTATATGGATCCGCGTCAGGATACCGGAATACAAAGCGTCTCGGAAACCCACTATCCAAATATGCTGACTCCACCACATTTTTTTCCCCATCACTCGATAAATTCCAACTTTAGATCACGCCCCAACGACTGGTGAACTGTCACTAGACCTGAAATGAAGGTCATTAACACCATTTGAGGTGGCGGGTTTCCCAGGCAAAGATCATTCGTTAACTGTGTCACGAATTTTTCGCCATAACTCTGGTTTCCAGTGATCGTTTTCACACTTAACTGGAAATAATTTGGAAACCGGTTTCCAAATGATTTCCTTAAGGGCATATTGATTAGGCATTCAAGATTCTGGAGAAGAAAAAATGAAAAAAATTATGCTTTGCTGCTCTGCTGGTATGTCTACCTCTCTACTGGTTAAGAAAATGGAAGCGTCTGCGCAAGAACGCGGTATCGAGGCTGAAATCAAAGCATTTGGCGCAAGTGAGTTCGACGTTCAAGTAGGTAACTACGAGGTTGTTCTTCTTGGTCCTCAAGTGAAATACATGCAAGCAGATTTCCAAAAGAAAGCAGATGCTCACGGCATCAAAGTTGAGCCAATCAACATGATGGATTACGGCATGCAGAAAGGCGATAAAGTGCTTGATTTTGCACTAGAACTTATCGGCTAACCTGTTTTTGCTCGGCGTCCCCCCTTAGTCAATTTTCGACGCCGAGCTTTTCTAAACTTTATCCTAACGAGAGTAACGACATGGGCGCTATGTACGACAAAATGGTCAATGTTATCGAGCAAAAGGTCACCCCTATTGCTGGTAAGATTGGTCAACAAAAATACATCACTTCTATACGTGACGGCTTTATTGCTGCACTACCTTTTATGATTGTTGGTTCTTTCATGCTGGTGTTTATCTTCCCTCCGTTTTCTGCGGAAACGACTTGGGGATTTGCACGCGCATGGCTAGATTTTTCTGAGACATATCGTGAGCAGCTCATGCTGCCATTCAACTTGAGTATGGGGATCATGACCATATTCATATCGGTGGGGATAGCGTCAAGCTTGGCTCGCCATCACGATCTTGATCCTGTTACGACAGGTTTGCTATCACTCATGAGCTTCCTACTTGTTGCAGCGCCAGTTCAAGACGGCATGCTGTCCATGCAGTACTTCTCTGGTCAAGGTATCTTCACGGCGATCATTACTGCACTGTACTCTACTGAAGTTTACGCATTCCTGAAGCGCAACAACATCACAATCAAGCTTCCACCAGAAGTACCAACAGGTGTTGCGCGTTCATTTGAAATCCTGATCCCTGTACTGGCAATCATCATCACGCTTCATCCTCTAAACCTATTCATCGAAGCGCAAACTGGCATGATCATCCCAGAAGCAATCATGGCTCTTGTTCAACCGCTTGTTTCTGCGTCTGATACGCTACCAGCCGTTCTACTAGCGGTATTGGTTTGTCAGATCCTTTGGTTTGCTGGTATCCACGGTGCACTTATCGTAACCGGTATCATGAACCCATTCTGGATGGCGAACCTTTCGGTTAACCAAGCAGCAATGGCCGCAGGTGAAGCGATTCCGCACATCTTCGTTCAAGGTTTCTGGGATCACTACCTACTAATTGGTGGTGTAGGTTCAACACTTCCACTTGCGTTCCTACTGCTTCGTAGTAAAGCCGTTCACCTACGTACCATTGGTAAGATGGGTGCTGTACCAGGTCTATTTAACATCAACGAGCCCATTCTATTTGGTGCACCAATCATCATGAACCCTGTGTTCTTCCTGCCATTCATCTTGGTACCAATGGTGAACGCGACTCTAGGTTGGTTTGCTCTTGACTGGGGTCTAGTAGAGCGTGTGGTTTCTCTAACGCCTTGGACAACACCAGGACCTATCGGTGCATCGTGGGCAGCTAACTGGGCATTCAGTCCTGTGATCATGTGCTTCATCTGTATGGCTATGTCAGCAATGATGTACCTACCATTCCTAAAAGCTTATGAGAAACAACTTCTTGAGCAAGAAGCAGCGGACGAGAAAAAGCAACAGGAAGCGGCAGGTCAGCCAGTAACAGCATAATCAACCCGTTCTGAGCTATCAGACACTGTTGAAACAAATAATAAAAAAGTCGCCCCCTAGTCTTAATTGGGGTTGAGCGTGGGGCGACACTGTCTACCTTTCGGTAGGCGCCATTTAAGAATTTAAGAGGTAAGTAACATGGAAACTATGGATCTAGAAGAACAAGTCATGGGCATCATCATCAACGCGGGTCAATCTCGCAGCCTATGTTATGAAGCACTTCGCCATGCTAAAAACGGTGAGTTTGAAGAAGCTGAAGGCTTGATGAAAGAAGCGCAAGAGTTTGCAAACCAAGCTCACCTAGTTCAGACCCAGCTTATCGAAGCCGACGAAGGCACGGGTAAAATGAAGATGACGCTAGTGATGGTTCACGCACAAGATCACCTAATGACTTCCATGCTAGCAAAAGAGTTAGTCACGGAAATGATTGAACTGCACAAGCGTACCGCTAAGTAATACGGTCTCACTTTACTTTTTTCAGTTTTTTCGACCATTCAAGGAACGAGTCAGGCACGAAAACGTCTTATAGGAGCGTTTTCAATACATTGGTCGTAGCAGCTTAGTCGTAAAAGCCCAGTCGTGCTCCTTACACTGAGCTGCTTTTTTTCTCACCTTATACCCTCTCATCAGACTTGGAACACTACCTCTGAAAGAGTACAATAACGGAAATCTTGGGAAACGGTTTCCCAGTTCTAGAAACTCTATGAATCTATTAAGGTTGTTGTCATGGCTACTATCACCGACGTCTCTCTGCTAGCAAACGTATCGAAAGCGACCGTTTCTCGCGTGATGAGCGGCAGCCGTGGTGTTAAGCCAGAGAGTCGTGAGGCTGTATTGCGCGCCGCCGAAGAACTTAACTACCGCCCAAATGCCGCTGCGCAAACCCTGGCAAATCAACGCTCCGATTATATTGGCGTGATCCTCTCTTCTAGCGACGCTGGACAAGTGTCTACCTACCTACCTCTACTTGCTAAATCACTGAAAGCGAAAGGCAAACACATGCTGGTTCAATTTGCAGAAACAGCAGACGAGCAAGTTCGTATGGTAGAAGAACTTAATCAAAGGCACTGTGACGCTATCATCTCACTCGGTGGCACGATTAAATCCTTGGCTAACGACAACGTCATTGCCATCGATAGTTTAGCGAGCGCTGAGCATGCTATCGGATACGATTACAAGTTCGCAGCAGAGAGTGCGTGCCGCTTCTTATCGAGTAAAGGTCACGCAAGCATAGCCATCGTCGTGGACGATGAAAGTTACGCGTCGACACAAGTGCTCGAAGGCTATAAAACATCGCTACAAAACTCGGCAATGCCAGTCAATAGACAGCTTATCGTCACAGCGAATGGCAACAATGAACAAGCAATTATGTCACTACTAAACAGCTACCACCCGTTTACGGCCTTGGTAGTAATGCGTGACAGCCAAGCCGCTGTGGCAATGAACCTATTCAGAGATTTCAATTTAGCGACACCTCAAGAAGTCTCGATCGTGTCACTGGAAGATTCACAGTTGGCAAGCCAGCTCAATCCTCCCCTGACCTGCATCAGCTACCCTTCACAGCAGATCGTCGATATGGCTATGGAGAAGTTGGACGCAATTCTGGAAGACAAGCCAGTGTCGAACAAGCCGTTAATTACTGGTCGACTCGTCACTCGTGAATCGGTTATCAATCGTCGTTAGTATGGTGCTCATCGCTAGCAGAGTGTTCATAACCAGCACGCTGCAGAACAACGGGTCTAAGTGCCCGTCTAACCACGATAAAAATCCACCAAATAACGCCAAAGGCCAGTAGCATTCTCAGCGTATAGGTCGCCGTTCTCAGCAATACTGCACTGCGTGATACCGATACCTTTAATTCATAAGGGTATTGTGGCGATACAACGCGATGGCTAAGAATAAAAGTAGACCAAAAACTGTTATCGATATTGACGTGTTCACTTGAATAACGCGGCAGTGACTCTCCCAATAGATACACCTGATAAAAGTAATCGCGAAGCGGGCTCTCTAACCAATGCCCTAGCATTCTACGTGGATTCACATAGGCAAAATATTCCGTATCTCCTACTTGCTGAGCCACAACAAACGATGGCTCTGGGAAGTATGTCGTTAGCAGAGACCAACCAATAAACACACCTTGCTCACTAGTATTGCCTGCCCAATAATTTTTGTTTGATGACACTTCTCCAAACAAGCTGCACGCATACCAGCCCGTTGCGTGGTTTCTTACATAGCCTAGCGCTCGGACTTCCTCTTCGATGTATGCTTTTCGATTGTAGAATCGACGATGTTCTGGTGTGCATCCTTCATGTTTTGGCAGCGACACTACCAAATTCAGAATAGATTCAATTCTGTTGTCGATGCTTGCCAGACTGGCCTCAAGCTCGTTGGCGATATCTTGTTTAATGGTGGCGGTTGCAAGGATATAACTCAAAACACTAAGCAATACAGTGAGCAACAATGAATAGATGACGACTCTCATTTTAGCTCCTGCACCTTCTTAGGCTGCACCTGCTTTTTGCGACAGCCAATCAGTGCAACGGCACCCACTACCATTCCAAACACCAATAACAGCCTTACGATAAAAGTGGTAATCCCTTGTCTATAGAGAGCGGTATCTTTATAGACTGAAATCGAAATAGGAAACAGCAGCGACTCTTTGGTGGTTTTGTAATCTCCAGAAGAGGAGCTATGTTTTTCCAAAAGTGGTGTTTCATCATGCGAGAAGTGAAGGATCCGATGAGTATCCCGAGGCGCTTCTTGTACCCACCATCCCAATATCGCCGTTGGGTTAATTGTTGCAATCGCGACGTTTTCATCTCGATAGAGTGCTAGCGCATAAGAAGTATTACCGTCATGCGTTGGCGAGCGCAACTTAGCAAAACCAATATCCCCTTTTCGTGCTTCATTCCAAAACGAATTATCCAGCGGCTGATTCGTAGCTCCTAGGTTACTACAGAATTGATAGTGATCTGGCTGCTTAGTACCAACAAAAAGGCCGCGCATTGAGACGCTGCGAAATACCGTATGACCAAGCTCTGTCTGCATCGATTTATCGCACTCTGCTAACGGAAACAGATAGTTAGACAATATATGCAACTCTGACTGAATTTGAGTTAGCTGACGCTCGACGCCACTTAGCACTTGCTGTGCTTCTTGATGTGCCTGCTCGCGAAACGTAAAAAACTGATACACACAGCCAATCAGCAGTGTGTAGAGAAAAATATAGAAAATATTGGTGAAGGACTGTTTTAACTGCATTGAATAAATTTGCGCTGAATTTCACCACTGTTATACAGCATCAAATTTTTACGAACCTTATCCCACCTCAAATTTCTAAACATTGTTTATATATATTGCGAGGCGTCATTCAAAATTAAAATAAAATAAAAACCACGCATACATTGAATTAATATTACGTAAAGCAACCATCACGGAATATTCTCATTTAGTCTAAGTATTTATACGAGATGGTGCTCGCTATTTTTCGACCACTTGAAGAAGAGTACCTTTAAGCAGCCGATAACTGATCCAACCCAGTCCCACAATACACATGACACGCAACCAATAGATCCCAGTGCGTTTCAACACATCAACAAACGAAGCTGTCGCTTGAATGGAATAAGGATGATGCTCAGAATGCGCCGTTTCCAGTAACATGCTTTGCATTCTCACTGGTGATCGCGTGTAAAAAGGCACGCAGTCCGAGTCCAAAGTCAGGCTGTAATTTGCATACGCTAGGCTTGGCTCAATCCAGTAACCAAGCACTCTTCTAGGGTTGATGTAAGCGAAAGCTTTCTGCTTCCCTTTATCTTTGGAGACCACAAACGACGTTTCTGGGAAGTGTACCGTCAACAATGAGTGTCCAATAAACACCCCCTCTTTTTTGCTGCCTCGCCAGTAGTTAAGCTTAGAAAGTTGGCGCCCGAACATGCTACACACATACCATTGTTCGCCCGTGTCATAGATATAACCCACCGCACGAATACGCTCGTTTTCATGTGCAATATTGGCGTATTCACGCTTCACTTCATCACCACAATTGGGATCGCTCGGCAGCATGTCGATAACATTGAGGATGTTCTTTATCTCTCTATCTACCCTTGCTGTTGCACCGATCGCGCTCGTCTCCAATTCATGTGTAATTCTAAAATAGGCACCGACTAGGCTCACCAATGCCGATAGCGACATCGCCACCAACCACTTAATCATGACTCACCTCAAAGTCTTGCTCAGGGTTTTCTCTGCGTGTGCTACGACGATAAACGTCAAGCAGCAACAGGCTACCAAATACCAATACTCCGCCTAGTGTAAGCCGCTCAATAAAGGTCAAAAGCTTATCCCAAAGCACAGTAATAGGTTGCGTCACACGAATCATAATTGGGTAACGTTCAGAATAAGTCGACATTTCAATGCCATCGTCTATATCGATACCACGAGACAACAACGCTTCGCCATCGCTAAAAGACAGGACAGCCTTAGTCTGCGGGAAAAATGGTTCAATCCACCAGCCAAGAATAATGCGTGGGTTAATGGCTCCGAGGACAATGGTATTGTCTTTGACAATCGCTAAGGCATAGGAGGGATCGCGTCGATACTCAATTTGCTTAATTTTGGCAAACGCCACATCTCGGCTGTATCTAGCCTCCCAGAATTTCGACGTAACCGCAGCTTTGTGCTGACCAAAATTACTACAAGCGATAAAAGATTCTTCATCGCCGCTTTGCACTGTTCCAACCGCGAGTCCACGTAAGCCTAAGCTTCGAAATACATGATGAGCCAGAACCTTTTGCGCTTCAGTGCTGCAATCCGTCGGTTGATAAACCGACCTCAACTCATTTTCGATCTTTGATAATTGAAATTCAACTTTACTAAGAATGTGGTCGGCGCTACTGCTCAGCTCCTGACGAAACGTCAGTACTTGATAAACACAACCAATAAGCAGCGTATAGAGAAAGATGAAGATCAGATTTTGCCAAGTGCGCTTGGGGAACATGCAATAAAACTACTCACAACCATAGAACCGGCAAATAATAATCGCCAATTCAAGGCTATGTCTTTAATCTGACTCAACCTTTTGAGAGGGCTGTCTCAGTGAGTGAGAATTTAGTGGCACGTAGCTGAATTGTGTGTTCAAAATCGAGAGACAACTTTGTTGAATTGATCGCTATCGACGATACAGAAGCCGTCCTTGCCAATTATTTGGCTTTGTTGCGCAATTCATTTTCGAAGCCGAACAGTCCCATTTAGATTAATTGTCAGCCAATACGGCAAGTCTTTGGCATAACCAAGCCCTGTAAGCTTGTTCAACGCTTTGATCATCGCGTAAGTTTCACCAACTTGTGCGTTGTAATTTCTTAGACTTAGTCGTCCACCAAGCAACTGTTTAACTCGATACATCGCCGTTTCAGATAACGAGCGCTTTTGGTAGCCATAGCGCTTTTTCCAATGCTTGTTCGAACCATATTGCTTTTAACAACCAACTGCTAAATTTCTTGGATGTCCTCTTTCCCAGAATGCTGCCCTCTCTTGGAGGGATCAGAGCCACAGCTCGTCTAATATGGATTGCTAAGTGGCAATCCCTTGTTTCATAAGCACCATCGCCTGATATCTCAAGGATTTTTCGACGTGTTTGCTTAAGCAAATTAGGCAGCACTTCTGCATCAGTCACCGTTGATAAACTCAACTCTGAGGCAATAATTTCGTGCGTACTCGTATCTACTGCGAGATGTAACTTCCGCCACACTCTGCGTTTACCATCCGTGCCATGTTTTTTAACTTTCCACTCGCATTCACCATAAACCTTAAGACCTGTCGCATCGATACGTCTTAAAACTTACATCAACGTCTTTGGCTCGACGACTGATACAGCTGTAATGTGGGCAGCGCAATGGAAGGTGAGCAAGTTGAAACACGGAATCAATAAAGCCTTGCGCAGCGCGAAGCGACATTGAAAAAATACGCTTTACCATTAAAGCGGTTGTGATGGCTAAATCACTGAAAAAACGAGGTCTACCGCGCTTGTTTTGCTTGCCTTGTTTCCACTCTCTTATCGCTTCCTCGTCAACCCAAAGCGTCAGAGAGCCTCGGTTTATGAGAGCTTGATTGTATTGCTTCCAGTTGCTTGTTTTGTAACAAGGTTTCGACATGAGACTACAGACTTCAGTGAATATAACCGATCAGATCGTAAGCTTTGGATTTAGTTCCATGATTTACGCAACAAAGTAGACTTTAAGGAGCCCTTTTATTATCGAATGCAATCATATTGCTCCCGCTTTTCATTAATAAAAAGCATGATAAACATAAAAGCAATCACAAAATAAATTGCACTATAATTTCCAAAGTTTGATTTTTTTTCTTCTAAATATTGCTCCAAACTAAAAATCTGCTCTCCCTCAATGTTCAGAGACATCATTTCTCCACCATTTACATTTATGTGGGACTTAACCAAGTCACCTTCTTTGATTTTTTTTAAAGCAAATTCACAATTAAAAGCTCCTCCAATATGAGCAAATAGTGAAACGCCATTCTCCTTTGCGATAAGTTCAAGCTTGTCGCTTGTACGATTCTTTGACGCACATTGAACCTTATCAACCTTAAATGAAACCAATTTGGCTTTGTCTTTAATTTCAGCAATATAATCATATGGTTCCGTAAACCAAAGTTGCTTAGTCCCTAATACTAAAAACAATACAGTGCCAAATAAAAAGCACGTTAGCTTGATATTCATAGAGTAAAAAATCCGAAATTAATAATTTTTAAGCGTATTAGCATCATTAATGGCATTAATAGCATCCATAGTATTTCCCGTACCATTGTACAAGTTCAAAGTTGATACTCCTGCTCCACCAGCTGAAAAAGTTGATATGTCAATAATTGTACCTGCCGCATTATGTGGGTTTTCGATAAATGGAAATGCCGCTCTAGCATCAGGATGAGACAAAACATCTCCTAGGTATTGTTGGATTGTGGTCATGTTATTTCCATTAACTAACGCCTTAGTTTGATCTACCCCATAGGCTATCATAGGCCCGCCTAATATACAGCCTTTGACAGTCATACAAGCGGCCGCACCACCAATTACTGAGCCTCCTGCTGCTAATGTTTTAGATGGATTGTTATATGCAATTCTTGCTGCATTAGCGGCACCCTCTGCTGTTGTTGTTAGAGCATTGCTAATTGAGTTTCCTAAATCAGACAACGCCCCTTCAATGTTGCCTCTAATTTGTGCAGCTCCATCCACAATACTTCTAAGCCACTTAGCTAACGGGGCAGCAGGCGAATCAAACTTAGGATGATTAGCATCATTATAAGCTTTCATGAATGCTGCCGTCATAGCACCATTCGCAAATTTCCCACCTGTAAATTGACTTACTGTACCGCCAACTACTGCTGCGGATACAACTCTTGCTTCAGTATCTTTGAAAGTTGCATCAATTTTACCACCAGCCATGCTAGTTACGCCTGCCGCGGCAAATCCATGTCCAAACTTTCCACCTGAGAGTACACTACTGATGCCCCCTGCCATTCCACGTATAGCACCTTTAGCGAATATATTCGTTATTTTGCTGCCGGCTATTATATCACCGGCCCCATAAAATAATGCGCCACTAAATGCACCTACTATGGCACCTTTCAACGAGCCTGTCATTACATAGCCACTCATTGCTCCGCCAGCAATTGCCCAAGCGAGTCCTGCTCCAGCGGTCATTGCACTAATTCCAATTTGAACAATTGTCTTCCAATGCTTTTTAATAAACTTACCCAGTTTCTTGAAGAAGTATCCTGAAGGGTCTGTGTAAGACATTGGATTATTCAACACATAACTATAGCGGTTATAGTTCTGTGAGTTCAACGGTGCCTGAATATGCGGGTCAGCCTGTAAGAATCGACCCAATATTGGATCGTAGATCCTACCGTTCATATGAATTATATCTAAATGACTGACATGTTCATGCCCAGTGTAACCTTTAGAGTTTGCCGGAGAAACATAAGTACCAAATACACTGTTTTCGAATGCTGCAGTTTGCTTTCCCCATGGATCGTAGATAAATTGCTGAACCACAGTTCCCGATTTATTGGTGATGGACGTTGTTGAGCCTTGGTGATCTTTGTGCAAATAAAAAATGTCACTTGAGCTATTTGACCGCTTGGTGATGACGGCATTACCAACGAAGAATTTATGTTCAGTCAGGTTACTTTTACCACCACCAGTCCTTACAACTTTTTCGTACAATCCACCGACATAAGTCGTAAAGTAATGGGTCAGCTTACCGTTTTCGATTTTTTGGTCTACTCGAGCGTAGCGGCGTCGTTCTGCGTCATAAGAGAATGTAGAGTACTCGCTACCTTTCGAAATACGCGATACTTTATTAAAAGCATTATAAGTAAATGTCCTCGCCCCATCAGACGTAACATTACCATTTCTATCATAATCAAAACTATAGCTCGCTTTTTTCACACGCGTACAGTTACTACCAACTAATGACCAACCGGGAGATCAAGCGTAACTGATCGGCTTGACCAGTGTTCGCTTACATGAACTGCCCGATAAAGACCAGCCTGTATTGCAAGAGTAGTGTGTATGTTTCGTCGCGTTTTTAGTTACTGTTCGACTACATAGTGTTCCAGAGAGAGACCAGCCAGTATCACATTGATATGACGTTTCTTTTATTTTATCCGCACTGACAGTGCACTCCCAAATTCGATTGCCCCCCCAACCGGCAGGCTCACCGCCAGTACACCTATAACCGGGATGTGTCGGCATTCTTGGAGACATCACAATTTCTGTTTTTTCACAATTAGGCTCGGCATAGCCCGCAGGACAACTTTCCGTTACTACTGTCTTCGCACTTTTGTTTTCAGTTTTTCGGCACGAGTTTCCCGAGCGACTATACCCAGCAGGGCAACTGTAAGTGTAGGATTTATCCGCTACTTTGGCTTCATTTTTTATACAATTGGTACCCGACAATTGATAGCCAGACGGGCAAGACTTACTCGCTGGTTTGGACTCCGTGATATTACAGACACCATCGCTACAAATATCTAACAGCTTAAAAGGGTTCTGAGAATCATAGTTATAAGTGCCGACACCACTCTTAAAGGTAAGATTGCCAAAGTCATCGTACGAGAACTTCTGATACTGACGATACTCAGAAGGTAGCTTTGCCGCTCCAGATGAAATGGTTATCTTTCTGGACTCCATTCTATACATGTCATCATAGCCATAATCTTCTTGATAGGTAACAGTGGCAGAACTAAGCTTAATATCACGCCACGTTAGGTTTCCCTGGCTATCAAACTGATAGTTTAGCTCATGAAGTAAACCTCCCTTGTTGAGCTGAATATTGTTTATACGACCAGTATCTAAATCAAATCCAGACGTCTGAGAAACACCGTTCCCATAATGTACATTCGTTATCTGGCCTCTTGCGTCCATACTTTTTATCGTTTGATATGGCTCACCAGAGACTTTATCATCTAGCTTGAAAAGATAACCTTGACTGTTATATCTGTGTCTTACTGACAACTCTCTATCAGGGTATACCACTTCACTAACGCGACCGTTAGAGTCATATACATAGCTGATTTGATGACGCTCATTACCTACATGGGTGTAGACATGCTCTTTGCGACCTTTATCGTCATAGTGGTATTGAATGCGGTGTTGAAAATTTGGAGCACTACAGATTTGATTTTGAGCGCTATACTGGCGCGTCTCAGTAAGCAACCCTGCATCTCTACTTGTAGGGCTTCCATAAATCCAACATGAAGTTCCACTTGAATCCCAACGCCTTACTTGACGACCTAATTTATCGTATTCAATTTCTGTCGACAGTCCTTTGGCGTCTGTTTGTCGTTTTAGTTCTCCAAACGCATTGTATTCGTAGCTCCACTTTCCTTGATCCAAATCTTCGGTCGCTATCTTGCGTCCAAAGCTATCGTAAGTCGACGATGTCCTGAGTAACTCTCGACCATTTCCAGAAATATAAACTTTTATTAAATTTCCATATGCGTCATAAACATAATCTAGGCTGTTGCTTCGGTTATCACTAACTCGAACTACTTCACCTAGTGCATTTTTGAAACTCGTAGTTTGGTGTCCTAAACTATCTTGCGCTAGTGTCTCTAAACCATAATAGTAACTGTAAGCCGTTGAACCGTCAGGATTGACTTGGCTCGACAAGCGAGAAAACTCATCATAGGTTAGCTCGGTATGATAACGACTTTTCTCCAAATAGCTTGGTTCAAACTGTTTTGTCACTCTACCTTGATTATCATATTCAACCGAAGTCGTGATCCATTTATTAGCAGCAAAACCTTGTTTCTGACTAGCGATACGACGCCCAAACTTATCAGTGTATTCACGCACTATAGGACTACCTTTACGACTAACAGTGCTAACAATATAAGCGTCACTCACATTATTGCAGCCTGTAGTTGAACACTGTTCATAGTCGTAATGAGTTGCGACTCCATCGGTGCTTAGGGTTTGCTTTTTGCGCCCCCAAAGGTCAGTTATGGCGATGGTGCTTCTCTTGTTAGCATCTTCCACGCGAACTCGTGTAATTATTCCTTTAACTTGATCCGCTGCCTGCTCGTTATAAAAGTATCGCTTTGTTTCTCCTAGTGCATTGGTCTCAGAGTGAAGATAACGTCCATTTTCACCAAAGAATTTGTGTATTGTTCTGGTTTGCACCTCTTTACCATTTAATGTTGTTGCGGCAGTTAAACTGGTTTTTGTATTATTACCATATTTGTCGTAAGCATATTGCGTAGTCATTTTATATTGACTATTATTGGGCTCGACGGTTGAAGAAACCAATACACCATCCGGTATCGTTGAATGGCCCAAGGCATAAGAAAAGACACTCGTACGACTCAAAGTTGGCACTATTTCTCGCTGGCCAAATCGAGATTTAGACACAGTTGTTTTTGACAAACGTCCCTTCTCAGCACCGCCACCTTCACCTAGATACTCGTTATACGTTGTTGTTTGAGATACTAGCGCACCCTGTGAACTATCAAACACAGAAACATCAATGCTCTCTGCATTTCCGAATTCATCATAGGCATATTCTGAAAGTATTCTTGAAATATAGCGAAGAGTGCCATTCGAGCCAACTTGATTGGTAATTTCCTCCGCACTTGCGAGCGTCACTTGCTTTGAAGCTGATGCATCAACGGAATTTCGAACATTGTATACATTTTTTGAATGCTTGATAACTTGCCCGTCTTTAGTTTGCAATGTTGTTTTAGGAATGCCTATTAAAGGGAATGTTTGGTGATAGGTGGTTTCACTTATTACACCACTCTGTCTATCTATTGTTCTCAATAACTCAAAGCCAAGCATTCCGCGCCCTAAACGGTTCATTGCAAATCCACCATATTCGTAGGCGATAGAGACTTTATCTGCATCACTGACGTACGTAGATACAGACTTTACAACTGAAATCGGAGCAATAAAAGAGAGGTTTCCTCTATTTGATTCAGCACTAGAGTACTGAGTCTTGTATACGTCTGGCTCACCATTTACTTCTGTTGTTAACTTAGAGTATTCAATTTGCGTCACAACACCGTAACCATCGGTGAGAGTGTGTACTGTGTGATCGAACTTATTTGCATTAGCTAATGCCAAGTACCAACGAGAGTTTTTATACACATATAGGTCTAGGGAACCATTACCATAAGTATCTGCAAATTGGAGTAACGCTCCTTGAGGTATGTTCAGTGAACCTCTAAATTGCCAGTATATTCCCCCCTGATTACCCAATGGATGGGACATATATATGCTATATCGAGAGGATCCTGTTGGCGTAAGGATATCAACTCGACCATCTTGATTTAAATCGACAAAAATAGTTTGTAGTCTTTTATCTACACTGGTGGGTATTCCTGTATCGATACTCTCCGTATAACCCACGCCCGTCGCAAGTTTGGCGTACCATCTATTGTTACTTGGATAAAGTATATCAACGAGACCATCACCGTTAACATCCGCTATTCTTACAAACGAATCTTCACTAGCCCCGAACAGGTTTCCTTTGTCTGAATAGGCTCCACCTTCTGCAACTAGAAGCTTATATGTATGGGTAGTATATTCTCTCCAGACTCCACCAAGATCTCCCACGCATTCACTGTAAGAGCCAACAACAGTGGAAGGAATGTTGCTATCGCCAACTTTACAATAAGCTCCCCTTGTAGACACTTTAACGAGAAGATCCGTTCTACCATCTCCGTTAGAGTCGAATGCTGCGGTGGTTTTTAAGTTTGCTGCTGCGTTCGCGACATCCTTGTCAAACGATGGCTCTTCATTTTCAGAGAAAGTAAATAACGTGCTAGCGGGTGCAAAAGAGCCACCTAGGTTTTTATACCAATTAAGATTTAGGCCATCGAAAAATATAATGTCTTCAAGACCATCACCATCTTGATCAGCTACCACCACCCCCTTTTCTAATCCAGTCGCTTTTCTGTTCAGCGGTACCTCACTATAGGTCACGTTCCTCTTCAAAGGTAAACACAGAGTTCCCCCACTCGCCTCTACTTCACAAATTTCAGAGGACACTGTGGACGGTTTCAAAGTAATTACGTACCAATCACTGTTGGATGAATTTGCTACCAGAAGATCACGATGTCCATCTCCATCGTAATTAATCGTTCGAGCATATTGTTTTTTACTGACACCAATATGACCTAACGTCTGCTTATCACCTGTATCAAGGTCTGCCATTACCCAGCGTGATTGTTCAGCAAAAATCATCTCCCCCCTACCGTCACCATCAATGTCAAAGAACTGTGTTGAACTAGAATTGCTAGTAGGCAGATTAGTCATAGTTTGTGACTTGAAAGGTACGTAAAGCGCATCGCTGTCGACGATGGTGACCAACTCACCAGTTCTTTCATCTATGACTTCTTTGGTCTTACTCTCAGGTTTGGCTGCGGGTTTAGTCCAATCAAACTGAACCTGAGTCGAACACGATTGTTGAGAACTCGCTACACACTTTTTGATATTTAGCAGGTAAGTTTTTTCTTCAATAACATTCGATGATTGATATTGAAAAAAATACTTATATTGAGTCACACCATCGACCTGAATGACTATCGAGTCTAGTAAGCTCGCCATAGCGATATTTCGCCCAGCGACGTAACCCGAAATAGGCTTTGGGTTATTTTTGTAGTTAAAAATCACTTGACGATATGGTTTGGAATCTGCCGCTGATATATGTCCACCATAAGAAATTCCACTGAGATAATGCTCACCTAATATGTCATCTAAATAATACTGATAGCTAATATAGTTTCCAAACGGGTCAACCGTTGCTTTGATACCCCAATTTAACGCGACTTCACCGGAATCAGTTTGTACTGGAAATATTGCACGATGGTCATAAGATGATTGAGATGCTGAGAGATATAGGTCTTGAGAATCGAAACTTGATTGCTCGCCATAATAATGAACATCTCCATCTTTGGTCTCAACTTTAAAGGCACTCGGCCCACCACCTTGGGTCTGGCCTAGGACTGTTACTACAGAATAGTCATCAATCTCCTTGCGATAAGTCGACCAAGGCGAGCCGTAAACACCAGAAGTTAGAATTAGGCGCTGTCCATCCAAACAGAAGCGATCACTCTCAGTGAGGTCAACACCAACTAATTGATTGTCCGTGGCAAAAGTTTGTTGGCAGCGGGTTATGATAGACCCAGCATTAATCGTTACACCAACACCCAACCTGCCAGTTTTTAATGATGAATTATAGCCAATTGAAATATTCGGTTTAATCCCGCCCCTAGCAGTAGGAGTTTCTATAGGAAGAGTATACGTCGCAGCACCACTTTCATTGACTCGAAATTGACCTTTCAATGCGATTGTACTTGCTAACAACTGAGTGGATAGTGTTAATAAACTCACTAACAAAAAACTGCGACAAGGCGAAACCATCAATATATCCTTATAAAACATGGCTGTTGAATTATTATTTTCGCCACTATAAAGGATTAATCCAATGATTAACAACAGCACTGCTACATTAAAATTACACTTCTCTTTTATACGGGTGGGAATCATTACTTTATCACGAGCCAAGTCACATAATATTGTAATTCCACCCTTTATTTCACATCATGGCCATTCTAATTTAGGATTTAAACTTATTCACTATAAAAATACGAAGCAAAGGATAAATTCACGCCTGGGATATGTATTAAAAACACGAACTGCCTACAACAACTTATTCTTATATTGCTCCGGAGTTTGCCCAGAATATTTCTTAAACATCGAGATAAATGGACTGGCTTGGTTATAGCCGAGGGTAAATGCGACTTCTTTTACGGAATGGCCACTTCGTAATAGATCCATAGAAAACAAATATCGCACACGCAAACGCCACTCGGTAAAACTCATGCCGAGTTCGCTTTGGCAGTAACGAGCAAGCGTGCGCTCAGTGGTGTGAACTTTTGATGCCCACTCTTTAAGGCTAATGTCGTTGGTTGGCTCTTCTTCGATGGCCGCTAAGATCGGCGCGAGGTATTTGTTATTACTCGAAGGTAGGAAGTGGTGCTGCTCTTGCTGATCGCTTAGTTGATCAAGAAGCACTTGAATCAGGCGCTGGTCTTTTTCAGATTCGCCAATATTTACATTGCGATGGCGAAAATCTTCGATAATCGAGGACACAATGGGCGTCACTTTAATCAGACTGGTTTTTTCGGGGAAGCCAGCGGTGAACTCATGGGCAATGTTTAATGAACAATACTCAAGCGGCTTACGGTTATAGCTGCAATGCATCACACCTGCAGGCACCCAAATCGCCAAATGAGGAGGCGCAAGAAAACGCGTATCTTGTGCTTCCATTTCCAAAATACCACCACTGATTAACTGAACTTGTCCCCATGGGTGGCAGTGCACGCGGGTTTCGGTGTTCGACAAAAACGCATCGAAGTTCATGAAAACATTGGAGGGCATCTTGTCGATAGACAAAGAGGGGTGCAAATTTCTAGTGTGTTTTTTCAACTTGTCTTCCTATCGCGCGCAATGTCGTTTTAAAGATACATCATAGTATAACGACCTGTCAGACTATGTATACCCAAGTGACCCCAAGATACGGATTCAGAGCACTAGACAGGGTTTATATCAAGGAAAAAGCTCGCAGGAATGGCAGTCCATTTCAAGAGGTTTTGACGCCGAGATAAGCCCTGTCTAGTGCTCCCTTCGGGCGAGTTTGCTTGGCTTGCAGCCTTTGTTGGCGACTTTCTGCATAGAGCCACTATGCATTCAAGCCGCCGCCGTGTCTGCAAACCAAGCAAATCTCGCTGAATCCGCATCTTGGGGTTACTTGGGTATATCAACTTACAAAACGCGATGAGGTTCACAGTGGTCTATCTTCTTCCCTTCTTTACTGTGTTGATATGGGGCGGCAACGCCATTGTGAACAAGATGTCGGCCTCTGCCATTGAACCAAGCGCGATGAGTTTCTATCGCTGGGCGCTTGCTATCTTGGTGATGACGCCATTCTGCTTGCCGAAAGTGAAACGTTACTGGCCAGAGATCCGCAAAAACAGCGCCAAACTCGCGTTTCTAGCATTGCTGGGCATGGTACTTAACCAATCGTTGGGCTACTACGCAGCAGCAACCACTACAGCCTCTAATATGGCGCTGATCACCTCACTAGTCCCCCTGCTCGCGGTGTTCATTTCCGTGCCATTACTTGGTAAACGTATCTCTAAACTAAGCATCGTAGGCGGCGTGATCTCGCTTTCTGGACTTGCTTTTATGCTTGGCCAAGGTGAAGTGAGCTTCTTTTTACATCAAGACATTTCCCAAGGCGATGGCCTGATGGTACTGGCAGCTATTGTGTATGCGACATACTGTGTGCTGCTAAAACGTTGGAAGATGCAGCTTTCTAGTTGGATGCTGATTTATACGCAAGGGGTGTTCGCTGTCATCATGCTGTTCCCACTGCTACTTTCTAGTGAACAAATCATGCCAAGTAGCGCAGCTCTGCCGCTCATTGCCTACGCAGGACTACTCGGCTCGTTGGTCGCGCCACTACTTTGGGTTAAGGCTATCGATTTGATTGGTGCCGATGGCAGTGCTATGTTCATGAACCTGTTACCCGTTATCGCTGTCGCCCTAGCCGCGATACTGCTTGGTGAATCGATTACCCAATTCCACCTTATTGGCGGACTCATGGTCATTTCCGGCGTTATCTTGTCGCAAATTAAGACCAAAAAACTGCAGCTTGTAGCAGAAGCGGTGGCACAGAAACTCACTATCGATAAACAATAGCGAACGACAAAAAACTCACACAGTCAAACTCATAGCGTGTTGTTAACAAGTTTGTCATAATCAAGTCACTTAGCAGCTCAGATAAAGGAATAAATATAATGAGTAGTGGCAGAAGAGAGACCACCCTGCGTTTTCTTGCCGAGCCGGGCGATGTTAACTTTGGCGGCAAAGTGCATGGCGGCGCAGTAATGAAATGGATTGATTTAGCAGCATACGCCTGCAGCGCGGCTTGGAGTGGTAAGTATTGTATTACGGCCTATGCCGGCGGTATTCGTTTTGTAGAACCAATCCACGTTGGCAACTTGGTGGAAGTAAGTGCCAAAGTGATTTATACCGGCAGAAGTTCAATGCACATTGCCATTGACGTACAAGCTAGCGATCCCAAAGAGCTGAAAAATCGTCTCACAACACACTGCATCGTGATCATGGTAGCGGTAGATGAAAATGGCAAACCAACCGAGGTGCCAGAGTGGGTACCGCAGACTGAAGACGATATTAAACTTCGTGAATCGGCTATCAAGCTGATGAACATGCGCAAGCAGATTGGTGAAGAGATGGAAGCGCACGTCAAATATCTCAAGTAATTTCCTCTCCTTACTTGTTAATCAAGCCCTAAAATTGATGCAGACTGAATTCTCGGTCTGCATTTGTTATCCAGATCTCATCTACGCCCTAAATCATCGACCAAAAGGAGGAGTTTTCATCTTTTCCCTTCAACTACACTAGATTGACGTGATAGATTTTTTCTATATCCAAAACAGAACTCCTACAACATCAGCTTGGTGAGATTTTATGCCCAACTCTTCCATTTCTAAACCTGAGCAAAAGATTCATCTGTACCAAATTTTCACCCGCCTATTTGGCAATACCAATTCAACCAACCACCCTTGGGGCACCATAGAGCAAAATGGTGTCGGCAAGTTTAGCGATATCAACGAGGCCGCCCTAACATCGATTCGAGACCTCGGCATGACTCATGTCTGGTATACCGGCGTGCCGCACCATGCGGTAATTCGCGATTACAGCGAGTATGGGATTAGCAATGATCACCCTGCTGTTGTTAAAGGACGCGCAGGGTCACCTTATGCGGTGAAGGACTATTACTCGGTGAACCCAGATTTAGCGGACGATCCAGCCCAAAGAAACCTAGAGTTTAAGCAGCTTATTGAGCGCACACACAAGGCGGGATTGAAAGTAGTGATTGATATTGTGCCCAACCATGTCGCTCGCCAATATCAAGGGCTCAATAACCCTGAAGGTGTCACTGATTTTGGCGCGGAAGATGACACCAGCCTCGAGTACTCACGTGAAAACAACTTCTACTACATTCCAGAACAAGCGTTTGAACTACCCTATGTACCTGAGCATCTCGCACCGCTTGGTGGCGAGGATCACCCATTACTCAAGCAGCCTTATCATGAGTACCCAGCCAAGTGGACAGGCAATGGTGCGAGAAGCGCCAAACCAAGCGCTGACGACTGGTATGAAACGGTTAAAGTCAATTATGGCGTAAGACCGGATGGCAGCAAAGACTTTCCAGAACTACCAGAATGCTATCGACATAAGGGCTTTGCTGACCACGCTAAGTTCTGGAATGACAAAGATGTACCAAGCTCATGGCGCAAGTTTCGCGACATCGCCATGTTTTGGCTGGAGCAAGGTGTTGACGGCTTTCGCTATGACATGGCAGAGATGGTTCCGGTGGAGTTTTGGAGCTTTCTCAACTCATCGATCAAACTGAACAACCCCGATACTTTGTTAGTGGCAGAAGTATACCAGCCTCACCTCTATCGTGATTACATTCAGCTTGGCAAAATGGATGCGCTGTACGACAAGGTTGACCTTTACGACACGCTTAAGGCGATTATCCAAGGTCGCGATAGTACGGAGTCAATCTCTCGCATCCAAACCGAGCATAGTGACATCGAACCCCACATGCTGCACTTTCTCGATAACCATGACGAGCAGCGGATCTCTTGCGCCGAGTTTGCAGGTAGCGCCGAAGCAGCCTTACCAGCAATGGTTATTTCAGCCACCATCAGTAACGCGCCCACCATGCTTTACTTTGGCCAAGAGCTCGGTGAAGCCGGCGAAGAACACGCTGGCTTTGGGCAGCCGACACGTACCTCGATTTTTGACTATATCGGTGTTCCAAGCCATCAGCGCTGGATGAACAATGGCGCATTCGATGGCGGGCAATCCACCGAACAAGAACTGAACCTGCGACGTTTTTACCAAAACTTACTGCGCTTTGTGCAGCATAGCCATGCGATGTCAGGCTCTCGACTGTCACTGGATATTCAGCGTGACGAACGTCATGGTGAACTTCGCCATAAACTTTATGGATACTGGCGCGAGAACAAAGGCGATGCTGCATTAGTCTTGGTTAACTTTGATGCACACCAAGCCAGCAGTGAGGCGATCGCCGTCCCTCCTGAGGTGATCAAAACCTTAGGGTTAAGTGATGGTAGCTATGCGTTAACTTGTGCGCTAGACCCAGCGGTGACCACTGAGCTTAGTGTCGAAAATGGCTCAGGCCAAGTTGATATTGTCCTCAATCCACTGGCTTCACATATTTTTCAACTCGTGATGACTGAGCGTTAACCGCCCAACTTCATCGAAGCCCACTGTTATCAAGCCTCAGCGTGAAAACTGAGGTTTTTTTTGACTCATTCAGATCACACCCTTCGCAACTGAAATAGCAAAAATCTATATCATTTAACAAAAAGGCTATTTTTACGCCTCATTGCATCCGATTATTCTTATCCCAATGCAAATGGACAGGATAGTCACAATGAAAACACTAAAAACATCCTTAACCGCTTTGGCACTAGCAACGTTAACGGCAGCTCCAGCAATGGCAGTCACAGAAGGTGAACTGCTTATTTGGATCAACAGTGATAAAGGTTACGAAGGGCTAGCAGAGGTTGGCCGACAGTTTGAAGCCGATACTGGAATTAAAGTCAGCGTTCAGTTTCCAGAATCATTGGAAGCACGCTTTCAGCAGGTCGCTGCAACTGGGGATGGCCCAGACATCATTTTCTGGGCACACGACCGCTTTGGTGGCTATGCCGAATCTGGTCTGCTGCGAGAAGTGAAACCGAGTAAAGCATTCCAAGACAAACTCGTCGACTTTAGTTGGGATGCGGTGAACTACAAAGGCAAGCTCATTGGCTACCCACTTGCTATTGAAGCCATTTCACTGATTTACAATAAAGACTTACTGCCAGAACCACCTAAGTCATGGGAAGAGCTACCGGCTATTCACGCTAAGATGAAAGCACAAGGTAAAGACACCATTATGTGGGATGTGAAGAACGCCTACTTTACTTGGCCAATCGTCTCTGCTGGCACCTATTCGTTCGCTAAAACCGCGCAAGGTCATGATGCCAACGATACAGGGATCAACAACCAACGCGCTCAGGACAACCTAGCATTCTTGTTGAACATGAAGCAAAAAGGCATCGTCAATCCGGGAATGGATTACGCTAACGCCGAGTCTTCCTTTGCCAAAGGCGAAGTCGCGATGACCATCAACGGACCTTGGTCATGGGGCAACCTAGACAAAGCTGGCATCAACTACGGCGTTGCCACCTTCCCTACGCTGGATGGCGAGAAATCGAACCCATTCGTTGGCATCCTGAGTGCCGGTATTAGCTCAGCAAGCCCAAATGAAGATTTGGCGGTAGAGTTTATCGAAAACTATTTGTTTACCGATGAAGCGCTCACCACTATCAACAACGACAAGCCGCTTGGTGCCGTGACTCTGAAATCTTTCCAGCAAACTCTAGAGTCCGATCAGCGCATTCGCTCAACCATGATTAACGCTGAAAACGGCGAAATCATGCCAGCGATTCCAAAGATGATGACTTTCTGGATGTCTGAAGGCGCTGCCATCGAAAATGCGCTACTAGGTCGCCAGACTGTTCCCGAGGCGCTTGCAACGGCAGAGAAGCAGTTAACGCGCTAACACTAACCACTCGCCAAGTGCAGCAGAAACTGCACTTGGCGAGTAAATCAATCGAAGTTTTGTTGTTTCTTGTCAGCTCGTGACCACCTCTTAAAATCGCAATGTAACGCTTTAAATCGCTCTACATCAGATCCTCTTCTTCATCACATTCTCACCCAAGATCTTAAACAGCCGATTGAATTTCTCTCTATCGCTATCTATACCCTTTAACTATGCTCGCAGTTCCTCTGTTGTTCGAGCACGTACGACGCCACACGATCACGCTTGTTGGAAGGTAATACATGATGGGTGGTGACAAAGTGATGAAAACAAACGAGATAAAGGCGAAACAAGGAGATAACGATGGACAGAATTTGCCCAATGTGCCAAACGCCAATGGTAGAGAGAAACAACGTACATGTTTGCCCAAGAAATGAAATTGGCGACTGCGCTTATGATCCCTACCTACATGAACTTGAGCCTGCACAAGAGCGCGAAATGGAGCAAGATCGTCCTTATTAGAATCACAAGGCGATAATTATCAAAAAGGCGACCTCTCATCATGTGGTCGCCTTTTTGATCACTACCGCAAACTGCACATCGCGCTATCTAAAGTAAAGTCTCAAATGGAGTCCACGCCTGTCTCGACAACATACCACCAAGTGAGTACCAAATAAGATACCCCGCAAACTAAAGCCATCAACAACATCCACAGTAGTCTTAAAACCACTCTAGTTTTGGCAACTGACATATAAGCCAAAACCATCGAGAAGCAAAACAGTGAAGCTTGAAGAGTAAACCACACGACTTCGGGGAAGCCTAAACCGCTGTCACTCCCCAGTCCACGTAACAAAAAGCTTGTTGCTAGAATAACAACAAGCCCACTCAGCCAAGACACTAATGAAAATAAGTACAATTTTTTATTCATATCAATTCAGCACTGGCCTCGGTTTGACTGGACATTGAGCTTCAAAATACGTCTTTGGAATAACTTTATCGTGTGATACATCCCAGCCATTCATATTGGTATCTACATTCCCCCCGGAATGCTTAATCAATGACTGAACAAAACTATTACTGTTGTACCTCTGAGACTAGAAGACCTTAAACAATAGAATTCGGTAGAACTCAAATTTCTATGCAAATATGAACCTAAAGCCAATCGACAAATGAGGTAGGCCTCCAACTCTATGCATAGACAGGTTGTTGTTTACGAAAATGACTAAAAGATACTCATAGAAAAGACGACTTCTCAATGTAAAGCCGCCTTTTAATTCGATCTTAAGGACAAATTTAAGTTAACACCAACTCGCGCCTTCACCCGTTTGCGGTTTTAGAAGTTCTTTCACATTCGCTTCTATGACTCGATAACCGACGTTACCAAATAAGGTTTGTCGTCCGCCATCAATAATATAGGTTGGACTGCCTTTGATTTGTTGAGCCTCACGCAGCAGTTGGTCACTCCAGAGTGCCGCGTAGGCAGAACCATCCATCAGGTGCGGCTGAAGCGCTTCAAGGTTTATTCCATGAGAGGCAAGGACATCCGCAATAACTTCAACATTGCTGATATCTCTCCCTTGTTCAAAGAAAGCCTGTCTTAACGACTTGGCAAGAAGCAATACTTCACCTTGGCTGCTACCAGCAAGCTCTGCCGCTTTTAAGTGAAGATGTGCAGGCATGGAACTGGTTGGTCTAATGCTGTGCCATACCGCGGGGTTAAGCGTCAATTCAGGGAATTTATCTGCCACCTCTTCGGTGTGCTTTGCGAATCCATCAAAACCGCCTTTGTCACTCCACCCTTTGCCGATGCGAGTTTGCGTGTCACCAAACAAGTTAATGAACTTAGGTGATAATTCAATTTGGCCATCAAAGTTAGCTAGCAAGGCATCATTTCGAGCCTCCGCTGCCCACGCCCACACACAAAGTACATCGCTGACATAGTCGATTTTTAACATGATGCATTCTCCTGCTTTGTTATAACTTCATCTGAGAATTAAAAACGATTATCGTGAAATATAGTCGCTAGCCGCTGAGACCGTACCGACATTAACGATGTTTCGATAACCCATAGATTCAAGAACTTGAACCGCCTGAGACGCTCTCATACCAGATGCACAGTAAACAATAAGGCTGTCTTTAGGCTGGATGTCGCTGTTAGCAACCGCGAAAATGCTCTGTAATGGGACATTCAAAGAACCTGGAATATGCCCCGAAGCAAACTCTTGTGGAGAACGTACATCGATTAAATACTGCTTAGCCGCCGAGGATTCAGAACAATCAGCAGTACTATGGTGTGAGGTCGTGCTTGTTTGAACAGTAGAAGTCATTTAAAACAGCTCCAGCTAATTAAGGTGATTCTAATTTAACTGGCGCAACCAAAGCTGTCAAACATTATTTTAGAAAAACCTAAAGTAAAACTTCAAGTGTTGGCCTTTGGATCCCAGAACCAAGGACCAAGGACCAACAACCCAAAACCTTTACAACTCAATCATATAAGCATCATAAGGCTCGAGCTCAACAGCCCCAAAATCAAACGTCGTTCGCCCAGAGTTTGATAACAGCACCTCGGCTGAACTTTGTTTGAACTCGCTCAAATCGACGGTTAATGACTCGCCACTGAAATTCGCGACAACCATTAAACGTGTCTCCCCTTCTGTTCTGAGATAGGCAAAGACTTTGTCGTGCTGTTCCAGTACAGGAGTAAAATCGCCGTGCACAATCGCGCGATGACTCTTGCGAAGTGCGATTAAAGACTGATAGTAACGATACACAGAATCACTACTCGCAAGGTCACCTTCAACGTTCACCTCGGTGTAGTTTGGGTTCACTTCAATCCAAGGTTTGCCTTGTGTGAAGCCGGCTTGCTGAGCTGCTGACCATTGCATCGGTGTTCTGGCATTGTCACGACCATTCTCACCCAAAGCGTGCATCATCTCTTCGTGGCTCACGCCAGCCTCTGTTTTCACTTTATAGAAGTTCAGCGACTCAATGTCTTTGTATTGATCCAAGTGCTCGAACTTCACATTCGTCATCGCGATCTCTTCACCCTGATAAATGTAAGGCGTGCCCTTAAGTCCGTGCAGTACCGTGGCCAGCATTTTGGCTGATTTAGTGCGATACACACCATCGTCACCATACTTTGACACTGCGCGTGGCAGGTCGTGATTATTCCAAAACAGAGAGTTCCAACCTTGATCAGCCAGCTCTAGCTGCCATTTGGTGAGCACTTTCTTAAACTCAGGTAAGTCGAGTGCGATCGGCTGCCATTTATCGCCGTCTTTCCAGGTAAGCGTAATATGTTCGAACTGGAAAACCATCGACAGCTCATCACGTTCTGGCGCGCTATACTGCTTGGCGATCTCTGGTGTTGCCCCCCAAGTTTCCCCAACTGTCAGAAGATCTTTGCCGCCAAAGGTCGCGTGATTCATCTGCTTAAGGAGGGGGTGCAATCTTTCGCCATTACCCGTGATGCCTTTGTCGATCTCTTTACCAATCAGATCAATAACATCAAGCCTGAAGCCACCAATGCCCTTATCTATCCACCAGTTCATCATACGGTGGACTTCATCATGCACTTTTGGGTTTTCCCAGTTAAGATCGGGTTGTTTTTTCGAAAAAAGATGCAGGTAGTATTGCTGAGTCGGCTCATGCCACTGCCATGCACTGCCACCAAAGATCGAATCAAGATCGTTAGGTGCACTGCCATCCGGTTTTGCATCACGCCAAACGTAGTAGTCGCGATATGGCGAATCTTTTGATTCGCACGCTTGTTGAAACCAAGCGTGCTCATCTGACGTATGATTAACCACCAAGTCCATGACGATACGAATGCCGCGCTGTTTTGCTTCAGCGATCAGCGCTTCCATATCTTGCATGGTGCCAAACTCTGGCGCGATGGCTTGGTAGTTCGAGATATCGTAGCCGTTGTCATCCATAGGAGACTGATACACAGGCGATAGCCAAATCACATCCACACCCAACTCTTGCAAATAATCGAGCTTAGAGCGAATGCCATTTAGATCGCCAATGCCATCTCCATTCGAATCACAAAAGCTGCGCGGGTAAATCTGATACACCACCGCGTCGTGCCACCATTTTTGTTCCATGAGTTTGTCCTAGCTTATCGTTAAATTACCCCCACTTTACGAAGTTATCGCTGTGATTAAAAATAGATTCTCCGTATAATCATATAGATTTTTTATATATCAAAAACCGACACACCAAAAGGCAATGCATGGCGCTGAACAAATCCATTAAGTACTTCTTGGCAGTAGCCAAACACGGCAACATTAAACGCGCTTCTGATGAGCTATTTATCAGTCAGCCGTCTCTCACCTCTG
This sequence comes from Vibrio sp. 10N, assembly GCF_036245475.1. NCBI lineage: Bacteria > Pseudomonadati > Pseudomonadota > Gammaproteobacteria > Vibrionales > Vibrionaceae > Vibrio > Vibrio sp. 10N. Next base: position 201,337 of record NZ_BTPM01000002.1, on the reverse strand, counting down.
CAATCAAAAAGCTTGAGGCAGAGATGGGGGCGCCCTTGTTTAATCGTCTATCAAAGGGCGTGGAATTGACGCCTTATGGCAATAAATTCCGTAAGTTTGCACAGGAGCAACAAGAACAATACTTTGCCCTTAAACACCAATTTAACGACATGCAGCAGCGCCAGTTCGGTAAAGTAAAAATTGGTACGGGAGAAGTATGGTGGGAAGGTTTCGTGCGCCAATCGGTGGCTGATTACCAAGCGTTAAATCCCGCCAGTTCGTTTCATCTTGAGTTCGGGAATAACTTATCGTTGCTACACCATCTCGTTCAGGGTGATATAGATTTATTCATAGGTCATGAAGTTTTAGACTTATCAGAATCGTGCCGTGTGGTGTTCCAGCCACTGTTTCAAGATTACGAAGCCATCTACGTTTCTAAGCACCACCCACTTGCAACGGGGGTAAGCGACCCAAGCACCCTACAGCGCTACCCACTTCTAAGGGTGACTCCAAACCATCCAAGGCATCAGTCGGTGCTGGCGAACGGTCTTCCTCATGACACTCAGTTTGATGAGCGCATTATCTACGACGTAGATTCTGTCATGGCCAGTATGGATATGCTGCATATGACGCAAGCGATCATGCCCTACAGCCACAAAGCGAGTGATTGGCTTGAACAGCATGACATCGTCATCGCATATCTTGATAAAGAAAAGGTCGGCAATATCGGGATTTACGCCAAACAAGGTGAAAGCAAATCGAGCGTGGAAACGCTTGTTCATCTGCTCACCAGTAATGTCAATTCCCAGTAAGGTCACCAAACTGTCATTTTTCTTTCATTAAACTTTGATGTAATCGCCGAGCGTTAAAATAGTCTGAGAGAGGAGCTCGACTTGACTCTGAGCGATATTACCCTAAGTCAATCCACGTTAACTGATTTAAAATCGGTGGAATATCAATGGATACGTACCATGTACGTTGAAGGGTACCAACGGGATGAAATAAATCACTACATCCAAACCTGCTTTGGCGGTGATGAGGTGTTTGCTGACTTGTTTCAGCGTGTGGCACTGGAACAAGAGAGTTTGTATGTCTTGCTCCAGTATCTAGGCTGCGCGCCTTCTAGCCGTGAACTAGTTTAAGCGCGTCTTTTGAAGTGGGTGAGCGTTGTAAAATGACATCCACTTCCGTGACTGTATATGGCTTGTCCACTTTCGTTCTCAGATCTTCCACAAATCGCTCATAACTCTTAAATGTCATCGATTCGCGCTTCGGATCAACGTAGACAGAGACCCAGGTTTTACGACCAAGCTTGGCGATAAAGATATCGACAATCTCAATTTCATATTCCTGAGCGAGCCCCTTCAAGCTGCGATAGATAGGCTTAGTGTGCTCGATAGGTGGCGTCGCGATTGTCAGTTCACGCATACCGTTTTTAATGAGTTTTATTGGGTCGCTGATAAACGCCAAGCTGAACAATACCACCAATATTTGGTCGATGTAGCGACCAACCCAGCCAAACGATGTTTCTTGTATAGCAATCACTAACACTAATGCCACACCAATCGCACCGGATATCACCCCATTAATAAACCAAGCATTCTTCTCTGCTTTTAGAATGTCTGAGTGGGACTGTTTATGCCCTACATGGCAAATCCAGTAGAGAATGGCGCACAGTGCGACCGCCGGGAACACGTAAATGGCCATAAGCCCTAAAGCAGGCTCCCTGCCACCAGCAAGAATCACCGGGATGTTACTGCCCACTGCAAAAGCAATCAGAATAAGGATCGTTATGCCCTTAATCACCACAATCAGCGGTTCAAAGGCAAAAAAACCTATTGGGTAATGGCGAGTTCGCCCTGTTTGGGTCAATTTTGCTATGCGCAAAGACGCAAACGAAACTGCCGCTGACAGTAAGTTGAATGAGGCGTCTAGTAAGATAGCACTCGACTCAGAGATCAGTGCCATAATGCCGCCCCAAAGTGACAGCACTGCTGCGCCTGCGGCTGAAAACACTAATGCTTTCGATTCGGTAATTTTTGTCATTCGGCCGTCCTTTCCAAACGCTTTGATGCTCCAATGTTAATTTTTATAACACAAGAATATGACCTTTCCTATGCCACAAGACCCTGTTTGTTCAAAGTTAATGCAACCGTTACTGTTTCTTATGCTATTCCTACATGAGAACAGCAACACACCAATTCGCTTTCCAGATAACTACAACGGTAACAAAAGGTAACATCCTAACATTCAGGGAAATTTTCTTGCGAAGACAACACGGTCACTAACCCGCAACTGACAGCATTGTTTCCTAAGGAAACTACATTATCGGCACCGAAAACCTGAAAAGAGACTCTGATAATGTCCAAAGCAAAATTTATCGCAGTGGTTGTTGTACTCATTGGTTTAATGAGCGCTCCGTCATTCGCTCACCCTCACGGTCATCATAAGCATAAGCACAAGCACAAACATAAAAATCACCACCACAAAGAAGTGATCGTCGTTAAAAAGTACCACCCATCGCCCAAAAAGCGCCCCAAACATCGACATTACCATTATAAGAAGATGCCTAGGCACACGACCTACATCAAAATAGGCAGCTTCACCTATGCTCGAGTCGACGGCCATTATTACCAAAGAAAGGGAGATACCTACTTTAACGTCATCATTAAGTAGCCGCTTTGCTGGCGCACAGCAGTCATTAGAAAAGAGACCAAAAGAAGAAGCCCGAGCGAATGCTCGGGCGTCGGTTACAAGAACTGTTAGTCGTGATAGTAAGGAATCCTGATAACAGCCAGCTATACGTAACACCAGTGTTGCTTGTTCAACTTGTCGGCGGCCAAACCAAATAATGTTAAACAATACAAATAAAATGGGTGACCTTGCGGTCACCCTTATCGTTGTTATCCTTTTACACCGCCGGCGGTCAAGCCACCAACCAGCCAACGCTGTGCGAGTAGGAATACGACTGTGATAGGTAGTGCTGATAATACCGCCGCTGCCGCAAAGTCACCCCATAGGTAGTTCTGAGGGTACAAGTACTGCTGCATACCAACCGCTAATGTGTACGAGTTTACATCAGAAAGTAGTAGTGATGCTACCGGTACTTCACCAACAACCATGATGAACGACAGAATAAACACAACCGCTAGAATTGGCACTGACAGTGGCAGAAGAACGAGGCGGAATGCTTGCCATGGAGTCGCACCGTCAAGAGCAGCCGCTTCTTCTAGAGAGCCATCAATCGTTTCAAAGTAGCCTTTGATTGTCCATACGTGAAGTGCGATACCACCCAAGTAAGAGAAAATCAGACCGCCGTGCGTGTTCAAGCCTAGGAACGGAATGTACTGACCTAGTTTGTCGAACAATGCGTAAATCGCTACCAATGCGAGTACTGCCGGGAACATCTGGAAAATCATCATCGCTTTCAGGATGGTTGACTTGCCTTTAAAGCGCATACGAGCAAACGCATAAGCAGACGTTGTTGATAGACATACAATCAAGATTGATGAAATACCCGCAACTTTAATCGAGTTCCACAACCAAGTGAGCACTGGGAACGGAGGCGGTGTTACTGAACCGTCTGCGTTCGTTACTGAGAAGCCTAGGGCTAGTTTCCAGTGCTCTAGCGATGGATTCTCTGGGATTAGGCTACCCGTTGCGAAGTTACCTTCACGGAACGAGATAGCGATAATCATCAGTAGTGGGAAAATAATCAGCGATAGGAAAGCCCACATAGCGATGTGTGTTGCCCAAACGCGGTATTTTAATGACTTACCTTGTACCATTGCCATTTTAGGCCTCCTTAGTCTTGAGCTACTTTCGTGACGCGTAGGTTAAGTAGTGCTAGTGCACCTACTAGTAGGAAGATCAGTGTCGCGATTGCACTCGCTAGACCGAAGTCTTGACCACCAGAACCTTCAAACGCGATACGGTACGTGTAGTTAACCAATAGGTCAGTGTAACCCGCTGGCTCAGAAGTACCAATCATGTTCGGACCACCATTCGTTAGAAGGGCAATCAGTACGAAGTTGTTGAAGTTAAACGCGAAACTTGCAATCAGTAGCGGAGTTAGCGGCTTAATCATCAGTGGCATTGTGATCTTAGTGAAGTTCGAGATGAAGTTTGAGCCGTCGATAGCAGACGCTTCATACAGATCATCAGGAATCGCTTTGAGCATACCCATACATAGAATCATCATGTAAGGGAAACCTAGCCAAGTGTTCACAATAAGAATCATCACTTTCGCTAGCATTGGGTCTGAGAACCAGCTAGGGCTGATGCCAAATAGGCCTTCAAGAAGCATGTTCACTTCACCAAAGCTTTGGTTGAACAAACCCTTAAAGATAAGAATCGAGATAAATGCTGGTACCGCATACGGAAGAATCAGCAGCACGCGATAAATAGCACGGCCACGTAGCGCTTCCCACTGAACCACACTCGCGAGTACAAGACCAATCAGAACCGTTAACGCAACACTCACTGCTGAGAACACAATCGTCCAGATAAAGATGCTGATGAACGGCTCTTTGATACCATCATCTTTCCATACACGCTCGAAGTTGTGGGTACCAATGCCGACAATAAAGCCAGGTGATACTGTGTTACCAACAAACTCGCCGTTATCGTTAACTGGCTGGTAGAAACCCACTTCCATATTTGGACGCAGTAGCTCACCAGTTTTGTTGTTACGCAGATCGTCGGTACCTTCCACCACAGTGTAAAGAGGTTGTACAGAAGCAAACTTACGCAGACCACTCATACGGATGTCAGAGCCATCTGGCATATGAAGGTCAACGGTATTTAGCGCAGAGCGATTTTGAATGATTGCTTTGATTTTCTCTTTCTCACCAACCTGAACGTCTGCGGCAGAAAGGTCGTAGTCTGCAGAAGGGCTAGTGATGTCAAAATCAGGTGTTACAAGCAGCTGCTCACCATCTTTCACGTAGATGCGGTGACCTTTGTCTGTCTTATAAAGTTCGAAACCATAGCTCTCACCACTTTGGAAAGTGCGCTGCATCAATACGCTCTGTGTTCTATCCAGAGAAAGCTGGTTTTTCGCACTGTAGTTCGTGAAGGCCAAGCCAACGGTATACGCCAAAGGGAAAAGAATAAAAAGGATCATGCCCGCGATACCTGGGTAGATATAACGGTGCGCGTACGTTTTCTTACTGCCGAAAATATAGAGTGCCAGAGCGGTAAGGATCACAGTAAGCAATGCGAATGCAAGCTCACCGCGGGAATACATTAGAATAGTCGCATAACCATTGATAAGTCCCACTGAGCCAAGAAGTCCCCACTTAATGAACACTTTTTTACTGCTTGGAACTGTATTAGTTTCTGCTGACATGGCATCTGTACCTTGAACTGACTGCATAAAAGGACCTGCTAGCGATAATACAAAAAAATAGAAAAGAAGGAGGGGTTACCCCCTCCTTAAAAGGGTTGTTCTAGAAACTTACTTCGTCATTTGCTTTTCAGCGTCAGCAACTGCTGCTTCTACTGATTGACGACCGTCTACCACGTTGATGATTGTGTTCTTAGCAGAAGCCCAGAATGCACTCATTTGTGGAACGTTAGGCATGATTTCGCCGTTCATCGCGTTGTCCATTGTCGCAGCGATACGTGCATCAGAACCTAGCTCTTCTTGGAATGAAGTCAGTGCAACAGCGCCTAGTGGCTTGTCGTTGTTCACTTCACGTAGACCATCGTTTGTTAGTAGGTAGTTCTCTAGGAACTCAACCGCTAGGTCACGGTTAGGTGACGCAGTGCTGATACCCGCTGTTAGTACGCCAACGAAAGGCTTAGAAGCTTGGCCATTGAACTTAGGTAGAGTAGCCACACCGTAGTTAATGCCAGACTTCTCGATGTTCGCCCAAGACCACGGACCGTTGATAGTCATTGCAGTCTTACCTTGGTTGAACGCAGACTCAGATACTGAGTAGTCCATGTCTGCAGAGATAACGCCTTTGTCTACTAGACCTTTAACGAAAGTCAGTGCGTCTTTCACACCTTCTTTAGCGATACCTGCGTCTTTAACGTCGTAGCTACCACCGTTGTATTTGAATGCGTAACCGCCATCAGCAGCCATTAGTGGCCATGTGAAGTACGGTTCTTTTAGGTTCCACATGATTGCTGTCTTGCCATCTTTAGCAAGTTTCGCGTTCAATGCTTCTACTTCTTCCCAAGTCTTAGGTGGGTTTGGTACCAAGTCTTTGTTGTAGATTAGAGATAGTGACTCAACAGCAACTGGGTAACCGATGATTTTGCCATCGTATTTCACTGCATCCCATGCAAAGTCAACAATGCCTTCTTTAGTTTCTTTAGAAGGTTTGATTTCAGCCAGCAAACCTGCTTGAGCGTACTCACCGAAACGGTCGTGAGCCCAGAATACGATATCAGGACCGTCACCAGTCGCTGCAACTTGAGGGAAGCGCGCTTCTAGACCATCAGGGTGAGCAACTGTCACTTTAATGCCTGTGTCTTCTTCGAACTTTTTACCTACCTCTGCAAGACCGTTGTAACCTTTATCACCATTGATCCAAATAGTGAGTTGTCCTTCTTCGATAGCAGCATTTGCACCAAAAGAACCTAGAGCGACTAATGTACCTAGTGCTACAGTGCTTAGGGCTTTTTTCATGTTCATATCCTTTTTATAGTTTTGATCGTAGGTTCATCCAGAGGATTTCCCAAGTTTCGATGAGTATCATCTTAAAAATACAGCAAGCTATCATCATCCTACTCTCTACGCCCTCGCGACAAGCGTTGATTTCCGTGACCTCAATCGCCCCAGACTATAGATCAACATCACAAAACAATCTCCTGTTGTGACAGAATTCACTATTATCAGGAACAAATATTTGACCAAGATCTCACACACCGATTCTCCCCCCCCACCCTCCTCCTCCTTTTCTACTACCCCCACAATTATTTTTATCAGGAGGATGTACGGAGACAGTGAATAGAGGAAACTGCAGTCATCCAAGAGTGGATGGTAAGAACCCTTTACCAGTAAGAGCAAATGCTCTGTCAGTTTCTTTACGGAATGAACTTCTACAGGGAACGTATACTGGGTTTTCATCGCCGGGCTCGCGAAGTAGTCATAAATTGAAGCACTAGTGGTAATGTATTCTACGGGGGAGGTTTTCAGTTTATGTCGGGGGATACTTGCGGAGTCTTGGCTTTGAGGGTGGCGCCAAATCGTACAGCGCCACCCTTTTTTCTTTCCATCTGGGACTATTTGCACATACTAAGGAACGCCAAAACCTAGAATCAATAAGCAGCAGTTTCCCAGAGCTCCAAACCCTGTTGTTGGAGTCACACACTGACCAATTTCCCACTATTATTACCTGTCGAATTATCTCTATAATGACCGACGGAAAGAAAAAATGAATCGAGGACGAGCTACATGGCGAGTGTCACGTTAAAAAATGTTAGTAAAGCGTACGGCGACGTACTGATCTCCAAGAATGTCGATCTGCAAATCAATGAAGGCGAGTTCGTCGTCTTTGTTGGTCCATCAGGTTGTGGTAAATCAACTCTACTACGTTGTATCGCAGGTTTAGAAGACATCACGTCCGGTGATTTATATATTGGTGAAGAGCGCATGAATGATGTTGAACCATCAAAGCGCGGCGTAGGCATGGTATTCCAGTCTTACGCACTCTACCCTCACCTTAACCTTTATGACAACATGTCATTTGGTCTTAAGCTTGCTAAAGCAGACAAAAAAGAGATCGACCGCCGCGTTGAGCACGCAGCAGAAATTCTACAGCTTGGTCACCTACTTGAGCGCCAGCCTAAAGCGCTATCAGGTGGTCAGCGTCAGCGTGTAGCTATCGGCCGTACTTTGGTTTCACAGCCAAACGTATTCCTACTAGATGAACCGCTATCTAACCTTGATGCAGCGCTTCGTGTAAACATGCGTTCGCAAATCACTAAACTTCAGCGCCAACTGGGCTGCACCATGATCTACGTAACGCACGATCAGGTTGAAGCAATGACCATGGCTGACAAGATTGTTGTACTAGACGCAGGCTATGTTGCACAGGTTGGTAAGCCTCTTGAGCTATACCACTACCCAGATAACCGCTTCGTTGCAGGCTTCATTGGTTCACCTAAGATGAACTTCATGAGCGTGTTCATTGAAGAAGCAGAAGCGGAGCGCGTTAAAGTTCAGCTTGCTGATGGTGATTCATTCTGGATCCCAGTTGACGGCACGACAGTGAACAAAGGCGATCGCATGTCAATGGGTGTACGCCCAGAGCACTTGGTATCGGCTGAAGAAGGCGATGCGAAGGTCGGTGGCGAGGTGATGATCGTTGAGAAACTAGGTAACGAAACTCAAGTTTACCTAAACCTAGAAGATGCGGATGCTGACGTTATCTACCGCCAGCCAGACACGCTTCCTGTTGAAGTTGGTGATAAGTTTGAGATTGGTATTCCAGCGCACCGCTGTCACCTATTCCACAGCGATGGCAAAGCATGCCGCCGCCTATATAAAGAAGCAGGCGTATAAGCCTCTCTAACACTTTTAAGCACCTTTGCTTGCTGAAAATCCTTCCTCTCTTAACGGAGAGGGAGGATTTTTCTTATCTGCTATACGACAGTGCTCGTCTATAATGAATCGCGCTTTTCCTTCCTTATCTTCAAGCTCGATAGGGCTTTGTTGCGTAATTCAGACGAGAAACGAAGCTGCCCAAAGTTGAGCGACTTTTAGACAATATACTGAGTTTCAGGCATACCAAGTCCTGTAAGCTTGTTCAGCGCTTTAATCATTGCGTAAGTCTCGCCAACTTGAACGTTGTAATTTCGGAGGCTAAGTTTCCCACCCAACAACTGTTTCACTCGATGCATTGCTGTCTCTGATAGCGAGCGCTTATGATAACCATACCGCTTTTTCCACTTCTTGTTGGAGCCGTACAGCTTCTGGCAACCTACTGCCAGATTGCGAGGATGTCCTTGTTCCCAGAAGGCTGCTCCTTCCCTTGGCGGGATGAGTGGAACCGCTCGCTTTATACGTATTGCATCATGGCAATGTCTTGTGTCATAAGCACCATCACCTGATATCTCAATGATTTTACGACGTGTCTGCTTGAGTAGGTTGGGAAGCACTTCGGCATCGGTAACGTTAGATAAACTCAGCTCTGCTGCAACTATTTCGTGAGTGCTAGTATCTACTGCTAAATGTAGCTTACGCCAGACTCTGCGCTTCCCTTCAGTACCATGCTTTTTGACCTTCCATTCACCTTCGCCATAAACTTTAAGACCAGTAGCGTCGATGGCCAGATGCTGTATCACACCTCTGGTTTTGGTTTTAAATGAAACCTCAACGTCTTTAGCTCGACGGCTTATACAAGTGTAATGTGGACAATCAAGCGGTATCTTAGCCAGCTTAAATACGGAGTCTAGAAAACCTTGCAACGCTCTCAATGGCATAGAGAAAACGCGTTTTACCATTAGTGCTGTCGTAATGGCTAAGTCGCTGAATCGACGAGGCCTACCTCGCTTATTCTGTTTACTTTGCTTCCACTCTCTTATGGTCTCTTCATCAATCCAGAATGTAAGTGAGCCGCGGTTGACTAGGGCTTTGTTGTGCTGTTTCCAGTTAGTTGTTTTATAACGAGGTTTCGGCATAAGGCTACGAAGATTAGCTGACTTAGCCGATCAGATCGTAACTTCCTGATTTAGTTCCATCGAATTACGCAACAAAGCCCCTTGGTAACCCTATTTTCAACTTTACAATAAGTCGACAAAATACTTTTCCCAAGCTCTCAAACCTCAATAGACCTTTAGAGCGCTCATATGAGCCCGAACTCCTAGGGCCAAGGACCTAACACCAAGAACCAAAAAACCAATACAAAAAAGCGCCATTTCAAAAAAATGACGCCCTAACTCTACCTACAAAAAAAATACGCTACTGCACAAACTCACTCGATGCCACATTGTTTTTAACCCACAACAGGGCTTGCAGTCGGTTCTTTACCTTAATTTTCTTGAAAGCATTATGTAAATGCGCTTTCACGGTGTTTTCACTCACAAACAGCGCCTCAGCTATCTCCACGTTTGATGCACCATCACCGAGTAATTTAATAATCTGCTGTTCACGCTTCGTAAGACGAGTGTAGTAAGGGCTGGTTTTCGCACACTGACGACGACGATAGAAATGAACATACTCGTAAACAAGCTTACGGCTCATCCAAAGCTCACCCGCTAGGATTCGGCCAAAACCAGACACTAAAGTTTCAATAGTGTCTGTATCATAAAATACACCTACTAAATTTTGCCACTTCAACATTTCAGCGTGAGCTAGGTTTGTTGGTGCATTAAGCAATATCTCTTGCGTATAGTTTTCCACTCCTTCGATGACCTCAAGATACTTAGACGCATTGCTACTTCCTATCGTGGCATAGTCAATAATAATGTAGTCAGTATCGCTACCTAGCGTCTCATCACGATTTCTGTAAAGTGTTTCTGGTGACACTAAGCGAATTTCAAGCGCTACTTTTTGCTCAATTGAGTCCTTGAGTAAGTTAGATTGCAGGCTATTACCCGCAAGCAAGATAGCATGGTGGGTGATGTCCTTATCGTCAGGCATGTCTAACTCCTTGTATGAAACTCATCTACGCACCTTGACTGAAAGTATAACAGAGGATTTAAAACACGTGACTTCCACAAACCACAAGAAACGCAATATAACGCCATCCATTCCAATAGTTAGAGAGTATTCTCACTAATGAGAATGCTTTAAGATTACACATTTCCATCAACGTGCAATCTTTGAATACTCCAGCAATCATTGTGATTTTTGTCTTAGTGGCTAAGGGGTTAGCCGTCAGCGCTTACTATCCCGTATGAGTAGATATGCGATTAGTTTTTTAAACCATCGTTCATGCTTTACTCACAAAATACCTAAACTAGTTTGCGATATCTCAATTTATGTAGATAACCACTTGGATTATGAGCAATCCTCTCAGTTACTAATAATGATTTATTAAACACTTCAAATTGTATTTATCAGATTCATATAACGCACGAATCACATTCGTAGTCTACGTTGGCGGTGTAGACATTGGATAGTTAAAATTAACCCAGTAATAGTTAAAATAAACTTAAAAGAAAAGGAAGCTGTGACAGGCTATAAAAACCTCGTGACAACTCACTATCACGAGGGGTATTTAAGTAGGGAGTAAAGCCTAGTGAATAGGTGTCTGGTTATCTTTATTAAACTTACCAAAGTACTGCTCAAGTACTTCTGGCGTCAGCTTGCCTTCTGCCTCTAGTCGTTTTAGCTCTGCGGCAATTTCGCGCTGCTCTTCAATGGATGGCAATGCTACCTCTGGCTCAGACTCTACTTGAGAAGCCATTTGCTCTAGCTCTTTCTCAAAATCGCTCATAATGATTAACCTCATCAATACTTGTAAACTGTGGCGATTGTACTCGTTTTAACGAGTCGGTACCAACATTGCGTGGAACGCACTACGCAACTGTTTGCTTTCTCATCGTTTTGCTATTGAAGTTTTGATTAAACTACCCAAAGTTATATATTTACAAAACAATGACCTAGAGTTCGGAACTTTTCGCTCTTCAACTTCTCTATGTTCTTATACTCGTAATAAGGAATTTTCATCATGCCAGCACAGTCTTTCCAACAACTACAACGTTACTTGCAATCCCAAGTTATTGGTCAAGACAACCTAGTCACTCAATTGCTTATCGCCCTACTCGCCGATGGCCATATTTTGGTGGAAGGCCCTCCAGGGCTTGCGAAGACACGTGCTGTAAAATCATTGGCAGATTGTCTTGAGGGAAGCTTTCATCGCGTCCAGTTTACACCGGATCTGTTGCCTTCCGATCTCACTGGTACCGATATCTACCGTCCGGAAACCGGCGAGTTTCAATTTAAGCCTGGCCCTATCTTCCATTCACTGATCCTCGCCGATGAGGTCAACCGGGCGCCAGCTAAAGTACAAGCAGCAATGCTAGAAGCCATGGCAGAGAAGCAAATCAGTGTCGGGCAAACCACCTACACGCTTCCGGAGCTATTTTTGGTGATGGCAACACAAAATCCAATCGAGCAAGAAGGCACCTACCCGCTTCCAGAAGCGCAACTCGATCGCTTTTTACTCCACCTAGAGGTGGCCTATCCAAGCGAAGAGAGCGAACTTGCCATCTTAAGGCTGAATCGAGGTGAGGCTCAGGGGGAAGTGCATCAGTTTGAAGGCAAGATCAGTCAAGAGACCATCTTTAAAGCTCGTCAGGAAGTATTATCTATACACATGGCCGACACCATTGAGCGTTATATTGTGCGTCTGGTGATGGCAACACGTCAGCCAGAGGCATACAGCTCCAAGCTGACCAACTGGATTGAAATGGGCGTGAGTCCACGAGCCACGATTGCGCTGGACCGAGCCGCTCGTGCTCACGCTTGGCTTGCTGGCCGCGATTTTGTGAGCCCAGAAGATGTTCATCAAGTAATTTATCCCGTTCTGCGTCACCGCTTGCTGCTCACCTACCAAGCACAGGCAGAAGGAGTGAACGGAAATCGCGTGATTGAAGAGCTGCTCAATACGGTAGCGTCCGCATAATGGTTAAACTGCTCAATGATAATGGGAACGCATTATGTTAAGCCGCATTACATCTGCACTGACGCGTGCACTTTCAACCGAGCGTTCTCCCAGTGATTCGTTGCAACAGCTTACTGCCACTGGCAAGTTGCCTCAGTCGACAAATGGCGTCACAGTGTCGGTGGAGGAGCTGTGTTTTTATCAAACTCATAGTCAACGGTGGCAGCCTCCTGCTAAAAGTATTTGGTCACAGCTCAATGGTGCCCATGCCAGTCCTCGCAAAGGACGCGGCATGACGTTTTCTGAGGTTAGACAATATCAAGCTGGAGATGACGTTCGTCAAATCGATTGGCGCGTCACGGCCCGTACTGGCAAAGTGCACACCAAATTGTTCACCGAAGAGCGCGAACGCCCAGTGGTATTGTTTATCGACCTTACTTCAAGCATGCTCACTGGCACTAAGCTGCTACTCAAGTCTGTCCAGCAGTGTCACTTGGCAGCACTGCTGGCATTTGTTGCTTTAAACAGCAAAGACCGCGTAGGTGCGGTGATCCGTGTCGGTACCGAGCTGATAGAGATCAAGCCATCTAGCGCTCGCACATCAGTCATGCGCCTACTTAGCCAGTTGTGTGAACAGCACAACCGCTTTTTGGCACAGCCTCACCCATCGCAGACAACTCCGCTCGCAGACCCATTCAACGCGCTTGCGAATCTGTGTAAAAAAGGCAGTGAGGTGATCGTCATCAGTGATTTTTCACAGTTTAACACTGCGCAGTTACAAGCGATGGCTCGATTAACGCAACACAACCGAGTGCGTGCGGTACAAATCTTTGACCCCATTGAAACCGGGCGAACAAACGCACGTGGTTCTCAAAAAGTAATAGGAAAAAACAAAGAGCTGTCACTCGATTTCTCGAGTGCTGGTGTCAAACGTCATATTGCTGACGCCTTTGAGGCGCAAAATCAGCAACTGGCTACCCATTTGTCTCAAAGCGGTATTGCTTTATCGCTCATCTCTAGTGGTACGCCACTACTCTCTCAACTCATTCGATTCAATTAGTACAATCCATTATGAATGCATCAACGCAAACTCATCCGCTTCCTTTAAAGCCCTTACATCTGCCTGAAGAACCAGGATTGTGGCCACTTCCTTGGGGCTATTGGGCGATACTCGTGACTGTCCTCATCACGATTTTGCTTTTAGTATGGGGAGCTCGTTACTATAAAAAGAGAGCGCGAGCTAAAATTGCTGCCATTAAACTTCTCGAAGCTAACCTTCAATCCAGCCCTTCATCTGCGCTAGAAATCGTAAGACAAGCAGCACTTAGCTATTTCCCTCGTCAAGACATCGCTAAGCTCACTGGCGAGTCTTGGTTAGTATTTCTTGACTCGCAGCTTGAGAGCCCACGTTTCGTCGCTAATCATCAGCAGTGGCAGCAAGTTCTCTACTCCAGCGGCGTAAACCATAATCAGACCGATCAAGCCCTAGTCAGTGATTGTCTTCACTGGGTACAGCATGCCCTGCCGCCAAAACGTAAATTTAGAAATTGGAAAGAGTCATGACCGGATTAGCCTTTGAATGGTGGTGGATGTTTCTTACCGTACCACTGCCTATAATTGTCTATCGTCTCTGCTCTGCTCCATCAAAAAGTGTGCAAGTGACCTTGCCGCATATGGACGGCATCAGCTCCCGTGCAAATCAACGTGAGCTACTATCCAAAGTGCTTGCGGTTGTCGGTTGGCTCGCATTAGTGACTGCGAGTGCAAGACCCGTGTGGTTTGATGAACCCATCACGGTCTACCCTAAGCACCGCGATATGATGTTAGTCATCGATTTATCCTATTCAATGTCACGAGAAGACATGCTGCATGATGGTGATTACGAAGATCGCCTTTCAACAGTAAAGCGTGTGGTATCTGATTTCGTTGAGCGTCGTGAAGGGGACCGTTTAGGGCTGGTCTATTTTGCTGACCATGCTTACCTGCAGACCCCTCTCACTTTCGACCGAAAAGCGATACAGACCCAGCTGAATCAAACCGTGCTCAAATTGATTGGTACCCAAACCGCGATTGGGGACGGGATTGGACTGGCAACAAAAACGTTCATTGACGGTGATGCACCACAAAGAGTGATGATCCTACTCAGCGATGGCAGCAATAACGCTGGCGTACTCGATCCCATACAAGCAGCAGAAATTGCAAAACGCAGCAACACAACCATCTACACCGTGGGTATTGGTGCAGGCGAAATGCAAGTGCGTGAGTTTTTCATGACACGAACCGTCAATACAGCCGAAGACTTGGATGAAAAGACGCTGATAGATATCGCAAAACTCACCGGAGGCCAGTACTTCCGCGCACGTGATGCCAAAGAGCTTAGCACCATTTACGATACGATTAATGCGTTGCAACCGATTCAAAAAGCGACACAGTCTTGGCGACCTCGCACTGAATGGTTTCCACTGCCCGCTACTATTGGACTGATTTGTATCGTGCTTATCGCCCTAATCAGGAGGAATGATGTCTAACTTTCAATTTCTCTATCCACAGATGCTTTGGCTTATTTTACCCACTTTTGGTGCGCTCATTTGGGTTTTCTCCAGTAAGCGCTCATCGGGGATCGTTGCAGAGCATCTTGCCAAAGTGCTAGGACAAAGTAGCCACAATCGTAGCAATGCCTATTGGCTATCACCCTGGCTACTCGCCGTTATCATCGCACTCGCCGGACCGAGTTTTGGTCACGCTGAAAAGCCGGGCGCACAGTCTGCTACTGCGCGAGTATTGGTGTTAGATATGTCCCAATCCGTCTATGCCAACGACATTAAACCGAACCGACTGGCCCAAATTCGCTACAAAGCTCTCGATATCCTACCGTTGTTTAAACAAGGACAAACCGGCCTCGTTGCTTACGCAGGAGATGCCTACACGCTTAGCCCCCTCACTAGCGATGCAGCAACACTTGCGAACGCCATTCAGTACCTCTCCCCTGAAATCATGCCATTTCAAGGCGCGCGCGCTGATCTTGCCGTCAAACAAGCCATCGAGCTAATGACCCAAGCCGGAAGTAACCAGGGCGAAGTGTTGCTATTTGCTGACAGTATCAGTGCTGCAGAGGCCAAACAGATCGAAAGTCAGCTTTCAGGAACTGGCTTTAACTTATCTATCCTTGCCTTTGGTAGCCAGAGCGGCGCCCCTATCCCGCGTGCCGATGGCTCGCTACTTACCGATAGTCAAGGCAATACAGTAATTGCAAAAACGCCTTACTCTCAAATGCGCCAGCTTGCAAAAAACACTGGCGGCCAATTCGCTCGTTATCAAAGCGATAATTCCGATATAGAACAATTGATAACAGAGTCACGCTACAGCGCTATCACAGAGAACCAAGGCCAATCACTTGATATAGCGCTTAATCATGGGTATTGGTTGATGCCAGTGGCTCTCTTATTGGTTTTACCGCTATTTCGAAAAGGCTTCATCTTTTCATTGCTCGGAGCCGTGATACTGACCGCGGGTTACACACCTACGTCGCAAGCCGCTCTATTAGAGAGCGCATTTAAAAATAGCGATCAACGTGGTGCTGAAGCCTTCACTAACGGTAACTATTCACAAGCTGCAGACCTCTTTGACGACAAGCGCTGGAAAGCCGCGGCGTATTATGAAGCGGAGGATTACCGCTCTGCCATCGCGTCATTAGAAGGCCTCAACGAGCTGAATGATATCTACAACAGAGGGAATGCCCTAGCCCAATTAGGTGAGATAGAGGATGCGATGACCGCCTTTCAAGATGTGTTAGCGATCGAGCCCACGCACGAAAACGCACAATATAACCTTGCGCTTTTACAGCAACAGCAACAGCAACAGCAACAGCAACAGCAACAGCAACAGCAACAGCAACAGCAACAGCAACAAAAGCCTGAAGGTGATGCAAAGGATGAGCAAGGTCAATCCCAGAAAAGTACTGATGGCAGCGACAAGGCCTCATCAGATAGCCAGTCACAACAAAGCCAAGCCAATAGTGACTCTAGCGACCAGCAATCACCAAGTAACGATGCAAGTAGTAACGATGCAGTAAACAAGGATGCAAAAAGCCGCGATGTAAACAGTAGCAATGACAAAAATACTGGTGCAGACGGAGAGGCAAGTTCCGAGTTTGACAGACAGGAAGCGAATACAGCCAAATCTGAAAACGAAGAACAGCAATCAAGTCAGGGCGATGTAACGGATGCTGTGCCCCAGCAACAGAATGAAGCTGAGCCGCTCGGTAAAAAAGCCGCAGCCCCTAGTCAGCAGCAAGAAGCCAATCCAGATCTGCGTCAATTAGAACAAGTAGAAAGTGTCCGTGACCCAAGTCTGCTACTCAAAGCTCAAATGCTGCTTCAAGCAAAAGACAAACCGACGCCGTCAACGACGGATAACAACTGGTAGCAACAATGAAACCGAAACATCTATGTATCAATGCTGCAATTGCAGTGCTGTCAATTACCACAAGCTTTACCGCTATGGCATTGAATGTCACCGCAAGCGTGACCAAAACCAACGTCAGCAAAGATGAGGTCATCCAGCTTAAAGTCGTCGCCGATGAGAAGCTCGATGGCAGTAAAGTGACTTTCGATGCACTGGGCGATGATTTTTTTATGGGAAGACCAAGCTTTAGTTCGTCGGTCAATATTCTCAATGGGACGAGACGCGATAGCAGTGTATGGACGATTGCTATTGCACCTCAACGTCTCGGCAGACTCACGATTCCAAGCTTTGATGTTGATGGCGTAACGACAGCGCCAATTACGCTCACGGTCACTATGGACGACCAAACTCCAACTGCAGACGAACTAATAGAAGTTCGTACCCAGTTAGGTAAAGCGGAGCTGTATCCAAAAGAGAGCACCACACTGGATGCGCGCATTATCGTCAAAGTCGATCCTAGAATGCTGCAGAACCCATCCTTAAGCGACCCAATCGCCTCTGGCGTTGATATCTCACCAATCGGCGAACCAAAACAGTACCAAGCCGTTCTCGACGGCGTCGAAGTGTTGATTGTCGATCAGAGTTATCGAGTCACCGCCAAACGAAGTGGCGACTTCTCAATTGTTGCCCCTACTCTGCGCGGCGGCGTGTTGTACAGCAACCAGCGCTCGGGAAGCACAAAGATACTCAGCCTCGATGCTAAAGCACCAGAAGTTGCCTTGTCCGTATTGCCTATCCCGGAAAACTATAACGGTATCTGGTTACCCACCCCCTCTCTTACCGCTTCACAAACCTGGACGCTGGATAATGGCGAACTCGTCAACTCCGATTCATTGTCGCTGCAAACGGGTGATGCGCTAACACGAACCCTCTCTGTCACCGCCCAAGGTGTCTCTGCAGAGCAAATGCCGGAGCTTACTATCCGCAATCCGAATGCGTTTAGGGTCTACCCAGAGAAGCCGAGTTTCACAGATAATGGCAACGGGTCGATTACCATGACACTGAAACAAGTGTTAATTGCCAAGTCTCCACAAACCGTCACACTGCCCTCGGTAGAGATCCAATGGTGGAACACCCTAGACAAGCGAGCGGCTACCACAACGCTTAATGGCCTTGAAATTGAGATCAAACCCGGGGAACAAAGTGCAGCCATACCGCCATCCACGTTATCTAGCACTGGTGAGCCCGTCGTGATCAATGATGCGGGAATGTGGCCTTGGTTAACAGCCCTGTTTGCGGCTCTTTGGCTGGCGTTTGTTGGTCTTTGGGTCCGTGAAAAGCGCAAAAGCGCAAAACGTGAAGCTCCCGCCAGAGAAACCGTGTCATCTCAGAAAATGGCGCTGATAGCGGCGGTTAAAACGGGCGATGCCATTGCCGCTCACACTCTATTTGAGCAGTGGAGCAAACAGGAACGCTTTTCTCCAGAGTCAGTTTCTGTAGTTAAAAAAGAACTCACTGCGATGAGTGAAAGTGCTTTAGGGCTACATTCTACGGAATGGGACAATCGCTCACTACTTAAACAAATAGAATCGATGAAAGTAGAGACCAAACTTGATGAGTCATTAGCTAAACTCTAGGCAATAAAAAAGGCGCTAAATATCAGCGCCTTTTATCTAATCAAACTAAGTGATTATAGGTAGAAACGAGTACCAATGATGAATTGGTGATCTTTCTGCTTCTGGTATTTACCTTCACCTTGGTTATCGTAGTTGTAACCAGTGTATGCACGTAGGCGTGGTGAGATAGTGTATTCAGCTTGTACAGAAGTACCAGACTTAACACGTAGACCTAGCTCATCGTCTTTTAGCTCTTCGTGCTTAACGATTAGGTTTAGACCGAAATCAAGACCGTAAGCTAGAACAGAGTCGAACGCTTTAGTGTCTTTTAGTAGACGGTTGTCGTACGAGTTCATGTACTCGTTCGCTGCGTAAGTTGCTGCTACGTATAGACCAGAACCAAAGTTACCGTATTTACCAGAAACTAGGTGAGATTCTGCAGTACGTGCAACGCCACGCTCTGTTAGGTTACCAGAGTTAAACGCGTAGTTAGCGTTGAAACCGTTGATTGCATAACCAGCTGCGATTTGAGCACGGTTTTGAGACTCAAGAACTACGTCAGTTTGAGCGATGCCAAGGTCATTTTTGGTAGTCTCTGTTGTTTGGTTAGCACCCTGCCAACCCGCACCTACAGTTAGAGCACCAGCAGTGTCAAAGTCGATAGTGTTTGAGTAAGCAACCATCTTCTCAGCACGTGCCGTACCGAAGAAACCGTGGTTGTCGTATAGGAAGTCGTTTGACCAACCGATTGGCGTATCAACAACACCTGCTGCCATGTAGTATGGAGACCACTGTGTACCAGCCGCTAGACGACCGTAAGTCTCGTGACCAAGACCGATGTAGCCTAGACGAGTCTTGAACGTGTTCTCAGCACCTTCAAGCATGTTCATTTGCCATTCAGCTTTGAAATCAGCCTTGAAGCCGTTACCTAGGTCTTGGATTACTTCAACGTTTAGACGAGGAGACTTCTCTTCAACGCGAGCGTCTTGACCTTTGTGTGCACCAGTAAGACCAACAGTCACGTGACCGCCGATGTTCATTACCGTGCCTTCGTTGTTGTAAACTTCTAGAGCGTTAGCTTGAGTACCGATTGCTGCTGCTGTAACAGCAAGAGCTAGTAGAGTTTTGTTCATAATAACTTCCATATGACAGTTTCTTACTTAAGCGCTTTTCTCTATCCATAAGAGCGAAAAGCAAAACTCAAGTAATAGGGTGTTAAACGCGCTGCAATGAATGCCTGCAAATAACAGATCACTCAGTACAAGTGCATGAAAAACATGAATTTGCGATATGGAGCTACTTTAAACGGGAAGTTCCCCGTTGTGACGTGAAATGAAATGAAGAGTTAAAAACACCAAACAACTAAAATTAAAACATATAATTTTCAACAGGTTAACTGAGTTTAAATTGAGAATAACTGAGCAAAGATCACATCTTGTAAGATATTTTTACCTTTTGTGCATTTTTTCTACAAATGCAACGCCAGGCTGGCATTTGCCACACCTATACTTGTGGGTTTCAAGCATAAAAAAACCCGCTCACTAGAGCGGGTTTCTGCAATCAAAAGACTAACTGTTTCTATTATAGGAAGAAACGTACGCCAGCTGCGTATTGGTTGTCTTTGTCTGTTTTGTATTCGCCAGAACCTTGTAGGTCAAACTGGTATGCTACGAAAGCACGTACGCGTGGGTGAATGTCGTACTCAGCTTGGATAGCAGAAGTTGCGTATACTGTGTCGCTCTTCTTCTCGTCGTTAACTGCTTCGTAGTTAACGCTTAGGTTTAGGCTGTTAGTTAGGCCGTAAGCAACGATAGCTTCGTAAGCGCGAGTCTCTTCTAGAGGCAGAGCGCCACCAGAGATTGAAGCACCGTTCATGTATTCGTTCATTGCTACAACACCAGCAACGAATAGGCCGTTACCGTATTGACCGTACTTAGCAGAAACAACGTGAGATTGCGCTTTCTCAGTTTGCGAGTGGATGCGAACATCACCGCCAGTGTAAGCGTAGTTTACGTTGAAGTTAGCAATGTCGTAACCTAGAGCGATTTGACCACGGTCATCTGTGATGCCGAACTTGTTGTCTTTTTCGTCAACAAGATCAGCAGAACCTTGCCAACCTAGACCAACGTTTAGCGCACCAGCGTCACCAAACTCAAAGCCTTTAGTGTAAGCAACTAGACCGTCTGCACGACCAGTACCTAGAGCACCGTGGTTGTCGTATAGGAAGTCGTTCGCGAACGCGATTGGTTGGTCAGCGATGCCTGCTGCAGAGTAGTATGGAGACCACTGTGTACCAGCTGCAAGGCGACCGTAATCAGCGTGAGAAACACCGATGTAACCAAGACGAGTAGTGAAAGAGTTGTCGCCGCCGTTAAGCATGTTAAGCGCCCACTCACCTTTAACGTCAGCCGTGAAGCCGTTGCCTAGGTCTTGAGTTGCTTCCATGTTGATACGTGGAGATTTTTCGTCAACTGCGAAGTGAGACTCGTCACCGCCAGCAACGCCAACAGTAGCGTGACCGCCGATAGAGAAAGTAGAACCATCGTTGTTGTATAGCTCAACTGCTTGTGCAGTAGTACCGAATGCAGCAGCTGCCACTGCTAGTGCGATAATATTTTTGTTCATTGGGATTTCCATATTTCAAGTTTTTGTATCATCTCGTTGGATGACATCACGTTCATTAAGTGGTTACGCACACAGACATAACACCTATGCATGCAACCCACCTTGATGTAACGCTGGATTAACATGACGAGAGCCACTCTAACCTCAAAGTTCCCAAAGCCTTCATAAAAAGACGTAAAACATTAAAAACACTGTTTTCTATTCCAAAAAATCCATTAAATTCAACGATTAAAAAAAACAACAAAAATCATAAAGCATTATAAAAACCAAAAGAAACTCAGTAATTTTGAGTCAATTTAGATCTTTTAGTGTGTTTTTTGTGCTGCTTGCCGCCAAATTATGGATAAAAAACAAGCGCTCAATAGCAACATTGCGTACATCACCGTCTCTTGCGTTTGCCCTGATGCTCAAGCAAAAACATGGTTCATTAAGTAACCACGAAGCTTATCAGGAGAAATGAGTTACAAAAGTCGCAATGAAATGGGTGATATATGAGCAATAGATCACAAAATTACAGTTTGGAGGGAACTTTACATCAATCGGTGAGGAAACATTTAAAAGGCGTCCTATCCTTCAAGTAGATCGTTCTTAGAGTGGTATCGGAGCGATCTCGCAGTGGAAACATTGCAGTGGTTAAAAATAATTAAAGGATAAAATTATGAAAATGGCAGCCATCGCTACGGCGATTACAACAGCACTCGTCTCTGGTTCAGCACTTGCAGCAGAGGTATACAGTTCAGATGGTACGTCTCTAAGCATCGGTGGTCGTGCGGAATTCCGTGGTGATTTCCAGGGTAGGGCAGATGGTACCGAGCTCAAAGGAACTATGGACAACAATTCACGAGTTCGTTTAAACGTAGGCGGCAAAACCCAAATTACTGATGACCTGTCTGGATTTGGTTTTTACGAGGCTGAGCAAAAAGTAAACTCCTCTGGCGGCAACGACAAAGGTACAAAGGGAATCACTTTCGAGCAGCGTTACATGTATGCTGGGCTAGAGTCGAACAACAATGCTATTTCGTTTGGTCGTCAAGATGCCGCGACAGTACAAATCTCACAAATGTCAGACAACGTATCTACGCACAGTGGTATCCAAAAAACCTATATTGAAGCAGGCGATGAGCAAATTAACAACGCCATCAACTACTCTGGTTATTTCATGGATGCCTTATCAGTAAAGGCTAGTTTACTAGCCTCAAGCGAATCTAATGAAGACGGATACGCGTTGTCTGGTATTTATACTTTCCCCTTTGGTCTTGGCGTAGGTTTAGGTTACGCGGCTAACGAAAACGATGGTAGTCAGGACTCCAAACAGTTTATCGGTGGTTTGAACTACAAATGGGAAGGCCTTTATGTTGCTGCAACTTACACCCAAGGTGAAGGCTCTAAAAAGTTAACTACTGCAGACAACGACTTCACTGGTTACGAGTTTGTCGCCCACTACCTATTTGAAAATAATTTCCAAGCACTAGTTGGTTATCAAAAAGGTGAGATCGACCCTAACGGCGCAGCTAAGTTTGATGTGAGTGATTACTTTGAGCTAACTGGTATCTATTACTTCAACAGTTCACTCCGTACTTACCTAACATACAAGGTAAATAACTTGAAAGCGGATAGCTCAGCACTTACAGAGGACGCAGACAATTCACTACGTCTAGG
Organism: Vibrio sp. 10N; assembly: GCF_036245475.1. Taxonomy (NCBI): domain Bacteria; kingdom Pseudomonadati; phylum Pseudomonadota; class Gammaproteobacteria; order Vibrionales; family Vibrionaceae; genus Vibrio; species Vibrio sp. 10N. Next base: position 178,488 of record NZ_BTPM01000002.1, on the reverse strand, counting down.
TCTACGTTACGACTTCTAACCTACCCGGTTAACCAATACACAAGGGCGAGTTCACTCGCCCTTTTCTTTTCCCTCAAATCAACCATCACTCTACTCACTAGAAAACCCCATTTAAATCAAAACGTAATATAACTCACATTTATCTGTCACGAGAAAACCATACCTTAACCACAACCAAACAAAGACATGAAGTCTTGTCATCCATACAAAAAGGTAATGAGAAAATGAAAAAGGCAGTTCTAGCGAGTGCAGTGGTTGCAGCAATGGTATCAGGTTCAACTCTGGCGGCTGAAGTGTATAGCAAAGATCGTACTACACTAAACGTTGGTGGCCGCGCAGAGTTCCGTGGTGACTTCCAAGGCAAAGATTCGGGCAAAGAACTTGACGGTACAATGGAGAATAAATCTCGCTTCCGCCTAAACGTTGGTGGTGAGACTCAAATCTCTGACAACCTGACTGGCTTTGGTTTCTACGAAGCTGAGCAAACAATCCAAAATGGCGCTAAAGACAACGGCGGCAACAACTCTGCGAACACTAGCTTCAAACAACGTTACATGTACGCAGGTATCGGCACTCAATTCGGTGCATTCTCATTCGGTAAGCAAGATACCGCTAACGTTCAAGTCTCTAAAATGACCGATATCGGCACGCACACAAACACGAACAAAGACTTCATCTCTGCAGGTGATGAGCAAGTGAACAACACCATCAAGTACACTGGCGACTTCATGGATGCTTTAGTGGTTGAAGCGGATTTCGTGGCAAGTGACGAGAAAAGCAACAACGCTTACGGTCTTTCTGGTATTTACCAACTGCCAATAGGTCTAGGTATCGGTCTTGGCTACTCAACAGGTGATCTTGGTGAAACACTGGGTCAAGATAACGGCAGTTCAAGCCAGCTAATTGGCGGCCTGAGCTATGAGATTGGCTCGTTCTACATTGCGGGTTCATACACTCAGGGTGATATCAACGACAAAGCGACTGGTACTGACGCCAAAGAGTTCACAGGTACTGAGCTTGCTGGTCACTATAAATTTGGTAACGGATTCCGCGTCATCGCAGCCTACGCTAAGTCAGAAGAAAAAGCAGACAACGGCGACAAAACCAACACCAATGACTTTATCGAGCTAACCGGTCGATACGACTTCAACAAGAGCATTCGTGCTTACGCAACATACAAAATCAACAATTTGAAAGCTGATAGCTCAACTCTGGCTGAAGACGCAGACAATTCACTACGTCTAGGCCTACGCTACAACTTCTAAAGCTAATTAGTTACCCTATCTACACCCCTGCCCGAGACCTCACTCTCGGGCTTTTTATTTGTAACCATAAAGTATTTAGCAGAAGCATAAAATTCACGCCACACAACCACCCAAAACCACTCAACACCCTGCGAAATAACCCATAACACCAATTCACCATAGTGGATAACACATTGAAAACAAAGATAAATGCCTAATTTTATCTTCATTAAATTGACATATATCTTTAATAAACCCCGCATACTCTAATCTCGAATTTGAGGTTCGAACTTCATTTATGATAACCAAGGTGATTTAATAATGAATAAAGCAGTATTGGCGAGTGCAGTTGTTTCAGCATTGATGTCTAGCGTAGTTGGCGCAGCGGAAGTATACAATAACGATGGCACTTCCCTTGAAGTTGGCGGTCGTATGGAATTTCGTGGTGACTTCGGTGGCCAATCTAATGGCGAAAAAGTGGTTGGTTCTATGGATAATCAAAGCCGCGCTCGTCTTAACATTGAAGGTAAAACCAAAATCAATGACAAGCTCTCAGGTTTTGGTAAGTGGGAGGTTGAGCACTCCGCTAAAAAAGCGGATGGTAAACAAGAAGACCTTAAACAACGCTACATGTTCGCGGGTTTAGAAACTGATTTTGGTGCGGTTTCATTCGGTCGTCAAGATACTGCTGGTGTTATCATTTCTCAAATGTCTGACAACGGCCAAATCTACACTGGTGCACAAAAAGAGTTCATCACGTCCGGTAACGAGCAAATCAACAATACGGTGAAGTACTCTGGGCACTTTGCAGATGCGCTAACTGTAGAAGCCAGTGCCATTGCTGGACAAGAGAGTAACTCGAATGGCTACGGCATTGCCGCTCGCTATGAGTTACCGTTCGGTCTGGGTCTAGGTCTTGGTTACTCACAAAATGGCGCAGGCAAAAATTCAAATGGCGATCAAAAGCAAACAATCGCAGGCTTAACGTACTCCATTGCTGGCCTTGAACTTGGTGGTACTTACACTCAAGGTGACCTAGACACATCTAAAGGCACTGAATTCAAAGGTACGGAAGTCTCTGCGAACTACAAAATCGGTGGTGGCTTCTCAGTAATGGGTGCCTACCAGAATACGGAACAAGAACAAGCGGCTTCTGCTGAAAAGAAGAAAACCGATTTCTACGAACTTACAGGTCAATACAAGTTCAACAGCAACTTACGTTCTTACCTAGCGTTCAAGCTGAACAATCTTAAAAAAGGTGATAACGCATTGGCTTATGATGCAGAAGATTCCATGCGTCTAGGTCTACGCTACGACTTCTAGTCGCGTCTCGTAGCATCTAAACCTCTACCAACGATTTAATCAGAATCGTATTTCCATAGATGCGTATTTTAAGGCTGAGTATAGCGCTCAGCCTTCCCTATTTTAGTGCAAGTGCACCAGCTAGCTTCCTTCGCTAACGTTACCACCGAAGTTCAATTTCTTACAAATATCATAAAATCAACATCTTATGCATTATTTCATACTTGGCACGACTACTGCTTTAGTAGTAGAGACAAATGCTGGCAGCATTTGCACTTATCGGTCTCAGTGTTGGTTAGGTGGCTTTTTTAGAGGGAGAAAGTTGCATAATAAACACATTCTAGGCAGAAGGGACTTCATAAGTGGTCACTATTTGGCCTCCCCTAGAGCGAATTAGGGGAGGTTTTTTTTACCTAATTTTGGCTATCCGCTTTTGAATCTATCGAATCAAACGAACAACCAAAGCACCTGGATCACGAAGGCTATCCACGTTGTAACTGAGTACCGTGCCGGCATGGGGGGCGTAATATTGATCCAGTACTTGGCCAAAAGCATCGTATTGCGTTGCGACTAGCTGGTCAGCGTCAACTTGCTGTAACAGCTCCACCTGCGGGATAACAAACCCACCTTGGCGTGCTCGCACTGTCGTAATGCTCTGCCCTTCTACCGCGCAAGCTAACACTTCAGGGGCACTTCCTTTCATTAGACCATGACGAGTCAATATTTGTCTTACACCATCAACTGTGCGCTCAATAAGTTCAGGTTGAGTGATCTTGCCCATCCCTACTTCAATCGTAATACTTGGCACGCCCGAGCTATTCCATACCGTTTCAAGTACACCCGCATCGCCCGGATCGTTAAGAATAACATCAGGTTTTATCAAGCGAGCCATCTCAAGTGCTGGTTCGAGTCTAAAGTCAGCAAACACATAAAGAGGATACGTTGCGCCGCGCGTTTGAGTATGCAAATCGATAGCAAACTCGGCATTGGGCTTAAGCAATTGATTCCAAAGACGGTAGAGATATTGATTTGCCGCATCACCATCAACTTTGCCTGGAAAAAACCGATTGAGGTTGGCCGGTGATGCATCGGGATCCGACGAACTAAAATCGCGGCTATGCGTTAAGATGCCGGGAATATTCACAGATGGCACAATGGTGACGACACCCGCATCCACATTGTGCTCCAGCTTTCTCGCCAGTTTATGGGCAGTCAAAATGCCATTGAGTTCATCACCATGCACGCCTGCTGTGATCATAAACTTAGCGCCTGGTTTTTCGCCTTTTATAACGATAACCGGTAGTTGAATACCCACGCCCATGGCATTGGTTGAAACTTGAAACCAAAAGCGATGTTCGCCAGCAGGAAGCGTATCGACATCGAGTGATGTGATCGTTGGATAATTTGGTTTGATGTGTTGTTGAGTTTGTTGTTGCATCATTTCGCCCAATAAAAAACAAAGCGGGACAAAGCCCGCTTTTTTAAACCTTATAGTGTTTGGTATTACGCGAACCCAGCTAGGTGCGCACCGATAATCACAAAACTTGCTAAAACGAATAGCAGCAGTATAAAGCGCCAACAGAATTTTGCCCAGTCACCCCAATCAATACGACATACACCAAGCGTTGCCATCAGAGATGCGGATGTTGGTACGATAACGTTAGTAAAGCCATCACCAAGCTGGAATGCCAGTACTGCAACTTGACGTGTCACACCGGCAATATCTGCCAATGGTGCCAGCAGCGGCATAGTTAGTGCTGCTTGACCAGAACCTGACGTCACGAAGAAGTTAAATACCGACTGGAATGCATACATTAACCAAGCAGCGGCAACATCAGGTAGGCCACTAATCATGCCACCAGCACTGTTAAGAATAGAGTTTAGAACGCTAGACTCATCGGTAGTACCCCCACCTAGAATCAGCAGCACGCCTTTTGCACAACCGACAAGTAACGCTGGTGCAAGCATGATGCTTGCGCCCTCTTTGAAAGCATCAGCCATGTCGTTTAGGGTCATGCCGTTCAAGCGGAATAACACACCAATGAGACCAGCCACAAAACCCATGGTAAAGAACTGAGAAGCGATCTCTGGGATATACCAAGCGTGCATCACTACACCCCATACTACCCATACAGTCGTTGCTACAACGGTAAGTAGTACCAGCGTATCACCTAGGTTCCAACGAGACTCCTTAACCGTATCAGCTTGTTTTCTAAAGTAAACATCGGTACGGCGGCTGTATGAAAGCTCTGGATTCGCTTTAATGCGAGAGGCATAAACCATTGTGAACACAATACCAATCACAGTAAACACGGCCCACATCACCATACGCATCGTCATACCTGACAGCACTGGAATGCCCGCAATACCCTGAGCAACCGCAACGGAAAACGGGTTCATCCATGACGTTGCAAAACCAATTTGCGTCGCCACGTAGGTCACCATGACAGTAGTAATGCCGTCATAACCCAAACGAACCATCAAAGGGGCAATAATGATAGCAAATGCCACCGCTTCTTCACCCATACCAAAGACTGCGCCGCCAAGAGAAAACAGGCCAAACAAAACAGGAATGAACAGCGCTTCACTGCCTTTGGTTTTATCGATGAGACGTAGGATACCGTTATCGATGGTACCTGTACGCATCACAATGCCAAACGCACCGCCGATAACCAGCATGAACATGATCACGCCAATGGCCGAGCCCCATTTTGAGCCAGAGACTAAACCTTCAAAGGCAAAGTTCATCAGACCAATACCACCACCGGAAGCAAATAGGCCTACAGACTTATAAACCAGTTCACCATTTTCATCCGCCGCGTACTCGAATGAATGTGGGTCGATGACAGTACGTGTTTTCTCAGCACCATCAACAAGATAAGTCACTTCCTGACTATCAAAATGCCCCGCAGGAACAAAATAAGTCAATAATGTCGCTAGGATACCGACAACAAAAATAAGAATGAGGGTATCTGGCATTTGCCAGGTTTTCGTCCCTGATGCCACCTTTGGCGACGCTTCAGTATGAGTATTCATAATTATGTCTATGTTAAGCATAAAATTTGGCATAAATATCCTTTATCCAGCATAAAAAATCAACTTCAAACTGAACATCATTTGAACATTCGGTAATTAAATTGATCTCCCGCACTTGGTTTGTTCACTCTGCACCTGATTTGAATCATACTCTGTCGCTTGGTAGCCATGTCTATTCGTAGTAACATGCCGAAAAAACTACCAAAATAACTTATGAGCTCACATCACCATCCCATTCGTGGCGCGCTATGGATGCTAGCCGCGGGAGCCGCTTTTGCTTTAGTGAACAATATTGCCCAAGTAGTCAGTATTCGCCACGGCATGTCATCAACCATGGTGGCTTTTATTCAATATGCGATAGCATTTTTCGTCATTCTGCCTTATCTAACGTCGCTTGGATTTAGGCACTCATTGCGTACTCAGCACTTTTCTAAACACTTGTTTCGCGTCTTTCTTTCAGTAGTGGGAATTCAACTTTGGATGTGGGCCCTGGCCTATCCGGTTCCCATTTGGCAAGGCATTGCACTGCTGATGACATCACCACTTTTCGCGACATTAGGTTCGGGGCTATTACTGAAAGAAACGGTGGGACCCGCACGTTGGATAGCCACGCTATTTGGTTTTATCGGTGCGATGATCATTCTCGAACCTTGGGCTGACGATTTTAGCTGGGCGACACTACTGCCGGTTGGTGCTGCGTTCTTTTGGGCCTGTTATTCATTGATGGTGAAACACCTATCTGCGGATGACTCACCATCTACCATGGTGGTGTATTTATTATTGCTGATCACGCCATTTAACCTGTTTTTAGCACTACCCGAGTGGTCTTTACCAACAACAGGCTGGGTATGGATGTTACTTATTGGCGCCGGCGCCCTTACTGCACTCGCACAATGGGCTATTGTCAAAGCCTACTCCGTTGCTGATGCATCATTCGTACAACCTTTTGATCACGCAAAGCTGCCAATGAACGTTCTTGCTGGCTGGATTGTATTTGGCTGGGCGCCACCTGGACGCTTGTGGTTAGGGGCCGCTATTATCATTGCCTCGGTTGCCTTTATCACACACTGGGAAACCAACAAGCGTGTAAAAAAATAATTTACTCTGCTTGAAATGAAAATTCGTATTCAAGGTTCTACTCTATTAAATGGAAGAATTAAGAGGCAAAGAACATGGCACAACCGATTAAACTCACGTTATACCGCTGGGCAGGGAGCTGGGGCCCATTTAAAGTGAACATCCCTTGCGGTGAGTGCACATTAACCAAAGACATATTGACCGACACCTTTGCCAACGAGCTGGAAGGGATCCCTATTGAACTCGAGGTTAAAGATTGGCTATCGCATTGGTGGGAACCACTTAAAGCAGGGTCTTGGCACGCCCCTATTTTGATGGTTGAAGGAAAAGTTGTTAGCCAAGGTGAGGCATTGAACCGCGGTGTGTTGGTGCAATCCGTGATTCAAGAATGGACAAAGCGCGACACACTGCAGGGTAACATCGTCTACGGTAAAGCCACCTGTCCCTACTGTGTCAAAGCCAAAAAACTTCTCGATGAAGCTGGTATTCCCTACACTTATCATGATGTCGTCAAAGACAGCGCCGCCCTTTATAGAATGATTCCGGAGGTAAAAGCCCATATTGGTCTTAAAACGCCCGTGACCGTTCCACAGATTTGGCTTGAGGGAGAGTATGTCGGAGGGGCGGATAATTTAGAAAAGTGGCTTGAAAGTCGCAGACCTGCTCAAACCCCTGATAACGTGGTTGATTTTGGTGAGAAGAATGCATCTTAACCTGTAGAATCTCATATAAAAAAGAGGGCTCGCAACTGGCGAGCCCTCTTTTTTCGAACCTATTATTTAGACAGCTTTTTCATCATTCGCTTAACGAAAGACTTTTTCTTCGGCTGTGCTTTTCCATATAGCATTTCGTCCATCATTTTCTTCGCAGCCATTTGACCAACATAAACTGAGCCTAGTTCGTAACTCATGCTTGTTCTCCGATATACATGTAGGAAAATTTCATCTAGGTGTAATTTTATACCTAACACAGAATAAAACAAGACCTACGTCACATTTTTATGTACCTAAATTTCAAAAAAGTCTATGTGAGGAGGGATTATCCTTTCAAAATGTGGAGTGAAATCTGTCAAACACTCTTTGTTTTTCCAGCGACAAAAAGCAGTAATCGTCGAGCGGCAAGCTTTTGATCTTTAACTGGGTTTAACAAATTCCGACACTATTCCAGTTTGGAATTTCTGTCTTTCCACACTTTCCATCAATAATTTCTTATACTTTCAACTCAGATAATTTGAGCCGTGAATTAATTAATTCACTCGCCACACCAAGTGACACCGACAAGCAACGTGGATGCGCCCTTCTAAATGCTCATTTTTTGTTATTCACTTGTTTTGCAAGGTTAAGTTAATGCTCTATCCAAACAGCAAAGATTGTCTCATCATTGATAACTACCCTATTGTTAGGGAGTCGATTGCTAAAATCGTAACCAGTATTGACGACATGAACTTGGTGCACCAAACAGACAGCATTCAAACTGCTCTGAACCTGGTAAAAACTGGCAATATCGAACTGATCATTCTCGATGTTAATCTCGCCGAAGCCGATGGTTTCGAACTCATGCGTCGGGCATATGCTTCTGGATATAAAGGTAAGGCGATTTTTGTATCAAGCTATGGCTACCCTGTGTACTCAGAAACCGCCTATAAGCTTGGGGCGAATGGTTACATTAGCAAAACTGAAGACACCACATTGATTCGCGATGCCATTGCAGGTGTCATGCGTGGCTATAACTTGTTCAAAACCGACTACAAACAACGTAGCCGCAATATTGTGTTGTCCCAACGAGAAACTGTCGTGTTCAACTATTTGAAAAAAGGCTACAGCAACAAACAGATCTCTGAATTTTTGTCGTTAAGTGCAAAAACGATCAGCACTTACAAATCAAGAATTCTCGACAAATATGAAGCCAACTCGATTGTTGAACTGCTACACACTCAAGATGTCGTGCAAACTCAACCCACAATCGAGTTGGGAATGAATAATGCGGCAGCTAACCATGATATTGCACCAGTAACAACGCCACCGCGCATTGCTGAACCCGCCTTATAGCATCACTCTCTAGGCAAGGATGCCAAGCTATCCCTACAACGAAGCCTCAATCGCTTGTTTAACAATACTATGTAGCTTTTGATGCAAAGGGTTTTGCCTGTGGCTCTGCTTTATACAAGAGACGAGCGGTGCATAGTTCTGCATGTGCTCTGGAAAAGGCACATACCTTAGTCCCTCTCCTCCCGCCAAATGCTTAGCAAGCACGACTGACGTATTTTCTTGCCGTACAGTGGACATTGCCAATGACAAATTATCGAGTCTGGTCTGATAGTTAAATGATAAGTCGTATTGAGCCATTTGCCTGATCAGCCGATGGTTCGTTTCATTCCAGCCTCTGACCTCAAAAAAGACACATGGATTGTCAAACACATCTTGCCATTGACGAATGTCGCTCTGCTCGCCAACGATGGCGCCCATCTCAATATTTAGCAAAGCGTTTTGATACAGTGATTTTGAGCAATCCTCATTAAACATCTGTACTCCCAACTGAACTTTGTCGTCGAGAATGCGCTGATAGGTATCCCTTCGCCATGTCGTCAGCTCGATCATAGAGTTCTTAAAGACTACTCTTAATGCAGTTAAAATAGGCGCACCAAAACGCTCAATAGAGGTATTGTCCAACGCGATAACTATCGGATGTTCATATTGATGCGCATCGAACACCACGCCTTGTTTCAGGGCGTTTTCCACCGAGCGTAATCCACGCTGGATACCTGGCATGACACGTTCAAGGTAGTGAGTAGGCTCAAGCCCCGAGCTACGACGTATGAACAATGGGTCGCCGAGCTGATCGCGAAGTTTGGCCAAGTGTTTGCTCACTGCGCTCTCTGTTTTACCGAGTTTCGCCGCTGCAGTAGTGAGACTTCGATGCTCATAAATGAGCACCAGTACTTTGAGTAAATTGTAGTCGTGCTCTTTATGCATGATGACGTCTCGTTTGTTCTGACTTCCGCATTTTGCTCCGTTTATCTTTATAAAGCAGGTTATCTGCGCGCTGAATCGCGGTATCTAAATTCTCACTCACCTGAACTTGGCTCACGCCAAAGCTGATAGTGATCTTGAGCGCCTGCTCACCAAATGGAGTACTTGCGATGTCTTTAGTTAAGCGCTCTGCCAATTGATGTGCAGTCCTATCCGAACAACACGGTAAAAGGATTAAGAATTCATCCCCACCACTTCGTATGAGGTAGTCACTGTCTCGAAAATTGACACGCATACGTTTTGCGATGTGAATGATCGCTTCATCACCAATATGATGGCCATGTGTGTCATTGATCGCTTTTAAGCCATCACCATCAATGACAATGACCGACATCCCTTGTTTTTCCTTGATATATTTTAATGCGCTGTCTTTGAGAATAGTACGATTATAGATACCCGTTAACTCATCACGACAGATCGCAATTTCTGCCTGTTTTAGCCGCTCTCGTTTGATTTGCAGCTCTTCAAGCTTCACAAAGATATAAAACAAGACCACGATAAACAGAACTAACAGCCAACTGCTGTCAATAACGAGCTTACTGTACGGAATTAGGTAAACAAATTCAAAGTAATCATCAACCGTAAACTGCTTATAAAACGCGTATTTATGAAAGGGATAACGTAAGCTCTCTATGATGACCTGCCGTTTATCACCATTTTTAGCGGAGACAAAGGTCTTATGTTTCAGGAACGAAAAGTAGTTTAAATAGATATCAACGTTTACGTCACCTATCATCGTCATATCGTCATAAACGGGACTCGACAACGTAATCGTAGGTTGCCCCGTCACCTTGTCTTTATGGACATCAGAAACGACAAGACGATTTGATAAATCTTCTGGCGACACGTAATAAGCACAGTTCGATGTCGCCAGGCAAGATTTCTCAGAGAACGCAGATTTAACCACTTCGATCGAGATATCGAACGATTTAGCCGACATTAACTTTTGACCTTCGTACGATCGGTAGTAGAGCGAGTACGATGGCGCATCGACCATTTCTGGCATACTACCAAACATTTTCTCTGCGGTGGTACTTATTACCTTTTCGTTGTGAGTCAGCGACTTATCATCGTCATAATAGTAGATCTTTCCGCGTGCGAATGTCCTTTCTTCAATAAACTTTCCGCGATTGGCTTCCACCTGTGCCTCAAACATCACCCCCATGATATACAGCGTCGACTTGTAGTCTTGCATCGTTTTGGTGAGCAGACGAAATTGCGCCTGTTCGTTTTTCACCAAATTATCGCTACTGTGATAAATCACAACGCCATACAGCACGACCGACAGTATCAGCGCTCTAATGAAAATAAAAACGTATTTTTTGGTCTGGGAGTGCATACAAGCAATCAGCGCCTATGGAAAATGAAGCGAGCGATTATCAAGCAATAATCTTTTAGAATCAATAAATCAGCACATTGGTGATAACGGTTATTCCAACTGGATTAACCCTGATCAAATGCGTCGATAAGATGATTAATACACGCTCTGATCCGGTTGGGCTGAAATTTATCTTTATGGTAGATAATGGACAAGGGAACGTCACTGACTCGCCATTCCGAGAACACAGGAACAAGCTGCCCACGTTGAATTTCCGACTCACAATAAATTCGGGGAACTCTTATAAGCCCCAGGCCCTGTTTGGCGGCATTAATCAATACCCTGCCATTTTTGCAGCTCAATGTACCGTCAACTGGCACTTCCACTGACTCATTCGTGTCAACGTGTTCAAATCGCCACTTAGTCACAGAGCCGGTGATACAACGATGAGACTTTAGATGCTTAGGATGCGTCAGTAATGGTGAACTGGCTAAATAACTTGGGCTTGCCAGAGTTTGCATTTCAATAGTCGTCAGCTTACGGGCAACATAACTCGCATCGGCCAGCGCCCCCATTCTAATCGCTAAATCAAACTCTTCCTCAAGAAGATCAACGCGGTGGCTCGAAAAGTCCAACTCTATGGTCACGTTTGGATTGGCCTGCAAAAATGAAGCGACAAACTCCGCTACCATCTCTTCACCAATGTATCCGCCCACACAATTAATTTTGATGTTGCCTCGAATCGTTTCAATATCATCGACAGCAGTGTGAACCGCTTTGTCGATACAGTTCAAAGCTTGATCACACGAACTAAGAAACATGGCTCCCGCAGCCGTCAGTTTCATCGAACGCGTCGTACGAATAATTAAACTGACCCCCATTTGCTTCTCCAGTGACTGGATTTGACGAGAGACATGGGAACGCGATACTCCAAGCGCCTCTGCAGCTTTAGTAAAGTTACCTAAGTTGGCAACCAAGACAAACGCTCGAACATCCAGAAGGTTTATAGCGGAGTGATACATACTTTTACGCGGCTATGAATGGTATTTTTATTGTGTCCGCATTATTTCAAAATGCAACGTTTGCACCCTTTTAATTAGAGTGACCAACTCCATCAACTGCAACGGCTGTTTTTGTGTATGGCACTCCCTCACTCAAAGAAACCTCTGAAAAGCGCTAAAAACGAAGTTTGCTTAGAAAACACCCAACAGTGATACAGTTAAAATATTCACCCTACCCCCAAAGTACAATATTTACATCTACCAACCAGACAGTTAACCAACATTAAACACCCAATTATCACTCCTGAATATTGTTTGTTCTAGATCAGCAATATAGCGTATTAGTGTCGTGCCACATGTCATTTAAAGGTAGAGTCTCGGACACATTTAGAAATAAATAGACATGCATTTTAACAGTATCAGGGGAGATTTATGTTAGAACTGATGATCGGCTTAGTGGTGACCATCACCGTTGGCTACTTTATCGTAAAAGGCTACAAACCCGCAGGCGTGCTGCTGACCGCCGGTATTTTGTTGCTACTGTTGACCGGACTACTTGGCCACACTGTCCTACCAGCAAAAATCGCTTCCACAGGCAACATGGTGACCGATGCGCTTGAGTATGTGAAGTACATGCTTCAATATCGTGGCGGTGGGTTGGGTATGCAAATCATGCTGCTGTGCGGATTTGCGTCATATATGACTCATATTGGCGCCAACAATGTGGTGGTAAAGCAGTTTTCAAAGCCACTATCGTTTATCACCTCTCCTTACGTGCTGTTGGTTGCGGCCTACATCGTAGCGTGTCTTATGTCACTGGCGGTAAGTTCAGCAACGGGGCTTGGCGTTCTATTGATGGCGACCCTATTCCCAATGATGACCGCAATGGGTATTTCTCGCCCCGCAGCGGTCGCAGTCTGTGCATCCCCGGCGGCAATCATTCTTTCTCCAACCTCTGGTGACGTGGTCATTGCGGCAGAGAAATCCGGCTTAGCACTGGATGTCTTCGCGGTTCAAACGGTATTACCGGTTTCCATCTGCGCGATTATCGTCATGGCGGCGGCGGCCTTTTTCTGGAACAAGTACCTCGACAAAAAAGAAAACACGCCTATGGAGCGCGTTGATGTATCAGAAATCAAAGTGGATGCGCCAGCGTTCTACTGCATCTTGCCATTCTTACCTATCATTGGCGTTTTCCTGTTCAATGGCCGCACGATTCCAGGCCTGACGCTAGACATCTATACCATAGTGGTTGGCTCAATCTTTTTAGGTGCCGTGGTCGATTTTGTCACTAAACGCTTTAACGGCAAGAAGACGTTGGACGATCTTGAATCCTGCTATCAAGGCATGGCAGATGCATTTAAAGGTGTTGTGATGTTGTTAGTTGCCGCAGGTGTATTTGCTCAGGGTCTAATGTCTATTGGCGCAATCGACAACCTGCTGCACCTAGCAGATAAAGCAGGCGCTGGCGGTATCGCATTGATGCTGATTTTGACTGGCCTCACTGTCGCCGCTGCAATAGCGACGGGCTCCGGTAACGCACCTTTTTACGCGTTTGTGGAACTGGCACCGTCATTGGCCGCGAAAATGGGTTTGAGCCCTGCATTTTTGATTATTCCAATGCTACAAGCGTCAAACCTAGGTCGCACTATTTCACCGGTATCGGGGGTCATTGTTGCAACCTCTGGCATGGCTCAGATTTCACCGTTCGAAGTCGTCAAACGTACGTCTGTGCCCGTTATCGCAGGCCTTGTTACTGTGATTATCGGCACCTTGATATTGGTTCCTATGAACGCCTAATTCAATTCAAAAAGGGGAGCTAAGCTCCCCTTTTCTAAAAGGCTTCTCCAACAGATAAATGGAGCGTACTTTCTTCTGGTCCTCGCGCTAAGTCGAGTCGAATGTTCATCTTTTTCTGCTCCACAGGTTGCCACCTGAGACCAACCCCTTTAGTGACCACTGTACTTTGACGCGAGATATCTTGCTCGGCTTCAGCTGTTTTGCCTAATCCAACAAATCCTACCGCGCCAAATCTCGGCATAAAGGTCCATCGTCCTTCAAACTGTGCCTGAATAATATTGTCATTTCGATATCGGCCATGGTTGAAGCCACGCATTTGAAGGGTGGGTTTTTCATAAAAAGGGACGTCGCCGCCGCTGGTCATAGCGGTTAATTTAGAAGCAAGGACCAGGTCATTTCTGACACTCCAATAGTTGCTGCTCGCCAATTTGCCAATATTATAATCGCCATCACCACCCCAACTTTGACCATAATCCATATAGCTAAACTGGGTGTACCAACCTTGCGTTGGGTAGTAGTTGTCATCACGCGTATCATAATGAATAACCGCACCAAGTCCGCCCGACGTTACGCGCTCCTTTTCTGGCCAAAAATCATTAAAGTCACGAAATGAAATATTGGTTTGCATGTAGTTGTATTAGGGTCCTATGTACCAATGTGAACCTGCAATTTGAAACAGTGCTCTGAGCATGACTCCACTCATCTGCATGTCGTATTTCAGCGGATCGTCAGCAAAGATAGGGTCATTGCCATCGCCATAGTATTTAATTTTCAAATCACCATGAAAAATGCCACCGGTGTAGCGCACAGAGTCATCTTTCAGAGCCCCATCGTGAAAAGCGCCAACTAGCCAGCTCTCTGTCGATGTGTACATACCAATGACCCCTGAGGTGTCATTATGAGCTTTAGAATCGGGCTCTTTAGCATGCATATACAAGCCTACGAGCTGAACACCGGTCCCAAGTGTTGGATTTGACATTGGAATCGGTAAAGCAATAAAGCCCTGCTTCTCTTCATTGCTTTTGCTGGTGCTATCCACCTTCGACTTTTTATCATCTACATGATCTTTGTATTCCGCCGCCTCGGCTGAAAAAACGCTCAAGCCCAATGCTATTGTCATAGCGAAAGACATAGCTGAAGTATTTTTGAAACTAAACTCACCAACAACCATTTACACTTCCCTGTATCGATAGAATCGCCAGTATACACTTGAGTCATTATTAAATGTTGGCTCAACAAGCCACCACAACCGGTAAATAATCGATTGAAACCCGCTAAAAAATTCATGTGCATACCTCCTCTTTTTCGCTTTGTCCGTACTAAGCTTTTGGTGATAAAAGTCAGACATAAGGGACAAAAATGAACACGATACTTAAAGGACTTTCCCTCGGCGCAGCAATCCTCGCCCCCGCTGTCATCGCTGGTGAACATGTTATTTATGAAGTAAACGGTGAGCCCTATGAGGGCTATTGGGCTAAAGTCGAGAATACAGCTCCTCTGATATTGCTTGTACACGACTGGGATGGCTTAACCGAATATGAAGAACAGCGTGCCGATATGCTTAACCAAATGGGCTATAACGTATTTGCTGTCGATTTATTCGGGCAAGATGTGAGACCCACCAAAGTTGAGGATAAGCGCCAACATACTGGCGAACTGTATAAAGATCGAGCCAAGTTGCAGGCATTAATGAATGCGGGATTGGCACAAGCAGGTAAACTTGGTGGCAATCTCGATAACACGGTCGTCATGGGCTATTGCTTCGGCGGTGCTGCGACTTTGGAATCAGCGCGAGCTGGCATGACCGCGCGTGGTTTTGTGACCTTCCATGGCGGTTTAAAAACACCAAAAGGACAAAACTATGCTCAAACCAAAGCTCCGATAATGGTGCTACATGGTACGGCTGACTCAGCAATTCCAATGTCGGATTTCGCGGCACTGGCGGTGGAACTAGAACAAAGCGGCGTCGAGCACGAAATGATTACTTACAGCGGCGCGCCTCATGCGTTCACCGTATTTGGCTCAGAGCGATACCGAGAGGACGCTGACAAAAAATCTTGGGATGCCTTCTCTACATTTCTTAAGCAGACCACCGGCGGCTAAATCGATTTGAATCGCTGTCGCAGGCAATAAAAAAACCCAGGTGATAAGCACCTGGGTTTTTGTTTTTACCAATGATTAGCTTGGGTTTTTCGCTTTGAATAGTATTGCGTACATCACTGGGATAAACACCAATGTCAGAACGGTCGCAAAACCTAGACCAAACATAACAGTGATAGACATGTTCACGAAGAATACGTCACTCAGTAGCGGGATCATACCTAGGATTGTGGTACACGCCGCCAACATAACGGGTCTCATACGTGAAATCGAAGAATCAATGATTGCATCGTAGATCGGTTTTTCTTCCGCTTGCATATCAATCTCTTCCAATAGCACTATCGCGTTCTTGATGAGTAGACCAATCAAGCTGAGTGCCCCTAGGAGAGCCATAAAGTCAAACGCACCATCCAGTAGTAACAGACCAGCGGTAATACCGATAATTGCTAACGGAACCGTGATCCAGATGATCAGTGGCTGACGCACTTTACCAAACAGCAACACAACAACGATGATCATCATAATGAACGACACTGGGATTGCGCTAAACAAAGCACCTTGTGCTTCCGCAGAGTCTTCGTACTCACCACCCCAGTCCATGGTATAACCAGGCGGCAGTTCAATCGCTTCAATTTGTGGCTTCAAGCGCTCAAACAGTGGTGCAGCAAGTTCACCTGTTGGGTTTGCTGAAGCAATAATAGTCGTGAGACGGTCACGTCCACGAATCATTGCGTCTTCCCAAACCGTTTCGAAACCAACGACAACCTGTGCAATAGGTACAGTGCGCTCTAGCACAGGGCTATATACTTGGGCATCCATTAGCTGAGACACATCTTGTCGCTCACTTGCATCGGCTCGGAAATAGATCGGAAGCAAACGTACACCATCACGGTAGATACCTACTTGGCTCCCTTCACTTGCCGCTCTTAGTGATGCTGTTAACTCGGTGCGAGTGACACCCAGCTGACGTGCAACCTGTTCGTTGAAAATTGGCTTAATAAGCTTAACTGGTTGACGCCAGTCATTACGCACTTCTTTCGCACCTGGGTCAGCGTGCATGATGGCTTCAGCTTGTGATGAAAGATCGCGCAGTACTTCCGGATCTGGGCCAGCAAAACGCGCTTCAATCTTAGAGTCACGTCCAGGGCCGATACGTAAGCCTTTGATCTTAGGTTCAATGCTCTCGATGTTCTCGGTCATGAACTTATCAATTTTAGCTTGCAACGGCGCAATAACGTCACGGTTTTCCGTTCGGATAATGATTTGACCGTACGCTTTGGTCGCATCTTGCGGCGTATACACCAAAGAGAAACGTGAAGCACCGCCGCCAATAAAGCTGGCTGTCCACTCTACGCCCTCTTGACCACGAATAAACTCAGCCACTTTTAGGGTGTCGTCACGAGTTTGACGAATGTCCGTGCCTTCAACTTCCCAGATGTCCACAAAGAACATTGGTGTATTCGCATTCGGGAAGAAGGCGTTCTTAACAAAGCCAAAGCCCCAAACTGCAGAAACAAACATCGCGAGAATCACGCCAATGGTCAACATGCGCTGTTTAAGTGCAAATTGCAGAATGCCTTTGTAGATCACAAAGCCTGCACCCGCGTACGGGTCTTTCTCTTCTTCGCCTTCTTTCTTATCTTCTTTCTTCAGCAGTAACGCACACAATAGTGGTGTCGTTGACACTGCGGTCACCCAGCTCAAAGACAGGGAAATCAAGATAACGTAGAACAACGAACGCGTGAACTCACCAGTATTACTTTGCGACATACCAATCGCCGCAAACGCCAAAATACCTACCGCTGTACCACCTAGAAGCGCCCAACCATTCGCACCAACAACCTCTCCAGCCGCTTTCATCGCAGGCATGCCACGCTTGATCCGTATCATCATACCTTCGGCGACTACGATGGCATTATCCACCAGCATACCGAGGGCAATAATCAGAGCACCAAGAGAAATACGTTGTAGTTCAATACCGTATAAGTGCATTAATGCTAATGTGCCGGCTACAGTAATCATCAATACAGCACCAATGATAAGGCCTACTCGCAATCCCATAAACGCAAGCAGAACCACCACAACGATAATCAAAGCTTCAACCGTATTGGTCACAAAGCCTGCCACTGACTGGTCAACTTCGTTAGGCTGGTTGTAGATGATATCTAGGTTCATACCAAGAGGAATTTGGTTCTCTAGGCTTGCAAGCTTGTCTTCAATAAGACCGCCTACTTCCACCACATTACGTCCACTTAGCATCGAGATGCCAACGGTTAATGATGGCTTACCATTGAAGTAAATTAGCTTCGTTGGTTCATCGCTGTATTCACGAGTAACTTTCGCAACATCACCAAGACGGATCAGCTTCTTATCATTACTAGAAATCAGCAGATCTTCGATTTCACTTACATGCTTAAATGAGCCTGTCGGTTCAATACGAATGTACTCTGGACCGACACGGAATCGACCTGAATCTGACACCAAGTTTTGAGACTGAAGTAGGTTCTCAATCGTCGCCATATCGATGCCAAGCTCGGCCATCTTGCTGCGCGACATTTGCACGTACACAACTTCTTTTTGGTCGCCATCAATTGAGACTTTACGAACACCTGGGACCAACACAAGCTGCTTCTTCAGGTTGTCAGCGACATCTTTAAGCTCACGGAAGGTATACCCTTCACCGTTTAGCGCCAAAAAGCCACCGTAAACATCGGCAAAGTCATCGACAATTTGTGGTTCACCTGCACCTGGAGGCAACTTATGCTTGTTGTCCGCGATTTTACGACGCAGTTCATCGTAGATCCCTGGCATCTCGGCAGAGCTGTACTCATCTTTAAACTCAATCGTGATGTCAGATAGACCTTCACGTGTCACCGAGCGCTTGATGCGTTTAACCTGTCCAAGAAGACGTACGGCATCTTCGATGTGATAAGTCACTTCGTCGTACACTTCTTGTGGCGACGCACCTGGATAGGCAGTGATGATTTTCGCTTCTTTGATTGTGAATGCCGGGTCTTCGAGTTTACCCATTTCAAAGTATGCTAAAACACCGCCTATCGTCATCAGCAGCACTAATAGCCAGCTGTTGACTTTATTCTTTACTGAATACTCACCTAAATTCATATAACTTCTCTTCTTGCTGAGTCACAGTGGGTTATTGCGCTTGATCGATCTCTGGCATCAGGCTCACTTCCATACCTTCAATCAGGAATGGAACACCAACAGTCACAATGCGTTCACCCATTTCAAGACCAGAAAGGATGGTAATGCTATCGCCAGACATAGTTGAAACTTCAACAGATTTAGGCGCTACCGTATTGTCTTCTTGAACCACCCAAACTGTCGCATTGTGCGCGTTATCGCTCACTACAGCCGTTGCCGGGACTTGAATAGAACCCGACGTTTCTTGCAGCTTAGAGAAATCTGCCGTCACATAACCAGTCATACCAGGTAGGATGTTTTGATCCGTTGGCGCAGCCATAGACACGGTCACTTCAAACGTTTGAGTGTCTGAGTCAGCTTTAGAAGAAACCTCAGTAACAGTGACTGGGTATGGCTTTTCACGTGCAGTGTCAAAATAAGCAAAGACTGGAATTTCTACTGGATCTTCCGCTTGCTCGTCTCGAATTTGACGAACCAACTTCTCTGGAACGTTAAATTTAAGTTCCAGCGTATTTAGATTTTGAAAAGTGAACACCACTTGCTTCGCTTCAACGTTCTCAAAGTTTTGAATATCACGTTGAGCAACAAAGCCATCAAAAGGAGCAAGAAGTTTGGTATAACCTAGCTCTGTGTTTGCTTTATCGTAAGCCGCTTTGGCACGCGTTAAATTAGCACGTAACTGTTCGAAATCTTTTTGAGAAATGAAATTATCTTTGATTAACTCTTGAGCACGTTTAAAGTCAGCTTGAGTACGTTGCAATGTCGCACGCGTATCACGAACGGCCAGCTTGAAGTTGGTGTCATCCAACGTCGCAAGTACCGTCCCTTTCTTAACATTATCGCCTTCCTTAACCGGAATACTGTTCACTTTGCCCGAAACTCGAAATGCCATATCTGCACGATCCGATGCAAGAACTCGCGCTGGAAATTCGCGGATCATGTTTTGGTTTTCCAAGCCGATGACTACGGTCTTAACCGGCCTAACCACTGGAGCTTCAACTGTTTGTTCTGGCTCTGGACTGCAACCAGTCAATGCAACGCCAATTGCCGCTGCCAGAGTTAGAGCACGTAAATGAGTTTTCATAACAACCACCCAATAAAAATTTATAAAAACCAACACACTATTTGGTTAACGAGATCCAACACACACTATTTCACAAGTTACATTAAGCGTAGCAAAAAGCAACAAACCTTACACAAAACTATAACGCACACATTAATGCCTTATGTCAATTAAAGCTTATGGAATAAAAAAACTCTTGTTATGACCATCAATTAGCGACAAGTTCATTATTTTTTTCGTTTTTTTATCTTAAATTGAAACAGCAAATAAGTATCCCATAATGATACGTAGAATCAATATGAATGATACATATTATGAACATTGTAGTTATAAGGTGGTTGGTCGCTCTTGGTGCTCTTATCACATTGACAACATACCTATTTTTTAGTTTTTCGGCACCGAAAAAGCCGGTGAATGATGCCCGTTCAGAAAGCACTATCAGTCTCAAAAATATAAGCTCCCAACTCATTCAGCCGATCCCTAAACCAACACTTACCAACCGGGAGCTCAGCATCGCAAAGTTAGGGATGCAGATATTTCTCGACCCTAACGTGTCTTCAAATAATCGGGTTAGTTGTGAGTCCTGCCATCATATTTTCGATAATGGCGCAGAAAATAGGCAGGTCTCTTTAGGGGTGCAAGGCCTTGGAGCTAGGAACTCTCCTACAGTGTTCAACGTATCGCACAATTCGCGTTTTTTCTGGGACGGAAGAGCATCTAGTTTAGAAACTCAAATGGATGGCCCCATCCATAACCCGTTAGAGATGAATACGAACTGGCAAAAAGTCACGCGCTATGTTGCGTCTGTTCCCACCTATAAACAGCAGTTCAATACTCATTTTAACGGTACGATTGATGAAGCGACCATCAAAGAGTCTTTGAGAGGCTTCATGGTGGCTCTCGATACACCAGACGCCCCATTCGACCTTTTTTTGAATGGAAATGAGACAGCAATGACACAAGCCGCAAAGAATGGCTGGCTGAAATTTAAAACGCTAGGCTGTATTGCTTGTCACCAAGGTAGGAATATTGGAGGCAATCTATTTCAAAAGTTTGGCAACTTAAACAGCACCAAAGAGCAAGAGTCTGATCTTGGCCGCTACAACGTCACCGGATTAGAGTCTGATATAGGGGTCTTTCGTGTTCCTAGTCTGCGAAACGTGGCTAACACAGCCCCCTACTTTCATGATGGACGAGCTGAGACCTTAGAAGCCGCGATCGTTACGATGGCCTACGTTCAACTAGGCCGAGAGCTCGAACCGAGCACGATTCTCGAATTAAAAGCGTTTCTCAACGCTCTCTCTGCACCGCCACCTCCCGTACTCGAGGAGCTAATACCATGAATCGACGAATACTCACCAAAAAGCGTGTCGAAACGCTCTATCAAATGGCTATTGTATTATCAGCACTATGGCTAGTGATCAGTGTATCTCACAGTCGGGTTAGTGACACCTATCAGCAAGCGTATCTCGCCCTATCCCATCAAATTACTCAGTCCCTTGAGGACATCTACACCTTTGACTACAACAATGAACAGACCTATGACAATTTCTCTAATGAGTTGGTTGCCATAGAACTCGAAGCAGGGAGCCTTTACGACAACCTGCTGCAGAACCAACAAGGTTACCTATTTTTTATCAGCCCGATACCTGAGCAGGGCGTGCAGTTTGGACGTCATATCAAGAACCAAGTACTCGGTTTCACCCAAAGGTTAGAACGCCTACTAAGCGCTAAGGTATCCTTTGAATACTCCGGTAGTACGCTAAAGGAGCTACAGCGAGGACTGCTATCAGCATCAACTTCCGATTCCGACAAACTCAAACTCTATCAATACTTCGACAATCAAATAGCTCGTCAAGCACTGACCACTGATGCTCATACCAGCAACACTATCCTCGCAATCGACAGCTACATTCGACTCAATACCCGAGTCAAAAATGAAATAGACCAAGAGAAGCAAGCGCTTCTCGGCAGTGAAATTCACACCTTACTCAATGACGTCAACACCTATTGGATGACGAGAACATCCAACCTGCAAGGACACGTCATTTTTTCAGGCGTTATGCTGTTTGTGTTTCTTGGCGGATATATCTACTGGCGTCAATGGATACAACAATATCGCGAAGCCAAGCTCAATCATGAGCTTTTCACTAAAGAAAAAGAACGTTCTCATTTAGCCCTAGTGGTGGAGCACGCAAGCGACGCCATTATCATCACAGATAAAAACGGTTTTATTACTTGGGCAAATACCGCATTCGAGAGACTCTCAGGCTACCAAGTAAAAGACGTCATCGGACTTAAGCCCGGTAGTTTCTTGCAAGGGAAAGAAACGTCACAGCAAGAAGTTGCTAACATAGCAGCACATCTTAGAAAAGGTGAGCCTGTTCAGTCCGAATTGATTAACTATCACAAAGATGGGACACCGTATTGGATAGACATCGCAATAACGCCCATCAGAAACTACCAACAAGAGGTCGAGCAGTTCATTGCCGTAGAACGTGATAGCAGTGTTCGAAAAAACCTAGAGCGGGACTTACGACTTGCGGTTGATAATGCAGATGCTTCTAACAAAGCAAAGTCCACTTTTCTTGCGACCATGAGCCACGAACTGCGCACGCCGCTTAACGGCATTCTTGGAATGGCACAAATTCTAGAGTCTTCAGTCACCGAAACTCAGCATAAAGAGCAGCTCAACATTCTGCTTGAGTCTGGCAATCACTTACTTTCGTTGCTAAACGATATTCTCGATATCTCAAAAATTGAAGAAGGCAAGCTTGAGCTTGAGGCCATTGATTTTGCTATCAGCGATCTCTGTTCGCCCATCGTCACAACCTACTCTTCTATCTGTACAGAAAAAGGCGTCGAGTTTGTTCTCGACAACCAGCTCGAAAGTGGTAAATGCTATCGGGGGGACAAATCCCGCATTCGCCAAGTTATTTTCAATCTACTCGGCAATGCGGTGAAGTTTACCCGTGATGGAAAAGTGACCCTCACGCTTAGCAGCACTCCCACAGAAAACGGTAAGGACGAAACCCTAACTATTTCTGTAAAAGATACTGGCGTCGGCATTCCTTCAGAAAGGCTAATCACTATCTTCGATCCCTTTACTCAAGCCGAAGCGTCGACAACACGTAAGTTTGGCGGCACGGGACTTGGGCTGGCCATCGTTAAAAAACTGGCCAACATCATGAATGGTGACGCAAACGTAACGAGCGAACCCGGCGTTGGAAGTGAGTTTGTTGTTACCATGCAGCTTAGCCCCGCTGAAGCCGTGAAAAAACAACAGAAAGCGCATGTTTCGCTTGATGATCAAGCCCTCGCTCAGTCACTCAATATCTTGCTTGTAGAAGACAACAAGGTAAATGCACTCGTTGCAAAAACCTTCTGTACTAAGCAGGGACACAAAGTAGAAGTTGCGGTGAACGGTCAAGAGGCCGTAGAAAAAGTAAAACAAGGTCACTACGATCTGATCATCATGGATAACCATATGCCGGTAATGGATGGTATCGAAGCGACAAGAGTCATACGCGAAGAACTACATTCAAAAACGGTCATATTCGGTTGTACCGCCGATGTCTTTAAAGAAGCACATGATAATTTTATCGCCGCTGGCGCAAATCATATCCTGACCAAACCACTACAAAAAGAAAGCTTTATTGACGCATTACAACAGTATCGCCATCTGCTGGTAATGCCGCCAAAACATGAAGCCAATAGCAAGGTCGTCGAGTTGATCCGACACGACTTGTCTCAGATGTCGATATCAAACACGACCGAAGCAGAGCTTAACGTGAGTCCTAACAACGGAAAGTCACCGCTGTCTGAAGATAGAACAAAACAATTCAAACAAACCAGTGAAGACGCGCTCACCACGCTCATCACTAGCTACTCAAGCAAAGACAAAGCAACGCTTTCAAGTACTTTGAAACTGTTAGATACCGAATGCAGTGCCGTTGGTCTGTCTCGCATAACAGAAAAAACGCGATCACTTCAAACCTCACTTGATAGCGAAATTTGGCCTGCGCTAGAGGAGATGCAGTCGCTAGTAAATCTACTTGAGGTTAATATCCACGAAGCAGTTCGAATTCTGGATAAATATCGCGATACGCAAAATCAGTCAGTGATAAAGTCGTCTAAACTCTCTAGGTAAACGTATCAGAAGCATGACGTAGCAAGGAGTGACTCATTTCAATGATTAAAGCGGTAGTATTTGATTTAGACAACACACTGGTGACATCAAACATCAACTTTCAGCAGCTAAGACTAGAACTCGCTTGCCCTGCTGATAAAGATTTATTGACCCATGTCGATGAAACCTTTTGTGATACCGAACGGCAGCAACGCATTGAGACCATACTCAAACATGAACTCGACGATGCCGAGGCCAGTGATTTAATGGCAGGCGCACGTTCGCTGACAGATTGGCTATCAAACGAAGGCTTAAGATTTGGCATCATCACCAGAAATTGTCGTGAGGCAGCGAAAAAGAAGTTAACCGCTCATGCACTAACAATAGAAGAGCTTATCACTAGAGAAGATTTTCCTGCCAAACCTGATCCTAGTGCACTGCTACATCTTGTGGACAAGTGGCAGCTAGAACAACACAACGTTCTCTATGTTGGCGACCATCAATACGACATTCTCACTGCGCAAAACGCCGGCTGTTTAAGCTGCTTTATTTCCAACTCAAGTCAAACTCCAGACACCTTCGGTGCAGACCTGCATTATTCATCACTGGATGGGCTTCTTACCTATTTGCAAGAAAGTTATTTGCAAGAAAGCTATTTACAAAAAGGCCATTTGTAGAAAGCTGTCTTTAAGCAACGATTCACAGAAAGAGTCACGCTTAACCTTGCCCTTTAGAGGCTTTGTTTAAGTAAAGCGCTTTGTCAGCTAGTTCGAGCAGTTCATCATGATCAACATTGTCTAGCGGAGTGCAACAAACAACGCCAACGCAGTAATCTAAGGCGTAAACTGCTTGATGATTGCGATTGAACGCCGCGACTTTGTCATTAAACCGTGTCATTGGGAACTTGGAGTCGTTTCCTGTGGTTCCGGACATCAAAACGACAAACTCATCTCCCCCTACTCTGGCTATCACGTCAGAGTCTCTAAAGCTCGCTCTTAACAATTTGGCAAATTGGCGTAGTGCCTCGTCGCCAACTGAATGCCCGAAGGTATCGTTGATGGCTTTGAAGTTATTGAGGTCAAACAAGGCTACTGTGTACGGCTCCGTTGAAAAGCGACATTTTTGAATCACTTTGTCGGCCAGTACTCGATAACCACGTCGATTGGAGATTTGAGTTAACTCATCAAGGGTAGAGTTTAAGTTCGCCACCAATTCTGATTCGGCTAACTTCGCGAGATCTATCAGATCGTGAACTTGCTGGTCGGTAAACAGTCTCGGTTTACTGTCGATAACGCATAAGGTACCGACCTTGACACCGCCCTCTATTTTGATGGGCACGCCAGCATAAAAGCGGATGTTGGGATCACCCGTCACTAAAGGATTGTCGCGAAAACGCTCATCAATAGACGCATCGTGAATAATGAATGGCTCGTCACCTAAAATAGCATGGCCACAAAATGACTCTCCACGACCCGTTTGATTCGCAGCGAGTCCTACATTGGATTTGAACCACTGTGTGTCTCTGTCAACGATGGTTAACAAAGCAATCTCCACATCAAACATCCGTTTTGCTAATCGTGTCACCCGATCAAAACGCTCCTCTGGCACACTGTCGATATTAAGCTGTCTGACAACTTTCAAACGGTAATCATCATCGGCGGGAATAGGAGCTGGCTGCATGTGTGAGAGTTCCTCAGTTTAGACGTACTAGACAAATTTGGACGGCGTGAGACACCTTTAATCATTCTCAATGCGCTTTTGAGTTTAAATTTAAAGTGTCCGCTTCTAAAATTAGTCAAGATTACGAGGGCATGCCACAAAAGCATCACATTCTTAACGTAAATTGAAATGAAAATTCGGCAAGGGTTCTTGAGTGAAGTGTTAGTAAAGTTGCATATTGCAAATATATTGCGGTTTGCATTTGCAATATAAGAACACATCGAACCTTTTATGTGTAATGACGCACAAAAAGTCGGTAAATTGCTTTCGGCAAAGTTGGCACACATCATGCTTTATACATTATGACTTCAGCAATGAAGTCACCTAGCCAACTGACGTTGTTAGTGAACCGATTTGTTCACACTGTTTTCGGCCGATTGATTTATCAATCGGCCTTTTCTTTATCTCAACATCTAAACTAATGCGTGCCTAGACAATGTGATTAGCCTTCTTGGCTAGGCTCCACTTGTTGCGCCTTCTCCATTTCAGCCAACTTTTGCTCTAACTCACGGATTCGAATTTCAGCCTCTAGCTCGTCAGCGCGCTTTTCTGCGTCACTACGATTGTCTTGTTTAATGCCCTCAGCGAGCGTTTCTGTACGGCCGGTTTCACGGGAATCCTCCAAATCTTTCATAGAGCCAGCGACGCCACCAGCGACACCACCAGCAAGCGCGCCTTTGACAGCCAGCTCAGGTTCGCCTGTCAGTACGCCCATTGTGGCACCAAGTAATGCGCCTCCCGCTGCGCCTCTATTACGTGCTGCATTCTCATTGTCCTTATCGAAAGCAGGTGAAGCGCAACCAGCAAGGAGAGCTAGGGTTGCAACAGCAAAAAGTGATTTAACAGAGTTTTGAGTGATTGTCATAGCGGGGTTCTCGCAGTGGTTGTGTCTACGAGGGAAAGAATACTGTTTCAATGTGCTTCAAGGAATTCACTTGTCGTTATTAGCCTGATAAGCAGGGGTTATCAGGTCAGCCAAAATGTCCGTCTCAACCTCTTATCTCTAACAAAAAAGCCAGGTAGTACTTTGGATTTATATCCTTAAGTACTACCTGGCTTGTCACTCTAAAACAATCGTTACTTAGTGAAGGTATTCAGTAGCATTTCTGTCGGCTTAACGATAGCAACGATCGTTTCATCAATGATAATCGCAGACTCGTTTATCATTGCTTGATACGCCTGTGCATCCGCTTTGTTCACGCTATCACCAGATTTCGCCCTTGATACCAAGGTCAAGCCAATCTCTGCAACCTGCTTGGTCGCTTTGGTCAGTGCCACTGTATCGACAGACGCCACGTTGGCGGCAAATACAGGCTCGGCAGCAGTTGCAGCGTTCAAAACAGTTTGGTAGTGCTGCTCTAACGCAATCAATGCTTGCTTGTCACCTTTCTCGACCTGCTCCACCAAATCATTCATTTCATAAACGGCGTAGCTCTCAACCGGAAGGGCATCAGCAAAACGATTCAAACGCTCATGCTGATTGTAAAGGTCGCCATGGTTTTCCGTTTGAATCCATTTCTCCCAGTTACGAGCATAATACTGCGCAGGCTCCGTGTATCGTGCTAGTGCAAGTAACGGCGTGATATCCGCACCATTAGCTAAGCGTTGCATCATCACTCTAGAGTCCGCATGATGGCGCATCCCTAAGGAAATCTCAGACCAATTATCGATAGCTCGCATACGTTTATACATGCTTGCTTCATCGGTTAGCTCTTCAGATGACCAGAAACGCTCTGCAATTGCATAGCTTCGTGGCCAAATGCGATTTTCCATCGTTTGCGAGTTGATGTTTTCAGCCCAAACCGTAATCTCACCACCAAGAATCAGCGACTGCTCCTGTTCTGTAAGTTCCGCTGGATAACCACCTGTCGGTTCAGGGATAACTGAGCCTGGCTGAGCTGAAGATGCAACAATTTCACCTGTCGTCGGCCAACGCACGTTACCAATAAGCTGATAGCTGCCCTCTGCCAACTTGTCGCCAGCAAGCTTCAAGTTGAACTCGGTGTAAGACATGAAGTTATCGAAGTGACCCTTGAAGCTTTCACCTGGGGTGTACTCGATAATTTCAACTTCAGTACGAGATTTGCCGTTGTAATCAGTAAAGGCACGAACACTGCCATCTTTAGCTTGAATGATCGTCAGCAAGCCTTTGCGAGGACCGCCTTTGGTACGCGGCTTCTCCCATTGGTAGCTGACAAATCGCTCCCCTTCATGCAGTTTATCGTCAACGGTAATACCGTGAGGCATAGGGTCATTGCGGTAGTGGTAGCTGGTCGGTTGAGGTTGGTCTAGGTAGTAACCAGTCGACAGCAGTCCCTGATATCCCTCTTGTGCCGCACGGCCAATACTGTCGTGGCCGCGCCAGCTTTGAATAACGATGGATTTAGGTAGGTCTTTGTGCCAAATCTCATCCCAGCCAGTCATCTTCTTGCCGCGATCCTCAAGCATCTTCTCTACTTTCGCATTCAAGTAGGACTGAAGGCCACGTTCGCCATCTAAGTTATTTTCCTTAATAAACGCCTGAATTTCAGGATTCTCTTGCCACTGTTTGTAGTTTGGCTCATCACCACCGATGTGGAAGTACTCATCTGGGAATAGCTCAACTACTTCATCAAACACGCTGCTCAGCATGGTATACAGCTCTGGGTTCGTCGGATCCATCAGCGGTTCAAATACGCCCCATTCGCGCTGCTGCGGATAACTTTGCTCGCCCAAACCTGACATCAGCTCAGGATAAGCATGTGCAACCGCTGATGCGTGACCAGGTAGCGAGATTTCTGGTACGACACGAATACCCAACTCACGCGCGTAGTCGACAACATAGCGAATCTGATCTTTGGTGTAGTAGTCACCATCTGTGGTTTTTTCCCACAGCTTAGTGTAGTTATCAAGCTGAATGCGAATGCCTTGGTCATCCCAAATATGCCAGTGGAACACGTTCATCTTCGCAGACGCCATAGCATCCAACTGACGCAAAATCACTTCCATCTCAATAAAGTGACGTGATGTGTCATAAGAGACCCCACGCCAGCGAAAACGTGGTTCGTCTTCTACATAGATAGCCGGTACTGAGTATCCGATGGCGTCTGTTTTTACTAGCTGAAGGATAGTCTCGATACCACGAATCGCACCATAAGGACGGTTGGCTTTAAGGACAATTTGACCGTTCTGTACATCCAGCGTGTAGGACTCATCAGCATTGATATCTTGCACTGCCGATTTTGGCGCTTGGTCGATATCAATCACTAAAGTCGCTTCACTAGAACTTTCTGCTTGCCAGTTCAGTGTTGGAAGACCCGTTTGACGCTCTAGACGATTCACAAAACGTTTTGCGGTCGCTTCCACGCGCTCAGAGTTAAAACCTTTGATGTAAATACTAAAGTCTTTGTCGATGACGACAGCGCCCTGTCTTAGCTCCACTGTTTGTGGATAAGGCATTAGATTCAGATCTGTATTCGGTGCCATAGCCCATACCGTTGATGTTAGTGTGCCTGCAATTAATAAAGAGACGAGTTTTTTGTTCATGACTACTTCCTTAGAAAACAAAATTCAGACCAATGCGATAGCGCCACTCTGTCGCGCCTTTGTTGGGTTCAGGGATATAAATGTTCTTATCAGCGTCAACAATTTCCGCATATGGGCGCATGAAGCTTGAGTACTTGTACATAAACTTCACCGTGTGTTCGCGAGCCGTTTGCTCACCGTTGGCAAGTTCGCCCGGATGATTGGTGATTTGGTCAAAGTAGGTATAGGCATATGACAGAGTAAACTTGTCATTGCTGTATCCTGTCCACACGTCGTAACGATTTCGTTTAATGGTTTCCTGCTCGCCGGCTGCATTTTGAGCTTCGGCACTGGAGAAATCATAACGATATCGACCGTGAATAAAGAAGCCGTTATCGAAGTTGTAGTTAAGCTTTAGATACGGCATGTAAAAGGTGTTTGAACTTAGGAAGTTAAGTGTAATACCTGGGTTCAAAGTGAAGTTGTCATTCACACCGTACGTGTAGTAGTTGGTCACCTCAGTATTAGATAGACGCAGGTTACTACCAAAGCTATCACCGTAGGTACCGTGATTAATATTGGTCAGCATTTCAATGCCATAGCCGTTATCAAAATGATGACCAAGAATGACTCGGCTGCGATGTCTATCAGACGGGTCTCGATATTCGTGGCGTAAGTCCAAATAAGTGGTGGATGCCACAGCTGATGAAGACATCAGCACTAACAAAGGGTAGATACACTGTTTTTTCATTATGATTTGTCTTATTGGGGGAGAAAAAAACGTTATTGAGTCAGGGTGTCTTGGGCTACACCCTGACTTAGAGAAAGATTATTCGGTCACTGGCGTCGTCGACGTTGTACTACCCGACTCGCCGCCTTGCTCCATTTGTGCGCGTTCAGCATCTAAGATGGCTTGTGCTTCTTCAGGAGAAACCATGTTTCTTGGGGTAAACAAGCTCACCGCAACACCCGCTAGCGTCGCAACCGCTACAGATGGAATCACCGGGTTACCCCAATAAGCGGACAAGCTTGGGCTAAGGATGACAGTGAATGAGGCTGCTGATGCACCTACCAAAGTTGCGATAGCGCCTTGCCATGTGTAGCGCTTCCAGAAGCGTCCTAGCATGCCGCAGACGAACATGCCTGACATCACAGTTGAGATCATCTTAGTGATGTAGCCAATGATGTCATTCGACGTCAGTGCGAATAGTAGTGCAAAGCCAATCACCACGACCAAAGCAAGTCTTGAATAGTTCATCATCGACTCTTTGTTTGGTACGCGCCCTGTGAACATCACATACACATCACGCAGCAGAATCGACACGCCGGCAATCGCATCAGAGCTCGCGCTTGACATGGTTGCAGACAGACCCGCAATCAGAACAATCATGCCGATACCCACAGGCAATACCGTTGCCGCAATGTATGGGAACGCGAAGTTTGGATTATCAAGACTTGGGTCGATTGCATGAGCCGCCATACCAATGATGGCTGGAATGATAGAGAAGAACAGATACAGCACACCAGAGAGAACAAACGAGCGGCGAATCGTTGAAACATCCTTACCAGAGTAAATACGCTGGCGGAAAGAAGGCGTCGCTAGCACACCCACACCAACCACAACAGCAAGTGAAATCGCAGGGATAATGCCTAGTTTCTCGATAGCTAGGAAGCTGGTAGCTGCTGGATCCATTGCCGCATATAAGTTATCCAGTCCACCAATGTGCTGAACCGAAAGTACCGCCATGAGAATAAAGCCAACAAACAAGATGACCGCTTGAATGGTGTCAGTCCAAACCACCGCTGTATAGCCACCGATCACAACGTAAATAGTAAATGCCGCAGCAATAATGACCTTAGCCACATTGAGGTCAATATCAGCAATCCAGGCTAGGTACATGCCGCCACCAAGGATGTGAGCGCCTAACCAGCCAATGGAGGCGATAAATATCAGCACACCAACCAGGTTTTTCACTACGCGGTTTGCACCCACGTAATAAGACAGCTCTTCACTCATGGTCATGAAATTGAGACGACGTACAGGGGCAAACCATAAAGCAAGAAGCAGAATACCGAGTGCACCACCAATACCATACAGTGCGCCAGCCCAGCCGTTCGCGTAGCCAAAGCCAACCGCGCCCATACTAGAGCCAGTGCCCACCATGGTCGCGACGGTCGTACCTAACACTAGGAACAGTGGTAGACCACGTCCACCAAGTAGAAAATCTTCACCTGACTTTTGGTTTCGTGATACAAACCATCCTAGCCAAATAAGAAAACACACATATATCCCAAAGCTGGATAGAAATAGTGTACTGTTCATTGAACTACCTCCAGAGATATAAGCAGATAAAACACTGCTTACTTTTACGTTATTTATATCGAAAAGTAATTACATTATGTAATCAGAATGTCATTGTTATTTTTATTGATAAGGGCATCGCAAAATGCCCTTAATAATGTTGCTTACTATTGAATATTTATTTTATCGGCGGTCTTCGCGATAACAGGTCACATCGACTTCAACCTTTACATCAACCACAAGGTCACACACCATGCAAATTCGCGCTGGCGGGTTGGCACCGAAGAACTCTTTGAACACTTTGTTGAAAGATTGGAAATAGCGTGAGTCCGTTAACACGACTTTCACATGCACGACATCTTCAAGGCCGTAACCCGCTTCTTCCATAATGTCGACGCAGTTTTGAATCGCTAAACGCGACTGATCAACAATACCACCTTCAACAACCTCGCCATCTGTCATCGGTGTTTGACCCGACACATAAAGAAAGCCACCTGCTTCTGTTGCACGAGCAAAGGGTAAATGTTGTCCGCCAGTACCGGTTCCACCTTCTACACCATAGCGTTTAATAGTCATTGTTTACTCCAGTTTGTTACTTCTTATTTAAATGTTACACATCTCGAATAGTGATTATTCAAGAGCAATTAGTGCCATCTCGATATATAAATCGGCCAAACCTTTTATTGGCGACTAATTTATTTTGATAGCTAATATTTCCGTTTACGAATACACACTCAATTCCATCTGCGACAGAAATCGGTGATTCAAACGTCGCGGTATCGCGAACGTTATGCTTATTAAATAAAACCAAGTCAGCAAACGCTCCCTCTTTGATAACGCCTCTGTTTGCCAGGTTATAGCGCTTCGCTGACATTCCCGTCATTTTGTAAACCGCTTCCTCAAGAGGAAATAGACCGCGATCTTTACAGTAATGGTTAAGAACTTTCGGGAAGGTGCCCCAAAGTCTTGGGTGCGGATGAGGATCGTTTGGCAACCCATCTGATCCCACCATAGTGAGCTTATGCTTAAGCACTCGCTCGACATCTTCTTCATCCATACAGTGATACACAGCGCCAGCAGGTTGAATGGCTTTTGCCGCTTCCATCAATGGCAGATCCATTTGCTTAGCGATGTCAGCAAGGAGTTGCCCTGCATACTCAGGTTTTGTTTCAGACCAAGTGATGAAGATATCGAAATCATCCGTCACTTGTTTTAAATCAAGCGTTGATGAGCTTGCTGAATAGGGGTAACAATCACAGGAAACATCTTGGTGCTGAGCTGTTTTTTCGAGCAAATCGAGAACTTCAACGGTTCTTCCCCAGTTACCAGCGCCTGCACATTTCAAGTGAGAAATAACCACAGGCACTCGAGCATGTAGACCCGTTTCAAAGGCCTCTTCCATGGCACTCAAGATTTCTTCAAATTCAGTGCGCATATGAGTGGTATAGATGCCGCCAAACTCAGCCAATACTTCGGCTAAACGCATCACTTCACTGGCGGTTGCCTGCTTAGCGCTGGCATAGGCCAGGCCAGAACTTAATCCCAGTGCACCTTCGGCCATCGATCGCGCTAAAGCAGTTTGCATCGCTTGCAGTTCATCTTCTGAGGCTTCGCGAAGCAGCTCATCCATCACGTTATTGCGAAGTGTGGTGTGCCCTATCAATGCAGCAACATTCACCGCAGGCTCCGCTTGCTCAACCGCACTCGCGTACTCTGCAAACGTTGGGTATTTAAAGTCTTCTTGCTTGCCTAGTAGGTTCATTGGATCTGGTGGCGCAACATGTAACGTTGCCGGTGATGCACTGATGCCGCAGTTACCAACAATCACCGTTGTCACGCCTTGACTGATTTTCGGCAAGCAATCTGGGTAGCGAATAACATTGGTGTCATCGTGGGTGTGAACATCAATAAAACCAGGACTGAGCACCTGACCCTGACCGTCGATGATCATGCTCGCCTCATAGCCAGCCAGATCACCAATTTTAGCGATGCGATCCTGCTTAATAGCCAGATCGGCATGGTAGGACGCCTCATTGGTTCCATCGACGATTTCTACATTTTTTATAATAGTGTCGAACAACATGACCTTATCTCTCGTCTTCACGCTTTCCATGACACCTATGTTAGAAATTACCCTCACAAAACTCAGTGACAAATTACACAAAAACACCAACAAAGTTTGATAGTTTCTAACACGGCAAGTATCATAAATACCATCAATCATTATTAATCAACAACTTAAACCATGTTAGTGTGAGAATTAAAATGAATAATCTATTTAAAAAAGATAGAAACAATCACAAAACCCATGCATTGGGATATGCAATCGGTCAAAAAGGAGTGGCGTGTTGCGACCATGAAATGCCGAGTTATAGCTTGCTTAAAGAAGAAATTAGCTTGCCCGCTGCCGTGATTAAGCGCAGTCATTTAGAAAATAACATGCAGTGGATGCAAAAATTTGCCAACCATCACGGCGTTAAACTTTGTCCACATGGCAAAACAACCATGACACCCGAGTTTTTCCGTCAGCAGCAGGAATGTGGTGCTTGGGGAGTGACCGTCGCCACCGCCCCGCAAGCTGAAGTGGCCGCTCACAGTGGTATCACCAACATCATGATGGCCAACCAACTCGTAGGTAAAGCCAACATGGCCATGATTCATCGTGTACAACGAGATACCGATGCTCGCGTGATGGTATGCGTCGATTCAAAGCAAAATATTCAGCAGTTACAACACTATTTTGAACACGCTAACAGCTCAATCGACGTTCTGATTGAATACGGCGTTGCCGGCGGTCGCTGCGGCTGTCGCACAATCGATGAAGTCGTCGCGCTGGCTCAGTTTATAACCGACATGCCAAACGTAAATTTGGTGGGGATTGAAGTCTATGAGGGCGTGATCCACGGTGGCGATGAAGAAGCCCGTGTACGTCAGTTTCTTGCCAACACGCTTGAGTTAGCAAGTCAGTTAGTTGCAGACAATCTACTGCCTGAAAAACCGATCGTCACAGGTGCTGGTTCTGCATGGTACGACGTGGTCGCGGAAGAATTTGCCCACCTCGACGCCTTTGATGCCATTTTACGCCCAGGCTGCTACGTCATTCATGACACTGGTATCTATCTAGATGCCCAGCATAAAGTGATGCAACGTGCAGAGAAAAACCAAGGTTTTGCTTGTGAGCTAGGAGGCGATCTCTCTTCTGCTCTAGAGGTTTGGGCGTATGTCATTTCTCGCCCTGAAGCCACAAAAGTCATCATAGGTTTGGGTAAGCGTGATGTCGCATTTGACGCGGGTCTTCCTATTCCTGAGCGTGTTTATCGCGATGGTGAACAAATAGAAACGACAGGCCTTAAGGCAACAGATGTGATGGATCAACACACATTTTTATCGGTTCCCGAGGACTGCGATCTCCAAGTTGGTGATATGATTGCCTTTTCAACATCGCACCCCTGCCTCACCTTTGACAAGTGGCGCTACATTGCGATCAGCGATGACCAGCATAATGTCGAACATTGGGTCGAAACAGCATTCTAGAGGGAACATTTTGAGCGTAGAAATAGACATTATTTCTCAAATCACGGAGCGATACAGTGCGCTTCGTGATGCAGAAAAAAAGGTCGCCGACCTTATCACAGATGATGTAAGCAGCGCGGCCAATGCCAGTATTACGGAACTCGCAGAGCAAGCAAGCGTAAGCGAAGCCACCATCACCCGCTTTGCAAAAGCCGTGGGGTGTAAAAATGTTCGCGACCTCAAGATCAAGCTGGCGCAATCACTTGCAGTAGGCCAGCGTTTTATTATTGAGCCGCCGGTACAAACTGGTCATCAGGGTATTTACGAGTCCATCAAACAGGCTTTGGATATCAACCGAGCACTCATTAACGAAGCAGACATCAGCAAAGCGGCGGAACTACTTCACTCAGCAAGGCAAATCATTGCAATTGGCGTCGGTGGTGGCTCAACCATCACCTCACAAGAGCTGCAGCATCGTCTGTTTAGACTTGGCTACCCAGTAGTATCATACAATGATGGATTGCTCACTCGCATGGTAGCAGCAACAGCGGATGCCAATGACGTGATGGTGGTGATATCCGCAACGGGTCACACGCCTATCGTGGTAGAAACAGCAGAAACCGCTAAGCAATATGGCGTACCTGTGATTGCTATTACCCCTTCCGGCTCACCACTGGCGAACCTCAGCGATCTTGTGCTGCCTATCGTCCATAAAGAAACCGATTTTATCTATAAGCCATCTGCCTCGCGCTATGCGATGCTTGCCTTAGTTGACGTCATCGCGATGGAGCTCGCAGTAAACCATAAGCGCCGCTCTCGCGACCGCCTTCGCCGCTTAAAACTCGCCTTAGATACTCACAGAACGGGAAGCGATCGCCAACCATTAGGCGACTAATTGCTACTTCAAACACCCTCCCCACCAAACATGAACATCTTTTTGAACCAATGTTCATGTTTGGTTCATATTCCCTAGCGTAGTATTTCGATATAAAGGAGCGATACCAGTAAAGGATGCCCATAAAGACTCGTCCATTTTTGCATTCGGTTTATTACAAAGAGGTCATTATGAAACAAGCACTCCTAACCATTAGCGCACTATTTATCGGTTTTGTGGCAATGATGTTCAGCCTACTAATGGCTATTCCAATGGCGATTGCTGCATTTATCACTGGTAACCGTATAAAGAAACAATTAGACAAGGAGTTTGCTCGTCAGCGTCAGGCTCAAGGACAGACAGCCTCTAGCAACACTATCGAGGGTGAATATGAAGAAGTTTCCTCCAAGTGAATCTAAACGCGTAAGGCTATCCCGTCACAAACGTAAGTTAGTGGCGCTAGCGTTCTATCTGTCTGCATTTATCACCGCTGGTGTATTCGGTTTGTCGACCAAAAACGACGACTCAGTGCAGACAACCTCAGCCAATATGAACAGCTACCAAGTCACCACATAGATAAAGCGCTAACAAGATGTTACACACCAACTAAACTGGGAGTCGCATCTTTCCATCGCGGTCACACGACGGCTTGATCACAATGGCTCTAGCGCTTTGCTTTGTTTAACGCTCACTATCACTGTCCCATCAGCTCACCACACTTAGTGGCGTACCTCTACTCACCTGCAAACTTTTGCTGACCAGAGCACATTATTTAAGGTTGTGACTCCAAGTATCTGTATAGTCGACTATTATTTACCTAATATCCCTCCCAAACAAACAGCACGTTTGGAGATTTAGTTGGCGATCTTTGCAAAGACTTGAGGTCAAACAATATGAAAAAAATAGCGGTCATCCTAAGTGGTTCTGGCGTATTTGATGGTGCTGAAATCCATGAATCTGTTCTGGCCTTGCATGCCATAGAAAAAGCGGGAGCAACGTGGCACTGCTTTGCCCCAAACGTAGAGCAATATCATGTCATTAACCATATCACCGGCGAAGAAATGGAACAGTCGCGCAATGTCTTGGTTGAAGCGGCCCGGATCGCGCGTGGCAATATTGAAGATGTCGAAAAGCTTAACGTCGACGATTACGATGCACTGCTTGTACCAGGCGGCTTTGGTGCAGCCAAAAATCTGACCGACTTTGCCATCAATGGCGCTGAGTGTTCCATTAACGCAGGCGTTGCTTCCGCTTGTCGCGCTTTCAAGCAAGCGAATAAGCCTGCCGGTTACTTGTGCATTGCCCCTGTTATCATCCCGATGATTTACCCAGAATCTGTGTCCGGTACCATCGGCAGTGATGCCGGTACTGCGGAGGGCTTTAATGCGCTAGGTGGACACCATATTGAGTGTACTGTTGACGATTTTGTTTATGATGAGAATAACAAAGTACTGTCGACGCCTGCTTATATGCTAGCAAACAGCATTTCAGAAGCTGCAAGTGGGATAGATAAACTTGTGAATAAGCTAATTTCGTTGGCTTAATTACGACCATTTCAGCAGATCACCCTACACCAGAAGCACCAAATAGCATGGTGTAGGGCATATTACCGTCATCAATAATTTGTAACATTCTACATCCCTCTGACCTGCAAAAGTTTCAATCTCCTTCTAGCTCACGTACAATATGCGGCCTTGTCGACGTGCGACAGAATTAGATTTTACATTTTGGTCTATTGAACATGCTTACGTTTTTAAAATCAAAGCTGAGTCCTTACTACGAGTTTTGGATTCTCAATGCATTGCTTGCGACGCTCATTGGCGCGCGTTATTTTCTCTATTTCCCTGACCTGCCCTTCGATGGACTTCAGTTCTCGTTTGCCGTAACCAGTTTATTCAGCCACATGGCGCTGCTTGCGTTGGTATTCTGGCTTGTTGGTTTGATTGTTTGCTTCCTGCCTCTCAAGCTAAAACGCCCAATACTGGCTCTTATCGCAACCATTGCCCTGGGCTTTTTGTTCGTCGACACCATGGTGTTTGGCTTCTACCGCTTCCACCTGAACTACCCAGTTCTCTCCATGGTGATGTCAGGACAGATTGTTGAATTCCCTTGGTCTGCCTGGTTAATGCTGGTTGTTGGCCTTGGCGCTGTATTTGCGTTGCAATGGTGGGCACTGAGCAAAATGGAGCTTCGCAGCTTCACATTGACCAAAAAACTTCGCAAAGTATTTTTCCCACTGTTTATTGCCACAACATTGGCAAGCCACGGTATCCATATTTGGGCTGCGGCGAAAACTTATCAGCCAGTGATGTTTGTGAACCAGTACCTTCCTTTATTCTACCCAACTATTGCGAACTCACTCCTAATGGAGAAGGGTTGGCTAGACCGAGAAGAGCTTGAGCGAAACCAAGCAAAAGCGCCGAAAGTACAAGGTGGTCTAAACTACCCGGTTAATCCAATCGCAGGTGAGGCACCATCGCAGCCAAAGAACATCATGTTGATTCTGATCGATTCTTGGCGCCCAGATACCGTGACACAAGAGTACATGCCAACCGTTTACGACTTATCCAACGAGGGGTTGTCATTCGATAAACACTACTCATCGGGTAACGCAACTCGAATGGGGACATTTGGCCTATTCTACGGCTTGCCTGGTCCATATTGGCACCCAATGCTGGCGAACCAACGTCCAACACTGTTGATGGATCGATTGCAAGAACTCAACTACGAGATTGGTGTGTTTACATCGGCACACATCGAGTCTCCAGAATTCAACCGTACTATCTTCGCCAACATCCCGAATCTGCGTATTCGTGGTAAGAGCAAAGGCAACGCTGCGGAACGTGATATCGAACTGGTTGATGATTGGATGACTTGGTATGACGTCAATAAGTCAAAACCAACTTTCTCATTTTTGTTCTTTGATGCGCCGCATGGGTTTATTTTCCCAGCGGATTATGAGCCGAAGTTTGAGCCGATGTCTGGCCCAAACAACCCATTCGTACGCAGTAACGACTCCGATCCTGAGCCTATCTTCAACCGCTACCGCACAAGTACTCACTTTGTTGATAGCAAAATCAAAGAAGTAGTTGCCAAGTTAAAAGCGGAAGGCACCTATGACGATACACTGATCGTGATTACTGGTGACCACGGTGAAGAGCTCAATGATAACGGCCAAAACTTCTGGGGCCACAACGGCAACTTCACCGAAGCTCAAATCAAAGTACCATTTATTATGATTGGTGCAGGCGTCGATAAAGAAGCCAACCAGTGGCCACAAGATAAGCTGACTACGCACTATGACTTTGTGCCGACCATCATGAAAAATTACCTAGGTGTGACTAACGATATCGAGGATTATGCGGTTGGTGAAGATCTCTACGGCGAGTTTGTTGATCGTCCTTACACCATCGTTGCAGACTATGGTGACTACGCTGTAGTCTCAAAAGACAAGATCTTCTCGCTCAAAGGTAACGGACTGTACGAAGTGAAAGATGGTACTAACCGTCTATTACCGAAGCAAGAAATTGACCATGAGCGTATGCATTACGCCATTGAGCTACTTACTCGCTACACGGAATAGTAGATAGCCACAACGAAAAAGCCCTCGCAATATAGCGAGGGCTTTTTGTATCCGTTCGGTATATTGAAAGCCATCAACTTAAACCGACACTAGTACCTCAGCGCTCATCGGCTCAATATGCAGTGCACCGCCCGCTTCAACCACAGCATCAGAAAAGATCGAACTCAATGCATTAGTTTGATTTAAAGCGACCACCTTACTGCGTGATGACTTGTTGATCACCACGACACCTTTATCACCTCGGCTAAATGCCAGCAGATCTTCATTCGCCTCAATGATCTCAGCTGTCGCTTCATGCACGGTGTGGTAGAAATGAATCAACTTCGCAAGCTTAGGATCTTTCCATCCATCCACCCACCTTGGTAGACCCTGCTTACCGGTAATACCACTTGGATCGAGGTCACTGTATATGAGTGGCACACCTTCACCACGAGTAAGAATGTAGACATATGCCAGCCACTCATCCTGCTCTTCCATAACCATGTCACTAAATACATCGTTGTTTGGAATATCATGAGTTGTCACAAAGGTAATTGAGCGCTCATGAGTCAGGGCT
This sequence comes from Vibrio sp. 10N, assembly GCF_036245475.1. Classification (NCBI taxonomy): domain Bacteria; kingdom Pseudomonadati; phylum Pseudomonadota; class Gammaproteobacteria; order Vibrionales; family Vibrionaceae; genus Vibrio; species Vibrio sp. 10N. The sequence goes on along the minus strand of NZ_BTPM01000002.1, from coordinate 138,176 downwards.
TGGCCGAAGCAATAAGGATCAATCAATGAGGTTAAGCTCCCCTCTTTGGATGAGAAGGCTTCAAAAATGGTTTTGAACAGCGGAAAGTCGTACGCCGCCAATCTTGTCTCTTCAAGGTACGGCTGAAGGAACAGTTCGTACTCTTCCTCAGTTGCACCACCATCAGTAATGATCTCTCCGAACACATGCATGCCTTCGGTGATCTCATCGGTAAACACCTTTTTGATGTGCTCAAGAGTTAGGTGCTTTGCCGCATCAATGCGATAGCCACGCACGCCAAGATCTTTCATCGCCAATAAATACGCCTGTTGCTGAGCAATCACATGTTCGCTGGTACGCAGCGTTGGTAGCCCAGGATCTTCAGGCCCACCGGTCAAACGGCCATTTTGCACTTCCCAGCGATCCTTCCAGTTCTCGATGCCAAAGGCTTCAACAAAATCCTCTTCGGTAAACAGCGGCTCACTTAAGTCACCAAACAGTTTCTGCTGTTCAAAATAGCTAGAGTGCTCTTGATAACAACTCATGTCCGATTGGCTTGGATACTGGAGATCAAGACGCAAGCTCGATTCATTCGCCATATGGTTGAACACCACGTCAATATAAACCCAAATATCGAGCTCATTGAGTGTTGTCATCATCGCCTTAAAGTCTTCGGTATTACCTAACTTATTGTCGATAACACGGTAATCTTGAGGTTGATAAAGCTGCCACCACAAGACTTCCTTATCACCACGGTAGGATTTCATTGGCGGTGACACAAGCACTGTCTTATACCCAGAGGCTTTGATTTCTTGAGCACGCTCAGTGACTAAAGCATAGGGCCAATCAAACGCATGTAGCATCACGTTACTCTGACTGGTGTTTGTACTAGACATTAGAATCGCCTTTATTGTTCGAATTACGTTACTAAACAAAATTATAGTGATTGAAAAAAGTGAGGACGTCATCCTCCACTGGGTTTCTGTTGGGTTAGGCAGTAGGCGTAGATGAAAATTAACAGGTAAAATCTGCTCAAAGGAAGAGGCTTTCAATGTATGACATTGATTTTAAAGGCATTAAAACGAAACAATTTGCAACAAACATGATACCTTGCTTCAGTGGCTTAATCGTGAAGCCGTGAGCAGTATCACAACGCTCCTCACTACTATCTACAGTGATATCAATGATTCAGCTATAAAAAAGGCGCACGCTATCCACGTACGCCCTTTGGGTAAATCAATCCATCATTAGAATGGCTTTGGCGCGTAACCCGTCATTACCTTTAACTTCAGCTCTTTGCCGATTTTCGTCATTGGGTGAACAACAACCAAGCCTTTCACAGACTTTTTCAACTTACCCATATCCGCCTGCTCTGCTTTGGTGATTTCACGAGAGAAAGGCATGTCCAGCAAACTCTTACGCTCTTTGTTCATGTCGTAGCTTTGCTTGTGCTTTAGTTGAGCCAGTTTCTTGGTCATCTTGTCAATTTCATCGGTAAAACGCGAAATCATTTCATTGTCACCACGAGCTTTAGCTCCATTTAGCTTGTGCTTGCACTTATCTAGGCGGTTATTCAGTTTCTGGAGTTCTTGTTTCGAGCTCATGGCATGGACCTTTTTATGGTGAATGATGGGGACAAACGCTGGATATTCAGAGTCTAACTTATCCGCAGCCAATCTGCATAACTGACATCAGCGCGCACGATCCCGTATCTTGGTCGCGCATCATAAAGTTTACGATTCAAGAATGCCAGAGTTGAACGCAGAAATTTCTCAAACCGGTGAAATAGTAAAAAGCAAACGGTTGCAATCGCAAAAACCTTTCTATAGAATCCGCTCACCCCAAATTGGGGACTTACTGTCAGGCATTTTGTATAAGCTTCAAATATGGTGAAGCGTTTCTACAGAGCACCAATAATGCTCCGCTATAAAATGACTCGAATCCACATCTGTTCTTATGCCAAATAAGTCTGATCAGTGAGTGTTATTTATACACACGCACTTAATACTTGAGACAAGTGCGATCACTTAGATTTATTACTACCTATTTAATACGGACATTGCTAGGTAACACATGAAAGAGCTGTATCATGTCACTACTTATGAGCATTGTCGGAATCATCGCACTGCTATCCGTTGGTTTTCTTTTCTCTGAAAACCGCCAAGCCATCAATAAACGTACTGTCCTACTTGCCCTTACTGCACAAATTGGTTTTGGTGCCTTCGTTATGTTTGTCCCGCTTGGTGAGCAAATTTTGCAAGGCATGTCGAATGGCGTTAATCACGTTATTTCCTACGCTAATGAAGGTCTAGCATTCGCTTTTGGTGGCTTAGGTAAGTTCGAAATGGGCTTCATTTTCGTTATCAACGTACTTTGTGTCATCATCTTTATTTCGGCACTTATTTCTGCACTGTACTACCTCAACATCATGCAAACGCTGATCAACGTCATTGGTGGGGTACTAACCAAACTACTAGGAACGTCAAAAGCGGAATCACTTAGCGCAACCGCCAACATCTTTGTTGGTCCTATTGAAGCGCCATCTATGATTCGCCCACTGGTTAAAAATATGACTCGCTCGGAGCTGTTCGCAGTCATGACTGGCGGTCTCGCGAGTGTCGCTGGTGGTACTATGATTGGCTATATCAGCTTAGGTGTGGATCCAAAGTACATTATTACCGCATGTTTTATGACAGCGCCCGCTGGCCTGCTGTTTGCGAAGCTGCTATGTCCACAAACCGAGGACGTGACTACTGACAAAGCCATCAAAGTTGACGACAAAGACGCTCCAAAATCGCTACTCGATGCGATTACAGAAGGCTCTCTAGTTGGTATGCACCAAGCAGCAACCGTAACCGCACTCGTCATCTCTTTTGTTGCGCTAGTCGCGTTACTTAACGGCATTATTTCTGGTCTTGGTGGGCTAGCGGGCTTCGAGAACGCAAGCCTTGAACTGATTATCGGTTATATCCTGTCACCGCTTACATTCCTAATGGGGGTGCCGTGGAGCGAAGCGGTTACCGCGGGTGCTCTTATTGGTAAAAAGATTGCCGTAAACGAATTTGTTGCTTACATGAGCTTTGTTGAAGTCAGCGAAACCTTGTCAGCAAAGACTCAAGCTATCATTGCCTTTAGCCTGTGCGGCTTTGCCAACATTGGCTCGCTCGCCATGGTGATTGGCGGAATTGGCGCTATGAACCCAGAGCGTCGTCCTCTGCTTGTTGAAATTGGCCCACGTGTACTATTTGGTGCCATTCTAGCGAACTTAATGTCAGGCACTATCGCTGGCCTGCTTATCACTCTGTCTTAAGGAAAAACTCCATGCCTACTCCACATATTAATGCGAACAAAGGTGACTTTGCAGAAACGATTCTAATGCCAGGTGACCCACTTCGCGCTAAGTTGATTGCTGAAACTTACCTAGAAAATCCACGTTTGGTGAGCGATGTTCGCAACGTGTACGGCTATACCGGTACTTACCAAGGTAAAGAGATTTCTGTTATGGCTCACGGTATGGGTGGCCCTTCTGCGACGATCTACTTTCATGAGTTAATGACTGAATTCGGCGTTAAGAACTTCATTCGAATCGGCAGCTGTGGTGCCATTCATGACGATGTAAAACTGAAAGACGTTATCGTCGCAATGGGAGCATCGACGGACTCTAAAATCAACCGCATTCGTTTCCGTGATCACGACTACGCCGCGCTCGCTGACTTCAACATGCTGCAAAACTGTGTTTCCGTGCTAAGCGAAACCGACATGAGCTACCGCGTGGGTCAGGTGTTCTCTTCTGATCTGTTCTATCGTCCAGATTTTGATATGTACGAGCTTATGGCTAAGTACGGTGTACTGGGGGTAGAAATGGAAGTGAACGCGCTTTACTCATGTGCCGCTGAAAATGGCTGTAAAGCGATTGCAATGTGCACTGTGACCGACCACATCACCAAAGGTGAGCACCTCACCGCGGATGAACGTCGCACAGAACTGCACGAAATGATTAACGTGGCGCTAAAAACTGCGTTAACTCTTTAATCATAACCAAGCCCAGCATACGGCTGGGCTTTTTAATAGCTTGCTTCTAAAAAGTCACTAATTAGATAGTCGAACTTTAGCCATATGTTTTTAGGAACTGAGATGTCAAATCAAGCCTTTGTTGCCAATCTATATCATGCCCCAGAGAAAGGATCATTCGACTATATCCAGCAGGCGTGTATTGAAGTGGATGATTTGGGAGTGATTACCCAAGTACTGTCACCTACTCACCCAAACTACGCAACGCTAGTCGAACAACACGAAAATACAAGTAGTCTAACGCGCCTTGCCGACCATCAATATTTGCTACCGGGCCTTGTTGATCTTCATACTCATGCACCGCAGTGGCCTCAAGCAGGCAAAGGACTGGATCTTCCGCTGCATGATTGGCTAAACCAGTACACTTTTCCTCTAGAGAGACGCTACAGCGACCTCACATTTGCCGCTCGAATTTACCCTGAGTTAGTAGACACACTGCTTGCGCATGGCACCACTACCGCCATGTACTTTGCCACCATTGATAGTGCGCCATCAGAATACCTAGCGAGCGTGTGTAAAGAGAAAGTACAACGCGCGCTGGTCGGCAAAATCTCTATGGATGAAAAGTCGATGTGTCCGGATTACTACGTTGAGTCATCAACGCAGCAGGCGCTCTCTGACGCAGAAGCTTTCATCCAGAATGTGAATGAAATAGATGCACAGCAAGGTCTGGTTTTTCCCGTAGTCACACCCCGCTTTGTACCGACATCAACCAAAGCACTACTAGAGGGTTTGGGCAAACTGGTTTCCCAATATCAGTGCCACGTGCAAACTCATGCCTCAGAAAGCGATTGGGCTCGAGATTTCACAGAGCAGACCTATCAAAAAACGGATGTAGAGTTGTACAACGAAACCGGACTGCTGACGCGTAAAACGGTGCTCGCCCATTCAATCTTTCTCAGTGAAAGTGATAAAGAAACCATCAAAACAGTTGGCGCTGGCATTGCTCACTGCCCTCTCTCCAACATGTACTTTGCCGACGCAGCATTTCCACTAAGAGAAGCAATCGATAAAGACCTTCATGTCGGTCTAGGCTCCGATTTATCCGGTGGACCACTGCCTTCTATCTTTCACGCAGCATTAGATGCAGTGAGTCATTCTCGCGTGCGCGAAGCAGGCACGAATACCCATATCATGGAACAGCGCGGCGAAGCGAACACGCGCGTGTCATTTGTGGAAGCATTCTGGCTTGCGACTCATGGTGGTGGCCTGACGCTTGATTTACCAGTTGGCGTATTCAAGCCTGGGTACTGCTTCGACGCACTTGTGGTTGATAGCAACACCCAAGGTAGCCAAGTTCGCGTTTATGATGATCTCGATAGCGAGCAAGACATCTTAGAGAAAATCATCGTACATACCACCGAGCCTGCGATTTCGTCGGTTTGGGTCAATGGCCGAAAGGTTAAGTAAGCTTATACGCCACACTCAGTAATAGAAATAGCCCGCGCTGACTGCGCAGGCTACGGTGTCCTTGGAGTTAAATTAATTCACCTCAGTGAGCTCCCCCACTTGGTAGTGATTCATCGCGTCAGCATCGGGCAACAAGCCTGTGGCAACCAAAATACCTCGGTTTGTCGCCTCTTGACTGACAATAACACCGCATCCCAAGTTAGACATCGTGTGCCCCCCCCTTCCCGAACTACATGTAGATTTTACAGCCGTAAAGACATAACAATTATATTTTTACTCAGATAGATAGCTGCACATCAACTAGACAAATCGCTTATTGATACTATCCTCAAAACTATATTAATTATAATTTATAAAATGGCATCAAATACGATATGAATACTCCGTTAGTTGTTCGTTTTCCAATTGAGAACGCTTTACAAAACCTGCCTATACCAATAGAACAATATAATAGTCTATTGGAATTACTTTATCGGTGCGTAAACTCTGACAATGGCTTTCAGGATTTCGTCGACACTATGGTGCAATGCTTTGACTTATCAGATATAGCTATATACTCAACCAGTAAGTCTACATTAAGCATCGACTCTGCTTGGATGTCCGGTCATTCCACGCAAGCACTGCTCGAATATATTAAGAACAAGTACTTCACCAACGATTACGTATTAGACTTTATGCAAACGAATCCACCGGAAAAGTTCTATTCATTATTACGAGATATTGGTCGTGCCGAAATGACGCATCCTCATCAGGTTCAATCATCTGCTGAGCAATGGTTTGATAGACACAAGTTTATTGATGTTTGCTGCGCAGTTGTTCTTGATAATGAACACCACATTGTATGTATCGCAGCTCACAGAAAGGCAGGACAAGGGCGTTTTTATCAACACGAACTAGACCTGCTTGATTTATTAGTTCCTCACATAAAACAAGCTTACAGCGCTTACCACACGAATCGAAATAGAACAGAAAGCAACACACAATATCACTATGTCGAACACTCCCCTCTTCCAACCCTGTTGCTCGGTTGTAACAACGAGGTATTGGCGTATAACGCCGCTCTGTGCTCTTATATCGACAACGAAGATCTGATGGAAATTAATCACCATAAATTTCAATTCAAGAACCAAGAACAACAGCAACAGTTTAAGATGCACGGCTTCGTTGTGACACAAAACCAAACGAATCGCCCCCTCCCTATGTCTTGTCTAACCATAAACAAAAGTGACGGTTCAAAGCTGCACTGTGTTTTCTCACCACTTTCCCTTCAAAAAGGTGCGCAACAGTGCTTAGTTTACTTCGTTGATACTTCACTAAAACCTCAACTAAACACTGTTCTGATTAAGTCTCTTTACCAACTCAGTGATATGGAAATTCGCATCTGCGAAGGAATAATTCTTGGTTTAACCCGCGTACAAATTGCGCAGCAACTTCACCGCTCCCATTACACCATCAAAGATCATATACAAAAAATCTTCAGCAAATTTGATGTTAGCAAACAGTCAGAATTAATTGTGATGATTATCACAATTAATTCTATTTCCTCACCCCTAAAAGGGGGGAGTTAAATTCAAGCAATTGCAGCCCCACCTCATCTCAACTTTATTCACTTTAGGCCGAACGATAGAAGGCCAAACACAATTGTACGTAAAGATACATAGCAATTGGAATTGCATCTAATAAAAATGGACATGAGGCTTAATATGAGACTAGTGAAAAGTGCACTGGCGATGTCAATCGTATCCGTGCTTACTGCTTGTGGTGGCGGTAGCGATACCTCTACAGATAATGGTTCGGCTAACAGTGAACGGAACGTAACCGCAATTGATGGATATTTACATGGTGCATTTGTTTGGTTAGACGTAGTAGAAAATGGTGAGTTCGATAGCAATGAACCCAGTGGCACCACTGGTGCTGGTGGTGTTGTCAGTCTTGACATTAGCGGCATTGATAACCCAGATAATTATCCAGTCATAGCCGAAGTTCGAGCCGGCACTGTCGATCTGGGAGCTAACCCGAATACCACGCGTGAAGAGGCCATTGCCAACGATCCTAACAGTATTGTCGACAGTCCCTATGTGATGACCGCGCCACCTGGAGAAACAATAATTACGCCTTTGACAACACTCGTTCATCTAAAACTCGAAGAGTTAAAACGAAGTTCCAGCAATGAAGAAGCGACAATAGAAGCTGCAACCCAACAAGTCGTTGAAGATATGGGCCTGCCGGAAGGCACTGTGCTTCTGGGTGACTTTATTTCTACTGGCGAAAACAAACTCGCCAACCTTGCTCAACTCATCGTGAAGAGTGAAACCCTGCCAAGCAACCGAGACGAGCTTAAACAAAATACCGCTGGCGACAGCACAAGCGTAAACAGCGACCTCAACAAGCTAAAAAGTGCCTTGGGTAGCGCTTTGACCGAAGAAGACACTGATCTTAGTGACATCGAAATCGTGAAAGATGGCGACGACTTTCGAACACTAACCAATGAAGAAAAAGACGCAGATATTGACGACGATGGTGTTCCAGATATCCTCGACGACTTTGACGATAGTGTGAACAAGATAAATGATGCCTACCCAGAGGGTTATAAGTTTTCAACACGTGATAGCGATGGTGATGGTATCGGCGATAATATGGATGACGATATTGATGGAGATACTTACAACAACGATGTCGATACCTATCCACTGGATTCATCTGAATGGCTAGACTCTGACAACGATGGCATCGGAAACAATGCTGACCCTGATGACGATAATGACGATACATTAGATGTGGACGACGCTTTCCCATTCGATAGTACAGAATCTGTTGATACCGATAACGATGGTATCGGTAACAATGCTGACCCTGATGACGACAATGACACTACATTAGACGAAGACGACGCTTTCCCACTCGACAGCACTGAGTCTATAGACACCGACGAAGATGGCATCGGTAACAATTCTGATCCTGACGACGATAATGATGGCGTCCTAGATGACGAAGACTTCGCGCCTCTTGATGACAGCATCGGTACCGCGGGCTCTGTTGTGATCTCAGCATTTTTTGACAGAAACAATACCGTCTATGAGTTATGGGGAGACCTCGACTTTGACGACCCTGAGATGGAGCGCTCAATTTTCGAGCTTTCTGAGGCTGAAGGGGTTTGGTCAGCTGAGTATCGCGACGCGGAAACCCTTTCATTTGACGAAGAAGGTGCTGCGAGTTGGGATGATATAGATCTCAATGACATCTGGCTGTCTGATTCTGGCTGGGTCAAAACCGAAGCCAATTTTAAGCTTGATTATGACGGCCGATCTTGGACCGGTACCATTTCTGATAACGAAAGCACCTTCGCCAACTTTACACTTTCAGGTACGCCAGTCGATCTAGAAGGTGAAGTGATTAGCGATTACATTAATTACTGGCCATTCGTAAACAAAAGTTCACAGTACTCACAAGGTGCCGAAGCGCTAAGTCTAGTCGCCTACACTACAGAGGACTTTTACCAGCTTTATGACGCTGTGGAATCAACCAATAATGTCGCCATCGCGAACCTTGACTCGGTGTCAACCTCTAGCCAATCTGAACTCACTGCTGGAATGGCGACTGACCTCAATGGTATATTCATTGCCGACAACATCGCAGTACAACTAGTCGATGGTAATGAAGGAGCCAGCGTCGAGCAAACTGTCTATTTCTACACACTCACTGATTCAGACGAGTTTGCGATTATGCAGACGGTAGCTGAAGAACCAATAACTACGACATGGACAGAGAGTAGTATTAACTCTGTAGACCTTGTGTCGTTTACCTTACCTGATAGCATCATAGACGCCATTGGCGACGATGCTTTACCTTCCAACACTGTCATTTTTTCCGAGTTTACCGCTCAAGGAGAGGATACCCAAGTCTATCAAGGCAGCTTAGTCAGCCATACTGAAGAAAGCCCTGCCAAGATAACAACGTTGACACTTTTCAACGACACTGCACTGACAGAATATCAAACCGCATTAAGAAGCCAGTATGTCTGTTACGCTGGTGATACATGGGATGAAAGCGGATCTGCAACAGCGACGGAGTCTGACTTTGTCGACGCTATTTCTGCTTGTGGCGGCAAACTCGAACTCACCAACAGCATGTTTGAAGGCAACAGCTACTTACGCACTCGCGGTGACGGTGTAAGCACTAGAGAATACTATTTTGCGCCAGATGGACAAGCGACTGTTGTCAAAGATGGTGACGTGACTGACAACTACTCCGTAACATGGAGTATTGCTGACGATATTCTCACCATTAACTACGAAGATGGCGGCACATGGCAGTGGGCGCTTATCGATACGATAGATGACCAGTATGCCTTTACCACCTATGACGAATGGACCGAAGATAATCAAGCAATGTCTGAAGTTTGGTCAGAGGACTTTACGTTAACCAGAGACAACGAATTTTGTAGAGTAGACGATGACTCTATTAACAGCGTTGCAGCACTTGAATCTGAGCTATCGGCATATTATGACTGTCAAGGCGTGAGTTCCCCACAACTTCAAACTAGTGATTTGACATTACCTGAGCAAGCTTTTGCGTGGCATGATGATAACGGCCATTACAGCACATTATTTAGCTTTAGAGGCGACATGACCGGCTACGAAGTCCATAACGGCATTAGCTATGGAGATTTCGATTGGTCAATCAGCGACAATGACAATGTGATTGAACTCGGCTGGGATGGAGTAACCGAAGCTCACTTTGGGGTCTCAGATATCGATGAGTCTGGTATGTATGTGGTTGAGTTCTGGGAGGGTGATGATGAGGCTTGGTCATACAAGCTCAGTACCATTGGTACAGATATCTATAACTGCGACAGGGCATCAAGTCGAGATGAGTTTGATGATGACGCTGGCGCCCCTGCGACCACTTCAAGCTATACCGACTACCTAATGGCCGTTTCGAACTGTATCGACGAACAAAACTTTAGCAGTATCATGTATATGCCCCGCATTGCCGACGATCTTATTGAAGACAGTGAAGTCGTGGTCATGACACGCGTTGATGATGATATGAGCGATCCAGAAACCATCATTTTTGATGTCGATGATGTGAACGGACAATCCGGTGATGCTAAGCTGATCATTCCTGCTTCAGGCAATGATCCAGAGATGACCTTTTCGGGCAATTGGGTTCTCATCGAAGATGATAATGGTGTGGGTTACCGAACTACCTTCAGTAACGGCAGCGTTACGGCGCAGTTTATTTTCTATATTGTCGATGTCGGTGGCAATAAGTTTGTTCTCAAGTCATTTGAGCAAGTGACGGCTTGGACCACCGCTAACACTATAGGTACCAACTACGATGGGTTTATGTCTAATTGGACTGTAGAGTTTACCCTTGATACAAAAGCTAATTACTTTAATTAACTTCTGCTAACTCACGAATGGAAGGCACTTATCTTGGATAGGTGCCTTTTTAGTCAGATCCGTTTCACAAAGTGCTCATCGTGACACAACGGCACTACAACCTATGTTCTATATAGTACCTTCACCACATGCCAGCCAAACTTAGTCTTCACCAAATGTGGTACTAGCGTTTCGCCTGAAAAGCAGACTTTATCAAATTGAGGTACCATTTGGCCCTTACGGAACTCACCTAAGTCACCGCCTTTTTTGCCTGATGGGCAGGTGGAGTACTTTTTCGCAAGTGTTTGGAACTTAGCACCTTTCTTCAGCTGTTTGATGATATCTTCAGCTTGCTCTTTGTGTTTAACCAAAATGTGAAGTGCTGCCGCAGTTCTCGCCATGGGTTGCCTCGATCTTTATTCGACTATGGGATGATAAGTGGCGCTGAGTGTAATTCAAAATGAGATTCAAATCACGTTTACTTTTCACGCAACTAAAGTTTTTCGAGCGACTGCCGCATTAACATTTGCTAGGAAAGTTTATAAAATCAATCTATTGGCGAATAGAGAAAGCAATATAATGAAAGCAACCATCAGTAAGGCAAATCAATCACAGGGCATGTTGTTGTTTACACTCAACATGCAAAAGCAACGTTTTGCCATCGGCACACTTAAGGTACGAGAGATCGTTCCTTTCATGCCGACGACGCAGATCCCTTACTCACACCAACACGTGGTCGGTACGGTGAGTATTCGCGGCCTAACTGTACCCGTTATTGATATGGCTGCGGCTATAGGCTTTCGTCCTATTGCGCCAGAAGAGTACAACAGCACCTACCTAGTCGTTACAGACTGCCTGCGCACTGTCGTAGCCTTTATGGTGAGAGAGATAGACAAAATCATCGAGTGTGATTGGAAGTCGATTGAGCCTGCACCAGAGAGCAGCGGCAAAAATGTGTTTGTCACTGGCGTAACGCGTTTTAATGACCAAATCGTCCAATTGCTCGATGTCGAGTTGTTGCTATCGAAAATTTATCCGCAATACGCTGATACCAAAATTCCTATGCTCACCGATGTGCAGAGGGAGCGAATTAAAGCACTCAATATCTTGTTGGTAGATGACTCTTCTATTGCACGCAAGCAGCTCGGCGATGCACTTAACCAAATTAATATTCCGTTCGATATTTGCAAAGACGGCAACAGCGCACTCGCTTTTATGCGCAACAAAGCCGAGCAAAACGATGCCATCGACATTCTCGTGAGTGATATTGAAATGCCAGGATTAGACGGCTACGAATTGGCATTTGAAGTACAAAATGACCCAAGCTTAGGGCATGCCTATCGCATACTGCACACGTCGTTATCTAGCGAAATGTGTACCGAACGTGCCCATCAAGTGGGGGCTCATGAAGCATTAGTGAAATTTAACGCGGGCGAGCTTATTGAAGCGATGTTGCGCGGTGCTGAGCAGCTTACCGCCCACTAACTCCCTTTACTTTTTAATACTAATGCCGCGCTCCCATCACAGGAGGGCGGCATCAGTAAGCAAGGTTTAACTAGTTAGCATCATAATTGTTGTTTGGGGCAAACGAGAAGCCCTGACCGCCAATCGATGCTTCATACATTAGACCGCCCTTGGTCATAGTAAACACCGCCATTCCATTGATGTAAGTCGCCTGGCTTTGCTTGTCCCCCGCTTGTGCTCCAGCACCAGTAGAACCCGCTTGCGCACTCGCGCCTAGTGTCAGAGCTACAGCAGAAGCTTGCGCACCAAATTCAAAGCTGCCGCTGGTGAATGCGTAGTAATCCGCCTTGCTCTCAAAGAAAATAATTTCGCTGTAAGCCTGAGCCCCAAGTTGCAATCCAATACTTAGCTGCGCCAATGTTGAATCGCCCACATGCATGCCTTGCTTGTAGACTTGCCCCTCACCATAGGAACCGCCAATACCAAAGCCACCCTTGCCGACTGTCGGGAATACCGCGTAGCCGTATGCGTTCTCAAAAAACGGTAAGGTTGCTGGGGCTTGTTTGAACTTATTGAGTGTCGCCTCATATTTACTACTTGATTCACTACTCTCAGAGCTGGCTTCTGTATTTGTCTCTTGTGCTTTTGCGTCTGAGTTCGTTTCTTCGGCTGCAAATGCGCTAGGGGAAAGTGCCAAACAGGCAGCAAGAAAATAGGGCGTGGCCTTTACTAACATTTTATTTTCCTTGTTTAAGGTCGATATTGCGTCAAAGCTAAACTGAATTTTTAGACGACATGCCTTACGGTTAGTTCAACTCAGCACCACAAATTGACATCACTCTTTTGCACCCAACAAGAATCAGCTCTACACTAACCAATAGCCTAGGAAATTCATAACATAATGAAAACTATGATAAAGAAGCTATTCATCAATATCACCTGCATTCTGCTTGGCGTACCGCTGCTATTGGTGATCTTCTTTAAGTTCATCAACCCGCCTATTTGGGGATGGAAGATTGCCCGAACTCTGTCACCACCAGAGGATTACCCAGCACAAGTCCATCAAACATGGGTGCCACTAGAGAACATCTCACCAAATATGCCTAAAGCGGTGATAGCATCCGAAGATCAACGTTTTCCCGATCACAACGGGATCGATGTTGTTGCACTGTGGAGTGTCATTTCAAACAGCGGCGCTGCTGGTCCGAGTCGTGGCGCAAGCACCATTACCCAACAAACGGCCAAGAACGTATTCCTATTTCCGAGTCAAACGTATATCCGAAAGGCCTATGAACTGTATATCGCCCTATTGTTGGAAGTGATTTGGGGCAAACAGCGTATTATGGAGGTCTACCTCAATGTCATTGAGTTCGGCCCCGGGATCTATGGTGTTGAGGCCGCTAGTCAGGAGTTTTTCAAAGTACCATCGTCTCAATTGACCGCGATTCAAGCAGCACAGCTTGCAGTTGTCCTGCCAAACCCTTATCGAATTCGCCCTACTCCGATGTCTGATTACGTGAACAGGCGAACACACTGGGTAGTAACACAAATGAACAACTTAGGGCCGCTTACGCTTTAATGTTTAAATAACTGACTTGAGCAGGACCAATAAAGCTTTGTGGCATAAAAACTCAGTGGAAAAGCTAGTTGTCTATCGGTGCAACGCTGCGTCCAAAACGTCGAACCTGGCTCATCAATAATACGACTGCCATTAACAACGCAGACATAACATAGAAGCGTCCCAATGCCACTTGATTGGTAACCCAATACTCCACTAAAAATCCACCAAACACGCCTGCGATTACCATTTGTATCGACCCTGAAAGCGCCGAAACCGAACCTGCTTGAGTCTTATGTGGCCCGAGTAATAGAGCAATAGAGATTGGAAACGACAGTCCTTGAGCAATCGTAAGCACAGTGAATGCGAGCAGTAGATTGAACACTGTCATCTCTACCATTAGCAGCCAAAGCCCTGCCACTGCTGACAATACAATCGCTAAAAATAAGATCCAGCTGTTTGAAAAATAACGGTTCAATATATTGAGCGAGACACTTCCCATCATCAAGCCGGCTGATGGGATGATCATAATCGATCCATATTCTGCTGCAGTCAGCCCCAGTTCGTGCTGCATTAAAAACGGAAACAGGCTAAGCGATACCACGGCAGTAAGGTAGCTGATCCAGTTATAGCTCGCACTTCCAATGACTTGAGGGTTTACAATCAATTTGGCGTACGTCTGCATGACCTGTTTTGGTTTAAAGGCACGAGGCGCATAAGGCAAGGTTTCTGGCAGGATAAACCAGCCCAAAGTAAAGATTGCCACCAAGTACACCAACACAAAGAAAAATACCGCTTCCCAGTCCAAATGAAATGCAATCCAACCGCCAAACACTGGGGCAATAATCGGCATCACTGACGCCGTTACCGAGATGTAAGACAAAGCTTTGGTGAGCTGCTTGCCGTCATAACTATCACGCAACACACTCCGCCCAAGCACCGAAGCACTTCCTGCACCTAAGCCTTGCAATAGCCTGCCAAATTCAAGCACAGCAAAGTGATCACTAAATACGATACACAGCAAGGTACCCAGCAAGTAAACACCTTGCCCCAAAATGAAGACTGGGCGTCGACCGATAGCATCTGACAAAGGCCCATAGAAGAGTTGTGACAGACCAAACCCGACCAAAAACAAGGTCACGAGCATTTGAACGTCGGCATGACCAACCGCAAGTGACTCACTAATTAGAGGCAGTGAAGGCAGGTAAATACTTACGCCAACTTGACCCGTTGCGATGATCATCATCGCGAGCAACATTGGCGTTTTGTTGAATGATTTTGGCTTTGTTTTATTCATACACACATTCTATATTGCGTATGAATCATTGATAATACACCATAAAGGAAACAGAATACGTCCTGTTAGGAAACAATAAGAGGCTGAATATGGATTGGATATCGTGTATCAATACTTACATTCGAGTGGTCGAAGAAGGAAGCTTCAACGGCGCGGCTCGCCGTCTCAATACCACCAGCTCAGCTATCAGCAAACGCGTCCATTGGCTTGAAGAACGCATTGGCGTGCAGCTACTCAAGCGCACCACTCGCTCAGTGACACAAACCGAAGCGGGTGCTCTTTTCTATCAGCGCGCCAAGGACTCGCTTGACCGGTTTCAGTCCATAATCGACGAAACTCGCTCTGTTAATGAGACCCCTGCGGGACTGCTAAAAATCGGCGCCACCATTGCCGTTGGGTCTAAATTCCTAGTTCAGTATCTAAATGATTTCCTCATCCAATATCCAGACATTCGGATCCAGCTCACCACTACGGTTCCTGGTGCGATGCCCGACAGCAACCTGGATGTCTTCATCAGCCGTGAGCTCGACTCGCTGAATACTCTGAGCATTAAACAAACCCCTCTGTTTGAGCAAAGAATTGGCTTTTATGCCGCCCCTTCTTACATTGCTAAGTTTGGTGAGCCACAAACGGTTGAATCACTCAAGCAGCACAATATTTTGATTTGGGGAGAGCGCCCACAACGAGAATACAAAATTTCCAAAAATCAGCGCATCATGCTTTCTGGAAACTTTGCGACCACCAACCCAGAAGCGCTTTTCTACGCGGCCAAAAGCGGCATGGGCGTGCTGATTAGCAATGACATTATGATCAAAGAAGATGTCAAAACTGGTGCCTTGATTCGCGTACTGCCAGAGATCCAAGCGATGGACTCGACTGTCTACGCCTACTACCCAAAACTCGACTACGACCACACGCGTACCAAGCTATTTCTAGATTACATTAAAATGCGTCTCGCCCAATCGAACGTGGAGTCGTAATCTATTCCGTCAAATTGACACTAACGACGAACCACGCAGCATCATTGCCCTAGAATAAGTCACACTGCACGAGTGAAGTGCATCTTCACCTTGGTAAGGAATGACTCAATGCTATATATCGCAATAAACAAACAGGAGAAAAACCAGAGTAAGTGCATCATGATCACTAACCATGAGTTTTTCCACTCAGATGCTGTAGTTACAATGGCTTGCATGCCAAAAAAGTAAATCGTCACTCCTAAAATTAAAGCTAAGCTCAAGGACATCACGGCAATAAGTGGAAACCATTTCGTCATGGGAACCTCCAAAAAGTTGAGTTAAGTTACAAATGCTATGCTTAACGAGCACAAATAGTGCCACTTTTTGTATGGGTATTTACCTTGTTCAAGTTTTTCGAACTAGATGCTCAAGTTAAACGCCTTATAGGTCATCGCCTCTGCGTTTACACTAGCCCCATAGGTTGAGAAGCAGACGTTGCTTCTGATAAAGAGGATAACCCTATGTCGAATACACTTGTTTTAAAGTCCAGCATTCTTGGTGACTATTCACAGTCGAATCAAATCATTGCGCAAGCCGTCGAAGGTAACTCAAACGTTACGATACGCGATCTTGCCGCTGAGCCCGTGCCGGTTTTGGACATGGCAGTCGCCACTGCGCTTCGTAGCAACGGTGACGATCTATCAGACGAGCTAAAACAGATCGTTGAACTCTCTGACACATTGATTACCGAGCTTAAACAGGCAGATACCGTAGTGATTGCTGCGCCAATGTATAACTTCATGATCCCAACGCAGCTTAAGAATTACTTCGACCTTATTGCTCGTGCAGGCGTCACCTTTAAATACACAGAGACAGGCCCTGTGGGTCTTATCGACAACAAAAAAGTCGTGGTACTCACAACTCGCGGTGGCATTCACAAAGATACGCCAAGAGACAGCATGAATGACTACTTAGCAACGATTCTTGGCTTCCTAGGCATGACAGACGTAGAGTTTGTTTACGCCGAAGCGCTGAACATGGGTGATGAGCCAGCGGCCGAAAATAGAGCCTCGGCATTAGAAGCGCTCAGCCAGTTGGTGTAACGCGTCTGCCAGTTACAGAAAGAATAGATTGAGGAAGTGGTGAGTTGGCCTAGCGTTACTCACCACTTTTTTTGAATGTAACGAATATCAAAGATTAGCGGTTTTCTGTCGCTGCATTTTCCGTTTGAGGTCACCAGCAAACTCTCGAAGCTGCCGCGCGTTATCAGCATGCTCTACATCGCCACACACTCTACCGTTATTAGTTATCTCAGGGCTCGAATAAATCGACAGCAGTTCTGGCTCATAGCTCATAATGGTGCCCGAACCGCCACATTGATACCCTCTCGCGTAGGGTTTGAGCCTGTCTTTGTTTATCTCGGAAGTGTGCTGCTCTAATGTTTCATCAAGAACTTTAAACCACGAGCGATCGTCATGCCAAGCCCAAGACAGATGGCCCAGTTCGTGCTCTAACGTGTACTCATCTGCATGCTCAGACAGCATAAAGAATTGACTGTTCTCATCCGGGTTGGTAGTTCCAATAGTGTCATAGTCAAAATAGCCATCCTCATCAGCGAGGATCACGCCATAAAACTGATTAGGAAGCCACTCAATGTCGCGTACCTTTTCTTCTCCAACCCGCTTCGTCAGTTGACGTCTTATTTGGTCGATATCAAACAACGAGGCCGAGTTAAAATCGACAGTTTCCAAAGCTGCCAATGTCCGCTTCATCGGAATGCACGAGTTTTTCATTATCACATTGCTTTTACGAACAGAGCGCTCTACTTCCGTGTTGATCTCATCCAGACCATATTTGTCCACCAAGGTTTTCGACACAAAGAAATAAATCGGCGTGTCGATCACCTCTTCCATCTGACAGTCAGGGAGCTTCATTCCCGGGACATCTACTTTGTAAAACACTGGGATCAATGTTAAACAGAGGCAGCCGATAATGATGAGACTTTGAATAGATAACCGTTTTTTCATTCTGATATGAGCTTGAGTTAGTATCTTGCTATCCTACCCGATATTAACCTGTCTATCCCAAGTCACAGTTCAAAACCCAAGCTTATTCATAGAATTACACGGCGTTACCTTTGCCGACCTAGGGTTACATTAGTGCTGCTTTTAGAAAGCAAAAAAGGCGCAAAATGCGCCTTTTTTGTCGTATTACCAAGCCATCAGCTCAAGCTCACGTCCACATCGGATTTAATGGTGCTAGAGCAGGCCAGTACAAAACCGTTCGCCTTATCTTCGTCCGACAAGGTCTCAAAGCTCGAGGATTCCACCTGCCCGACTTTCACTTTGCACTTACAAGAACCGCAAATACCACTGCGGCAAGCTGCAATCACTGGCACACCACCTTTCTCTAGCGCGTCGATAAGTAAGCTGCCTTCTTCTGCCTCGACTTCAACACCAAATTCAGGTACCGCAACCTTAACAAGGCTCTCGCCCACCTCAGTTTCGACCTTCGCTGGCGTAAAGCTTTCTTGGTGAAACTGAGACATATCAAACTGGGCGCTTTCTAGTGCTGACTTCACCGCTTCCATAAAGCCTGTTGGGCCACAAAGGTAAATTGTACGCTCTTTAAAATCAGCAACTAAAGCGTTTAACCACTCTAAGCTGATCAATCCTTGCGGAAAGTCGGTGCCCGTATTGTCTTCAAGGAGCATGTTGAGATGAAAATTATCTACCGATTGGTTCAGCTCAACCAATCGATTAAAGTAAATCGCATCAAGTTTGCTCTTAGCAAGATGAAGAAATTCGATGTCAATATTAGCACCTTCACCTAACCACTGATCGACCATCGACATGACAGGCGTAACACCGCAGCCAGCACTGATCATCAGCACCTTTTGCTTTGGAGCGCAATCCACGTTGTTAAATTGCCCCACAGGGTTTTGTACTTGAACCGTATTGCCAACCGACAAGTTGTCAACAATATGGTTAGACACCAAACCATCAGGGACACGCTTAACAGTGAACATTAAACGCTTTTCACCAGGCGTTGAACTAATAGAGTACGCTCGATAAGTGGTCTCACCCTCAATATCAAAGCCGAGAGAAGAGAACTGGCCAGCTTTGAACTGAAAGCTATCGTGCTGCGAATCGCTCGATAACTCGAACGACACCGAATCCGGTGTCTCAAACCACTTTTTAGTACAAGTTAATTGAATTGTTTCTGAATGGGACCAGGCCATTTTCTGCTTCTCCTAAACATGAAATGGCGCCCGAAGCGCCATTTCAATCACTGCTGATTATGCCGCCAGAATGGTTTTAAGATCGTTTTCAACCGTGGTGATACCACGCATATCGAACTTCTGCTGCAGAATGCTAAGCAGGTTATCGGTTAGGAACGCCGGAGCCGTTGGCCCTGTGTAGATACCTTTTACGCCAAGTGCAAATAGGGTCAGCAGAATCACAATGGCTTTTTGTTCAAACCAAGAAAGTACCAGAGTCAAAGGTAGCTCATTGATACCACAATCAAACTCGTCTGCGAGTGCAAGTGCCAGCTGGATTGCAGAATAAGCATCATTACATTGACCAACATCCAATAGACGAGGAATGCCGTTAATGTCACCAAATTGGTTCTTGTTGAAGCGGAACTTACCACACGCCAAGGTCAAGATAACGCTGTCTTCTGGTGCTTGCGCTGTGAAATCTGTGTAGTAACTACGCTCAGACTTATCACCGTCACAGCCGCCCACTAGGAAGAAGTGCTTGATTGCACCTGCTTTCACTTGCTCCACGACAGCAGGTGCCGCTTGCATTAGTGCGTTACGTCCAAAGCCAACGGTAATCATCTGTTCAATCTCATCGTGCTGGAAGCCATCTTGAGCCAGTGCACATTCGATCACTTGCTTGAAATCATCACCTTCGATATGCGCAACGCCAGGCCAGCCAACAATGCTTCGTGTGAATAGACGATCAGCATATTGACCAACATTCGGGTTTAGCAGACAGTTTGAAGTCATAACGATAGCGCCCGGGAAGTTAGCAAATTCTTTCTGCTGGTTCTGCCATGCACTGCCGTAGTTACCGGCAAGGTGCGGGTATTTTTTAAGCTCAGGGTAAGCGTGAGCAGGCAACATCTCACCATTGGTGTATACGTTGATGCCTAAGCCTTCTGTTTGCTGGAGGATTTTTTCAAGATCATGAAGGTCGTGACCAGAAACAAGAATACACTTGCCTTTCACTGTCTTCACATTCACTTGTGTTGGCTCTGGATGACCAAAGGTATCTGTTTCACCTTTATCCAACATTTCCATGATCTTATAGTTCATAAGACCAATCTGCATTGACGTATTCAGTAGTGGCTCAAGGTCGACAGGATCCGTGCCTAACCAAGCCATGATCTGGTGGTATTCACCGTATACGGATTCATCCGTTTGCGATAGTACGCGAGCATGCTCTAGGTACGCTGCTGCACCTTTCAGACCATAGAGACAAAGTAGACGCAGACCAATCACATCTTCGTGAAGGCTATCGTGACCACGGTTTACTGCAGCAGTAGGAGCAAACGCCAGCAGCGCCTCTTTTGTTGTTGGTAGTTCAAATTTCGCAGCGGGTGAAAGCGCATCAATAGCAATACCTTGAACAAGAGAAGCGGCTTCAACTTGCTGCTGCAGTCGTGCCTTATATTGAGCGGCTAGAGTAGAAAGCTCAATAATACGCTCAGGGTCGAAGTTCACATTGGTTAGCGTAGAGAAGAAAGCTCTTGGCGCCCACTGATCGATTTCTTGGTCAACAATACCAAACTTACGACCTTGGTCAGCCCAGAAAGAAACACCCTGAAGGGTATACACTAGAACATCTTGTAGATCGGATACTTCTGACGTTTTGCCACACATACCTTGTGCGAATGAGCAACCCTTAGCAGCAGGGGTTTGAATAGTTTGTTCGCATTGAATACAGAACATAATAAGGACTCCAGTATATTCAGTCGTGCTTTGGTACTTAGCCAAAGCTGATTATTTCCTGAAGTCCCTGTTTGCACGTTGCGTGCCAATTTTTAATGCATTGATTTATATGACATTTAACTTAAATACAACAACAAAAAGGTCAATAAGACACAACAAATGCATAAATCAAATTGTCACTAACGAGTCAAAATGACCTGTCAATCGTCTAAAAATCGATTTTCCATTTCAACTTCTTGTACTTTCATCAATTTAAGTGCTGTCTTCATATGCTTCTGCATGACTTGATACGCCATTTCAGAATCTCCAGCTTGCAAAGCCCCGATCGATATTCGCGTCGACTGGGCGAAAAACAACCTCATTGATGAACTAAGATTCGTATTGGAGAAAGTGAGAGAGTCCAGTTTTCAAGCCTTTCTTGCCGGCGTTCCAAATGGTGTAAATGTCTAATTGTCGTTGAATCAGAAGGGCCCTAGCACTTCTGATTCACACACCCCATCACTCCCACCTAACCCCATCCAGCTTCATATGCAAATGCACTTGTTATGAGCTGTCGCTATTGCTAATGTAAACCTACATAACAAAAACAATGGGTTCCATGTGAACGCAGTACAATTTAACAACGTCAATAAATGGTTTGGAGACTTTCAAGCTCTGAACGCTATCGAGCTCGAAGTCAAACAAGGCGAAATCGTCGTAATTTGTGGCCCTTCTGGCTCAGGAAAATCCACACTGATCCGCTGTATCAACGGATTAGAAGCCTATAACTCTGGTGACATTCAAGTGCTCGGCCACGATGTGAGCTCTAAGAGCATCAAGCCAGGACAAGTCGGCATGGTGTTTCAGCATTTTAACCTTTTCCCACATCTTACCGTGCTTGAAAACCTCACACTTTCACCAATGCGCACGCTTAAACTGTCAAAACAGCAAGCAGAATCACGCGCTATGGAAATGCTTGAACGGGTGAAAATTGCCGAACAAGCCGGTAAATACCCTTCCCAGCTATCTGGCGGTCAGCAGCAACGTGTCGCCATTGCGCGCTCTTTGTGCATGAAGCCTGACATTCTGCTCTTTGATGAACCGACATCAGCGCTCGATCCAGAGATGATTAGCGAAGTGCTCAATGTCATGGTTGAGCTCGCCGAAGAAGGCATGACCATGCTCTGTGTTACTCATGAAATGGGGTTTGCTAAGCGTGTCGCACATAACGTTATTTTTATGGATGAAGGGCAAATAGTCGAGTCGGCACCACCGAGCCAAATATTCGATACCCCACAACACCCTCGCACAAAGGCGTTTTTGGATAAGATCTTAAATCACTAATGGTATTCAAAGTTATAAAACCGGCATTGTCGGCCATCCTACAAATCGCATTGGTTGCGATCGCCATAGCTTGGCTTCTGGATAGCGGCGCGGAGGCCATGGGATATCGCTGGCAATGGGAGCGTGTTCCCGACTACCTAGCATTTTATGAAGATGGTGAGTGGTGGCCCGCAGAGCTACTGGAAGGTTTGATGGTCACCATCAAACTGAGCGCGTTAGCCTTACTGTTCACCCTACTATTCGGTCTGATTACCGCACTGTTGAAGACCTCAAATTCAGTAGTCGGGCGCGCGATAGCGCATTGCTACGTTGAGGGTATTCGTAACACTCCGCTATTGGTCCAGATCTATTTACTTTATTTCGTGTTTGGCCCCATCATTGGTCTGGATAGATTTTCTACCGCGATGTTTGCCTTAGCACTGTTCCAAGGCGCTTACACAGCAGAAATTCTGCGCGCAGGTCTTAACAGCGTGCCGAAAGGTCAATTTGAAGCCTGCCGCTCTATCGGCCTGTCTCGCTTTTACACCTACTACGACGTGATATTGCCACAAGTGGTGCGCCGCACTCTGCCCCCACTCACCAACGAAGTGGTTTCACTGATTAAAAACTCATCCATCGTCAGCGTAATGGCGATTTTTGACCTCACTACCGAAGGGCGCAATATCGTGGCGGAAACCGCGATGCCGTTTGAGATTTGGTTTACCGTTGCCGCGATTTATCTCGTGCTGACGCTGACTTTGTCTGGATTCTCTGCCTGGCTTGAATACCGTTTAAGTCAAGAGAAGCGGTCATAACTCTCTATGCTACTCATTCTTTACTAACAAGGAGTCCCCAATGAAAAGGACACTCAAACATCTAGTAAAAGCAGCCAGTACCGTCGCAATTGGCCTTGCAGTTTCATTTGGCGCAACAGCTAACGAGACACCTAACCTGGATAAAATCAATGAACGAGGCACATTGCGAGTGGGAATGTCGACATTCGTCCCTTGGGCCATGCGTGACAAACAAGGCGAGCTTATTGGCTTCGAAATCGATGTAGCGAAGCGTCTAGCTGAAGACTCTGGCTGGAAAGTGGAGTTTGTCCCAACCGCATGGGATGGCATTATTCCAGCACTACTTTCTCAAAAGTTCGATGTGATCATTGGCGGAATGTCGATTACCCCAGAGCGCTCAAAAAGCGTGTTATTCACCGCCCCTTATTCGCACTCTGGTGTGCAAGTTGCCGCAAGCAAAGCACTGGCGGGCGACTTTTCTAAGATCGAAGACTTTGACTCGCGTCGTGTGAAGATCGCGGCTAGACGTGGTGCATTTACCGTTCAAGTGGCACGCGAAACTTTCCCGAAAGCCAAAGTTCTACAATTTGATGATGATGCCCAAGCATTTCAAGAAGTATTGAATGGTAATGCCCACGCGGTGATTGCATCAAGCCCAAAACCAGAGCACGAAGCTGTGAAGCATGCTGATGCGTTGTTCATTCCATTTAGCGAACGTCTTTCTAAGGGCAATGAAGCCTTTGCCGTACGTCTGGGCGAAGACGATAAGAAAGCTTTCTTCGATGAGTGGATCAAAGCAAGAACGGATGATGGCTGGCTCAAAGAGCGTTATGAGTACTGGTTCTCAACATTAGACTGGCAAGATCAAATCGCAGGCGGACAATAATCTCAATGAGCAACACCAATTCAATCAAAATGAACGCAAACCGTGTAGAACCATCGTCGAAAAAACGATGGCGACCAACCCTCACCGATGGCGTGCTGATGCTTGCCTTGCTTGGTCTTGTTGCATGGTTGGCCTATCGCTCTTCGATTGGAATTAACTATCACTGGCGCTGGAGTCAAGCGATTGAATTGGTGTTCACCCCTACCACAAACGGCGGACTGCCTTATTTTGTCCAAGGCATCATTGCGACATTAAGGCTGAGTATATGGGGAATGGTGCTAGCGCTGAGCCTAGGCACTCTGCTTGGGCTCGCGAAGCACTCTGCCATCGCCGTGTTTAGCATCCCTGCCAATATCTTTATCCAGTTGGTGCGTAATATCCCACCGCTGGTATTCATTTTTATCTTTTATTTCTTTATCTCGAATCAGCTCATTCCCCTTCTGGGGCTCAGTGATATTCTGCGAGGATATACTGGCGAGATATCGAGTTGGCAGGCGTTTTTGTTTGGTCCAAGTTCACTTTGGGAGAACTTGTTGTCAGGTGTTATCTGTATTGGTCTACTTTCATCTGCCTATGTAGCAGAAATCATTCGCGCGGGCCTTGCCTCAATCCCCAAAGGACAGTGGGAAGCCGGCCGTTCATTAGGACTATCGACCTGGTATCAGTATAAAGATGTCATCGCCCCACAGGTGCTCACTGCAGTTGCTCCCGCGCTTGCTGGACAAGCTATCTCACTCGTTAAAGACACGTCGATCGTATCTTTAATATCGATACAAGAGATGACCTTTGTCGGCACGGAGATGGCCAACTCATCTGGACTTATTTTTGAGATATGGCTGATTGTCGGTTTATGCTACTTCTTACTCTGCCTTGCACTATCTCTGCTATTTCGACGTTTTGAAGGTCAGCAGAGATAGCCTTACAAAATGCACCACTATATAGGCATATAGTGGTCAACCAGCAGCAGAAGGAACAATACCATTAAGTGAATGATGGAAAACTTAAAGGTTTCCATCGCCGTTTTCTCGGTAGCGGCAACTTTAAGTTTCCATGCATAGTAGATAAAGCCCGCGCTTAAGAAGGTCGAGCCTGCCAGATAAACCAGTCCTGTCATTCCAACCAATGCCGGCATCAGGCACACAAGCGCAAGCAAAATGGTATACAGCAGAATCGACGTTTTGGTGTATTCCACACCATGAGTGACTGGCAACATAGGAATGTCTGCTTTCGCGTAATCGTCTTTTCTATGGATCGCTAAAGCCCAAAAATGTGGCGGTGTCCAAATGAAAATGATCATAACCAGTAGCCAAGCGTTAGCGTGTAACTCGCCTGTCACCGCTGTCCAACCAAGCAATGGTGGCATCGCCCCTGCGATACCTGCAATGACGATATTTTGCGGTGTCGCGCGTTTCAAATACAAGGTATAGACGACCGCATAACCCAGCAAACTTGCGAACGTAAGCCACGCCGTGAGCCAATTCACACCCAGCGCCAGCACGGCAAACCCAATAGCGCCTATTGCAGTTGCAAACACCATAACCCGCCCAGCACTTAAATCTCCTGACGGTAAAGGGCGTTTGTGTGTACGCGCCATAATCGCATCAATCCGGCGATCGATAAGGTGATTAAATGCAGCCGCCGAGCCTGCCATTAAGGCAATCCCCGTTAGTCCTAATATGGAGGCTTGCACGGGCAGCGCCCCTGGCACAGCCAGACACATACCGACTAAGGCAGTCAAAATCATTAACGCCACGACTTTAGGCTTGGTAAGCGTCAAATAGACACGCCAGTTAACCGTGGCTTTGGAGGCAGAGGCAACCTCATTTGTACTAATCATTGTGGTCTTACTCATAGAGAACTCTCCTTGTCTCCAGACACTTTCAAAGAAGTCACTCGCCCGTTGGCTTCAACAATGGTCAAGGTAGGTTTTTCAATTCGCACATAACGAGCGCTATGCATTACGTAATTGGCATGAATGAGCGACAGCAACAAAAAGGCCGCCCCAAGGTTATGCAATACAGCGACAGGCAAAGGAAGGTGAAATACCACGTTACTCAGTCCCAACATAAGCTGAATGGTCAGCAAAGCCGCTAGGGTGATGCCCACTTTACGAATCGCTGAGTGCTGATATCGCCACAGTCGAAAGGCCAGCAAACCCACCAGCAGAGCCACAACAATGGCACCCATTCGGTGAGTGACATGTATGGTCATCCTTGCAGGGTACTCCAGCACCCCGAACTCATAGTCATCAAAGCCAAAATGAATCGGTGTAAAGGCGGTTTTGAAATCCAGATATTGAGTCCAATCACCCTCACAAATTGGCAGTGCTGTACACACCACCGCTGCATAATTCGACGATGTCCAACCGCCGAGCATGATTTGCAATACCGTCGCAGCCAGCGCTACAAGAGCCAGCATTTTTAGGCGAGCGCTTACCAACTTTGGCAACACCGCACTCGAAGGCTTATCAACAACCTTAGGCTCAAATGCCTTCTCAGTTGAGTCAACATCACCGGAGCTATTAGCACGGCGCACCTCTACTTTGGGTCTGAGCTTTAAGTAGGTATAAAACAGCAGAGAAAACATGGTAAAGCCGCCCAATAAGTGCCCCATAACCACGATCGGCATCAGCTTAAGCGTCACAGTCCACATTCCAAGTGCTGCCTGAAACAGAATGACTAAGGAAAGCGTGATTGGTAAGGCAATACCCAGCTCTCTGCGATGTTTCGATACACCTAGGACGGTGATAGCAAACACCAGTAGCCCTAGTCCTCCTGCTAAATAACGATGAATCATTTCAAGCCAAGCTTTATATGGCTCAACCGCTCGTTCAGGATATAGTGTATTCGCAACTTCAACCGCCACCTGAGAACTTGGAACCGTCAGTTGGCCATAACATCCAGGCCAATCCGGACACCCTAACCCCGCATCTGCCAACCGTGTATACGCGCCCATTGCAATGACAATGACGGTAAATATTAGTGCAGCTCTGACTAAGTTGATCAATCCCATAGCGACTCCTTGCTCTGACTATCGACTTCTCGTTGATTCACACTTTTTCGGCGTCTAACCTACCCGTGACAATTTCAGTAGCTTTCTTAGATCTGAAAGCAGCCCCTTACTATGCGCTACCTGGTTATCTTCCGAAGTAGGTGGAAAAAACATCACCAACTGACCAAGCGTATCGGCAATCAAATAGCCTTGAGACGGCACCACAGCTGCAAATTCGGGGTTAATGGTAATCACACTCAGTGAACCCGGCAGCTCTGGCAATGACTGCCCTGCCGGTACGTAAACTACGGGTGTAACACGCTCTTTGTACTTACCAAGCGCAAGGTAAGTTTGTCCCATGATGTAAAGCCGGTTAATACACGCCTCATCACACTCGGCAGGCAACATAAAGCCCAATTGCCAACTTTGTGTCTGCAATGGATTAACCAATCCAAGAGAGTCGAAGGTGACTCTTGGCTCAATAAGCGTACCGTGATTGGTCACACCCGACTCATACCAGTGATTGCTTAGAATCGCCTTGGCAATAATAAAAGGCAGCGCGAAAAAAATGATAAGCGCCAGTAAAGTCAGCCTTCCGCGTCTGACTGTCGAAGGGTTGAGTTGTGCTTGCTGCGCTCGTTTATCGTCTGTCGTCATCTCTACTTTACTGCTCATTGTTTACCCTCATTTATCCACCGACTGCGCCGAGTGACTCTCTCTGCGCCAGCGCCAAAATGCGATAGCAACGACAAATAATAAAACCGCGGCCATCGTGAACCATTGGAACGAATAACCAAAATGTTTGGCTGAGTTCATTGAGACCGGTTTCCAAGGATGTGGATAGGCCGTTGACGTATCTGTTGGTTGAATCACCCATGCCGACAGTTCCTGGCCGATAAGCTCGCCTATTTGCGCTACGTTAAGGTGTTGAATTCGAAACTGACTGATTAACTCAGCTCCAAAGCCTTCAGCATAGAGCTCTGTGCCGAGTGGACTGTCCATTTTTTTGTATAAACGCCCAGTCACCGTTACTGGCTCGTTTAGAGCGCGTATCGCTGGAAGCATTTGGCGATCAGAACCACCGGCAACAAAGCCAAGCTCTAGCAAAAACGGCTGGCCTGTGTGGCTGCTCCTCACCACCTGCAGCACTAAGTAGCCAACTCTGCCATCAAACGTTTGATTATCAAGAAAGAATAGTAAAGGTTCAGGGTTAAAGTGAGCACTTACTGGCACCGCTATCCAGCGTTGGTAGTCATGCTCATTTTGATGCGCTAAAGGTAAATCTAGAGAGGATAAATCCGATGCAGGCTGCTGTGCTCGTAATGCAAGTGACTGTTCTAAAGCCACTTTCTCGTTACCTCGCTGATGCTGCCACAACCCCAATTTGACCAATGATGAAAACACAACCACAGTTAATACCAACCCCACCCAAAACTTGATGGTTTGGTAATAACGAACATGAGGAGTATCCATGTCATCCACACTGTTGTTTAAGATTGCTTTAGTACTGCTGTTACTCTTCATCATCTTTAACTTAGCGCTTGCCCTAATACGTATGGTGCGCGACGACCCTTCTTCTGAAAAACCAATGAGTTATTATCTTGGCCGCCGTGTTCTATTCTCCGCGATTGTCATTATTCTTCTCATCATCGCGCTTCAAAGTGGTTTCTTAACGCCCAATCCCCGCCCTTACTAATTCCAATTTCCAATGTCTTCCCTATCTATTGCAAAGGGAAGACATTGCCTCGCGCCTTTAAAGCACATAAACAAAGACAAACAAGCACAACCAAACCACATCAACAAAGTGCCAATACCAGCTGCCCGCTTGGAAACCAAAGTGGTCTTTGGGTGTGAAGTGATCTTTAGCGATTCGAAACAGCAACACGATTAAAAAGACCGTGCCTATAAAGACGTGTAAGCCGTGGAAACCTGTCAGCATAAAGAAGGTGTTGCCATAAATACCCGACTGAAGTGTTAGCCCCATATCTTGATAAGCGTGAGCATACTCGACTGCTTGGAAGTACAAGAAAAATACCGCCAGTACGATAGTAAGCTCAAGCCATACAATGAGCGCTGTACGGCGATTCTTCTCCAAACTCACGTGGGCCATGTGCAGTGTGATAGAGGACAACAACAAAATGACCGTATTTTGCAGCGGTAAGCCCTGCCAAGGCATAGCTTGAGTGGTGGTGCCACCTGGCGTTAACGTCAGTGGCCAAATTGCTTCAAAAGCGGGCCACAACACTTCATGAGTCATCAGGTTATTGTCGGCGCCAGCCAGCCAAGGCACGGAAATCATCCGCGCATAAAACAGCGCCCCGAAAAAGGCTCCAAAGAACATCACCTCAGAGAAAATAAACCAGCTCATCCCCTGTTTGAATGACCGAGATAGCTGATCTGAATATAGCCCAGACATAGACTCAGAGATCACATTGCTCATCCAGCCAGAAAACATATAAATCAGTACCGCGACACCCAGCGCCAATACGATGCCGCCGATCACACTGCCAGCACC
The DNA here is from genome assembly GCF_036245475.1 of Vibrio sp. 10N. Classification (NCBI taxonomy): domain Bacteria; kingdom Pseudomonadati; phylum Pseudomonadota; class Gammaproteobacteria; order Vibrionales; family Vibrionaceae; genus Vibrio; species Vibrio sp. 10N. The sequence continues at coordinate 108,606 of NZ_BTPM01000002.1, read as the reverse complement.
GCCAGTATCAAGGTTTTGAACGGTCAGGCCCGCTCCAACCGCGACAAGAAACAGCGCCACAGCCCCAACAATGGGCCAACTACTTTGCGCCGGAACATAATAAGTTTGAGCTTTACTCATAGCTTATCTCCGAAGTTGTAAAATCCAGTGCGCGACGACTGCTACTACCGACCTGTGCACGAGAGATCTCGAGAGCGTTCCCGTCGGTAGCGGCGCTGCTCGTAATGTTATACAAGGTATATGAGAGGGTCAGAGTGTGGATCGAATCCGGAATATCCGGCTCAATATAGAAAATAAGCGGCATTTCAGCTTTGCCCTTACCTTCTAAAGGCTGGTGATTGAAACAGAAGCACTCGATTTTGTTGAAATAGGTTGCCCCTGTACCCGGCGACACGGAAGGTACCGCCTGGCCAATCAAGGATTGATTCGATTGATTGTGAGCGAAATAAGCGGTTTGAATCACCTCGCCAGGGTGGACCTCCAATGCCATTTTTTCCGGTTTAAACGACCATGGCATATCCGGATTTACATGCGCCATGAATTCAACACGAATAGTACGAGAGATATCGGCTCTCATGCCTATTGGCTGTACCGCTGACTCAGTATTGGTTTTCCCATTGATCCCCAGCGCTTCACACATAATGTCGTACAGAGGCACCAAGGCGAAACCGAAACCAAACATCGCGACAACGGCCACACCCAGCCATCCCACGAGTTTTCGGTTTGATTTTCTGGTTTCGCTATCCATGGCAACCGCTCCCTTTAATCGATTTTAGGCGGTGTGGTAAACGTATGGTGTGGCGCAGGGCTTGGCACCGTCCACTCTAAACCTTCGGCACGCTCCCAAGGTTTCGCCTCTGCTTTGTCGCCACCTCTGATGCACTTAATAACCAACCAAAGGAAGATGAGCTGCGACAAACCGAACGCGAAGCCGCCGATGGAAACTATTTGGTTCACGTCAGCAAATTGAATCGCATAGTCAGGGATACGGCGTGGCATCCCTGCTAATCCTAAGAAATGCATAGGGAAGAACAAAACATTGACCGAAACAACCGAACACCAGAAATGCCACAAGCTCAACCTATGGTCATACATATTACCGGTCCACTTCGGCAACCAATAGTAAGCCGCCGCCATGATCGAGAACACCGCCCCCGACACCAGTACGTAGTGGAAGTGTGCGACGACAAAATAGGTATCATGATATTGGAAGTCGGCTGGCACAATGGCCAACATTAGCCCTGAAAATCCACCTATCGTAAACAGCACAATAAAGGCAATCGCAAACAGCATTGGCGTTTCAAACGTTAACGCCCCTCGCCACATGGTAGCGACCCAGTTAAAGACCTTCACTCCCGTCGGTACCGCAATCAACATGGTGCAATACATGAAAAACAGTTCCGCAAATACCGGCATACCTGTCGTAAACATATGGTGTGCCCATACAAGGAATGACAGCAGTGCGATACTGCAAGTGGCGTAAACCATGGAGTGATAGCCAAACAATCTTTTACCACTAAAGGCAGGCACAATGGCAGAAATGATCCCGAAGGACGGTAGGATCATAATGTACACTTCAGGGTGTCCAAAGAACCAGAAGATATGCTGGAACATCACCGGATCGCCACCCCCTGCAGCATCAAAGAAACTGGTGCCAAAGTACTTATCGGTCAACACCATGGTGACCGCGCCAGCCAGAACCGGCATAACTGCGATCAACAAGAACGCCGTAATCAGCCAAGTCCAAACAAACAGTGGCATTTTCATTAGCGTCATGCCCGGCGCACGCATATTGAAAATGGTAACGATGACATTGATCGCCCCCATGATCGAACTGATCCCCATAATATGCACCGAGAACACAAACAACGCAGTACTGTCCGGGGCATACGTCGTAGAAAGTGGTGCATAGAATGTCCATCCAAAGTTAGGACCGCCTCCCGGCATAAACAGTGACGCAATCAAGATCAAAAATGCGAACGGTAAGATCCAAAAGCTTAGGTTGTTCATGCGCGGTAAAGCCATATCCGGCGCCCCAATCATTAAGGGCACCATCCAGTTTGCCAGTCCGGTAAACGCTGGCATAACAGCACCGAATACCATGATCAAACCATGCACTGTGGTCATTTGGTTGAAGAAATTCGGCTCGACTAATTGCAAACCCGGCTGGAACAACTCGGCGCGGATCACCATCGCCATCGCCCCGCCCGTGAGGAACATAATAAAGCTAAACCAAAGATAGAGCGTGCCAATGTCTTTATGGCTTGTGGAGTATACCCAGCGCTGCCATCCTGAGGGCGCGTGATCATGATGATCGTCTTCGATGACTGCCGTGCTATTCGCTCGGCTCATGTCCGCATCGGTCACCGCCGACGCTTTCACTTTTTCCATTGGATCCGTTTTCATCATAACTCCTTGGAGCTTGGCTCCGATTCCTGAGTTTTATAACTGTTGATGTCCGATGCCTGTACTACATCACCGGTGTTGTTCCCCCACGCATTACGCTGGTAGGTCACCACCGCAGCAATTTCTTTATCGGTTAACTGATTGGCGAACGATTGCATGGCTGTCCCTGCCACACCATCAACGATCTTACTAATGTGAGTATTGATAGGTCCCGAAGTGGCAACTTCAGCTCCCGCAATCGCAGGAAACGCACCGGGTAAGCCTTGACCGTTAGCCTGGTGACACACTGCGCATCGTGACGCATAAATGTCCTCTCCTGTGGTCAATAATTCTTCTATCGATAGGGTGGCATCAAGCGCTTTTGCCGCTTCAGCTTTAGCGAGCGCCATTTCTTGTTTCTTCCCGGCTAACCAAGCGTCATAGTCGTCTTGCGCCATAGCTTGCACCACAATCGGCATGAATCCGTGTGCTTTACCACACAACTCTGCACACTGACCGCGGTATACACCGGGCTCGTCAATTTTGGTCCACGCTTCATTAATAAAGCCGGGAATGGTGTCTTTCTTGACGGCAAAAGCAGGCACCCACCATGAGTGGATAACGTCATCAGAAGTCATGAGAAAGCGGATCTTCTTGTCGACGGGCACCACAAGTGGGTTATCGACTTCCAACAAGTAATGAGCACCTTTCTCTTCGACGCCGTCAATTTGTTGCTGCGAAGTTGACATGAGTGAGAAGAACTCAACATCCTCGCCAAAGTAGGCATAGTGCCACTTCCATTGCGACCCTGTGATTTTGATGGTGATTTCCGATTGCGAAGTGTCTTCCATCGCCACTAGCGTCTTGGTCGCTGGGATCGCCATCAACACCAAAATGATCACGGGTATGACGGTCCAAATGACCTCGACCTTAGTACTCTCATGAAAATTAGCCGCGACCGCGCCTTTGGACTTACGATGCTTAAATATCGAATAAAACATCACACCAAACACCGCAGCTGCGATTGCACAGCAGATGTAGAAAATGAGCATATGAAGGTCATACACTTGGTTACTGATATCAGTAACGCCGCGAGTCAAGTTGTAGTTACTCGACTCAGCGAAGAGAGGTTGGCTGACGAGCGCAGTCGCCAAACCAGTTCCTATATGAACGGTCAGCAATCTCTTCAAAAGATTTCTCCTTTGCCTAGCCACGTCTATCCTGACGTGGTTCCCCTATGACTTGTGCCAAGCACGTCCGAAAAGTGATCAAACTCTTCAGGATGGGACAAGTCCGTAATCAAAACCCAACAAGCTGTGATTCGACGACGGTAAACGAAGACCAACTAGGTTTTTCGACTCTTAACTGAGTCCAAAAAGTAATGCCAAACACCACAAGTAAACGGTCACAACTGCACACTAACCACTTACTTATTGAGTCCGGTATCAATAAAATACAACTGGAAACAAATTGTTATATTTTTGTTAACTAAAGGCTAGTTACTGATTTCCAGATCTGCAAGAAGAAAAATAATCAGTAAAATTTTGTGAGGAAAGCTGAGATGCCGAGGATGAATTTTTTGACAAATTGCGATTTTGGATTCTATAAAACCGCCTTTATACAGGGGAGATAGTAACCATACACTATCCCCACTCAATACAATGTTGAATACTGGCGAGACTCCTAGATAGCGACCCACTCTACTTCGATGATTGCCTTATCTTGGTGTTTAATACGGCCGAGGAATCGGTCGCCAGCAACGATTTCACCCACACCTTGTGGTGTACCCGTCATGACAATATCGCCATCTTCAAGGTGAGTATAGGAGTTCAGCTCTGATAAGATCACATCTGGCTTATAGAGCATCTGTTTGGGTGAGCCTAGCTGCATTCGCATGCTGTTAATAAAGAGCTCCACTTCCAAATCATCAATATTCATTCCTGCAAGAGGAACAAAACGACTGAACTTAGCCGAATGATCAAAGGCTTTCGCACGCTCCCATGGTAGCCCTTTTCCTTTAAGCACCGATTGCAAGCCGCGTTTGGTCAGATCGAGTCCAAAGCCTACTGCATACAATTGCTTGTCACGCACAACGAAGCAAATCTCCGCTTCATAGTGCAACGGCTCATCAAGAAAGGAATACAGTTCGGTCGCAATGCTCGAGTTCGGTTTGTTGAACACCACCATGTTCTCAGGGACTTCATTTCCTAGCTCATGAATGTGCTCAACATAGTTTCGGCCAACGCATAGAATTTTCGATGGATAAAACGTTTCATCACCAACTACAACCGATTTCATTATTCTTCCTTGCTCAATTCCTTTGTAAACGAACGGGTCATTTTACCCCAACTTAAGTGACAGACTGATGATTTAGCTGACAAAATATCAAACTTGAGGTCAAGATCTGCTTTTACTTAGAGGCAAGCTCAAGACGAGCCAACCCGCAAATTTAATCATAATCGACGTGATACCTTGCATTTTCATGCAAATTCAATGACCATTTGTATATTCAAATAAATGGATTTAGCGATTAATGTCCCAAGAGCCGCTCTACATTCAAATCAAACAGTATATCGAAGACCGAATAGACCAAGGTGTTTGGGCGGTAGGTGAACGAATTTCTACAGAAATGGAGCTTACTGCGCAGTTTGCCGTGAGCCGAATGACGGTCAATAAAGCCATTCGCGATCTTGTTGGCGAAGGCAAACTGGAACGCCGCCCGCGACTTGGCACCTTTGTGACCCGCCCGGTCGAAAAGGCTCAGTCGCCACTGCTTGATACTCGGAATATCGCTCAAGAAGTGGCTTCTCGCGGTAAACATTACTCTAGTGAGGTCGTTCGCCACGAAGCGATCAAAGCAGATCAACACATTGCTACTAAGCTCGGCGTAATGTTAGGAAGCGCTGTTTACTACAGTGAAATTCTGCATAAGGAAAACGACGTCCCAATCCAATTAGAATGTCGCTGGGTCAATGCCAAATATGCCCCCAATTATCATCAGCAAGATTTTACTCAAATCACGCCCAACGAATATTTAACGGCTAACTGCCCGATGACGGCGGTTGAACATACCGTAGAAGCCATTACCTGCAATGAACAAACCGGCCGCTTATTGGACATGAATCCCAACGAACCATGCCTACTGCTGCATCGTCGAACTTGGAGTGAGGATAAACTCATCAGTTCCGCGCTTCTTTATCACCCTGGAAGCCGATATCAACTCAGTTCAAAAGTTGAACTCTAGTCCGCTAAAGTTAGCAACTCTACCTTTCCTAACTTTAGGTTGGTGATTGCGCATTTAGTCACCAACCCATTGACCGGTCTCAAACCAATTCGTCTTTCACAAACGTACCACTCATCTAGGCCTAGTTGTTACCCCCTCTCTGGTCTACTTTGATCACATTTCAACCACTCTGACTTGATCAATTGTATATATTCAACTATTTATTTGTATATACAATAATAACAGACCGATGCTATGAACCTGATCCTCTGCAATGCACGCCTGGTAACTATGGAGCCGGGCCCAACTGGTTATCTGCCCTCTGAGCCTTGTACACTGGTCATCCGGGGCGGTTACATTAAAGCGATCCTCAAAGACCGCGATGCCCTTGAGGCCCTGCACCGCGATATCACCGAAGACGTTCCGGTGTTGGACTGCAAAGGTAAAATCGTCACTCCGGGACTGATTGATCCACACACCCATTTGATCTTCGCAGGTAGCCGCTCTCAAGAATTTGAACATCGTTTAAACGGTGTGTCTTATGAAGCAATTGCCCAAAGCGGCGGTGGCATTAACAGTACCGTCAAAGCAACTCGCGATGCATCAGTAGAACAATTGGTCGAGCTTGCCTTACCGAGACTAGATAGCTTGCTGCGAAGCGGCTGCACCACAATAGAAGTGAAATCAGGATACGGACTAACACTCGATGACGAAGTGAAGATGCTGTTAGCGGCAAAAGCGCTTGAGAACCATCGCCGAGTAAATATTACGACTACCCTGCTCGCCGCTCACACCGTTCCACTCGAATATCACGGCCGCGCCGATGACTTCATTGATTATGTCACCGACACCATTATCCCCCACGTGGCGAAGCACCAGCTCGCGGACGCAGTTGATGTTTTTTGTGAATCCGTCGGCTTTACGCTCGAGCAAACTGAGCGTGTTTTCGAGGCGGCACAGCAATACGGTCTCGCCATTAAAGGACACACCGAGCAGCTGAGCAACCTAGGCGGCAGTGCACTCGCCGCCAAGTTCAATGCGCTTTCTGTGGATCATATTGAATATTTGGATGACGCTGGCGTGGAAGCCTTGGCCAGCAGTGGTACGGTGGCAACCTTGTTACCTGGTGCGTTTTATTTTCTGAGAGAAACACAGCAGCCACCAATACAAAACCTCAGAGCGGCTCAAGTACCAATGGCTATAGGTAGTGATTTAAACCCCGGAACCTCCCCATTTGCCAATCTTCAGTTAATGATGAATATGGCTTGTACCCTATTCCGTCTAACACCAGAAGAGAGCCTGCGCGGTGTGACCTGTCATGCGGCACAAGCCATCGGACAAGCCCAACAACTTGGTCAAATCAAACTAGGTTATCGAGCCGACCTCGCGATTTGGAACATTGCTCATCCGAGTGAGCTCAGTTATCAATTTGGCATGGCAGGACTTAGTAAGCGTATCGTCGCTGGGAGTGTAGAAGATGTCGTCTAACCATCAGAACCTCTTTAACTGGACAGGACGTGACGATCTCGAAGACGGCGATAAGCGTAATCGAGTTCACCATGTGATGCAGCATACCTCAGACAGCCAAAGTCCCTGCGTCCAACTGATGGGGTTTTGTACTGACCAAGGGGTGAAGCAAAATAAGGGACGTATCGGCGCGAAGCAAGGTCCAGACGCCATTCGTACAGCCTTGGCGAATTTAGCCTGGCACCAAGGTAGCCCTCTCGTGGATATTGGTAATGTAGCCGGTGACTGCGAACCATTGGAGTACTATCAAAAAGAGGCCTCTGACAAGATCGCGCGCCATCTTGGTAATGGAACTGTCGTGGTTTTAGGGGGTGGTCATGAGATTGCATGGTCGTCTTTCAAAGGATTGTCCGACTACTTATCAGCTTGTGGTGATACACCAAATATCGGCATTATAAACTTCGATGCTCATTTCGATCTCAGAGAATATTGCTCTCAAGCAGCCAAGACGTCAGCAGACATCGAACTCAAGCCAAGCTCTGGGACACCCTTTTCTCAAATTGCAGATTACTGCCAAACTCAAGGGCAAGACTTCCACTACTTTTGCTTAGGCGTCAGCGAGACAGGTAATACCCAAGCCTTGTTCGACAAAGCTGACGCACTACGCGTGCAATACATTACAGATACAGAGCTTTTCGATACACCACTCCACGACACCATTGCCAGACTACAACGCTTTATTGCCAAGGTCGATACCGTCTATCTGACCATTGACCTCGATGTTTTTAACGCAAGTTTGGCGCCCGGCGTCAGTGCGCCTGCCGCATTTGGCATGACGTTAGAGCAGTTTATCCCACTGCTCAATACCATTATTTCGAGTCACAAGCTAAGGCTTGCCGACATCGCTGAGTACAACCCGAATTACGACATTGATAACCGAACCGCCAAGCTCGCAGCAAGAGTGTGTTGGCAGATATTGGTTGCCATGTCCAAACAGCAACACAAACACCATAAAGAATAACGTAAACACCCTCTGCCAACCCTAACAACAAGGGCTCGACCAGCAATCCAAGAACCCAAGTACGGCAGAGTTCAAAAGGAAAGGACAATGACTGATAAACAAGCTTCGCGCTCAAATACTTCGCGCCTAGACACTTCTCGCTCAATTAAAGCGCCACGCGGTAGCGAGCTGAATACGAAATCATGGCTCACTGAAGCACCACTTCGTATGCTGATGAATAACCTCGATGATGAAGTGGCTGAGCACCCACAATCGCTTGTGGTCTATGGGGGCATTGGACGAGCAGCTAGAGACTGGGCTTGCTACGACAAAATTGTCGAAGTACTTAAACGTCTAGAGGACGACCAGACACTCCTAGTACAATCCGGAAAACCAGTGGGTGTGTTCCCCACTCACAAAGATGCACCGCGCGTTCTCATTGCGAACTCTAACCTTGTGCCTCACTGGGCGAACTGGGAGCACTTTAATGAGCTCGATAAACAAGGGCTGATGATGTACGGTCAAATGACGGCGGGGTCATGGATTTACATAGGTTCACAGGGCATCGTTCAAGGCACATACGAGACGTTTGTTGCTATCGCTAAACAGCACTTCAACGGCGACGCTGCAAATAAATGGATCCTAACTGGCGGTTTAGGCGGTATGGGAGGCGCACAGCCTCTTGCGGCAACTATGGCTGGTTTTTCAATGATTGCCGTTGAATGTGATGAATCACGCATCGACTATCGCCTAAATACTCGTTACGTGGATACCAAAGCGCATTCTCTCGATGAAGCGCTGTCCATCATCAAAAACAGCGACAAACCAATTTCTGTTGGCCTGCTTGGCAATGCCGCCGATGTGTATGCTGAGCTTGTCGAAAGAGACATCACGCCCGACGTGGTGACCGATCAAACCTCGGCGCACGATCCTCTCAATGGTTATCTGCCACAAGGCTGGGCCATGGACTTTGCGAAACAGCAACGCGAAAGCAGTCCAGAAACGGTCGTCAAAGCCGCGAAAGCCTCAATGGCGGTGCAAGTTCAGGCTATTTTGGATATGCAGGAAAAAGGCGCAGTGGCAACGGACTATGGCAATAACATTCGCCAAATGGCATTAGAAGAAGGCGTAGAAAACGCGTTCGACTTCCCTGGTTTTGTTCCCGCTTATATTCGACCTTTGTTCTGCGAGGGCGTGGGGCCTTTCCGCTGGGCGGCGCTATCTGGCGACCCAGAAGACATCTACAAAACCGATCAAAAAGTAAAAGAGTTAATCCCAGACAACCCGCACCTTCACAACTGGCTCGATATGGCGCGCGAGCGCATTCAATTCCAAGGACTACCGGCGCGTATTTGCTGGGTTGGTCTCAAAGATCGTGAACGTTTAGGCCAAGCCTTTAATGAAATGGTCAAAAATGGAGAGCTGAAAGCGCCGGTTGTCATTGGGCGTGATCACCTAGACTCTGGCTCTGTTGCCAGTCCCAACCGTGAAACCGAAGGCATGATGGATGGCTCAGATGCCGTCTCAGATTGGCCACTCCTTAATGCTCTGCTTAACACTTCTGGTGGAGCAACTTGGGTGTCGCTGCACCACGGTGGAGGTGTTGGAATGGGCTTTTCACAACACAGTGGCATGGTAATTTGTTGTGACGGTAGTGATGATGCCGCGCGCCGTATTGGTCGTGTACTGCACAATGACCCAGCAACTGGTGTGATGCGCCATGCGGATGCGGGCTATGACATTGCAAAGCAGTGCGCTCGTGAGCAAGGACTCGATCTACCCATGTTAGATGCCGATGCGTCAAAACACCAAGACAGCAGCCATGGATAAGGAGCACAAGATGTTGAAGTTAGAGCTACTCCCAGGGCAACTCACGCTATCTCAATTACGCCAAATTAGCCGCTCACCGGTGCATTTATCGCTCAGCCCGTTAGCGCAGGATGATATTGAAGCCAGCACGCGAATTGTGGAACAAGTGATTGCAGAGGATCGCACCGTTTATGGCATTAATACCGGTTTCGGCCTACTGGCAAATACTCGTATTGAACCTGACGATCTGGAAGTCTTGCAGAAAAGTATTGTTCTGTCGCATGCGGCCGGTATTGGTAAGTTAATGAGTGATGAGACCGTTCGGCTGATGATGGTATTGAAGATCAACAGCTTGGCTCGTGGTTTCTCTGGTATTCGTCTTAAAGTGATCAATGCATTGATTGAACTCGTTAACTCACAAGTCTATCCATGTGTACCACAAAAAGGCTCAGTGGGCGCGTCTGGCGATCTCGCACCTTTAGCTCACATGAGCACAATATTGCTTGGCGAAGGCGAAGCTCGTCATAACGGCAAGATCATCAGCGGCCTAGAGGCGCTGCAAATTGCCGGTCTCGAGCCGATTACGCTCGCGCCTAAAGAGGGGCTTGCGCTATTAAATGGTACTCAAGCGTCTACAGCATTCGCCCTCGAAGGTCTGTTTTTGGCCGAAGATCTGTTTGCTTCTGCGACACTATGTGGTGCGATGTCGGTGGAAGCTGCGCTAGGAAGTCGCCGTCCATTCGATCCGCGTATCCATCGCGTTCGTGGTCACCGTTCACAAATGGATGCAGCGCGCGCCTATCGTCATCTACTTGGCAATAGCAGTGCGATTGGTGACTCGCACCAAGGGTGTGAGAAGGTTCAAGATCCTTATTCACTTCGCTGCCAACCACAGGTGATGGGCGCTTGCTTGCAGCAAATCCGCAACGCCGCAGACAGCCTTCAGGTGGAAGCTAACTCAGTGTCAGACAACCCACTAGTGTTTGCCGATGATGGCGACATTATCTCTGGTGGTAACTTCCATGCCGAGCCCGTCGCCATGGCCGCCGATGGCTTAGCTCTCGCCATTGCTGAAATTGGCAGCTTGTCAGAGCGACGCATGGCACTGCTGATCGACAGTGCATTGAGCAAATTACCTCCATTTTTGGTCGACAACGGCGGCGTCAACTCCGGCTTTATGATTGCACAAGTCACCTCAGCCGCGCTGGCAAGCGAAAACAAAACCTTAGCGCATCCCGCTTCTGTTGACAGCTTGCCAACATCTGCGAACCAAGAGGATCATGTTTCCATGGCGACGTTTGCCGCCAGAAGGCTCAAAGACATGGCCGAGAATACGCGCGGCATCCTTGCGGTTGAGTACCTCGCAGCAGCACAAGGACTAGACTTTAGAGCGCCGCTAGCCTCAGCTCCGCTAGTAGAGCAAGGTAAGCAAATCTTACGAGAGGTGGTGCCGTTTTATGATAAAGACCGCTATTTTGCTCCCGATATTGCCAAAGCTAACGAGATCATAAAACTGTCGCTTCACAATGCCCTGATGCCAGGTGACTTACTACCAAGTCTCTAAATAGATCTTCACACCACTAAATTCACTTGCCTAAATAACCTGTTTATTTTGGGTAAGTGAATTTCTCACCTAATGATAAAATCAACATTAAATACAGCATTAATTCGAAATGTTAGAATATTCATCCAGAATATGTCATTTAACTGCAAATTACACTAATTTGTAGAAGTGCCTTCCAGAAACAATTCAACCCATTCGCTGAGCTTATTTTTCATCACTAAATTATACCTACACTTGCCGGAAGCAAGTGCTCTACTAAACATGCACTGACTCAACGTGCAATTAAAATTTGAAGAGAAGGTATTGGTATGAGACACACAAAAGTCTTAATTTCGTTGGCGGCCGTTGGATTGGTTGCCAGCCCACTTGTTCATAGCCATGGCTATGTTTCTGCGGTCGAAAACGGCATCGCGGCTAGTCGTGCCGCACTTTGTAAATATCCAAATGCGAATGGTGAGAAAAACATTAACTGTGGCTCGGTGCAATGGGAACCCCAAAGTGTTGAGGGACCAGAAGGCTTTCCACTTCTCGGCCCATCCGATGGTCAAATCGCCAGTGCTGGTCTGGTACAGTTTTCACAGCTTAATGAGCAAACCTCAGATCGCTGGGTAAAAACGCCAATTCAAGCAGGCTTACAAAATTTCGAGTGGACGTTCACCGCAAACCATGTGACGCGTAATTGGAAGTACTACATCACCAAGCCAACCTGGAATCCAAACCAAGCACTCAGCCGAGATTCGTTTGATCTCAACCCGTTCTGTGTGGTCGATGGCAACATGCAGAAACCACCAAAACTGACGACTCACCAATGTAATGTCCCTGAACGTGAAGGCTACCAAGTGATCCTAGCTTATTGGGATGTGGGTGATACCGCAGCGGCGTTTTATAACGTGATCGATGTGCAGTTTGAAGGCAACGCGCCAGGTATTCCTGGCTGGACGCAAGCAGGTACAATCAACCCAACCATGGATCTGAAAGTGGGTGATTCGGTTTATACCCGTGTGTTTGATGCCAACGGTGAACTGCCAAACCTATCCACCAGCATTACCATTAGTTCTAACGAACAAGGCGCTGCAACCCAATGGTCGCACGCATTGGCAAGCGCTATTAACTCAAGCAAGACTGATATCAAAGCTGGTCAAGCAGATAGCAGCGGCAACATCGCTCCAGTATTTGGCACTAACACTATCTACGTGGCTGATAATAGCGGATTGGATCGCGTTGAAATTGGTTATGACATCGTAACGACGCCTCCAGCATCAGGTGCTGAGGTAACAGGACTAGAAACGCAATACGTTATTGGCACCGCGCCAACTGAACTTGCCCTTACTGTCACGGCAGTCGGACGAGTAGACGTTTCGATGAGTGTCTACAACCACGACCAAGAAACACTCGCTGGCAGTGAGCTTGCCTTAAACGACGGTGATAGCAAAAATGTTGTCCTAGCGCTTTCTAAATCTGAACCTGGTCATCACATGCTGGTTACCCGTGTGCGTGATGAAAAAGGCAACCTGCTTGATCAAACGACGCAAGATTTTATGCTCGTCGACCAAACTGCACCAACTGACTACGACTATGTGTTCCCTACGGGCCTAGAAAGCTACACAGAAGGCACCAAAGTATTGGCAAGCGACGGCGCTATCTACCAATGTAAGCCGTTCCCACACTCTGGTTACTGCAAACAGTGGTCTCCCACAGCCACTCAATTCGAGCCAGGTACCGGCAGTCACTGGGATTCAGCTTGGAATAAACTTAACTAATAATTTCTAGCGCTAAGGCTCCAACTCATTTGGAGCCTTTTTATTTGAGCGTTTACCGTTACAACCAAGATACAACCTAAACATTTTCATAACCTTCTGATATATTGAGCTTGTTCAATTCATAGAAATGATGTCAGCTAATCAATAGTAAGGTGATAGAAATGGATATTCGTCATCTGGTCGCCCTAGGCGGCCTCGTGTGTGCAGTAACCTCCCCAGCTATAGCGGGCCAATTTCATATGGCTGGTGGCGCATTTTTTTCCCAGGCAGATACCTCTATCGGTGTTACCAATCCGCAAACAGACATTAACTTTGACTTAGATTTTGAGTCGGATTTAAGCCTTAAAGAGCGCTCGACCTTACCTTATCTTTTGGTCGGCTACGACTTTAACGATCGTCACGGCATTTTTTTAGATTGGCGCAGCCTACACCGCAAAGCGAGCAATGTCGCAGTTACCAAACCTTTCCAGATACCTGATTCAAACAAGGAAGTGCAAGTTGGAGCGCGAATAGATTCAACTCTCAATATCGATATACTTCGCTTTGGCTACAACTATAAGTTTTATGATGGCGAAAATTGGGATTGGAAAGCCTCTATTGGTCTTCACCTCATGAATTTCAATGTCGGTTTTGGCGGCGAGCTTGGCTACCGTGTAGATCAAGATGACCCAACCCTCATTCCAGTCAAAGATGAAGAATTTACCGATCTCACTGCGCCACTGCCCAATATTGGTTTAATCACTGACTATCGGATTACTGACAGTTGGCACTTATTAGGACATGCGCAAGTTTTTGCCCTTAGCATCGAGGATATATCAGGTCTACTGCTCGACTTGGGTGCTGGCATCGAATATAAGTTCACCGAAGATTTTGGCTTAGCGGCTACTTACAGCTATTACGAGATCAATGTTGACTACGGCCGTGAATTTGCCGATCTTGATGCCAAATTTAAGTTTTATGGCCCAATGGCAACGCTGACCTACGCTTTTTAGTCTCAAGTCATTAGATACAAAAAAGCCCATCAAAGTGATCTGATGGGCTTTTTAGTGCCTTAACGAGGCTTAAGCTTCAACAAGCAGCTATGCGAGATCTTCTACCATCGCAATCGCTAGTGCTTCCGCAACTTTAATGCCATCGATACCCGCAGAAAGAATACCACCTGCGTAACCCGCACCTTCACCCGCTGGGTAGAAGCCTTTCAGGTTTACACTTTGATAATCTTTACCACGCTTGATACAAACCGGTGAAGATGTACGGGTTTCAACGCCCGTCAATAGACCGTCTGCACCTGCAAATCCTTTGATTTTCTTATCAAATGCTGGAATCGCTTCACGAATCGCCTCCACAGCGAAGTCAGGTAGAGCTTTTGACAAGTCTGTCAGCTTGATGCCTGGTGTGAATGACGGTTCAACATCACCCAATGCACTTGGATCGTTACCTTTTAGGAAGTCGCCAATCTTTTGTGCAGGCGCATCGTAGTTTTCACCACCTAGCACGTAAGCGTTGCTTTCTAGCTCACGCTGAAAACGAATACCCGCAAGCGGATCGCCAGGGTAATCTTGGTCTGGAGAGATACCCACCACAATCGCACTGTTAGCATTGCGCTCTGCACGAGAATACTGGCTCATACCATTGGTCACTACGCGACCTTCTTCCGAAGTCGCGGCTACGACAGTACCGCCTGGACACATACAGAAACTGTAGACCGTACGACCATTTTTGCAGTGATGGACCAGCTTGTAATCCGCTGCACCCAAGATTGGGTTACCCGCGTTTGGACCAAAGCGCGCTTCGTCAATTACTGATTGTTTGTGCTCAACACGGAAACCTACCGAGAATGGCTTCGCTTCCATGTAAACACCGCGCTCGTGCAGCATTTCAAACGTATCACGAGCACTGTGGCCAACGGCAAGCACCACGTAACGTGTCTTGATCTCTTCACCATTAGACAGTGTCAAACCTGTGATTTGGTCGTTGTCCATGTGGATGTCATCAACACGCGTGCTAAAGCGGATCTCACCGCCCAGCTCAATGATTTTCGCGCGCATCTTTTCAATCATGGTCACCAGTTTAAAGGTACCGATATGCGGCTTACTCACATACAGAATTTCTTCTGGTGCACCGGCAGCAACGAATTCTTCAATAACTTTACGGCCATAGTGCTTTGGATCTTTAACTTGGCTATACAGCTTACCATCAGAGAAAGTACCTGCACCGCCCTCGCCAAACTGTACATTAGACTCAGTATTTAGCGTGCGCTTGCGCCAAAAGCCAAAAGTATCTTTGGTACGTTCGCGAACTTCTTTGCCACGTTCAACAATAATTGGTTTGAAGCCCATTTGCGCCAAAATGAGGCCAGCAAACAAACCACAAGGACCAAAACCAATCACCACAGGGCGCTCTTCTTGGTTCACTGGCGCTTTTGCCACAAACTTGTACTCCATATCTGGAGTTACTTTTACATGTGGGTCATCCGTAAACTTCTCGAGTAGAGCGGCTTCATTTTTTACCTCTACATCAAGCGTGTAGATAAGTAAGATACGTGCTTTCTTTCGGGCATCGTAGCCACGCTTAAACACGTTAAAAGAGATAACTTGGTCTGCAGAAACGCCAAGTTTTTTCAAAATGGCTTGGGAAATTTCCCCTTCCTCATGGTCTAGAGGAAGTTTGATTTCGGTTAAACGTATCATGGAAGGTTCTCGCGTCGTTGGTGTCTTAGCTCATAAGCCTTGGCTTACTTGCTCACAATGGCGCGCATTTTACGTTAACTTGATTTGTCTGTCATACTTAATTGAATTTCACAGGCGACAGTCTGCTCAAGTCTCCGCAAGATGTTGAATTTTGCGTCGGGATCAGTATTATCGCCCCTCCACAAATTTGGCTAATAAGAGTTCACCACCATGGCATTTGTCGTCACCGATAACTGTATTCAATGTAAATATACCGACTGTGTAGCGGTATGCCCTGCTGACGCCTTCCACGAAGGTCCAAATTTTATGGTGATCAACCCAATCGAATGTATTGACTGTGGGTTGTGTGTACCTGAATGCGATGCTCAAGCCATTTTCCAAGAAGATGAACTTGCCGATGACCAACAGGTATTTGTAGAACTGAATGCCGAACTATCTGAATTTTGGCCGGTACAAACGGAAGTGAAGCCCGCGATGGATGACGCTGAAAAGTGGAACGGTGTGCCGAACAAACTGGGTATGCTTGAGAAGTAATCGCGATTAACGATCATAAAAAAGGCGTCACTCATTGCATGAGTGACGCCTTTTTTTTGAATCTGTTTTAGCTTTGCGCACCAATCAACTGTGCTGACGACGATAGTTATCCATTATGATCCCCGTCGCCATCGCAACGTTCAGCGATTCTGCACCACCAAACGCCGGAATAGTGATCTTATCAGTGACGTATTGCTCTGCTTCAGCACGCACGCCATGAGACTCACTTCCCATCAACAAGATGCCTTGTTGAGAAAAATGGGTCGTGTGAACACTTTCCCCTTCCAAAAATGCGCCATAAACGGGAATACTCGCTTCATTGAGATAGCGAGGCAAGTCAAGCAACGTCACCTGAACACGACCAAAACTGCCCATGGTGGCACGAATGGTTTTTGGGTTATATGGATCTGCACAATCTGTGCTCGCCACGATATGTTTGATGCCATACCAGTCAGCAATACGGATAATCGTACCTAAATTGCCTGGATCGGAGACACCATCAAGGGCGATCATCATGCCCTTCGCTTCAGGAGCCTGAGTCTCGGGGATTTCAACAACGGCGACAGCCGCATTGTTACTGACCAGCGAACTCGCTTTGGTAAGTTCATCTAATGACGCCTCAACACATTCGTAGTTTTGAAGCTCTGATGCGTGCTTATCTAAAAATTCTTGTGTGGCAAACACCTGTTTAACCTTCAACGACGTCGCGACAAGTTCAAGCACGTTTTTTTCACCTTCAACCAAAAATAGGCCGTGCGCTTTGCGCTGTTTCTTCTGCCCAAGGGCTCTAAGCAGTTTTAGTTGGTTTTTTGAAATCATTGTCTTACCTCAGATGAAAGCGCGCGCATTATATACTTAATTGCCAAGCCGATGCGAGCATTGCCGAAAAGCTGGACTAGCAAAACCAAATCGCTTTGCACCATTTCTACACGCTTGATGACAAACGAACCTTTGACTCCATCACTGGAAGGTCAACCTCAAAAACAAAAACTTATGTTTTTGACGCCATATCGTAGTTTTTCCATCAAACATAGAAAAAAGCCAAACATATTTTCCGTAGCAAACGTTTTCCCAGTGAAAGTAGAAATCTTTAAAAAAATAATGTTTAGCCCATCACCTATTAACATTGTGATTAATAAGGACTAATAAAACTCTTTCAAAAAACAGCACTATTTTTGAAGAATTCAGCGCTTGACTCTGTGATTCACATCACCATAATACGCGCCGTTTGCCTGAAATACGGGTAAACGTACGAAAAAACAGATTTATTGAATGGTGAGGTATCAGATGTCTGCGGATAACAACTACAGTTTAGGGCCAGTTCCGGCAACAGCCAGGAAGGGAGTCGCTTCATTAACCATGGTAATGCTTGGTTTGACTTTCTTCTCCGCAAGTATGTGGACCGGCGGCTCCCTCGGTACTGGACTTGCTTTCAATGATTTCTTCCTCGCTGTTCTCATCGGTAACCTCATCCTCGGTATTTACACTTCTTTCCTCGGTTACATCGGCGCTTCTACTGGTCTCTCTACTCACCTTCTTGCTCGTTTCTCTTTCGGTTCTAAAGGCTCTTGGCTTCCTTCTGTACTCCTTGGTGGCACTCAAGTTGGTTGGTTTGGTGTTGGCGTGGCCATGTTCGCTATCCCAGTACAAAAAGCGACGGGGATTGATACCAACATTCTAATTTTGGTAAGCGGCCTCCTAATGACGGCGACGGTTTACTTTGGTATTTCGGCCTTGATGGTATTGTCGGCTGTCGCGGTTCCAGCTATCGCACTATTGGGTGGTTACTCAGTACTGACGGCGGTAGATAGCGCAGGCGGTGTTGCTGAGCTGCAAAAAATCCAACCCACTGAGCCTTTAGATTTCTCTGTTGCTCTTGCAATGGTAGTAGGTTCGTTTGTGAGTGCAGGTACGCTTACCGCTGACTTCGTTCGCTTCGGTAAGAAGCCAATGGGCGCGGTATTCATCACCATGGTGGCGTTCTTTATTGGTAACTCGCTAATGTTCATCTTTGGTGCGGCCGGCGCATCGGTAACGGGTCAATCGGATATCTCTGAAGTAATGATCGCTCAAGGTCTCTTACTTCCAGCTATCATCGTACTGGGTCTGAACATCTGGACCACCAACGACAACGCGCTGTATGCCTCTGGCCTTGGTTTCTCAAACGTGACCGGATTGCCAAGTAAGTACCTGTCGATGGCGAACGGTGTGGTCGGTACTTTGTGTGCTCTTTGGCTATACAACAACTTCGTTGGTTGGCTAACGTTCCTATCTCTGGCAATTCCACCAATTGGTGGCGTGATCATCGCGGACTTCCTGAGCAACCGTAAGCGTTACACAAATTTTGAAACAGCAAAATTCCAAACGGTAAACTGGGCAGGTATCATTGCCGTGGCTCTAGGCGTCGCTGCTGGTAACTTCTTACCAGGCGTTGTGCCATTAAATGCCGTACTGGGTGGCGCTTTAAGCTATCTTGTACTTAACCGTCTTCTTAATGCAAAAACCGCTCAGCTAGAAAACGCTGACGCTTAATTACTAGGAATTTGATGCCATGTCATCTTTGCTTATTCAGAACACAACCATCAATGGTCAACAGGGCCAGTTCGACATTCTTATCGAAGAAGGTGTGTTCAAAGCGATTGAAACAGCCGGAACCACATCGTTCTCTGCTGACCGTGTGATTGACGCAACAGGCCAAATGGCAACTGCGCCATTTTGTGAGCCACACATCCACCTCGACACGACGCAAACGGCGGGCGAACCGAGCTGGAACATTTCTGGTACGCTGTTTGAAGGCATCGAGCGCTGGGCTGAGCGCAAAGCCATGCTTTCTATTGAAGATGTGAAAAGCCGTGCTAAGCAAACCTTAAAATGGCAAATTGCCAACGGCGTTCAACATGTGCGTACCCACGTCGACGTGTCTGATCCAACACTGACCGCGCTGAAAGCGATGGTTGAAGTGCGTGAAGAGATGAAACAATGGGTCGACATCCAAATCGTAGCGTTCCCGCAAGAAGGCATTTTGTCTTACCCAAATGGCAAAGAGCTACTTGAAGAAGCGGTAAAACTCGGTGCAGACGTGATTGGCGCCATCCCACACTTCGAGTTTACTCGCGAGTACGGTGTGGAATCTCTGCATTACGTGTTTGAATTGGCGCGTAAATACGACTGCCTGATTGATGTTCACTGTGACGAAATCGACGACGAACAATCTCGCTTTGTAGAAACACTTGCGGCGTTAGCACACAAATTCGAAATGGGCGACCGCGTGACGGCAAGTCACACGACGGCAATGGGTTCATACAATGGCGCTTACGCGTCGCGCCTATTTAGACTGCTCAAAATGTCAGGCATTAGCTTCGTAGCAAACCCGCTAGTGAACATTCACCTGCAAGGCCGCTTCGATGACTATCCAAAACGTCGCGGTGTAACACGCGTCAAAGAAATGTTGGCGGCAAACATCAATGTCTGTTTCGGTCATGATGATGTGTTTGACCCATGGTACCCACTGGGCACAGCGAATATGCTGCAAGTTCTGCACATGGGACTGCACGTTTGCCAAGTAATGGGTTACGACCAAATCAACCAATCATTGGATATGATTAGCCATAACTCAGCCAAAGCGCTAAATATTCAGGACAATTATGGATTAGAGGTCGGCAAACCTGGCAGCTTGCTACTGTTGCCTGCTGAGAATGGCTTTGATGCTGTTCGCCGTCAGGTTCCCGTTGGCCACTCTATCCGTAAAGGCGAAGTGATAGCTCACACCAAACCCGCTGAAACATCGATTCACCTCGGGAGTGAAGAAAACATCACATTCCGACGTTAATTGTCCGCTCATGCGAGGCTAGCCCCAAAAAAAAAGAGCAAGCGACGAAATCGCTTGCTCTTTTTTTCACGATTTAACAAGAAATTCATTTAAACCATCTATAGGTGTGGTACACTGCCCCTGCTCTGGTGTTCAGAGTTATTTAAAGTAAGAGTAAAAAGAGTACGAGAAGTATTGTCAGATGTTTCCCTTGCGGGTATTTGTCATTCGTTTTTCCCATTTACAGCTTGATTAAATAAACAGAACCACAAAGCGAGACCGCCGTAAGGCAAAAATTTTTAATCTGAAAAGTAAGGGACATAACATGTCTAACACAAATACTGGCACTGTAAAATGGTTTAACGAAGAGAAAGGCTACGGCTTCATCGCACAAGAGAACGGTCCAGACGTATTCGTTCACTTCCGTGCTATCTCTGGCGAAGGTTTCAAAACTCTAAAAGAAGGCCAAGCGGTTTCTTTTGGTGTTGAGCAAGGCCAAAAAGGCCCACAAGCTGTTAACGTTATCCCAGCTTAATAACGTAGCTTCGTAAGAATGCCAAAGGCCTCGAGAAATCGAGGCCTTTTTCTTTTCTGTTTATCTAACAACTCTCATGATTCCCACTCATCAAAAGTCGAGATAAAATCCCAACTCGACATTACTGCTGTCTTCAATCGGCCTACCAGGACGAACACGATATTGACCCTTGGTGTACTTCACGTACGGTTGGACATAGGGTAAATTTGCTGTCGCTGAAATGTCGTAACTACTGCGCGTGCTATTTTCGAACCCATGCTGTGATGTCAACACATCAACATGGTAACTGACACCAATATCCAGCAGAGGATGTACACTGTAGCTCGCACCTAAGGTATTTTTCCACTCCTGGCGATGATTGGCATAATCTATAGGCTCCGGCAGCTCAACGGCTTTACTGGTGTCTCGCCACTGGTAATAGGTATCCCAATAAACGAATAGCGAAGGCGAAACCGAGTAACCATACATTAAGCCGACATCGTAAATGTCGATGGTGTCATCAAACCCATACTGGCTATAGACGTTGAAGTAATGGCTCCCCACCAACCAGTCGTAACTCGCACCGAACTGTAAATAGCGGTCAGTATCGACTTCTGCACTTAGAGTGACGTTGTCACTCACTGCCACGTCAATGCCAAAAACACCAATGATCTCATCTTGATACTTTGTCGCTTGAACATTGAAATCTACGATATCTGTTTGCGTTTCATTGGCAAAAGTAAAAGGTGCAATTGTCGATGAAGAGAGTAAAGCAAGTGTGAGCAATCCGTGGCGTGACGTCTTCCATGATAAATAGACGTGTCGCATGTCATGGTTCTCTATGGCAATTTGAGGGAAGGACGAAAATTTCTGAACACAAGGGCGTTTCCGAAAGTCACACTATGTTGCGCGATTTGTGGTATTTAGAAAACAGAGTCCGATATATAGCTGACATTTAAGCTGTAAATATCAGCACTGGTATAGGAGTGCTAATTTCACAAAAAAACCGAAGCCCAATGGACTCCGGTTTCATCAGTAAGTTTCAATCCACTAGGTTCAGTCAAATATTAGAAAAAACCTAGTGGACTGGTTGAGTAGCTGACCAACAGATTCTTGGTGTTTTGGTAATGACCCAGAGCCAGTTTGTGCGTTTCACGGCCGATGCCCGATTTCTTATAACCACCAAACGCTGCATGAGCTGGATAGGCGTGATAACAGTTCACCCATACTCGGCCCGCCTGAATTTCTCTGCCCATGCGATACGCCAAGTTGCCGTTTCGTGTCCAAACTCCAGCACCCAAGCCGTAGTCTGTATCATTGGCAATCGCCAACGCTTCAGCCTCATCTTTAAATGTTGTAATCGCAATTACTGGCCCAAAAATCTCTTCTTGGAACACACGCATTTTGTTGTTACCGGCAAGCATGGTTGGCTGAATGTAATAACCTTGCTCTAAATCGCCCTCTTGCTTACTCATATCTCCACCAATGATCACTTTCGCGCCCTCTTGGCGACCAATCTCAAGGTAGCTCATGATCTTATCAAACTGCTCTTGTGAAGCTTGGGCACCAACTTGCGTGGTGACATCGAGTGGGTTGCCTTGTTTGATGCCGCGAGAACGTTCTTCAAGCTTAGCAATGAACTTATCGTAGATAGACTCTTGCACTAACACGCGAGATGGACAGGTACATACCTCACCTTGGTTAAAGAACGCAAGCAAGGTACCTTCAATACACTTATCCAAGTAATCGTCGTCTTGATCGAAAATGTCTTCAAAATACACATTTGGAGATTTACCACCCAACTCGACTGTCGATGGAATCAAACTCTCTGCCGCACATTTCAAGATATGGTGACCAATTTCAGTAGAACCAGTGAAGGCTAATTTGTTGATACGATCACTCGTCGCCAAGGCCTGACCTGCTTCTGCGCCGTAACCGTTAACAATATTCACCACACCTGGTGGTAGCAAGTGACCAATTTTCTCCATCAGCATCAAAATAGACGCTGGCGTTTGCTCTGCTGGTTTAAGAACCACACAGCAACCCGCTGCAAGTGCTGGTGCTAGTTTCCATGCGGCCATGAGCATAGGGAAGTTCCAAGGGATGATTTGCCCAACAACACCAACAGGTTCAGGGAAGTGATAACTCGCCGTTGTAGCATCGATATCAGCTGCCGTACCTTCTTGCGCTCGGATACAGCCAGCAAAGTAACGGAAATGATCCACAGCTAGAGGAAGATCCGCAGCTAACGTTTCACGAACGGGTTTGCCATTCTCCCAGGTTTCAGCCACTGCAAGTGCTTCAAGGTTCTGTTCAATTGCATCGGCAATTTTAAGCATAATATTGGCGCGCTGTTCAACGCTGGTTTTGCCCCAAGATTCTCTTGCTGCGTGTGCCGCATCCAACGCTAAATTGATGTCTGCTTCACCTGAGCGAGGAACCTCACAAAACGGTTTGCCATTCACTGGTGACACGTTATCAAAATACTGACCATTTACCGGCGCTACCCACTCACCTCCGATGTAGTTTTCGTAACGGCTTTTGTAACTGACGACGGCGTTTTCTGTTCCTGGTTGAGCGTAAATCATGTTTATTCCTTTTTTCTATTTTTCAGACTGTTGGCAGCACTTTCGCAACAAGAAAAACGAGCTGTTGCAAAAACGTACAGTGATAAAGGCAACATTTACGCCAAGCTAAATGCTTTAAATGTTATAATTATGTAAATTTATGATTAATATATTTTTATTGTACTGTCTTTGGGTGACACTCATTTGGGTCATCAAACCCTCACTGTTACAAGATGCCACAGCGTGTGACACCCCGCTGTTACAAGTTGGCACAGTCGCTATTGGTCACTGAACAGCAAAAAACAATCGTAAAAGGGCAGTCAGTCCTATCGGCAGGAAAACTGGAACACTCACATTCGGGAACGTTATGTTAGTTACGCAGATACAAAACAACAAAACTTGGTTAAAAGATTCTTGGCGACGCAGCGTACAAGCAGGTTTAAGCAGCCGAAAGCAGCCCGATGACAGACGCATCGATAGCGAAGACATCAAGTCACGCGCAGAGCAGCACCAGTCACTGATCCAAGTGGTTGAGCAACATGCCTATCCCTTGTTTTGTCAAATATTCTCCCGTACCGACAGCCGTCTGATCCTCGCTGATACTCAAGGCGCCATTATCAAAACATGGGGACAAAAACGCTTTCGCGAAAAACTCACCGAAATTGCACTCGACCAAGGGGTGGTTTGGGATGAAAAGCTCAAAGGTACCAATGCCATTGGTACCGCATTAATCGAAAAGCGCCCTATTTCAGTCATCGGCGGCGAACACTTCATTCGTTACCATCAATTTATCAGTTGTACCGCCAGCCCCATTTTTGCCCCCGATGGCAGTTTGCTTGCCGTGCTTGATGTCACTAGTGAGTATCAAACTCATAACGATGCGACTCAGGTACTCATTCAATCTATGGTGCAGAAAGTCGAGAGTGAGCTACTCAATCACATTCCTGACGCCGCTCTGCGCATTCGTATCGGTCATGATCGCTCAGTACTAGATAGCGGCTGGCAAGGAATTGTCGTCACCGATAAAAATGGTCAGGTGCTGGCACAAAACGCCATCGCATCGAGCGTCCTTGCCAACCAAATCCAACCCGGAGATGCCATCGATAGTGTTATCGGTTCGCTGACTATGAACCAAATCAGTAAAACTGCGCAGTTTTACTATCAGGTTGAAGCGGTGCGCGGCAAAGCAAAGATTCCATTAAGCAGCACCGTGACCTCCCTGAACAAATCGGGTTCCTGCCCGCTTCACTTCGGAGACAGCACTATTGAGCAGTTATGGACACAAGCGGCCAAAGTCATGGACAGGCGAATTAGCTTAGTCATTGGCGGTGAAACTGGCTGCGGGAAAAATGAACTGGTCAAAGCGCTGCATCAACAAAGTGACTTGGCAAACAAGCCCCTTATCTCTATCAATTGTGGAGCACTTCCTAAAGATTTGATTGAGTCGGAGCTGTTTGGCTACGCCCCTGGTGCTTTCACTGGAGCCAACAATAAAGGCTTTGAAGGTAGGTTCCGCCAAGCCAATGGCGGCATACTGTTTCTGGATGAGATTGGCGATTTGCCACTGTCTGCGCAATCTCGTCTGTTGCATGTTCTGCAAGAGAAAGTGGTCTCTCCTGTCGGCTCTCCAAAAACCTACCCCGTTGATGTTTACGTGATTGCCGCCACACATGCTAACTTACAGCAGCAGGTCGCCAGCGGTGAATTTCGTGAGGATCTCTGGTATCGACTTGAAGGCTTAACCATTACCTTGCCACCAGCAAGAGAGCGTGACGATCTAGAGGCGCTTATCTGCCAACTATTTCACCGCGAAGCGCCAAAGCAGACCCTCTCCCCTTCCCTTTTGGATGCCATGATTCACTATCAATGGCCGGGAAACATTCGCGAAATCCTCTCCGCCTGCCGTCTGCTCGCAGCGCTGTGTGATGAAGCGGTCATCACTCCTGCTTCTATCCCCACTAACCTCCACCAAAAATGGTTTGCGTTAAAAACTGCTGATGATCGTGGCGAACAAAACTTGCGTTCGACACTGGATCAAACACTGATCGCCACCTTTAATAAAACCAAAGGTAACGTCAGCCAAACGTCTCGATTACTCGGAATCAGCCGCAACACCATCTACCGAAAACTGAAAAAGCTCGGCTACAACCAAACGTAATCGAAAAGACAAATATCTTTTGTTAGACATGAGGGGTGATTTGTCCGTTAATGCGCACAAATCTTGAGTATGCGCTCCACAACAATAAGCACTCAAGATCCTGTTCGTGAGCATCATGGAAGATCATCACGGGGTTTGATTTTTCAGGTAAATGCTTCTTCTCAATCATCAAATCGAGCAACAATTCGAGCCATATACCCTAATCAAGTATAGAGATGAGCGACAGCCTGAACACATGATAAGTGAGACATGCTGTGACAACGACTTCAAAGCTTGACCGCGTGCGCGCGGACTACAACGTCCAATACTGGAGCCAGAATTTCTTCGGAATCAATGACGAAGGGGATGTCATTGTTTCTCCGCATAAAAATGGTCAGCACCAAGTACCACTCACCAAAATTGCTAAAGCTCTGGAAGATAACGGGCTGACGCTACCGGCATTGGTACGCTTTCCACAAATCATTCATCAACGCGTTCATGGTATCTGTGATGCTTTCAACCAAGCTATTCAAGATTACGGTTACCAGAACCAATACTTGTTGGTCTACCCAATTAAAGTAAACCAACAAAAAGATGTGGTTGAGCAAATCCTAGAGAGCCAAGCGGAAGCGGAAACCAAACAACTCGGCCTAGAAGCAGGCAGTAAACCAGAACTTATGGCGGTTTTGGCGATGGCACAACGTGCCAGCTCTGTGATTGTTTGCAACGGCTACAAAGACCGTGAATACGTGCGCTTAGCACTGATTGGCGAAAAGTTGGGTCACAAGGTTTTCATCGTTCTCGAGAAGCTCTCTGAACTTGATATCGTATTAAAAGAAGCGGCTGCGCTTAACGTCAAACCACGCGTGGGTCTACGTATTCGTCTTGCCTCTCAAGGTGCGGGCAAATGGCAATCAAGTGGTGGTGACAAATCCAAATTCGGTTTGTCTGCCTCTCAAGTACTGCAAGTTGTCGACCGCCTAAAAGCGCAAAACCAATTGGACATGCTGCAACTTGTGCATTTCCATTTGGGCTCGCAGATGGCCAACATTCGCGATGTGCGAAATGGGGTAAACGAGGCGGCTCGCTTCTACTGTGAACTTCGCAAGATGTCTGTACCTATCTCCTATTTCGATGTAGGCGGTGGTCTAGCGGTCGATTATGACGGTACACGCAGCCAGTCGAGCAGTTCTATGAACTACGGACTTGCCGAGTACGCTCGTAACATCGTGAGCACAGTTGGCGATGTATGTGCGCTCTATGAAGAAACCGCACCGGTGATTATTTCTGAGTCTGGTCGCTCGCTAACCGCGCACCATGCGGTACTGATCACTAATGTGATTGGCACAGAAAGCTATAATGTTCAGTCTGTTGATGCTCCAGCAGAAGAGGCTCACCCTTTGCTTCAGAATATGTGGCAAAACTGGCAGAGCCTAAAAGGCGGCACTGATGCTCGCGCTGTCATCGAGATTTACAACGATACCCAGAGCGATCTAGCAGAAGCCCACACCTTGTTTGCATCGGGTGTGGTTGATCTACATCAACGAGCTTGGGTAGAGCAGCTCAGCCTAAGTATTTATGGTGAACTACATCGCCAAATGGACAACAAGAATCGCTTCCACAGACCGATTCTTGATGAACTTAACGAACGATTAGCGGACAAGTTCTTCGTG
This sequence comes from Vibrio sp. 10N, assembly GCF_036245475.1. Taxonomy (NCBI): domain Bacteria; kingdom Pseudomonadati; phylum Pseudomonadota; class Gammaproteobacteria; order Vibrionales; family Vibrionaceae; genus Vibrio; species Vibrio sp. 10N. The sequence goes on along the minus strand of NZ_BTPM01000002.1, from coordinate 81,475 downwards.
AACTTCTCTCTATTCCAGTCAATGCCAGACGCTTGGGGTATTGAACAGGTATTCCCTGTTTTACCACTGTCGGGGCTCGGTGGAGAAGAGCAAACGCGCGCGATCATGCTGGATATTACGTGTGACTCGGATGGTACCGTTAAGCAATATGTGGATGGCCAAGGCATTGAATCTACCTTGCCAGTACCAGCATGGAACAAAGATGAACCCTACCTAATGGGCTTTTTCCTTGTTGGCGCGTATCAAGAAATTCTTGGCGATATGCACAACTTGTTTGGCGACACTCACAGCGCCGTTGTGAACGTTACCGATGAGGGTGAGTTTGAGTTTACCGCAATCGACCTAGGCGATACCGTCGAAGACATGATGCGCTACGTTCACATTGACGTAGACGCGATTAAACAAAACTACAAAGAGCTGGTTGAACGCCACATTGCGGCTGACGAACAAGCGCTAATTTTAGAAGAACTAGAGTGCGGCTTAACTGGCTACACCTATTTAGAGGATTTTTAAATGAATGATTTGTTTACTAAAACTGATTATTCACTGTATTCGAACGCAATGACCTTCTTGCGTCGACCTTACGTGAAAAACCCAGTCTCTGCAGACGCAGACGTGGTGGTTTTTGGTGTACCTCTAGACATGGCGACTTCCGGTCGCCCTGGCGCTCGTATGGGGCCAGACGCGATTCGCCGCGCTTCGGTTAACCTAGCTTGGGAAGGCAAGAAGTTCCCTTGGGATTTCAACGTATTCGACAAAACCAAAGTGATCGATTCTGGTGACTTGGTGTTTGATACTGGTGATGCCGAAGACTTCACTTACCGTTTGGAAGCGGCGACTAGCGAGATTCTAAAGAGCGGCAAAACCATGCTTGCTCTAGGGGGTGATCACTTCATCACTCTGCCTATCTTGCGAGCTTACGCTAAACATCACGGCGAGATGGCATTGATTCACTTCGATGCTCACACTGACACGTACTCAAACGGCAGTAACTACGACCACGGCACCATGTTTTACCATGCGCCAAAAGAAGGTCTGATTTCTGCCAAGCATTCCGTGCAAATTGGTATTCGTACTGAGTACAACTACGACGACCACGGTTTTAACGTGATTAACGCCATGCAAGCGAACGATCAAAGCGCAGAAGAAATTGTGGCTCAAATCCGCAGCATCATTGGTGATAAGCCAGTGTATATCACTTTCGATATCGACTGTTTGGATCCAGCGTTTGCTCCTGGTACTGGTACGCCGGTTTGCGGCGGTTTGAACTCAGACAAAGTGTTGAAGATCATCCGCGGCCTAGCAGGCATCAACGTCGTCGGTATGGATGTGGTAGAAGTATCACCTCCTTACGATCAAAGCGATCTTACAGCACTGGCTGGTGCGACGATTGCGCTTGAACTGCTTTATGTTTGGGCAAGCAAAGAAGCCAAAGAATAAACCGTACACCAACAGCGAGGTCATCTAACCTCGCTGTTTTTGTATGCCATCACCTTACGTGGCGCAAAATGACAAATCCCTTATCTAAGCTCGTTTAAACTGCACCTCATCCAATCACTCCATGAGGCACAAACACAATGCGTAACCTACTCCTAATTTTCGCAGCACTTCTACTACCAGTATCAGCAAGCTATGCAGGCATCTCTATTAAAGGCGATAACCTTGAGCTCAGCGAAGACTGTATTAGCTATGAATCCGATCGTGTTCGCATTGAGTCTGAAGAGTGTGATAACAAACACCACAAGAAAAAAGACAATAGCAGTGTTCATGGCAAAAAGAACCCTGGTAAAGGGCATGATAAGAAGAAGTAGTGTCGAAATATACAATAACGCCCCAGTGTACCAAGTATACTGGGGCGTTTTGAGGTATGCAGAAGTCGCGTTACCACATCAGATCATCTGGCACCACATATTGCGCGTATGGGTCATCTTCTTCAACGACTTCTTCTTTCACGTCGTTTTCGATAATGGTCTCTTGGTCACGCTCGGCGATCTTCTTCGCAACGATCGTTGGGATCACTGCGTAGCCCTCTTCTAAACGTGCAATAGACAAGTGACCTTTACTTAGCTGGTCACGCACGTCTTGAGTAACATAAATCGACTTGACCAAAGTACCGTCGGTGAAGTTGTACTTAATGTCACCGTTGCCATGCTCAATAGTGTTAAGAGTGATCAGTTGCTTCACCTGAGCTTTGATTTCTTTGCTCAGTTTTTCTTCATCACGCTGCTTGTTCAGTGCTTGATCGCGCTCTTTTTGTGCCGCTTTGTTCTCTTCAACGGCCGCTTTAGCTTCGCGCGCTTGAACACGTGATTTCTTCGAGCCTTTCTTGGCTTTTTTCAGTTTCTTCTCGTTGACCAGACCTGCTTTTAGCATCTGCTCTTGAAGGCTTAGTTTCGACATGGAATGCAATCCTAGTTTGTTCTCACAATTGTTGGCATGATCCCAAGAAAGCCCGACAAGAGCAAGCCCCAAGCGGGAGAATATCGGCGATTTAACTCTCAGATGCCCGCCGAAAGGCATCGATGGATGATGACTCAGAGATCACGCTTCGGAATGCTGGTTTTGAGAATGAGTGAGGTTTGAGCTATGTTGGCAAACACTCCCCATCCCATTGATTTTACCGATTATGCTGCTCGACCTATCACAGATTGCTTTACTGTTTATTGCTGGTGTCTTCGGCGGTGTACTCAATTCTGTAGCCGGCGGTGGCAGCTTTATCACCTTTCCAACACTATTGTTTGTCGGCATCCCACCCATTGTCGCTAACGCGACCAACACGTTCGCCGCGTGTGCCGGTTATTTAAGTGGCACCTATGCGTTTCGCCGAGAAGTGCTTAAAGACCGCGGCAATTTACTTAAAGTCGTACTACTCAGTATCGCCGGAGGCATTAGTGGCAGCTACCTACTGATCATTGTGTCGGAGCAACAGTTTGTCAGCGCAATACCTTGGCTATTGCTTTTCGCCACCTTGCTGTTCATTTTTGGCGATCGTATTAATGCTCGGCTGCAAGCGGCAAGCAGTCATCGTAACCTAGGTGGGGTAGTCGCGTTTGGATTAGCGCTGTTTTTGTTCCTTGTGGGTGTTTTTGGTGGCTTTTTCAACGCAGGACTTGGGGTGATTGGCCTAAGCTACCTCGCGGTTGCTGGCTACAAAGACATCAACTTGATGAACGGTTTGAAACTTCTTATCTCGACCTGCGCGTCAGCGATTGCCATCGTACTGTTTGTTTTTAATGGTCTCATTGATTGGTCTTCAGGCATTGCGGTCATGCTCGGAACACTGACTGGCGGTTATGTCGCAGCGCACCTTTCAAGACAGCTACCGCAAATCTATGTGCGACGCTTTGTCACCCTAAGCTCCATCGCCATTACCTGTTATTTCTTCTACGACACTTACCTATAACGCCAAATTATCACCAACACCTGCCTTATCAGGCTCTGACCAAGTGATAACAAAGCCATGACCTAACGGTCAAACAAGCATCAAGTGGATATGTTACTGATAGCACCTACCCTTATTTGTATCCATGACACACCGTTTAGAGGCTTTTATGTCATTTCGTATCGCGTTGATCGCTACGCTTGTTTCATGCTCGGTAACGGCGCAGCCTGATCCGTTCCCTACTGAACCCAACGACACTGGTAAATCCTTTATGGTCAGTGCCACCAACCCTTATGTTACCAGCACGGGCTACTCCATTCTCAAGCAAGGCGGTAACGCGGTCGATGCGATGGTCGCGATGCAGTTGGTGATGTCAGTAGTAGAGCCTGATATGACGGGTATTGGCGGCGGCACCTTTGCTCTCTACTACGACAACAAAGCTAAATCCTTTACCGCTTACGATGGTCGTGATGAAGCGCCTTCCAGTGCGACGCCAGATATGTTTTTGGATAAAGATGGTAAAGCGATTAGCCGCGACGACATTTTGGGCCCTCGCTCCGTCGCTATTCCAGGTACGCTTAAGCTTCTTCAGCACACTCACGAAAAGCACGGCAAACTGGATTGGAAACAGCTTGTACAGCCAGCTATCGATTACGCTGAAAACGGCTACTCGATGAACAGCTACACCTATGACATCGTAGTGCGTGAACAAACCAGACTTATCCATGATCCAGAAATAAAAGCGCTCTACTGGGAAGGTGAGACCATCCGCCCAACAGGCACTAACATGACCAACCCTAAAATGGCTGCGACACTTAAAGCCATTGCCGAGCAAGGCGCTGATTATCTATACCGAGGAGACCTTGCAAAGCACATTGTCGAAACGGTCAACGCTCGCCTCGAAAAAGACCAAGCGAAACTCTCTCTCACTGACTTTGCTAGCTATCGTGTAAAAACCCGCGATATCGTTAAGTCTAACTACCGTGGTAACGACATTGTCTCATTCGGTTATCCCGCTTCTGGCGGCGTATTGGTTTCCCAGTCTCTCGACATGCTAGAAAAATACGATATTGCTTCTATGCCCATCACCACGGCAGAACCTTGGCGACTGATGGTTGAAGCAATGCGCCTTGCCAAAGAAGACCGCATTGCCTACGCCGGCGACCCAAGCTATGTCGATACGCCCGTTGAAGCATTGCTCGATAAAGACTATATCGATGATCGCTTTGACATGATCCCAGAACAAGGTGCGGGTGATAGCAAAAACATCAAGCCAGGATTACCCGAGGTAGCGACACCTGCTGCACACGAAGGCTTTGAAAGCCAAGATACTGGACACATTTCTATTGTCGATAGCGAGGGTAATGCCATTGCTATGACCAGTACCGTCGGCACGGGTATGGGCTCTGGTGTTATGGTGGACGGCGTGCTGCTGAATGCTCAAATGGCCAACTTCTCATCGATTCCAAGCTTAAACGGTAGACCAGTACAAAACGCCATTGAAGCAGGCAAACGTCCTCGCTCTGCCATTACCCCGCTGATGGTGTTCGATAAAGATGATAATCTGCGTCTCGTTGTTGGCAGCCCTGGTAGCTCGCAAATTCCGGGTTATGTGCTAAAAACCATTGTCGGTATTGTCGATTGGAACCTATCCGCTCAAGATGCGATTGATCTGCCGAACATCCAATACGGCACCAAAATCGACCGCACTAAGCCATACAACCCAACAGGCTTATTGGTTGAGAAGCGTACCTTCGCCGAATCTATGGTGCCTAGCTTTGCTGAAATGGGCTACAAGGTTCACGTTATTCCTGTGGTCAGCGGCCTGAATGCCATTGAAGTTAAAGATGGTTTGTTGCATGGCGCAACGGATCGACGCAGGGCTTCGACCTCATTAGGGGATTGATTTGAGGAGGCTAAAAGCAGGTGCTTTTAGCCTTTTTTATAGAGTTAGCGGCTAGATAGTTAAAGAGACAAGCACGTTGCAGAGATAAACTCGTTACTATCTGTGGTAAAGTGCACGCCGCTTCCCAATCAGAACAACCAAGATTAAGACCAACACTATGCCGTTTTCTCAATTCTCTCTCAGCCAAAAACTCGTTGCAGCGCTGCCTGATACCTTTCGCTCAGCTACGGAAATTCAAACACTCACTATTCCTGCGATTTTGAATCAACAGGACGTATTGGCCATCGCTAAAACAGGAAGCGGCAAAACACTGGCGTACGGCTTACCACTGTTGGAACAGCTTCTCGAGACACCATCACAGGCGCTCATACTGGTACCTACTCGCGAGCTTGCCTCACAAGTCAATGACACGCTCTCTCTGGCAGCTCAGCATACGGAGCTGACATCAATCAGCATTTGCGGAGGGGTGGATAAAGAACAGCAAAAAGCCGCTCTTACCAAACAACCAAATGTTATTGTCGCAACTCCAGGCCGCCTGCTTGAACTACTCACTGAAAACGCGCTAATGGCCAGCAACATTAATAAACTGGTTCTTGATGAAGCTGATCGCCTGTTAGAAATGGGATTTTGGACGGATGTTCAACGCATCATCGAGATGCTGCCAGCGAAGCGTCAGACGCTGATGTTCTCGGCCACCTTCCCTGAATTACTCGAAAGCCAAGCCAAAGAGCTACTCATCTCGCCAGCACTCATTGAAGTGAAGAAGGCGGAAGATGCAGAGCCAGCGATAAAAGAAACGCTGTACCTCGTTAATAAGGGAAGCAAAACCAAAGCGCTGATTGATCAAATCAGCCGCCATAACTGGCGTCAGGTTCTCGTCTTTATTGGTGCTAAAGATAATGCTGATGCACTGTGCAAGAAGTTAAACAAAGCAGGACTGCACGCTGCCGCACTGCATGGCAACAAAGATCAGGCAGAGCGAGAAGCCACTCTCGAGCAATTCAAGCAGCAAAAGGTCAACGTACTGATCGCAACAGACTTATTGGCGCGCGGTATCCATGTCGAGCAATTGCCTGTGGTTGTAAACTTTGAACTGCCATCCAATGCCGAGACCTATGTACACCGTATCGGCCGCACTGCAAGAGCAGGACAAACCGGTATCGCGGTCTCATTGTTATGTCATGGTGAGGCTGAGTACCTAACCGCGATTCGAAAAGTCACGCAACGTGAGCTTGAACTACAGCAACTCGACGGTTTTCCCGTTACTGATAAACCTTCTACGGGTGAAAGTAAGCGAGCACCGCGTGATAAGCAAGCAAACCGCAGAACTAACAAGAAAAAGAGCATTAAGCAGTTTCAGGGAAAGACTAAGCGTTTCTAATTAAAAAGCAGAGCTTCGGTTCAAAGCTCTGCTTTATAAAGTCTTATTTTCTAAGAGGACGCTTTGGTAACTCATCCTCCGAAATAAAACCATCATTATTTCGGTCGATGCGGGAAAAGTCATTTTTCAGCGGCCCTCGTACTTCAGACCTTAAGAGTTTTCCATCGCCGTTGCTGTCCATATCCGCTATTGGATCACGGCCTTTTTTATCACCCTTTTTTTGGTCGCCGTCGCTCGCAGCACTAGCCGAGAGAGTATATTGCTTGGTTTCACGTTCTACTTTGGTTGGATTTTCCTCGTATTGGGTGTCTTGGTCAGTCACGCAGCGAACGTAGTTTTCATAGCGAACCGCATCACCTTGGGGGCCATGACCCTCGGGATAGTCTACACCGGTATATTGTTTAGGATCGCTACGCTGAGCGCCAGCACCATGTACGTCAATCCATTTGCCATTAATGTAGCCAAGCGAACGTCCAAAGGCGATATAAGCCGCATTGTTCGCATTCTTTAAGTTATTGTGGGTGGTGCTACTCCAATAATTTGGATAATCGAGCTTTCCTCCTTCGTTGATCATAGTGCTGGCTTCGAATACAGGGTCAATAGCGGCACTATTGGTTGTATCTGGGGAGCGAGAGTAGTCCACGATTGATTGTAACTCTTTGATATTTGGCATTCGCCAATCGCTTCTGCCAGCAAGTTCTAGATTTTCACAGTATTGTATTCCAGCAAACCAATCCATCCCTTGTTGGCTATCACCCTGCTGCCAAGTTAGACCTGTCGCTTTATCTGTGATTGTTTTGTCACCGTTATCAACTAAGTTATTAACGCCATAACTCGTGTTCCCTCTAACCGTCAGGAGATAAAACGTTTTTTCACCGCCTCTTGGAGAAGTTGCGCCATAGCCCTTGATTCGACCATCGATGAAGTTCACACCAAAAATAGTTTCATCGCCATTCATGGTCGTTGATACGTATTTGGTTGAACTTAGGTATTGAGAGTCGATCAATCGCTCCCCGGCTTCCATATCACCAGACTCAAAGCCAAATACGGAATGGTCGATAAACGGCATAATGGAGTATGTACCAGCTCCATTGATGCCACTAGGGTCTTCGCCATCAAACAGCATCAAAGAGTACAACTCTTTAATGGTTGGAACACGCCAATCGTTATGTCCTCCCAATGTAAGACTAGAAGCATACGCAACGCCTTCATCGTAAGTGACTTTATCGTCGGCGGTAATTTTTCCATCACCATTGAGGTCCGTCGTTTGAGCCCAAACTAACCCCGTGTTGTTATCTGTTACCGTGCCATCACCATGAGTGGTATAGCTAGGCACATATCCTTGATATTGCGCATCTCGACCAAAGGTTCGCTCACTTAGGCACGAGCCCATTGTGAAATAGTCGCCGGAACAAACAGTTTGGTTTGTATCAACAATGGTATAGGTCATTTGGGCGAACGAGCATGTACTGACACCCAATAGTGCAATGACCCCAAGCAGTTTTACTAAACGACATAGGCAGCAGTTAAGTCCTATTAACGTTTGAATTAATGTTGATTGGCCCATAGTGCCTCCTAATAAGTGAACGAATTAATCTTGAAATCATTCTTTTCGAGCCTATTACTATGAGTCCAAAATGTGCAGAAAATATAGAGATGATAAAAACTTCTAGTTACGACTCTTCACACAACACAATTTCTGTCGATATCTGCATTTTCTTCAAACTCCCTACACATTATTTAATTAACCTGCGAATCAATCCGATATCAATAATCTATCTAGGACTGATAAATGAACAGAGTATTGGTGTTTCTACTCTCACTTCTCGCTCTCACGATACTGCCCTCACTCGTTATGAGAGCATTTGTTAAACACGCTCTCTGGTCGTCCTTTTAGCAGACAAAAAGGTTCACCTGAGGCAGCCTCCTAAACATAACGCTTTACAAGGAAACGAAACTGTTATGAAAAAGCACTCTCAAATCGTATTCGGTGGCTCACTATTTTTGAGCGCTGGAATATTAGGTGTCCTCACAATAGAAACCGTCATCCGAATTCTAATCGTCTGTGCTCAGTGGTTGAGTTTTTTAGTCAATTAGCGCTCATTCTGTGTCCCCCTTTCCTTTCTCCTTATTTTCTACACATTCGTCTCACTTTCTCTGCTCAATCAGACGACACAATGAGCGTTCACTTTTACTTATTTGAGAAACTAAGATGAAAAAATTAGCCCTCGCCCTCACCGCTTTGTTACTTGCCAGCGCATATCACCCAGCTCAAGCTCAGGAAGAACGCCGTAAGCCGCCTTCGTTTGAAGAAATGGATGCAAACGGTGATGGGCTACTAACAAAGGATGAGCTCAAAGGCCGCTTATTGGATGAGTTCGACCAGCTTGATAGTGATGAGGATGGTGTGTTGTCCGAATCGGAGCTACCTGAACCACCAAAACGTCGCGGTTGAGACGGTCACTCTCGAAACAGACCCTAATTACAACATAGCGCCTCAAAGCTATGTGTTCATTTGTTATAAGGAAATAAGGTTAATACGTGTCCAAAGTTGTTCGCTTCCCTTTGGTTTGCTCTCTGCTCACCTACTCTTTTACCAGCGCCGCTGCGCTCTATCGTGTAGTAGAGGTAGACACCTCAATAGCCACAGTAGCTAACGAATACTACTCTGCTGCCATTGAGCCTTCGTCATCCGAATGGTGTTTTGAAGATAACTGTACCGACAGCCAATATAGCGTGCTCGGCTATAGCATGAACGGGTTGGAGGGAGTGCCAATAGACCAAGAGGTCGCATTTGGCGTAGATAACCACTTCTACTATCTCGACTATGATGATCTTTACGATTATTGTGACAGTGAGTTAGGCTACGCAACCTGTGAAGCTTGGGCGAGCAATCGATGGTATGGCGATGCCAGTACGGGTATTGGCGGTCTTGAAAGTCATCAAGATGCGTTTTACAACGCAAGCTACACGCCACTCTATCACTCCTACATGGAATATAGCTTACTTCCAGACATCGACCCAGAGATCCCCAGCGGATATGAAGATGTATTGTTTACCGTCGAAGACACGACTGATATTAAAGCGCATGCTATCAGCTCTGACGGTCACATCATTGCCAATAGCAGCAGCGGCTATTTTGACTATGAGGGGTATTATGTGCAGCCTTTTGATCGTCGAGGGCTGGTCTTTAGCAACGGGGAAACCTACTTCCTAGAACCACTGACCAATCCAAGCCTCAGCTTTGCCGACGACGAAGGCGAGCAGCTAATAGTGGAAGAAATGGGCGCTACGATTGCGTTTGACAGCTTTACCTACCCTACTTCTGGCGCGGACAGTCAGACCTATGTTGTCGGCAGTGCCTCCGTCGCCACATTTGATTACTCAGATACGTCAAAATACTACAATTCATTGGATCTTAGTGACTGTGTCGCTCTCGACCAGCCAATCCTTTCCAGTGCTTGCCAGCACTTTGGATTTGCGTCACAAGCCTTTATCTGGTCGCTAGCCGACGATGGTGAAACTCGCTTTCCGGCCAGCGCTTGGGCCACTAGCTATGACAACTATGACTATGCGTCAGCGCAGGCCAGTATTCGAGCCGCAACCATCGTCGAACGTAGTGATAGTGAATATTTGGGTTTGCCTGTCTTGGTTGGATTCAACTCCGATCTCGCCGATGACAACCTCATCATGCAAGCTGCGGTGTACTTGCCCACCACCACCGATGACTTCTCCGTTGAAGAAAACGCATGGACATCGATATTTATCAACAACGCCAAACTTGAGTACGACGATAGCTATTACTACAGCAACTCCGTCGCTACAGATATTAACTCACAGCTAATTATTATTGGTGAAACCAAGCGATTGGGGAGCGTTCCAGAGGCGGGAGCAGCAGCAAATCGGATGTTCATTGCTGACGCCGGACAACCGACACCATCAGCGACCTATTTCAGCGATATGTCACAGTCAATTTTCTTTGTCGGCGCAGGTGGGCATGCCAATGCAATCAACCAATATAACGAAATCGTTGGTGAAGTGGATGCTGAAAATCATACCGAAATTGATGGGCCGCAACGTCGCCGTCGTGGCTACATCTTTCCATACAATGGCGTTGGAAGCGATGAATCGCGCATGGCCATACTCAACTCACGAGCATGGTGGCTGGATGATCTCACCAATGGGGGTAGCTACAGTGACGTAAACAACGCCTATCGCATTGTCACGGCTTCAGACATCAACGATGCTGGAGTAATTTCAGCGACAGCCATCAAGTGTGCGTCAGGGTATGATTCAACGGATCACTTCGCCACTTGTGGCAACGGGACACTAGCTGAAACCGTTGTTGCAGTAAAACTCATTCCAATACAAGGTACCACCAGTAGCGATATTGAAATCCGCTCGGAAAATACCGCGACCGTAACCCGTGAGGGCGGCAGCATTACTCTATTCAGCCTGTTCTTTTTGCTCACGTATAGAGTCATGCGGGATTGGTGGAATAATCTTTTTAACAAAACACCATCACTTATCGCCTGATTACTCGCGGTGAAGATAAAAAAAGCCGAGCTTTCGCTCGGCTAGATATATCATCGCTTGGGAAGAGTGATGAGATATTCGGTTATTCGCAGTCGATTAAACGATGCGTAGGCCACCTTGAGCAATCGCGAAGCGACGTGCACGTGTGAACGATAGTGCGTTAGTGATACCTTCGCCTGTTGGACCTGCGATAGTGAACGTAGATGTACCTTCAGCGTTGTAACCAACACCAGATAGCGTTGGGCCATTGTGTGCGAAGATAGTGGTGTTGATACGGCCACCAAACTTAGTTACGTTTTCAATGTTGCCAGAGTAGATACATGCAGAGTGTTTGTTACCACGCTCAGCCGCTACTGCACGGTCAATTGCTTCGTCGATGTCTTTACAGATAACCACTGGTAGTACTGGCATCATTTGCTCTACGTGCACGAGTGGGTGGTCGTTTTCAACCAACATTACTGCAAGACGAGTGTCTGATTTAACACCGATAGATTTTAGAATTTTACCTGCATCTTGGCCTACGTGCTTCTTAACTGGGTGCCATACACGAGAGATCTCATGTGCAGTACAAGGTTTCGCACCTTCGAACTCGTCTAGCGTTAGAATTTCTTCTGTTAGCTTCTCAGCTTCTTCCGCTGTCATGACGTACGCGCCAACTTCTTCAAGCTTGTCTAGGAAAGCGTCTGCAACCGCTTCTTCAACGAACACTTCTTTTTCGCCGATACAAAGTAGGTTGTTATCGAAAGAAGCACCGCCGTATACACCAGCTGCTGCTAGATCTAGGTTTGCAGAAGCGTCAACGATAACTGGTGGGTTACCAGCACCTGCACCTACACCTTTCTTACCAGATTGCAGGATAGCCTTAACTAGACCTGGACCACCAGTACCCACTAGCATGTTAACTAGTGGCGAGCTTGCGATTTCGTTTAGCGTTTCTAGCGTTGGCTCTTGCACCATTGTTACTAGGTTTTCTGGGCCACCTGCTGCAATGATCGTCTCGTTAAGAAGATCAATCATCATCGCTGACACAACTTTTGATGATGGGTGAACGTTGAACGTTACTGCGTTACCACCTGCTAGCATTGAGATAGCGTTGTTAACGATAGTTTCTGTTGGGTTAGTCACTGGCGTTACTGCGCCAATCACACCGTAAGGTGCACGCTCACCAAGAGAAATACCGTTGTCCCCAGACCAAACCTGAGTTTCAAGGATTTCAGTACCTGGCGTTTTTGCTGCAGTCAGTTGGTGTTTAGCGATCTTGTCTTCAACACGACCTAGTTTTGTCTCTTCACGAACTAATTTAGCAAAGTCTTCTGCACGCGCTAATACAGCACCGCGGATCGCAGTGATGATGGCTTCGCGACCTTCTTTAGTACAGTTTACGTAGTACTCGATTTGAGCTTTGTGAGTTGCTTCAATCGCAGCGTCCACTGTCGCGAATACACCTTTAGCGTTGTTGATATCAAAAGACATAGTGATTACCTCGTGAGATTTGGTGCTATAAGAGCTGGGCTTCATCATGGCCTCTAGCGCTCTATTGAGCTTGTTGGCTGGGTCTATATGCCCGCCTCAAGATGATGCTAATTTAACCCAAACATTCATCGAAACTATGCCAGTCAGCGTCAACTTATTTGACCGAGATACTTTATTTTTACAAGTATTTTACTTGACTGTTTTGTATTTTGGAGATGAGAAAGAAAAGTGCCACGAAAGATCATAAACTTAGCTTAGCCTCCCGCACAATCGGGCTATCATGCGGGACACGACGTGTTACTTATCCAAGGAAAGGACGTAACAGTAACTCATAAAACATTGACGCCAATTATGCATTAAGTCTTTGTTTACAAACTGGCTATAGAATGCAATTAAGATACATCGCGGATCTAATCCAAGCCCCAACAAGTGCACCATAGCACATATGGGGTCACGAAAAGCCATAGGGAATCCGATCAAATAACCAGCAAACTCAAGCCATCGTCAAAACAGACTATGCTTTCTGCACATTTTCTCCATAATTGGGTTATAAAATTGAACCACGATCCATACTGCCATAACCATTATGCGAATTACTCTGTTTCAAAAACTCTTCATCTCACTATTTAGTTCGAGCTTGATACTTTTGCTTTCCATGGCATTTATGATCAATTCCAGCTTCAAAGTAGAATTACAAAGCTACTTAAACCAAGAAGAGATACAAAAAGTTGAGACCCTAGCGGAGAATGTCGCAGCGTTCTATTCAGATACCGACGGTTGGCGCCCTCTACAGCGTTCACCAAGAGCCTTCGGGTCACTTATGCAACAAATCGGTGAAATGCCTCCTCCAAAACCGCGACCGGGTAACCCACGACGAGTTGAGCCAGACTTTCCCCCTGCATATGACAGTCATCGTTCGAGCAACGTGCTATTCGTACCTTTGGGCATGCGCATCTACCTGCTTGATAAAGGTGGTGAACCACTTTTCAGGCGCAATCTCAATCAGAACGAATTAAACAAGGATCAATTCTTTAGCCGAGTACCGATAGTAAAAGAAGGCGATACTGTCGGCTGGCTGGCAGTATTACAAAGTCGCCAAGTATCAAACCAATTAGCCGAGAGCTTTATGTACTCTCAAACGGCCAACATTTTTACCGCTGCTATCGCGGCCTTTGTTTTGACCCTAGTTATCGCATTCATCACAGTGAAGTACTTGTTGACTCCCCTCGGGGCGTTGCACAGAGGCGCGACCGAAATCGCTAACGGCAACCTTGATCACCGGATTGAGCAGATCGGTAATGATGAACTGACAGACCTCATTGCCTCATTCAATCTACTAGCTGCATCCTTAGCCAAACAAAAGGAGATTCGAGAGCAATGGCTTTCAGATATTTCCCATGAACTAAGAACACCTGTCGCTGTACTCAGAGGCGAAATCGAAGCGCTACAAGATGGCATTAGACCTATGGAGCCAAAGTACCTAGAAGGATTACATGCCCAAGTGACGACTCTGACTCGGTTAATTGATGACTTACATACCTTGTCGATTTCCAGTGATAGTGCGTTTCGAACCAACCAGAGAAGCGACATTGCGCTTGCAGACATCATTGACGATTTACTGACACGCTATGAATTGAGGTTTGCCTCAAAAAGCTTAAGCGTTACCACGGACTACTCATCAGCACCTGATACGACGATATATGCTGACGCGAAGCTGATACAACAAGTGTTTCAAAACCTGTTCGAGAACTGCTTTCGATACACCAACGAGCAAGGCAATGTCAGCATTACGCTGGAGTCAAAAGCCAATGAACTGGTTGCTATCATTGAAGACAGCGCTCCTGGGGTACCCAATGAGGCTCTGCCAAAGTTGTTCGATCGCCTTTATCGCGTGGACAGTTCTCGCAGTCGCGCAAGTGGTGGTTCAGGATTAGGGTTGGCCATATGCCAAAATATCGTCGAAGCTCACCAAGGTACGATTGAGGCCACTCACTCATCTTTAGGGGGCGTAAAAATCGTAGTACGCTTGCCAAAACAACATCATTAGAAATAGAGGTTTTATGATCCTTATCGTGGAAGACGAACCGTCGCTTGCTCAGGTTATCCAAGACTATCTCAATCACAGTGGTTTTGAGTCGCACATGATCAGCGATGGAAACGAGGTGATTGATTGGGTAAAGGTAAATCAACCGGACCTGATCATTCTCGACTTAATGCTACCGAACCGAGATGGTCTCGATATCTATCGAGAGTTAAGAACATTTAGTGGCTTGCCAGTCATGATGGCGACAGCAAAAGTCGACGAAATCGATCGCTTGGTTGGATTGGAATTGGGGGCTGATGACTACATTTGTAAACCCTATAGTCCAAGAGAGCTCGTCGCGCGCGTCAAAAATGTCCTGCGCCGGAGCCGTTCTCAATCGAATCAAGACGCGATAGATACCGGCAAGAATCCTCTACTGAACGTAGATCAACAATTAATGAAAGCCACCATTACGGGCACTGTACTTCCCTTAACACCCGCCGAATTTAAACTGCTTTCCCACTTTCATCGCCACCCGGGTATCGTGTTCAATCGCGACCAACTTATGGACCGAATCTACTCCGACGGACGCGTTGTAACGGATAGGACGATTGATAGCCATATCAAAAACCTTAGAAAAAAGATCTTCGCAGTTAATCCAGACTACGATTGGATAGCGTCTATTTACGGCGTGGGTTATCGATTTGAAATCATTGAGACATGCTGACGTTCGTATTGGGCTTACCCCTCGCCAAGTAACATAGTTTCTCCTTCATCTCAGCGAGACGCGCAGCAAGGAGGCAAAGAGAGGGCTCTAAAAACACAAAAAGGCCGAAGCAACAGCTTCGACCTTTTCACATCAATCAGTCAAACAACCAATTAGACAATACGCAAACCACCCTGCGCGATTGCAAAACGACGTGCACGAGTGAACGAGTACGCGTTTGTGATACCTTCACCAGTTGGACCAGCGATAGTGAACGTTGAAGTACCTTCAGCGTTGTAACCTACACCAGATAGTGTTGGACCGTTGTGAGCGAAGATAGTTGTGTTGATAGCACGACCGAACTTAGTTACGTTCTCGATGTTACCAGAGTAGATACATGCAGAGTGCTTGTTACCACGCTCAGCAGCTACTGCGCGCTCGATAGCTTCGTCGATGTTCGCACAACGAACAACTGGAAGTACTGGCATCATTTGCTCTACGTGTACTAGTGGGTGATCGTTCTCAACAACCATAACCGCTAGACGAGTCTCAGACTCAACACCGATAGACTTAAGGATCTCACCTGCGTCTTGACCAACGTGTTGCTTAACTGGGTGCCATACGCGAGCAATTTCTTGCGCAGTACATGGCTTAGCACCGTCGATTTCGTCCATAGTTAGGATTTGTGCAGTTAGCTTCTCAGCTTCTTCTGCAGAAAGAACGTAAGCGCCCGTTGCTTCTAGCTTAGCTAGGAACTCGTCCGCTACTGAATCTTCAACAAATACTTCTTTCTCACCGATACATAGTAGGTTGTTATCGAAAGATGCACCGCCGTAAACGCCAGCCGCAGCTAGGTCTAGGTTAGCAGAAGCGTCAACGATTACAGGTGGGTTGCCAGCGCCAGCGCCTACACCTTTCTTACCAGATTGTAGGATTGCTTTCACTAGACCCGGGCCACCTGTACCCACTAGCATGTTAACTAGTGGAGATTTAGCGATTTCGTTTAGCGTTTCTAGCGTTGGCTCTTTCACCATAGTCACTAGGTTTTCAGGACCGCCTGCTTCAACAATTGTTTTGTTGATAAGGTCAATCATGATGGCAGAAACAACTTTAGAAGATGGGTGAACGTTGAACGTTACCGCGTTACCAGACGCTAGCATAGAGATAGCGTTGTTAACGATAGTTTCCGTTGGGTTAGTGACAGGGGTAACCGCACCGATAACACCGTAAGGAGCACGCTCTTCTAGAGAGATACCGTTGTCACCAGACCATACTTTAGTTTCTAGAACTTCAGTACCTGGAGTCTTAGCAGCAGTCAGCTGGTGCTTAGCGATCTTGTCTTCAACACGACCTAGTTTCGTTTCTTCACGAACCATTTTTGCGAAGTCTTCCGCTTTAGCTAGCACTGCACCACGGATAGCAGTAAGGATAGCTTCGCGGCCTTCTTTTGTAGACGTCGCATAAAACTCAACTTGCGCTTTATGAGTTGCTTCGATCGCAGCGTCCACTGTCGCGAATACACCTTTAGCTTTATTGATATCAAAAGACATAATGATTACCTCGTGAAGAATGAATGGTCTGTATAACTGTTTATATAACTACAGAACTCTTGTTGTGCTTGCTGTTTAATAACGGTGAATTATGTTTGCTTTATCACTGAACGAAGTGAACTCGCTTCCCGCTATTGAATGCCTATAAATTAGCCACCAAGCTTCAACTTGTAACGTCACTGAGAGTCAACTTAATTGAACAAAACCTTAAAAAAGTGCCATTTTTTACCCCTCGGGTTACTTGACTTGTTGTAACAACCATTCATTTACTCACAAAATGTTAACCAAGCTCACAAAACGACGTATACAGCCGCGTAATTCTATGTATTCAAGCGATTCACTTGATACTGGAGTGTATCTGTAACCCCTAAGTAACTTACCTAGCTGGGCAATCTAATGTTAACGTCCCATTCAGCAACAAAATAGGTACACCACAATGCATTAGATGCCAGTGTAAGTTTTTTTGACTCTGGGTGACGTGTTGTTTTTTCCACCGCCAACTACACTAGCTATCAACAAATCAGTTCATACCTTTTCAACGATTTCGTGAGGAACGAATATGAAATATCAAGCGCGTTTAGAAGACTCAGTAAAGCAACTAAGTTCTGTACTAGAAGAGCAAAAGCAACTTCTTGCCGAGCACAAAGCAAACCAGAACTACGCTGAGCGTCTACAAAACATCCTAACGCCAACTGACGAGCTAACAACAAAAGGCGACGACCTATACATCGGCGGCTGCAAAGCTTCTGACCTGGTTGAGCAATACGGTAGCCCGCTATTCGTTCTTAGCGAAGACACACTACGTGGTAACCTACGTCGCGTTAAAGCAGCGTTCGGTTCAAACTGGCCAAAGCCTGTGAACGTAATGTTTGCAATCAAATCAAACACTAACTTCGCAGTTCGTGCTATCTGTCACGAAGAAGGCGTGGGTGGTGACTGTTTCGGTCCGGGTGAAGTTGAAGCAACTTACATCGCGGGTGCGGATCCAAAAACTATCGCACTAAATGGTACAGTTAAGCCTGAGCTTGCTATCCGTAAAGCGATTGAGTACGGCTACGCAATCCACCTAGATTCGTACGAAGAGATCGAAATCGTTGAGCGTATCGCTCGCGAAGTGAAGCCAAAAGAAAAAGTACGCATCGCGGTACGTCTAAAAGTTATCCCAGAAGATTTCTTTAACGACTTCGAACCAGATGCATACCCGTTCCCGAACTTCATCGGCGCGATGAAGTGGATCAAATTCGGTCTGCTAAAAGAAGAAGCGAAGAAAATCGTTAACCGCGTGAAAGAAATCGACGTGTTCGAATTCTACGGTTTCCACACTCACCTAGGTCGTTTCTCTAAGCAACCTGAAGGTTGGGATGCGCTATACCGTGAGTATGCACGCAACGTTATCGAAATCTCTCGCGAGTGTGGCGTTCAACCATTCCAAATCGACCTTGGCGGCGGTTGGCCACGTGAGCGTGAGCCAGAGTGTCGTAGCGCTGAGCACATGATGAACCCGAACACTATTGAAGATTACGCGAAAGTAGTGTGTGCAGGCATGCTAGAAGAGTTCAACAAAGAAGGCTTCGAGATCCCGCAACTATGGCTAGAACCTGGTCGTTACATCGCTGGTAACATCGGCACACTACTAACGTCTGTATACGTAGTGAAAGATGACCAAGAGATGGACTACACCTACACGATGGTTGACGCGTCTACTTACCTAGCAACGCTAGTTGAGTCTCAAGAGTCTAAGAACCCTGTTCTACCAGCAAGCAAGATGACTCAACCACTTGTTGAGAAGACAACTGAAATCGCAGGTCCAATCTGTATCCCATCAATTTGGGAAAGCGGTGCACGCATGCCAGCTCTAGAGCCAAAAGACGTTCTAGCTATCATGGATGTGGGTCACTACGCAGAGTCTCAAGCGAGCCAGTTCAACTCTCTACCACGTCCTGCAACTGTACTAGTTAAAGACGGTGAAGCTGAACTAATCAAGCGTGCTGAAACCGTTGAAGATGTGTTCGCAACTCAAATTCTTCCTGAGCGTCTAAAGCAAAAGAAGAAAAAGCCAGCTGCGAAGAAGCCAGCAACTAAGCGTGCTGTAGCAAGAACACCTAGCTACGCTAAGAACGCAAAGAAAGCGGCATCTGCAAAAGCATAATCAAACTATGATTTAGCTAATCAAAAGCTCCCTACGGGGAGCTTTTGTTGTTTTAGGGAGCCAGAACTTTTCGAAAAGTTAAATTTATCCTTGGCGCTACTGGTCGCTTTGTTTTGGGAATGGTGTGTTGCCAGTGATGCTGAGTTTCTCCAGCCATTATCAGTAGTGATCCGGATGTTAGATTGAATTCCAATTTCTCACCGGTCAGCTTGTGTTTGAGCAAAAATCGCCGCTCACCACCAAAGCTGAGTGAGGCAATCACTGGGTTGATGCCAAGCTCGGGCTCATTGTCACTATGCCAGCCATTGGAATCCTGGCCGTCACGATACAAATTGGCGAGTACCGTATTAAACCTGTGCTGCCCGTATTGTTCACACAGCGCCTTTAGCTCGGCGAGTTTGGGATACCAGGTCTGAGCCTCTAACTCTAAATTAGAGTAGCGATAACTGGCATCCCCATACCAAGCTTGAAGTCTCGGGATAGGGTGCACTTTTCCAAACAAGCGAATGTTATCTTGTCGCCAATTAAGTGAGCTCCGTAACTCGTTAAACACCGCTTCAGCAGAGTCATGGTCAAACAGTTTTTCAATATAAAGCAGTTGGCCGTTTTCAACCTCCTGCCATTCATATTGGTGCTTTAGCATGCTCTACCTCATCCACTCACCTTAAAACTCGAGTATTTCACCATCCTCTGGAATCGATACTTTGTCAACTAAACCATGAGCGCTCAACGTTCGCTTCAGCGTTGATCTATCCACCGGACAGTGATTCAACGCTTCCATATGGTTAGCGATAACTTTGCCTGGTGAGCGCTTAATAAATTCCATGACTTCGTCGGTTGGCATGAGGAGTGGCTGACCTACGTCCATCTGTGCTTGACCCGCTGCAACCACGGTAATGTCTGGCTTAAGCTCAGTGAGCGCCTTGTTAACATCGTTTGTTAGCACCGTATCGCCACTAATGTAGATGCATGGCTCGTTAGGTAACTCAATATAGAAACCACAGCCGTTGGCCATCACTTTATGAATCCAACCATGTCCATGCTGCGCAGGTACAGCAGTAATTTGCCCGCCCAAAAACGGGGTTGGTTGCCATGGATTTAATCCGTTCTCGACCGTCATACCATACTTTTCTAAATAGGCTTTATCTTTAATCCATAATTGATATCAATAAGGTCATAAATGAACCATTATATTCAACAAGCATGTTGGAATTTAAGCTGATCTATAAAACCTTAAACATGTACTCGAAATTGATAGATCGCCCCCACATCATAGGCATATAGGTGCAATATTGACATACAAGTCAATATTTTGACTCATAGCTACCGTTTTTTAATTGCACTTTGATTTTCTAAGCCCTAGAATTTTGTGAGCACCGTTCAAAGTTTGTCTGGTGTTGCTTAAGTTAGGCAAGATAACCTAATAAAAACAATCCGCTTAAGTTTAAGGCAGTAAACGTCAGGAATCATCAAGCAGTGACGCAACAACAAAAATCTAATCCCCAATCACGGACGACCCATACGCTTAATAGCACTGATGCACTTGCTATGATAGAACATGGTGGCGACGTAACGTTGACCGTCAATACACCTGTCGGCACCTCTTTTCGCTGTGCTACTCAATTTATTGGCGCTCATTCTGAGCATCGAATTTTGCTGGAAACGCCTAAGATCGATGACAGCGATCTTAAGTACTTCTTCCAAGAAGGCTTTTGGTTAACAGTTAGAGCAATCTCCCAAAGAGGCGAAGGTGGAGTCGTCCAGTTCCGCTCCCAACTTATTAATTTTATTGAAGAACCATTGCCTATTTTAGTGCTATCGATACCGCAATCGATGCAGGTGACTAACCTGAGAAAAGAACCAAGGTATGACGTCAATCTCAGCGCCATGCTAAACACCGGCGACAATCAAACTCGCTGTGAGCTCAGAGATATGTCAAAGAGCGGTTGCCGATTCATATTGCCAGCGCTTGGCAAAAGCTTAGTGGTCGGCCAAGAAGTGGCGTTGAATGTTACTGAAGGCGCGCCTAAAGGACGCTACTTCCCTTCCCTATCCGGACTGATATGCAATCAACAGAAGTCTAGCCACTATACCGCCTACGGCATCAAATTTGATGAGAAGGGTGAAGCAAACGCCAAAGAGCTGCTCTCCCACCTTAAGTTTGACGGCACAAAGCTCAAGCTTCGCGCCTAACCGTTCGCGCCCAAATGTAAAGAGACAACGTGAAAAAAAAGCCAAGCTTTCGCTTGGCTTTTGTGACTACTTGCGCAGTGCGTTAAGCCTTGCCTGCGCGATACCATATATTGTATCAATAGGGTAGCTGCCTTCAAGCGACTGCGTGCCAGCCTCTTTGCCCGAAAACAACTCAATCGCTTCCGTCACATGATCAATCGCCCATATGTGGAACTCGCCTTTATCTACTGCCTTAACGATATCAGCACGCAACATTAAGTTATGAGCATTGGAACGCGGTATAATTACGCCTTGCCCAGCGTGTCGACCTTTGATGCTACACACATCAAAAAAGCCCTCGATCTTCTCATTAACACCACCAATAGGCTGCGACTCACCAAACTGGTTCATCGATCCGGTAATGGCGATATCCTGTCGGTTTGGTTGACCCGAAAACGCAGATACTACCGCGCAGAACTCAGCCATACTGGCACTGTCGCCATCCACGCCACCGTAAGACTGCTCAAAAGTAATGGTGGTCGTAAGTGGAACTTTGGCGGTTTTACCAAACACAGAGGACAAGTAGGCGGTAAGTATCATCACCCCCTTCGAGTGAATACTGCCTCCCAAATCCACACTACGTTCAATATCAATGACCTCACCATCACCGTAGGAAGTTGTGGCCGTAATTCGATTTGGCGCACCAAACATATGATCGCTTGTGGTTAACACAGAAAGTGCATTAACTTGGCCAATCGCCGAACCTTCGGTATGAATGAGTGTCGTACCGTTTACAAAGCCTTCCATCACGCTATCTTGCAATCGATTGACGCGCATTTGTTGGTATTCAAGCGCTTGATCAACATGTCCCATGCGGATCAGGTTAGATTTAGCATTGCGCGCCACATAATTAGATTCTCTGAGCAAATTGGCGATGTGCGCTGAATGCAGCGACAATTTATTTTGATCACCAGACAAGCGCGAGCTGTGCTCAATAATGCGAGCAATTGCTTTGCGGTCGCAATGCAACATATTGTTGTCATGTACGATGCTTGAGATAAAGCGCGCGTAGTGAAGCTCGGATTCGGCGGTGCGCGGCATTTCATCCTCAAAATCAGCGGTAACTTTAAACAGCTCGCTAAATTCTGGATCGTAATGCTGTAGCAGTTGATAGGTGCGATAGTCACCAAACAAAATGATTTTTACGTCAAGTGGAATTGGCTGAGGATCGAGTGACACGGTTCCTGTTAACGTCACTTCTTTTTCCAGAGAAGTGAAACTAAGCTGGCGTGCACGCAGTGCGCGTTTTAGGCCATCCCATACATACGGCTGCTCTAATACCTTAACCGCATCCATTAACAGCACACCACCGTTAGCTCGGTGCAAACTACCCGCACGAATCAATGAAAAATCGGTAAATACAGTGCCTTTGTAAGTCGCTGTTTCAATATAACCAAACAGGGAGTGATAGTTAGGGTTCTCCTCGACAATGATCGGAAAGTCGGAGCAAGACTGCTTCACTATCAAGTTCACTTTATAACGGCGCGGAAACTTCTTATCCAATGATGCGGTAGCGATTTCACCTTGTTCATTACCTTCTTCAAGGAAGATATCGACGTTTTCGCAAATATCCTTTTGCAAAGCACTCAAGTACTTCTTGATCTCGGTGTAGCCGTTGTACTCTTTTTTCAGCTTTTTAATTAGGTGACTAATGACACCAAGAGTAACTTCTTCGTTCAGTTTTTGAATATTGTCGGTAAAGGTCTCTTCCCAATCCGTCAACTCTCTAGCCATACCACGAAGGCTCACCTCTAGCTCATCAATGGTGGTGCCAAAGCGATCTTGCTCATCAAGCGGCAGCTCCGAAAAGCTTTCGTCAGTATGTAACTCCTCTCCATTCAAAGCAACAAATTGATAATCCCCTTGCTGCGTGATCGTCAGACTGATGCCCTTCTCTTTGGCTTCTTCACTGAGCTTTTGTAGCTCCACTTGCTGCTTACGTGCCAGATCATTTTTTAGCTTGTCTGCGCGACCAAAATACAGCTCGTTATCAAATGCCATTGGAATGGCTTTAACTAACTTAGAGATCAGCTTCTCAACATCTTTCTTGAGTTTTTCGCCCATGCCACACGGCAACTTCAATACCTGCGGGGTACGAGTATCGGAAAAATTGGCAACATAACACCAATCATAGAGCGCTTGTGTGTCGTGAGGATGGCGACTAAGATAACGTAAAATCATGGTGCGCTTACCAAGGCCATTTTGGCCTATCGCATAGATGTTATAGCCTTTTTCTTTGATAGACATCGCGAACTCAACCGCTTTCTGAGCGCGCTCCTGGCCCACAATTTCATCAATCGGATCCAGTTCTTTGGTCGACTTACACGGCAGTTTCTTGAGTTCTGCGGCATGGTATAGCTTGTTTGCTTCGAGTCTTTGAATCGCCATCACCAGCTCCTACTTTTTTCCCTTCATGATTTCAGTTTAGCTGAATTGGCTTTACATTTTAGTGACTTACTAGGTAAACATGGTTAAGTGGTGACTTTTTGCACAATCTCGCAATTCTCTCCGCCTACGCTGTCGTGTTTATTCGCAAGGCGTTTACTACGTTAATCAGTTTCGTTATGGTGGGCACTAGGAGTTTCAATTTCGAGCAAGGAAAGCAGCGCCGCTTAAGCTCGACAGGAGTGAGATATGGAAAAGGTCATTGTCGCCAGCAGAGCACTGCTTGCCCTCGCTATATTCGCCTTAGCTTGGTCAATTTACACCTTCACTCTCGAAGCTAAACAAGTACGAGTTGAGTTACCCAGTTTATTGACTCAAATCGACCAAACCGCACAGCGCATCACTCCTGTGGTTGAAGAAGTGCAAAAAATCCAAGCCATCATTCCAAGCATTCTGGAGCAAAGCGCCCAATACCAACAAGCAATCCCCGAAGTGCTGGAGCGAGTCGACGATATCAATCGCCAGATCCCCGCTATTTTGACGCAAGTCCAATCCGTCACGGCAGCCATTCCGCCAATTCTTGAGCAGTCGGAGCATTGGCACAGTTCGTTGCCGAATCTTCTAAAGCAAGTCGAACAAACCAATCAAACCATTCGCGCCACCAACAAACAAATTGCAGCGACCAACCAACAAGTCCCCGCGATTCTGGCCGAAAGTGAGGCACTGCGAGTAGCCATGCCTGAGATCATTGACCAAGCCGAAGCGCTGGTCCAACAGGCAGAGCAAGCAGGGCGCGAAGCGAGCAAAGGCGCAGTAACCGGTGTTATTGGCGGTATTTTATCCTCACCGTTTCAACTTGTAGACTCACTCACATCACAAACCTTTGGCGTTGAAGACAAAAGCTTTTCTGCCAAAGATCAGCAACTACACAAACAAGCGGTAGAGCGCTTGATGCGTGACCCAAACTCTAAACAAGCAATACCATGGAATAACAGCGGCAGTGGCAACTCTGGCACTGTCAGCATTCAATCTGCAACACCCAGTGGCAGCACCATGTGCTACAACATCTTAAGCCGGCTCACCATCACTAAGGGACCTGATAAGGGCACGCATAGCATCGTGACAGAACGTTGCGTGGCGCGCCAGTAACACTATGAAGATACACTATATTGAAGATAGCGCCGTCACAAACGAGCTAGACCAAGCACTGATCACGATTCTCAGTAGCTGTTTTACCAAGCCAAGCGATAGCCGATTTAAAACTCAGCGCTTTTACAACGAGATGCCTCAACATCGCTGGTATATTACCGGTGAACATGAGCATCATATTATCGCTCACTTAGCAGTGCATGAAAAAACCCTCTCCATTGGCGGCGAGTCTGTGCCTATTGCCGGTGTCGCTGAAGTGTGTGTCCATCCAGACTATCGAAAGCGTGGCTTAACCAAAGCTTTGCTCGAAGAAGCACATCAGTGGATGCAACTACAGCCGTTTTACTACTCAGTGCTGTTTGGCCGCGATGAAGTCTATGGCTCTAGTGGCTATACCCGCATCACTAACCTTTCACTACTGCCCGATGAGCCCTTGGCTCAGCCGACCCCCGTGTCTGTCATGATCAAAGAGCTTAATCAGCACCGCTGGCCAAAACAGCCCGTGCTGTTGCCTGGTCTGACATTCTAACCCCTCTCCTTCTGACGGCTAGAAGCGTAATTTGTTGCTTGCCGTCGGTGATCGATAGCCTAATCCCACCGTAACAGACGACTGCGAATAGACACAAACAAAGGATCGCAGATATGAAGACTATATTCACACGTTCGCTTGCAGCGATAGCAGCACTTCTACTCTCGTTTTCAGCACTGGCTGACCACCACGGAATGAAAAAAGACATTGTCGACGTGGCTGCTGAGAACGGCTCATTCACTACGCTCGTTGCAGCAGTACAAGCTGCGGGGCTCGTTGATACGTTGAAAGGTGATGGCCCATTTACGGTGTTTGCACCCACTGACGATGCGTTTGCAAAACTGCCCGATGGCACAGTCGAGATGTTGCTCAAACCAGAGAACAAAGACAAGCTAGTCGCAATTCTCACCTACCACGTAGTCGCAGGAAAAGTGATGGCAGCGGATGTTATGGGGCTAGATAAGGCGACCACAGTGCAAGGTCAGGACATTATGATTACTAAAAGCGATGGCAAGGTGATGGTGGATAACGCTACCGTTATCGCGACCGATGTTAAAGCGAAAAATGGTGTGATCCACGTGATCGATACAGTGATAATGCCAAAATAAGCTTGTTACTAAAACGAGTAAAACTCAATGCAGCATCTCAAGACCGAGGCCCATCGCTTCGGTCTTTGTGTTTAACGCGGCGGTAAGTCAGCCAGCATCGCACCAATCAGATTTTTCAGTTCCTCTCGCTCTTGAGGGTCATCAATTCGATTTTCTGTCGGCCCTTGTGCTAAAGCTCGCCATCTTGGAAATGCCCCCACTGAATCAAACACCGCTATGTACAAACTCCCTTTTTCCCCGTTCTGCGTCGGTGATTCAAATTGAACCCCGGTCTTGATTTGGGTACTTTCAAAAATTTGTTCATCATTCATTGCCGTTTCAGTCGCGATACCAAAGTCTAGGTGCATGGAAGCGGCATGACCATCTTGCACCGCAAGATAACCCTTCGATGCCAACACTTCATCAATTTGCGACTTGATCACAGACAGGTAATGGTCAGCGTCAAAATCTTCCGACACTTTAGCAACAGGTGAATGAGTACGCCACGAATAGGTCACCATGCCCGTTTGAGGGAGAAAGCCAAAGTCTCCTGTTTTCGCGACCCCATAAGCGAAATTAAGGGGTGCTAC
This sequence comes from Vibrio sp. 10N, assembly GCF_036245475.1. Taxonomy (NCBI): domain Bacteria; kingdom Pseudomonadati; phylum Pseudomonadota; class Gammaproteobacteria; order Vibrionales; family Vibrionaceae; genus Vibrio; species Vibrio sp. 10N. The sequence goes on along the minus strand of NZ_BTPM01000002.1, from coordinate 54,897 downwards.
TGGTTTGGTGCTGGTCGTGCACCCTACCATAGCCAAGCTTGCGATAACGAAAGACGTCAGTACATGTTTCATAAACCAGTGTCCTGTGCGATTAATGTCGATGGGCTAGAAACATTAATGCACGAAAAAACAACAAGTTCAAATTTTGTTCACTATTCCATGTTAGCGATAGACAGCGCGATAAGCGATCCCTTCCAAGCGACGACGCAGATTCTGCGCCTCTCCAGAATAGGGGGCAAAGTTGGTTAGTACTTCATCAACAGAAAAAGATTCACCATAAATGGCGTGATTTAGCGTGTTGTCTAGAGTCATGTTGAAGGTATCGATGCTGCCACCAAAGTAGAGCCCTTTGTTTTGCGAAACCATCATCGCACTTATTCCACTGGTGCCACCAACGACTTTGCCACTGACGCCATCACCAATCGTGACATCAGCCGTTCCGCCAATTTTGGTTGAACCTGATTGCAATTGCTCGACCACATCATCGGAGAGGATCACTCCGACGCCTTTGATTTTTTGCGCGCCCGCTAACAAGCCAAACATCGCGCTGCGGAATTTGACAAACACAGGCTCACTCCACTGATGCCCATCTCTGGTTAGCAAGATACCTTTACCCCACTGTGCCCCCAAAATAAAGCCAGCTTGACCACCCGACGGAAAGATCACGATCGCTTTAGCAACACCAGTAACATTTTTCACTGACTCCCAATGTGCAGCGGAGTCGAATTCATCAATATTTTGCGCCGCTTGCGCGATGATAGTATTGGCTTTGTCCACCATGTCAGTGTCACTGGAGTAAGCATGACTACTGATAAGCCATAACGAAGCCAGACATGACCAAACCCATTGCTTTGATTTCAAGAACATAATCAACGTATCCAAATAAACGTTCTACAAGCATAACAAAAAAAGGTGGTACCAAAGGCACCACCTATTCGTAGATCAGATTATAAATTTAGGGTACTGCGCTACTTGCGTCCAACACCCATAAGAACTTTTTTCGGACCTTTGCCCGAATCAATTTCAAATGCGATTGACACTTCGACTTTCTCGAAACCCGCATTCAACAAGACATCTTTAGCTCGCTTTTCCGTCATCCCATAACCAGCATCGTCACTGTCAACAGCCCAGTCCCAGTGGATGAACATGCCGTACTCATCAAGCAAGGTATAGATAACGTTCACGGTGTCTTGAAGGTTGTCGATAAATCCACAAACAGAAGACGCAACGACGAGATCAAACTGATTGCGGAAGGCAGGATGCTGAGCAACTAAGCCGCGCGTTAATAAATCTACGACAGGCTCAACATTTTCTAACCCTTTTTTGTCGAGCTCTTCAATCATGGCTTCAGAGCCATCCAGTGCGACAATATATTTGGTCGTCGGAGACATCAGTTGGCTCAACAGGCCGGTACCACAACCAAAGTCTAAAACCGATTTACCTTTCAACGAGGTTATTTCAGAGAGCGCGTCATAGCATGACTGAGCAAAGACCGCGGTCGCCTCGTTATTTTCCCATGTCGCGGCGTACTCATCCCACTCGTTAGACATAGTTTACTCCATTGTTTTACTCGTGCTGAACACAATACAAGCACTTCATTTTAATCCTTGATAACTAGACATAGATTAAACCAGAACGCCAAGCAATTCCTAGTGTTATCTTCGTATTCTTTGGCACTCGTGCTATGATTTTTGTTCCTATGATTTACGGGCGTTTTACGATCAATGTCTATCAATCTTTCTCAAATCGAAGCCTTCTGCGCCGTGGTTGACGCCGGCTCTGTGTCCGAAGCAGCGCGAGTATTAAACTGCAACCGAACCAAACTCAGCATGGCAATCAAAGCCCTCGAGAAAGACCTCGACACCGATCTGTTTGTCCGCACAGGCAACAACGTGACCTTGTCAGAAATAGGGAAAGCCATTTATAAAGACTGTGAAAACTTATTGGTCACCTCTGCTCGCATCAGGCAGACCTGTGCCCAAGTCTCTGGTGACTTTGCCACTGAGCTGCGTATTGCCCACGACGACAGCCTACCCGATCAAGTATGGCAAGATCTGACGTTAGAGCTCAACCAACGCTATCCAGCTCTTTCTCTCAATATCGTCTTGGCCTCATCGGGCGACCTAGCCGATATCGTTGAGAAAAAGCAGGTTGATTTCGCCTTTGGTGTCGATTTTGAGCGCGAAGATGACCCCATGCTCACCTATCAGCCACTGGGGAAGATTCGTATGATGTCGGTGTGCCGAGCGGATCATAAGTTATCTAAACTGCCCCGTGTTTCAGACGAAGTACTGCGTGATCAAATGCAAGTATCACTCGCCTACCTAAATCTACGAGATAACCCTGAGCTATTGCCTTTCTCTCTGAAGTATATTGGATTTTCAAGCTTCGAATTTATGCTTAAAACCATCATTTCTGAAGGCGCTTGGGGGGTATTGCCAGAGCCATTGATTCGTCAATTATTGCGTGAGCAAACCTTATCTGTCATCAAGCACACCTATGGTTTGACCCAAGAAGATTTCTGTATGCTGACCTCATCGGGCATGTCGGAACACCCTGCGATGACGTGGCTTGCGGACCAAATCAGCGACTACCTGTTTACTTTCTAACGGTTATTCATCAGCGGCCATCAGTGGGTGTCATTAATACTGACAGCAAAAAACATCTATTAAACCCATGATTTAAATATAAATTATCATTAATTTGTTTTCAGCTTTCATCCAAACACTCAGTTAATGTTTGAAAGATAAGCAGCACGGCGAAACAATAGCCTTAGTTCAAACAAAAGGTAAATCCAATGTCTTCGCTAAAACAACACAATGAATCATCAGTCTTGAGAGTATCAGCCATTATTGCTACTGGCTTCGCTGTCGCAGGCCTAGTGGTTGGTGTGTTGATGGGCTCACTAGTCATCGCTTTCGACGGTGTCTATTCAATGGTCAGCTTACTGTTAACTTTATTGTCACTGGCCGCAGCACAACAGTTGAAAAATCCAAACAGCCACGCCTCTAAATACGGTCGCCAAACCGTTGAGTCCTTGGTAATAGCTATTAAAGCATCAGTGATCTTAATCATTGTATTGGCGTCACTGTACTCCGCCGTCAGCGCCATGTTCACGGGCGGTCGTCCGGTAGACACGACCGTAGCAACGCTATTTGGACTGTTTAATGTCCTAGGCTGTACCTACGCTTGGTGGTACATCGCTAGTAAAAACAAGAAAATGGGTTCGAACCTAATCGAAGCAGAAACCAAACAGTGGCAAATGGACACTCTCCTTAGCGTCGCTGTCATGGCGGGTTTTATTTCAGCATGGGCTATGGAATTTACGCCGTGGGCACATCTAAGCGTGTATGCGGACCCTACGATGATGATCTTAATGTCGGTGTACTTTATTAAAGTGCCAGGTCAAATGCTGTTTCAAGCGTGTAAAGCATTGTCACGCGCTAATGATGCAACCTTGGCCAGCAACTCATAACGACTTTCGTCAATATTAATCGGTCACATTTGGATGAGAGAGATGCTGATAGCCAGCAATCTCTCTTTTCAACCCCTTAAAGGTTTCAATCGCCCCTTCAATCGTCAACTGATTAGCCAACCAATCGGGCAATGCCCCGCCCACATCTGCAAACGCGGTGTAGACCACAAAGACTTGGTTTTCCGTTAACTTAGTCAGCTCCCAGCGTGAACGCACCTTTTCAATTCGAATATAGTCGGGCTGCTGGGCAAGGTAATCCGATGCGTCACTGATTTCCAGAACAAAACGACGACCGGTTTGATAGTAGCGAGAGTAAGTCACCATATCTCGATTCTTAGCAGGCCACGGAGCTGCAAAGGTGGTATATACGATGTTTTCGTTAGACGATAGCTGGGCCAACACTTTCGTTTGGTCGACATTATGCAGCCAGTTCGGAACATTGGCCGTGTCTTCAAATAACCGTAAAAAGGCGGCAAACGTCGTCGACACATCCGCATGCACTCGGATCTCAATCAGTCCAGTATGATGCTCCCGTTTGTACAAAGTCACGGCATCTTGATTGTAACTGACCAACCAAGGTTTACCGCTAGGAGCAGCAATCACAGACCGGCTGATTGTCGCGTTTAACACCAACAGCACTATCAGATGAACAAACATCACGGCCCCACCCATTGCTCGCATTTGGCTTTACCCTTTTCATCAACCCTATCTCTATTACGATAGTAGTTAGCAAAGCGATTGCCGCATTTGTCAGGCGTTTGCAGCTTCCTTCTCGAGTGCACGTTCGCGAGTGGCCCAAGCACAAAGCAGTGAACCAAGCGTGACTAATGCCACGCCTTTCCAAAACGACTGAGTCAGTGCCACAGACAAGTAAACTGAAGAAAACACGGTGGAGAATACCGGTGTAAAATAGGAAAACGTGGCGATAAGTACCATATTGCCGCCAATAATCGCTTGGTTCCAAAGCGCATATCCAGCCCCCATAATGCAACCTGCCAACAGTAAGGTTGATACGGAGGAAACGTTGAACACCATCTGGCTTTCATCACTCAGCGCATAGTGAATCCAAAGCGTCACCGATGTCATGGCAAAAAACAAAACGATGGCATTTTTGCCACCACTCATCTTAGGCGTGATATTACAATACAGCGCCCAAATAAACGCCGCCGACAACGCCATCGTGTAGGTTATTGGGTTGGTCGCCACATTGTTTTTGACACTCTCAAAAGAGAAAGAAGCGTCCCCAGAAATACACCACACGACCCCAATAAACGCGAGCACCACGCTCGGGTAAACCAACACACTGACTCTACGACCGCTCATCAATACCGCCAACAGCACAGTGAGCGCCGGCCATAAGTAGTTAATAACCGCCATCTCCATCGCTTGTTGACGATCGTTCGCCATCCCAAGAGCCAGCGCGAGACAAATCTCGTAACTTACAAACAACCCGCCGCCAAGAAGTAAGTAACTTGGACGATAGTCGCCAATACGTGGTCTTCCCATCACCACCATCAGCGCAATTGTGCTCACACTGTACATCAATGCAGCGCCACCAATCGGGCCAAAAAGCTCCGCAATATCGCGCGTCAACGCGATCACACAGCTCCAAAGCAAAATGGCCATAATGCCAAACAAGGTATATTTGTTGGTGCCCAAACTCGCCACGAACTCTCCTAATATCCAGCGATTCAAAACCAGCCAGAATCGTTATAAGTAATTGTTATGCAACCTAGTCACTTTCAATTAGGCTATACTTAATTGCTATGAAATTTATCAGTAAAAACGCCAGCGACACAGTGCAAATCCTTCGATGAGCCGTTACACTCTCGCTGCATTTTTAGAACTTACTCGAATACCAGCACTTTAACTATGCCCAACATTTTGTCTATAAAAAATTTCTTCGCACTACTGCTCATTGCCGCCCTGAGCGGATGCGTTTCTTCCAGCATTGACCCTAGCCGCTACGAAAAACAGCCCTCGTACACCATCATTAATGATGAACCGACCAAGCTGGATTTGTATTTTGCAAGGGAAGTGGCATCTCATTCTTTGATCGATGAGACTGGGTTTCATCCTTTAGATAAGGGGCATGATGCCTTGCTGGCAAGGCTCGCGATTATCGAAACCGCGCAGTCAAGCATCGACGTTCAGTATTACATTTTTCGAGACGACGAAGCGGGCAACTTAATTGCGTGGCGACTATTCGAGGCTGCCGAACGTGGGGTACGGGTGCGTTTATTGCTTGATGACATGCAAAAGTATGATGACAAAGACCTCATGCGTTTTAGTAGTCACCCAAACATCGAAGTGCGTATGTTCAACCCGCACCACCTGCGCTCAGCACGCGGTATCGCTATGCTGAGTGATTTCGAACGACTCAACCACAGAATGCACAATAAATCGCTCACCGTTGACGGGGTTGTGTCCATCATTGGCGGTCGCAATGTCGGCAACGAGTATTACTCTATCGAGTCGAGTGTTGAGTTTTCTGACCTAGATTTAATGATGGTGGGCAAGGCTGTCCGTCAAGTAAACCGCCAATTCGACCTCTATTGGAACAGTGATTACAGTGTCCCTATTGAGTGGATAGAACCGCGTGAAGATCTGCGCTACACCGATGCCGATGTTGATGCATGGGTCGACGAGCTTGGTCTCGAAGCCAAATTTTCTGGTGGGCAATATGATTTTGCCAAGCTGCCACTCTACAACGACCTCATTAACGGTACCGTAAAGCTATATTGGGGTGTCGGCGACTTACTCTACGATTTACCAAATAAGCCCGATAGCAAGCAAAGCACCTTAATCGACAGCCTCAATGCTGTGCTCGAAGATTCTCACACCTCGCTGGTGTTCATCTCGCCCTACTTTGTTCCTACAGCGCAAGGAACCAAAGAGCTGATCAGTGCCGTGAAACAAGGGCTTGAAGTGACGATTATTACCAACTCTCTTGCCTCAAACGACGTGTTTGCGGTACATGGCTGGTACGCTAAATACCGTGAAGATCTGGTCAAAGGTGGCGTAACGCTGTGGGAAGTTAAATCCAGCGCTGAAATCCAAAAGAACTGGAGCTTAACAGGTAGTAGCCGTTCAAGCCTTCACACCAAAGCGATGGTCATTGATAAGCGCAAAGTGTTTGTTGGTTCAATGAACCTCGACCCTCGCTCAGCTCACCTCAATACTGAAATGGGCGTGGTGATTGAGCAACCAGAATATGCCCAAAAGGTGTATGACGCTATCTCCAAAGAGATCCCCAAAACGGCTTACGAACTGAGAATGGATGACGGAGACCTGGTTTGGTTTGATCACAGTACCGGCGAAACCTTGACCTCAGAGCCAGAAGCCAGCATTTGGCGCCGCATGGGCGCTTGGTTTAGCGGCATATTGCCCATTGAAGAGCAATTATAAGTCTTGTCTAAGGTAGGCCTTTGAGACGAAAGTCGCTCAAAGGTCTTTGCGTTTCAATCTTCAAACTCTGTCCGTCAATTCAGTTACTCGCTTATCAAAAAACCCAAAAAGCTCATCCAGCGCCGCTGTCGCTTCATCAAAGTACTCTACCGCAGCAACGCTCGGGATCGAGACCAAGACTTTATTTTCAATCGTTTTAAGAAGCCTCTTCAATGTTGGGTAATGCGCATCGCTTTGTGCTGAGACAAAGCGATGAATCGACTGATGTAAGTACTTCAGTCGAATTCGCTCAACACTACTGCATTTCGATTTGGCTGCGACTCCGGTGCCTAATGCCCTTGCCTGTCCTACGCACTCCGTCACTCTCAATAAGTCCGTCCACAGCGTGGTAATCACTTCCCCCTCTTTTTGCCCCAACTCTGCCAATCGATAGTGCTGAGCACACTCCTCTACGGATTCTAACAATGCAGCGAGTAACTGGTTGTGCTCAACAAGGCTTTGCTCGGCAGACCATTGTCCGAACTGCATTTGCACCCTTGACCATTTACCTTCGACACTGCGCCAGCTGGCTGTGCTTCGCACCCTGTCATCCAATTGATTAAGCGCTATAAAGTGATCACTGATAGCGCTTTGCAGTGGGGGAAGACGAGACTGCAACTTATTGTCACCGCAAAGGACACCGTTGATTATTCCCCTGTGTTGCTGAATCGCGCCCAAGAGATGCCTAAGCGTAGTGACATGTTGCAATCCTTGTCGCCGAGTGGCTTGAATGTCTCTGCGTGTGCTCGCTCTCTTCCAGGTGCCAGTAACAACAACGAGAAAAACCAATAACACACCAAGTATTACACCGAGATTAGTCATCATCATTCACTCCTTAGGCGGTTAACTTTTCAAGATGCTCTGCTACCTGAGCATTCTCTGCAGCCACTTCAGCATTGTGCTTTGCACTAACCGCAACCCGCTCCATGCTGCTCGATATCTCTTGGGTTGCAATAGTCTGTTGCTCGGAAGCAACCGACACCCCGGAGATTTGATCCGTGATAGAGGCCATCGAAGCTTTCATCGCTTCTAGGGTGTTTTGTGCCACTCGTGTTTGCTCTGTACAACCCATGTTGCCATCACGTACTTTTTCTATCATCGCCGTGACAGCACTCATGCTAGTGGTTACTTGATCAACGTGAGACGTTATAGCATTGGCGGACTCATGGCTGCGTTTTGCAAGACGCCCCACTTCTTCGGCAACCACACTAAAACCACGTCCATGTTCCCCCGCTCGGGCCGCTTCAATCGCCGCATTAAGTGCCAAAAGGTTAGTTTGCTCAGCAATATCACGAATGAACTGCGACATCTCAGAGACCGTGGTGAGGTGACTCTCCAATGTGACGATACTTTTCGCTGTAGAGGCCACCTGTAATTCCACTAGCTCGACACTACTTTGAACGCATACAAGTGCCTCATTACCTTCGTGGCAGAGAGCATTGCCATGCTCAATTGCCTGCAAAGTGTGCTCGATACGAGTCGAGACATCCTCGATACTTTGGGAAATTTCCGTCGCCGCAGAGGCGGAACAAAGGGTGGATTCGGCCTGCATATCACTGTCTTTAGCCGCATCAGTCGCGTTGCTGGCGAGCTCTTGGGCACAAAACGCCATTTCTGAGCGCATTGCTTCGGCTTTTCGCAGTTTCCGAAGCAGCAACTGTTGAACATCATCAACAGCATGAAAGCTAGAATAAAGCAGCCCGAGTGACTGCGGTAAAGAAGGTGTCTCGCCTTGTCGTAGCTGCCGCAGATAATCATTGAGCACTCGAACCTCTCGGTTCAATAAAAGCAGCAGCAACCATGACAATATCGCGGCCCCTAACAGGACTGCGGCTCCTGCAAATATGGCGTCAAATGCGAAAAGCGCCAATGATGAAAACAGCGCAAACATTATGAGCAAGTTGACTGTGTTCAATGGTGTTATACGCAAGATAAGTATCATCTTTCCCCTCCCTGGCTAAAGACTCGCTTTCTTTATGTCTATGATTGAACTGCAACTTTCATTCCAGACACATAAGAGGAAACAAAATCGCACGGATACTGAGTCGCACTAGGACTTGCATAAGTGCTAGCGGTTACTTGATAACGGTACCGTATTGAACGAGAAGGGGGCGTTGCACCTAAAAAGTGCAGGATATTGATACTATTGCGAATTAAAGAAAATGGCGACCCTTGGGCCGCCATTTACAAGAAGAACTCAGCGATAGTGATTACGCTTTTTGTAGGTCTTTTGCTGGGTAAGTTAGAGACATGCCGTCTACTTCTACACGTACGTAGAAGCCGCCACTGCTCAAACCAGTCACGACCATTTTACCTAGATCGATACCTTTAGTTGCAACTACAACATCATCAATAGCAAACATTTTAAACCCTTAATTGGAAGTAAGATTAACAGCAATCTTTCGGGCGCTATTGAAGCAAAGTTGGTTAAGTATCACTAATCTGATTTTTTGTCGTTTGCATCAATTTTTATTATCAAACAGGCATAAAAAAACCACCGCAAAAAGCAGTGGTTCTTATAATCAGGGCAGTAAGATTACAGTGATACAGAGCCGAATGCTTGATTCCAAACTGTATGACGGTTTTCGCCGCCGTTTTCTTTCTTACGCTCTTCTGCTAGCCAGCAAAGTAGTTCCCAACCGAAGCCAGCTGCAATGATGCCGTCTTTATCTGTTGGGTCAGTATCTGGCGTGTACTCAGCGACGTCAGCACCAACAAGACGAACTTTACCTGATGCCTTCACTTTACGGATGATGTCGTAAACCTGAAGGTGCGTCAGACCGAATGGATCTGGGCTTGAGTTTGAACGACAGAACGCAGTATCTAGTGCGTCAAGGTCGAATGTGAAGTAAACCGGACCGCCATCGCCACAAAGTTCGATGATCTTGTCTGCTACCGCATCAACACCTTGCTCGTAAACTTCGTTAGTGGTGAAGCCAGTGGTACCAAATGCGATGTGGTTACCTTTAACAAGCGCCGTTTGACGACCACGCATACCAATTTGAACTGTGCGCTCTGGATCCGCTAGACCTTCAGAGTACAGCTTTGGTAGCCAGTGACCTGACGTGTATGGGTAGTCAAAGTCAGCACGAGTTGATAGGTCGTAGTGCGCATCGAAGTGGATAACGCGAAGAGGACCGTACTTCTCACCTAGAGCACGCATTGTTGGGTATGGGATTGTGTGGTCACCACCAAATACTAGCGGTGTACAATCTTTTTCAACAACCATGTGGTGTAGAAGTTCTGTTAGCTGCTCAACTTCTGCTTTAAGCTCAAATTGGCCTAGGCTATCCCAGTTACCGTAGTCAGAAATACGACACCATTCGAATGGGATTTCACCGTTGTCACCAACTGTACCCATACCCATTTTACTTAGGTGGCGTAGACGCTGTGGTGCGAACTTGTGTGAAGAACCAGTAGGAGAACATTTTTCGATGCCCATACCGTAGATAACAACGTCGGTGTTATCTAGATCTTGTGAGAATGGCGCTTGATAGAAACCTAGGTAATCTTTGTTGATGAAGCTCATTTGCTCGATACCCTTGCCGCCACCTTGCTCTTTAACACGAGCTAGGTAAGCCGCAACTTCTGGATCTAGGTTATCTGCTGCAGAAACGTTTTCCCAAATGTGCTTATATTTCGCTACTTTTTCTGGGTCGATTGCAGGCCACTTTTTGATGTTAGACATGATATTGCCTCTCTACTTGGTTGATAACGCCATACTAGCCCATCAATTTAACCGTCAACAGTAACAACAGGTACGGTTTACGTTAGTAAAAACGTAAACTCAGTAATTTACCTTTGAATTAAGATTGAACATAGTTGCTAGTACGACACCAAGAGGCGAAACAAAAAAACTCGCAGACTATTCCGCGACCTGCGCCAAAGATTGGCGCGCCTCATCTAACATTGCTTGAAGCGAGTCATCCAAAATCATCACTTTAAGCAACTGCTCAGCCATAGAGGCATTGTCACCAGTGCTTTGTCTCGCCTCTCGCCAATATTGCCTAGCGGTTTGCTCACGGCCTACCACTTGATAAATCAACGCAAGCAGAATCGTTTGCAACACATTACCTTCAACGTAGAACAATTCTAAACTTTGCAGCGCAGCCTCATGGTCATGCTGTCGAATCGCATTTAACGCCTGACTAAGTTTGAGCCAATTCGGGAAATAGTCGTCTTTACCCAAGAGATCGGTCAGAATTTGAATTCCATAATCAAAGTTACCAGATAGGCAGACCAACCACCCCACAGCACCAATTGTGTAGTGTGAGTTAGGATTAAGCTGAATAATGCGCTCGGCGCAGCCGCTAACCTTCTGCTGGTTATTTGTCAGAAGTGCCCACCACGCTTGTGCCAACATCACTTCGCCATTCCGCGGAGCATAATCAGACGCCTTCGAAACCAATTTTTCGCAGCGCTCAATCACCTCGTCATAGCTCATCATGCCATACAGTAAGGCATCGCAGTAAAGCTGAGCTAACGTAGCGAGCGTTCGCGCATCATTTGCATAACGTCCTGAGACCAACTGCTGATAGAGTTCGAGCATTTCTTGCAAGCGCTCCTGACTCATTTTCGTCAGGTACTCTAGGTAATAAAGGCGCGCTTGATAATCGTTAAGGAAGACCGCCCCTTGGTCCTTGATGCGTTTAAACTCATGCATTGAGATCACGCCATAGGAAGAGGCCATTTTGGTGGCAATTCGCTGGACCATACGCTCTTGTTGATCCAGTAAATCCTCACCACTGACAGGCAATACAAATCGCTCGCTCCAGATTTGTAGACCGTGCTCCGTCTCACTTAACGTGACGGTAACACGTAGAGCCCCCCCAGCCCTTCGCACAGAGCCTGAAACCACATAGCGGGCACCCAGTCTTTCGTGAAGTTCGGTAAGCGAAGCTACGCCGCCCGTCACTTCTTGTACTCGTAAAGGAGATACCACCGCCAACTGCTCAAATAAACTCAGAGCATGGTTAAGCTCTTCTTGCAGCGACAACGCCACTTCATCACAGGCAGGGTCTTTTAAGCTCGTCACAAATGACTGAACCGCGAGCGTGGGATAGTTGATATTCAGAGTTATCGATGAGGGAGCCGGGCTCGCTATGTGTGAAAACTGAGGCGAGTAGCTGCGTTTTGGCAAAGTAATTACAATCAGATCACTGTCATTGGTTGTTTGATAAAAAGCCATCAGCGATTTACGCAATTTTGTTGCTAGCATGCGAACCAGCGGATCGGAAGAGGGATTGAAACTCGCTGGTTTTTCAAACAGCTCAGTCGCTATCGAATATTGACTCAGTTGACTACCTTGACCAACGATAGTCTGCTCAACGATATAGCGCAAAAACGCCACCAATTTGGGCGAAGAATAAAACAGCGGAAAGGCGACAATTTTATCTAACGTGTTCTGAATTTGCTGTTCAGTGACGGGCATAGACTCGGAATCTGACATACTTGCTCAAATGAATGTGCTTTATTTTTACTAGTTTATCACCTAGCTAGTCGTTTCCAAATTTAGCTGCCTTCAATTATGTACTTTCCAGGTGTCTCCCCTGTTTGCTGCCGAAAAAATGCCACAAACGCGCTGTCACTGGAAAACTCAAGCGCGGCGGCCGTATCCGCAACGCTGTTTCCTTCTGAAAGGGACTGAATAGCCATCAGCAATCGCCATTGTTGCCGCCATGACTGGTAAGGCATGCCTGTCTCTTTGGTAAAGATTCGCGTCACGGTCTTCGCACTTGCTCCCACAGATGCCGCAACTTGATTCAAGGGTTGCGGCAAGTATTGATCACCAATGACACCCTCGAGCCACCTCTGTAACCTTCTATCACTTGGAAGTGGTAATGCTAGCGCTTCCTTTGGCGCAGCCCTCAGTTCTTCAAAAAACAGCGCGGTCATATTCATTTGCTCTGCTTGCGGTCTATCCCACTCCCAAAACGCCATGCGCTCAATTAGCGCTCGCAGTAAAGGGTTAATGGAAAACACCGTCACCGAATCAGGCAAGTCGGCACATAGCTTGGCGTCAAAATAGAGCGAGCGATAGGCGACCACATTGCTCATTTTCGCATAGTGCTCCACACCCGCAGGGATCCATGCCGCGCGAGTTGGCGGCAAGATACACATAGCGCCATCTAGCGATATCGACATACAGCCTGAGGCAGCGAAGAGTAATTGATTCTTCTGATGATGATGCATACCAGAGTCATGCGTCCCTACCGTCGCAGCAATACCGATCACTTGATTATCAATACTATCGGCATCAAACCGTGTGGTTTCATCGATGATCGCCATGCTATCCCTCTTTCTCCTGTATCTGCCCCAATATTAACGGCTTATGGACGAAATGCCATTACCAACAAAATAGTCCAGCATAAAAATAAAAAAATCTCTCCAACAAGTAGAGAGATTTTTTACGTTACAAAAGGTTTACTCCCTTTCGCTGTTATTTACGGCTCATGGTCACCAGCAGAGCAACGACGCTACAACCAATGAGTACTGTGCCTAGGTTTTGGATGACTCCAGCAAGACCAAGTCCGCCACCTATCATCAAATAGTACATCAACCCAAACAGAGCACCTGCGCTACCAGCTTGCTGCTTGTAGTCAGTTAAAGCAACGCTGAGTACATTTGGAATCGCAATACCGAATGACATCACAACAAGCATCATCGGTGCAACAAACCAAATTGAATCCAGCATGGCATACACACCAATCGAGCCAACACTCAGTAGTGTCGCCGCTACTACTAGTAGAGTGCGCTGCGCCAACTTCCTAGGCAATAGAGCTTTGTTTAAGTAGCTCCCTAACAACGTACCTAACCCTAAAACCACACCGCTATAACCAAATTGCTCTGCATTGAAGCCCAGCTCGACAAAGCGGAACGCACCCAATTGATAGTATGAAAATAGAGCAATGTTATATAGGGCAACTAAAATTGCAGATTGCCAAATTTTTGCGTCTTTGATCATACGGCCACTTAACGTAGTCAATTGAAGCGGCTGTTTTTGTTGCTGTGTTTCAGGCAGTTTAATTAGGTTGTAGACAAACAGTCCCAACGCCATCACAAACAAGGCTAGAAATACGTATTGATAGCCACCAGCTTGCGATAGCTGACCACCCAGCAACATGCCAAGTACAGGGCTGATCGAAATACCCATGCCCATTAAGCTGAATACTTTTCCTAGCTCTTCACCTCGGAATACATCACGCAGCATGGTTTGCGTCACCACAGAACCGACTGCAATACCAAATGCACTTAATGCACGTGCAATCATTACAGTCGTGAAGTTATCTGTTTTCATCGCAACTAGTGCTGCAACGCCATAGATAAAAAGCCCTAACAGTATAGTTGGACGACGGCCCCACTTATCTGCTAGTACTCCCCAAACCACAACACCAACAGCAAAGGCCGAAAAGTAAATCGATAGAGTTTGCGCGGCCTGTGCGTAACTCACAGCAAATGATTGTGCAATGGAACCCAATGCCGGGCTATAAATGGTTTCCACAATTTGCGGAAACATCAACATCACAACCATTAGCCACAAAGAAGGTTTCGTGTTCATTTTTTGTGTCCTCGTTAATCTTTAACATGGGATGCATTATGAGCTAGAAACCCAGGCTCTTATTAACAACATAAAAACATAAAATATCAAAATAAGGACACTCATAATCAACAAAAAAGGAGCCAACGTGGCTCCCCTTTTACTGAAATAAACTAGACAAATAGCTGACTAACTATTGAAGTAGAGACAGACCTTACGCCCGTCGACCTCACGAATATCAAACGGGATCTCGTAGATAGCTTCCATGGTTTCCTGTTCCACGACTTCATCGACTTTGCCTGATTTGATGACCCTACCTTTCTTCATCGCCACGATATTGTCTGAATAACAAGACGCGAAGTTAATGTCGTGAATCACGATCACCACGGCCTTATTGAAGTCGTGCGCTAAGCGGCGAAGCGTGTGCATGATTTCCACTGAGTGTTTGATATCGAGGTTGTTTAATGGCTCATCCAGAAACACATAGTCGGTATCTTGCGCCACCACCATGGCGATAAACGCCATTTGACGCTGACCGCCACTAAGCTGATCAAGGTATTTATTTTGGATCTCTTCAATCCCTAAATGACCAAGAGCCTGGTCGATGATCTCATTGTCTTCTGTCGTTAGACGACCACCCGAATGTGGAAAGCGACCAAAAGACACCAACTCACGAATGGTAAAACGCATATTGATGTTGTTGGATTGACGAAGCACGGCGAGATGTTTAGCCAGCTCTTTGGTGTCCCATTGAGCAAGCAGCTTATCGCCAATCACGACTTCACCTGCATCGCTCTCTGTCAGGCGGCTTGCCATCGACAGCAGAGTACTTTTGCCCGCACCGTTAGGACCAATAATCGAAGTAACCTCTCCTTTCGGGAAAAGCGCATCTGCATCTTGTACAACGAAGGTTTTGCCGTACTTTTTACTTAGACCTGTTAACTTAATCACTGTTATACCTCTTAATTAATTCTGTTTCTTAGCAATAAGAACAGGAAGTAGGAGCCACCAACGAGATTGATGATCACGCTAATTGTGGTCTGGAACGCCAATACTTTTTCAACAAACCACTGACCCGTCACCAGCAGAAATACCGCCAGTAGACTGCTCGCAATGATGAGAAAACGATGCTGATAATGTCTGAAGATCTCACGAGTTAAACTCACCGTAATCAAGCCAAAAAACAGCACAGGCCCCACCAAGGCCGTAGAAATAGCAATCATGATAGTGATAAGGATCATCACACGCTGAGTGAGTTGCTGAGTATTGACACCAAGACTCGTCGCATTGTCCGTACCTAGCCAAAGCACATCCAGCTTTGGAGCGTAGTAAAACAAAACTGCTAAGCAGAGAGAGAGTGGGATCAGGCTCCAGTAGACCAGTTTGGCATTGACGTTGTTGAAGCTCGCGAACATCGAGTTTTGAATACTCGCAAACTCATTAGGGTCGACCAACATGGTCAAAAAGCCAGTCACACTGCTAAACAAACTGCCGCAGACAATACCAATCAACAATAAAGTGAAGACGTTACTGTCTTTGCGTTTGAAATAGAAATGAAATAGCAACAGAGAAAAGCCAATCATCACACACGTGGAAAGCAAAAAGTTGCTCATCGCGTGAATCACCCAAAAGCTGGTGCTGCCAAGAATGACCACCATCAGGACTTGCACCATCAGATATAAGCTATCAAAGCCCAATATTGATGGCGTTAGAATGCGGTTATTGGTGATGGTTTGAAACACCAAAGAAGACGCGGAGATCGCAATAGCGGCCAGTACAATCGCCAACACCTTTGGAATGCGGCGCGATAAGAAAAATTGGTAGTTGTCGGCCGTCAGTCCCTGCCCCACAAACCAAGCGATAATCGCCACACACCCTGCGATGAGTAAGGAAATTTTCAGTGAATCACGCATTGCGCTTCTCTCTCAACACCAGATAAATAAACACTGCACCACCGAAAATACTGATGATCATCGAGATAGGCATTTCATAAGGGAAAATAATCAAGCGACCTAAAATGTCACAAGCGAGAACGAGAATGACGCCCCAGTAAGCTGTCCAAGGCAAGATCCGCTTCATGTTGTCGCCCATAAACAGCGACACGATATTGGGCACGATAAGGCCAAGGAATGGGATAACGCCAACGATCATCACGACCGTAGAGGAACTAACTGCGACTAAGATGACGCCAATAAAGACAATCTTCTGATAGTCGAGGCCAATGTTCGTAGCAAAGCTTTCACCCACACTCGCGGCACTGAACTGTCGCGCATAAAAATAGGCCAAAAGACATGCAGGTACGGCTAAATATAAGATCTCGTAGTTACCTTGCAGCACACTGGCAAAGTTCGCCACTGTCCACGAAGACATGGTTTGCACCAAGTCGTACTTGTAGGCAATGAAGGTAGTGAGCGCAGAGATCACGTTGCCATACATGATACCGATAAGCGGTACGAGAACTGCGTTCTTAAATTGCAGCCTCTGCAAGAAGCGTACGAAAATCAACGTACCTGCAACGGCGAAAAAGAAGATGGCACCTAAGTGTACCCATTGGCTAGCACCGCCAAGGAAAATTAGCCCAACAACGTAGCCAAGCAGCGCACAATCAATAGTGCCCGTTGTCGATGGTGACGCGAAACGGTTCTGCACGATTTGCTGCATGATGAGACCTGCGACACTTAAACCAGCACCGGCAAGAATGATGGCAAGCAATCTAGGAACGCGGCTGACGACATAGATGGAATAGGCATGCTCATCACCACGAAACAAGTCGGCCAGTGATACGGAAGCAGCGCCAAGGACTAAAGAGCAGACTGCCAATCCAATAAGCAGGGCAGTTGCCAAAATGGTTTTATGAATGGTCATTACAACGATAGGCTAAAGAAGAAACTTAACGAGAAAAGTCTCTGCTACTAAGCAGAGACTTTTATTGGGCAACGAACTAGTTCAGGACTTTATCGATATCACTGATCATAGTTTGTGTAGCAGTCACACCGCCACCTGAGATATACCAAGCGTTCGGGTCAATGTAGACAACTTTGTTGTTTTTCGCAGCAGGTGTTGAATCCACCAACGGGTTGCTAAACAGCTCTTTCGCCTTGCCAACACTGCGGCCAATCGCTTGTTCGCGGTCAAGAATGAAGATCACTTGTGGCTGAGCATCGGCAACATATTCGAACGAAATAAGGTTACCGTGCGAACCCTCAATTGGCGCTATGTTTTTACTACTAGACTCAGCAAAACCAAAATCATCAAACACAATAGAGAAACGGCTACCTTTGTTAAACATCGCTACGTTGCTGCCGTTGTTCATTAGCATTAGCGCATTTAGATTTTGCTTCGCGACCTTAGATGATGCACTGTCAAGTTGCTGCTGAGTTTCAGCAATAAGTGCTTCTACTTCGTCTTGCTTATCAAACAGCTTACCCAGCATACGCCAGTTTGCTTGCGTGTCTTGCCAGTACTGACCGTTATCAACGTAGAACATCACGGTTGGTGCAATCTGGTTAAGATCATCGTACACGCGAAGCATACGATTTTCTGCGATGATTACGTCAGGCTTTAAGGTAAAGATGGCTTCAAAATCCGGCTCACCGACAGAGCCTGTGTTGCCTGTCGTTTGTTTGTAGTCAGCTAGATATTCTGGAAGTAGCGAGTGAGGCGCGCCTACTGGTTTCACACCAATACGATCCAACACGTCTAGACTACCATTGCCCAGTACAACAACACGCTTTGGTGTGTCATCAAATTCACTGGTGCCTTTAAAGTGCTGAATAGTAACGGCGCTAGCTTGAGCGGCCAGAGCGAGAGTTGCGGTAAGGGTTAGCGCCAAACGCTTGACGAAACCAAAGGACTGACTCATTCCGATTTCCTTATATTCTTTATGGTTATAGTTAACCTGCTCATTATCACTTGCATCAAAATAGGAATCAATATCATTTTCATAATCAATATTAATTTTATTGTCCTAGCTCAATTTTCCGTTCTTACATTTACAATGATGGCTAACTGGTCATACTGAGAAATGGGGCAAATTTCTCCAATTCTTGGCCAAATCACCGCTATTGTTTTTACTCCTGCGCGTTTTGTCATACTATGTCGAAAATCATCGACTTATAGACAGCGCGACACTATGACCACCAAAGCGAAATACTCCGATATCTACCAATCGATCAAACAGCGCATTTTGAGTGGGCAATATTCCACAACACAAAAGCTGCCTGGCGGCAGTGAGCTGGCCGAAGAGTTCGGCTGTAGTGAACTGACGATCAAAAAAGCGCTGGATATATTGGTGACAGAAGGTTTGGTAGTTCGAAAGCGAGGCTCAGGCTCATTTGTTAAAAGGCCTTTGGGGAATGCAAGCTACGCGCACCTACATGGCACCAAAGCCAATGTGCTCGCAAACGGTCAATCCGTTGAAACTAAAGTGCTCGAATTTCAGGTAGTACCGGCCGATGAGCATGTTGCCAAACGTCTTAACTGTGATGCAGAAGACATGCTCTATAACACCACCCGACTGCGCATTATTGATGGCGTCCCGTCTTCGTTAGAAGAAACCTATATGCCGATCAGTATCATTTTGGGCCTTAAACGTGAGCACGCTGAGGATTCTATCTACAGTTTTATCACCGACAAACTTGGCCTGAAGATACACAGTTCCACCATGGAAATTACTGTAGTTAAAGCAAGTGAATTTTATGCCAAGGAGTTTGGTATCTCTGAGGGCGAGCCTCTCGTCAACGTTGAGCAGGTGGTGTACCTCGATGACGGCGAGATTTTTGAGTATTCGAATGTGAAACATCGCTGGGAGAGCTATAAGTTCGCCACGAATTTCTTTAAAGTTTAACGTCCGTACTCCTCTACACACACGCTGAAATAAGGACTTATTTCAGCGTCGATTCCACTGATTTTAGCTAGCGCAATTTGCGCATATTGACGATAAATATTCTTTGTCGTCAAGGTCATTTTTTTTCGTTTTACTCACCTCCCCTAAAGCCTCATAGTCGCGGCGAAAACTTCATCAAATCTTACATTTTTTTGATTTCCCACGACTAAATCTGGAGGCACCGCGAGTGGAAAACACAACTGATTTCGCAGTAAAAACTGGCTTTAAAGTTCCTGTTATTGCGCTATCACTCTATGCTGTGGCATCAGGCTATCTAATGAGCTTGATCCCGTTGATGCTCAATCAATACGGCATAGAGGCAAGCAACGCAAGTTGGCTCGCAAGTGTGTTTTATGCGGGTCTATTAGTTGGCGCTGTGATTATTGAGCCAGCGGTTAAACACGTGGGTCATCGCATTGCATTCATTGCCTGCTTGGCGCTATTTATCGCAACCATCGTTGTATTACCGCTTGTCCCTATTGCTTGGGCATGGCTCGTAGCACGCTTTGTTGCGGGTATTGCGGTTGCTGGCGTGTTTGTCATTGTTGAGTCATGGCTACTTGTGGGTGATGAGTCAAGCCGAGCTAAACGTCTAGGCCTATACATGGGCTCACTATACGGCGGCTCTGCTCTGGGTCAGCTTGGCATCGGTTTCATTGGCATCGAAGGTAGCGTGCCGTTTGTGGTGATTCTCTCTATGCTTAGCGCAGCAATTTTAGTGCTGATGTTTGTCCCAACTCAGCAGCCACAAAGCGCGCATTCAGCAACACTGTCACTTAAACAAGTGGCGAAGCTGAACCACGCAGCCATTATTGGTTGTATTGTATCGGGTCTGACACTCGGCTCTATCTACGGTTTGATGCCAGTAGAGCTAACGCACCGCAACGTGTCACAAACCAACCTGAGTGCATTAATGGCATTAGTCATTCTAGGTGGTATGGCAGTTCAAACGATTGTTCCAGCACTAATTAAAGTAGCAGGACGCACACCGCTAATGGGTCTATTCTGCCTACTTGGTGTGTTTGGCGTGGGTCTCGTGATTTTGAGTGATGACTTGAGCGTACTTGCCATCAGCCTATTCTTGATTGGCATGGCCACGTTCGCGCTCTACCCAATCGCGATTAACCTTGGCTGTGACAAGCTTGATGAAAGCTTTATTGTATCAGCGACTCAAGTGATGCTTTTCTGCTACAGCATCGGCTCAGTAGCAGGGCCTGTTATTGCAGACTGGTTTATGAATGGCACCCAAGGTTTGATGGCATACTTGCTAGCCACCATGATGGCGACGGCGATCTACATGTTTATCGCGAGTATCCGTACCAAAAACCACTTGGTGGCGGGAGAATAGAAGTAAAAGGGTCACAATCGTGACCCTTTTTCAGTTTCACCCGTTTATTGGCATACAGCGCTTTCGGACACAACAGTCGACATTTAACTGAGTTCAATGGTTCTATCAATCGCCAAACGTCCAACGAACCCTTCATCATGACTAACAAGGATCGCTGTGCCTTGGTAGCCATTAATGGCTCCAATCAACTGCTGTTTCGCCTCCAAATCAAGATGGTTGTCGGGTTCGTCCAACAGCAAAATTGAAGAGTAGGGTTGATGTGAAGCGATCAACATAGCGAGCTTCATCTTCTCCCCACCGCTAAGCGCTGATACGCTTTGATGCACCGACTCACGTCGAAAACCAATACCAGCCAACAACGTTCGTGCCTTGGGTATGTTCAAGGCTTCACAGCGATGACAGACCATATCCAGCATAGAAACCTCAGCGTCTAAAAAGGAAAAATGCTGATCAAGATAAAAGCACTCGCCATTTACCGTGAAATGCCCACTAAAGCTGGAACTACTGCGCTCCTCTATCAAACGTAACAAGGTGGATTTTCCCGAGCCATTAGCGCCCTTGAGCCAAACATGCTCACCGGAGAATATCTGCCCATTAATTGCATCCGATTCGATGAGCGAGTGGCTAAAATCTTCAAAATGGACCTTCACTCTACCAGCAGACTGAGCTTCACAGGTATACCATTTCTGTGGCTTGAACTGCTCAAGTTGTGATTTCACATTCTGTAGCTTTTGGTCAAGTTCGGCCATTTGGCGCTCATTTTGCGCTTTGACAGCCGAGTTGGCCAATTGTGCCCCCTGCTTCTTGCCGTCCATTAATATCTTTGGCTGACTGCCTGAGGCACGCTGTTTTTCTCCCCGGCTAGCAAGCCTTTGCGCCGTTAACTCGCGACGCTGCGCTTTCTCTACTTTGACTTTTCGGGCTTTCTCCAGCGTTTTCGCCATCTTATTGATAGCCGCTATCTTCTCCTCTTTTTGTTTAAGGAAACCTTGAAAGCCGCCACCATAACTGGTGATCCCCAAGCTGTTGAGCTCTAGAATACGGTCGGTGTTATTCAGAAAGCTGATGTTGTGACTGATCACCAAAATGGGGGCATGACGTTTCCTGAGCATCGCCACCAGCCAATCGATGTGTTTTGTGTCCAAGTGATTGGTGGGCTCATCGAGGATCCAAGCATCGTGTTCTTGGTTAAGCAAACGATAGAGCCTAATAATGGCTCGCTGGCCACCGCTTAGACGACTCAACGGAATGTTCAGGTCTTTGGGCAAACGCAATGTTTCCATCACATCTGCCAACGTCTGCTCTAATTGCCAATCAGAGTCTGCGATAAGGTCAAACCATTTGCTGTCGGTCGCCCCTTCTGAAATTTGTTTGAGTGCATCGAGCTTATGTTCAACACCTAAGTAGGCAGCAATCGAGCATTCAGCATCATCGGACGATCCCTCTTGCAGGTAAACACCCACCGATTTGACCTCGCTTCCCCAGTCAACACTGCCGCTTGTCGGTTGAGATTGCTTGGCCAATATTGAGGCTAAGTGGCTTTTGCCACAGCCATTTTTTCCCACTAGGGCGGTAACACCACATGGAATCGTGAACGAAAGATCGTTAAACAGATCTTGTCCATCTGAAAATTGTTTTGATAGTGAAATAGCATGAATAGCAGTCATACATCCTCCTTGGCAGAGCATGAGACGCTTGGCAGCACAAACGATAATGTCGTGATAGGTAGAGATGTCTCGATCATTGGCAATGCCCTGATCAGTAGACAAAAATATAGAACGAGCCAACGCCCACTAACTCTGCGATTTCAAAAGTTACTTGTATAAAACGTTCGAAATTGAGTTAGTTGTTCATGTAGGCGTGCGCTCCTAGGGAAGTGATGGGAAGGATTATACACAATTGAGCGAAAGTGGCAGCCTCAAAATCCGAGACTGCCAGCGAGATCGCAAAATACAGTGCTAGTACTCACTAACCAAGTAAACCATCTAGCGCCCGTGGCTCAGGTGCTCCTGGAAAAACTTGCGTCAAAGCAGTGTTATCTGCTCCCATATGCTGCTTTAACACGGCCTTAATCACCGCGCGAGTATCAGTAGTTGGCGCCAAATCGCGCCCTTGATAGCGCTGCGCTTCAGAGAGTCCGGGCCACTCCACAATAACGTCAGATTTGTTCAATGCACCACCAAGAACAAACATAACGTTGGCTGTGCCATGATCGGTGCCTTTGGTGCCGTTTTCCGCCACGGTGCGGCCAAACTCACTGGCTGCGATGATAACAGTTGATGACCACTGTTCGCCCAGTGCCTCTTTTAGGGCTGCAAGCCCTTTGTCCAGCTTGGTCAATTGACTGCTAAGTCGGCCTTTGACCGTACCTTGCGCAGAGTGGGTATCCCATCCTCCTAGCTCTAGTACGGCAATATTTGGACCATTCGGCGCGAGCATGAAATCTCCAGCTTGACGCATTAAGCTTGCAAATTGTTTGCTTTGACTGCCGCCGGTAGTCATGGATTCAAGTGCCATCGCATCTTCAAAATTGGCCGACAATACCTCATCATTTTGAAATAGCTCAGCAAGCAAATCCGCTTGTTGCTGTTTGGCTTTGAGTTTGTGCGGAAACCAACTGCTCAC
Source organism: Vibrio sp. 10N (assembly GCF_036245475.1). NCBI lineage: Bacteria > Pseudomonadati > Pseudomonadota > Gammaproteobacteria > Vibrionales > Vibrionaceae > Vibrio > Vibrio sp. 10N. The sequence continues at coordinate 31,580 of NZ_BTPM01000002.1, read as the reverse complement.
TTTGACGTCACCGCGCACAATGAGCGGCATACCGGGGTCAATAGCTATCGCTTGGTGATCCGTTTGTGCAGCAAGATATCGATTCATCCAGCCAATAGGATCAAATGGGTCGGAGCTCCCATTTTCTAACACTTTTTGACCATCAAAGTGCGAGCGCTGCCGGTAGTTTGTCGCGCTCGCATGCACAAAAGCTGCCTGTCCTTGTTGATACCATTGATGAACATTGACTAATGATGGGTGTAGACCAAAGCCTTTATCGAGGGGCTTGAGATCGGTTTTTGCCATCGCGATGTTTGGACGCAGCGCATAGTAGTCATCATCAAAAGTTGGCACCACAACGTTCAATCCATCCATGGCACCACGCAGCGTTATCCAAACCAGTTTGTTGGGTGATTGAGTAGAAGCGAACGATAAATTGGGCAGCAAGCCAACAAGAGATGCCGCGCCAACGCCTTTAATAAAATCTCGTCTTGTCGTCATCGTGTTTACCTATATTGAAACTGTGGGCTCATCCAAAGCACTACAAGCTTAGAGACAGGGTCTTGCGCTTTATCGATCGCCGTAAGGACATGCTCATCAACTTCACTGCCATAAAGTCTTTGAATCATTTGAATCAACTTGTCATCGACATTTTGTTGACTGCGCTCCATATGCCTCACAGCCAGTTTGGCGGTTTGATCCGCGACTTGCCAACGCTGCTTAAGCGCCGATGAGGAATTGTAATCGGCATCGCTGTCGGGCCAACCAGCGGGCGAACCGGACATAAAGGGCTGCTGCCCTAACAGTCTAAGGTGTTGAATCATTTGCCTTGGATTCGGTTCAAAATCGGCACTACGCAGCAAGGCAAAATACCACTCTTGAGGGGTACGAAAACGCAGTTGTTCGGCACTATTTCTAAGTGGTGAGTTAATCAAAGTAATGTACACAGGGATCAGCATCCCTTGATTGTCGAGCCAAACTTTGGTCAGCTCATCGATTAAAGATGCGTGACCAGTGCCATAAAAATGCTCCACCAGCTTGCGACACAAATGCCTGGCGGTATTTTCATGGTTAGCAAGGTCGCGCAAACAGGTGGCTGCTTGCTCCTCACCGGATTGGTCATAGACCTGACCAAGTACATTGATAGCTCCCGGCTCATGCATAGCCCCAACAAACTGATAGCCAGGTCGCTCCGCTTTAAAGCTGACACTCCAACCCGTAAGGCCTTGTGCTAACTCAATCACATCGTTTTGCGAGTAGCCGCCATCGACACCTAAAGTATGCAACTCTAAAATCTCTCGCGCGAGATTCTCATTCAGTCCTTTATTGCGTTTTTGACCCGCCTTGGAGCCAGGACCAATCGAGCGATGATTGTCCAAATAGATCAGCATGGTCGGATGCTGACACACCGCGAGCAACATAGATGGAAAGTCGATACTCCATAGCTCACGTATCACCTCATTTTCGATACCAGCAGCAATAGGTCGAACGCGGCGGTTATCTGCCGATATCGCAAAGTGGTTGCTCCAAAATTGGATCAGACGCTCTTGGAAGCCAAGGGGAGTCGCTAGGGTTTGTAGATTGCGAGCTGTGGCCAATGCTTGATAACTTTCTTGGAAGAACGCATTGCTCGATTTGGTGAACAGCTTTTTCTCTTCTTCGGTCATAGATTGCTTACGGCGACGATTAAGATCGCCCATATGTGCAAGCAGTTCATCGGTGGTAGGCAAAGACGTGATTGCCTTGTTCATATAAGGCTGGGACTTGAGTTGGTCATTGAGTGAGGGAGCGAGTTTGGCATCTCCTACCCTTGGACCAAAACCAAAACGCTGCGAGACAATGTATTGTGCGGACTGTGATTTCTCCATGACAACCTCAATGACGGGAGCATACAAAGAGCATCGCACATTCAGGCCAAATTGCCCAATCACAAACAGCAAAAACAACAGCGGCGCTCATCATTGAGCGCCGCTGTTGTTTTATCAATTAACGATTACGAACGTTTTGGCTGACGGTAAGTTTTACCCGCAGTCTTGTAAGTATCGCTTTGTTTGATTTCAAACATCACATCAAAGAACCATGCGACAAACTTAATCACGTCGTCACCTTCGTTCATGATGTGCTCAGCGAACTCTTGCTCTTCACCGTTATCATCAACATCGTTAAACACGTGATAGATGCGCTCTTCACCATCAACGGTTGCCAGTGCGAACTGACCCGTTAGGCTCTCTGCCGCTTCTTTGATTTCTGGGTTTTCAGAGCTTTTCAGCTTGTTCAATGCGTCTGGGAGTGTTTTCAACTCACATAGCTGCATGACCAGCAGCTGAAATTCTAATTGTTGCATGTATTACACCATTGTTATTTGCAAACCAAGTGTTGTTGAAACCTTAGCACTAAATAAAGCATCGAGATTAAAGGCTCGCCAGTTTGGTCTCTTGTTTCTCAAGCATGGCGTCCAGTTCGTCTCGACGCGCGATAAACTGCTTGAGTTCGTTTTTCGGGACAGAGTCTGCCATAGGAATGTTAGCTCGCATAGCATTTACTGGTCTACCACGAGAAATCAACTCGTAATGCAAATGGGGACCGGTAACTCGACCCGTTGCACCAGATAAACCGATTCGAGTTCCACGAGTTACTTTCTGCCCTTTCTTCACTAGGATTTTACTTAAATGAAGATAACGCGTTTTGTATGGACCACCGTGATCAACCACGACATATTTACCCGCATATGGGTGGTTGCGAACCATGGCGACAACACCGTCACCAGTCGTATAAACATTGGTACCGGTGCGAACGCCAAAGTCCGTACCATTATGCGGAGAAACGCGCCCGGTCACCGGGTGACGACGATTTGGATTGAATCCCGAAGTAATGCGGTGGTTTTTCACTGGATAACGCATAAAGGCACGCTGCAAGCTGTCGCCTTTAGCATCATAGTATTGACCGTTGGTATGCAGGTAAGCTGAGTACATAGCACCGCGATTGAAGATCTTAATCGCTTGAATCTCCGAGTTCCCTGTTGGAGTGCCATCAACAAACTGGCTATTTTTGACGACTTCAAAGCGATCACCTGCACGTAAGTCACGCGTGAAGCTGATCTTGTCTTTTAGCAAGGTCACGACTTGGTCGATTTCTCTTGGATTAAGTCCGAGCTTGTTCGCAGAGGCAGAGAAACTGCCATTAATACTGCCAACCATAGCGACACTTTCCCATTGACCCGGGATAGAAATATCTTTGAACTCGTAACTTCCATCATCTAAACGAGCATAGACCGCTTTTTCAGCGACATTACGGCTCACTTCAAGCTTAGTGAGCGCGCCTGAGGCTTCATCTTGCCAAAAACGCAGTCTGTCGCCAGGCCTTAGCGTGTCGAGTACAAGGAAGTTCAAATCGGTTTCCATTACAGACATCATGTCACTGTATGGAAAACCCAACTGGTCAAAGATCTGGCTTAGGCTATCACCAGATTTTACTTTGTAAGCGTATTTAGGTGGCAATTCAGCTTTTGGTGGTTCTTCAGAAAGCACAGCAACGGCAGGAGAGTCATTGAGATTAAGTTCAATGGTACCTTTCATATTTGAGTCAGGTAAGCTGTGAAGAAAAGCAAACGCTGCCATAAAAGGCAGTCCAAAAGCGATGCTTGTTTTGAGTTTTCGCGACGGATTCTTGGCCGTGGTTGATCCGCCTGCTGATTGATTCGATTGCACAATGGTTCCGATGCATGTCGTAAATTGAGCCACTAGAGTAATCGTTTCCTATTTTAAATGCACCCAAATGTCGGGAAAAGTCAGGTAAAACATGTGATGAGAGTGTAAAAAAGCGACGTTTGTCATCTATTCAGCCTCGGCCATTTTTTAGTCATTACTCCCAAGATTATCTAACTGCTTGAATTTACTTGAACCGTGTCGAATAGTGTCAAAAATGTGTTTTAACGGCCGATAAAGTGATGATTCAAGCTATATCTACTATTGCCCTACAGCGGAATTGGTAGCATATCAATGCCTTTAATTACACTTTCTATTCATAACCATCCCCATATGATCGTCTAGATATGATAGAATTGTCAGTTCAGGATTAGATGTAAAACGGATAATTTCATCATAAACCTCTGATTAAAAACTACTTTAATCGAAGGAATTTCGAATTCTAATCAGCAATTCATTAAACATGGAGTTGGTCTTTATATTCGTCCACACGAATATGTAAACCTCATAATTATGAGTTTCAAATCTCAAAAATACAGTATCGATTCAACTGACTATCAAGTCGGCCAAGACAACATCACCAAATGGGGCATGGATGTCCACAACACAGTATTTACCGCGTCAGCGGGTCTATCCATCCTCTTCATCGTCACTCTTCTCGTCCTTTCGCCAGCCGATGCTAAGGCAGCTATCGACGCGGTAAAAGCCGTCGTCCTCTCGAAGTTTGACTTTGTGTTTATGTGGGGAGCGAACATCCTACTGATATTCGCAGTACTCATTGCTTTTTCTCCACTAGGGAAAATTCGTTTAGGTGGCGATGACGCCACAACGGACTATTCAACCTTATCCTGGATCTCAATGCTGTTTGCAGCAGGTATGGGTATTGGTCTTATTTTCTGGGGTGTGGCAGAGCCAACCGCATTCTTTACCAACTGGTTCGGTACGCCGCTAAATGCAGAGCCTTTCACACCAGAAGGTCGTGAAGCCGCACTGGGTGCCACGGTATTCCACTGGGGCCTACACGCTTGGGCGATCTATGGTATGGCCGCACTGTCACTGGCCTACTTTGTGTATAACAAAGGCCTACCACTTTCTATGCGCTCGGTGTTCTACCCATTGCTGGGTGACAGAGTTTGGGGTCGCATCGGTGATGTTATCGACGTGATGGCAGTACTGGTTATCCTATTTGGTCTTGCGACGTCTCTAGGACTAGGGGGCTCTCAAGCGGCAAGTGGTATCAGCCACGTATTCGGTCTAGAAAACAGCTTAATGCTGCAGATTGCCATCATCCTTACTATCATGGGTCTGGCGATTGTTTCTGTGGTTCGCGGTATGGATGGCGGTGTTAAGGTGCTGAGTAACCTTAACATGATCATCGCCTTCATCTTCCTTGGCTTTATGGGCTTACTGAACTTCACTACTGTATTTGATTCATTAACAACCTCACTTGTGGGCTATGTTAAAAACATCATTCCACTAAGCCAAACAACTGGCCGCGAAGATACCACATGGCTACACGGCTGGACCGTGTTCTATTGGGCTTGGTGGGTAGCGTATGCACCATTCTTCGGTATGTTTGTTGCTCGTATTTCAAAAGGCAGAACAATCCGTGAATTCCTATTCTGCGTGCTGATCATTCCAACACTGGTTACCACAGCGTGGATGTCTTTCTTTGGTGGTATCGCAATTCAGCAAATCATCGACAAAGTTGGCTTGCTTGGCATGGAACAAGGGATCTCTGACGTATCACTCAGCCTGTTCTACATGCTAGATGCGTATCCTATCGGCAATATCCTTTCTATGATCGCAGTTGCATTGATTGTGGTGTTCTTCGTTACCACACTCGACTCTGGCTCTATTGTGGTTGATAGCATGACAGCAGGTGGCAAGCTAGAACTCCCGATCAAGCAGAAAGTGGTTTGGGCGGTGATCTCAGCGGTGATTGCGACAGTGATGTTGTGGATCGGCGGTACTGATTCCATTCAAGCATTGCAATCCATCACGATTATTGCGGCGCTGCCGTTTACAGTTATTTTGATTTTGGGCTGTGTTAGCCTAATCAAAGGCCTGTTAACCGAGGTTGATAAGCCTAAAGTCGCTGACAGACAAGCGCAATAAGACCTTAGAAGCTAACTGTACAATACGTTGGCAATGTAAAAAGAGGCTCACAGTATCACTGTGAGCCTCTTTTTGTTCATATCGGTTTGTATCGCTGTCGATTACCTAAATAAACCAACGCGCGATTCAGTTAAGCCTGTGCCGTGTTCACGATACAGTTGTCGGCACCAAACCCATTCGGAACATATTGATCCGCTTGCGCGTCGTTCACCCACTCACTCTCATTAACTAGATAACGAAACTCAAACTGAGCATCTTTTGGTAGTCGAGTTTTGTATTTAAACGACTTTGTCTTTGCGACTTTCTTCATTGGCACGGGTTGCCAATCAAGAAAGTCCGCCATCAGCACCGCACTTTGTACATCGGTTGCATCCAACTCGAACGTGACTTCAACTTCATCTTTAGTTTTAAAAAAACGCTTATTAATCATTGCAAGCTCCATTTGTCTAAAAAATAACAACATCAAAACTTCATGTTATGTAATTAATGTCACATTCTCAAGGGCATATTTGCAAGCAATGATTTATTCAATCAATAAAAACAACCCATTCCATAGAAAGGCCAATTAGCATCCCGTCCATTTAAAGTTCTTTGCTTCACAGCTAAGGCTATCCTGCTCTGCAGGCTCTTCGGCCATGGACTGAGCCTTGCCATGTTTGTTGAAGCTTAATGTCATTCTATCTTCACTGCGTTGCAGGTCGATGATGTCAATGCGATCACCGGCAAGCTTAGCATCTGCCAAAATCACGCGTTGACGCGTTGAATCCCACTTAAACAGCCCTAAGTAATAGAACACACCCGAGCCTTGGTTGCTCACGGCAAACGGGATCACCACAGCCGACAGAGTCTTATCTGAATAGATAGCCTGCTGATACGCATACAGCAGATACACGCTGCCTCTTTCCATACCATCATCATAACTACCAGCGGCAACTTGTTTATCCTGGTCTATGTCAGTAAGCAGAGTGAATGCGCTGGTCTCTGGCACTTGAATCGTCCATGGGTTGGCCACTTTCAGTCCTAAAATGGCTTCAACAACAGGATCCGCCTGAACATTTTGCTGAGATGGGAATTTGGCGAGGATCTCTTCATCCGTGAGCGAGAAGCGATAGATACCCGCCACAATAACAACGGCGAGTAAACACAAGGGAATCAATAGTATCAGTGGAACGGGAAGCTTCTTCCTAGGCATTATTATACTTCTCAATAACTTATTCAATCATTACAGTTTAGCGCGTTCTCTTTAGCCCTGAAAGCATCAATCCCCACTATACTTTGTAAACACTGACAAAAGCCCTCACCATACATTCTATTGCGTATTAGTGGCGACAAAAGAACCATATAGTGAATAATTACTCTTTAATGATGAATAGTATTGCCACAATTCAAAAAAAGGGGTAATCTTGCGCTCAATGCACAAATATGGATGTTTAGTGAATAAATAGGCGCAGGACGTCGTCATTATTAACTAGTTGTAACACGAGAGAAAAATGCAAAACAGTGCTCAATCAATGCCGAAAAGCGGCAAAAAAGGCAACTTCTGGATGTTCTTCATCCCGTCTTTAATCGGCCTATTCTTGTTTATGGCGCCAATCAGCTACGATGGCGGTCTTACTATTCCTGTCGCAGTCCTTGCTAAAGCTTTGCAAGCCGCTGTTGGCGACTTCATTGTTCCTTTAGTCACAGCAATTATTGCTGTAATGGCAGCAGCATCTGTTTTGTCTCGCATTTTCAAGCCTGCTTTCATTACTAACAATGAGTTTCTGAACGGCCTGTTTAACCCAACACCAATGTGGCTCGCGGTTCGCGTTATTGGTGGTATTGCGGTACTAATGACCTACTTCCAAGTTGGTCCAGAAGCCATTTGGGAAGAAAACACGGGCGGTCTCGTGTTGGAGGGCCTTCTGCCGACGCTATTTGCGGTATTCATTTTCGCAGGTCTTCTTTTGCCATTACTTCTAAACTTTGGTTTGCTCGAACTGTTTGGTGCGCTACTAAGTAAAATCATGCGTCCAGTGTTCAACCTTCCGGGTCGCGGCGCTATCGACTGTATGGCCTCTTGGTTAGGCGATGGTAGTGTGGGTATTCTTCTGACCAGCAAGCAATACGAGAACAAGTTCTACACCATGCGTGAAGCCGCTGTAATTGGTACAACTTTCTCAGCAGTTTCTATTACGTTTAGCCTGGTTGTTATTGCACAAGTTGAACTTGAGCACCTATTCCTACCTTTCTATGGCGCGATTTGTTTGGCGGGTATTGTGGCAGCAATCATTATTCCTCGCCTACCGCCACTGCGTAACAAAAAAGACACCTTCATCGATGGTACTAAGCCTTCGAAAGATGCCGAAGTAACGCCAGAAGGCCACACGACTTTCTCTTGGGGTCTGGATCTTGCGTTGCAACGTGCTGGTACCGTGACATCTGCTAAATCTGTATTTGGTGAAGGCATTAAGAACGCTGTCGATATGGTATTTGGCGTACTGCCTGTCGTCATGGGTCTAGGCACCGTTGCGTTGGTTATTGCAGAATACACATCTGTATTTGAAATCCTGGGCACACCGTTTATCCCATACCTAGAGTTGTTAGGCGTACCAGAAGCGGTAGCCGCATCAAAAACCATGGTTGTCGGTTTTGCGGATATGTTTATCCCATCTATTCTAGCGGCGTCGATTGATAACGAGATGACACGCTTTGTGATTGCAGCGATGTCGGTGACACAGCTTATCTATATGTCTGAGGTAGGTGCCTTACTACTTGGTAGCCGCATCCCAGTGAACATTTTCGAGCTGTTCGCCATCTTTATTCTGCGTACTCTAATCACGCTTCCTGTGATTGCTGGTGTCGCGCATTTGATTTTCTAAATCGCTCACTGCTTTTCTCTTGACGAGGCTCACCTTTTTGAGGTGAGCCTTTTTTTATCCCATAAAAACAACATGATGCATCATTTACTTTATATAAATATCAATTATCATATGCTCGCTTGTGAATAATTTACAGCAACGCAGTGGCGTGCTTTCTGTAAAGGAGGCACGTGATAAATAAGACTCATCGGATAATGAGTACTAATGCGAACGAATCGCAGGATATAATAATGAAAAACATCACTAAAGTGGCCGCCATCGTTTTGGCAGCAACCACTCCAACCATATCGAATGCAGCTAACAATATGATCGAAGCACGCGGTGCCGCCATGGGCAACACTGGCGTAGCCTCGGCTGACTACCTGACTGCAGGCTTATACAACCCAGCATTAACAGCATCATACAAAGATAACGACGATGTCGGTTTGCTACTGCCTACCCTTGGCGCTAGTGCTCGCGATACTGACGAAAGTATCTCTACGCTTGACGATCTACAGTCGTTGATCGACGAGTACGAGAAAAACCCGTCAGGCGAACAAGCAAAGCTAATCGAAATCAACCGCCTACTTGATCAACTTGAAGGCAACAAGCCGACAACCGTAAGTGCCAACCTAGGTTTTGCGGTAGCGATTCCATCGAGCCTAGTATCCAGTAATCTCTACGCTCGTGGCTACGCAGAAGCGATTGCAGCGCCTTTAATTGCACCTAGCCAAGGTGATACACCTGAACAAATTCAAGCCCGCTACGAGAACTCTGAAGTGCAAATGCAAGCTTTTGCTAGCGCCGAGCTTGGCTTAGCACTGGGTAAAAACTTCACCATTGCCGATCAAGACGTCTCGTTTGGTATCACACCTAAGTTCCAAAAGCTGCGTACGTATGCGTTGATTGCAAGCGTACAAGACTTTGATGCCGACAATGCAGAAGATAGCATGGTTGAAACGAGTGCTTTCAACTTCGACTTGGGTGCGGCTTGGCATTACAACAACTGGCGTCTAGGCCTGTCGGTTCGTGACATCATTCAACAAGAGATTGATGTACAAACTTACGAAGGTACCAAGATTGATACTTACAAGCTAAACCCGATGGCAACCATTGGTTCAGCCTACAATGGCGAGTTCGTGACCGTAGCGGTCGATATTGAACTTACCAAGCAAGAGCGCTTTGCTAGCCTTAACGATGAAACTCAGTACCTACGTTTTGGTATCGAGGGCAATGCTTGGGACTGGGCACAACTTCGTGCCGGTTATGAGGTGGATATGCAAGACAATGCCGACAGTGCTATCACCGCAGGTATTGGTTTGAGTCCGTTTGATGTGGTAAGCCTTGATATTGCAGGCAACTACGCGGGTAGCAATCAACTGGGTGCATCTGCAAACCTAGCATTTACGTTCTAATTGCTAAGCAGATAGAAAAAAACGGAGCGATAATCGCTCCGTTTTTGTATTTGGCAGTTTTGTTCTAAACGGTTTGTCGTCGATTAGAAGAAGTACTTGAAGCGTACACGAACGCCTTTGTCTGTATCTTCCTCAAACACTTTCGCAGTTGTTTGGTCATCAACTTTCGTGTAGTAAGCACCTAGGTAGATTGAGAAATCATCAACTGCTAGCACGTCTGCAAACTCGTAAGATGCGTAAACCGTGTCTACTTTCGCCTTACCTTCTGTGTACGTTAGCTTTTTGTTTTCGTACTCGTTGTTCGCATGGATATAACCAAGACCGAAGCCTTTGTATAGCGCGTTCACACCAACAGTCATGTTGTCTTCGTCAACTGCGTCCATGTATGCAAAGTTTGCAATCAAGTTCCAGTCAGCAGTCGTGTAGTTAGCAGTCACACCGTAACCCATACGGTCAGAGATATCTACACCACTCTCAGTAACAACTGCATCTTTAACTAGGTTCGTTTCTAGAGACGCTGCGATGCCGAAGTTACCCGCTTGGTAGCCGACTACAGGACGAATTAGTACAGAGTCTTTTGTTTTGCTTTGGTCAATGTTTGCACCGTGGTATTTACCACCAGTAAATAGGTCTGAACGGTCACCAATCATAGAACCTAGCTCAACGTATAGGTTGTCGAAAGACTGGCTGTACATGATTTGGCCGTCAGAACCACGACCACGTGCTTCTTTCATTTGGTATACATATGGTGCACCATCAGCAACTAGTTCGTTTGAAGTGTCACCAGAGTACTCTAGGAACGTATCTTGACCTACAGGGAACATGTCGAATGCTTCAAAACGACCCATACGTAGGTTCCAACCATCTTGTGCACCAAACGCAAACCATGCATCATCCAGTGCGACTTCACCGTTGCTTTGCATCAAAGGTTGAACATTTACTTGGAAAATGTGACCGTTGGTAGTAATGCGCTCGCCTGCAAACTCAAGAAGAATACGACCAGATTGGTTGAATTCGTTGTTCTCTTGACCTTCGCGATCTTGGAAGTTGAAGTCAAATTCAACGTCACCACCGATAGAGAAGTTACCTTGCTCGTTGTCTACGATGCTGATGCCCGCGTTTGCGCCCATAGCAGCAGAAACCAATACTGCAGCTAGCGATAGCTTAAATGTGTTTTTCATTATTAACCCCAGGGATTGTAATTAACTATTTTTTTTATATTTAAAAGCTTTCTGTTTGTAGTGAATGAGCAGGGATAAACCTAGCACCTCATTCACACGTCACATCAAACAAAAAACTTGAAATCATTTATCGAATGAACGAGGGCAATTTTGGGCAAAATCATTCACACCATCAATCCTAATAAGTTAAAAATGCCTATCTAAATCACGCTTTTATAAAAATACAAAAACCCATACTTATCAATTACTTATATATAAATAAATATCCATTTAGCTTTAAAAACATTTATTGACTCAATTTATATGAACTTTAATTGAATTCGCAGTCTTACAGTGATGCCTGTCACAATTACAGATTAATAAAAGTATTAATTGGCTGTTTAATTTGCAGACAAAAGATGTAGTAAGAATGTAACACTTATTCGACATATCTGAATGACTACGGTTACGTAACAAGCTGTATAGATGCATCTCCATTAATAAGAACTCGCAACTACACCTGTTGATGCTATCTTCTCGGCCGTGTCGTGGTCAGACGAGGCGCATCAAACCGCAAATAAACTTGCTATTAGGCGCATATGGTCTAGGTTAACAATATGAAAGGAATTGAGGAGTGAGTCGCATGAATCAAACGTTGGAACAGGACATTGTTGACGCCATTCATCATTTAGATGTTAACCAACTCAGAGACGTTAAGTCCTTTGTTGAAAGACTGTCGAGCGAGAAACAACTTAAGGAGCTGGTGACAGAAGAAGAGATAGCAATGATACTCAAAGTCAGCGCCAATAAGCAGCGACGCTAGTCAAGAAAAAGACACTCTGCTCTCCATCATACCCATACACCAAAGGCCAGCATTGCTGGTCTTTGGTGTATGGGTATAAATATAAGAAGCCTAGCTAGGCGCTAATGACGAGCACTTCCTCTCGCCCTATATTATGTGACAGCGTCACATTTAAAAGTGACCTTAAGATGAAAGAGTCCAAACATTCCCCCTCTTCTCAGTATGACACTCTATTTTCACCAACGTGAGATAGGGCTAACCGCTTCGGTAACGAATATGAGCAGGTATAACCACCTTTCTTTTATAAGACTCATCAGACAAAACGGCTTGCAAACAATCAAACGTCTTCACCGCCAACTGTTGGCAATCTTGCTCGATAGAGTCGATTTGCAACGGCAAGCAATCAAGCACGGAATAGTTATCAAAGGTGGCGAGTCGCATCGGCTGCTGGGCGGCAGCCGCCATCAGTTTATGCTCATTGAGATACCTAAGCACACCTTCCAATAAAGAGTAGGAACCCGTAAACAGTGCTGCTGGAAGCCGACCTAGATGTTCAACACAGCTTCGCATCATCTCATAACCACTTTGAGGCTGATAATCCTGGTTAAAAACAAGCTCAGGTTGCAACGACAGCGCACCCTCTTGAATGGCATCAACGAAGCCTTGATAACGCTCTCGGCTAGGAGACAAAGAGAGCTGCCCGCCGATAAACGCACATTCAGACACACCTTTAACCAATGCAGACACAATAGCTTTCGTAGAGTCATACGCATCCGTCGTTATCTCACTATAGCGCTCGGACTCCAAGTCTCGGTCAAAAAACACCACAGGGATATCTTTGATATGACTTTGATAATAGTCATCACTATCTAAGCATGAAGCCACCATCATGCCATCGACTTGGCGTTCAACAAGGTTCGCCACCGCCTTTTTCTCCTGCAAAGGATCGTCATCGGTAGAAGCAATTAAAAGTTGATAACCCGCGTTTAAGCACAGCTGTTCCAATGCTTTCGCAATCGTAGCGAAACCCATGTTGGTAAGATCTGGGATAACCAAGCCAAAAGTTTGCGTCTTTTTCGACTTGAGCGCTCTGGCATAAACACTGGGCGAATAGTTATGCTCCTCAACGACACGCAGCACGCGTGCCACCGTCTCTTTATTAATGCGGTGTTTTTCTGCATGTCCATTCAGCACAAAACTGACGGTCGATTTAGAGACCTCTGCCAATTGTGCAATATCGGCCAATTTTAGCTTTTTGCTCATCGCGTTCTACTTATGCTTCCTGCTTGTTGCGTCTTATATAGAGAAGATCTTCACTGCGGATCACGATCGTGCTTGAGATCACAATTTTTAGCGCCGCTATCATGGTGTCTATTAAAACACATTTTCTTTGCTAAATCGATTTAGTAAACTCAAAACAAATCGATTAGTACAGGAAATTTGTGATGAGTAAGGTTTGGGTAACTGGCGATGCCGTTGTAGATTTGATTCCTGATACGGACACGACGTATCTAAAATGTCCCGGTGGTGCTCCTGCAAACGTCGCTGTTGCGATCGCTCGACTCGGTGGTGAAACCGGATTTTTTGGCCGTGTCGGTCAAGACCCGTTAGGACGCTTCATGAAGCAAACGCTGAGCTCAGAAAACGTGAATACTGACTTCATGCTACTAGATGACGCCCAGCGCACTTCAACGGTTATCGTTGATCTTGATGAATCAGGCGAACGCAGCTTCACCTTTATGGTTAAGCCAAGTGCCGACCAATTTATGCAAGTGAGCGACATTCCTGAGTTTAGCGCAAGCGAATGGCTACACGTTTGCTCTATCGCACTTGCTAATGAGCCAAGCCGCAGCGCGACACTAGAAGCGATGAAACGCATTAAGCAAGCCGGTGGCTTTGTCAGTTTCGATCCGAACCTTCGTGATGAAGTGTGGGGCGACCAAAGCCTTATCAAGCCTGTTTGCCAGCAAGCCATTGCCCTAGCCGATGTGGTTAAGTTCTCGGATGATGAACTGATGTTCCTAACTGAAACCAACAATCTAGACGCTGGTATCGCTGCGCTTGGCGAATACAACAATACACTTGTGCTCATTACTCAAGGCGCAAAAGGCGCATTAGTTATTCGCGGAAACGAGCAACAGCTAATTGCCGGTACGCCAGTCAAGCCGGTTGATACCACAGGTGCCGGCGATGCTTTTGTTGGCGGCCTATTGACTCGCCTATCTAAAACCGCAGATTGGATCAATGATGAGACCATCGTTGATGCGGTTCGCTGGGCCAACGGCTGCGGCGCTTTAGCGACAACGCAAAAAGGGGCGATGACCGCACTGCCTAGTGAACAAGCCCTTATCGATTACATTCAGTAATTTTGTGCCCCTTGCTGCGGTAAGGGGCGACCTCTACCCTTTTATGCCCTCGCCTTTTTCATCAAGCGTTATCGTCACGATTAACAACCTAAATTGAAGCATGCTGTCTATTTCTTTATAAAGCGCCCTCCCTGTTTCTAACAACGATGGTGCATCATGCAAACAATGATCGACAATCTGACCCAACATGGCTATTACGTTTGGGATGACTTTCTCTCTGCCAAGCAAGTTTCAGCTCTCAAAGAGTGCTTACCTGAAGAGTGGAACAAAGCGCGTATTGGTCGTAATGATGATGTGATGCGTGAAAGTGCCATTCGCAGTGACAAGATCTGTTGGCTATCACCCGATCTTGGTGATCCGGTAGGGCAATTTCTTAGCAAGATGGAAATCATTCGCCAAACCGCTAACCAAAACTTTTTCTTGGGGCTATTTGAGTATGAAGCACATTTCGCCAAATATGAGAAAGGCGACTTCTACCAAAAACATCTCGACTGCTTCCGCGGCAATGAGAACCGTCGTCTGACGACCGTGTTTTATATGAATGACGAGTGGACAGACGAAGACGGTGGCGACTTGGTGGTTTACGATCTTGATGACAATGAAATCACTCGCATCAAGCCGAAATCTGGCCGTTTGTTTGTGTTCTTCTCAGAAATGTTCCCGCACGAAGTTCTGCCGACTCAACGCGAGCGCTTTAGTATCGCCGGTTGGTTCCGAATTAATGGTGTGAAAGACAACGTTCTAGATATCGCTCACTAAGCCTCCCCCAACTCTAGCTATCCGACACACTAGCAAGTTCTTAACAAGGGTTTGCTAGAAGTGTCCGCTAGCGGATACTCTTCCCTCGTCCCATCCCTTACACTCTCCCACATCAACAAGAAACACCTGCTATTAGCCTCTATAATTTTTGAGACAACATCAAAAAGGGGCAGCGATGACAAAGACAGTAAGCAGTAAACAAATACGATGGACGGCGTCTTTATCAAGCGAACTATTGAGTGAACTCGAGTCCATCGCCAAACGCACAACGCTGTCTAATCAGGCTATTGCAGGAGCAAGCTTGATTAATAAAGGCGTTAACTTTGTTGAAAAAGGAACATTGGCGATTTGTATCCAAACGCCAAACTTGAAAACAGCCAACTGTTTACTGGTGGGTGAAGGAGGTTGGTTTGGCAACTATATTGATGATGCCCACTCCTTGTCATCATTTATCATGATTGAGATAGAACCTTGCAGCATCGTTCATTTTAGCAATCAGAAACTGACGCCAATTACTCATAAGAACAATGAGATCTTCAAATGGTTCTACTCACTCACATTTGAATCTCGAGAAAAATGGCTACAAAGCCAAATAATCAACAACGCCAATATTACGGAGCGGATCGTCTATCAATTAATTGAGATCTTAGCTCATATTAGTAGTAGAAACATGCCTGTGGAAATAGCGATTTCCCAACAACAACTAAGCGATATGACGGGTATTGCGAGACAAAGAGTTAATGAAGTAATGAAAGAACTAGAAAGAAACCAAATGGTTTCACTGCACCGCGCGAAAATTACTATTAACTCGACTGAAAAGCTAGCTCGTTATTTAGACGATATGGATCTCAGCATTCGAGACCCACGAAATATTATTTAATACCTAACACCATCGGCCTTTTGGCCGGATTTACCACCAAGCAATCAGGGTCTCCTGAGGACTCACTTTATCTGAAGGTTACTATGCCATTTATCTACGCTATAGCAGTTAATACCGATACAAAAGACGATGTAAACAAAACGCTCCGGGTCAATGGCCTAGAGGGGGAAGTCGTCGTAGATAACAGTGGCAATGTCTACATTTGCCCACAAATAAGCACAACTAAGTGGATGTACTATCCAAAATCAGAACAGCGAATTAATCGCAAAGATACACGCTGGGATTTGATATTAGAAGCAGCCCTGCTGTTCATGGAAAAGCACTACGTTATCAAGGTGGATAGTAGGGAGCCTAAATGGCTAGATATCGACTGTCTATTCCGCTGTCCGAAAATGGAATTATATATTGAAAGCTTAGATTTAATATCTAGCCGTCATAGCTACCACAATTAATCGAGAGTTTACTATGAAATTATTAAACTGTATTCCACACTCATTATTTATCTTGGCTATGGTTTCGCTTTATGGCTGCGGCAGTTCGACACCTCAAATTAATGACCCTGAGATCATGACAACCTCATCCATGAAAATTCGTACCTTCGATCTCATTCAGAATCACTCCGGATTCGCAATTCATGATGTTATTGCTCAGACTCACTCTCAGCATGAATACCACTTGCTGAAAAATCATGCTCTGAGTCATTCAAGCCAGCTGACCACCGTTCATTTTAACGAACCGACGGACTTGCACTACCCACTTGCCATCGACTTATTAGATAGAAATCTGCAAGTTAAACGCACAAGCACCCAAATAAACATCGCTAATGATGCTTTTTACTGGGTATTTGCCATCGGCGATGTCACTACTGGTCAGTATTCACTCTACGCTATGACTAAGCCCGAGATCACCCCCGTTGACGATAGTGTTCCGCTGTTTATTGTTGATACAACCTTGCCTCAACACAGCATGGCACAGCTTAAGGTAACGAATAACGATTTATCACAGCAAACCTTGTTACTCGACGCACCAACACAAATTAATCTACCGATGGATATTGACGACTTTTCCATCGAAGTAAAACAGAGCGAGTCCAATACGATCCGCTGCGAGAATCTTCTCTCTAAGTATACTCACCTCTATAGAGAGGAGGTAATTCACTGGCAAGATGGACAATGGTTAGTGGTCGTGTCAGGTGATGAAAAATGTTCTCTTCACCTTATCTATTAAAGTGTGTTGCCATGTACGGGTCTGTGATTATCACAGACCCGCCTACTGCCTATTCATTCAATAAAACCGCAAGAATAGCAGTTTAAAATATCAATAAATATTGTTTTTAAACAACAACTTAGTCAATAAAAACCCAGTAGCACATAAATTCCATCACCACGAATAAAAGCTACTTTTTTTGATGGCTATCTCAGTCATAAACATAAAATGACTGAAATGTGCCTTGTTGCATATTTTATCTGCGCGTTCCTCAACAGTTTTGACTAGCTTGAATTTCGTACGCGAGATGCACAGCTTCATTCGATGCACTCGCCCTGTCAGCAAGAATAATGCTGACCTAATTCAGTAATTCGATAACTTTTGAATGGAACACAATATGTTGAAGACATTTTTAACTTTCTCTATCGCCTCAGCTTTTGCGATAACCTCAAACTACGCACTTGCCGAACAAGACCAAGTTTTAGCACCTCTGGTCACTGCCTCTTCAGACACAGCGCTTAGCAACCAGTATATTGTTGTATTAAAGCAGCCAATGACACTTAGCAATGATCCTATGGCATTGCAGCAGTTCACCGAACAGACTGTGTCAGGCCTTGCTACTCAACATTCGTTTGAAATTGAGAAAGTGTTTGATCGCTCGTTGAGCGGCTTTGTTGCCACCCTAACAAGTGAGCAATTAAACGAACTACGCAGTGATCAGCAAGTAGAGTTTATTGAGCAAGATCAAGTCATTACATTGGATCCCGTCGTTTCCAGCAACGCCAGTCAATCCAATGCTATCTGGGGTCTCGATCGAATCGATCAACGCGATCTCCCGCTAAACAGCAACTACAGCTACAACTATGATGGCACTGGCGTAACGGCATATGTTATCGATACTGGGGTGACCAATACTCACCCAGAGTTTGGCGGTCGTTCACGTTCTGGTTACGATTTTGTCGACAATGATAGTGACGCAACAGACTGTAATGGCCATGGTACCCACGTCGCAGGAACCATAGGGGGTGCGCAATATGGTGTGGCGAAAAACGTCAATATCGTTGGGGTACGTGTACTAAGTTGTACCGGTTCAGGCACAACATCAGGCGTTATCAGTGGTGTTGATTGGGTAGCAGCAAACGCATCAGGGCCATCGGTTGCCAACATGAGTTTAGGAGGAGGAGTGTCCACCGCACTTGATCGCGCAGTTGCTAACGCAGTTCAATCTGGCGTCAGCTTTATGCTAGCGGCGGGGAACGATAATGCCAATGCCTGTAACTCCTCTCCTGCTCGTGAACCCAGCGGCGTAACCGTTGGCTCAACCACCAGCAGTGACGCTCGCTCAAGCTTCTCGAATTGGGGCAGCTGT
Organism: Vibrio sp. 10N; assembly: GCF_036245475.1. Taxonomy (NCBI): domain Bacteria; kingdom Pseudomonadati; phylum Pseudomonadota; class Gammaproteobacteria; order Vibrionales; family Vibrionaceae; genus Vibrio; species Vibrio sp. 10N. The sequence goes on along the minus strand of NZ_BTPM01000002.1, from coordinate 12,982 downwards.
GTCGATGTATTTGCGCCAGGTTCGAGCATTAAATCCGCGTGGTATGACGGCAGTTATAAAACCATTAGTGGCACTTCCATGGCCACACCACATGTCGCTGGTGTCGCTGCGTTGTACCTACAAGAAAACCGAACGCTCACTCCTGCACAGGTGTCTGCGAAAATCAGTGAACGTGCTAGCGTCAATAAAGTCCGCGACACCAAAGGTACGGTGAACAAACTCGTTTACAGTTTAACAGACAGCGGCTGTGGTAATGATTGTGGCGGTCAAACCCCAGATGGTGAGCTAAAGAACGCCACGCCGGTAAGTAACATTTCCGGTGGACGCGGCGAGCAAAAGCAGTATTACATTGATGTCACAGCGGGTCAGCGTTTAAGCGTCACCATTTCTGGTGGGTCTGGTGATGCCGATCTGTACTTGCGTTATGGCTCAGCTCCAACACTCAACAACTGGGAGTGTCGTCCATATCGCTACGGTAACCAAGAGACCTGTACCGTGAGCAGTACGAAAAGTGGTCGCTATCATATTATGCTTAACGGCTACACCAGCTTTAGCGGCGTAACGCTTGAAGCTCGTTACTAGTTCACACCGAAAACGAGTTAACTGAAAAATACCTCATAGAAAATGCCAGCCTTGAAAGGCTGGCATTGCTATTTTCAATCAGCGTCAGGCCGAACTTTGAACTCAAGCACTTTAGGTACGCAAACATCAATGCAGCGCCCACAACTAATGCAATCTTGACTCATCACCCGTTTGTCTCCCGCCTTTAGCGGTTGTCTCAATACATCCGGTTCAGGGCAGACGTGATAACAATCCATGCACTTAGTACAAGCCTCACGGCGGGTCGCTTTTACGCGGATCGGGCTTTTACGTCCAATCACCCCATAGGTCGCTCCAAGCGGACATAGATGGCCACACCAACCATGCTCGACAAGTACCAGATCGAGTAGAAATACCAAAGCGATGAGGATCCATCCTGCGCCCATACCAAACACCAAACCGCGATGCAGTGTCGCGACCGGATCCACCCAAGCCCAAAGTAATGAGCCCGAGACTGCACTACCGACTAAAATCACAGGTATCAACCAGTAACGTATCGTCGGTGACCATTTATAGCTGGTTTTCAGATTGAGTTTACGACGCAGCCAGGCCGCCATGTCAGTCACAATGTTGAGTGGACAGACCCAAGCACAAAACGCTCTGGGGGCGAGTAAGGCGTAAAAAAGCACAACGAGCATCACGCCAATTAATGCATTCATCTCTGGCCAATGCCCGGTTGCCAAGGTTTGTAATACCAGTAAAGGATCACTAAGTGGGATTGTGCCTAACAGCATGCTTGACGACAAATTGCCCTGCAAAATTCCCCATGTTGGTCCCATCATAAATAGACCGATAATCGCGATCTGGCACAATCGACGCACAATTAAAAACCGATGCGCCCTCCACCAGCCAAGTTCACGAATGGCGTCATTGCCAGCATCTTTAGCGAGATTCTTAGCCATTATTTTCTCCCATCATTGATGCGGATGTGCTCGGTCGGGGCAATGTCTGGGGTTTCTGGAAAGGTACCGTCTCGAAGCTCCACCTTTTCCTCCCAACCAAGCTGATAATGGTCGCCCATATACCCCTTCGCGAGTTCAATCGGTACCACCTTGATCACTGGCACTTCAGTGACACAAGCTTGCTCACATTTGCCACATCCCGTACACGCGTCTGAATGTACCGTAGGAATGAACATCGCGTGATAACCAGTACGTTGATTACGAATCGGCTCCAGAGTAATGGCCTTATCGATCAGTGGACAAACCCGATAGCAAACATCACAGCGAAGCCCCTGCCAATTGAGACACTCTTCATGGTCAATCAGCACCGCTAAACCCATCCGTGAGTCATCAATGTTGGTCAGCGCGTGGTCCAGGGCCCCGCTTGGACAGGCAACCACACAAGGAATGTCTTCACACATCTCACATGGAATATCACGGGCGGTAAAATAGGGCGTACCCGATGCAACAGGAGAGAGCAGCGTGGCAAGTTTTAGCGTATCGTATGGGCATGCTTGAACACATAACCCGCAGCGCAAGCAAGCTTGCTCAAAGTGATTGCCTTCCAACGCGCCAGGGGGGCGTATAGGCACCCCGCCACTGGTTTTGGCCTGCCCTTGTTTGGATTGGAGTCCTAAGACGGTTGCTGCCGCCCCGACTCCCATTGCCGTGCGCGCCGCATCGCGAAGAAATCGGCGTCGACTCTGTGAAGTTTTCTCTCGTGACATATGCTCCGCCTTACTAATAGTGGATTAACGGCATAAGGCTCTCCCATAAAAGTAATGGGAAATGTGTCATTTGAAATAGTGCTTAGTAGGTATACCTAGGCTCGCTTGATTTCGGTCAAATTAACGTGGTTACTTGGATCACAATACGGCACTTTAGGCTGACTCATGGCTTTACGCATCACAAATAACAGCGTCACAAAAGTCAGTCAGCTCTGACATCTTATCTCACTTGAGTATAGCGTATTAGTCAAAGCAGATACGGGGACAAGGTAGAAGAGAAGGGCGCCCTAATAGAACATTAAGGCGCGACACGAATATCGGTAATTTACGCAGTTTTCACCGCTTTAGCTGGCTGTTTTGCCACTGTTTTCGCTTTTGCTGCGTCACCAGCAGGGACCGCTTTCGGCGCTACGTTGATCGCAGGGGCGCTGTTCTCTTTTTTAGATTGGCTTGGTAGAGACACCACTTCCTTCTCCTGCAACTCAGCGGTTTCACCAAAGAACTTACCACCAGGCTCAATGCTCAGATTATTGCTCCACACTTTGCCCTTCACGCGACCATTAGACAGGATTTGGATCTGCTCTGCATGGCAATCACCTTCCAGTATGCCATTAACGATCAGTTGTTTCGCATATACCTCGCCCTTAACGCGGCCAGACTCAGCGACCACCATCACACCTTCGATGTGCAGTTGACCATCAACAACACCATCAACTTGAATGTCATTTTCTAGTTTGAGTTTTCCGCTAATAACACAGCCTTTGGCGATGAGAGTTGAAGCTGCTGAGCGACTCTTTGTTCCACTGTTTTTACTAAAGATTCCCATCGTATTGCTCGCTCCTTTTTAAAGATATCTTCGAAATCGTTTACACCCCACTCCACAAACGGTTTAGGGTCAAGTGCCCGCCCAACAAAGCGAACTTCATAATGTAAATGGGGGCCTGATGACAGACCACTATTACCAGAAATGGCGATCAACTCTCCCTTACGGACGAACTGTCCCGGACGGACTTTAAAGCCCTTTAGGTGAGAGTATGAACTGGAAAAACCGAACGAATGTTGCAGTCTAAGAAAGTTACCCGACCCTTTTTTACTGCGTCTTGTCACTTCAACTACACCATCCGCTGGCGCATAAATTTTCGTACCGGTATTAACCGCAAAGTCCATACCTCGGTGCATTTTTAGCTTGCCTGTCACCGGGTGCTTTCGCTTACCAAACTGCGACGAAATGCGCTCTTTACCCACCGGTGAACCACTTGGGATCTGGTTGAGCATCGTCATACGCACACTAGAGTGGATAGCCGCCACATCAAGTCTTGAATCTAAGTCGATATTCTCTGGCGAGTCGGCTACGCCCAACACTTTTTCCAAATCGGCTAGACGCTCCGAGACTAAACTGATTCGCTCTTCGCGCTCGGATAAGTCTTGCTGCAATGTCTGTTTAAGATCTTGCAAATTGGCCAGCTCATCACCAAGCGTTTGTGACTCATTGGCAAGCTCCGCCTGCTTTAGCTCCGCGTAATCCACCACCTGATACAAATGCTGAATAAGAAGCACTGCTCCTAGCACTGACACCAGCCCGATCCCCGCCAAGCTCTTTAGGCTGCGACGCATCGATTTACTCAACTGCCAATGAGAAGAGCCATTAATCGTTGAAATAGAGATAGTAAGTTGATCTTTCATGATAGTGCAGTGTTCCATAACGCGGTGTCAGCGGCAGTACGCCAAACCACTTTGCAGTGTTCCTTTGTGTCATACCCAAGTAATTTACGAAATCCCTATATCAGGTACTAGTCAGAAGCAGCAAAAGAGTGTCAATACGTGATGTGGTTTCAGACATTTTAGAAAAAACTATATTACGTTTAACAACCAGTTAAAAACATCCGCAACAAAATCTTCTACCTGTGTCGTAGTTAAGTTCACAATCGCTGTACTTATGTTCATAATGGCTGCGTACATTATCGAAAATACAATCAATTCCGAGGCTTATATTGAAAATTGCACACATTGGGTTAGGTGATATCGCCCAAAAAGCCTATCTGCCATTCACCACCTCTCAGTCGGATATCCAACCGATATTCTGCACCCGAGATCCCGGCACCCTTAATGCTTTAGCCCGTCAATATCGCGTGACGGAGACTACGACCCATTATCAGGCGGTACTCAATTTTCAGCCGGATGCCGTCATGATCCATGCCGCGACCTCTATCCACCCTGAGATTGCTCGTTTTTTCCTTGAACATGGCGTTGCTACCTTTGTTGATAAACCCTTGGCGGACAGCTACCAAGAGTGCGAAGCGCTGTATCACTTAGCAGAGCAGAAACAAGTTCCGCTCTATGTGGGTTTCAACCGACGCCATTTGCCGTTGATTCAACAGCACAGCTTGTCTGATACCGCTTCGCTGCGCTCATTACGTTGGGAAAAACATCGTTACGCCCAGCCCGGTGACGTCAAAACCTTCCTGTTTGATGACTTCATTCATCCACTGGATAGCATCAATATCCATGGCGACATTCAGTTTGAGGACATAGATGTTCATCATCAGATGGAAGCTGGCAAACTGGCGCGTATCGACATCAAGTGGCAGCATCATGGTGCCATCTTCGAGGCCTCTATGAATCGACAGTTTGGCATCACCCAAGAAGTCATTAGCAGTTGCCATGACGACCGAGCTTATCGATTCGACTCCTTTGTGAGTGGAGAGCGCTACCAGGGTAACAATGTCGACCAACTGCAACTTAAAGATTGGACCCCTATGCTGGCAAGCAAAGGATTTCATGGCATGTTCGACGAGTGGAAACAAGTGGTCACCGCAGGCAAGTTAGATACGAAATTAATCGAAAGAAACCTTTCCAGTCATCGAATTGCCCAAAAGCTACTTGACTTCATAACTTGATGAAATTCAGCTAGAAAATCGCTGCCGCCCTTCTAATATTGATAGTAGATATCCGTTAGAAGGGTTGTGTATGAGACGTTCACTGCTAGTCATTATTCCTCTCGCACTCGCACTGCTTGGCTGCCAAAACGAAGATAACGGCAAAGCATTAGGGACTTTAGAAAGAGACCGAATCTCTTTTTCATCCACAGCAAGTGAAATCATCCGTGAGCTACCAGTACGAGAAGGCACGCGTGTCAAAACGGGGGATGTGCTTGTTCGCCTGGATACCAAACGCCAAGAAGCCATACTCGCTCACGCAATTGCCGAAGAAGCGAAAGCCAGTGCTTACTTACTCCGCTTAACTAACGGTGAAAGGCCCGAAGATATAGCAGCTGCCAAAGCACGCGTCGATATGGCACAAGCAAAACTCACCGAGGCTCAGAAAAACTATTCTCGAGCTTCAGAGTTAGTAAGAAAAAAACTCGCCAGCCAATCACAAAAAGACCAAGCCATAGCAAGTCGTGACACCGCGCGGGCAGAGCTCAACTCAGCCAACGAAGAGTTCTCTAAACTCACTGCAGGCTCACGGCCAGAAGACATTACCCAAGCTGAGGCAGCACTTGCCGCCGCAACGGCCGACGTTGCTCTGCAAACTCAGCAACTTGACGAACTCACTATCGTCGCAACTCGAGATGGCGTGTTAGATAGCCTTCCTTACAACTTAGGCGAGCGCGTCTCCGTTGGCGCTTTTGTGGCGGTTGTTCTCGCCGATCGGATCCCTTATGCCCGCGTGTATGTGCCTTCTTCTGTGAGGGTAAACTTCGTCCCTGGGTTGCAAGTCAATGTCCATGTTGACGGTCTTGAAGAGGTACTATCCGGCACTGTGCGCTGGGTGGCGACGGATCCCTCATTTACGCCTTACTATGCTCTGACAGAAGATGAACGCTCTCGATTGATGTATCTGGCTGAAATAGACCTCCCAGAAAGTGCTGAGAATCTGCCTAGTGGCGTCCCTGCTCAAGTTGACCTGCAAGGACTTAAATAAATGACGGACATTGCAGTCGCTGCGACCAATCTGGTGAAAAAATTTGGCGATTTCACCGCTATCAACGGCATCAACTTATCGGTGCCTAAAAGTAGTATCTACGGATTTTTAGGCCCAAACGGATGTGGCAAATCCACCACAATACGAATGCTAACGGGCCTACTGAAACCAACCGAGGGCGAGGTTAATGTCTTGGGGCTAGCGATCCCTGAGCAATCGGAAGCACTCAGACTAAAAATTGGCTATATGACGCAAAAGTTCTCGCTCTACGATGACTTAACCGTTCTAGAAAACCTTCAGTTTATCGGCCAGATTTTTGGCTTGGATAGAACACTGCTAAAACAACGCATCGCGGAGCAGATGGATATTTATGGCCTGAGTAGCCTTCAAAAACAACGCGTCGGTGGCATGAGCGGTGGGCAAAAGCAGCGCCTCTCATTAGCCTCTGCGACGATGCACAGACCCGAATTACTCTTTCTCGATGAGCCCACATCCGCCGTTGATCCTGAGAATCGCCGTGAATTTTGGGAACAACTCTTTGATCTAAGCGATCAAGGCACAACGATATTGGTCACCACCCATTATATGGATGAGGCTGAGCGATGCCATCGCCTCGCAATCATGGAGTCTGGAGAAATGCGCGCCGATGGTGAACCAGAAACGCTCATGAACAACATGGGCGTTAACATCATTGAAGTGAAAGCACCCAACCTTAGAGCACTCAAAGAGCGCCTGATTCATTGTCCCGAAGTCCGATCCGCAGCCCAACTTGGAATTCGACTGAGAGTACTCATTTACCAACAGGTCCGTGACCCTATTAAGTGGATCACCACCTCATTCCCCGAACTATCAAACGCCGAGTTAACACCGGCTCGCCCTAGCCTTGAAGATGTGTTTGTCTCTGTAACAGGAGAAGGCCGACAATGAAAAGTTTGACGCGCATGAGCGCCATCATGATTAAAGAGATCCGCCAGCTTTCAAGAGACCGCATTACCTTTGGCATGGTGATCATGATCCCACTGATCCAGCTGGTGCTGTTCGGCTTCGCCATGAATACCGACGTGCGTAATATTCCCGTTGCCATCGTCGATAAGAGCGAGTCCGCCCCAGGTCGAATCATCGTCGAAGCAGTAAAAGTCACTCAGGTAGTCAATGTTAAAGCCCAATATGCAACCGTTAAAGAGGCCGAAACCGCGATTCGGGAAGGGGTCGTTCGCGCTGCATTGATATTACCGACAAACCTTACCCAACGTATCACTCATCAAGAGATACTCGGACAGTGGCTTGTCGACGGCTCAGACACCATGGTAAGCGCGGCGTTACTTTCCCTGCAAACCATGCCCATTGCCGAGTTCGAAATTGCTGGTTATCACCCCAATCGTCCCAAAACCTTTGAGGCGACATTACTGTATAACCCAAGCCAACGCTCTGCGGTTAACATCGTACCCGGACTGCTTGGCGTGATATTGACCATGACCATGATTTTGTTCACCAGTGCGGCGATTGTCCGCGAACGCGAGCGAGGCAACCTCGAGTTGCTGATCACGACCCCCATCCATTCACTTGAGCTCATGATTGGCAAGATCGTACCTTACATCTTCATTGGCCTAATCCAAATTTTCATTATTTTGGGCTTGGGGTATCTCATTTTCAGTGTGCCCATAAACGGACAAATCAGCCAAATACTCCTTGGCAGCCTTTTGTTTATCGCCGCCAGTTTAACCCTAGGACTTGTTATCTCGACCATCGCCCACACCCAGTTGCAAGCGATGCAAATGACGGTGTTTATCTTGCTTCCTTCGATCCTGTTATCTGGCTTTATGTTTCCTTACGAAGCCATGCCTGTCGCTGCTCAGTGGATTGCCGAAGCACTACCTGCGACCCACTTTATGCGTATGATTCGGGGGATCATTTTACGGGGCGCTGATTTAATAGACGTATGGCGAGATACACTTTGGTTAGCAGGGTTTACACTTATCGGTATTGTTATCGCTGCACTAAGATTTAAGAAGAACTTGGACTAATTCCCCACAACACATTGGATACAAGGAAACGACATGACAATAGGCAATCAAGGTGGAAAAGCTAACGGAAAGAAGTTTGACCTCAACTTATTGCGCGTCTTCGTATCCACTTACGAAACTCAGTCCGTCACGAAATCTGCCGAGCAGTTGGATTTAACTCAATCATCGGTGAGTAATGCGCTTGCCCGACTCAAAGAGGCCGTAGGGAATGAATTGTTTACCCGTACAGGACGGGGCATCAAACCTACTCGCTTTGCCGTGGAGCTTTACGAACATGTTCAGGAGCACATTCTCGGCATCGATAAAGTCATCGAGGGGTTAGCGAATTTTGATCCCAAGTCGAGCCGACGACGTTTCGTTATCTATTGTCATGAAGCCGCTCTGCTACGGTTACACAAGCACATAAATGTGCTTGATGACTATCCCAACATCACACTCGTACTCAAGGAATTGCCTCCAAACGATGCTCGAATATACGAAGACTTACGTATGGAAAAAGTCGACTTAGTGGTTGACGTGGCCCCGTCCGATAGCCGTGTTTTCCAATCTAAACTGCTGCACAGTGACGGATTGATTTGTATTAGCAGCGAGAATCACCCCAGATTACAAGACGGTAAGATGACCAAACAGAGGTACATGGACGAAAGCCACGTCCTTCTGAACATTCGCCGCGACAACCTCACATTTGTCGAATGGTTAGTCAGCGACGTGCTTCCCCCAAGACGAGTGTTCAGCCAACATTCATCGTTACTGGGTATGTTGCCTTCTGTATCGCAGTCTCACGCAATCGCTGTTGTGCCAGAAACGCTATTTCGTCAATACGGCGACATGTTTCACCTTCAATCCCTACCCTTCCCATTTGAAACCAAAACCTTTGATACTTACATGGTGTGGCCCACCAAAATGGCACGCAATTCTGCACTCAGTTGGTTGAGGCGTTTTATCGAGTCGCAGCTTAAGGCATCAAAGTAAAAAATCCACCTGCAGAGCAGGTGGCTTTGAATGGCCCCCTAGAAGGGGGCTAACTTTTAGTTACTCAACCCTAGATGCATCTGACGCTCTTCCTCTTCCTTTCCCACACGATCTTGATGCCTGACATATCTTCGGATTATTTCCTCGTTCATTCCTACCGAATCAACAAAGTAGCCACGCTGCCAGAACTTATTGCCCCATAACTTCTGCTTTCTTAGGTACGGAAATTTGTCGAACAACCTTATCGCTGTCCGTCCTTTAACAAATCCCATATACTTTGAAATGCTCAAACTTGGCGGCATTCTCACGACTAGATGGACGTGATCTACTTGAACGTTCAACTCTACAACCTTACAGTTCTTCATGTTGCTGTAGATGTAGATACTTCGGTACAGCTCTTTGCCCAAGTTACCCTTAAGTATTTTGAGTCGGTACTTCGGTGTCCAAACTATGTGGTACTGACACCTGTAATATACGTGGGAAGCGGATTCATATCTGCTCATGTTCTTTTTCTCCTTGATTTGCTGGTTACAAACTTGGATATCTTGAACATGAGCGTCCTTCGGGCAAAGCCCTAATGGACGATCACCACCTTCCTAGAAGGTGGTTTAGGGTTAGAAAATAAAAAATGCCGCTCAACATGAGCGGCATTTTTATTAGAATCGTTTTGACTTAAATCCACACAAAGCAGATTAGAAGTTGAACGTTACACCTAGACGAACACGGTTTTCAGTCTTCACTTCGAAGTTTTGGTTTACGTAAGTCTTATCTAGGATTTGGTAATCTAGGTAAGGTGCCCACGTGTCGAAGCCTGTGTATTTCACTTGGAACGTGTGTTCCCACTTGCTGTCTGCACGAGAAAGATCGCTGTTGATCTTACCGCCGTTGTTTTGCGCGATGTAAGCTGGGTTATATTCTAGGTTGAAATCAGAAACGTTGTAACCAACCCATGCGTCAACTTGGTTTGTGTTCTCAACACCGTCAGTTGCCGCTTGGAAACGGTAACGTGCAGCCGTGTAGAAGTTACCTGTAGCGTAAGTCGCTTTTAGGTAAGGACGGTATTCAGAATGGTTAGTACCGTTCCAGTAAACGAAACCTGGAGTTAGGGTTACGTTGTCGTTGATTGCGTAGTTGTAGTTTAGCTCAGTTTCGAACGCCGCTACTTTGTGGTCAGTTTGGCTGAATGCGTTCTTGTTATGACCTTGAGTACCTTCTAGGTGGATTTGCCAGTCTTCAGCAAAGTCCATGCCCGCGCGAACACGGCTTTCATAAGTTTTTGCTTCTGTGTTGTAAGCACCACGAACGTCAACGTAGTTTGCGCTTGCTGGAAGTGCAACTGCAGCAACTAGCGCTGCTGCCAATGTCATTTTAAAAGTTTTCATTAAAAGCTCCGTATAGAACAGGAATGCCATAAATGGCACGGATTTTATGTGCAAACGACCAGGCCACTGCCAAGCATCCTCGTCGCTCACACTGAAACTGAGCTCAGAATATTTTTTTGAACATTGTTTTTGTCATGAAAGTGTCAAAGGCAAACATTGAGTGATGTAGGTCACACTGATATCGACCAAAAAACCATCGAAGTCCACATCAATGAAAGATAAAGATAACAATAATGGAACAGAAGTTCACATATGATTATTTGTAACGATTAATGACAGTATGCAAGGCCATATTTGATTAGTTAAGTTCGCTATTGTGAATAGTGGGTTTCATAACTAGCGTAACTATACGAGCGGGCATTATCCTCTGATGACGCTTGTTCGCTTGTTGCTGCCGTATCGCTCTCGGTCTCACTCTGTTCGGTCGTCGATGAAGAAACATCCTCAGAGTCCGCTGTGGTTGATGGCTCACTGTCTAACGCTAAGCCAAAAAGAGGTAAGTCTCGTTTGTAGAGCTTGTTAAGCGCACGAATCAATGAATGCTTAACCACGGGTCCAAATTGCAGTTTTTTAAGAACAGGTTTGGCGAGTGATTGCAGCCCAACGACAGAATCAACCCCCAAAGTACTGCCCACCGCATCACGAGCCGACTTAGCTGGCTCATGCCCCATGTACGCAGACATAAACAGCCAGATGTATGCTATTGACGCGCCGTTAGGTTTTACGTCACGCCACGCTTCGCCCGCATAATACATAGCTTCGACGTTGCCTTTTTCGGCTGCGCGCTCCAGCCAGTAACACGCGCGCTGTATATCTTGCTCAACCCCAACACCATTAAGGTAGTTAAGTCCAAGCTTCGTCATACCCTCTTCACTTTGCTTGTCGGCCGCTTTCTCAAACCATTGAGTCGATTGCTTGGGTGATGGCACAGGATTATCAGGAGAGATACTCCAATCGCCCATAAACAAAATAGCTTCTAGGTTTCCCTCTTCCGCGACCTCTTGAACTTTGGCAACGCCTCTGGGGATATTGCGCTCCACGCCATGCCCAAAGATCTGTGCTTTGGCCGCTTCAAATTTGGCATGAACATCGCCTTCCGCTCCAGCAATGCACAAGCGCCAATAATTCGCTTGTTCACGTAAAACCAGATCTTCCCGCTTTTTATCACTCAAACGGACAATACCGTACATGGAGGTAATGTTGTCCAGTTCAGCGCCTTTGTGATACCAATACAGCGCTTCATTAGGCTTGTTTCTCTCGGCCTCTTTAGCGAGATAGAGGATAGTTGGCACGTGACCCGTCTCCGCTTTAAAGACTCGGTCTTGCCTCTCTTGCAAGCGGGCTTTTTCCATTGCTCGTCGATACGCAGCTTCTCGCGCAAGACGCTCTTCCTCCATCCGCCTTTTGCGCAGTGAAAGGGAGAACATCCAGACGAATACCAACAGCAAAGATAGGCTAGTGGCACCGATAGCAATAGTGAGTGTCGACATAATTTGATTGGCTTTTATGGTAACGGTTACTCTCTATAGTAACGGCAGCTAAGCCAATAAATTAAATCTGTTTGACGATCCGCCACACGGTTTTACAACTTTTTGCTAGTTTTCGGTCGCATTGTCATTGATTGACTGATTAAAGACTTCTCTAGCGTCAGGAATACCCAAAGATTCCGCCTCTTCAAGAAGGCTTACCGCTTTTTGCAGCTCGTTCTGTTTCACGGCATCTTGAATTGCCTGTCGGTAAAACGCAGCACTTTGTTCTGTCACTGAGCGCGCTTTTTTATCTTCAGGTTCAACATTCAGTTGATGATGAGCACTATCTATCTCAATCTCTACCTCGCCCTGCAGCGCAAAAGGGATCTCAATATCTTTCACCTCAGGAAGGTAATTGCCTCTGGCCTCCGCATCCAACCTTGCTGGATGAATCACAGAGACACTGTCGCCAATCATTTCAGGCTTGGTGTACACCACTAACGTCAACTCACTGTCCATCGCCATAGGGAAAAACACAAAGTTGAGCGTCAAACGATTTCCCAAATGGAAACGCGGCTTTTGATATTCAAACTGTTCAAATTGATAGCTATCGACAACCGTCCCATCTTCTCGAATGATGGCCACAAATGGTGCAAACGCGGTTTTTCCGATGATACTGGTCACAGTAATGTCCAAAGCACCGGCTGTATTAGGTAACGTCACAGCCGTCACAGGGCTGGTGACACCATCGATATCGAACTGTTGAGTATTGCGATTGATGACAAACTTGTGCTCACTTGGCACTTTGGCCACAAGAGCATTGAGGCCGGTTTGATTACGTGCAACTGGCGTGTTGTGAATCGCGACCTGTTCTATCACTTCGGCACTTTGACAGCCCGCGAGCAGAACACAACTGCCTAAAAATATTGAGGATACTTTCAT